>CADEFT010000016.1:0-123675 GCA_902826685.1 uncultured Acidobacteriota bacterium
CGAAAAACTGCAGTTGTTCAAGCTCGAAGTGAAGAACGGAAAGCGCGAAGTGGTGTTTCCACCCGTCAACAAGCGCCGCGGCAATGTGAGGCCGCTGCACCTGAGCTTCCGGCGGCTCGGCGACGGTCTCTACCGCATCGAAGCCAATGAGTTTCTCCAGAACGGCGAGTATGCGCTGACACCGGAGGGCTCGAACACGGTCTTTCTGTTTCAAGTGTTCTAATGAAGCCGGGGTGGTGTGGTATGCTGACTATCCGCCAGGGGAAATGCCACATAAAACCGCCCTCCCCAAGATCTGTATTGCGCTTGGGATCACGTCAGCGAAAGAACTTTTCCGGCTAGCCCGCCAGGAAGCGGAGGCGGGCGAGACGTTCCTTGAGTTTCGCGTCGATTACCTGCCCAATCCGATGGACGGCGCGCAGGTCATCCGCGACTTTCTGGCGGCTCATCCGCAGTGCACCGTGCTTGCCACCTGCCGCCGCCACCAGAACCATGGGCACTTCAACGGCAGCATCGACGAGCAGTTGCGCATCCTCGAAGTTTGTCTCGACGCGGGCGCCCGTGCCGTCGACATCGAGCTCGAAAGCGCCGAAAGCGCGGCGGCCGGCAAGATCGAGCCGTTCCGCGGACGCGCCTGGCTGATTATCAGCTATCACAACTTCGGCGGCACGCCGTCGCTTGACGCGGTGATGCGCCGCATGCGCGAGTTTCCCGCCGACGCCTACAAGGTGGTGAGCACGGCGCGCAAGCCGTCAGACAGCCATCGCGTGCTGGCGCTGGCCAAGGATTATCCGCGGACGAACCTGATTCTGCTCGCCATGGGCGAGCTTGGGTTTCCCACTCGCGTGCTCTCGCCCGCCATGGGCGGCGTGTTTACTTATGCCGCGCCTTCCTCGGCCGAAGGCACCGCCGCCGGGCAGGTATCGGCCCGCCTGCTGCGCAATCTCTACCGTATTGAAAAGTTCACCAAGGCCGCCAAGGTCTTTGGCGTAATCGCCGATCCGGTGCGCCACTCGATTTCGCCCGCCGTTCATAACCGCGCCTTCCAGGCCAAGCGCCTCGACAGTGTCTATCTTCCGTTTCTGGTGCATCCGCCTCAACTCAAGGATTTCTTCGTTCTGGCCGAGAAACTGCCCCTGTCGGGCTTCAGCGTCACGATTCCGCACAAGCAGAAAGTGATTCGCTATCTCGACGTAGTGGATCCGCTTGCGCGCCGCGTCGGCGCGGTCAATACCATTTGGCGTAAGGGCGGCCGGTGGCGCGGCACCAACACCGACGTGGATGGCGTCACCGCCCCGCTTTCCAAGCGCATCCGGCTTTCCAAGGCCAGCGTGCTGGTGGTGGGTAACGGGGGCGCTGCGCGCGGCGCGGCTTTCGCCCTGGTGGATCAGGGCGCGAAGGTCTCGATCGTCGGCCGCAACGCTGATCGCGTACGCGCGCTGGCCAAGGCTTGCGGCGCCGAATCGGTGCTCAAGGATCAGTTGAAGGCCAGGCACTACGATGCCGTGATCCACGCCACTCCGCTCGGCATGTTCCCGCATGTCGATGAGTGCTTCTTTGAAAATGGAATTCCGGGCGACATCGTTTTCGACATGGTGTACAACCCGCTTGAAACGATGTTGATCAAGCGCGCCACCGAGCAGAAAAAAGAGATTGTCACCGGGCTCCAGATGTTTCTCGAACAGGCGTCGCGCCAGTTCGAGATCTGGACCGGCGACCAGGCTCCGAAGCCCGCCATGGCGAAGGCGGCGCTCGAAGCGCTTGGCCACTAATCGCGATGAAACCCGAACCGGTCGGCGTTCCGGGCATGCCGCCCAATAACGATACTTACTCGCAGGCCGTCCAACTCGGTGAGTTGATTTTCGTATCGGGTCAATTGGGGCGCGGCGCCGGCGGCGTGCTTCCGCCGGATTTGCGGCAACAGACACGGCAGGCGATCGAGAATATCGAAGCGATTTTGCGGGCGGCGGGGTCGGGACTCGATCAGGTGGCGAAGGTCAACATCTACCTGACCGATTTCAGCAGGCTGGCGGAGATGAACGAGGTCTATCGCGTCTATTTCCCGCATCGCCCGGCGAAGACGTCGGTGGAAGTGACGCGGCTTGACCAGGGTGCGCTGATCGAGATCGAAGTAGTGGCGCACCGGCGTTAACCGGCGCGCCACGAATCGGTCTTAGATCGCGCGCTTGCGCACTACCACCGCGGCTAGAAAGCCCGCGGCCAGCATGGCATAGGTGCGCGGATCCACCGGTGCCCCGGTCTGAAAAGACACGAGGTTCAACAACAGACTGAAAAGCTTCTCCATTGACAGCTTCTCCTTCCACGCGTTTGCCGGTTGCCCGGCTTCATTACACGTCTTATCGGCGTGAAGGGAGAAAAACAGCAGTAGGGAAAACCGCCTAGGGCCTCTTACGCCGCTTCCTGAACGGCGACGGCCTGCTCGACCGACGCCACCTTGACGCGCGAGGCGATGCCAAGCTTTTCAAGCAGCGAGATCTGATACCAGGTCAGGTCGACTTCATACCAGGCCAGGCCGTGGCGGGCGGAATTGGGATGCGCATGATGATTGTTGTGCCAGCCTTCGCCGAAAGTCATGGCCGCCACCCACCAGTTGTTCCGCGAATCGTCGCGCGTCTGGAACCGGCGCGAGCCCCACAGATGCGTGGCGGAATTTACCAGCCACGTGCAATGCAGACCCAGCGTGACGCGGGCGAAAATCCCCCACAGCACCATGGGCGTTCCACCGGCCAGGTAAAGCACCGCCGCCATCGCGATCATCGGAACGTAATGATAGGTGTTCAGCCAGCGGTAGAACGGCACGCGGGAAAGCTCCGGCACGTAGCGGCCGTATTCCTTGGTGTTGTTGTGGCCCGCCTGCCCGAGAATCATCCACAACAGGTGCGCCCACCAGGCTCCGTCGCGCGGGGTGTGCGGATCGCCTTCCTTGTCGGAATTCTGATGATGAATGCGATGCGTGCCGACCCAGAACAGCGGGCCACCCTCGAGCGTCAGCGTGCCGCATACGGCGAATAGATATTCGATCCATTTGGGAACGACATAGGAACGGTGCGTCAGCAGCCGGTGATAGCCCATGCCAATGCCCCAACTGATGGTCATCCAGAACAGAACGGCGCTGGTCAGGAAGGCGGTCCAGGTGAAATGAAAAAGCGCCGCAATGGCGCCCACGTGGAAAATGGCGAACGTAATCGCAGTCGGCCAGTTGATGGAACGGGACCGTGTGGTCAAAAAAGAGATCCTCCATAGACAAGCTAACAGCGGTTGAGCCTGTCGATTGTAAGAGTTGTGTAATTTCTTACCGGAGGATCTCCCCGTGCCTCAGTTGCCGCCGCCGCCGGGCGGAGGGCCGCCACCCGGAGGCGGGCCGCCCGGACCGCCCGGACCACCAGGACCGCCGCCGCCGGTGCCGTCCGGCGAGCTTCCCGCCGATACATCCAGAATCACGTTGAACTCGGCATTGAGCGCATCGCCGTCCCGCACCGGCTTGATCAACAGGTAGCCGCCGCTGCCCGATTGAATCGGTCCAAGCGACGAGGCCCCGTTATAGATGCTGTCGTTGCTGTTACGCGTGTCCGGCAGCCCCTTGGTGTTGTAAGGCGCAAGCTGGTAGATCTCATTGATCAGCGCATCTTCGAAGAAGAACTGGCTGGTGAATTCGTAGGTTTCCTCGCCTCTCGAGAAGAACCGCACCTTGAAGTGAATGTGAACGGCGCGGCCCTGATACCAGCCCGGAAATACGGTCAGGAATTTGACCTGGCCCGCCCGGTCGGCGATCTGGTAGCCGCGCAGGAATTTCTTCCCGGTCGAACTGTTGGCGGCCACGTCTGAATAAATGCCGCCCGAGTCGCAGTGCCAGATATCGACGAACGCACCGGCCAGCGGTGTCACCACGCAAGTATCGACGCGTGAAAAGTTCAGCGTCAGGTTCATGGGGAAGCCCGTCGACATCTCTCCAGTGCCGGGATCGGCGCGGATATCGCTACGGTGCAGGATCTCGTCGACGAAATACGGTCCCTCGGTGAGCGAAGGCGCCGCGACGACGGTGCATTCGGTTTGCGCCAGGGCGACGTCCAGCGGCCTGGCGAATCCAGCCAGAACGGCGGCGCCGGTGGCCTTCAACATCTGGCGCCGGTTTGGGGTCTTGATCGACATGTGTCTCTCCTCGGGGCCCGGTTTGCTACTCGTGCCCTGGATAGGATCTTACTTTGAAACAGGCGGGGATACCGGAAACCGGCTGCGTTGTTTTACGAAATTAACGGTGAGCCGGCGGGAAGGTAAAACAATGCCGGGTCGAAGGGCCTTGTGCGAGGAGGCGGGGAAGTGATAGGTTTCCCGTAACGGCCGCCGTTGACGGTGCCCGATAATGTAGCTAGGGGTTGAATGCCGCTTGCACGGCGTTCAGTGAGGGTGAAGGGGATGATTACAGACGAATGGCGAAAACAATTGCGCGAGCGACGATCGAGGACGTGGCGAAACTGGCCGGCGTATCGATTGCGACCGTATCGGCGGTGATCAATGGCAACGTGCCGGTTAGCGTCAAGCGCACCAAATCGGTGAGGGAGGCGATGGCCGCCCTCAATTACCGGCGTAATGAGCGCGGCCGGTCGTTACGTACCGGCAAAAGCTTTGTGATGGGCATCGTCATACCCGACATTGCCAATCCGTTTTTTCCCGACTTGATCCGCAACATTGAAGAATCCGCCCGCGAGCTGGGCTACTCGGTCATGCTGTGCGATTCGGCCGACTCGGCCGAAAACGAGCGCCGCCACGTCGAAGTCCTGCATGCCCGCGGGGTGGACGGCGTGCTGGTCACCGCCACCGATTCGGTGGTTCCCTTCGACTGGATCGACGAACTCGGGCTGCCGGTGGTGTTCATCGAGCGCGGCCCGGTATCGAACGCCTTTCCCACCGTCGGCACCGATAACGTCGCCGCCGCGTCGCTGGCGGCCCGGCATATGCTCGAATTGGGCCATGAGCGGATCGCCATTTTGCTGACCCGCGCCACCGGCACCAGTAATACCGCGCGCGTCGAAGGATTCTGCCGCACGCTCGAACAGGCGGGCGTGGCCGTCCCGCCCGGATATATTCAGATGGGGTTGCGCCGTCAGGAGGACGCTCACGAAGCCGCCACCGCGCTGCTCCGCCAGCCGGACCGGCCGACCGCCTTGATCTGCGGCAATGGGCTTCTGCTTCTGGGCGCCGCCCGCGCCGTCCGCGACGGCGGATGGAACTGCCCGGAAGACGTCAGCCTGATCGGGTTCGACCATACGCCGTGGACGGAGAATTTCAATCCGCCCATGACCACGATCAAGCAGCAGACCGATCGTGTGGCGGCCGCGGCGGTCAAGCTGCTGTATTCGAAAATCAATGGAGAGGGACAGGTTCCGGCTCCGGCGATGATTCCGGGTGAATTGTGCGTGCGCTCTTCCACCGCGCCGGCCAAAGTCGCCGCCCTGCTGTAACGGCTTATCGCGGCGCGCGCGGCAGAATGGACGGCTTGATCACTGCGATATTGCGGGGCTTCATGATCTCCACCAGTTTCTGAAACATCTCCTCGCCGCGGTAGGCGCCCGTAATGGCGCCGCCCGAGCCCGCGAAGTTCGCCGACGCCCCGGTCGAACGCGCCAGCCGGATCATCTCCAGGTTCCCTTCGCCAATCTGATAAAGCGTGGCGCGGCGGTCGAAATTAAGGTCGATGAGCCGGTCCAACTTAGCATGATCCCCGTCGAGCAGCGCCTGCCGCCCCTGCTCGGCGTAAGAGCCCCAGGTACGCATCGCCTCCACCACCTCCGGATCGCCGTTGCGCCAACGCTCCTTGATGTTGCTGTGGAAGACTTCCGTGCCTTCGCTTAGCGAAGTGCGGTAGGCGAGATAGAGAGTCGGCAGCAGTTTCGGGTCCAGCCGTTCGTACTCGCCGTAACCGCGCCCTTCCATCAACTCCTTCTGAAAGTCCATGAAGACCAGACCTTCGTAGGCTTGAATCACGCGGTCCTGCGGCCCGGCCGGGACGCCCAGTTCGCGCGTCTCGGTCTCCAGCGCCAGCCGGGCCTGCACCGGCAGTGGAATCTCGACTTCGAAAAACCGGCACAGCGCCCGCAGCGCGGCCGTAATGATGGCGCTCGACCCGCCCATGCCGAGACGGAGCGGAACCGTCGTCTCATACTCGAGCGTGAAATTGCGTTCGTCCAGATCGAGGCCCTGTTCGCGGCAATAGTCGAGAAACCGCACGATCGACGCCTGGATGATGCGGATGCCGCCGTAGTAACCGCGCCAGCGTGTGCTCTGATAGAGGTCGTCCAGACTCTCAAAGATCGGCATGTCCGCTTTCCCCGGCCGTATTTCGAGCCGGGCCGAGGGGTGCAGCAGAACGCGCGCGCGAAAATTGCGCACGATAAAGGCAAGCGTCTTGCCGTAGTAGCCATCCGATGGATTGCCAAGCAGCCCGGCGCGGGCATAGGCGAAAGTTTCAATCATGATGTTCCGTTTGAGATCATCTTAGCGTAGAGGTTCAGGCGGCCGCCCCGCGGCCCGAAATCGGCCGAAACGAAAAAGATGAAAAATGATTTGGCTCCCGCCCCCAGTTGCGGGTATACTAATTCTCTTGTGAAGGTTTGTAAACCTAAACCCAAGCAACGGGTAGGCACCGGTCCGGATTGCTTGGGGACATGAGAGCGGTCATACAGCGCGTAAGCCGGGCTTCGGTTACCGTGGAGGGCCGGATTTCCGGTCAGATTGGACCTGGCCTTCTAGTACTGGTTGGTGTAAGGAAAGGTGACAGCGAGAAAGACGCGGACTACTTGGCCGGGAAGATTCCGGTGCTGCGGTTGTTTGAAGATTCGGAGAACCGTGCGAACCTGTCTGTAATAGATACGGGCGGTTCGATACTTGCTGTGTCCCAGTTTACCGTCTACGCCAACTGCACCAAGGGCCGGCGTCCCGCCTTCGACGACGCCGCGCCGCCAGAAACAGCCCGTGCTTTATATGCTTACTTCGTCGAAAAGCTTCGAGAAAGCGGCGTCCCGGTAGCCGAAGGCGTATTCCAGGCTCATATGCAGGTTGACTTAACAAATCAGGGCCCTTTTACTGTTCTGCTTGACTCGCCCTGATCCGGCGGTGTATTCTTTTCCATAATGAAGTATTCCGCTCTTATAAGCGGATACACAACTTTCACTTGGAGAACAGATGCCAAGACCCCGAAATGCCGTTCAAGACCCCTTTCTCCTGGCCGCCGCTCTAGAAGGCCTGGAGCTTAAGAAAAAGCAAATAGACGATCAGATCAGAAGCGTTCGCGCCATGATGGGGCAGCGAACCTACACGCCCGCGGCATCGCGAGCGGAGTCTTCGGATGCGCCCAAAGCCACTGGCCGCAAGCGCGAACTGAGCCCGGCGGCCCGCAAGCGGATCGCATTGGCTCAGAAAAAGCGTTGGGCCGAGTTTCGCAAGAATAAAGGCCTGGACGCCGCCGAGTAACCTTGCCGGGCGGATCCGGCAGTGTGCGAGTCCGCCCGCCCTTCTTCTTCTCTCCAAAACCGATAACTGCGAGCCGTACTGTGAATCAATTACGGCTTACCCGGAAATACCCCCTACCCGCCTTCGAGTGAGGCGCCTTGCGCCAGCCCACCCGCGCAGCTAATCTGACATTACGCATGGGACACCTCAGCCGCATCGGCGTCGCGATCGACGAAGATCTTCTTGCCCGCTTCGACGCCCTGATTGAAGCCAAGGGCTATACGAACCGTTCCGAGGCGTTTCGCGACCTGATACGCGAGGAACTGATTCAGGACGTTTCCGAAAACCCCGACAGCCCGGTTATCGCCACCGTCACGCTGGTGTATGACCACCATGTCCGCCTGCTGAGCGACAAGCTCACCGAGATCCAGCACGGCGCCTATCACAACGTGCTCTCCACGCTGCACGTGCATCTCGATCATGACAACTGCCTGGAGGTCACCGTGCTCAAGGGCAAGGCGGCTGTCGTGCGCCAGATTGCCGATGCCATGATCTCCACCAAGGGTGTCAAACACGGACGTCTCACGGTCACCACCAGCGGCGCGGGACTCTGACCGCCGTCTGAAAAAAGAGCGGTATACTTTTGGGTTTGGGAGACGGTAGTCCACACGCCATGACCGTAGCCAAGCTCGAACTCTCCACCGATCCGGCGCTGAAACTCGACGCGGACTCATCGTCCGGCGCAAAGCTTAGTCCGCGCGCGGAATTAGCACGCCGCGCACTTTATTACATGTCGCTGATGCGCGAGGCCGAAGATCGCATCGAGCGCAAACTCTACCGCCAGGGCAAAATCCTTGGCGGTGTCTATGTCGGCCGCGGGCAGGAGGCGATTCCCGTCGGAGCCGGCCTTGCCGCCCGCCCCGAAGACGTGCTCTTTCCCTCCCATCGAGACCTGGCCCTCTACTTCATGCGCGGCATTTCGCTGCGCGAGGTATTCGCTCAATACATGGGCCGCGCCGCCGGTCTGACGCGCGGCCGCGACGGCAACATGCACATGGGCGACCTGCGCAAGCGCATCGTGGCCATCATTTCCGCCATGGCCGCCAGCGTACCGGTCGCCGCCGGCGCGGCCATGGCTTTGAAGTATCAGGGCAAGGACGACGTCGTCTTCGTGTTCTTCGGCGACGGAGCCACCAGCCGAGGCGATTGGCATGAGGGCATCAACCTCGCCGCCGTTCAGAAGGCACCGCTGGTGCTGCTCTGCAACAACAACCAGTACGCCTACTCGACGCCGCTCGACAAGCAGATGGCCTGCGCCAACGTCGCCGATCGCGCGCCCGGTTACGGCATCCCCGCCGAGATCGCCGATGGCAACGACCCGCTTGCCGTCTACGATGCGTGCGAGCGCGCCGCCGCCCACGCCCGGTCGGGCAACGGTCCTTATCTGATCGAATGCAAGACCTTCCGCATGACCGGCCATTCCGCACACGACCCGGCCGACTACGTCCCCAAGGAATTGTTCGAGCTCTGGGAACAGCGCTGCCCCATCCGCCGCGTGGAGCGCCGCCTGCTCGACGAAGGCTGGGACTCGCCCGCCGCGATCGAAGCTGTGCACGCCCGCGTGCGCCGCGAGATCGACGAAGCCATCGAATGGGCCGAGAACAGCCCCTATCCCGATCCCTCCGAATTGCTCGATGGCGTTTTCGAACGCAAGGAGTCCTGAAGCAAGTGCCGACTACTTACGTGGAAGCGATCCGCGAGGGCCTTCGCGAGGAGATGGAACGCGACCCCAACGTCTTCCTGCTGGGCGAAGACATCGGCATTTACGGCGGCGCGTTCAAGGTCACCCAAGGGTTGCTCGATCAATTCGGCGGCCGCCGCATCGTCGATACGCCTATCTCGGAATCGGCCATCGTCGGCGCCGCCATCGGGGCCAGCTTCATGGGTCTGCGCCCGGTCGCCGAAATGCAGTTTGCCGATTTCATTTCCTGCGGGTTCGATCAGATTGTCAACTTCGCCGCCAAGTGCCGCTACCGTTGGAACGCTCCGGCTCCGCTGGTGCTGCGCGCGCCCTGCGGCGGAGGCATCCACGGCGGCCCCTACCACTCCCAGCAGAACGAAGCCTGGTTTACGCACACGCCCGGTTTGAAAGTGGTGCTGCCCGCCACCGCGCGCGACGCCAAGGGATTGATCAAGTCCGCCATCCGCGACAACGACCCGGTGATCTTTTACGAGCACAAGGCCCTTTACCGGCGCGTGAAGGAAGATCTGCCGGAAGGCGACTATACGGTGCCCATTGGCAAAGCCAGCGTGCATCGCGAAGGCCGCCACATGTCGATCGTCACTTATTCGGCCATGGTTCACGTGGCGGCCGAAGTCGCGGCTTTGATGGAGCGCGAGGGACTCTCGATTGAAGTCATCGATCTGAGGACGCTCACCCCTCTGGACGAGGAAACGATTCTCGCCAGCGTGCGCAAGACGTCGAAAGCCATCGTGCTGCACGAAGCGAATTTGACCGGGGGATTCGGGGGCGAGATCGCCGCGCGCATCACCGAAAAGGCGTTTGAGTATCTCGACGGTCCGGTGCTGCGTCTGGCCGCGCCCGATACGCCCGTGCCTTTCAGTCCGCCGCTCGAGGAAGCCTATCTGCCCAACGCGCAGAAGCTCTTGGAGAAGGTTCGCTGGCTCGCCGCCTACTGAATCGTGGGCGATGAAAGTCCGCTGGGCTTTACGCGCGGCTTGGTCATCAGCTTCCGCGGATCGAGCATGTGCTGCGGCTTGAAGTTGCGTCTCGACCAGCTCGCCCCGGGCTCGAACTCGATGCCGATAAAGTAGCCAATCTCCCGATAGACGCAATAACGGCAATGCCCCACCATCTTTCCATTGGGGACGGTGATCCGTACCGGCGCGTTCAGCGGAATCGCCTGATCCAACTGCAGACAGGCGCCCATGAGGGAAATGTCCTCCAGGTTGGCCACGGCCTTCTTCGGCCGGTCCTTTTCGTCGCGCCACTGAATTTGGACCAGGTCCGCGCAGAGCATCCGTGTTTGTAAACGCCTCTCATGCATAACTACCCTTACTATCGGCGACGCTGTCTGGCGGGACTAGTTCGCGGTGAGTCCGATTTTTCCCTAGGTTTCGCTTCAGATCCACACTTAGACTTTTCGCTGTCTTACAGAAGTTTGCACTGGTCCTCTCGCCTTTCCCTACCGATTTCCTCCCTGTGATCTGGTTCCTCTTCTTGAATGGATTGCTCGCGCAGACGCCCGATCCAAAGCCCATCGAGCGCCAGCAGGCCATCCGGAAAGCGATGGATCCGTCCGTCGAGAAACAGAAGGCGGCCGCCCGGAAACAGGTGCAACTTGCGCGCGGGCTTCCCGAATCGCCGGCCGGACCCGATCCCAAAAGCTGGTTTACCTATCCCTGGCCCAAGGAGCCGATCGAACCAATCGGTCCGCCGCCCGTGCCGGCCCAAGCCCAGGCGGACTGTCCGGCCATGACGGCGGAACAACTCGATCCCTTGATCGGCGCCGCCGCCCGCAAGGAAGGTGTGGGAGCCACGCTCATCCGCGCCGTGATGGAGCGGGAAAGCGCCTTCCGTCCCTGCGCCGTTTCCCCGAAGGGCGCGCAAGGTCTGATGCAATTGATGCCGGCCACAGCGGCCGAGTTGGGTGTCCGCGATCCGTTCGACCCTGCCGAAAGCATCGACGGCGGCACACGCCTGTTGAAGCGCCTGTTGACGAAATACAAGGATAAGATCGACCTGGTTCTCAGCGCCTATAACGCCGGGGAAGCCCGCGTCGATCAGGATGGCGGCATTCCCGCCATCGCCGAAACGCAGCAGTATGTCGAAGCCATCCAAAAGCGGCTAGCCGCGACGCCGCAGCAGCCCGACGCCCCCAAACAGTAGCCCCGCCGCCAGCATCGTCACGGTACCCGGCTCGGGCGTCTCCTCCGCCAGGCTGGCTGCTTGAAGCGAAGCGAGCGAGAGCGATTGCGGCTGCACCTTGGCCAGCGTTTCATCGAGGGTGGTGTTGGCCGCCGGGTCCAGCCGGAACGCCCGCCGTTCGCCTTGATTCAGGCCCACGCCCACGATCTGTCCGTTGTCGTTGATCGAATGCGCTTCGAGCAGTCTCCAGCCCGCGTCCGCCGCCAGCAGCCGGTTCAGATTCGTCATGACGCCGTTGGAGTAAAGAAACGCCTCGGCGCGGTCCGGCGAAACGTCCGAAGCACCCACGATATCGCCCGCTGAATTGAGGCCCGCTGCGTAGCTCGTCTCGCCACCCAGTGTGCCGAGGCCGGTCATGGTGTTGCCGTCGTGGGAAAAGGCCTGTGTGTAGCCGGCACGCGTCACCGAATTGCCGGCGACGGTCCCTTTCCCGTTGATCGCCGCGCCATAGCTGGACGCGCCGCCGAGTGTGCCGAGGTCGGTCAATCCGCCTCCCGCCGTCCACGTGAAGGCGTGAAATACGCCGGGTTCCACTTCGCTGGTTCCCGTCACCTGGCCGCCGCGATTGACACCGTTGGCCGAACTCCAGGTGCCGTTGCCCAACTTGCCGATTTCGTGGACCGTGCCTTCCCGAAACAGAAAGGCGGTCATCTCGCCGCGGGCGTCCGTCGCGCCACCCGCCACCCAACCGAGATCGTTGATCGCGTTTCCATAGCTTTCAGTGGTACCGTTCAAGCCCAGCATGCCGATCATTCCATTGCTCCACATGGTCACTTCGGCGCGCCCGTCGCGCCAGGTGGTGCCCGCCACCTGGCCGAAGTTGTTGCCCTGCGCGGCGGCGCTTTCCATACCCGCCGCTTGCAGCGCGCCGGCGGAAGAATAGGCTTGCCGCCCCATGGCGGTCTGCGTGTAGCCGAAGGCCGTCCCCGCATTGTTGACCGAAGACAGCGCGCCGCCGCCCACCGGACCGAGATCGGTCACGTTGTAAATAGGAGCGGCCTCCAGCGCGGCCGCCGCCAGGAAAAGAAGTGTAAAGTTGCCCGTACGCATATTTCGCTTGAGTACGAGTCTGCGCCGGATTGTTGAAGTACGAAATCGGCCGGAGGTATGGGCAACGCGAAGCGAAAGTCGGGGGTATTCCCACCGCGCTTTTGCGTAGGCCTACGGCTGCACCAATGCCGGGGCGGCCGAGCGTTCGACAGGGGTGCCGAACTTCGCCAGCAGAAACGAAATGAACGCCCGTCCGCGCGGCCGTCCATTGGACCACTGCAATTCGAAACGCTGCAGAAACACCAGAACGCCCAACAGGTCCGCGTCGCGGATGGTGGCCATGCCCGCCTGCTGCTGCATCCGCTGCTGGAAAGACTCGATTGCCGCCTGCAGGTGCTGCTGCAACGCCCCGGCCACCGGATTGTTCGGGCGGCTTTCGTAAATCAGGCCGCTTTGCCGAGTGCGATACGTCTTGATGATGGATTCGAGCGCCTCGCGAACGTCGGAATCCACCGCCCCCGGCACCGCCAGCGCCGCCCTTAAAGTGCTCACGGAAAGCAGAATCGTCAGCGGATCGTTACGCTCCAGGAAGCTTTCGGTGATCTCGATGTCGCGGTTGGGAATCGTCTTTGGATCGAGTTCGAGCATGCGCTCATGCTGGCGGGATTCGAGCAGATACTCGCAATCGAGCGGGCAACTTACCGTGACTTCGCGCTCCGCCCCGCAGCAGGGTGCGCAGATGTCCCCATTCACGCCCGGACACCTGCGGCGCGGCTTGCGAGTCTCACAAATTCGGCATTCCACCCGCCCATGGTAACATCCCGATTTCCGTATTCTAGGGAGTGATGCTTCGATCCGATATTTTCCTCAAAGTGGTGGTGCAGCACGGCGAATCGGACTCCGCCCAGCGCCTGGCCGAAGAGCTTTGCAAGCGCCTGGAACGGCTTTACGGCGTGCGCCTGGCGGAGGTTTCGAACGTAGTCACGCAGCAGGCTCCGGCCGGGGAGGCCGAGTGAGCGAGCCACGCTGCTTCTGGTGCGGATCCGATCCCGATTACATCGCCTATCACGACACCGAATGGGGATTCCCGGTAACCGACGACCGCCGGCTGTTCGAGAAACTGTGCCTGGAAGGATTTCAATCCGGTCTGAGCTGGCTCACCATTTTGCGCAAACGGGAGAACTTCCGCCGCGCCTTTGCCGGCTTCGAGTTTGAGAAGGTGGCCCGCTTCGGGGCCAGGGATGTCGAGCGATTGCTCAAGGACGCCGGTATCGTCCGCCATCGCGGCAAGATCGAAGCCACCATCAACAACGCCAGGCGCGCCCTTGAACTGCGTGAGGAGGCGGGCTCGCTGGCCGGGTATATCTGGCGCTATGAGCGCCATCCGCGCCTGGGCCCATCCACGGTCAGCACGACGCCCGAATCCATTGCGCTATCGAAGGACCTCAAAAAGCGCGGCTGGGCCTTTGTGGGACCCACCACCGTTTACGCCTTCATGCAGGCCATGGGCATGGTGAACGATCATGCCGAAACGTGCTTCATCCGGCCGCTGGTCGAAGCGCGCCTGCCGGTCAAGCGGTCCTGACGCGGGCGGCCCGTTCGAGGCCGAGCGTTTCCACCTCCGTCTCGCGCATACGGAACTTTTGCAGCTTGCCGCTCACGGTCATCGGAAATCCGTCGACGATGCGAACGTGCTGGGGAACCTTGTAGTGCGCGATGCGCCCGCGGCACCATTCGCGAATCGCTTCGGGTGTCGCCTCCGCGCCGGGCTTCAGCCGGACCCACGCGCACACGGTCTCGCCCAGCCGTTCGTCCGGCAGCCCGAAGACCGACACATCCGACACCGCCGGGTGAGTATACAGGAATTCCTCGATCTCGCGCGGATAGATGTTTTCGCCGCCGCGGATGATCATGTCGCGCGACCGGCCGCGAATGCCGAAGTATCCCTCTTCCGTCATCACCGCCAGGTCGCCCGTATGCAGCCAGCCGTCCTTGTCGATCGCTTCCGAGGTGGCTTCCGGATTGCCGTCATAGCCCTTCATGACCAGATAGCCGCGCGTGCAAAGCTCACCGATTTCGCCCGTCTGCAGTGTCGCGCCCGTGGCGGCGTCCACGATCTTGACTTCGGTTTCGGGCATCGCACAGCCAACGGTTGTCACGCGCTTCTCGATATCGTCATCGGCTTTCGATTGCGTCACCACCGGACTTGCTTCCGTCTGCCCGTACGCGATCGTCATTTCCGCGCAATGCATGTCGGCGATCACGTGCCGCATGATCTCGATGGGGCAGGGAGCCCCCGCCATGATGCCCGTGCGCAGGCTGCTGAGATCGAATCGCGCGAATTCGGGATGCTGCAACTCGGCGATGAACATGGTGGGCACGCCGTACACGGCCGTGGCCCGCTCCTGATCGATCGCCCGCAGCGTCGCCAGTGCGTCGAACGACGCGGCGGGCAGAATCAGCGTGGCGCCGGTGACGAAGCACAACATCGAGCTCATCACGCACCCGAAGCAGTGGTAGAGCGGAACCGGCGAACACAACTTGTCCTCATGCGTGATCCGCAGCCGCTCGCCGATCAGCATCGCGTTGTTCACCAGGTTGCGATGCGTCAACAGAACACCTTTCGGTGAGCCGGTGGTGCCGGAGGTGTACTGGATGTTGGCCGTATCGTGGCGGTCCACCGGGGGCGTTTCGAAATCGCGCCCGCCCGCGAGGAATGCCTGCCAGGTGGGATGCTCGAAATAGATAGCGTGCTCGACCGGTCCCGCGCCGGCCAGAATCTGCCGGTAGTCGGTCCGCGTATCGCGTTCCCGCAGGAACATCGCCTTCATCGCCGACTTCTCGAGTACATACCGCAATTCGTATGAGCGGTAGGCCGGGTTCACGTTGACCAGAACGAGTCCCATGCGCGCGGCGGCCAGTTGCAGCAGGATCCATTCCAGGCAGTTGGTGGACCAGATTCCAATGCGATCCTGGGAGTGCAAGCCCAGTCCGGCGAGCCCGCGCGCGACAGCCTCGACGGCGGCATCGAGTTCCGTCCAGGTCAATCGCGCGTTCTGATGGCTCACCACCAGCGCCAACTCGCCGCCGTGGCGCGCCACGGTGCCGCGAAACACCTGGCCGATCGTGAGTTCCAGCAAATTGGCGCCGGGGCCCTTGGCGTAACTCAACATGAAGGCTAGTATACGGCGTGATAGGATTGAGGCGACCAAGTCCGAAATTCGCGACGATGCTGTGTCTGTTGCTTCTATGCGCCGCTCTCGCGCCGGCGGCTGAAACGGGCGAAGAGAAGGTCGTACACCGGCTTCCCGCGGCGGCGTCCGTCTTCCCGCAGGGCGCCCAGCCGGGGGCGAAACTGGAGGCGGAAATCCTCGGCGAGTATCTCGACCGCGCCGAAGCGATCGTGCCCTTCGACAAAGATCTGACCGCGGAGATTCTCGACAGTTCGCCCACAAGGTTGCGCATTCAGATCTCGGTGTCTGACAGGGCCGCCTTTGGACCGCATTACTTCCGCGTCGTTACGCCGCGCGGCGCCTCCGGCCCTCTGCTGTTTCGCGTCGGCGACCGCAAGCGCGCGCTCGATACCGAGCCCAACACCACGCTTGGCCAGGCGCAGCGCGTCGAACTGCCGGTGACCATCGACGGCCGCCTGAACGTCGATGGCGATTTCGATTTTTATCGCTTCGAAGCCAAGGCCGGCCAGACGTGGACTTTCGATTTGCGCGCCGCCCGCAACGGCAACGGCCTCGACGCCGCGCTCGTTCTGTTGACCGCCGCTGGCGTGAAGCTTGCACATAATGAAGACCACTTCGTGTGGGATCCGTTCTTCACGCACACCTTTTCGGAGACGGGAGAGTACATCGCCGTCGTGCAGCCAACGCACCGGTCCAACGATCCCAACTTCGCCTATGAACTCGATGTCCGCCAGGTGCCGCAGCTTCAAACGATCGCGCCGCTGAGTTTCCGGCCGGGCGCCACGGCGGAGGCTACAATTCACGGGGCCGGATTTGGTGGAACGAACCCAAGCCTAGTGGCCCCGCACGGCATTACCGGAGAAATCACCGCGCTGAAGGACGCCGCCGTTTCCCTGCGCCTCAACGTGCCGGCCACGGCGCCCGGTGGGATGCACGAGTTGACGTTGATCTCCGCCGGCGGCCGGTCGAACCCCGTGCGGTTTTTCGTCGATTCCACTCCGGTCTGGTCCGGCACAGGAGCCCTTCATCCTCCCGTTGCCGTGACCGGCATCATTCGCTACCGCGCACCGGAGCGGTTCGCCTTCCATGCCGCCAAGGATCAGACGCTGGTCTTCGAGGTACGCTCCAATCGCTTCGGCGCGCCCACCGATCCGTTGATTCGCATCCTTGACGCGAAGGGGAAAGCCATTGCCAGCAACGACGATTTCACGTTCGCTGTCGCCGACTTCTACAACAAAGACCCGCGCCTCATGCACACCTTCCAGCAGGAGGGCGAATACACGCTCGAGCTGCGCAACCTGGTGAATACCGCGGGGGAGAACTTTCCGTATCAGCTTCGCGTCACGCCTCCGGTGCCGCATTTCGAGCTCGCCATGACCACCGAGCGTCCCTATGTCTATCCGGGCAAGGATTCGAAATGGAAAGTCACCGCCGCGCGGCGCGATGGCCACAAGGATGCCATTCCCGTCACCGTCGCCGGCCTGCCCGAGGGGATCACGGCGGAACCTGTGACGATCGAGCCTGGAAGGAATGAAGTGGATGTGATTCTCAAAGCCGATGCCGCCGCCAAGCCTGGCGCGGCCAGTGCGGTAACCATCTCATCCGGCGCCGTCCAGGCGTGGCGGCCCGTGCGGATTTCATCGGGCGGCGGCGAGGGCGCTACGTTCGCCAGAACCGATACCGCGCTGGTCACGGTGGCCGAGAAACCGTCGTTTTCGCTCGAAGCCTCGGTCAGCTCCGTGAATCT
The DNA here is from genome assembly GCA_902826685.1 of uncultured Acidobacteriota bacterium. Taxonomy (GTDB): domain Bacteria; phylum Acidobacteriota; class Terriglobia; order Bryobacterales; family Bryobacteraceae; genus CADEFT01. The sequence continues at coordinate 17,348 of CADEFT010000016.1, forward strand.
GCCGCGCGGCGGCATGGCCACGATCCCGGTTGTGATCCGGCGCGAACCGGGCTTCACCGCGGCCATCAGATTCCGGCTGGAAAATTTGCCGCCGGGCATCACCATGGAGCCGGCCACCGCGCCGCCGGGCGCCGCTCAAATCGAACTCCGTGTACGAGCCGCCGCTGAAATGACGGAAGGCCGCGTGCCGCGGGTCGCGATCCTTGGCATCGCCGGCCGCGAACATCAGGAAGCGCCCAAAATCGGGATTCAAGTGGATTGATCTTTTTATGACACGAGCTTTGCTCTGCTTCGCCCTCATGTCCGCCTTACTAGGCGCGGCGCCTCGCGTGCCCAGGAAGCTGACGGTCTCGCCCGGCAACCCGCTGCTGTTCGGTAAAGGTTCCTCGCAACGGCTGACGGCGGTGGTGGAGTACTCCGACGGCACCGTGCAGGATGTAACCGAGTCCGCGGTCTTCCAATCGAGCTAGCCTCAAGCGGCGAGCGTGAGCAAGGCACGAGTCATCGCGCATGGGGACGGCGCTGCATCCATCAGCGCGTCCTACAAAGGACTGCGCGGCACCACTCTGGCGCTGGTGCAGAAGGCGGGCGCTCCGATGCCGCGCAGTTTCGCCGGCGACATCCTGCCCGTCTTCACCAAATACGGCTGCAACGGAGGCTCCTGCCACGGAGCCTTGAACGGCCAGGCGGGATTCAAGTTGTCGCTGTTCGGCTATGAGCCGGAACAGGACTATGAAATGGTGGTGCATAAGCACGAAGGCCGGCGCATCGACAAACAATCGGCCGCGCAGAGTCTGATCTTGCGCAAACCTACCTTCGCGGTAAAGCACGGCGGCGGCAAGCTGCTGCGCGAAGATTCGGCCGATTACCAGACGTTACTCGCCTGGATCCAGGAAGGCGCCAAACGCAACCCCACCGACGAACGCCGTATGGTCTCGCTGCGCGTGCTGCCTGAGATGAGCACGCTGTTCGGGCGCGAGGCCAAGCGCCAACTCCTGGTCACCGCGCGATTTTCCGATGGCAGCGAAGCCGACGTAACCGATCTGGTGAAGTTTTCCGCCAACGACGATTCCATCGCGTCGGTCAACCGCAACGGTGTCATGACCGCGGTGCGAGGCGGCGAGACGGCCATCGTGGTGCGCGGGCCCGGTGTGGCCGCCGCCGCCAAGGTGGGCGTCGTGATCGAACGACTGCCGGTCAAGCCGATGCCGGTGCGCAATTTCATCGACGAACACATCAACGCCAAGCTGGAGCGGCTATCCATCCCGCCCTCCGATGCCGCCGATGATGCGACGTTCCTGCGCCGCGTCTATCTCGATGTCATCGGCGTCGCGCCCACTTCCACCGAAGCGCGTGCGTTCCTCGCAAGCACCGGCCCGGACAAGCGCACCGAGCTGGTGGACCGCCTCCTGAAGCGGCCCGAATACGCCGACTACTGGGCGATGTATTGGGGCGATCATCTCAACAACACAAAGCAACTGCTGTATAACAAGGGTCCCTATACGTTCACCCGCTGGCTTGTACAGCAGTTTGCCGGTAACGTTCCCTACGATCAGTTCGCGCGGCGCCTGCTCACCTCCACCGGCAATATGTACGACTCGCCGGCCACCAGCTATTACCCGCTGATGAAGAAGGAACTCGACCTGGCCTCGATGACCAGCCAGCTTTTCCTTGGCGTGAGCATTGAATGCGCCCGCTGCCACAACCACCCGCTGGAGCGCTGGAAACAGGACGACTTCAACGGCATGGCCGCCTTCTTTTCCCAGGTCCGCTACAAGGGCCAGGGTCCGCGCAACAACGAGCGCGCTCTGTATGTCGATTTCGAACGCAAGTTCGTTCACCCCGATTCGAAGCTTGTCTACGATCCCAAGGCGCTCGACGCCAAGCCGGCCGCGACCGAAGCCTTCACCGACCGGCGCGAGCTGCTGGCCGACTGGATGACGTCGAAGTCGAATCCGTGGTTCGCGCGCGCCATGGTGAATCGCATGTGGCACAACTTCATGGGCCGCGGCTTCGTCGAGCCGGTGGACGATTTCCGCCTCACCAACCCGGCGACGAATCAAACGCTGCTCGACGCGCTGGCCGAAGACTTCGCCGCCCATGGCTTCGACATCCACCATCTCATCCGGCGCATCACTTCCTCGAGCGCCTATCAGCTTTCATCGGTCCCCAACAAAGGCAACAAGGAAGATCGCATGGCTTACTCGCGCTACTATCCCAAGCGCCTGGGCGCGGAACAGTTGCTCGATTCGGTATCGCTCGCCACGGGCGTGCCCGAATCCTACAATTCGCAGTTCCCCGGCACCACCGCGGCGCAACTGCCGGAGCCGGAGATCGAATCTTACTTCCTCGAAGTCTTCGACCGTCCCTCGCGCCAGGTGGTCTGCGAGCGCAAGAACACGCCGACACTGAACCAGGTGCTGCACATGATTGGCGGCGATACGGTGCACACCAAGGTATCGAAGAAGGAAGGCTTCCTGACCCAGGCGCTTGAAAAGTATCCGGCCGACCGGGACCTGATCGAAGAGCTGTATCTGCGGGCGCTGGCGCGCTTCCCCGATCCGGAGGAATCAGCCTCCGCGCGCAATGCCGTTGCAAGAGCCAAGAGCCGCCGCCAAGGCATGGAGGACGTCTTTTGGGCGCTTCTCAACACCAAGGAATTTCTATACAATCACTGACGGGAGCCCCAAGCGAACATGCGCGTAACCAATCACACCAACATCTTCGGCCGCCGCGATTTCATGCGCATCGGCTCGCTGGGCCTGGGCGGGTTGTCGCTTGCCAACGCGCTTCAGGGCGCTTCCAAGGGAGGGCGCAAGGACATCTCCTGCATCCTGTTGTGGCAATCCGGAGGATCGCCGCATCAGGATACCTTCGACATGAAGATGGACGCGCCATCGGATATCCGCGGCGAGTTCAAGCCGATTTCTACCAACGTCGCCGGCATTCAGATCTGCGAGCATCTGCCGCGCATGGCCAAGGTGGCCGATAAGTACACGATTCTCCGCTCCATGAAATCGCGCGAGAACAATCATGAGCGCGCCATCAACTACCTGCTGACCGGCTACCTGCCGCTGCCGACGCTTGAATATCCCAGCGTAGGCTCGGTGCTTTCGAAATTGCAGGGACCGAAGAACGGCATGCCGCCGTATGTCGCCGTTCCCAATACGTTCCCTTCCTACGGCGCGGGCTATCTGGGTGGCGAGCACAATCCCTTCATCGCCGGCGACGCCAATGCCAGCGGGTACAAAGTCCGCGACCTGACCCTGCCGGCCGATGTCGATTGGGCACGCATCGGCAATCGCCGCCACCTGGTGGAACAGATGGACCGCAAGTTCCGCTCCATCGAAGCGAGTCCGGATTTCAAGGCTCTCGATCAGTTCACGCAAAAGGCCTACGACCTCATGAGCTCGCCGGTGGCGAAGAAAGCCTTCGACGTACAGGCCGAACCCGAAGCGCTGCGCGAACGCTATGGCCGCACGCCGGTGGGGCAGGGAGCCCTGCTTGCCCGCCGCCTGGTGGAATCCGGCGTCCGCTTCGTCACCGTGGCCAAGGGCTGGCTGAACTACGACACGCACGGCGATAACTTCAACATCATGAAGAAGGTGTTATTGCCGGAGTTCGACAAAGCGTACGCGACGCTGGTGGAGGACCTGCACGAACGCGGCATGCTCGAAACCACCGTGGTGATCGGCATGGGCGAGTTCGGCCGCACACCCAAGATCAACGACGGCGCGGGCCGCGATCATCATTGCAAGGCGTGGTCGGTCGTTCTCGCCGGTGGAGGCATTCCCGGCGGGCGCGTTCTGGGCGCCACCGACAAGACCGCGACGGAAGTGACCGATCTGCCGGTGGAGCCCGAAGACCTGCTCTACACGCTTTACACGATGATGGGGGTCGACCCGGCGCACGAATTCCAGACGCCTATCGGGCGTCCGGCAAAGGTTGTGAATGGTGGGAAGACGATTCCCGGTCTGCTGGCGTAACGGCGGCTTCAGTGGGCACTGTGGCGGCATACTGGTGCAGCAGGGCGAGCCACCGTCTCGATAACGAAACCTGCGGCCGTCGTGCCTTCAGATCGCGCGCGGCCTGAGTGGCCGATGCGACCCAACGGATTCTCAACATGTAGGCCGCCGCGACTCCGGCGCTGCGGCTATATCCGAACGCGCAGTGGATGTAGACGTTCCCGCGATCCAGGTGCCGCCGGATGAAGGCGACCGCTTCATCGAGTTGCGCGGGCGTCGGCAGCGTCTGATCGAGCATCGGCAGGTTGAGGTAGGCGAACTGGCGCATGCGCTCCGGTTCGCTGTGCTCGGCGGTGAGATCGAGCACGGCCACGATGTCGGGCGGCATGGATTCTTTTTCCGAAAGCAGCCGGCCGAAGTAGACCTGCGGCGCGGCCATCGACCAGGGTTCGACACGACGGCGCAGATACGGCAGGGAGGACCGGGACAGCAACGTATGCGGCGCCAGCAGGATCGCCGCGGCCCAATCGAGTTTGCCATCGGCCTTCTGGAAAACCGTCGGCTTTCCCGCCACATACGCCCAGCACACCACCAGGTAACACAGCGCCGGCCAGAGCAACACCGAACTCCAGGGCCAGAACGTCACGCTGGCGAGAAACGACATCGCCGATGGGATCAGGTAGAACAGTGCGCGCCGGAGGTTGCCGCGCGCGCCGCGGACCGGAGGAGGCCGCTTTTCCGGCAGCGCGTAGAACGGGATCAGCACCACGAGCAAGCCGCCCGCCAGATCGGAGACTAAGTGAGGCGGCGTGGAAGTGAGATACACGCCCAGCAGGCACATTGAGAGTCCGAACGTCAGCGCGCGTTCCTGCATGGGCTGGAGGCGATCCTCCAAGCTCCCATCGGGCTTTGGGCGCGGAAGCTTTAGGTTCGTTTCCAGTGGAACCTTAGAAAGGATGTCTTGGCGGTTGAACGTTCCAATCTAAGCTGCCATCGGAAGTCGATAGCTTAGGCCGCTCCAGATGAGCGAAATGCGTTATGGTTCGTTCAACGACAATTTGCTGTTGTGCAATGAAGTCCGCCTCCATTTTTGCAAAAGGATCACCAACTTGGCGCGACCCGCTACGGTAGCAGGAGATGAAATCTTCCAGTAAAGACTGACGCCAAGCAAATCCATCGCCGCAGAGTGCAAGTACGAAATACGTTCTGTCTTTCACAAGGTTGCCCTCGCGGATTTTCGCCTCAAACTCCAGCGCATATTCCAACATCCTTGAACGCGAAGCGAACAGGTCGTGCCACAGTTCCCCTCCTAGACGGTTCTTCGTTAGCGTCAAGCGCGCGTTTTCTGGAAATAAACCCTCGTCTGACGCCCGTTGATACTGATCCCAACGGTCCCTGTCCGTTGGACTGATTGTCTTGACATCTACGTAAAAGATTTCTCCGGTATCGCCGGTGGCGCGAAAGTCGACGGACTTCCCATCTGCCACTACGGGTTCATATTCAAGCGTCAAACGTGGGGTCTCAATATCGAGGAGCCGCTGAGCTATGACAAGTTCGTTATGCGCGGGATAGACATTGGACAGAGAACTCGAGTCCCCCCTCTGGTTGGCACTCCGCATCGCATCGCGAAAGCGCTGGAGCAATCTTTCGTATCCTTGGAATCGCGCAGACCGCTGAAAGCCTTCGCGGAACCTGCGGACAACTTCATCTTCGTAGACCGCCAACCATTCGCGGTTTTCTTTATCGAAGCTCATACTGACCTTCGTCGCGGGTCCCCACGACGGTCGAACAGCCGCGGCCACGGGACCTGCAAGGTATGCGATCACAATATTCTCGAAATCCGATAACGGGATAGGTTTGCGGGCTGGAGGATCAAGGAATTACCGGCAGCAGCAGGTGCGACGGGCGCGCCTTGTCGTGATACACCGTCTGCGCCGCCACCTTCGTATTCGAATGCCGTCCAAACGGCTCGCCGGTGTTCGGATTGCGGTCGAACTGCGGGAAATGGCTGCTGGTGATATCGACGCGGATGCGATGCCCTTTCAGAAAGCAGTTGCTGGTACCCACCATGTCGATGGTGAACTCGTAGGTCTTGCCGGGCTCCATCAGCTTCGGCGCGGCGGCGCCTTCGCGGTATCGCGCCCGCACGATTCCTTCGGCGACGTTCAAGGCGCGTCCATCCGGGTACACGTCGATCAGCTTGGCCACGAAGTCGGTATCGGTAGCATCGGAGGAAGCGTGCAGCACCAGCTTCACGGGACCCGTTACCTCGACTTCCTTGTCGAGAATCGGCGACGTGTAAACCAGGATGTCGCCGCGCGCCGCCAACGGGCGCTGATCCCTGGGACCGGCCGGCGTCGGCGTGCCGCAGCAATTATTACCTCCGGTGCTCGGAACCGGATTCATCGGATCGTAGCGGTAGTGGTCCGGCTGCGACGCGGCCGCGGGCTCGTCCCAGGAAAGCGAGCCATCGCCGCGCGACGTATTGGCCTTGCCGCCGCTGTTCAAATACATTTTGCGATGTTGCGCGCGCTTGAGCGGATATTCATTCTCCGCGCGCCACTCGTTCTTTCCCATCACAAATAGCGAGACCGGCGGCTCTTTCGATACGCCATCGTCCACGCCCTTGAGCCAGAAATCGTAAAACCGCAGCGAAGCGGCGTTCTCATCCACGTGCGCGCGTTCGCCGAAATCGAGATCGCCGAACTTGCGCGACGACCCGTGCCCCCAAGGCCCAATCAGCATGCGGCTCCCCTTGCGCGCGGTTTCGGTGGCGCCCTTGGCGCTCATGCCGGCATAGCCATTCAAAGTCCCCTGGCTGAAAATGTCGAACCAGCCACCCATCGTATAGACCGGAATGCCGATCTCGCCGAAATGCTCCTCGGCATTGAGCGGCTTCCAATAGTCGTCGTAGTTGGGATGCGCGATCCAGTCGCGATAGAACTGGGCGTGGCGGCCGGCCTTTTCCTGCATGGTGTCGAGCGGCAGGTGCCACTGCAGCGTGTCGAAGTGAATCCCGCCGAGATCGCCCAGCAGGTTCGGCCCCGTGTTCTGCATGATGCGCGATTCCTGCCGCACAGGCCCCCAGCCGAAGTTGAACGAAAGCCGCCAGCCGCCGTTGAGCGTCATCCAGTTGTGATAGATGCTGGTGGAGGCGACTTTCGGCACCATGCAGACCAAGTGCGGCGGACGCGCCTGCGCCGCCCGCCATTGCACGTGGCCGAGGTACGATCCGCCCTCCATGCCCACTTTGCCGTTCGACCACGGCTGAGCGGCGGCCCATTCGATGGTGTCATAGCCGTCTTCGATGTCGTTGCGGAAGGGCTCCCACTTGCCTTCCGATTCGTGGCGTCCGCGCACGTCCTGCAGCACGTATACGTAGCCGCGCTGGGCGAAGAAGATCGCCGCGGCGAAGGAATTGGGCGGGCGCTCGCTCGAGTAAGGCGTGCGCGATACCAGCACCGGATACTTGCCGGGCTTCACCGGACGGTACACGTCGGCATAAAGATTGACGCCGTCGCGCATTCGCGTGGCAACCAGGTTGTCCACCGTCACATCGTTGGTGGGTGCATAGGCGGCGGGGAAGTGAACTTCGGCCGCCAGGGGAAGGCATAGGGCGAGAAAAAGACGCATGGCTCCGTTGCGATTGTATTCTATCCGGCGGGATGACCTTGGTCGAAGGGGCGGACGGGATTTTGAACCGCTTCGTTGACCCGCAACTCAAACAGATCCGGCCGCGCATAGTGGCCCGTGGTGTCGAGGTCGAACTTGCCTTCGGCGATCTCGCTCAAATCGATCGCGGCCCTCAGGACCGTTTCCTCCCCATACACAGGACCGGCCAGCACTGTGCCCATCGGGTTCACGATGACGCTGCCCCCACGAATCGTGGACGTATGCTGCACCGCCGACAGCACGAAACAGCGCCCTTCCACCGCGATATGACGCATGGTGATGGGCCAGGTATCGCGATCGTCCACCGTCGGAGCGCAATAAATCTCGATGCCCTTGGCATACATCGCCATCCGCAGCATCGGCATGTAGTTTTCCCAGCAGATGACGGCGCCGAGCCGGCCGAGGCTCGTGGGAACCACCGTCAACGTCGAGCCGTCGCCATAGCCCCAGATCAGCCGCTCCATCGCCGTCGGCATCACCTTGCGATGCTTGCCGAGCAACTCACCTTCGGGCGAATGGAACAGCACCGTGCAGTAAAGAGTGCCACCGGAGCGCTCGATGACGCCGGTAACCAGGTAGATGCGGTTGGCTCGCGCCGCCTCGGCAATCCGCGCGGCTTCGGGACCGTCGAGATCTATGGCCGATTCGAAATAGCGCCGGAACTGACGCCGGCCTTCCGGCGACCGTTGACCCACTACGGCGCCGAAGTCCTCGCCCTTGGGATAGCCGCCAACGAAGGCTTCGGGAAACAGCACCAGCCGGGCGCCGGCGTCAGCGGCGCGGGCCGCGAAATCCTCCAGCTTATCGAGCGTGGCGGGCGTATCGTAAAGAACCGAGCCCGCCTGCACGACGGCGACTTCAATAACTCTTGGAGAATCCATTCCGCGCGTTGGTGACCGAGAATTTGCCGTTCGACTGCGCCTGCACCAGAAGGTAGTTGCCGGGGTCCTGGCCCGCGGGATTGGCGATCATCTTGTCGTCCACGTTGGTCTCCGTTCCACCGGCGGCCGCATGATGGAGCTGCCACAAATCCTGCAGGCCAGGCGACGACTTGACGATCTTCCAGGCCGAAGGCGAGGCGCCCTTCTTCTCGCCATTGTTCATGATGGCGGCGCGCGGGGCGACGGCGTGCACCAGTTCCGCCGGGCCGCTTTGGTCGGAACCATGATGCGTGGTGAGATACAGATCGATCTTCCCGATGCGATTTTCCGGGCAGGCCAGCTCCAGTTCCTTGTTCCACGTCAAATCGCCAAGGTCGAGGAAGCGGAACTTGCCGAAAGTGACCAGCACGCCGACCGAGCGGGCGTTGTCGGTGGGATCGTCGGCCTTTTTCTGGCTCCCGGCGCAGAGAGGATTGGGTGTGCCTTTGCGGCCGGTGACGCCGCCGTGCGCGGCCAGCACCTCGACCTTCAGTCCCTTCACCGCGATCGAGTCGCCGGCCTTCACCGTGCGGCGCTTGGACTTGGCCGAACCCGCCTCCCACAGCGCCGTCATCTCTTTCGCGTTGGCCGAGGTCTCAACCGTCTGCCCATGGTCGATGACGTTCATGATCGGCAGTTTGTCGGCCAGTTGCTTGATGCCGCCCACATGATCGGTATGGAAGTGCGTGACGATCAGGTGGTCGATCTTCTTGATGCCCGCCTTTTCGGCCGCCGCGGCGATGCGATTGGCGTCGCGGTTGTTGTTGCCGGGCCAGCCGGTATCGACCAGCAGCGATTCGCCCGAGGGGGAGACCATCAACGTCGCCTGCCCGCCTTCCACGTCGACGACATAAATGTCGAACGTCTTGGCGGCGTGGAGCGAAGCGGCGCAAAGCAGCGTGGAAACGAGGAATGTGGATCGCACGATGATCGAATCTAGCACAGTCAGTTGCCGAGCCGGACCGGTCCGCTCGCCTTGCCGTTGACGGTGCCTTTGGTGAACCATTCGAGCGAGGCGCGGAACAACATCAGGTGGTTCTTCTCCCAAAGCGCGTTGTGCGAGGTGCAGGGAATTTCGGCGAATACTTTTTCCGCTGCGCCGTAGTCGGCATGGAGGCGGCGGATGTTGTCGATGGGCGCCTGGGCGTCGTGAACGGCGGCCAGCAACAGCGCCGGCGTTTGCATCCGGGCGACGGCTTCGGCGTTCCATCCATCGCCGCGGAAAGCCACGTTGGGAGCGCGGCGCACGCCCGTACGCCAGGTGGCGCCCACCGGGTCCGAAGCCAGCATTTCCTTCCAAACCGTTTCCCGCGCGGCCATTTCGAACTGATCGGGACAGCCGAGCTGGCGGTCCCAATTGGCGTCGAAATCGGCGCGCGACTGGAGATTCATGCCGGGTTGGGCGGGGCGCGATTGGGTGGACGCCGCACTGCGATAGGCCGGCGCGAGCAGCGCGAGGCTTCCGACTTTCTCCGGATGGCGGCCCGCATAGCCGCCCGCCCGCGGTCCCCCAAGCGACCACCCTACCAGATGAACCTTCGCGGCTCCACGCAGTTTTCGCACGTACTCCACCACGCGGTCCAGATCCGCCCAGTCCGATTCCATGGTCGTTACGACGGCGTCGGTTTTGGTGGCGGTGGCCGGATCGTTCATCACTTCGGGCCGGGTGGAGCGGCCATAGCCGGTCATATCCATCGAGAAGGTGTCAAAGCCCGCTTGAGCGAGAAACGCCATCCAACTGTAGTCGGCGTAGGGGACGTCGAAGGCCACCTCGGCGGGCGTACCGGCGCCGTGGACGAAAACGACGATTTCCTTCGCCTCGCCGCGCAGGGCCAGTCCGGCTTTCACCACTTCGCGGACGTAGATCTGCGAGGCGCGGCCACTCATCGAGGGAGCGGTGGAAGCGCCGGGGACGAAATGGTCGATCCGCAAAAGCCGTTGCGAGTCGTCGGCGGAGGCCGCTGCGCAGAAGACGAGGAACAGGAGGCCGGGAAGCATTCCGTCATTGTAGACGGACCGGCAGGCGAAGCGTCTGGCTGCGCGCGGCGCCTATCGCGATCTGCACGCTTGGGTTCGTTTCGCTATTTTCGGGGATGACGAAGCGGACGTGGTAGAGTCCGGCCGTGCCGGTGGCGGTGCCGGCAAAGCGGATCAGATCGTCTGAAACCGGAAGGCCGTTCAGCAACACCTGAAGTCCGGCGCGCTTGACGAGCCCGGCGGCGTCTCTCACTACTTCGCGATAGCCCGTATCCGGATCGGTGCGGCCGAGGCCGGTGGCAAACAGGATCACTTCTTCCCCGGGACGCGCGGGCCGATCGGCTTTGACGGGAGTACCGTCGAGCCTGGCGGTGGCGGGCGTTTCCGGGTCGTGCTGGAACAGGCCGGGCGACTCGGCCATCAGGTTGACGTTGACTCGCGGACCGCTGCGCCCGAAGACGGTGACCACCACCGTCGCATCGCGTTTCGGCAGCAGGTTGGACGGGACAAGGAAATCGATCTGCACCGGCGATACGTACCAGATGGGCGCGGGGATGCCTTCCACCGTCACGCGGACTCCGGTACCGGGAAGAGTGAGAGGCAGTTCGCCATTGACGAGATCGGCCGGAAGTTTGATCTCGCGCGGCTCAAGTGAAAAGTCTTTGCCGTAGATGGTGGCGAGACCGTTGGGGGCGAGTTCAGGTTGGCCGGTGGCGGCATTGACGATGGTGGCGGAGGAATAAGATTGCGCGCAGAGGGACGCCGTCAGGAAGAAAAAAAGACCCACGAAAGATGGTGCGTGGAGGGGGCGGGCGATCTCACCGGAATGCTCCGAGGCGCACCTGCCTAAGAGGGCCGATGCGCCTTGCGAAGCGTGGGGTTAGCGGGCCACGGTGAGAAACACCGTGCTGGCACTACGCGCGCCGCCGGTTTCGGCGGTCAACGCGATATCGCCATCGGCGGTGCCGGCGGGAATCGTGACATCGAACCGGTATAGGCCCGGCAGCGCCAGCACGCCATTGCCGGGGAAGGTGAGCGAAGTTTCCCCCAGCCGGATGGTGGGTTTGACGGCCAGGGTCACAGGTGCGGTTGGGAGCGTGTCGGCGGGCACGGCCGTCGAGGGAGCGCCGAAGCCGGTACCGAAGAGAGTGATCGTCTCGCCGGGTCTGGCGCCGCGGCGCGCGTCGATGTCGACGCCGGTCTTACCGACCCAGGTCCCGTCGGCCGCCATGCCGCGCGCGTAATACCGTCCACCCTGAGCGGCTGGAGCGAAGAAGGCGGGCGCGGCGGCGGCTTTCATGACCATCATCGGCTCGGAAACGCCCGCGGCATTGGTCACCACGACGGGCACCATCCCCGTGGCGCTATCGAGTGGGCTCAGTGCGTTGATTTGCGTGGGGCTCACATAGAAGATAGCGGCGGGCATGTTGTTCACCGTCACGCTGACGCCGGAAAGCGTCGTGGGAAGCCTCGGTCCGGCGGTGTCCTGCGTCCATGCGCGGGTGGCGGAAGCGAGGTTGGTTCCTGTAATCGCGAACCAGCTTTGGCTGGAGATGGTGTTGGTGAAGCTGAACGGATCGGCGACGCCGCGGGTACTGATCGAGGGCCGCGTGCCGGCCGCCTCGATGGTCAGGGTAGACGTGACGATGTTGTCACCCTGATTGGTGCCGCCGTTGTTGGCGGCATTTCCGGCGGCGGAAAAGAGCACCTTGCCGGTGAGGCCGGCCGTGGCTTCCCACTCGAACTCCCAGGTGTGGCCTCCGGGGCTGCCGGCGGTGGTGGAATCCGGCGTATGGTTGACGAATTCGATATCGCCGTTGCAGGAATTCTGTTTGATGGCGGCGATGGTGTTGTCCATTCCGCAGCGGACAAACACCGTGTCGTTGCCGATGAAGGTTCCGGCGGCTTTGGTGGGATCGCTTTCCAGGCGGGCCGTGATCTGGAATCCCCAGCGGACGGCTTCGGGATGTTCGACGCGTACGCTCACCTTCTGCCTGGCACCCACGGTGTAATTGGCGGCGGTGATGATGAGTCTGGCGCGCGGGTCGGCGTTGGCGGTGGTGGAGCCGTCGGCGGCACGGTGGCAAGCGGCGCAGGTGAGCCCGCCGTCGGCTTCGAGTCCCGTACGTCCGGCTGGCGGACCGGGAGGCACAGTCCTCGCCAGCAGCATGGCTGGCGCGAGCGACAAGGCAATGGAGAGCGGTATTCGCAGATTCATTAGTTAATCCCCTCGTTTAAGCAAGTAATGACGGGCCGTCCCGCAGGATCGACCTTGCGAGACTATTCGTCATGAGGCGTATCTTATCAGAACCCTACCCGGCCCAACGCAACGCCTTGCGGGCGGTCGTGCTGACGGGAAGCGTTTCGAGAGCGTTCCTTTCGATCCACCTGTAGCCCTTTCTTCCGGAGAGATTGACCTTGGCGGGACAGACGGTGATCCGGTAGTCGTGGTTCATGATGGAGTGGCGGAACGAACCCACCGGAGTCGAGACTTCGGCGTCGGGTAGATCGGAAAGTTCCGGCAATTCCCAGAAGCCGCCGAGCTTGCGGTCCTCGACGGGGCGCTGCCAGAACAGGAACCGGTTCCCCTTCCGCACAAGCAGCAGGGTACGTTCAATGGCGACGCTGCGCGCTTTGCGCTGTTTCACGGGCAGTTCATTTTGCGTGCCGGCGCTTGCGGCGGCGCAGAACTTCCGTACGGGGCAGAGCAGGCAGCGTGGCCCCTTCGGCACACAGATGGTCGCGCCCAGCTCCATCATGGCCTGGTTAAAGGCGCCGGGCTTTTCCGGATGGAGCAGACTATCGGCCATGGCCTGAAAGTTCCCCCGCGTTTTGGGCGAGGCGATATCGGAAGGATCGTTGGCGAGGCGGCTCAACACACGCAGCACGTTGCCATCGACGGCGGCGTGCGGAAGCTCAAAAGCGATGCTGGCGACGGCGGCGGCGGTGTAGTCGCCGACGCCCGGCATCGCGCGGATGTCCTCATAGCGGGAAGGGAACGCACCATCCAATGCCCGCGCGGCCCGATGAAGCAGGCGCGCCCGCGAATAGTAGCCGAGACCGGCCCAGGCGGCGAGTACCGCAGGCAGCTCCGCCGTTGCCAGGGCGCGCGGGTCCGGGAACAGCGCAAGGAATCGCTCATAGTAAGGAACGACGGCGGCGGCGCGCGTCTGCTGCAGCATGATTTCGGAGATCCAGATGCGATAAGGGTCGCGCGTGCGCCGCCATGGCAGATCGCGCCGCTCGCGCTCAAACCATTGAAGCAGAGCGCTTCGAAACGAGGGCCGTGAAAAGGCCCATTGGTATACTGAGGAATCACCCGCTCGCCCGCCACGCATACAATGCCCGCTAAGGCTACCGCAGAAGAAGTCATTCACATCCGGGGCGCCAGGCTCCATAATCTCAAAAATCTTACGCTCAGCATCCCGCACGACCGGTTGACGGTGGTGACCGGGGTTTCGGGATCGGGCAAATCGTCGCTGGTGTTCGACACCATCTACGCCGAAGGGCAGCGCCGGTATGTGGAATCGCTGTCGGCGTACGCGCGGCAGTTTCTCGAGAGGATGGAGAAGCCGGAGGTGGACGAGATCGAAGGAATCGCGCCGCCGATCGCCATCAAGCAGAAGAACACGACGCGCAATCCGCGCTCGACGGTGGCGACGGCGACCGAAATTTACGACTACCTGCGCGTGCTTTGGGCGCGCGTGGGGCGCACTTATTGCCATCGGTGCGGCACGCGCGTGGAGCGCGATTCGGTGGATCAGGTGGCGCAGCGCCTGTTGAACGAGAAGGCCGGCTCGCGGTGGTATGCGTTGTTCCGCGTGCCGGCATTCGCCGGTACCGCCGAGCGGCGCGATCATCTGTTCGAACTGCGCAAACGCGGCTACACCAGGCTTTACCAGGGCGGGAAAACGTTCGAGTTCTCAACGCCCGAATCGCTGCTGGACATCGATTTTACGCAGCCGCTTTTCGTGCTGGCCGACCGGCTGGTGCTGGGGCCCGATCAGCATCAGCGCATCGTCGACACCACCGAGATCTGCTATCGCGAGGGCAGGGAGGCGATCTTTGAAGAGGCCGGCAGCTTTCCGCCCCGGCAGTTGATTTTCGACGAGCGGTTTGCGTGCAAGACATGCAACCTGGAGTTTGCCGCGCCCGAGCCGAGCCTGTTCAGCTTCAATAGCCCGCAGGGCGCGTGTCCGCGCTGCCAGGGGTTCGGCAACACGATCGACTACGATATGAACCGTGTGGTGAGGGAGCGCTACCTCACTCTCAACCAGGGCGCCGTCGATCCCTGGAACAAGCCGCAATACCGTTGGTTTTGGGCCGATTTCAAGCGCGCCACGGCGGGCAAGGTGCGCCTCACGGTGCCCTTTACCGAACTGACGCGCGAGGAGCGCGACCTGGTGGAGCGGCAGGTACGGCTCTTCTTCGAGCAGGTGGAAACGAAGAAGTATAAAGTCCACGTGCGCGTGTTTCTGAGCCGGTATCGCGGCTATTCGACCTGCCCCGATTGCAAGGGCGGCCGGGTGCGCGCCGAGGCCCTGCGCGTCCGGCTGCACGCGCATACGCTGCCCGAAGTTTGCGCCATGAATATCCGGCAGGCGTGGGATTTTTTCAACGGCATGACGCTTACCGCCGAGGAGGCGGGCATTGCCGGCAAGGTGCTGGTGGAGGTGCGCCAGCGGCTGCAGTTCCTGCACGACGTGGGGCTCGATTACCTGACGCTGGACCGGCTGTCGGCGACGCTATCGGGCGGCGAGGCGCAGCGCATCACGCTGGCCACCTGTCTCGGATCGCGGCTGGTGGGCGCCTGCTATGTGCTCGATGAGCCTTCGATCGGGCTGCACGCGCGCGACACGCACCGGCTGATCCGGATCCTCGAAGGGCTGCGCGATCTCGGCAACACGATCATCGTGGTGGAACACGACGCCGAGGTGATGCGCTCGGCCGATTACATCGTGGACCTGGGACCGGGTGCGGGCGAGGCCGGCGGGCGGGTGTTGTTTGAGGGAACCTACCGGCAGCTTGTCTCGACGGGACAATCGCTCACAGGACGATACCTCAGGGGCGAGCTGACGGCCGTGCTCAAGAAGGCGCGGAGAGCGGTGAACGCCAGGCGTTCGATCACCTTCCGCGGCGCCTGCGCCAACAACCTCAAGAACATCGACGTCGCGATTCCGCTGGACATGATGGTGGTGGTGACGGGCGTTTCCGGGTCGGGCAAGTCGACGCTGGTGCATGAGGTGATCCATAAGACTCTGGAGGGGAAGCTCGGCGGGACGGAACCGGTTTCCGAACTCGAACAGGAGATGACAAACGCCCCGGCCGCCAGTTGCCGGGCGGTGGAGAAGGCCGAGTTGATTTCGGGCGTGATGCTGGTGGATCAATCGCCGATCGGGCGCACGCCGCGGTCGAACCCGGTGACCTACGTCAAGGCGTTCGACCTGATCCGGGAGCTGTTCGCCTCGACGCCGGAATCCGA
The DNA here is from genome assembly GCA_902826685.1 of uncultured Acidobacteriota bacterium. Classification (GTDB taxonomy): domain Bacteria; phylum Acidobacteriota; class Terriglobia; order Bryobacterales; family Bryobacteraceae; genus CADEFT01. The sequence continues at coordinate 33,364 of CADEFT010000016.1, forward strand.
CAAGCGCGGCTATACGCCGGGCCATTTCTCGTTCAACATCCCGGGGGGACGCTGCGAATCCTGCCAGGGCGACGGCACGGTGACGGTGGAGATGCAGTTTCTGGCGGACGTCGAACTGGTGTGCGAAGAGTGCAAGGGCACGCGCTACAAGAGCGCGATCCTGGACGTTCTATACCGCGGGCTGAACGTCCACCAGGTGCTGCAGCTCACGGTGAAAGAGGCGCTGAAGCTGTTCGCCGATTCTCCGAAGCTGGTGCAGCGATTGAAAGTGCTGAACGACGTCGGGCTGGGGTATCTGCGGCTGGGCCAATCGGCGACGACGCTGTCGGGAGGAGAGGCGCAGCGGGTGAAGCTGGCGGCGCACCTGGCGCAATCGAGTGCCAAGGGGACGTTGTTCATCTTCGACGAGCCAACGACGGGTCTGCATTTTGATGACATCGCCAAGCTACTGGATGCGTTCCAGCGTTTGATCCAGAACGGCGGAAGTGTATTGATTATTGAGCATAACCTGGAAGTGGTTCAAAGCGCAGACTGGGTGATCGATCTGGGGCCGGAGGGGGGAGACGGAGGAGGAACCGTGCTGGCGGTGGGCACTCCGGAGGACATCGCAAAGTGCGAGCAGTCACACACGGGGCGCTATTTGAGAGGTAGCTGACACTTCAACAGAAGCATTCTTAAAATTCAGGGGAAGTCTTTGGTGATTTTCCTAGAATTTCCTCCCTAACCAAGCTTAAGGTATTGCACCTACAACAGATTGCTGCCATACTATGCCCAAACCGCCAATGTGGTAGGACTGCACGGGGAGCGTGCGGTTATTGCGCGGGTATATTAAGGAGCACGCTAATGCGTTATTTCGCAGGTCTCAAGTTGGGCTTGGCGGCGCTGGCCCTTACCGGGTCGATGTCGGCCGCCGTAATTTTTCAAGACACGTTTCCGGATTCAGGCGGTCCCGGTGTGGAAGAGCCACAAGGTTTTGGGATTGTCACCGGTACGCTGGACCTTCTCAAGTGGGATGTCACGGACGGTTCGGTCGACGTGCTGGACACTTTCCAGTCGCTGAACTGTGGCGCGCCGTCGGGCAAGCGTTGTCTCGACATCAACGGGAGCAACGGCGTGACTGGCCGAATCCAGAGCACGCCCATGTTCACGTTCCTGGCCGGCAATAGCTATACGCTGACGTTCTGGCTGGCTGGCAGCGGCCGCACGGGCACCGATTCGGTTCGTGTGTCGCTTGGCAGCCTGGGGTCGGTGGATGTCACGCTGGCTTCCGGCGCCGGTTGGCAGATTTATACGCTCGGCCAGTTCACCGGCAACGGCTCGACTGGCAGGATCGTCATCGACAGCACCGTTTTCGGTGGCGACAGCGACAATATCGGCATCCTGGTTGATGACGTGTCGCTGCTTGAGACGGTTGGCGCCGCGGCGGATATTCCGGAGCCGGCCACTGTGTTGCTGAGCCTGGCTGGATTGGCCGTTCTCGCTCTGCGCCGCCGCTAGGACTGTTGTACTCTTCCCGATTCGTCCCCCTGAGGTGGGTGTTTCTGCCCGCCTCAGGGGGATTCCCACCTGTTTTGCCGCCAGTACCGGTACCAACATTTCGTCCGAATTGCGATTAAAAATAGTCTCAAACCCTGCTAAGGCATTGCACTGAGGTGTGATAGCCTTCATACTATAAGCCAGACTACGTTGTGGTGTAGGAGTAATGTCATGAGGTTGTGGCCTGCTCCACTCCACGCTCCAATTGCTCTCGGAGTAGTACGTTTGGCTTACAGATAATGCGTATGGAGGAACAGGGTATGAAAGGGCTTATGACGGGACTGAAGGTGGGTGTGGCGATGCTGGCCCTGAGCGGGTCGATGTTTGCCACCTCGATCTTCAGCGACAATTTTCCGGATTCCGGGGTGAATGCCGAGCCTCAGGGTCTGGGGTCAACCAATGGCACGATGGATCTGTTGAAGTGGGATGTTGTGAGCGGCTCGGTGGACGTTCTGGATACCTTCCTGGGTGTGAATTGCGGATCGCCTTCCGGTAAGCGCTGCGTCGACATCAACGGATCGAGCGGGGTGGCGGGCCGGATTCAGAGCACGCAGCAGTTCACCTTTGCCGCGGGCAGCTTCTACACGTTGACGCTGTACGTTTCGGGCAGCCAGCGGTCGGGTTCGGATACGATGCGGGTTTCGCTTGGTACGCTCGGCAGCGTGGACATTACGCTTCCGGCCGCGGCGACCTGGCAACTGGTCACCTTGGGTGCGTTCGCCGGTAACGGTTCGACGGGCCGCATCGTGATCGACGGCGCCTATGCGGGCGCCGACGCCGACAACATCGGTCTGGTGTTTGACGACGTGAACCTGGACGAGACGGGCACGCCGGAGCCGGCCACGATGGCGCTGTTGGGCGCCGGGCTGGTGGCCATGGGCCTGCGCCGCCGCAAGTAGGGGTTTGCCGCTCGATTGAAAAAGAGCCCGCGCCAAGTGTTGCGCGGGCTTTTTTATTGGCTGCCCGATAGTAGTAGACACGCTACCACTTCAGATGGTAGATTGGCTGCTACATGGGACGCGACAAGCTGGAAGTTCTGCAAGGCACGCTCGATCTGCTGGTGCTGCGCACGCTGCAATGGGGCCCGCGGCATGGACACGGCATCGGACAGATGATCCGCGCGCGGTCCGGCGAGGCGCTGCAGGTGGAGCACGGCAGTCTTTATCCGGCGCTGCACCGGCTGGAGCGCGACGGCTCGATCGCCTCGGAATGGGGCGTCACCTCCAACAATCAACGCGCCAAGTTTTACCGGCTCACCGACGCCGGGCGAAAGCAACTGGCGGCGGAAGAATCGAAGTGGAAGCAATTCGTGAAGGCGATGGCGCGCGCCATGCGGCCGCAGGAGTGAAGCGCCATGAAGTGGATCCACCGCAAAGAGCAGGACCTGCGGGACGAAATCCGCGCTCACCTGGAGATTGAGAAGCGGGAGCGAATCGCCGCGGGTGCGACGGCGGAGGATGCAGGGCGCGAGGCGCGGCTGGCGTTCGGGAATCCGCAGGCGATTCGGGAGGACGTGCGCGAAACATGGGGCTGGAGCGCGGTGGAACGGTTTGGCCAGGATTTGCGGTTCGGGCTGCGGATGCTGCGCAAAGCGCCGGGATGGACGGCGGCGATGGTGGCGACGATGGCGCTTGGGATCGGTCTGGGGACGGCGATCTTCAGCGCCGTTTACACCGTACTGCTGGCGCCGCTGCCCTATCCGGAACCGGACCGGATTCTCGCCCTGTGGCCTACGGCCGGTGGCACCGCCGCGGGACGCTTTCGCGTCAGCGCGGCGTTGTGGAAGCATTGGCGGGAGAATCTGAAGCATGCCGGGCCGGTGGCGCTGACGCGTCCTGTCGCCAATTTCAATCTGACGGGGATGGGCGCGCCGGAACGGCTGCAGGGGGCGCGCACGACTTTCGAGCTTACGGCCGTGCTTGCCGTGACGCCGCTGCATGGCCGGTACTTTACGGAGCAGGAGCAACTGGCGGGCGCCCGGGTGGCCCTATTGAGCCACGCTTTCTGGGTGCGGCGCTTTGGAGCGGACGCGGCGGTGGTGGGGCGCAAGATTCCTTTAAACGGCGAGCCGCACGAGGTGATCGGCGTGATGCCCCCGGGCTATGCGTATCCCGATGCTTCCTTCGAATTATGGACTCCGCTCTATATCCCGGCGGGGGAGTTCCGCCATGGTGTCAATCATCAATATCTGGCGGTGGCGCGCCTGCGGCCCGGGGCGAGTATCGGACAAGTGAGGGCGGAGATGGCGGCGATGGCGCCGCGGTTGGCGCGCGACCATCCCGATGTTTACGGCGGGCGGCAGCCGGTTGGCGCGCTGGTGGAGACGTTGGCCGACAGCCGGTCGGCGGCGGTGCGTGGAGCGCTGCTGGCGCTGATGGGCGGCGCCGGGTGTTTGATGCTGACGGGCTGTCTGAACCTGGCGCTGCTGCTGGTGGCGCGGGCGGCGGCGCGGTCGCGGGAGATTGCCGTGCGAGTCGCACTTGGTGCGGGGCGGTCGCGTCTGCTCCGGCAATGCATGGCGGAGACGCTGCCCTTGGGTTTGCTGGGCGCGATGGCGGGCGGGCTGACGGCGTGGGCTCTGCTGCGAATCGGGAGACCGTGGCTGCCTCCGGATTGGCCCGGCGTGGAGACGCTGGGGCTGCATGCGCCGGTGCTCGCGTTCGCCGTGGCGGCCAGCCTGGCCACCGTGATTCTGGCGAGCCTGATTCCGGCTCGCATGGCGGCGCGCGGCGGGCTGAACGAAGTATTGGGGAAGAGCTCGCGCAACGTTGCCGGAGGCGTAGGGGCGCGGGAATCGATGGTGGTGGCGCAGGTGGCGCTGGCGGTGGTGCTGGTATTCGGCGGCCTGCTGCTGGGTCGTAGCATGGCCGCGCTGGCGTCGGTTTCACCGGGCTTCGAGGCCGAAGGCGTCCTGACGATGCACCTGGCGGTGACTCGCGCCAAATACGCCACCGATCCGCAGGTCGCCGAATACTACAGCCGGATGCTCACGCGGGTGAGGTCGACTCCCGGTGTGATAGACGCAGGCATCGTGAACCGTCTTCCGTTGTCCGGTCTGTCGCAGAACGGCGGCGCCGAGTTCGAAGGGCGCGACGGTGTGGTCTATGCCGATTGGCGCACGGCGACTCCGGGCTACTTCGAAGCGATGGGCATTCCTTTGAAGCAAGGGCGCCTGTTCACCGGCACCGATCGCGACGGTGTGCCGCCGGTGGGCCTGATCGACGAGACGATTGCCAGGCGCGTTTTCGGAGACGAGAGTCCCGTTGGGAAGCGGTTCCGCCGCAGTGCCCCGGCGGGCGCCCAGCAGGATCGTTGGGTGGAGATCGTTGGCGTGGTGGGCCACGTGTTGAGCGATAGCCTGGAGAACGATTTCCGGCCGCAGGTGTATTGGCCGGTCTCACAAAGCACGCAGGATCGCGGCGCGCTGGTGGCGCGGACGGCCGGGCCGCCGGCCTCCTATGGAGCGGCGATTCGAGAGCAGATCCGCCAGTTGGACGCCGATCAGCCGGTGTACGAGGTTCGTACGATGCGGGAGTGGGTCGCCAGGAGCCAGCGCCCGCGCAGCCTGACCACGGCATTGGGCTCGATGTTCGGGGTTGGCGCCCTCGCGCTCGCCTGCCTTGGGATCTATGGTGTGATCTCGTTCGGGGCCGCGCGGCGATTGAGGGAGTTCGGAGTGCGGCTGGCGCTTGGGGCGGGGACGGGCACGGTGGGCAGGCTGGTGATGGGGCAGGCGCTGCGGTTGAGCCTGGCGGGTGTGGCGATCGGGCTGGTGCTTTGCTGGCCGGCGTCGCTTCTGTTGCGGACCATGCTCTATGGCGTCACGAGTCGCGATCTGGCCGCTTGGCTGGCAGCTCCGGTATTGCTGATCGGCGCCTCGCTGCTGGCGGGGCTGGGTCCGGCGCTGCGGGCGGCGCGGACCGATCCGGCCGAGGTGCTGCGGGCGGAGTAGAAACCTCCCGGTTCCTCAAGCGCCGCGGCTTTTGTTGAGGACCCACATGACAGCCGCGAGAACCACATTGAGCAGAACGATGGTGGTGAGCGGAATATAGATCGTCGTGTTGCCGCTCTTCCAAACGAAATCGCCCGGCAGGCGGCCGATCTTAAGGGGCAGCCGGTCGCCGGCGGCCACCAGAAGTCCAATGGCCGCGATGACGAGTCCGAGAACGATAAGCGGTTTGCCCAGGGCTGTCATGGCTACACGCTGTACACGCGGCCTTTGTGCAGGCCCAGCAGGATCTGGACCAAACGGTGGCCGATGAGTTCGTGCAGAGTCAGCAACTCGCGGTTGGCTTCGGTGATCTCATCGACGCCGGCGTTCTTTGGCACCGTGCCGCCGGCGCGTAAGGCGTCGCTCGCTTCGCGGATGACGCTGTCCTCGAGCGCTTCGCCCGCCATCTCCCAGAGCGAAATGAAGCGGTCGACAGCGGTGGGGAAGCTGACCGAGAACACGCCCCAGTTGCTGGTGGTGCGCGGCGGTTTGTAATCGAGATTGAACGGGCCGTTGTAGCCATGGCTGCGCAGCAGGATGAGTACGTTGAGCCAGTCGAGCGGATTGACCAGGCCGACGGCGATATCGACGTCGTGCTTGAGGCGATAGCCGTCGTTGATATCGAAATGCCAGAGCTTGCCGGCGAGAATGGCGCGGGCGAGTGCGGCGCGCGGCGCGGCGCCCCACATCAGCTCATGCAGGTATTCCGGGTTAAGTCCCACCATTTCGGGATGCTTCAGCAGGCCGGAACCGATGAAGGCCAGCATCGCGTCCGAAGTGGGCAGCAGGATCTCGGCCTGCGGCTCAAAGGGCTTGGCTTCCATGCAGTGTTTCAGGGTCTTGCGCTTCATCCTGGCGGCGATCGCGATATCGGCCTCGCAGGCGGCGTTGAGACCCTCGGCATACCAGCGCAGCGTTTCGGTTTCCTCCACCGCGCCCTGAATCTGGTAGCCAAGCGAGCCTGGCCAATAGACGGCGTAGCTGGCGCCAAGCTGGTGGCCGATGTTCACGGTGTTGACCAGGCGTTTGGCGGCATAGGCGCGCACGCTCGCCGATTCGGCGGCGGGACTGGCGGCGAAGACGGCGTGATGAAACGTCTCGGTGGTCACCATCGAACATTTGAGGCCGTTCTTCTTGAGCGACTTCCTGATGCGATCGACGATGGCGTCCTGCTCATCGGTGAACAGCTTCGAGGAGGGAATGACGTCGGTGTCGTGCGTGGTCCAGTGCCCGATGCCGATTTCGGCGTATTGTTCGATGACGTGCTCAAAGGTGATGGGCGAGCGCGTGGGGGCATGAAACAGCGCGTGGCCTTCATAGGCGGCCGCCCACTGCGGGCCGGAGATGAAATATTTGCGCCGCTGTTCGGGCGTGTAGCTGCCGCCGCAGGCCTTCATCAGCCGTGCGACTAAAGGCTGCTGCTGTTCGTGCGGGATGGGGTCGAGTTTCGCTTTCTTGCGCTTCATGGGCAACCCCTTATTCAAGCACAACGGGCTGACTCGCGGGCGCGTAGTATACTCCCCTCGATGGCTTTCCTCGCGTTGCTTATTGCGCTGGCCGCGCCCGTGTGGGCGCAGGACCGGATGGACCGGTTGATGCGCGATCTCCTTATTTTTGACGCCCACGTGGACACGCCGCGTTATGTGATGGACGAGGGATATCAGTTTGCCGAGCAGCACTCCTATTACGAACTCGATATTCCGCGCATGAAGAAGGGAAACCTGGGCGCGGTGTTCTTTGGAGTGTACGTGCAGCCGCAGGATTTTTCGCGCGACCTGTGGGTGCAGCGCACCCTCGAATGCATCGACGCGTTTCACGAAGAAGTGCGGCGCAACTCGCGGGAAATGGAAGTGGCCTATACGGCCGCCGATGTGGAGCGTATCCGCAAGGCGGGCAAGCGGGCGGCGCTGGTGAGTCTGGAAGGCGGCCACCTGATCATGGACAGCCTTCCCGTGCTGCGCGATTACTTCCGGCTCGGGGTGCGGTACATGACGCTGGCGCACTTCCGCAGCAACAACTGGGCCGACTCGATGACCGATGTGGCGGTGCATAACGGCATTTCGAGTTTCGGCCGCGAAGTGATCGGTGAGATGAACCGGCTGGGGATGATCGTGGATGTGTCGCACATATCGGACAAGGCGGTGTTCGACGCCGTGGAGGCGAGCAAGGCGCCGGTCATCGCCTCGCATTCGTCGGTGAAAGCGATCGCGCCGATTCCGCGCAATATGCCCGACGGCGTCATTCGCGCGATTGCGAAGAAGGGCGGCGTGATCTGCATCAATTTCCACGCTGGGTATTTGAACCAGGCGGCGCACGACGTGTATATCGGCAACCGGCCGGCGCGCGACGCCGAGATCAAGGCCTTGCTCGATAGCCAGCGTTCCAATCCGCGGCGGTGGGAGATGGTGCGGGCGATCCAGAAGCGGTACTACGAGCTGATGCCGAAGGTGGACGTGAAGGCGCTGCTCGAACATATCCACTATGTGGCGAAGCTGGTGGGGGCCGGTCATGTGGGGCTGGGGTCCGATTTCGACGGCATATCGGGCATGACGCCGGTGGGGATGGAAGACGTCTCGCGGTATCCGGTGCTGGTGAAGGGGCTGATGGATATGGGATATTCCGATGACGATATCCGGAAAATCATGGGCGGGAACCTGCTGCGCGTGATGCGCGCCAATGAGGCGGTGGCGGAGAAATGAGAAGACGAGAGTTCATGGCCGCGGCGGCGGCGCTGCCGTTACAGGGAGCGGTGGCGGGGCGCAAGAAGATCGCCGCCATTTCGAGCACCTATCACGTTCGATCGCATTCGGACAACTTCATCACACGGTTGCTCGAAGGCTACTGGATCCATGAGAAGTTCTACGAGGCGCCGTTCGACGTGGCCTCGCTCTATATGGATCAGATCCACCCGGCCGATATCGGGCAGAAGCTGGCGGGGGCGTATGGGCTGCCGGTGATGAAGACGATCGGCGATGCGGTGACGCTCGGTACCGGCAAGCTGGCCGTGGATGGAGTGGTGATCGTGTGCGAGCACGGCAAGTATCCGCATAACGACAAGCATCAGCACCTGTATCCGCGCTATGAATTCTTCGAACAGGTGGTGAAGGTGTTTCGCGAGTCCGGACGTTCCTGTCCGGTGTTCACCGACAAGCATCTCTCCTACGACTGGGGGAAGTCGCGGCGGATGTACGAATGGTCGCGGGAGTTGAAGTTTCCCATGATGGCGGGCTCCTCGGTGCCGGTGACGTTCCGGCGGCCGGAGTTGGATATTCCCCTGAATTCGGACCTGGAGGCCGCGGTGGCGGTGGGCGGCGGATGGGTGGAAGACGGCGGGCTGTTCCATATCCTCGAAACGCTGCAATGCATGACCGAGCGGCGCAAGGGCGGGGAAACCGGCGTGCGCGCGGTGCAGCATTTGCAAGGCGAAGCGGTGTGGAAGGCGGGCGAGCAGGGTTTGTGGCCGCGCAAACTGCTGGACGCCGCGCTGGCCCGCGGAGAAAAGATCGGACCGGGGCGTCCGGAAGACGTGAAGCAGGCGGTGTGCTGCATCGTTGAGTATCGCAATGGGTTGAAGGCCGCGGCGGTGGCGCTCGGCGGCATGGTGAGCGAGTACCTGGTGGCGGTGAAGCGGAAAGGCGTCGAGCCCGAGGCGACGCTGTGCTACATCCCGAGCGAGAATTCGAATAACTTCAGCATGCTGGTACACGGGATCCGGCAAATGATCGAAACCGGCAAGCCCGCGATTCCAGTGGAGCGGACGCTGCTGGTGAGCGGCGCGCTTTCCTATCTGATGGAGTCCGGCCATCGCGGCCATACGCGGCTTGAAACGCCGGATCTGAATGTTTCCTATAAGGCGCCGGCGAAATCGTATTTCGCGCCGGGGGTCGGCTCATGATCGAGGCGAAGAAGCCGGAGTTCTGGAAGCTGATCGATCGCGCGGCGAAGGTGACCGAAGTGGCGAAGGGCTTCCAGTTCACCGAAGGACCCGTGTTCAGCCGCCGCGGCTACCTTTTGTTCAGCGACATTCCGGCGAACCGGATTCAGAAATGGGAAGCGGGCAAGCTGAGCGTGATGCGGGAAGGATCGAATGGCGCCAACGGGCTGACGTTCGATCACCAGGGGCGGCTGCTGGCGTGCGAAAAAGGCCGCGTGACACGCACGGAAAAGGACGGGCGGGTGACGGTGCTCGCTTCCTCGGGCCTTGAGATGCCGAACGATCTGGTCTATGCGATCGACGGCAGCGTGTATTTTACGGACCTGCCGCGCGGGAAAGTTTATCAGATCACGCGCAAAGGCGAGGTGCGGGTGGTGGCCGAGGATTGTGCGCGGCCGAACGGCGTGGCGCTGTCTCCGAATCAGCAGCGTCTGCTGGTGGCTGACGCCAATCGCGAAAAGCCGGCGGTGCGCGTTTACGATATCGCGGCGGATGGGACGCTCCGCGGCAGCCGTGTGTTGTGCACGGCGCGGGTAGACGGGCTCAAAACGGACGAAGACGGAAATGTTTGGATGGCGTCGGCGGGGGCGATCCGGGTATTCGACGCCGCGGGCGAAGAACTGGGTACGGTAGAGGTGCCGGAAGCGCCCAGCAATTGCTGTTGGGGCGCGGGATTCGCCGGGCTCTACATTACCGCGCGCACCGGCGTTTATCGTGTGCCGACGCTTGCGCACGGCACGCGGACCTTCTGAATCGCCACGATGATCAGGCCCGACGACGACCGGCATAACGGCTGGATCTACACGATCTGCTACGTCCTGATCTACCTGGCGGCGCCGGTGTTCTATATCGGCGTGGTGCAGGCCAGTCTGCTCGACAAGCTGGGCGCGAGCGCGGCGGTGGCAAATCTGCCGGCGTCGACCTACATGCTGGGACAGATCGCGCCGGTGGTGCTCGCGTGGCTGGTGCCGCACCGCCTGGAACGGCAGGTGGTGGTTTGGGCGAACCTGGCGACCGCGACGTTCACGATGCTGGTGTTTCTCACGCTGGTGTTGCCCGTGCCCAATGAAGGCCGCATCGCCGCGGTGACGTTGCAGGGATTGCTGCAGGGCTTGAGCCAGTCGTCTTCGTTCGTCTTCATGCTGCAATGCCTGCGGCGCGGCACTACCGAGCGGGGTTTGGCGTTGACGCTGAAACGGACTTTCGGATTGACGCCTCTGGTGGCGGTGGCGGGGTCGCTGGGCGCGCAGTATCTATTGAATCCGGGCCTGCCGTTTCTTCCCTATCCTTACGACTTCGCGGCGATTCATTTGATGGCGGCGCCGTGCGCGCTGGGTATCGCCTTTGCCGCGAGCCGCTTCCGGCTGGAGCCGATGGCCGAGACGGCGCGGCCGCCGCTGCGGGAATACCTGGCGGGCAGCGTTCGCGGGTTCGCCACCGATCGCCGTTTACTGCTGCTGTGGTTTGCCTACGTGGCGTGGTATGCGTCGTTGAGCATCACCTCGAACCTGTCGCTCTATACGCGCGAGGCGATGGGCCGCGATCCGAAGGATTTTTCGGGACTGATTCTGGCGATCCGGTTCGGTTGCAAATCGATCGGCGGATTCTTTCTCGGTCTGATCGCGGTGAAGTATGGCGTTCGCGCGGGCGTGGTGGGATGCATTCTGCTGCTGGCGGCCGGGGCGGGGTGGGGCTGGATCGCGCCTGGCGCCGCGTTTTTGTTCGCGTTCGGACTGCTAGGCGTGGGCGAGCTAGGCGGGGCGTATTTGCCGAACTACCTGGGGCGTCTTTCCGCCACAACCGAATCGGCGCGGAATCTGGCGGTGATTACGCTGGCGACTCCGGCCTCGAGTTTCGCGCCGGTGCTGCACGGCGCGCTGTCGTCGCACTACGGGTTCTGGGCGAGCTTTGCGGCATCGATCGCCTTTGCGGCGGTGGCGCTGGTTTTGGTTTTGCTGACGCCGGCCTCGCGCGCGGCGGCCGATTGAACGGGCAGGCGGAACCGGCACGAAACCTGGCGGCGATTGCAGAGGCACTTTCGCCTCAAAGTGTGCCGGTGCCGCGGGTGCGAGTCCGCAGGCGCGCAGCGGGCGATTAAGCAGCCTGGTGGCGCGGCTGCTTTCCGCGACCGATGCGGTGCGAAACTGGTGCGCGGAGCGCCATCTTCCCACTACCGGGCGGCAGCGTTGGTTCCGATGCCGCGCGCGGCGGCCGATTGAACGCGATCGAGCCGCCAGACGTCGCTTTCCATGTTGTTGCCGGTGACCATCCACAGATGATCGTCGTGGACGAAGAGGCTGGCGGCATGGCGTGGCTTCCAGGGTGTGCCTGGCAATTCGCGCCAGTCGGCGCCATCGGAGGAATACCAGACGTCGTTGCGATTGCCGCCCTGGGCGTTGTAGCCTTCCATGACCCAGAGGCGGCCGTCCCACACGGCGACGTCGTGGTATTGGCGCGCGGTCCAGGGCGCGGCTTCAGTGTGGCGGGTCCAACGGATGCCATCGGCGGAGCTCCATACGTCGTTATAGAAATTTCGTGAAGGGGTGGTGGGTGTGTCGTAGGTGCCACCGCCCAGAATCCAAATGCGGCCCTTGTGCACGGCGGCGCCGCCGATCATGCCGCGCGCGGACCAATAGGGCTCGACGGGTTTCACCTGCCGCCAGCGGATGCCGTCGGAGGAGTTCCAGATGTCGCGATGAAAGCGTTCGGGCGAAGGGGCGAAGCCGGGCATGGTCTGGCCTCCGATAACCCACAGTTTGCCGCGGAAGGCGACGGTGTAGTGAAGCACGCGCGGGGCCCAGGGCGTTGTCTGGGAGGCTCGGGTCCAGTGGCGGCCATCGGCGGAACTCCACACGTCGTTCTGGTAGTGGTGCTGGTTGGCATCGCCGCCGAGGATCCACAGGCGATTGCGGAAGACGGCGTAGCCGGCGGTGTGGCGGCCTTCCCAATCGGAGGCGGGGTCGAACGCATCGGTCTTGAAGGTGTTGGGCTTTTCGAGCTTCCAGTCGAGCCCGTTCGGAGAGCTCCACACGTCATTGACGCAGATGCGCGGGAAGTAAGCCTTGTCCTTCGGGTTCCAGCCGCCGAGCAGCAACATGCGGTTCTGGAAAGTGAGAGCGCCGGCGCCGTCGCGCGGAGGGAAGGGAGCGGCGGCGGTTACCTGCACCCATCGGTATTGAGCGGCCAGGGGAAGGGCGAGCAGGAGCGCCAGGCAGAACTTCGGCATGATCTAGGAATCGTAGCTTACCGGCCGGAAGACATTCGTGAGGATCTCCGAGATTTCCTGCAGCCGGAACGGCTTCGGCAAAAATGCCTTGGCGCGGGGCCAGTCGAGGCGGCTGCGATCGCCGCTGGTAAGCACGACGCGCACATCGGGATCGAGTTCCAGAAGGACCTCGAAGCAGCTTTCCCCGCTCATCTCCGGCATCAGCAGATCGAGGATGACGACATCGATGTCGCGGCCGCGGCGGCGGTATTGCTCGATCGCCTCCATGGCGCTCGAAGCGGCGATGACGTGATAGCCCAGCCGCCGCACCATGCTGGCGGCGGTCTGGCGCACGACGTCTTCATCGTCGACGATCATGACGGAGCCTTTGCCTCTGGGAGGCGTGGAAACGAATTGTTGACGCGGGGGGAGCGTCGCCGCGCCGGCGACCGGCAAAATGACGGTGAAGATGGTGCCGAACGCCTTATCGGTGTCGACTTCGACGCAGCCGCCATGCCCGGTGACGATGCTCTGCACGACGGCGAGCCCCATGCCCGTGCCTTTATCGGCGGGCTTGGTGGTGAAGAAGGGTTCAAAGATCCGGTCGCGAATGTGGGGCGGGATGCCCACACCGCTATCTATGATGGACAGGCGGATCGTGCCCGGTTCGGATTCGGTGAGAACGGTGAGTGTACCGCCGTGCGGCATGGCGTCGCGCGCGTTCAGCGCCAGGTTGAGCAGAACCTGGAAGATCTGGTTGGGATCGCCGGTAACCAGCGGGTTCGAGGCTTCCAGCTGCGTCTCGACGCGAATGTTCTTTTCGATGGTGTGGCGCAGCAGATCGACCAGCTCGCGCACGGTGACATGAACGTCGATCGTGGCGTTCTGCTTCTCGCCCTGTTTGGCGAAGCCGAGCAGTTGGCTGGTGAGGTGCGATGCGCGGTCGGCGGCCTTTTCGATGACGTCGACGGCTTCGATGACCTGGGGTGTAGCCGTGGCTTCGCTCCGAAGCATGCTGGCATACCCGAGGATCGCGGTCAGCAGGTTGTTGAAGTCGTGGGCTACCCCACTTACGAGGCGGCCCACGGTGAGTAACTTCTGAGCTTGAGAAAGACGCGATTCGAGGTCGGTGACGCGCAGTCGTAGTTGTGAAAGTTCACTTTCGGGTGATTCCGTAAGTTCCGGCACAACTGGATCGGGCATACCTTCGACTAGTACCGAAATCGCCCTTATTCTAACCTATCTGGGCGCTAAAAGATATACAAAGGAGTACCGGGTTCGGGATCGGACGGAGGAACCGTAACCTCCACCTCATCCTTGACTGGCCTTACGAACAATCCCGTGTCTCCGAGGTAGACTTCGAGTTCCGCTGGGCGGGTCATCGTGCCCTGAATCAGGGCTTCCGACAGCGGATCTTCGATGTACTTCTGCAGGGCGCGGCGCAGGGGCCGGGCACCGTAACTGCGGTCGGTGCAGGTTTTTTCCAGAATGTACCTGGCGGCATCCTTGGCCAGGCGGATCTTGATCTGCTTGGGTACCAGGTTGACGTTGATCTGCAGCACCAGCAGGTCGATGATCTGAATGAGATCGTCGTCGCTGAGCGAGGTGAACAGGATCACTTCATCCAGACGATTGAGGAACTCGGGGTTAAAGGCGCGCTTGACTTCGCCCATCACCTGGTCTTCCACCTTCGGCGCCATGCCCTTTTCCAGCGGCGGCACGAAGCCCATCTGCGTCTTCTTGTCGAGGAAGCGCGCGCCGAGGTTGGAGGTCATGATGATGATGGTGTTCTTGAAGTCGACCGTGTTGCCGAGGCCGTCGGTCAACTGGCCGTCTTCAAACACCTGCAGCAGGATGTTGTAGATATCCGGGTGCGCCTTTTCGATTTCGTCGAGCAGGATGACCGAGTAGGGCGAGCGTTTGACACGCTCGGTCAACTGGCCGCCTTCCTCGTAGCCGACGTAGCCGGGGGGCGAGCCGATGAGCTTGGAAACCGAGTGCTTCTCCATGAACTCGGACATGTCGAAGCGGATGAGCGATTTCTCGCTGCCGAACAGGAAGTCGGCGAGCGCGCGGGCGACTTCGGTTTTGCCGACGCCGGTGGGGCCGAGGAACAGGAACGAACCCGAGGGGCGCTTGGGCGACTTGAGTCCGGCGCGGCTGCGGCGGATGGCGCGGGCCAGGGCGCTGATCGCCTTCTCCTGGCTGACCACGCGGCGGTGCAGCTCTTCCTCGATGCGCAGCAGCTTCGACACTTCCTCTTCGCGGATGGCGGTCATGGGGACGCCGGTCCAGCGGGCGACCACGTCTTCAATGTCGTCCTTGGTCACGACGCCGGTGGAGGTATCGTCGAGGTTGTACTTCTCGCGCAGCACGCGGAGATTCTCGCGTTCGCGGCGCTCTTCGTCGGAATAGAAGCGCGCCTTCTCGAACTCGTGGTTGGCGATGGCGTTCTCCATGCGGTGCACGATGAACTTGATGCGCTTCTGGATGTCGCTCACCTCGGTGGGGAGCGTGGTCTGGCGCAGCTTGATGCGGGCGCCGGCTTCGTCGATCAGATCGATGGCCTTGTCGGGCAGGAAGCGATCCGGAATGAAGCGCGAGGAGGTGTGGACGGCCGATTCGATCGCCTCGTCGGTGTAGGCGACGGCGTGGAATTTCTCATAGCGTTCCTTGATGCCGAACAGGACCTTGACGGCATCGGTTTCACTCGGCGGCGGCACCTTGACGGCCTGGAAGCGGCGCTCAAGCGAACGGTCTTTCTCGATCGACTTGCGGAATTCGGCGGGCGTGGTGGCGCCGATGCACTGGATCTCGCCGCGCGAGAGAGCGGGCTTGAGGATATTGGCGGCGTCGAGCGAGCCTTCGGCCGAACCGGCGCCCACCAGCGTATGCAGCTCATCGATGAAGATGATGGCGTTCTGATTTTCCATCAGCTCCTTCATGATGGTCTTCAGGCGCTCTTCGAACTGGCCGCGATACTTGGTGCCGGCGACGATCAGCGACAGGTCGAGCGCCATGATGCGCTTGTCGGCCAGGAAGCTTGGCACGTCGCCGTCGGCGATGCGCTGGGCCAGACCTTCGACGATGGCCGTCTTTCCGACGCCGGGCTCGCCGATCAGCACCGGGTTGTTCTTGGTGCGGCGGCACAGAATCTGCACCACGCGCTCCAGCTCGAAATCGCGGCCGATGAGCGGATCGAGCGTGCCGTCGATGGCAAGCTGGGTCAGGTCGCGGCTGAACTCGGCGAGCAGCGAGCTTTCCTTGGGCCGGTTGGACGACATCTTTTCCGACGACGACCGCGCGATCTCCTCCCGCACCTGCGACAGGCGCAGCCCGCGCTCATGCAGGATCTCGGCGGCGAGACATTTTTCTTCGCGCAGCAGGCCGAGCAGCAGATGCTCGGTGCCGATGTGTTTGTGGTTCAAACGCTCGGCCTCTTCGGCGCCATAGGCCAGCACGCGCTTGCACTCATGGCTGAGCGGCAGGTCGACCGACGTGGACACCTTCTCGCGAATGGTGGTGTGCGCCTCGATCTGCTTGCGGATGGATTCGATGGCGGCGTGCGACCGCAGGAAGCGGTTCGCCAGCGCCTTGTCCTCCCGCAGCAGCCCAAGCAGCAGGTGTTCGGTTTCGATGTACGGGCTGCCAAACTGGCTGGCCTCATACCGGGCAAAAAAGATGACTCTGCGAGCTTTTTCGGTATAGCGCTCAAACATAGGTGTTTCCGTCCGCTCCGATCAACCGGTCCGATTCCTGATTTCGTGCGGCGTTATCGGCCACGGCGGCGAGCGTTCCTTTTTCCAAAGTGAGAACGCGGTCGCAGCGGCGGGCAAACGCCAGATTATGGGTTACAACCACGGATGTGAGCTGGTGGCTTCGATGCAGATTTTCAAGCAACTGGACGATGCCTTCGCCGGTGCGGTAGTCCAGGCTTCCGGTCGGCTCATCGGCCAGCAGCACGGCGGGCCCGGCCACCAGCGCGCGGGCAAGCGCCACGCGCTGCTGCTCGCCTCCGGAAAGTTCGCCGGCGCGGTTCGACATACGGTCGCGCAAGCCCGTTTCCTCGAGCTTTTCGCGCGCCGGCGGTTCGGCCTGGCGGCGCGGCACTCCGCGAATAAGCAAGGGCATCATGACGTTTTCAAGAGCGGTGAACTCCGGCAACAGCGAGTGGCTCTGCCACACGAATCCGATCATGCGATTGCGGAACTCGCTCAATTCCGCATCGGTCAAATTCGCGATTCCTTTCGAACCGAAATAGATCGAGCCTTCCGAAGGCCGGTCGAGACAACCGAGCAGTTGCAGCAGCGTCGACTTTCCGGCGCCCGATTCGCCCACCAGCGCCACGCTCTCGCCCTTGCGGACTTCAAAACTGAGGCCGCGAAAAACGGTGATGGCCGTGGTGCCGGAACGATAGGTTTTTGCCAGGTTCTCGGCCCGGATCGCGAGCGCCTCATCGCCTGCCATTTCTTTCAGGCTAACACGGCCGGATTGAGACACTGCGCGCGAAGGCAACAGGTGGGAGCGAAACGGGAACGCTTCCTCCGGACCGCGGGCTAACGCGGCGGAGGAAGCGATTTGGGGCATCGGATTAGTGAACCGGCTCGAAGTAGCCCTGCGCCAGTTCGGGCTTCACTTCGAGGGCTTGTTGCCAGTAGGTGAGCGCCTCATCCTGCTGGCCCTGCGACTTCAACGCATGGCCCAGATTGAGCAGGGCCTCGGCGAACTGGGGCTTCTCGCTGAGCGCTTCTTTATATAGGCGGATGGCGTCGTCGAGTTGGCCGGAGCGCTGCAGAAGCAGGCCGGTGTTGTAGAACAGCTCCGGACTCCGTTCGCCGTGGTCGATCAGCCGCGCCTGGTAGTCGAGCGCCTGCTCGTAGTCGTTGCGCTCGATGGCGAGAGCGGCCAGACCGCGCAGCGCGTCCACCGAATTCTTTTTGCCTTCGAGGGCAGCTTCATAGGAACGGCGGGCCGAATCCTGGTCGCCCAGCTTCCAGAAGGCCAGGCCAAGGTTGACCAGCGCTTCCGGCCAGTCGCCGCGCTTGCGGAGGCAGGCTTCAAAGGCTTCGGCGCCACCCTGATAGTCGCCGCGGGTGATGCGCAGAAAGCCGAGGCGGAACCAGGCGTCTTCCCAATCCGAGCTCTTCACCAGCAGGCGCGTATAGAGCTTTTCGGCGTCTTCCTTCTGGCCCTGCTGTTCGAGCACCGAGCCCAGGTTGTAGAGAATCTCGGGAATCTCGGGCGCCAGTTGCAGCGCCTTTTCGTAAGCCTCGCGGGCGCCTTTGAGATCGCTTTCCTCCTGGCGCACGATGCCCAGATTGATCCAGGCCTGCTTAGCATCGGGCCTGACGCGAACGGCCTCGGCGTAGGCCTGGGCCGCTTCCTTCTGCCGCGCCGTTTTCTGATACGCCACGCCCAGGTTGAACCAGCGCTCGAAGTGATTGGGCGTAAATTCGACCAGCTTGGCGCAGCAGCGGGCGGCGGCATCGAAATCGCCCGAGGAGAAGGCGCAGGTGGCGAGACCTTCAAGCGCGGCTTGCGACATGGGGCGCAAGGTCAGCAGGCGCTCGGAGAACTCGCGGATCATCTTCTCTTCCTTGCGCGCCATGCCGATGGTGATGAGATTCACCATCGATTCCTCCGAGGCCGGGTTGCGTTCGAGAATCGAGCGGTACAACTCGGTCGCTTCGTCGAAGCGCCACAGATATTGCAGCGAGACGGCTTTGCCGAAGCGCGCCGTTTCGTGATCGCCGTCGCGCGCCAGGCAGCGTTCAAACGCCTCAAGCGCCACTTCGGCCTTCTCGGTATGCAGGCGGCAGATGCCCAAACCGAGCCAGGCTTCGGTGCGGCCGGGATCGGCGTCGAGCGCCTTTTCAAATTGCTGCGCCGCCTGTTCCCAGCGGCCGAGCTTTTCAAGACACACGGCGAGGTTGAAGTTGCCGTTGGGATGGCGGGAGTCGAGCGCCAGCAGCCGAGAGTAGCTTTGAATGGCCTCGTCAAACAGTTCGAGCTCAAACTGCAGGTGGCCGCGCGCCGCATGCACTTCGGCCGCGTCGGCGCCGTTGTTGACGGCGATGTCGAGTTCCTTCAGCGCCTCTTTGGCTTTGCCTTCCAGGTGCAGGGAAACGGCCTTGGCGAGCGACTTGGCATGGAGGTTTGAGAGCTCGCGGGGCTCGGCGACAGCGCTTGCGGCATGCTTGGGCCCATTCGATTCCACACGCTTTTTTTGAGACATTTACTTCTGATTCCCCTCCCTGGCGGGCATACTGTAAGGCGCAAGGAACGCGCACAACTTGCCGAGCGTGTCGTACTGATGCGACACCTCGACCCAGCGCAGGCGCGACTGTTCGCCGCGCGCGCTGAAGAAACCGATTCCACCCGATGCCAGACGATTGTCGCTCCAGTGATCGACAATCTGGCCTTGCACCGATAGGGTGAAGTCACTATCCTGCACATCCATGCCGACGCGGTAGAGCGTATCGGCGCGGATCTCAAGCGGCAGCGGGCGGGACTGGTGGCGGTCCTCGCGCCCATTGATGACGGTGTAGTGTTCGACGATGGCGCGCGGAAGCGGTCCGCCGCGCGTCAGAGTGATCTTGGCGGCGTGATAGTTACTGCCATCCTTGGCGCGGAAGACCCAGCCGAGGCTCTTGCGTTCGATCTGGCCGAGAAAATCGACGCGGTAGTTGGATAGCGGAAGCGAAGGCGTGTAGAGGACCACCGACGGACCGGTGTTGAGGAACGTGGCGGCGTCGTAGGACCATTGCTTGGACCATTCGCCATAGCCCTGCCAGTCGCCCAGGCCGCCGCGGAAATCGTCGCTGAGGGAAACGGCGGCGCGCTTGAGAATCGCCTGCTTGACGTTGGCGAGGAATCCGGCCGGTTCGGCGGAGGACGGCGGCGCGGGCGTGTCCTGTCGGGCCGTTTCCACCTTCGCCTTTTCAGGCGCTTTCGATTCGGCGCGGCGGGCGGGAGCCGCGGTCGCACCGGCCGGTCTCTGTGGCGCCTCGGCCACGGTGGTGGCGCCTTCCGGTAGCGCCTCGGCCGTCTGTTCCTTGCCGTTGCGGTAAACGAAGAAGCCGACGGCGAGGACGACGGGCAGCCCGGCGAACGCCCACTTCAAATTGAGCAGCGGAGAGGGCTTGGCATCGCCTTTCGGCGACTTGGCGCCCTTGCGGCCGGGGCTGGAGGCGGGCGCCGCCGAAGCTTTGGCGGGACGGAAGCGCGCGAGCAGCGTTTGCAGCAGGCCTCGGCTGGACGTTTCCTTGTAAAGCTGAACGGCTTCGGCCACCGCGCGGTCTTCGACCAGCTTCAGCTTGAGCTTTGGAACGACGCGGTTGGCTTCCGAATGAATCGGCGCCATCTCGCCGGGCGTGAACGACGGGCCGGTGAAGGCGAGCGCGCTATGCAGATGAAGCTTGGACTGCGCCTGAACCAGGGGCGGAACGAAGCGCCGCACCCAGGAAAAAGCGGGGGCGGCGGGTTGAGGCGGCGTGGCTTCGGTGCGCAGGAATTCGAGTGTGCCCGTATAGACGATGGACGTTTCGGCGGCTCGCGGGGAGACGGTAACGGGCAACTGCTCTTCGGCCGCGAGGAAGGTCTGGCGCGCGGCCGGCGGCCTGCCGGCATAGACGGGCGCGAGCGGATCGAGCTCAACGCCGGTTTCAAGCAGCGAGGTATCGAGGCCGCGCAACTCCAGTCCCGGCTCGATCATCGGCATCGACGTGTGCCGGATGAGGAACGTAGCGCCGAGCGAGGGCCGCGTCTCGGCCAGCCGGCTTTCCGGCACCGACGGAGCCGTTTCCGGCGCCGCGCTTTCGAGCTCGGCGTCGAGAAGGCGGAACGAGGTTTCAAGACACGCGACAGGCGGACAGATCAATTCGACGTCGAGCCGCGCGGCGAGGGAGGTGAGCGCGGCGGCGTGCCCGGTGAGGCGGCTGTGAGGCAGAGCGCTTCCGGCCAGCGGATCGAGCTTCAGATCGACGGGATGGGAAATCCCGCGGTGCAGGGCCGCTCCGGCCGGGGCCGACAGACGCGGCTCGACCCAGGCGCGAACCGGACCGGGATGCCAGGAGTCGATACCGACGAAACGGGGGGATTCCTCCTGCGCCGCCAGCAAGCGGCCAAGGCCGTCGAGGTCCACCATTTTGGCGGCCCACTGGATGTGATCGCGAAAGCGCGTCTGGCGCGGCTTGGAAGCGCGCGCGGCCGGATCGTGCGGCGCGATGGCCATCAGTTGCGAAGACGGCGGATCGTCGGCGCCGGGGGCGAGGCGGGCTGCGGCGGCGGCCTTTTCCCGCAGATTCTCGACGATGGGCGGCAGCGGTTCCATGTCCGCCACGGTCAGGGAACTGCGAAGCCGGCCGAGAATCGCCTTGGCGGGGAAGACCAGCGGACGCTCCATCTTCGAGCGCGCCAGACGCTTTCCGCCTTCGAGCAGCCGCACCATATCGACGCGCGAACAAAGCGGGATGCCACTGCCTGGACGTACGCTGCGGCCTGGCAGGCGGCGGCCGATGGGGAAGGTCGCAAACAGCGGCATGCGCGGCTGGCGCGGTTTGCGCGGGCCGAAAACCGCCACGGCCGGCCATGGCTCGAGCCAGGTTTCATACAGGCCGGGATCGGCCGCCGGAGCCGATTCGGGCAGCGTGGCGGGGTAGGGAAAAGGTTCGGACTCGGCGACCATGGCGCGCACGCCGAACGAGCCTTCGGCCGGCACGCAACGGCGTTTCTGGAAAGCGGCCCAGGCCGTCTCGCCTTCTTCTCCGGCTTCGGCCGCCACCACAAGCTGAGCGACGCTACGCGAGCCGGCGGCGCCATTGCCGGTGGAGGCGCGATTCCACTGATACATCTGCCGGTGGCCGATGCTGCAAAACGCCTGGGCCGCGTCTTCCGGCGGCTTGGCTAGCGTTTCTCCACAGTAAAGGCAGCGCATGCGAAGTAGGTTCTGTTCGATCCAACCTCATGGTAGAAGCGGGACGCAACGATTACTACGCAGTGAACCCCTTAGGGATAGCGTGATTTGTGTGGCGGTGCGGGGCGTGGGCCGCAAGGGGCGCTAAGGCGTTCGCCCTAGCCTTACGCCAGCATCTTGCGCACGACATTCCCCCCAACGTCGGTCAACCGGTAGTCGCGGCCCATGTGGCGGAAGGTGAGCCGCAGGTGATCCATGCCCAGGCTTTGCAGCAGGGTGGCCTGCAGATCGTGGATGTGGACCTTGTCCTCGACAATGCTGAGCCCGAGCTCATCGGTCTTACCGACCACCGTGCCGCCCTTGATGCCGCCGCCGGCGGCCCACATGCTGTAGGCGAGCGGATGATGATCGCGGCCGCCGTTATCGGTCTCCATGGTGTTGCGGATTTCGACCATGGGCGTGCGGCCGAACTCGCCGCCCCAGACGACGAGCGTGGAATCGAGCAGGCCGCGTTGATCGAGGTCGGCCAGCAGCGCCGCCGTGGGTTGATCGCTGATGTCGCAATTGCGCTTGAGCTTGCGATTGAGCTGCGTATGATCGTCCCAACTGGCGTGCATCATGAGAACGAAGCGAACGCCGCGTTCGACCATGCGCCGGGCCAGCAGGCAGTTGGTGGCGAACTGATGCGTGGGTTCCTGGCCGACACCGTACATCTCGAGGGTCTTGGGCGACTCCTTGGAGAAATCGACGAGTTCGGGGGCCGACATCTGCATGCGGAAGGCGAGTTCATAGGCGGCGATGCGGCTGGCGATTTCCCGATCGCCGGTTTCGGCGGCGCGTTCCTGGTTGAGATCGCGCAGGGCGTCGAGGCCGGCGCGCTGGGTGGCGTTGGATACTCCCTTGGGGTTGGACAGATAAAGGATGGGATCGCCGCCATTGCGAAACATGGTGCCCTGGTAGTGCGAGGGCAGAAATCCGCTCATGAAGTTGGAAGCGCCGCCGGAGGTGCCGACGCCCGAACTCAAAACGACGAACCCCGGCAGGTCGCGCGATTCGCTGCCCAGCCCGTAAGTGGCCCAGGCGCCGAAGGTCGGGCGGCCGAACTGCGTGCTGCCGGTCATCAGCAGCAACTGGCCGGGGTGATGATTGAAAGCTTCGGAATACATCGACCGTACGAGGCAGATCTTGTCGGCCATTTTCGCGGTGTGCGGGATGTAGTCGGAGAACTCGATGCCGGATTGGCCGTGCGGGGTGAAGGTGCGCGGGCTGGCCAGTACGGCGGCGGTGGGTTTGATGAAGGCCAGTTGCAGGCCCTTGGTCATCGACGGCGGCAGCGGCTGGCCATGCCATTTCTGGAGGGCTGGCTTGGGATCGAACAGATCCATCTGGCTGGGCCCGCCTTCCATGAACATAAAGATGACGCTTTTGGCCTTGGCGGGGAAATGGGGCGCCTTGGGAGTGAGCGGATTGGGAGGGTCGGCGGCGTGGAGAAGATCGGCGAGGGCGACGGAGCCGAGGCCGCAGGCGGCTTGGGAGAGGAACCTCCGGCGGGATTGGATCTGGCGGAATTGCAGTTCGTTCATGGCGGCTTACTCCCTGGTGATGAACTCGTCGAGGTTGAGGATGACACGGGCGATCGCGGTCCAAGAGGCTGCCTCCTGAAGGCGCGCGGGCGGAGTGCCGGGAGCGGCGAGCGCTTCGGCCGCGGTGGGTTCGTTTCGCAGAATCGTGGTCTGGCGGTCGAGCAGGGCGGCGAGGCGTTCGCGCTCCCTGGTGGAAGGCCGGCGGCCAAGGGCGAGCAGGTAGGCGCGATCGAGGTGGGCATTGAAATCGGCGCCCGATTCGAGGGCGCGCGCGGCGAGCGACTGCGCGGCTTCAAAGAAGACAGGATCGTTCAGCAGGTTCAGCGATTGCAGCGGCGTGTTCGACAGGCGCCGGCGGCTGCAGGCGACGTTGGAATCGGGCGCATCGAAATTCATCAACTGCGGGTAGGGCGTGGTGCGCTGGAAGTGGACGTAAAGGCCGCGGCGGTAGCGGTCGGCACCTTCGCTTTCCTTCCATTTGATGCTGCCGCCGTAGCCGAGTTCGGCCACTCCGGGCGGCTGGTAGGGACGGACGCTGGGCCCGCCGATGCGCCCATCGAGCAGGCCGGAGGCGGAGAGGGCGGCGTCGCGGATCAGCTCGGCGGGAAGGCGCATGCGAGCCTGGTGCGAGAGCAGGGAATTGTCGGGGTCCTTGGAGGCGATCGCTTCGGTGGCGTTCGACGATTGGCGGTAGGTGGCCGAGGTGACGATGAGACGGTGCAGTTTCTTCAGGCTCCAGCCGTCGTCGATGAAACGAAGGGCCAGCCAATCGAGCAGTTCGGGGTGAGTGGGCTTGTCGCCCTGGGTGCCGAAATCCTCGGAAGTCCGCACGAGGCCGCGGCCGAACAGTTCCTGCCAGGCGCGATTGACGGTGACGCGGGCGGTGAGTGGATTGTCTTTGGAAACCAGCCACTCGGCCAGATCGCGGCGGGTCATGCCGGACTGGGCGGTTTTGGTGAGCAGGGAAAGCGTGCCGGCTGGGATAGGTTCGCCGAGGGAGCGCCAGTCGCCCTTTACGCGCAGGTTGGTTTCCTTGTAGCCGTGCGCGTTGGTCATGGTGTAGGCCATGGTGAGGGGTGGCAGTTCGGCGGCGGCCTGTTGGATCCTGTCGCGCGCTTCGCGCAGGTAGGCGCGGAGGGCTTCGGTGTCTTTGGTAGCGGGACCGCCGGTGGAGAGGAAGTAATCGGTGAGGCGGTTCTGATCGTAAGCGGAGCGTTGCGCGGGCGGTGTTTTGAGAACTCGTTCGGCGTAGTCAAACATGGCCCGCATCGAAGTCATGGAGAAATCCCACTCCACGTCCTGGCCGGGACGGTCGATGGCGCCGCGGAGCTTTTCTTCCCAGGTGGCTTGTAATTTGGCGACGCCGTATTGTTCGAGGACATGGCCGCGCCTGGCGAGATAGGCGGGCAGGGCCATCTGATACAACTCGCGCTCGCCGGGCATGGGCGCCACGATGTCGGCTTCTTCGGAGGAATCGAAGAAGGCCATCATGCGGTAGAAATCCTTCTGCTGGATGGGATCGTATTTATGGTCGTGGCACTGGGCGCAGCCGACGGTGAGGCCGAGCCAGGTGGTGGATGTCGTGTTGACCCGGTTCACCAGTTGCTCAAAGCGCGCTTCGGCGCGATCGGTGCCGGCCTCGCGATTGGTGAGGGCGTTGCGATGGAAGCCGGTGGCCACCAGTTGATCGGCCGTAGCACCGGGGAGCAGATCTCCGGCCAGTTGCTGCACGGTGAATTGATTGAAGGGCAGATCGCGATTGATGGCGTCGATCACCCAGTTGCGGTAACGCCAGGCGTAGGCGCGTACCTGGTCCTTTTCATAGCCGTCGGAATCGGCATAGCGGGCGAGATCGAGCCACGGGCGGGCCCATTTTTCGCCGTAGCGATCGGAGGCGAGCAGGCGATCGACGGCGCGCTCATAGGCGGCCGGATCCTTGTCGGCGAGGAAGGCGTCGGCTTCGGCGGGGGAAGGCGGCAAGCCGGTGAGATCGAGCGATGCGCGGCGCAGCAGGGTGGTTTTCGAAGCCTCGGGCGATGGCTTCAGCTTTTCAGAGTCGAGACGGGCGAGGATGAACCGGTCGATGGGGTTGCGCGCCCAGCCGGTGGAATCGGCGGGCGGGGTGTGGCGCTCCATTGGCTGGAACGACCAATGTCCACCGGCTTTGCCGCCGGGCTTGTAGCCTGCGGGCCACTTCGTTCCATCATCGATCCAGGCTTTGAAGCTGGCCACATCGGCGGCGGTGAGCGGAGCGCCGACCGGCGGCATGCGGAAGCCGGACTTGGTGCTGGTGATGCGTTCGAGGATCTTTGCGCCTT
This sequence comes from uncultured Acidobacteriota bacterium, assembly GCA_902826685.1. Taxonomy (GTDB): domain Bacteria; phylum Acidobacteriota; class Terriglobia; order Bryobacterales; family Bryobacteraceae; genus CADEFT01. Next base: position 58,845 of record CADEFT010000016.1, read on the forward strand.
TGGAAGATGCCGAACCATCGTCGAGCCGCAATCCACTCATCTGCTGCTTGGCGCCGTGGCAGAGCTGGCAGCGGGATTCGAGGACGGGGGCGATATCGCGATTGAAATCAGTGGCGGCGGAAAGCAGGGCGGGTAGCAGAAAAAGCCACATACCTCTATCTTATGCCTCGCCGGTTTGAGGGGTTTCCCTTATGGGGATTCGGCCGGTCCGCTGTTATTCTGTAGCCACTCATGCCAATGCCAGCGAGTGTGATCAATCCGCCGAGAAGGCTGCTGTTCGGGCCGGGCCCGACGATGGTGGACCCGCGCGTTTACGAAGTGATGCGGTTGCCGGTTGTGGGCCACTTGGATCCCTATTTTTTCGAAGTGGTGGAAGGCGTGCGGACCGGGCTGCGAACGGCTTTCGGCACACGCAATGAATTCACGCTGGCGATGTCGGGCACCGGGAGCGCGGGCATGCAGGCGGCGGTGGCGAACTTCGTGGAGGCGGGTTCGAAGATGCTGGTGCTGGTGAACGGCTTCTTTGGCGAAAGGATCGCCGAGATGGGCCGGCGCCAGGGGGCCGAGGTCGTGCGATTGGAAAAGGCATGGGGCGTGGCGACTGTCGAAGAAGAAGCCGCGGAATGGATCCGGCGGGAGCGGCCCTCGGTGGTGGCCTATGTGCAGGCGGAAACGTCCACCGGCGTGTTTCAGAGCGGGGAGCAGTTGTGTGCGGCGGCCCATGAGGCGGGCGCATTGGTGATTGCCGATTGCGTTACGTCGCTGGGGGCGATGCCGGTGAGGGTGGATGAAACCGGGATCGACGTGGCGTATTCGTGTACGCAAAAGGGATTGAGCTGCCCGCCGGGTCTGGCTCCGATTACGGTGTCGCCGCGGGCGATGGAATGGTTGAAGGCTCGCAAGTCGACGCCGGCGGAGTGGTACCTCGATCTGCAGTTGCTCACGAACTATTTTGAGGGTGCGCGGCGGTATCACCATACGGCGCCTGTTTCGTTGTTCTATGGGTTGCGGCAGGGGTTGGCGGTGATCGAAGAGGAAGGCATCGCCAGGCGCTGGGAGCGGCACCGGCGCTCGCATGAGGCGTTTGTGCGGGCGGTGGAAGCGATGGGACTGCGGCTGCTGGCGGCGCCGGAAGATCGCATCTGGAATTTGAATACGCCTTGCGTGCCGAAGGGCGTGGATGAGCTGAAGGTTCGAAAACGGATGCTGGCGCTGGCCGATATCGACATCGCGGGCGGACTGGGGCCGCTGGCTGGCAAGGTGTTTCGCGTGGGGATCATGGGGCCGCTGGCGACTGCCGATCATGTGGCGGCGCTGGTGGAGACGTTCGAGCAGGCTTTGGTGGAAGAGGGATTTGAGCCGGCCGGGAGCGGTGTGCAGGCGGTGCGGGAAGGATTGCTGACGGCGGTTTGATCGGCGTGCATAGTCAACTTAGCAGCCGAAGCGCCTCCTGCAGCACGGCGGTGAGATAGGCACACAGCAGGGCCGCGGCCGCACCTTCGAGCAGCCGCATGCGCACGGAGGATTGGCGAAGGTTTCTCCGACGGCGGGCGAATTCCCGGTGGCGCGGACCCGAAGTTCCCACGCCGGGCGTGGTTCGATGGCCGGCAACCCCGACTCGATTCCGCAGGCTGCTACGGGGCGACCAAGCGGGTTCCACTTCCCGTCGTGAGCCTCTGAAACGGGGGACCCGTGATTCATTTCGGAGGGCTAAGTCGTTTGGGGACGGTCACGCCCAGCACGGCTTCATTCAACCTGTGATTCAATTCCGGCCGGAAACGCTTGTGGAGACTGTTGGTCGCCCAAATGATCGTCACTTGGTCATCCGGGTAATGAAACAAATGAGAAGCATAGGACGGGTTTCCGCCGCTTTTTTCGATCAGGCGACGCCCTGCGGCGTCGTTGCGCACATGCCATCCGTACCCCTCCTCCGGCCAAGGATGGAACATGATCTCCAGGCTGTCCCGGGACAACACTTTGCCGGAACGAAGGCCTTTGAATGCCGTGAGCAGATCGGGAACCGAAATCATCATGCCGCCTGAGGCGTTCCGACCCCACCCGAGCGGCCTGTCCGGAGCCGGTTCGGGATTGTCCGGCGGTGTTTGATAGCCGAGCGCAAGTCCGGGCACCGTCTCGTCTCTGAAATAGGCCTCCTTCAGTCCCAATGGGAGCAGAATCTCATTACGAACGTAGTCATTGTAGGAAGTTCCGGAAACGATCTCGATTATCGCGGCCAGAACGCCATATCCCAGGTTCGTGTATCTGTATTTCTCTCCCGGTTTCCATTCTGCCGGAGACGTGCGTACACATTGGAGAAATGTCTCGCGGGTATTACCGGAAATTGAGGTTCCAAGCCCAGCGCGGTGGAGCGCGAGGTGGTGGATGGTCGCGAGGTTCTTCGGAGGAGGAAGCGGACCGATGTAGCGGTCGAGCAGGTCCGACGTCTGCAGCTTGCCTTGTTCCTGCAGCTTGAGGATGGCTGCCGATGTGAACGGCTTCGTCAGAGATGCCATCCCGAATCGAGTGTCCGGAGTGTTACGAATCTTCCGGCTCCGGTCTGCGTAACCATACGCCTGGAGAAACTCAAGGTTGCCTTTCCGCTCCACGAGGACCACGCCAGAGAATCCTTCGGCATCGAAGTCGCGCATGATTGCATGCAGCCGGGACGGAAGGGTCGCCGAGGCTTGCGCGTTGAGGGGCAGGAGTGCGCTGAGAAGCACCATGCACAGGGCAGACGGCTTAAGCATGTCTCTATGACGCTGAAAGTCTGTGCCGGTTAGTGGGTGTTTTAGGTAGACTCGACCGCGCCCGGCTGAGCCGCTGCCGCAAGGCTTCGGGAGCGATGCCGCCTACCGCCGCCGCGTCGATGGGACGCATTCCTTCAGCCGCCACGGCAGCTTCAAGGTTCGTCTCGGGCCGGTTCTGCGAGAGGCGGACATAGAGGTTGCGCGCGCCGGTGAACAGCCAGGGAGCCAGGCGCGTCCCAGGATCGCGATTGCCGGAAATGCACCAGAGGGATGCTTTCGGGATCGAGATCCATGGCAGGAGTAACGCTTGAGGCGCTCAATCGTGACATTGTCACAGTTTCGCTGTCCGGACGTTATTCCTGGCGGCAAGGAGAAACGAACATGGATTGGATCATGCAGGCGAGTCACGCGTCGATGTTGGGAGTCCTGATCGGCAGTTTCGTGTTGAGCCTCACCAACGGATTCCGGATGGTCTCGCGGATGAATGGTTTCGATGCCGGCAGTGTGCGCCAGGTGGGAGTGGTGATGGTGGAGGGAATGGTTCCCGTAGTTGTATCACTGGCGCTGCTGACTGTTGCGTGGGCGTGCGCCGCTATCGGAATGCGGCGGGGTTCGCGCAGCGGTGGTTCTTAGCGTGATTCGCCGGGCCGGCGGAGCGTGGGCTTGCGTTTGGGCTTGAACGCTATTGCCTCCGCGATTTCGCGCGCGCGCTGTTGCGCGGCCTCGAAGCCATTGCCCGGTTCGAAAGCTTCAAGCCAAGTGGTAGCGGTGCCGTTCGCTTCTTCCTCTTGCTTGCGCTGGCGGGGAAAATCGAAGCGGTCGTGGCTGGGAAAGATAATTGGGACGCTGGCGAGATCGGTGCGGACTACATGGTGCGCCGCGCTATGCGCCATGCCGTGCGCGAGGGCGAGAGCTACGTCCCGTTCGGTTGGTGCTTTGATCAGGGCGGCAAGAGGAAGACGCAGGAACCCGCCAGGGAGGCCGAGTGCGCCGGTTTGTGCCGCATCGCGCGTCAGGTCGATCGAGATCGGGAACGGTAACCGGGCGCGTTCGTTGATTCTTTCGGCGAGTGCGGTCAGGTAGCCGGCAAGCAGCGCATCTTCAATCGGCGGGGACTGGCGGCGCAATTCTTCATTGATCGCGCTTCCCATGGCACGCAGCCTGACGGCGGTCAGCTCCTGGGCTTCGGCAATCGCGACCGATAGCAGCATGATGCAGATCACCACCGCTACCAGATGTAACATATTCCCTATGCGCCACAGCCAGGATTTCCTCGCCAGTTGCGGGTTGCCGTCCACCGACCCGCGCGAGTGCCCGGATTCGACAAAGCGGTTTCCCGATGGCGGCCAATATCGCATCGAGATTCCTTCGACGGAGGGGCCGCGGTCGCTGGCGGCGGTGATCGAGGAAGCGGCGGCGCGCAAGGTGCCGGTGCACCGGGTGAGTCAGGGGTCGGGCATTCTGTTGATGACGGATTCGGAGATTCGCGACATGCTGGCCCTGGGGCGTCAGCAGGGAATTGAAGTCAACCTGTTCATCGGTCCGCGGGCGACGTTCGATACCGGCGCGCAAGCGTTCTCTCCGGCGGGCAAGAGCCTGGGGTTGAGCCTGCGCGGATCGGATCAGTTGGTGTTTGCGCTCGAAGATGTGCGCCGAGCGGTGGATCTGGGGCTGCGCAGCGTGCTGGTTTCCGACCTCGGCATCTTGCAGTTGGTGGCGCGGGCCAAGCGTTCCGGGTATCTGCCGGCCGATTTGATTATCAAGACTTCGGTGATGATGGCGCCGGCCAACCCGGCCTCGGCGCGGATTCTGGAAGATCTGGGCGCCGATACGATCAACATTCCGTCCGACCTGACGCTGCCGCAGATTGCGTCGATTCGAGCGGCGGTGAACGCTCCCATCGATTTCTATGTGGAAGCGCCGGATAACATCGGCGGGTTCATCCGCCATTACGAAGTGCCGGAGTTCATTCGCGTGGCGGCGCCGATTTATTTGAAGTTCGGGCTGCGGAATTCGCCGGATGTGTATCCGGCGGGCACGCATCTGGAGAACACGGTGGTGGCGTTGTCGAAGGAACGGGTGCGGCGCGCCGAGATCGCGATGGGCATGATCGCGCGATATATGCCAGGTGCGGTGATGTCGCCGTTACGGGCGAAAGACCTGGGCATTCCAGCGGAAGTATCAGTTGGCGCTCTTGGCTGATTCCTTCACCTTTTTGAGCAGCGTCTGACGGTCGCCCTTTTTCCAGAGTTCCTGAATTTCGGGTTCGGGCAGTCCCGCCACGCGCCCGAGCAGGATGAAAGCCGGGATGGCGTGGCTCTCATGATGCCAGGCCGACATTTCGGTGAGGGCGGGCAGTGCGCGGTCGCGCAGGTGGGAGATGACATGTTCGTCACGCTTCGCGGTGAAATGAAACAGCGCGTCGGCGGCCTTGGCGCGATCGGTGAAATGGGTGGAGTTCAGCATTTCGACGAACCAGGTGGGTGAGATGCGGATGCCGGATTCCGGGTGCATCGAGGAATAGATGGTGATGGCCACAAGACCCACCATGGCGTTGACGCGGACGGTGGAATCGGCGTCGCGCATGGCGTACTGCAATTCGTCGGCGACACGCTTCTTGTCTTTCCCGTAGGCCACGATGTAGGCGGCGATGGCGCGCTGCTGTTCGTCTTCGGCGTTGCGCATGACGTCGCGCAGCACAGCTTCATGCGATTCGGCAAGATCGACGAACTTGAGTTGATTCTGGCGCGCATCGGCATCGGCGACCAGGGAGTGGCCGTTGGTCAGATCCTCTTCGGCGGTGCCTTTGCGGACGGCGGCGGCGAGGTTGGTGGCGAAGGACAACCACTCCTGCATGACCGGTTCGGGCAGGCGGATCTCGCTTGTGGGAGGCAGGCGCAGCTCGAAGTGAGTGGAGCCGCGCTCTTCGATGCCGACATAAAGGATGGCTTGCTTTTCCAGGCAGCAGATGGCTTCGATGGTGGCGCGGGTGACCTCTTCGAGCATTTCGAGGCGCTCTTCGATTTCGACTTTGGAGGAGGGTAGCGGGCCTCCTTCGAGGACTCCCAGAGCCTTGCGGATTTTCTCGGGCGAGACTTTGCGGATGCCGAAGATTTCCACCTGGCCCACTTTCGGCGCTTGCGCCGAGGCGGCGAAGGAAGCGAACAGGAAGAGAAGAAGTGTTCGTTTCAAGATTGCCTCTCTGGCGTGAGACGTACGCGGCCGCGCTTTCGGTTCAAGCTTTGCGATCGGCCATGGGGCCGATTACCGGCAGAACCCAGCGCTCGCCGACGTAGGCCCTGTACATCAGTATCATCCAGACCACGAGGCTGGCCATGAGCAGGGCGAGTTCGGCGAAGCCGATGACGGCCAGCATAGTCATTGGAACGAAGAAGCTAAGCAAAGGCCCGGCGAGGAAAATGGCGAAGGCCAGGGATCCGAAAAGAATCGATTGCCAGGCGTGAAAGCGGACCTCGCGCTTGCGGCTGTAAGGCTCGAGCGTGAGGAAGAAGACGCCGCTGATGGGTCCGAGAACGTAGCTCAGGGCCGAGGCGGCATGATCGGGCATGGGCGGCGCGGACGCTTAGGCTTTCTTCCGGGTCAGCATGGGCCGGAGGATGAGATTGACGACCACCATTAGAGCGGAGAAGGCCGGCAGCACCAGCAATGCGGTCTTGAGTTTTTTGTCGTCGCCGGCGGCGATGGAACCGATGATCTTCGAACTGACGGCGAGTCCGATCCAGCCGGCGGTGATGACGATGCCCATGGCGGTGGCGGTGGCTTTGGGGAACGCGTCGCCGGTCATGCCGAGCGTGGTGGGAAAGACGGGCGCCATGGCCAGGCCGGCGCAGAAGACGGCGATGGCGGCGACGGTGGTATCGGTGGCTTCCAGCGCCATGTAGGTGGTGATGGCCATGGCGACGGAGACGATCAATGTGACGTTGACGGCGGCCACGTTCATCAGGACGCGGGAGGCGATGATGCGGCCGACCAACAGGCCGAAGGCGAAGCCGAAGGAAAGGATATGAAGCGCGGTGGCTTCCGGCACTCCCTGGGCGATGAGATACTTCGCCAGCCAGTTCCACACGCCCACTTCACAGGCGACATAGAGGAAGAGCAGGAGGGCGAGCAGGTAGAGCGTGGGGTTTCCGAGCACGACGCCGACTTCGGACATCTTGAAGCCGCGCGCGCCGGTGGGGCCGGGCATGGGCGTGATGCTGTGAACGGCCAGGGTGGCGACGGTGAGGAAGGCAATGAGGTAACAGAGCTTGACGGCATCGCCGCCAAACAGGCTGCTGGCGATGAAGGGCGTCAACATGCCGCCGAGTCCGAAGAACAGATTGAGCAGGTTGAGGGTCGAGGAGCGGCGCTCTTCATTGATATCGCCCACCAGGGCGTTGGCGGCGGTGACCAGCACGCCGCCGCCCAGGCCCTGCAGCAGCATGAACATCATGACCTGGTCGTAACTGGAGGAATTGGGCAGCGCGAAGAGAGCGACGATGACCAGCGCCAGGCCGAGCAGCAAGCCCGTCTTCTTGCCTTTGTTGTCGATGAGAGGGCCGACGGAGATGGAAGCGATGATCAGGCCGAGCGCTTGAGCGAAGGCGATGTTGCCGTTCTGTTCGACATTGAGGTTGAAGCGCTGCGAGAGGCTTGGCAACAGGGTCCCGAGCATGGCCGCGTTCATGCCGTAGACCAGGATGGCCATGATGGCCGCAACGATTAGCCGGCTGGAATTGATGGCTGCCACGGTTTGCGAATCCTCGCTCCAAGAAATGAGAACTGCGCGATCTTAGCATATCCTGGAGGGTTGCCATGCTCTCACGACGCAGTTTTCTTCAAACGGCGGCGGCCGCCACGGTTGGCGGACGGCGGCCCAACGTATTGTTCCTCTCGGTGGACGATATGAACGACTGGGGCGGGTTAGGAGGCTATCCGGGGGTGCGCACGCCGAACCTGGATGCGCTGGGAAGGCGCGGCGTGTTGTTTTCGAACGCGCACTGCGCCTCGCCCTTGTGCAACCCGTCGCGCACCTCGCTGCTGACCGGGATGCGGCCGGATACGACGGGCATTTATGACAACGATCAGTTCTGGCGGCCGGAGCTGCCGGAGGTCGAGACGATTCCGATGTACTTCAAGAAGCACGGCTACCATGTGGCCGGGGCGGGCAAGGTGTTTCATCACACCGCGGGCATGAATCCACCCGACCAGTGGGATGAGTTCAAGCTGCAGGTATTCGACGATCCGTGGTACCGGCGCGATGAGTGGTATCCGTGGAACAAGAAGATTCCCGCTCCCGCGGGCCATCCGTTTAACGGGCTCAGGAATTTCCAGGGCGAGTTCGATTGGGGTGTGATGGAGAAGCCGGACGGGGAGTTCGGCGATGCGGCGGCGGTGAAGTTCGGCGCCGATTTTCTGGCGCGGAAGCAGGATAAGCCGTTCTTTCTGGCGGTGGGGTTGTGGCATCCGCATATTCCGATGTTCGCGCCGAAGCGGTTCTTCGACATGTATCCGCTTGATGAGATCAAGCTGCCGGTGTCGCCGGAGGACGACCTGGACGATGTGCCGGCGGTGGGGCAGAAGATGGCCGCGTTCCGTCGCGACGAGCATCGGCGGATCTTGAAGGAAGGGAAATGGAAGGAGGCGGTACGGGCGTACCTGGCGTCGATTTCCTTCGCCGATCACCTGATCGGGCAGATGGTGGCGGCGGTGGATGGCAGCGCTCATGCACGCAACACGCTGATCGTGTTCTGGTCGGATAACGGCTGGCACCTGGGCGAAAAGCAGCATTGGCACAAATCGACGTTGTGGGAACGATCGACGCACGTGCCGATGATGATCGCCGGCCCAGGGGTGCGTCAGGCGGGAGTGGCTCGCACGCAGCCGGTGAGTCTGCTCGATCTGTATCCGACGCTGGTGGAGGTGTGCGGGCTGCCGAGGAATTCGAAGCTCGAAGGGGAGAGCCTGGTGCCTCTGCTGCGCAACGCGAGAGCGAAGCGGAATCCCGTGGTTTCGACGTTTGAGCGCGGGAATCATTCGGTGCGCGACGAGCGATGGCGCTACATCCGGTACCACGACGGCGGCGAAGAATTGTACGACCGGCGGGCCGATCCGAATGAATGGCGCAACGTGGCGGGCCATCCGGAACACGCGGCGGTCAAGCGGGATCTGGCGCGCTGGATTCCGAAAAACAGCGCGCCCCAGCGCCCGGGCCGCGAGGCTTACGATTTCGACTTTTCGACGTACACGTACAAGAAGAAAAATTAGCGTTCGCGGAGAATGCGGACCATTCGGCGAAGCGGCTCGGCCGCCCCCCATAGCAACTGATCGCCGACGGTGAAGGCGCCGAGATATTCGGGTCCCATGCGCAGCTTGTGCAGCCTGCCGACGGGAACGGTGAGAGTACCCGTGACGGCGGTAGGCGTGAGGCAGCGCAGCGTATCGGCCTTGTTGTTGGGCACCACCTTGGTCCAGGGCGTGGAACTGGCGACGATGCCTTCGAGTTCACCGAGCGGCACATCGCGTTTGAGCTTTACGCAAACGCCCTGGCTGTGGCAGCGCAGCGTTCCGATGCGAACGCAGATGCCATCGACGGGGATGGTGCTGGAGGTACCGAGGATCTTATTGGTCTCGGCCTCGCCTTTCCATTCTTCTTTGGTCTGGCCGCCGGGCATATCCTTGTCGATCCAGGCGAGCAGGCTCCCGGCGAGCGGCGCGCCGATTTCGGCGGTGGGAAGGGCGGAGTCGCGTTGGGCTGCGGTAACGGCGGTCTCCACCTTCAAGGCATCGCCGCCGGAGTTTTTCGAAGCGGTGGTGAGATGATCCATCTGGCCCATCAGTTCGAGCATCTTGGCCGCTCCGGCGCCGGACGCCGCCTGGTAGGTCATGCTGCTGACCCACTCGACCAGACCTTCGCGAAACAGGCCTCCGAGACCCATCAGCATGAGACTGACGGTGCAATTGCCGCCGATGAAATTCTTCACGCCAGAGGAGAGGGCGCGGTCGATGACATGGCGATTGACGGGGTCGAGAATGATAACCGAGTCATCTGCCATGCGCAGAGTGGAGGCGGCGTCGATCCAGTAGCCGCGCCAACCGCTCGATCGCAGTTCGCCGTAGACCTTTTGAGTGTATTCGCCGCCCTGACAGGAAACCAGAACGTCACAGGAGGCCAGAGCCTTGAGGTCATGAGCGTCCTTGAGGACCGCGTTTGGACCGGCCTCGGCCGGAGCCTTACCACCCGCGTTCGACGTGGAAAAAAAGACGGGTTCGAGTCCATTGAAATCGGACTCTTCACGCATGCGCTGGAGCAGAACGGAACCCACCATTCCGCGCCAGCCGGCCAAACCAATTCGCATTCCTAATGTTATCGCGAACGGCTAGCGCAGGACGACTTTCGCCAGGCCGGCGTTGCCCGCCGTATCGAAGGCGCGGATGACGACCAGGTGTTCGCCGGCCGCCAGAGAGGCTTTCAGTTGAAAGCGCTCGCGGAGCGAATCGGCGACGCCGTCGTCGGGCGCGACCGGAGTCCAGGGACCGGCATCGACGGAATATTCGAGGCGGCGCACGGCGGAGGCCGAGTCCGACGCGTCGACTTCGATTTCCACCGCGCCCGCGGCGGCGTTTTTCACCGTGGCGGCGACCAGGGGAGGCGTGTTGTCGATGAGCACCGGCGCGCTGATCAGATCGCCCTCGCGGGCCGCGCCGGAGGCGTTCGAAAGAGCGTCGGTGGCCAGCACGCGGAACAGATACTTGCCATCGGCGAGCGAATCTCCATCGAGCATGAGCACCGGGTCCGTGACGTTGGCGCGAAGCTGCTTCCACTGCCGTTCGTCCTCGCCGCGGAAAAACACGGTGTAGGACAGACGGTCGCCATCGGGATCTTCGGCCTGCCATGAGATCGCGATTTGCCCGTTGGCGACGCGGGAAACGGTCTGGGTGGGCGTACCGGCAGAGGTGGAAGTGGCGTCGCCGCCATCGGTCACGGTGATGCTGTAGGAGGCCGAGGCGCCGGTGGAGGAAGCCGGGCGAGCCGCGGTCGTCGCGGTGCTGGCCTGCGAGGTAACGTTGATGCTCTTCACCTGCGGTGGCGTGTTCATGGGCAGGTAGGCGATGGCTACATCGTCGATCTGCGGCTGGGCGCCGGTGAGCTCCACTTTCCATTGCAGGTAGCGGGCGTTGGGGCTGGTGACGGGAGAGCTTGACGAATCGGTGGGCGCCGACCAATCGCTCCAGGTTTTGTCGGGACGCGAGGAATTGCCGGAGCGCGTACGGAACGAGACCTTGGAACCTTTGGGGAAGTCGCCGCGCCAGGAAAGGCGTCCCCAGCGCGCGGCGGCGCCGGCATCGTGCACGGGACTTTCGTAACTGCCGAGATCGGCCGGCCGGTCGCCGATGCGGAGCAGTTTGCCGGCATGGCTGGTGGCGGCGATGACGGAGGCTCCGTGCGGCATCAATCGGGTTGCTTCGCCTTCGCGCGTTTCGACCAGGAGGGTGGCTTTGCGATCCGGCTCCAGCTTGTAGACTCGACCCTGCGAGTCGGTGGAGAAGAGAATCGAGGCGCCGGCGGGCGCCAGGTCGTAGATGTTCTCTTCTTTCGAAACCCAAAGGGTCTCGACCAGGTTGTCGCGATCGATGCGGTAGAGCGCCGATTTATCGACGCCGGAGTAATCGAGGATCGGGCTGACGACGGTGGTGACGGCCGGGGCGGCCGCCGTTTTGGGCTGCTCCGGCTTGGGCTTGATGTCGGCGCCGCCCTGGGCGCTCGAATCGGTCACGGTGATGGTGGTGGGTTGCGTGGCAACCACGGTGGTGCTCGCCGCGGTGACACCCGCCTGTGCGCCGGCGGGTTTGCGGCCCGCGGCACCGCCGAGCGCGGCGACATACAAGCTGCCATCGGCGGCGGGAACCACGGCGCGAATCTCGGGCATGTTGGCGTCGTATAAAACGAACGCCTTGTCCTTGGCGGTTACGCGATACAGAATGCCATTGGGTTCGCTGCCGGCGAGCACGCGCCCGCTGCCATCAAGCGCGAGACATGTGACGTGGGTCTGCCCGGTTTCATACCAGACCTCGCCTTGCCCGGCCGAAGTGACGCGATAGATCTTCCCTTCGTCGCCGGTGCCGGCGTAGAGCGCGCCATCGGATCCGATCGCCAGCGACCAGATGTATTTGGCTTTCGGCGCGAAGTACTCGCTGGCCTTGCCGTTCTCGAGACGGTAAATCTTGCCATCGGGCGAGGTGGCGGCATAGACCGCTCCGCCGGGCGCGGAGACGATGGCGAACACTTCCGGTTCGGGTGCTTTCCAGAGCAACTCGCTCTTGCCGCCGCTGACGCGGTGCACTTCGCCGCGATGTCCGGTGGCGACGTAGTAAGTATCGGGGCCCGATTGCGCGACGCTCCAGATCACCGGTTGATCGGAGGTGAATACGGTATCGGTGCGGGGCGCGAGGGTGAGTCTGCCGTCGCGCGTCAGGGAGACGCCTTCGAAACGGCCCTTGGAGAACTCGGCGAAATTCCCCATTTCCCAATAGGTGGTTGTGGCGCCGGGGAGCAGGACGGCGATCAGCGCCGCGGCCGCGAGTCGAGTTTTCATTCCTTCACTTCCACGGTCACCGTGCGGGTGCCCGAAACCATGGCGTCCAGATTGCCGATGGCGATCTCGGCGACCTTGGCGTTGCCGGCGGTGGCGGCGGCCGGGTTGCCTTGCGAGCGGCTCATGAGAAGGCCGATCGAGGGGGGCGGGGCGGGGAAGTCGCCGCCTCCGGATTGGTAGGACGCATCGGCGCGCCAGACACGGATATAGGCGTTCGCGTTTCCCCGCAAGCCCTTGAGCAGAGTCACAATCTGATCGGGTGTCCGCGCCGGAACCATGACCGCCTGGCGGAATTCATTGAAGTTGGTCACCAGCGCATCGGCCACGGTGAAATTCAGCGGACCGGCCGGCGCACCGATGGGAATGGTGTAGCGTGCCTGGCGGGTGATGCGCTTTCCTTCGGCCGCCAGAACCAAAGTCAGAGGCACGGTTTCGCCGGGCCGCGCGGTGCGGCGGCCGGCGGTGAGTTCCTCGATGGTGAGTTGGTTCTTGCGCTCAGTGGCGGCGATGCCGATTTTCAGCCGCTTCGGACGCAGTTCGGGAAAGCCGGACTGCATGGCGTAGGCGACGGGGATCGCCACGCTCTGGGCCGCCATCTGTGGAACGTTGAACTCGCCGGAGAAGATGTTGGCCGATTCGACGAGGCCGGCTTTTTCAAACTCGATGGCCTGACGCACGGCGAAGCTGGTGGCGCCGATGGTGCGTTCGGTGGCGTCGATGGCGGAGAACACGGCCATCTGCAGCAGGAAGGGCGTCATGGTGGAATCGGCCACGGTTTCAAACTCATAGCGCGAGACACGGCCGGCGCCGCCATCGACCGATAGCGAAACCGGAATCGTGCGGGCCTTGCGGCCGAGCTCGCCGCGAACGGCGGTGGAGTAGTCGTGCGTGATGGTGCCGAGCAACTCTCGCGCCGAGGAGATCTTGAACGACGTGGAAAGGTTGGGCAGCAGCGCGATCACCTCAGAGCCTGCGAAGGGAAGATCCACATCGCCGAGCGATACGAAGCGGTGTCCGAAAGCATAGACTTTGTTGCCATCCACCTCCGTTACGGTGCCATCGGCGCCGATGGAGATATCGCCTGATGCCAGTTGGACGCTGATCATCGCGCCGGGCCGCAGGTTGCGGCCGTTGCCTTGAGGCAATCGCGCCGCGCCGCCGCCGGCCACGCCCTGGCGGGGCTCAAGTCCGAGACTGCGCAGGCGCGGGGCGAAGACATCGAGGGTATGTTCGGTGAAGCCGCTGAAGGAGATCGGCGTCGAGATCTCGCGCAGCTTCGCATCGCCCCACTGGAACGAGGCGGCTAGCTCCGGGGCGGCGCAGGTTTGAAAGGCTTCGCAGAGAACCGGATTCCCGGCGGCGCGCAGAGGCGCACGGGCAGGCGCCTTCGCTTCGGTCATCTCTTCGAAGGGGCGTATGCCGGCGATGGGGTCCTTGGACAGCGTGAACGCCAACGCCACGGCGCCCAACAGCTTTCCATTGACATAGACTGGAGATCCGCTCATGCCCTGCAGCACGCCTGTATGGGCGAGCGGCCCTCCGTTGAGGCGGCCCAGAATGACGGCCTGCCTGGGTCCGGCGTTCTCGAGCACGCCCAGGATCTCGACATCGAACGGTTCGACTTTGGTGCCGGAAAAGACGGTGAGACCCGTCCCCTTCATGCCGGCGCGAACGTCGCGTACGGGCATAACCGGAGTTTGCGCCCACAGGGAGAGGGACAACAGCAGTGGGAGCACAATCCTATTCTAGGACCGTTCAGGAGCGGGCCACGGCACGCGCCTCTTTGATGATGGGTCCGTAGACTTCCTTGTCATACGGCGGGCAGCCGGTGGGGAACTGTTTGAGCGGGTGATTCTTCTGACGCATCAGGTAAGTGCAGAAGGTCACGGTACGGCAGACCTGCTTGCCGTCGAGCACGCCTTTCTCGATCGCGTCCCTGGCGAACCAGGGATAGGCGAGTGCGTTGCGGCCGGCGCCGAAGAAGGTGATGTTGCCTTCCTCCAGGTTGCGTGCCGCGGCGTTGATGGCATACACCTGCAGCCAGCTATAGCCGGTGCCGACCATGGGCAGATCCGGAAAGGCGCGCTGCAGCTCGCCGGCGATGCGGAAGTGGCGGTCGACGCCGATCAGCGGATGCTCCGGCTGCTCGTAGTTGCCATCGTCGGGTTTTTCGAAAGGCCGTCCGATGTGCGGGTTGAAATAGGGAACGCCGAGCGACACGTTGAGCAGTTGAATGCCCCACTCCTTGAACCAGCCAATGGCGGTCTTGACTTCGGTGAGGTCGTCTTTCATCGGATCGTTCGAATCGACGCCGAAGCCATGCGGATAGGGCTTCGTATAGGGCAGGGGAACGCCTTCACCGGTGGCCGGATCGCGTTCATAGGGTACGCCTTCAAAACAGCCGAGGCGCATGCACAGCATCATCTTCGAGCCGAACTCGGCGCGCAGTTTTCCGAGAACATTGCGGATGAACCGGGTGCGGTTTTCGAGCGAGCCGCCGTAACGGCCTTCGCGGAGCTTGGCGCCCAGCAGTTCGTTGAGCAGGTAGCCGTGAGTGACTTTCAGATCGACGGCGCGGTAACCGGCGCGCCAGGCGAGTTTGGCGGTTTCCAAATAGGAATCTTCGAGCCGCTCGAGCTCATCGTCGGTGATGACCGGGTAGTTGGCGGGGACATTGAATTTCGCGTCCACCGAAGGGTTGTGATAGGGGATGATGCGGCGGGGGACGCTGTAGCGGCCGGAATGGGTGAGCTGGAGCGGAGCCAGCACATCGTCGGCGGTGCCGAAAATCTCGCGATGGCCGGCGAGCGTCACTTCAAGCAGACGCGCCATTTCCGGGAGCGAGTTTTCGTGCAGCCAGAGCTGGCGATGATTGGCGCGGCCATCCTCGCAAACCGCGGTGGCTTCGAACCAGATGAGCTTGGCGCCGCCGCGTCCGAAGCGCTCATAGCGGCGGAACGTCAGCTCGTCCGGCTTGCCGTCGAGCGTGCCGTCGCAGCCTTCCATCGGATGGATCGCGATGGAATTGCCGGCGCGAAAGCCGCCAACGGTGACGGGGCGCGCCAGTACGGATTTGATCTTTTCCGGGCTCTCTTCAAAGCGGACGTGGCGGAGGCCGAGGTTCTCAGTCTCCTGCTGGAGCGCTTTGAGTGTTTGGTAGGTGAAATGTCTCATCCTTGCTTCCGTGTCTTGGCAACAGCGCGATGGCCACCGCGCCGACAAACGCCATGATGAATACCGCCGTCAGTGCTTGATTGTAGCTCCCCATGCTCTCACGCAGTTTGGAAACGATCCAGGGGAACCAGGTCTGGCCGATGGTATCGGTGGGAAGGATGATGGCCATGGCGCGGGCCAGGGAGTTGACGCCGAACTGCTCGGCGGCCATCAGCGGGATGAGCATATAGTCGGCGCCCATGCCGAAGCCGAAGAGAATCGCGAACACGTAGAGGTTCATGTCCTCGCCCGGCTTCACCATCAGCATCAGCGGAATGGTGGCGGCGACAAGGACATAAGTCGCGGTCATGACGTATTTTTTCGGGTAGCGGTCGGCCATCCAGCCGATGAGCAGGCGGCCGGCGATGCTCGACCAGAGAATGCAGGCGCTGGCATCGCGCCAGGCGGCGTTGAGCGCGGCCTGATCGGTGTAGCCCTGATCCTGAAACACGAACTTCATGTGCTGGTTGATGGACCCGATCGATCCGATGGAGCAGGCCGAGCCGATCAGCAGCAGCCAGAAAGCGGAGGTTTTGAAGAGTTCGCCGAAAGGCCGGGGCTGGAGCTTGGTTTCATTGGCACTGAAAGGGGCGCCGTCGGGATGCTGGCCGATCTCGGCCGGCTTGTTCTTGATTAACAGAAGAGTGATGGGCCAGATGACGACAATCAGGCCGGCGATCACCATCAGGCACGTCTGGAAGTTACTTGCCTCGGTGACACCCTTCACCAGGAACGATCCAAGCGAACCGATGATGCCGACGCCGACGTAGGTGATGCCCATCGCCATGCCGCGATTCTTCTTGAACCATTGCGAAATCAGCACCTGGTGTGGAATGGGTCCGGAGAAGATGTAGCCGATGGTGTAGAGGAACCAAAGTCCGTAGTACTGATTCAGCGAGCCGCCCATCATGCCGAAGCCGAGAAAGGCCAGCGCCGAAAACGTCGAGCCGATCAGCAGCATCTGCTTCGGTTGGAAGCGATGGACCAGAAACGGGCCGACCCACAGCGTGAAGACGACAGCCAGCGGGAAGCCGAGCGTAATGTCGGGACGCGACCAGCCGAAACTCTTGGCGTAATAGTCGTAAAAGAACGGTGTGTTGTAGTAGGGCAGTCCGGTGGAGAGCCCGAAGGTCATCACAGCCGCGGCGACGATCCACCAGCCATAGAACTTCTGTGTCGTAGTAGCCATTTCGATTCTTTTTTATATCACAGGGTGCGCAAATGGAACCCGCCATCCAGGTTTAGTACCTGTCCGGCGGCGTAATCGAGCAAGCCATCGGCGATGGCCCGTACGGCGCGGGCGATGTCGGCCGGTTCGCCCATGCGCCGCTGCGGCACCAGGCCGTTGGCGATGCGCTCCTCGTAGAGCGATTCCACGGTCTTGATCATGTCGGTACGGATGACGCCGGGGCGGATCTCAAACACAGGGATGCCGTGCGGGGCGAGGCGGGCGGCCCATAGCGCCACGCTCATGCTGAGGGCCGCCTTCGACATGCAGTATTCGGCGCGATTGACGCTGGCGGCGTAGGCGGAGATGGACGTGATGAAAGCGATGCGGCCGGAGCCTTGTTCGAGCATCCAGCGGGCGGCCAGTTGGGTGAGGAAGTGTGGACCTTTGAGGTTGGTGCCGACGATCTCATCGAAACTTACCTCGCCGGCTTCGAGGACATCGGCCCGCACGCGCTGGGTGATACCGGCGTTATTGACGAGCAGATCGAGCCGGCCGTAGCGGCCGCGCACGGTTTCGATGAGCAAAGCGCGGTCCTTGGCCGAGGAGATATCGGAGGCCAGAACGTCGCACCCGGTTTCGGCGCGCAGGGACTCGGCCGCCTCCAGGTTTCCTCGAAAAGTTCCGATGACCTGGTGGGTGCGCGCGAGTTCGATGGCGATGCCGCGTCCAATGCCGCGGCTGGCGCCGGTGACGATGGCGACGGGTTTCATTCCGCCTCCCGTTCAAGGGCCGACCGGATCATGAGGGATAGATCCTCATAAGGAAAGCGCTCGATGAAGGCGATGGGTCCGAGAAAGGCGGTGGGCGTTCTGTGAACGCCGCGGTCGAGGCCGGATTGGCGGTCGTGATCGACTTGGGCGCCGAATCGCACGTTGGTTAGTGACGCCGCGGCTTCCGATTCGTCGAGTCCGGCGCGGCGGGCGAAGGCGCGAATCCAGGTTTCGAGGTTCGCGGCGGTGATTTGCGACAGGTTGGATAGCAGTTCGTCGCGGAAGGCGGGGGCCGCCGTTGGGTTCGTTTCGCCAAAATGACGGGCGGCTATGGCGGCGGGCCGGGCCCAGTCGTGTTTGGGAAGGGGGAAGTCGTGATGTTCGACGGCGAGGCGGGCACCGTGTTCGGGCAACAGGCGCTCGGTGACGATGCGATGGAGGCGGGCGCAATCGCCGCATTGCAAGTCCTCGTAAATCAGCAGACGGACCTTACTGGCGGGGTTACCCGCAATGGTGGAGGGAGTGGCCAGAAAATTGTTCAGCATCACGCATTTCCGTTATCGCATAACGTTCCCGATTCGTGTATGCTCACCTGAAAGGAGCCCTGTTGCTGAGACTGACGATCTGGCTTTTGAGTTGGGTTGTTGCAGGCAATGCCGTTGAATTACCGGTTGGCACGTTGCTTTGCGTTCGACTGACGGAGCCGTTAAGCTCGGACGGTTCCCGGGCGGACGAGGCGGTTCAAGGCATGCTGGCGGTGCCGGTGGAGCTTGATGGCAAGATCGGCCTTCCGGCCCGTACGCCCGTCTCCGGCCGCGTGTCGTCGGTGCGCCCGGTGGGCATGGGTTTACGGCGCGACCGCGCTTACCTGGATATCGAGATTACGAGCATCCGTCCCGCCGGAAGCGAATCGATACCGGTGATCGCGCGAGTGGTGGCGGTGGAGAACGCGCGGGAGAAGGCGGGCAAGACTGGGCGCATCATGGGCGCGGTGGCGGCCGACGTGCCGCAGGTCTTCTTCACGCTGCGCACGTACCAGCTTCCGGTGTTGAGTCCCTTTCCCGATCCGATCCGGCTATTGCGGCTGGGTGTGTTTCCCTTCTTTCCCCAACCGGAAATCCGGCTGCCGCGCGGCACCGACCTTTGGGTGAGACTGGCTGAGCCGGTGAAGGTTCCCGAAGCGCGGGTGAAGGCGCCGGCTTCGGTCGCCGTGGATGCGGCGCGTCTGCCAAAGCAGGTGTCATCGACCAAGGGGAAACCGGCCGACGTGGTGAACCTGGCTTTCGTGGGCAGCCAGGAGGAATTGGATGAAGCCTTCGAGCGATCCGGCTGGGACAGGGCACACGAACCGAACTGGCGGACGGCGTTCCACACGGTGCGCAACGTATTCGCGCAACGCTACGACCCTTATCAGCCGATGTCGCGCATGAAGCTGCATGGCAGGGTGGCCGACCGGCAGTATCAGCGCGGGCTCAATACCTATAGCAAGCGTCATCATCTGCGGGTTTGGAAGACGGAAGAGGAACTGGGCGGCCGGCCGGTGTGGGTGGCGGCGGCTACTCACGATATCGGAATCCGGTACCTGTGGAAGCGCTTTCATTTCACGCACGCCATCGATCCGAAGATCGATGTGGAGCGGGCGAAGGTGGCGGCGGATCTGGCCTTTTCCGGTTGCGTGGAAGACTCCGAATTGCGGGCGCGCGAATTTCCAGGGGTGTTGCGAAACGCCGAGGGCGCGCGGATGGAGACCGACGGCGGGGTTCTGGCGCTGCGGTTGAAGCCGTGCGAGTTCGACCGTGTCGGCTCGGTGGCGGAACTGGCCCAGGCCTACAAATGGAAGATGCCGTTCTGGAAGAAGATGCTGCAGCGGCAGGTGCTGATCGTGCGCAACGATTTCGTGCGGCTGAATGTGTTGTGGAACGGCGGGCGCCTGGCCAAACGCGCGGTTCTGGCCCTGGGCAAGCGCGATCACCGGAATCCGGCGGAGACGATGATCATGCCGAGAACCCGCTGGTCGCCAGGTACCGAGAACGTCTGGTCCACTTCGACGGCGAGCACGGCGGCTTCCCCGGCGGGCATCACGGCTTCGCTCTCGATTGAGAACGCGCCTCTGCTTGAGTAGGTCCGGCGGGCTACTTCCTTGCCGTCGAGAGTAAGGGTCACTTCGCGGGCGGGCGATTGATCGGGCAGGAAGAATTCCACTCGCACCGGCATCGCCGTGGGCGGACGCTTCAACAGCAGGACTCCTTTTTTTTCCATCCAACGGTAGCGGCCGTCTTCCACGCGATCGATGCCGCTGACGATCTGTTGCCCGGCTTCGGGCGCGTTCATCGGCAGAAACGGCAGCGTGGGCGCGCGTTCGGCGACGCCCAGGATCTCCACCGTATCGATGGGGGCGCGGCTGATATCGAAGGCGCGGAAGCCGTGGGCGGCATAGCTGTAGGCGGATGGTGAGTTGACGGCGAACAGCCGCAGGGGAAGGCTGGAAGTGACGGTATAGGTGGCCACCGGCGCGGGGGCTCCTCCGCCAGTGGTGAACGCAGTGGGCATGCCAGCCTGACTCGATACGACGAGGTGGCCGGGGTAGACGGCCTGGCCGCGCACCAGCGGTACGGCACCGGCCGATTCGGCGTAGTAGCGGAGACCGAACTCGCCGTTGATCCAGACACGCTTGTTGGCCCAGTCCTTCTCATGACGGGCGACGATGGTGCGGTAGGCGTCCCAGTGATCGTAGTTCACTTTCGCCAGGGCGAGGCCGAGCAGGAGTTGGATGGCGAGAGCGGGCCAGAGAATCGCACGGGTCGACCGGTTGACGGCCAGCATGGCGACGGGGGCGGCGATAGGCAGCAGGTAGCGCGCCGAGCCCGCAAAGAACAGCGCCAGCGCGGCGGCGAAGAACACGAGCACCCAGGCGGCCAGGAAATCGTTGCGGTTGCGCCAGCACCACAACAGCAGGCGCAATCCGAGCAGGAAGAAGAGCCAGAACAGGGGATTGGGATCGAGATAGATGGCGAAGGGAACGGCGGCGGCCGCCAGCAGGAAGCTGCCGGGGCAGGGAACCAGGATCATCCAGCCGGCGTGAGTGGTGAGCGCGGCGGCGTTGCGCAGCTTGTTGGTCAGCGTCTGCAGTCCATAGGTGGAGAAGTATCCGGCCAGGACTTCGGCGGGCAGCGTATCGGAGGTCAGCTTCTCGAAAAGCTGGTACGCGATGAGGGTAGCGGGCACGACGGCGAGCGCGGCCCAGCCCGGCTTCCAGTCTTTGCCGTTGCGCCAGAGGTAGAAGAGGAGGATGGGAACCATCACCAGCGATTGAAAGGCGGCCATCGCGGCCAATGGCATGGCCAGACCGGCGGCGGCGAGGATCTTCCAAGACCGGCGGTCCACGGCTTTGACGTATAGCGCGATCGAAGCCAGCCAGAAGGCGAGAAACGGCAGGTCGCTTTCCAGCGACATTCCATTGACGATGAAGGCGGGGGTGGCGCAGGCGAGCAGCGTCGTGGTCAGGGGCTTGGTGGTGAAGCGACGGGCCAGAGACAGAGTGGAGAGACCGGCGATCAGCGAGAAGACGATATAGAAGCAATGAAATCGTACCTCGCTGATGTCGCCGGACCAGGCAAGGAGTGCGGCCTGGGTCCAGGCGTTCAAGGGGGGATGAGGATGGCCTCGCATGGAGACCTTCTTACCTTGGAACACGAACTCGTAGTGCGAGGGATGAGCGGGATCGGTCTGCGCGTATTGGGCGGCGCCGAGGTAGTTGACGTCGTCGCCCTGAACGGCCTGGTTGAGGAAGGGAAGCCGCAGCAGCAGGATGAAGAGAACTACCGCCGCGGCCTGGCGCACCTTAGGGTTTCCAGCGAAGCACTGGTTTGCGGGCGGCGCCCACTTCATCCACGCGCGGGGTGCGTGTGCAGTGCGGCGCGTCGAGCACCAGCTTGGGGCTGGTGTCGATCTCGTTGGCGATGTCGATCATGGCCTGAATGAACAGGTCGAGTTCCTGCTTGCCTTCGGTCTCGGTCGGCTCGATCATGATGGCGCCGTGAACGATCATCGGGAAGCTCACCGTGTAGGGGTGGAAGCCATAGTCGATCAGACGCTTGGCGATGTCGCCGGTACGGACGCCCTTGGCTTCCTGGCGGTCGTGGCTGAAAACGCACTCGTGCATGCTGGGGCTGGTGAAGGGCATGTCGTAGTGGTTTTCGAGGCCCTTGCGAATGTAGTTGGCGTTCAGCAGGGCATCGAGCGTGGCCACGCGCAGTCCCGGTCCGCCGTGGGCCATGATGTAGGCCAGGGCGCGGATGAGAACGCCGTAGTTGCCGTAGAACGCGCGCACCTTGCCGATCGACAGCGGGCGGTCGTAATCGAACTCGAACATGTCCTTGACGCGCTTCAGCCGCGGCACGGGCAGGAATGGTTCCAGATGCTTTTTGACGGCAACGGCGCCCGAACCCGGTCCGCCGCCGCCGTGCGGCGTGGAGAACGTCTTGTGCAGGTTGAGGTGCATGACGTCGATGCCGAAATCGCCGGGGCGGGCGAGCCCGACCAGCGCATTCATGTTGGCGCCGTCCATGTAGACCAGCGCACCCTTGGAATGCATGATCTCGGTGGCTTTGACGATGTCCTTTTCGAAAATGCCGACGGTGTTTGGATTGGTCACCATCAGCGCGGCGGTCTCATCGTCGACCAGGCGGGCGAGTTCGGCGAGGTCGATAGTGCCTTCGGCGTTCGATTTCAGATTCGTCACCGAATAGCCGACCATGGCGGCGGTGGCGGGGTTGGTCCCGTGGGCCGAATCCGGAATGATGATCTTTTTGCGGGCCTTGCCGCGATGTTCGAGCAGGGCGCGAATGAGCAGCACGCCGGTGAGCTCGCCGTGGGCTCCGGCGGCGGGTTCGAGGGTCACGGCGTCCATGCCGGTGATTTCGGCCAGCGCCGATTCGAGCTGCGACATGATCTCCATGGCGCCCTGGGAAACCGAGGCGGGCTGATACGGATGCGCCCAAAGCAGACCCTCGGTGCGCGCCACTTGTTCATTGACGCGCGGATTGTATTTCATCGTGCAGGAACCCAAGGGGAACATGCCGAGGTCGATGGCGTAGTTCCAGGTCGACAGGCGCGTGAAGTGACGGATGATCTCGAGTTCGCTCACTTCGGGGAAGTGCTCAATCTCCTGGCGGGCGTTGGCGGCGCCGAGCGCTTCGGCGGGATCGACTTGCGGCACGTCGAGATCGGGCAATTGATAGCCGCGCTTGCCGGGTGAGCTGATCTCGAATAGCAGCGGCTCATTCTGGCTGATGTGCTGTCTGGTTTTGCCTGGCATTATCGGAAAGCCTCATGAACGGCGTCGATGTGTTCGCGCTTCACCATCTCGGTGGCGCACAGCAGCATGCAGCCGCTGAGTTCAGGATAGAAGCGGGCGAGATCGAGACCGCCGACAATCTTTTTGCCAAGCAGCGCGTCATTGATCGCCTGGGGCGTTTGGGCGCCGGCCGAAGCGACGAATTCGTTGAAGACGCTTCCGGAGAAGCGGCGCTTCAACCCCTTGGCGAGGTATTGCGTTTTGGCGATGTTCTGTTCGGCGAGCTCGCGCAAACCCTGCTTGCCGTAGACCGACATGAACACCGTCGCCATGAGCGCGATCAGCGCCTGGTTGGTACAGATGTTCGATGTCGCTTTCTCGCGGCGGATGTGCTGCTCGCGAGTGGAAAGCGTAAGGCAGAAGGCGCGGTTGCCATTGGAGTCCTTGGTTTCGCCCGCCAGCCGGCCGGGCAGTTGGCGCATGAATTTCTCTTTGGTGGCGATGATGCCGGCGTAGGGGCCGCCATAACTGGGCGGATGAGCGAACGACTGCATCTCACCGGCGACGATGTCGGCATCGCGCGGCGGCTCGAGAATGCCGAGCGATACCGCTTCGCTGAACAGATAGACCAGCAGGGCGCCGTGCTTGTGAGCCAATTCCGCGGCCTTCTTCCAATCCTCCACGCAGCCAAAGAAGTTCGGCGATTGGATGAGGACGGCCGCCGTGTCTTTATCGAGCTTGGATTCGAGATCGGCGAGGTCGATGCAGCCGGTGGCGCCGTCGTAACCGAATTCGGTCACCGGCAGGCCCTGATATTTAAAGTAAGTGTTGAGGACCGCGCGGTATTCGGGATGAACCGTTTTGGCGGCCAGCACCTTGTGGCGGCCGGTGACGCGAACGGCCATCATGGCCGCCTCGGGCGCGGCCGTCGAGCCGTCGTACATGGAGGCGTTGGCGACATCCATGCCGGTGAGTTGGCAGATCATCGTCTGGAATTCGAAGATGGTGGTGAGCGTGCCCTGGGCCATTTCGGCCTGGTAGGGCGTGTAAGAAGTGAGGAACTCACCGCGCGAGGCCACCACGTCGCACAGCACGGGCCGGAAATGGCTATAGGCGCCGGCGCCGAGAAAGCTGGCGAAGCCGACGGCGTTGCGATCGGCCTGGCGGCGGAAATAATCGACGATGTCGAATTCGGACTTGCCGGGCGCGATGTTCAACGGGCGGTTGAGCTTCACCTCGGCGGGCAGATGGGCATAGAGGCCGTCGAGCGAATCGAGGCCCAGGGTGGCGAGCATTTCACGGCGCTCGCTGTCAGACTTCGGTAAGTATCGCAACGGGGAAGTTATGCTCCTATGTAGGTTTGATAGTCCGCCGCCGACATTAGCGACTTTATTTCTTCAGGGGAGGTGAGCCGCACTTTGACAAGCCACGCGGCGCCGTGAGGATCCTCATTCAGCTTTTCAGGGGACTGCGTCAGCATTTCATTGATCTCGACGACTTCGCCCGAGACCGGCGAATAGATGTCGGAGACGGCTTTGACCGATTCCACCGAGCCGATGGTTTTGCCCTGATCGATGGTGGCGCCGATTTTCGGGAGGTCGACGTAGACGATATCTCCCAGTTCGTGCTGGGCGTGGTCGGTGATGCCGATGGTGCCGGTGCCCGATTCGACTCGGACCCATTCGTGTTCCTTGGTGTAGCGCAGATTGTCCGGATACATTTAGTTGGCTCTCTTGTAAAAAGGAATCGGGCGCGTGACGGCGTCGACGGGCTGATTCCGGATCAGGATCTGAAAAGTCTTGCCGGGTTGAGTGTGGGCCACCGGCAAGTAACAAAGTCCGATGTTCTTGTTGAGCGTGGGCGACGGGCCGCCGGAGGTGACCCAGCCGGCGATCTCGCCGCCAATCATGGTTTCGTAGCCATCCCGTCCGATGCCGCGGCCGGTCATTTCGAATCCGGTGAGCAGCCGGGTGATTCCCTTTTCCTGCTGCGCGAGCAGGGCCTGCCGTCCGAGGAAGTCGCCCTTGTCGAATTTGCACATGCGGCCGAGCCCGGCTTCGAGCGGCGTGATGGAGGCGGTGATTTCATGCCCGTAGAGCGCCATGGCGCACTCCAAGCGCAGTGTGTTGCGGGCGCCAAGGCCGGCGGGCTTGATGCCGTATTCCTGGCCGGCGGCCATTAATTCGTTCCAGATTTTTTCGGCGGAAGCGGGAGCGATGTAGACCTCATAGCCGTGTTCGCCGGTATAGCCGCTGCGTGCGATGCGCGCTGGAACGCCGCACACTTCACCGTCGGCGAAATGGTAATACTTGATGGGCGCGAGATCGGTGGCCGTCAGCTTTTGCAGCGTAAGTTGAGACTTCGGCCCCTGAACGGCGATCTGGGCGTACTTGGGACTGGAAAACTCCACCTCACAATCGAGGCGGTTGTGCTCACGGATGTGCTCGTAGTCCTTGTCCTGATTGGAGGCGTTGACGCAAAGGAAATAATGATCGTCGGCCACCTTGTGGACCAGGATGTCGTCGACGAATCCGCCATGCTCGTAAAGCAGAGCCGAATAGTGCGCCTGGCCGGGTTTGAGCTTGGAAACCGCGTTGGGCGTGAGGGATTCGAGAAGCTGCAGCGCCTGGGGCCCGCGCACGTCGATTTCGCCCATGTGGCTGACGTCGAAAAGACCCACGTCGCGGCGGACGCAATGGTGTTCTTCGATGATCGAACTGTACTGGACCGGCATGTCCCAGCCGCCGAAATCGACCATCCTGGCGCCTAGATTTCGATGGGCTGAGTTCAGCGGCGTCTTCAATAGCGGAGCAACGCTGGCACTCATGAATCCTTCAATCTAACACAGCAGACAAGCGGGTTCGGCGCGATTGAGGGGATATCGCCTAGGTATGCCAGATATATGGCCAAAAACTCGCCAGCGGGGGATTCCAAAAGCCTGGGCAGGCACGGGACAATAGATTCTTCCGATGCACTTTGTGAGACCGGCGGGCAGCTTTTGCGGTGTTCTGGCGTTGGCCGTTCTCTGTCTTCCTTTGCTGCAGGATGGTGCGCCGGCCGGGCTGCATTGGGTCGCGGTCGCGCTGGGACATCTGGGAGCCTGGGTGCTGGGCGCGGTGCTTCTCGGCATTTGCCTGATTCAGGGATGGCTCGACTGGATCTCGGGGAGCGTGGCGGGGCGATGGGTATCGGCGTATGCGGCTCACATGGTGCTGGGCCTGGTGTCACTCGCGCTGGTTCCGGAACAACGGACTGCGACGGCGCAGTTGGCGCTGGCGGCGGCGCTTCTGGCGGGTGAGATCGTCTACTTTCTGGTGTTGCTGCACTCGGGTATTTGGGCGGCGCATCCGGCTCGCAACGTTCGGCGAAATCTGAATGAGAACTTGACGTAGCGCCCTGCACTATCAGGGAGAGATGCGGCCTCTGCTATTCACTTTCTACCTGGAGGGAAGCCTTCCCGGATCGAACCGGTATCTGGATGAGCGGGAGGGTCCGCGCTGGCTGGAGCGTCCCGAAATAGCACACGTCATGTCGGAGTGCATCGAGCGCGGAGCGGAGAAGCAGCACTACCGGATTCATGCCTACGTGATCATGGCCAATCATGTTCATCTGCTGGCGGCGCCAAAGGTGCAGGTGCCGGTGCTGTTGCAGTCGCTGCGTACGGAAAGCGCGCGTGAAGCCAACCGGCTTCTGGGACGTACCGGCCATCCGTTCTGGCATCGCGAGTCGGTGCGGCAGCCGATCCGCAACCGGACGGAACTCGAACGCATTCGCGCCTACGTGGAATGGAATCCGGTGAAGGCGGGGCTGGTGGCACGGCCGGAGCTTTACGCGTGGTCGAGCGCTGGTGGGGCGAGCCGGTCCGCGGTGGCGGGGTGAGGGCGCCGTAACGCGAGGCACGTTGCCTCGCCGGGCTGATCATGGAAGTACGCGCCGGCGGTGCCGGGATACATGAGCCAGGGTGTGGTACCGCGCAAGGTGGCGAGGCAGTGCCTACTTTGCTTTCGGCGGACTGATCATGATGTGCGCGCCGGCGGTGCCGGGATACATGAGCCATGGCGCGGTGCCGGGGGTGATTGACAGTCCCGTCGATTCCGGTGTCGCGTACGGTACATAGACGACCCAGCGCAGATAGGAATCGATCACTTCGCCCTTGGCCGCGTCAAAGCCGGTGCCGGTGAGCACATAGAGCATGCGCGCTTCACGCGGCATCTTCACCTTGCCGTCGTCGACTTCTTTCCAGCGCTGCTCATGACGCTCCTTGCCTTTGTATTGAGCCGCCAACTCGCGTCCACGCGCCATGAACGGTTCCAGATCCTTGTGATAGCAGGCGACGGAGAAACCCTTGGCCGCGGGGTCGTCGGCGAGACAAATGAGATCGCCGGTGCCCTTGCGCAGCGAGACGACTTCGCCCTTGGCGTTGTAGCCGAGCACGGCGGCCGTCGCGCGGCGTTCCTTGGGCGCGGCCAGGATCGAGGACGCGATCTGGTTTTCGGGAGACGCGGTCTCGGCCGCGGCGAGAGCGCCGGCCAGAGTGGCATGGGCCACGGCCATGAGTAGGCGAGGTGTCTGCATATCGCATCTATTGTTTCCATTTTTTAAACGCCAGGTCAACGCGTGGTTGCGGGTGGCAAAAATGTGGCGCGCGAAAGACCGCGGGGGCGCTCGAAAAGTGGGTGATTGCAAAGCCGTTGTTTGGCCATTCCCAAATTTGGCCGCGATTTAACTGCCTTTTTTTCATAAATCTGCCCGATGAGCATCCCGTGTCCCCGCTCGGGGCGGCCGAGCCTTGAGTGCAGATAGCAGGAGATTGTCTCCGGCTGACTTGAAAGGAGCACCCCACATGGAAGATTTCCCTGGCGGCTGGCCCGACGTGAACCCTCCGGCGTGGCTGTAATCGCGCTCGAAGGAACCGGTGGCAGTTTGGTCAATTAGTTGACAGCGGAGCGGTAATACGGTAAGGGTTGAGGGGTGCGGTGTTATCCGTGCCCCGGCCCGAGCCGTCGCCATGCGGCTATTTCCCCGCTTTAGACAGTCGAAATGCAACCGGCTTTTCTGGGAACTTTTCTTTTAAGCGTCCTATTCGTGAATGGCCATGGCTATTCCGGACGCAAATCGTCCTCCTCCGCGGTGCCTTTTAGCGCCGGGGAGAAACAGATCCTGGCGGGCGTTCGGACGCTGATCGACGCCCGGTCGTTCAACGCGGCCGCGCGCCTGGCGTCGAACGAAGCAACCGAAGCGAAATCCAAGGGACGGCGCTACGCCTCGGCATTGTTCTCCTATTACGCCAGCCGCGCTTATGGCAGTGGCGGGGCATGGGGGCAGGCCACGGCGAGCGCCGGAGAGTGCCGCCGCACGGCGCAGGAAATCGGAAACGATGAACTGATCTCCGCCTGCAGCTTCACGCTAGCCGGCGCCTACCTGATCAGCAACGAACCCGAACTGGCGTCGCGCGAATCGAAGGTCATGATCAGCCACGCGGGGCAATCGAAGCCGAACGTCGGCGTCTATGCGCTGGCGAGCGCGATCGCCGCCAACGAAGGAAACCTCAACGAGGCGCTTCAATATTCGGGCCGCGCGGTGTCGGGCGCGTTCGCCACCGGAAGCCTGGAAGAACTGGGGCTCGCCTATAACGAACGCGGCCTGCTGTTTCTGAAATCCGGACGCAGCGACGATGCCTCGCTCGCCTTGGCCGAGGCGTTCCGGCTGCGTCAGATGGCGAAATCGAAGAGGCTCGGCCAGAGCTATCACAGCATGGGCCGGCTGATGCTTGGGACCGGACGGTTCACCGAGGCCCGGCACATGTTCACCAAGGCCATCGAGTCGCCCGAGCACGATCTGCTGCCATGGAGCTACTTCCGCCTCGCTCAGGCGAGCCGCGCGTTGAACGAGTGCGAACGGGCCATTGAGGAAACGCGCACCAGCATCGCGTTGGTGCGGGCGATGCGGCTCGACCATCCTTTCGGAAACGATCTGCAGGTAGGCGCGGAGGCGCGGCTGCAGGATGTGGCCGACTTCTTTCTGAAACTGGCGGTGGAATGCGGCGGGGACCGGACCGAAGAGGCGTTCCTGGTGGATCAGGAACATCGCGCGGCGAGCCTGTCGTTGCGCGCCGAAACCGCCGAATCGTGGCGCAAGAAACTGCCCGAAGATTATTTCGCCAAACTCGCCAAGCTGCGCAATCTCGAAGCCGAAGCCATACGCACGCGCCGCCATCCGGGCGCGGACCTGTTGAGCCTGCGGGCGGATCTGGCCGCGGCGGAAACGCGGTCCGGGCTGGAGGCGGCGGCTCAGTACGATTCCTCGCCCGCTGAGCGAAGCGCGCGGCTGCGGCGTAGTCTGGCCAAGGGCGAAGTGCTCGTCTCGTTCCACCTGGGCTCTCCGCATTCCTATGCCTTCACCTTGAAGGATGGCGCGCTGGCGGTGCGACGGTTGCCGGATAAGGAAACCATCGCCGCGCAGGTCGAACAGTTCCGCAAGGCGGTGGAGGCGGGCTCGGGCGAAGCGAAGAGCTTGGGGGCGTCGCTTTACCGCGAGTTGTTCGGCGCGCTCTCCGGTGGACCCGATGGGCTGCTGACCATCGTCCCCGACGACGTACTGTATGGACTGCCTTTCGGCGCGCTGGTGATCGACGGCGCGGCCGGTACATATCTGGCCCAGCGCTATGCGATCCGTCTGGCACCGTCGGCGTTCTTCTTCGGCGGGCGGCGCGCGCATCCGCGTCCGCTCAAGTTTGCCGGTGTTGGCGATCCCGTGTTCAACAAAGCCGATCCGCGATGGGAAGGGGACCGGCTGCCCGCCTGGATGCGTCCGGCGCCGGTGCAATTGGCGCGGCTGATCTCGAGTGCGGACGAAGTGCGGGACGCGGCGCGGTTGTGGCGCGACAGCCGCCTGGTGATGGGAGGCGATATCGAGATCGCGCGCATTGAACAGGCGGTACGCGAGGCGCCGGGCATTCTGCACGTGGCCACGCACATCCTGCGCCGCGACGAGAAGTTTTCGCCTTCCATCGCTTTGGGCCTGGACCGGGCGGGGAAGTTGAAAGTCTGGACGGCGGCGGACATCGCAGCGATGGACAACGCGCCGGAGTTCGTTACGCTGAGCGGCTGCGGGTCGGGACGTGGACCGGCGCTGCGGGGCGCCGGACTGCTCGGATTGACGCGATCGTGGCTGATGGCGGGCTCGCGTGCCGTGGTGGTGAGCTACTGGCCGGTCCCCGAAGAATCGCACCGGCTGTTTGAGACGTACTACAAGACGCTGCGGGACCTCGAAAGCGAGTCTGCTTCCTCGCGCCGGGCGGCCAAGGCGCTGCAGCGGACCCAGGTGGAAGCGATCGGACGCGGGGGATGGCAAGCGGAGCCGCGATACTGGTCGGCGTATTTCGTAATCGGAGCGCTGTAAGGACCGGATTAAAGCTTACGCCGCCCAGTGCCGAAGAGTTCATTGATACCTACAAGCGAACTTCGGACGCTGCGGCGGAGGACAGTTTCCCGACTCCGTCGGGTGTCCGGCGGCTGTGCGCGGTTTCGCCTCGAAATTGGAACCGCCACAGCCGCACCTTTTATGGGATTTTGGCGTGGGTACTCCCCGATCGTTCTCTATCGCCTCCCATTAGCCGAAACGCCATGATGGAAGACGCTGGATCGCCGAAACGCTGGAACTGCCTGGTGTGATGTGCTACGGTCAATCGCGCGAGGAAGCTATCACCAACACCGAACGGTTAGCGATCGATGTGATTGCAGACCGCATGAAACCGTAGGCGACCACGAAGAAGATAGCCAATTCCCGAAGCGTTCGTGTACGCTTTTCTGCGACGCCAAGGGAGGTCAAAGTCACTCCGGAAATTATGCCAGACCTTGCGGTTCACCCTTGAACCCGGGACCGGGCAGGGGGAGCGTACTAACGCCCGGACAGCGTCGGTGCCGTACGAACCAGAGCGCCGTACCGGTCTCCTGCGTTGGGTCACGCGCAGCACGACGTCTTATTCGAATTCACTCAACCGCCCCAATATTCCCGCGATCGGATATGGGTTCCTTCGGAGCGATGGTAAAATCGAACCCACCTGGGTTTATCCATAGAAC
The DNA here is from genome assembly GCA_902826685.1 of uncultured Acidobacteriota bacterium. GTDB lineage: Bacteria > Acidobacteriota > Terriglobia > Bryobacterales > Bryobacteraceae > CADEFT01. The sequence continues at coordinate 89,719 of CADEFT010000016.1, forward strand.
CCAGGCAAGGAGGCTGGATGAAGAGATTGCTCCTGATGGGTTGGATTTGCAGCACGGTTATCCTGGCGGCGAACTACCCGGGAGCCCATTGGGAAATGCACAGCCGGGCCGGATGGTCGGCGCCGCTGCTGCAAGCAACCAGGAATTTCGCCAGTACCAGGAAGACCGCGGCCATGATGATTGTGCAGGACGGGCGCGTCGTAGATCAGTGGGGGGATGTGGCCAGGAAGATCGAAGTGCGGTCGATTCGCAAGAGCTTGTTGAGTGCGCTCTACGGGATTCACGTTGCGGAAGGGCGAATTGACCTCGGCAGGACGCTCGACGATCTGGGCCTGGACGACAGGCCTCCAGCCCTGACGACAGAAGAGAAGCAGGCGACGATCCTCGATCTGCTGCGCGCGCGTTCTGGCGTCTATCATATGGCTGCGCGGGAAACTGCGGTGATGCGAGCCGGCCGGCCCGCGCGGGGTAGCCAACCACCCGGCAGCTTCTACTACTACAATAACTGGGACTTTAACGTACTGGGCGCTATCTTTGAGAAGCTGACCGGCAAGAAGATTTTCGATGATTTTGCTGAACGTATCGCGCGGCCGGTCGGAATGGAAGACTATGTGGCAGGTGATGGGAGATTCGCCGGGGCGGAAGGTTCGACCTTAGCCGGCGAGTCCCAGTATTTGAACTACATCTTCTCGATGAGCGCCCGCGACATGGCGCGATTCGGATACCTGTACTTGCGAATGGGTCTTTGGCGGGATCGCCAGATTGTTCCGGCTCGTTGGGTCACGCGCAGCACGACGTCTTATTCGAATTCACTCAACCGCCCCAATATTCCCGCGATCGGATATGGGTTCCTATGGTGGGTGACGGACTGGGGTTATGAGGCCTTGGGCCAGGACGGCCATGTGATTGCCGTGATTCCGACCAAGGATCTCGTGATCGTACACCGCGTGCACTACGATCCTCCCCGGGAAGACGCGGTCGCATATCGAGATGTCGACGCCATGGTCAGAATGGTCACCGCGGCCGCGCCCGCCCGCGATGCGGCCCCAGAATAGACAGGACGAGCCTTTCAGAGGGCACGTCATTTGCACCAGCGCGCCCGCTGTGACGCTCGCTTCTTTTGCAATTCCCGCAACGTCAGTTGTGCACGAAACTCAATCCCTAGTTGATGTTGAGCCTTCTTGACAATTTCTAAACATGCGTTTAGTTCTAAGGGGAGGAGCACGCGATGGACAACGGACAGTCACGAGTTACGATTCACATGGCTTCGAGCCTCGACGGTTTCGTCGCGGCTCGCGATGGGCGCGTGGACTGGCTTGAGACCTCGGACCGCTTTGACACTGGCGAGATGTTGACGCCGGAGGCGTTTGATGCCTTTCTTCAGTCGATCGACTGCTATGTGATGGGTTCGCGGACCTACGAGACAGCGCTCAATTTCGAGTCCAACGGGAAGGGGTAGGCTTACGGAGACAAGCCGGTCTTCGTTCTCACCCCACCGCTCCCTCGCAAAGCGCCGGGAGACCGTCGACTTTCACGGGGGCGATCTTCGACAGCTTGTAGACGACAAATTGAAACCAAATGGACCTCCGCCTGCGCCAAAGTATCGAAGTCGCATGAGGTGTCGCGGCAAGTCCTCCTGCTGTAGGCCCAGGGTGGGTCTCGAAAAGGCCCACCGGTGAGCCTGTCGGCCATGAGCTCGGCCTCTTTGAGGCTGAGGGCGAGCTCGGCGACGCGCGTCGACGCGTCCGATAACGGTTATTATGTAAAATTAGAACGAATACCGCAGCCCCAATTGGATCTTCCTCGGCGGCACCTCCGTCGCCCCTTCATTCAGAAACGCCGGCGACGTGAAGATTCCTTCCGGGATGCCCCAATCTCTCGAATTGGTGGTGTTGAAGAAATTGGCGTGGATCTGGAATCGGTGTCCTTCGCGCACGCGGATGTTCTTCAGCAGGCCGAAGTCCAGGCGATTGATGCCGTTGGATCGCAGAATCCCGCGGCCGGCATTGCCGATGGGACTCTGAACCGTCGCCGGCAGGAACAGCGACCGTCCGCCGGCGGACTGCACTTCGCGCACCGTCATTCGCGCCAGGTCGAGCGAGGTGTTGAGGAACGGGCGCGTCGAGATTCCCACCGGATTGCCGAGCAGCACGGCGCCGGGATCGGTTCCGTTCAGCACCGTATAGGGCGCTCCGGATTGCAGGGTGAGGAATCCGTTGATCTGCCAGCCTCCGAGGACCTTGCCGGCGATTCCTTTCTGTTCGCGGAAAACCGGCAGTTCCATGACGCCGTTGACGCTGAAGCGCTGCGGCCGGTCGTAGGTCGAACGGGCGCGTTCGCTACGGCGGTCGAAGGGATCCTGCGCGATGGCGATGTCGCCGGTGGTGGAGGCGTTGAAGATCTCGGAAGCGCCGTCGATGAAGGCGCTCCAGGTGTAATGGGCGCCCATGCTGAAGCTGCGCGAGAAGCGCTTCTCAAGCGACGTTTGCCAGGAATGATAGATCGACGAGGTGCAGTTGCAGCGCTCGCGGATGACGCCGCGGCCGGCGAAGAACCGCGTGGAGCGGACGACGCCGGGCGCGGTGGCCAGCGTCGGATTTCCGTCGATGCTCTGAAACAGCGCCGTGCCCTTGGTGCCCACCCAGCCGGTGCTGAGCACAAAGCCTCCCAACAATTCGCGCTGGAACTGCATCGAGAACTGCTCGGCGAAGGGTGAGCGGAACTGCGCGTTGACGATGGTGCGGGTGAAGATGTTGGGGTTGGCGACGGCGGGCACGGCTCCGGCGCGGATGGTCGTCATGGCGGCAAACGCGTTTGGCGCGAGCCCGGTCGCCGTGTCGGTGGGGATGTTATACGACAGCACCAGCGGGAACGAACTGGCGATGTTGAGGGCGATGTTATTGAACGCCGGATCGTAGGTTCGCGAGTAACCGCCGCGGATTACAAGCTTCGACGCTCCGGTGAGCCAGCCGAGAGGGCCTTTGCCCTGGCCGGGGCGGTAGCTGAAGCCGATTCTGGGGGCGAAGTTGTTCTTGTCGCGATTGGGGACCGGCGAAAGCAGGTAGCGCGGATCCCTGTCGTAGAAGTTGTAGATGCGCTCGCTCAGTTTCGAAAGGTTCCGCACCGGATCGCCGGGCGATTCATAGCGCAGACCGTAGGTGACGGTGAAGTTGGGCTTGATGCGGAATTCGTCCTGCGCAAAGAAGAAGTAGTCGTAGTAGCGGAAGTAGGTGATGAGTTCCCCGCCTCGCAAGGGCGCGTTGATGACCGCCACGCTGGCCTGATCGTCGATGAGCCGCTGCAGGTTGGCATACTGCAGGCGGCCGCGAATCTGAGGCAGGAAGAACTGGAACTGCTCCTGGCGGCGGAAATCGAAGCCGAATTTCATCGAGTGGCTGCCGCGCAGCAGCGAGAACGAATCCTGAATCTGATAGTTGTTGAACGTCGCGAACTGGGGCAGGTTCACCGCCAGCCCGATGGCCGTGCGGCTGGTGGCGGCGTTGAAGCCGTTCAAACCGAGGTCCGGCACTTCGATATTGGGAATGCGCTCGGCCACGGCTGGATTGGCCGCATTGGTGCTCGACTGGAGGCGGCTGTAGGACACGCGGAATTCGTTGAAGGCGCGCGGGGTGAAGGTGGAAGCGAGGTTGACGCTGGCCGAACGCGTCTTGTTCGGCACGACGTTGGTCAGTCCGGATGGCGTCAACTGGCCGGTGCCGGTGGACTCGCTGTCGTCGTCCATATAGCGCAAGGTCAACGAGTGGCGGTCGTTGAAGCGGTGATCCACTTTGTAGGAGTATTGCCAGTCGTTGAACTTCTGGCCGCCGGCACCGGTGAGGCTGCCGAGCGGAATGACGCCGGTCTGGCCGTTGACGGTGATGGTACGGCTGTTGCCGTTGGGCGCGCCCGCTGGCAGATTCTCAAGCAGGGCCTGCACGGTGGGGCGGGATCCGGCAAGCGATTGCAGCACGCGGCGCCCCTCTTCGGTGGGGCTGCCGTTGATGGTGGTGCCGGAACCCAGGCGGCGGTCCGTCCAGCGGAGGGCTGAAACGAAGAAGAACGTTCTGTCCTTGATAATGCGTCCGCCGAAGGTGCCGCCGAATTGATTTTCCACGCGGTAGAGGGCGCGCACGGGCGTGGGGACCACGCGTTTGTCGGTGTTGCTGAGCGCGTTCAGATGATTGTCGTTGTGGAACCAGAAGGCGCTGCCGTGCAAGGCGTTGGTGCCGCTCTTGGTGACGATGCTCATCACCGAGCCGGCCGAGCGCCCGAATTCCGCCAGGAACTGATTGGTGACGAAGCGGACTTCGGCCACGATGTCGGGGTTGTTGAGCGGTTGCAGGAGACCGCCTGTCGAGGCGTAGTAGGAATCCTGCCCATCGATGAGATAGCTGTTGGACCGCACGCGCATGCCGTTCACCGAATAGTCGAGGCCACCCGATTCGGTGCCATTGTTGCCGCTACGGATGAAGGACGAATTGCCCGAAGAAATCTGCGCCACGCCGGGCACCGACGCCGCCAGGTTCAGGATGTTGCGATTGGTCGAAAGCGGCAGGTCGGCGACGCGCTTGGTGTCGAAGGTGGTGCTGACTTCGGCGTTGGTCGTATTGATGAGCGGTACTTCGGACGTTACCTGCACGGTCTCGGCGGCCGAGGATACGGTGAGGGTGATATTGAGATCGGCCAGTTGATTGACCGCGAGCGGGATGGGTCCCTGGCGGAAGACTGAGAAGCCGGTTTGTTCGACCGCCACCTGATAGTCGCCGCGCGGAAGCAGCGGGACGCGGAAGGTGCCGTTCGACGAGGTCCTGGTCTCCTTGGACTGGTTGGTTTCGAGGTTAACAACTGTCACTTTGGCGTTCCCGATTACACCGCCGCTCGCGTCGCGAACGGTGCCCAGGATGTCGCCCGTGGTGGTCTGCGCGCCGAGAAACGGCGCGGCGGAAAGTAATGCAAACACGCGGACCATTTGGGACTGCATGCGCACACTCCTTGGAAAAATGCAGGAACGCCGACCCACGTGAAACGTTGTGAATCTAGTCCCCTGAACTTGAAAAGTGTTTAGAAGTGTAACACAGTCACTTGCCGTGCAGGGCGAAACCGAACAGCGTGTCGCCGGCGCCGACGATCACATACTGCGTGCCGTCGAGCTCGTAACTGATTGGCGCGTTGCTCATGCTGGAGCCCAGGTTGGCGCGCCACAACGCCTGACCGGTGGAGGCGTTGAGAGCCACGAAGTTGTTGTTGGGATCGCCGGCGAAGACGACGTTCCCGGCGGTGCTCAAGACGCCGGAGCGCGGACCGCCCGCGCCTTCCCATTTATGGCTCCAGCGAGGACGGCCCGTACGGTAGTCGATGGCCTGCAGCACGCCTTCGGACCAGCCGCCGCGATCGTTGCCGCCCCAGCCTTCCGGTTTGTCCTCATCGTCGTAGATGTAGTAGACGCTGTAGGCGTTGGACGCGTTGACATAGAACAGCCCGGTGGCGGGACTGAAGCTGGGGGGCGGCCAGTTGGCGGCGCCGGCCTGATTGGGAGCCACCAGCGCTCCGTCGATCTGCGGATATTTGGCCGGGTCCGGAATGGGTTGCCCCTTGGCGTCAATTCCCTTCGCCCAGTTGGCCTTGGCGAAAGTCGTTGTCACGACGTTCTTGCCGGTGGCCCGGTCGAGCACAAAGAAATAGCCGTTTCTCGCCGCCTGAGCCAGAAGCTTTCGCGGCGCTCCGTTGACGATGCCGTCGATGAGAACCGGAGTCTGATTGGCATCCCAATCATGGGTGTCATGCGGCGAGGATTGAAAGTACCACTTCATCTTTCCGGTGTCGGGATTCAGAGCGATGATGCATTCGGTAAACAGGTTGTCGCCCAGGCGGCCTTTGTGCGCGATCACCGGTTGCGGGTTGCCGGTACCGAAATAGATGAGGTTCAGTTCGGGATCGTAAGTGGTCGAGCCCCAGGTCATCCCGCCGCCGTGCATCATGGCTTCGATCGAGGGCCAGCTTTTCGCCTCCGCGGTGCCCGCTTCGGGATAGGCATACCAGCGCCACTGCATCTCTCCGGTTTCCGGATCGTGGGACTGAAGGTAGCCTGGCACGTCGAGATCGTCGCCGCTGACGCCCGCGATGACGTGATTGCCCACCACCAGCGGAGCCGCGCTGGCGAAGTAAAACTGGTCCGGGTCGCAGATGGATTTGTGCCAGCGCTCCTTGCCGTCCTTCATGTTGAGCGAGACCAGGTGGCAATCGGGTGTTTCAAAGAACAGCCACTTTCCCATGACGGCCACGCCGCGGTTGCCGATATGGATGCCGCCGCGCGAGGGCCAGGTGAAGTGCCACAGTTCGCGGCCGGTGCGGGCGTCGATGGCCCAGACGTGATCGGGAATGGTGAAGAACATCACGCCATCCACCATCACCGGTGTGGACTTGATGGAGCCTGGGAACGGGCCGCTGGCCTGCACATTGATGCGATGAACCCAGGCTAGGCTCAAGGAAGTGACATTGTCGGCGGTGATGCGCGTGAGGGGACTGAAGCGGCGCCCCGAGTAATCGCCGTTGAAGGAAGGCCAGGAATCGGTGGGCGCCTTGAGGAGTTTGGCGGGATCGAGCGTTTGAGCGGCGGCCGCGGCGGCCAGCAGAGCGAGGGCGAGTTTCACTTGAGTGTCTCCAGGTAGGCCACCGTATCGTGGATGTTCTTGTCGGTGAGTCTGTCGAGCAGTTCGATGTGCCCGGCGTAGGGATCGCTTTTGTCGATCCTGAGAGTGGCGGTTCGCTTGAAGGAGAAGTATTCACCCATGCGGTCGCGCAGAGAGACGTTGAAATCGTCGAGGTAGACCAGGGTTCCGGAAATTGTCTGTCCGCCGGCGGGCGTCACGCTTACCGTGACCGGCTTGGCGGCGCTGGCGGCGGCTCCGCGGCGGCCGAAGCCGAAGGTTCGCGGGAACAGGAACTTCTGCTGCAGCATGGCGGGTTCGTATTTGCGGCCGACGCCGGCCAGATCGCCCGCGGCCGAGTGGCATTTCAGACAACCGCCGGCCCCATTGAAAAAGGCCAGTCCCAGCTTCGGATCGCCGGTAAGAACGTTGATGACCTGCGAATAGGGCCCGCTGCGGAGCGTGTCGGTCACTTTTTGGTGGAGGAAGTGGGCGAGGTCGATGGCCTGGGCGCCTTCGATGCTGGCACTGGGCTTGCCGCTTTGCGTCTGATGTCCTTTCTTGAGGAAGGCTCCGATGGTGGCGCCGTAGCGATCCTTCAAGACCACCAGGGACCGCACCAGGTCGGCCCCGCGCTGTGCCGGCGGCAGCGAATCCGGCCCGCCGCGCGCCTTGGTGCCGTGGCAGGTAACGCATTCGGCGGCGTAGATGGCCTTGCCGCGCTCGGCCGCTTCGGGGTCGACAATGTGGCTGTCGTCGGAACCGGCGCCGATGAATCCGGCCCCGCCCGCGCCAGGTGTGCCGGTCCTTGGAGGGAGGTTCTTGGCAAGGTATTCGACGATGACGTTGAACTCCTGCGCGTCCACCTTGGCGCCGCGGGCCACCATGCCGTTGATGACGGTGGCCCAATTGTCGCGCGAGTATCCCTTACCGGCCACGATTTCCTGGCTGTGGCAGGTGGCGCCGCAAACCCGGATGACGATCTCCTTCCCCGCCCCATCCGGCAGCATGCGAGGTGTCGGTTTCGGAGGGCCGCCGGACGGCCCTTGAGCCGCCAGCGAAGCCGCCAGGGCGAGGAACAGCGATAGGGGTCTCATGGTTCCAGCAAATGATGGTAACGCAACCGGCGCGGGCCGCAATGGCCCTTTGCGCCATTACCTTTGATTCAACACACTGAGCGCCGGGACTAGTTCAAACTCCGGTGCATTCTGTGCCATGTGGAGCAGGAGCGAAACGTGTCCGCTACCGACGATCACGAGGATTCGATCCGAATTGGCCGTTCTGAGCCGCAACAGGTTGCTGAAGATGCGCAGATTGCGGTTGTACCAGGCGGTTCGCGTATCGGCACCGGTGTAGTCTCCTCCACCTCCAACCTCAAACTCCGCCACAAGGTAACGGGACATGCTCTGACGTATATGCTCTGGACTGTTTAACAGGCGGAGATGCTGCAGTAGAGATTGCTTCGTCTTGAGTTGATCCTCCCGGCGATAGAGTTCTTCATACCATTGAGCCCATCTTGTGCCACGTTCGATCAGGTCATGCTGTCCGAGCGATCGCGCCCGCTCGATCAGTTCTTCGGTTGTGTGGACGACCTTGAATTCCGGCCGTTCCTTCGCATCGACCGCGTGAATGCGTTGGTGCCCCAATCGTCTTGCAAGCCGGAAGCCAAGTTGGAAAACTTCATTCGGACCGGCGGCGCTCTCGCTGCTCGCCAGGTATTCCGCGAACTTGGCATCCAGCGCGAGTTGATGATCGGCGGGCCACTCAACGGCTATCCTGTTCGGTCTGAATCGCGCCAGGCAATTCAGCAGAGCGGCCATCTCCCGTTGGCGTCCGGTGGAAAGCAGATCAAGCCGGTACTTCGGCTTGTAGTCATCGAGTCCCGCGTCCTCGAAGTGGAAAGTGCCAAGTATCATCACTTTCGCCTGAGTCGCTGGCGGCGGGGACAAGCGCTGGCCGAATAGAAGGCTACCGGCTCCCAGCAGCAACGGGACGAAGATCATTGCAGCACCCTGTAGCGATCCAGCGCCGCCTCATCCAGCGTGACGCCCAGGCCCGGAGCCTTCGGAATCTCGTAGAACCCGTCGACGACGTGGAATGGTTCCTTCATGCAGTCGTCTTCGAGCACATGCGTGATGGCGATCGCGTATTGAATGCCCGGGTAGGCCGCGGCCTGGTGCGCCTGAAAGACCTGGGCGATCCCGCAGTCGATGGAATGTTCGATCCAGATGGGAGCGCTGGCGGCGACGGCCTGTTGGGAGAGATCGCGCACGTAGCCGCCGAGCTTCGGGGCGCCGGAGATCCAGGCGTCGAGCAGTTTCTCGCGGGTCCAAAGGGGAAGATCGACGCCATCGACGTGCTCGGATAGCTGGAGGGGAAGCTTGCCGCGCAGGGCGCGATAACCGTCCAGGTCCGTTCGCGGAATCGGGGATTCGATGGCGAAGTAGTTCGGAAACCGGGCCAGTTCGCGGGTGACTTCGAGGGTCTTCGGGACCGTCTGCCAGGTGGAGTTGGCATCCACCCAGACCTTCATGTCCCTGCCTATCGCCCGGCAGATGGCATCGGCCTGCGCCACCGGATCTTCCCAGGGGCGCGCTTTCACTTTGTGAATCCGGTAGCCGAGCGAGTAGCCGAGCTTCGCTTCGGAAGCCATGAGCGAAGGCGGAAAACATTGGCTCCACCAGGTGGGCTGGATACGGGTTTTGGGTTTGGGATTCAGCAGCCGGGCGATGGGCACGCCGGCCGCCCTGGCCGCGATGTCGTACACGGCGATGAGGATGCCGCGCAGCGAATCGTCGTGCAGGAATTCGGCCACCGGGCGGCCCATCATCTGGCGCAGCCTGGCTTCGGCGGTAGGCTTTGGCATCTTTGTCTCGCCGATACCGGTCAACCCGTCGCTGGTGTGGAGGCGGACGAAGTGGAGCACGTAGTCGGCCTGATCGCGCTTCTGATGTTTCCAACTCGAAAGCCACGCGTCCCGTACACGAGCCGCGAACGGAATCCGGACCGAGTGTAGTTCGAACCGGCTGAAAGTGGAGGGAGCGGCCGCCGCGAACAGCGCGGGCAGAACGGCCCGCCTTGGAATGCGCTGCATGGAGTCATTATGACGGAAGGGTGAAACGAATCCGTAACGGGCCTCACTAAACGGGGAGGCGCTCATGAAAACTCTGATCACCGGGTCCGTTGGACCCGAAGTTCGAAACCTGCAGGAGGCTCTCAATTTCCAGCTACCGCTCGAAACGCCGCCGCTCAAGCCCGATGGGATCTTCGGGCCGCTGACCAAGGCCCGGCTGGAACGCTACCAGAAGATTCGGCAGCTGAAGAAGATCGACGGGATCGCCGGGCCCGAGACGAATGCCGCGCTGTATCATTTCATCGGCGTGTCGTCTCATGTCCTGGCGCCGCCGGCCGGATCGCGCCGGTCGCTGGTCGCCAGGCCTCCAGCCTTCGCCTTTGGCGACGTACCGCGCGCCGATCCCGTTCTACCTCCCATCGGGCCGTTCCAGCTTCCCTTCCCGACTCCGTTCCGGCCGTCGGCGCCGCCGGGCCCGCTGATTCCGCTGCCGCAGTTGACGCTGGGCCTGTCCACGCCGTTCGAGCTTTCGGCCGGCGTGCAGCGAACCTTCGCGCGAAGCTTGAGCCACAATAAACCCGACAACAGCGTCAGCCTGTTCAGCGACGTTCAGTTTTCCTTCTGGAAACGGCCGCTGGGCAAGCATGTCGAGACTTCGCTTGGCGGCGGATTCTTTCTCGAACGGGAGGTGGGCGCCGACCCCAAGACCAGTTTCCGCGCGGGCATCCTGGTGAAGGCGGAACTGGTCGACGTGGTGAAAATCGGTCCACTCGATCTGTTGAAACTGATCGTGGAGCACAAGACGTCGACAACGGTTACCGGACCCATCGAACTGAACTCGTCGATCGAGGTGGGCGTCAACCCGACGGTTGAAGTGAACGTGTTCGGGAACAAGGTGGAGTTTGGACCGAAGTTCTCGAAGTTCTTCGAGATCAATTTCGGCAAGGATGGGATCGACGTAAAGTCGGGCACGACGGTGACGTCTGGTACGGTAACCGTGTTCTTTTGAGCGCCGTTACTCGCCCGATCCGGTTTCCCATTCGCGTTCGAGCATGCGCGTGTACTCACCGGAGGCGAACAGATCGAACTGGAAGTTGCGCGAACGGATCTCGGTGAACGTGGCCATCTGCTGCGAGCAGGCGAACATGTGATCGGCGTAGCGGTAGTAGTTGCGGATGAACTCGGAGGCGAGCAGCGAGCGGTCCGGCACTTCCATGAAGATGGAGTTCAATCCCAAGGCGCGGGAGAAGATCGCCTTGTAGTCGGCGACGCCCCAGGCCTTGAGCTTTTCGCGCACGTTGTCGGGCGGATCCTCGACCAGCATGGTGGCGAAGCTCTGCGTCTTGACACCGGCCGACCGTAGTTCTTCGTCGCGGTTGACGACTTCCATGCACTGTTCGATCCAGCGGCCGAGATCGCGGCCGAGGTAGAACAGCATGCGAAGTTCGCACAACCGTCCTTCGAGCAGCTTCTGTTCGAGCTCGAAATTGGTGAATTCGCCGCTCGGCAGCAGCCCTTGCAGCATGAGGCTGGCGCGGGAGCTTTCGAGAAGCTTGGTGGGCCCGTTGGCGTCGGAGAACGGGTGCAGGATCAGTGGAGGGAGCTTCCACGTCTTCTGCTGCTGCGGTAGCTGTAGCGGGCCGGTGACCGTGTCCATTCTGCTCTCCCTGTTAACATCGGCTCGCGGGCGGAAAAGATTAGCGCCAGACACTTACTTTCGCTCCGTGAGTTCCACCTTGGCAGCGACGGGCTGGCCGGCGCGCAACACCTTTACTTCCACCACATCGCCGGGTTTTTTCGCCCGCAGCGCATACGTGTAGTCGTAAAGATTTTGAATCGCCTTGCCGTCGAACTCCACCAGGATATCCCCGCCCTTCAAACCCGCTTTGGCGGCTGGGGAACCGGCGCGCACATCGGAAAACTTCACGCCGTTGGGGATCTCGGCGAAATCGGGGATGCTGCCGAAGTAGGGGCCGTAGCCTCCGCCGGCGGCTCCGGCCGAATGCATTTTGGGAGGCTCCACCTTCACGTAAGCCGGACGCTCCGGGGCGGCGGCGAGGGAATCGGTGACGGCGGCGATCAGCCGCAGGACCTTGGTGGCGCCTTCGGCATCGATCTTTTCCCAGGTATCGCTGGGCTTATGATAGTCGGCATGCAGGCCGCTGAAGAAGAACAGGACGGGCACCTGCTTGGAGGTAAACGAGGTGTGATCGGAAGAGCCGTAGCCGCTCTTTTCCGCGGCATCCATCTTCAGGTCCACCTGCTTGGCCGCCGCATCGAGCGTCTTCTGCAAACTGGAGCCGGTGCCCGAGCCGCCAACGTAAACCTTGTTGTTCTGCACGCGGCCGATCATATCCATATTGATCATGGCGGCGGCCTTTTCAAGCGGCAGCAGCGGCTGGCCGACGTAAAAGCTCGATCCCAGCAGGCCCAACTCCTCGCCCGCAAAAGCGAGAAACAGAATCCCGCGCTTCGGTTTCGGCCCCGCCCCAAAGTGCTTGGCTAGCTCGATGACGCCCGCCGTGCCGCTGGCGTTGTCGTCGGCGCCGAAATGCGGCTTGCCGATCTGGGAGGGCGCGAGGGAATGCTGATCGCCCAAGCCCAGGTGATCGTAGTGGGCTCCGATCACGATGTATTCGTCGCTTTCGCCCGGCAGGTAGCCAACGACGTTGCGCACGCGCTTGGATACGTTGCGTACTTCGGTATCGACGCGCGCCTGGAACGTATCGGCGAAGGCGAACGACCGGGGCTGCAGGTCTTTGTCGATGGCCTCGACGGTCTCCTTCAAATTCTTACCGGCGGCCTGGAACCAGCGTTCGGCGATCTCATACTTCATCTGCACGAAAGCGATGCCCGAGTTGGCCGGCCCGTTGGTGGTGCCGAATTTTTCGAGCTTGTCGGTCTCGCTCGGGCGCACGGCCATGTTGTTCACCAGGATCACGGCGCGGGCTCCATGGGTGCGGGCGTTGAACGCTTTCTTGGGAAGCTGGGCGTGTTCGGTATAGCTTTTGGCGGAGAACACGCTTTTCTCGTCGAACTCCTGCGGCTCGTAGCGGAGAATCAGCACGCACTTGTCCTTGACGTCGAGATGGGCGTAGTCGTCGTAGTTGTATTCCTTGGCGGTGATGCCATAGCCGGCAAAGACCAGCGGGCAGCCGGCCACCTTCGCAGTGGCGGAGAAATTGAATGGCAGGAAATCCTCGCCGCGCTTGAGGTTCACGATTTTGGAATCCTGCCGGTAGCCGAGGCTGTTGGCGGGCCCCATCTCGGCGCGCACGGTGACATCGAACCACTGGAAATACCCTTCGGCGGCGGGGAGGACTTTTAATCCTGCCTCTTTAAACTGGCGGGCGATGTAGCCCGCGGCCTTATCGAGTCCCTTGGTGCCGGTGCCGCGGCCTTTGAGATCGCCGCTGGCGAGATACTTGACGTGTTCCAGGTAGGAGTTGGCCGGAAAACCGGCCGCCAGTCCAATGCCGGCCCCAATGAAGTTCAGCAGTAAAAATCGCATGGGTTCACTTCGCAAACGGGATGGGAAGTTTTACTTCGCAGCAGAGCTCGTCTTTCTTTGGCGCGACGGGGTTCTTCCGGGCATGTTCGATCTCATAGTCGATGATACCTTTTAGCTGTTCCCACGGTACGTTGCCGGTAATGCGGCGGCCGTTGAGGAACAGGGTGGGCGTGCGATCGACGTTCAGGGCGCGGGCCTCGGCCATGCTTTGTGCCACCTCTTTGGCGGTGGCCTTGGTGTCCATGCACTGGCCGAGCATCATGGAATCGATGCCTGTGGAATTGGCGAATTCCGTAATTTTGGGTTTCAGGTTTTCGGCCGTGAGGTTGGCCTGCTGATCGAAGATCCAATCGTGGTAGCGCCAGAAATTTTCACCGTTCATGTTGGCGATGCAGCGGCCGGCGATGGAGGCCGCCATCGCCCAGGGATGAATCTGTTCGAGGGGAAAATCCTTGAAGATGAGACGGACTTGCTTGGGGTAGGCGGTGCCCAGGTTGGCGCGCAGGACCTTGGCCTCCTCCTTGCAGAACTGGCACTGGAAGTCGCTGAACACGTAGATCGAGACGGGTGCGGAAGCGGGTCCGGCGATGGCGGCGCCATCCGGTTTCAGATGCTTCAGCTCTTCGGTGAACGGAGCTTCGCGGATATCGAAGGACTTGCCTTGGATGAACTTCGAGCCGTCCTGGGCGACGTAGAAGGGCACCTTCTGGTTGGTGGCGGCGCCATCGGTTACGGTGACCTCGACCAGGAGCAGCCCGGGCACGTCGGAAGGCCTGGGATCGGAGGCGATCACCTTGAGCGTTGGCGGCAGCATGAACTGATGACGGATGTAGGCTTCCATCTTCTGTTTGTTGAAAACGGTCTGCGCAAACGCCGGCGCCAGGATCAGAAACAGGGCCAAAATCCGCTGCATGGTTCTGGATTACATTGTAGTAGATGAACCTGCTATTACTTGGCCTTTTGTTTCGCGAGGATTTCACCGAAACACCCGCCGCGACGCCGATCACGCAGGAGCACGTCGCCAACAAGGCGGTGATTCTTAACGTCTACGGGCCTGGCAAGGCAGGCGTCAAGAAGAGCCATCACGACAAGCCGGTGGACGATCCTTACTATGTCTGGTCGGGTACGGCGAACGGGAACTGGATGGTGACGCTGCGCCATCGCGAACACCTGGTGGATTTGACGGGCCGGTCGAGAGTGCGGTGGCGGTCGAAACAGGCGGGGTTCCGCGAGTTGCGTGTGGTTTTGAAACTGGCGGGCGGACAGTGGCTGGTGAGCGATGCCTCCGATGGGCCGTCGGTGGATTGGCGGGAGGTGGAGTTCATCCTGGCCGGTGTGCGCTGGCGGAAGTTGAATGCGGCGGCGGTGACCGAGGGGGCGTGGGTGGATAAGCCGGATCTGTCGCGTGTGGAAGAGATTGGCTTTACGGATCTGATGAGCGGCGGCAACTCGGATGCCTGTTCGCGGGTGGATTGGATGGAAGTTTATGGAAAGCCGGCGAGCAGCTTACCGGCTACGGCCGTTGGGCGCGAGTACCCGTCGCCAGGTCCGTCACCATCCGATCGGCGTTAAAGCGCCAGCTCAACAAGCGAATCGTGCGCTTCATGCGGCGCATCCATTCGCGAGGCAGGCCGTCGCGGTCGCGTTGATAAAACAATGGAATTACTTCCTCACGCAGCACGCGGTAGAGATCGCCGCCATCGCGCGAATCGTGGACGTGTGTGTCGGAATGCGTGCGGCCGGTGTCTATGGCGAAGCCGTTCAACCTGGCATTTGCCCTTCCCAGCAGGCTCACGCATCCAGGAAAACCGCAAACGGGAGCCCAAAGCGCTCGGCCAGTCTCCGTGCTTGATCCAGATTGATCCGCCTCTTGCCCGCCAGTACAGCGGAGACCACTGGCTGACCGCCGAGCAGCGCCGCCAAATCGCTTTGCCGCAGACTATGCTCTTCCATCAAAAACTCCAGCCGCTCCACGGGCGAGAATCGCCGGGCGTTCGCTTGAGCGCTTCGCTGTTCATAGCTATCCACCAAATGCCCCAGCAACGCGGCGATTCGTTCCTCCTCGGGCGACAAGTGCCGAGCCGGAATTGTCAACCGCATTAACACGCCCGCAAGCCGCTCGTGTTCTTGCTGCGTCTCAATGACGCTTGGTAAATGCTTGGCTAGGAGTTTGCCATATTTTTTTTCATCCACAGTTACGGGCATAAGGCCTCCAAGTTCGTCCGGTCATACTCGGCATGGGTTAGTAGTACGCGGAAGAAGAGTCGTTGGGCGATCCAATCGACGCAGCAGGCAAGCCGGTAGGCGTTGCCGGCAATATTGAAGATCAGCGTGTTGCCCACTTGGTCCGCGGACGGGAATGTTTTTCGCAAACCCGCGAGACTACGGCATTCCACCTCGACGATGAGGTCATGCCAGCGCTCGACACTGCCAATAGAGCGCGGATGCCGCCGGGCGGCAAGGATCAGATTTCGATGGCTGATGAACCGCACTCCCCGATTATAGCAGTGTGCTATAAGCCGGGCTCTTCCTCTAGAAAGCAGCAGCCGTGTCGGAAAGAACCCGCAAAGTGGCGCTGTGTAGAGTTACGGTGGGCATGGACCATGAGATCATCCACTCTCATAGCGCCCGACATATGTCTCGTGTGCGGCTGCGGCTGCTGTTCGTGGATCCCCCGAACGCTGGCACCACCCGGATATTCATCTTCCTTCGATCTCTGAGAGACCTCATACCCAAAACTTCCTACCCTCCTCCCGTCTCACTCGACGTTCCGCCCGTCGCCGGAACGTAGCACTTCAACGTATAGTCCAGGCGAATGTTTGGCGCCGCAAAGGATTGGATGGAAGTTTATGGCAAGCCGGCGAGCAGCCTGCCGGCTTCGGCGGCGGCCACGGCTCCCGGGCGCGAGTGAACCTGCACGAGAATCGCGTGGCGTCGCGTTAAAGCGACGGCGTAACCGTCGCCTGGCGCGCGCTTGGCGTGGCGGCAGGAAGCGGTACCGGTTTTGACCAGCGCACCGTCAAGGGCGATGCCCTTCCCCGTTCCTTCGCGCGCGGACCGGCGCAGTCCCTCGAGGATAGGCGCGACGCCAGGTTCGCCCGAGCGCGCGGCGAGTTCGATGTATGCCTTCAGAACCGCCGTGGGCGCGGCGTGCCAATTCTCAACCGGTTCCGGAACTCCGAAGCGGGCGCCGATGCCCGAAGGCGCAAGTCCGTTCGCCAGTTGGGTGAAGTAGGAATTGCAGGAGTGCGCCAACGCTTGCTCGATTCCCAGGCGCCCGTGGACACGGCCGGACCAGCAGCGGCGGCAGTCGAGAACCGGGTATTCAAAGCCGTGCCGCTGCGCGTAGGCGAGGGCCAGGAAAGGCTTCACCAGCGATCCGGTGGGCACTGGTTTCGAGGCATCGGGCCAGTTCGAGCGGACGATGGCGCCCGTCTGGAGATCCATCAAAAGGAAGAAGACGATCATGGCGCGAGCCGGTAGGCGACCGTCTGCTTCACGAGGTTACCGGAATCGGTTTCGCGGATCTCGACCGATTGAAGGCGCTTCCAGGTGGCGGCGAGGCTGGAGAGATTCTCCGAAAAAAAGCGCGGCTCGGCGCTGGCGGAGATGTTGGGATCGGAGCGTTCGATCATGCGCGTCAACTGCTGGAATCGCGGGGCTTCGGCGTTGAGGCGGATGGCGGCGGCGTAGGTGGCGTCGATGGCGGGACCGGCGGAGCGGGCGAGTAACTCGTCGAGCAGTTCCCGCCGCGTGGCAACGTAGAGACGCTTGCCGCGGACGGCGGTGAAGCTCTCGTCGAGAGCCGGCGGGCTGGTCCAATCGTTGGTGGCTTCGATGACGACGGCGGAGTCATTGCCGATGAAGACGCCGTCGCTCAGCAGGCGGCTGGACTGTACATAAAGCATGGCGCGGGCCGGATTGGCGGCGGCGAATTCGGCCAAGCGGCTGGAAGGCGCGCCGGAGAAATCATAGGGCGCTTCGTCGAGGCGGGATTCGAGGTCGGACTCGGTTCCGGTGAGGGCGGCGTCGAGGCTGACGCCAGGAGCGGTTTTCGATCCGGTGGCGGCGGCCGGTCCGCGGCCGGTGATTTTCCGGCGAACCATCTGCGCCACGGCGGCGGCCGGCGGTTGGGCCCAGATCCGATAAAGGCCGGCGCCTGGCGGGGCGAGAACCGATAGAGAGGCTACGGCGGTGGCGTCGGGGGCGGGAGCGGCTTCGGGGCGCAACAGTACGCGGTCTTCCCGGTACCCGGCGGCGGAACGTTGCAGATCGCTGATGGCGGCGCTGTACTGCCGCAGCTCCGGGCCGTTGCGCTGGATCCAATAGGACCGGAAGGCGGCGGCGGAAGCGAGACGCGGCATGTTCATCACCATGCGCAATTCGCCTGCCTGTGGGGCGGCGCGCAGGGCGGCGTCGAACCAGGCTTCGCGGCGGACGGGAACGGCGTTGCCGCCAGTCAGCAGGCTCAGAGCGCCGGTCAGGGCGTCCTCTTTGGTGGCGACCAGGAGCCAGTCGCCGGAAACGGCGAAGCAGGCGGTGCGCTTCGATTGCGGATCCGTTTTGGCGTAGTAGGCCTGGCCGGCGGCGTTGCGGGCGGTGAATTGCGCGCGCGCGCTCCAGAGCAGGCTCTCCATGGCGCGGGCCGATGGGAGGCGCGTGAGATACAGGAACTCGATGCGGTTGATGTCGTAAACGGCAAGGGCGGTTTCAGTGCCGGCGACAGAAGACAGCAGATCGAGATTCGGAGCGACGCCGATGCCGGTAGCGTATTCCTGGAAAACGCCTTCCAGCCGGCCATACAGAAGCGAGCGCGAGAAGACCTGGTAGTTGGCGCTTCCAAGCCACGATGCTTTCTCCGGAGACGTTTTCCCGGCGGAGACCAGGGATTGGAAGTTCTTCGCTTCGAGATAGACCATCGCGCCGGCAGGCACCAGCTCGTTCAGCGGGCGCGGTGTGCTGGCGGTCTGCGCCGCGAGCCACAGGCCCGCGGCAATGGCGGCGAGCGGCAGGATCCGTTTCATTGGGCCCTCCGGACGATTCGGTCCTGCTTGAGATTCTTTGAGACTACCGGTGCGTGTTCGAGGTTTTGGCGGCGGCGCTCCATGGCGGAGCGCCAGGCGGCGTTGTCCGGCACCAGCGCCACGGCGCGGTCGAACTGGCCGAGTTTCGCGTAGGAATCGGCTAATTCCTTTTCGAGGCCGTGATTGGCAGGAACGCCGTCAGCGGTGAGCGCGGCGACGGCCAGTTGATGGCGGGCGGCGGCGCGGGCGAGCCGGAAGACGTCGATCTTGAGGGAGCCATCGGTGGGATCGTTGCGCACTGCGGTTTCGGCGGCTTGCAGCGTGGCGGGCGGGGTGCGCCTTGGCAGCGGACGCGCATCCCGGTTCCAGGGCGTGGCTTTCGCGGCTTCGTCGTAAAATGCGGCCGCTTCCTGGGTCTTGCCGTGTCGTTCCAGCAGGCGGGCGGCGCTTACGTGGTTGGCAAAAGGCGGATCGGTCACCAGCGTCATGCGGCGCAAAAGACGGACCGCGCCGGGAGTATCGTTCTCTTCAATCAGGACTTCCGCCAGGCCGAGGAAGGAAGGCGCCTGCCTGTTTCCTTCGGAGAGATCGCGCTCATAGACGAAGCGCAGCAGACGCCTGGCGCTCGCCTGGTCACCCGCTTTTCGCAGTTCGACGGCGGCATCGCGCAGAGGATCGGTGGGTTCGGTTCCCCAATTTGCCAATCGGGCTTCGAGGCCGCCCGACCGGGCCGCGAGCAGGATTTCAGCCTTTGGCAAAAAATAGGAAAGCCGGTCGCGATCGGTGGGCGTGAGCGAGGCGATGACGGTGCGGGCGCGCGCCGGCTGGTTCGATTCGAGGAGCAACTCGATCCACTGCTGGAGACGGCCGGAGCGGTCGTCGAGGTTTGTGACCTCGAGCAGACGCGGGAAAATCGCATCGCGCTGAGCGGCTGTCAGCCACTGGTAGAGTACGGCTTCGCCGAGGAAGCCCGCGGGGTTGGGAATCTGGCGGCTCAAAGCGAGGATGGCTCCCTCCGGGCTTGACGAAGCTTGCGCGTAGGTCCTCATGAACGCTTCGCCACCGATGCCCCGGCGCAGCAGCGCCACCACGGCCCGTTCGGATTCGGCCGGGACGCCGCGCGCCGATTTCAGAATGGCGTTCAGTTCCTCGCCGAGCGAGTAGGACGGACGCCGCGATTGCGCCTGTTCGATCACGGCTTCAAGAGCCAGCTTCCAGCGGCCGAGGGCGGTGAGCGCTCCGATGTGTTGAGGATCGAGTTGCAGGGCGAGTTCGTGTTCGCCGAGATCGAAGTAGAGATCGGCGTCCGCGGGCGACTCTTCGACCGGTGCGGGGCGGAAGCCGGGTGAGTTGGCGTACTCGCCGTAGCGCGCGGCGAGGTAGAACCAATCCGATCCGGCGAGCTGTTGGCCGCGATCGGTGGGTTTGCCAATGCGGTCGGCGAGGCGCATCGGGCCGAGGGCGGCGTTGAAGGCATCGGCGATGGCCGGCGTGCGGAGGTCGAAATAGACGCCCAGCAATGCTGTGTAGGTTCTGGTCCAGGCGGGGGGAACGTTGCGGCGGGCGGCGACGGCGGCGAGGGCGGTATCGGCTTTGCGCGCTTCGATGGCGGCATTGATGGCATCGTCGCTATCCTGCGCGATGAGTGCCTTGGGATCACGCGCGGCGAGCAGTTCGTAATAGCGGCGATCCGGCGGGACAAGGGCGCGGACGCGGAGCTCGGCCGCCTCGTCGCCCGAGGTGCGATAGGCTTCGGCCGCCGCGCCGAGGATGGCCGGTTTCTCGTCCTGCGGCGGGTAGACCTTCCAGTAAGCCTCCAGTTGCGCGCCGAGTTCGCGGAAGGCCAGGCGGTGCCGCTGCAGTTCGATGAGGCGCTGCTGGCCGCCCTGCATTTCGGGCCCGGGCCTGGCCATCATGTCGCGATGGAGTTTCGAAGCCTCCCAGGCGGGCATGTTGGCGCGGCGGCCGGTTTCGGCGGGCGCGTTCAGGCGATCGAAGTAGGCTCCCAACTGGCGCTTCTCTTCAAGCGTGTATTCGGCTCGTGCCACATCGGCGATGGCGGGAAGCAACCTGGCATCCGTCACCGTCGAATACTGGCGCTGGCGGGCGAGGATGCGGGCGTAGACTTCATTGGGACCGGCCACAGTGGCGGCGCGTTCGGCGAAGGTACGGGCCTGATCGAGCAAGTTCCAGGATTCCAGGCGGCTCGCGATTTCGAAATTGCCGCCGGCGGTATCGGGGTGGGCCTGGCGCAAAGCGGCGACGGCATCGCCGGGGCGGCGCTGGCGGGCACGGACCTCGGCTACGCGATCCATCCAGACCGAGCTGCGGTAGGTGAGTTCATAGAGCTTCGCGAAAGACGCCGCGGCTTCGTCAAAGCGCAGCAGGCGCTCTTCGAGAGTGGCGCGGGCTTCGAGTAGATCGGTACGATCCGGCCGGACCTCGGAAGCCCTGGTGTAGGCGGCGATGGCGGCGGGGTAACCCTCCAGTGCGGTTTGCAGGCGCGCGAGGACGGCGTGGTAGCGGTAGTCCTTGGGCGATTCGGTGGTGAGTTTTTGGTAGTAACCGGTGAGGCGGGACTGCAGGTTGTGGCGGCGGGCGAAGGCGGCGACTTCGTTTGCCAGCGCGCCGTCTTCGGGATAGCGATTGAGCACCTCGATGTACTGGTCGAGGGCGGCGGAGTGGTTGTTGTTTCGGGCGAGAACCCCGGCAAGAGCGCGGCGCAATGCGGGCACCTGCTCGCGGGGGGCCGAGCGGAGGCGGTTTTCGTAGAAGGTCTGGAGCGCGGGTTCATTGCCTTCGCGGGCCCAGGTCTCGGCCATGGCTCCGGTATAGGCGGCATTGTGGGGGTCCGAGGCGAGCAGGGTCTCAAGCGAGCGGCGGGCGTCGGTGTAGCGGGCGGCGGCGGTGGCTTTACGCGCGAATTCGAACGTTAGAGCGGGTTTGAGCGAGGCGTGGGCGGTTTGGATGGCGGCGGCAAGAATGTCGAGTGCGCGCGGTTGGTTGCCGTTGCGCCAGTGATAATCGACGGCGGCGCGCATGATGCCGGTGACGGCCGGATTCTCGCGGTAGAGCGCGTCGATGGTTTGCGCGGCTTGGGTGAGCTCCTGGCGATTTTCGAGGACACGGGCGAGGTTGAGGCGGGCGCGGAGCTTATCCACCGGGTCCGTCGTCAGTTCGATCTCGCGGCGCAATGCGCGCTCCTCGACGTTGGGGAAGCCGAGGCGGCGGCTCTCATCGCGGACACGGGTGAGCAGGTCGAAGGAAGCCGCTTCGCGGGCGGTGCGATCGAGCAGGGCTTCGAGATCGGCCTTGCGCTGCTGGTCTTCGAGCAGGGCCGTGCGGAGCGCAAGTCCTTCGGTGCCGAGCCCGGCGGTGGCGGTATCGACGGTCTGGCGCAACGACGGGCGGCGGGCAAGCGCTATCAGACGGGCTTGCGCGGTGCCGCCGGGTTCGGCCAGCGCGCCGCGAACGTATTCGCCGGTGGCTTGGGTGTAGTCGCGCTTGTTCTCGTGGATGGCGCCGGCTTCATAGGCGTATAGCGAAGGAATGGTGGCGGCCTGGCGGGCGAGGGCGATCATGGCGAGCGCGGCGTCGTAGTCGAAGTAGTCCCACAGCAGCGTGGCCGATTCGAGATAGCCCTCGGGCAGGCCGGGGTCGATGGCGGCGATACGGCGGAATGCTTCGCGGTCGCCGAGCTCGCCGAGCGTGGCGAGCGCGGACCAGTCGCGCGGGGCGGCCGTGTTTCGCCGCCTGGCGTAAACGGCGGCGGTGGGCAGGGCGAGCGAGCGGTGGAGCGACGTGGCGCGGGCGCCGAGTTCGAGGTCGCCCGGGGCTTCGTCGTAGACCTTGCCGAGCGGCGCGGCGGCGGCTTCGAAGTGAGAACGCCAGGCTTCGGCTTCGGCCAGCATGCGCGTGGCGGCCGGGTTCGTCTCGCGGCGCAAGGCGGCGAGTTCGGGGGCGAGTTTGCCCGTCCGGGAAAGATGCTCGAAGAAGCGCGCACGCAGCGCCTCGTCATAGAACCAATGCCGACGCAGCAGGTTCTCATAAGACACCGGATCGGCGGTACCGCGTGTCTGATACGCGTTGAGCAGGTTGCGTACGAAGGTGAGGTTGTGCGGGAAGCGCTGGTTGGCGTAGAGGTTCACCTGGCGGTAAAGCGCGGCGTCGAGATTGGGCGCGGCGACGACGTCGCGGAAGTAGGCTTCCAGGCCGGTGCCCGAAAAGACGCGTACGACATCGCCGGTGAGCTGCTGGAATTGCACCATCTGTTTGCGGCGCAGATAATAGCGGGCCAGCTTCTGCTGCCAGCCCGATTCGGGAAACTGGGCGATGGCGAGCTTGTAGACCTGCTCGATTTCGGCGGCCATTTTGTTTTGATCGAGGAAGGCGGCGAGGCGTTCGTAGAGGCCGGGGTCGCGCGGGTTGCGGCCGATTTCGCGCCGCAGCAGGACGAGGCCGTCCTTGGGGCGTTTGAGCGCCACCAGCCGCGCCGTGTAACGGTCGAGCACGCGGGCGTATTCGGGCGAGCGGCCGAGCGGCTCGCCCTGGGTGGAGGCGGCGAGTTCGGCCAGCAGCGTATCGTAAGCCGCGAATTCGTCGCGGGTCTGGTTGCGGGCGGCGAAGGCGTCGGCCATCGAGAGCGTTACCTGCGTACGCTGCGCGGCTTGGGGGAATGCGGCCAGATAGGCGCGGGCGGCCTTGATGACGGCATCGCTTTCGCCGTGCGCGCCGTAGGCTTGAATCAATTGCGCCCGCAGGCCGGGACGGCGGTCTGAGTTGGGGTAGCGCCGGTCGAACAGCGTCAGCAATTCCGCGGCGCGGGCGTGTTCGAAGTAGGCGACGGCGGATTGTTCGAGGTTGGCGAAACGGCTGGCGGGGTCGGAGGAGTTGAGCAGCAGGGAGAGGATCGCGTTGAGCAGACCGGGGCCGCTGTCGGCGGTGGCGATGTCCCGGTAGAACGTGAGATCGCCGGAGCCCAGAGGCAAACGGTGCGGGCCGGTGAGCAGCAAGTCGATAAGGCCGGCCATCGCTTCCTCACGGCCATCGAGTTTGTAGAGGGCATACCAGGCGCGGGCGGATTCACCGGCGTTGTTGGCCTGGCGCCAGAGCTTGGCGAGCGTGGTGAGGTCGGCGGGCGCGGGGTTGGGATTGCGGCGCTGAAACTCGTGGAGGGCGCGCGCGGCGGCGGCGGGATTCCCTTCCTGGGCGTAGTAGTGATAGACGCGGGTGGCGGGCGCAAGCGCGGCGGGGTTCGATTGCACCTGGCTGCGCGCGGCGGCCAGGAACTGGCGCGTGGAGCGGGCTTCGCGCAGCAGCTCGAAGTAAGCCTGCATCAGCGGCGCGGTCCATAGCGGATCGAAGGCGCGGTCATAGAGATCGATGGCGGCGCGCGGATTGCCTTTGGCCTTTTCGAGATTGGCGCGGGCGGCAAATACGGTCACCGTGGCGGCCGGGAAGCGGCGCTCATAATCGCCAATCCAGGAAGCCGCGCCGTCAAACTGCCGGACCCTCGAAAGGTAGCGGATGGCGTTCTGGTAGGGCTCGTGGGAATCGGGCAGCTTGGCGCGCCATTGGCGATAGACGGATTCCACGCGAGCGGGCGGCAGAAGCTGCGCGCGGGCGAGATCGATCATGCGCTCGAAATCGGCTTTGGTGGAGGCGGCGGCCTCAAGCGCTCGCATCTCGTCGTTTGGTTGCAGACGGCGGTGGTAGTAATCGGCGAGGCCGAGGCCGCCCGCCAGTTCCACGTTCTTCTTCCAGTCGGCTTCGGCGGCGGGGAAATCGAGCAGGCGTTCGGATTCGAGGGCGCGCAGGGCGTAGAGATCGCCCTCTGTGGGTTGAGCGGCAATGAGCTTGCCGAGTTCGGCGGCGGACTCGCCGGGTGGGCGGCGATGGACGACGGCTCCACCGGGCAGCGGCATCTGGCGGAAGAAGGCCTGTTCGAGCGGCGTGGCCGGTTCGGTGAATCGAACCCAGGACGAGAGCTCGGCGTGCGCGGCCAGCGCGAGGAAGAAGACGGCGGGCTTACGGGAGAACCTCAATGGGCACCTCCCGCGAGCCGATGTTGTGGGCGAAATCCTCGGCGGTGACGGTGAGCTTGTAGCGGCCCGCGGGCAGATGCGCGGGCACCAGCATGGCGCCGGAGTTGAGTTTGCGATCCGCGTTCCAGCGCAGAGCCACCGGGGCGGCGCCGGTGAGGCGGGCGACGATGGTGCGCGTGGTGGCGGAGGCGCTGACGTCGAGCGGGATGATCTCGCCCGGCCGGTATTGCGTGCGGGCCAGGTGCACGCGGACGATGGGCGGCTTCGAGGCGATGACGAAGCTCTTCGATTCGCGGTAGACGCGGCCCTGGCGATCGCGCAGCAGCAGGCGTACGTGATACGTTCCGTCGGTCATATCGGAGGGAGCGAGGAAGCGCGTCTGCCAGGTGGCTTCGCCCGGCAGGTAGCGCAATTTTTTGACCAGGCCGAAGGGAAAGACGGCGGTGACGCTGGCGATGCTCTCATCGGTCTTGACGCGCAGCACCGGATCGCCGGGGCGGATGAGGCGGGGGCGCAGCAGGGCGCGCGGCGCGGCGAGGAACGAGGTGTAAGGGGTGACGAAGGTGTAGCGGCGGGACAGGCGGATGATCTCGTCGATGGTGGCGGTGTCCTCGCCGTCGCGCTCGATTTTTTCGAGCAGCGCATCGACGCGCGCCTTGGCCCAGGTACGCGGCAGATGCGGATGATCGGCGGATTGGGCGGGTAAGGCCAGGGCCGCGGTCTGGCCGGCGGCGCGGAAAGTGGCGTTGACGGGCTGCTTGTATTGGCCGATCCAGGCGCCGCGCGAGCCGGGGAAGACGGTTTCCTCGAGCGGATAGACGAGATCGAAGTTGGCGGCCGGCTGCGCCTGGAGTGTGAGGCCTTCGAGCGGCGTGACGCCGATCTTGGAAAGGAAGGCCCGCAGCTTGAATTCGATAGGTTCGGTGGAGCGCACCCATTCGAGCAGTCCACTTTGCCGGGCCAGCATTTGAAGCAGCGGGAGGTTGGCGTCGTCGCCCACTCCGAAGACGTAGGTATGAGGGCGCTTCTGTTTCCATTCGGATTCGTACCAGGCGGCCAGCTTGCCGTTATGGATGAGGCCGCGGGTGGATCCACCGTCGCCAAGCAGGACCAGGTACGTGCCCGGCGCCGACTGTTTCAACGCCTCGGCGAGCGCGGCCTGCAGGTTGGTACCGCCGCGCAGGCTGGTTTCCTTCACGGCGGCGAGCGCCTGGTCGACGGCGGCGGGTGTGACCGGAACCGGGGCGGGGTGGACGGCAGCGGGCGTTTCGTTGAACACGATGAGATTGAACCGGTCGGCGGGGCGCAAGCCGCGCAGCAGCGTCTCAAGCGCCTGATAGCTGCGTTCGAGTTTTTCCCACTGCATGGAGAGCGAGGCATCGAACAGGGCGATGACGGTGCGGGGGGCCGTGGCGGCCGGCGCGGGCGCGGTCACAAGCGACGCTTCGAAGAAACCGGGTTCGCCCGGCTGGCGGTGGGTGAGGATTTCCAGCTTGGGGGCCGGGGCGTTGAGTTTCCAACTGACGGCGAAGTCCTCGGAGAGGTTGACGCGGGCCGCTTCATAGGACGCGCGGACGCGGTTGGGCGTTTGCTCCTGGAACGTTAGAGGATAGACGTTGTTGAGCGTCTTCAGGTCCTCAATGGGGTGAGGGGAACGAATATCGAAACGGATTCCCAGGCGGCCGGCCGGTTGAAGATTGTAGACGTCGGGACGCAGGGGAATGGCGAAGAACGATTCCAGCCGGTCGACCGGTATTCGCTCCTGGTATTCCATTTCCAGCCGCTTGGTGCCGTGGGCGGGAATGGGCACGATGCGCGCGGTGAAGGTGGATGCGCGGCGGGCGGCATTCTCGTCGCCATCGCCTTGCTGCAGAAGGCCCGGATCGATGGACTGCCATTTCAGGCTGTCGTAAATTTCGGCGGCGCGGCGGCGTTCGAGGATGACGCCAGGAATTCGAACCACGTCGTCCCAGACGGCGAAGGCCGACAGAAGGGCTCGCGAGGGCAAGGCGAAGGAGTACTTGCCTTCGAGGATTTGCGGGCGGTGGCTTTCAAAGATCTGGCGGATGGAGACGCGCGCCACCTGGTTGTCGATTTGAACGTCGATGTCCATTTCGGCAAGCGAGAGAATTTTGGGATCGGGCTGAGGGCTGTTGGAAGGAATGATGACGCCCGCATCGCCCGATAGCAGGGCCGGGAGGAGAACAAAGCAGAGCGGTCTCATTGCACCTTCCTCCGCACCAGGCCGTTGCCGGTACCGATCCACAATTGCCCGGCCTGCGCGGCGAGGGCGGTGACGTTGAGCGAGGGCAGTCCCGCGGTGTCGAACGTCCATCGGCCGCTCGAGCGGTCGAAGATGGCGAGTCCCTGGCCGAGCGTTCCGGCGTAGACGGCGGCTTCGGTCGAGACCATGGCGTTGGGGTTGACTTCGAAGGATGGGCTCGACGGCTCCCAACGGATGCCGTCGAAGACGTAGACGCCGGCACCGTAGGTTCCGGCATAGAGACGATCGCCGGCGGTGGTGAGGGCGCTGATCCAGTTATGACGCAGCGGCGAGTTGGCGGTGGTATAGCTGGCGCGCACGACGCGGCCGTCGATGAAGGACGCGCCGCCGAGGGTTCCGGCGATCCACTGGCCGTTGTAGGAAGCGAGGCTGTAGACGTGGTTGTTGACCAGACCGTGAAAGGCGTAAAGGCTCTCGGGACCCGAGGGGCCGAGGAAGGTGACGCCCGCGGGCGTGGCGGCGGCGATCTGGCCCCGTTCGACTAAGACGTCGGTGACGTGATCGGCCAGCAGTCCATCGCGGCGGCCGAGCACCTGGCGCGGCTTCCCTGCCCGATCGGCGAAGACGAGGCCGTTGGCGGTGGCGACGATGGCGCCGTCGCGCGTGGGCACGATGCGGTTGATACAGAACAGATGTTCGTCCTCGATGTGGGTGGAGGTTGTGCCGTCGATGAGGTCGAGGCCGCGGTCGAAGTATCCCACCCACAGGCGCCCGCCGGGTTCGACGGCGAGAGCGGCGATGTTGCCATCGGTGAGCAAACCGGGCCCGGCGGCGATCTCGCGTTTGCCGGCGATGCGGATCTCGCCGCGCTTCACGGTGACGGTTTGGCCCTGGGCTTCGACGATGGCTTCGACGTCGTCGTCGAGGGTTCCGATCACCAGCCGCTTGCCCTCGTAGTGCAGAGCTTTGGCGAAGGCGCCATCGGCTATGGTGCCGTGGAAGCGGCCGCCGCGAAACTCGGCGATGCCGGAAGAGGTTCCGATGGCGGCGCGGTCGGGGCCAACGGCGAGGGAGAAGACGTGCGGGTCGGGTAACGGCGCGCGGATTTCTTCGATGAGGCCGCCGCGGCGATGGATGGCTCCTTGTCCGAGCGTGCCGATCCAGAGATCGTCGAAGGTGCCGGCCAGGGCGGTGACGGCGAGGTTTGGCTGGAAATCGCGCAGGGCGGCGCCGGACCAGGCGAGTACGCCCGCCTTTTCGGTGCCGATGAGAATCTCGCCGGTTGAGAGGGGAAGAAGCGCGGTCACTTTACGGTGTTCGGGCTTGAGCGGGCGGACGTGGCGCAGCGAGTGGCCGTCGTAAAGCAGCCAGCCTTCGCCCTGCGTCCCGGCGATCAGTTGTGGCCTGCCTTCGATGGGGGCGACGGCGAGGCGGGTGAGCGGCGCGGGCGGAAGTTGAACGCCGGCTTCAAAGCGCGCGATGAGGCCGCTTGCTGGAGTGTATTCAAACAGGGCGCCCGAAGAGGCGATCCAAAGCGCGCCCTGGAAATAGGCCGCGTCGTGGAAGGAGGCGGCGGCGGGCAGGCGCTCGATACCGCTTGGGGCAGCCGCGGAGAGCGGCCGGGTTTCAAAAGGTAACTGGGAGGCGTCGCTTACCTGCGAGGCCGAACGGTCGAGCACGGCGCGGGCGCGCCACAGCGTCCAACCACCCACCGTAACCGCCGCGAGCGCGACGGCCCCGATAACGGCGGGAGGGCGAAGAAAGCCACTCACCTCTCAACTATAGAGCAGAAACGGAAATCCGGTGCGTTAGAATAGACTTCCCAGCCGTGACGAAACCGTTAACCGTACGTGTGCCCGCCTTCGCCAAAATCAACCTGGCGCTGGAGGTGCTGCACAAACGGGAGGACGGGTTTCACGAGCTGCGCACGATTTTCCAGACGATCTCGATCGGCGACCGGATGGTCGTGGGTTTTGAGCGAGGCGCCAGGGCCGAAGTGGAAGTACGTTGCCGGTTGGAGATTCCCAATAACCTGGCGGGGCGCGCCGCCGAGGCGGTATTGAGCGAACTGGGGATCAAAGGGAAGGTCACCATCGGCCTGGAGAAACGGATTCCGATGGGCGGCGGGCTTGGGGGCGGGTCGACGGATGCGGCGGCGGTACTGCTGGTTCTGCCGGCGCTGGCGGGCAAGACGATTCCGATGGCGCGGCTGAAGGAACTGGCGGCAGGCCTTGGCAGCGACGTCCCGTTTTTCCTGCTGGGCGGTACGGCGCTCGGGTTGAGCCGCGGCGAGGAACTGTACCCGTTTCCGGAGCCGGAACCGGCCTGGGGGGTACTGGTCACTCCTGGAATTCACGTCTCGACGGCGGAGGCTTATCGAGATTTGGGCCGGGATTTGACCGTAATCCGAAATTCATTTAAAATTAATGAGTTCCAGTCCGCCGGCTGGGACGCCGGAGACCGGTCCGATCTTTGCGACTGGGCCCGGTTTTGCCGGAACGATTTCGAGGGGTCCGTTTTCCAAAGACATCCGCGATTAGCGCAATGGAAGCGAAAGCTGAAGAGTGCCGGTGCGAGACCGGCGCTGATGACGGGAAGCGGGTCTGCCTTGTTCGGATTTTTCGCCAGCCGGGCAGCGGCGGTGAAGGCGGCGGCGGGATTGCCTGACGCGGCGGTATTCCGGACATTGAACCGCCGCCGATACCGGGCG
Source organism: uncultured Acidobacteriota bacterium (assembly GCA_902826685.1). Classification (GTDB taxonomy): domain Bacteria; phylum Acidobacteriota; class Terriglobia; order Bryobacterales; family Bryobacteraceae; genus CADEFT01. The sequence goes on from CADEFT010000016.1 coordinate 118,952, forward strand.
CTCGTATTACGAGGCCTCGAGGAGATGGTGCAGAAAGATACATGGCCGCCCCAAAGCCGGTACGCAAGATGAGCTACGATCGACTGAAAGTATTCACGGGAAACGCCAACCCGGCACTGGCTCGCGAGATCTGCCAGCATTTGGGCACACCGCTCGGCGAGGCGGAAGTCAAAACTTTTTTGGACGGGGAGATTCACGTCCAGATTCTCGAAAACGTGAGAGGGGCGGACGTTTTCGTGGTGCAGCCCACCTGCACGCCTGTGGAAAAGCATCTGATGGAACTGCTGCTGATGATTGACGCGTTGAAGCGCGCCTCGGCAGACCGCATCACGGCAGTGCTACCCTATTATGGTTACGCCCGCCAGGACCGGAAGGATAAGCCACGCGTACCGATTTCGGCGAAGGTGGTAGCCAGCCTGATTGAAACGGTGGGAGCCGACCGGACTCTGGCGCTCGATCTGCACGCGGCCCCGATCCAGGGATTCTTCGACGTACCGGTGGATCACCTGTTTGCGACTCCGGTGATGATCGACTACTGGACCGAGGCGGACCTGACGGATCTGACCGTGGTTTCGCCGGATGCGGGCGGTGTGGAGAGGGCGCGGGCGTTCGCCAAACGGTTGAATGCGCCGCTGGCCATTATCGACAAGAGGCGGGAAGAGGCCAATGTCGCCGAGGTGATGCACATCATCGGCGATGTGGAAGGCAGGAATTGCTTGATGGTGGACGACATCATCGACACGGCTGGAACGCTGGTGAAGGGCGCCGAGGCGCTGCTGCAGCAGGGTGCGCGCTCGGTGTCGGCCTGCGCCACGCATGGCGTGTTCTCCGGCCCGGCCGTCAGCCGCATCGAAGAATCGAACCTGCGGGAAGTGGTGATCAGCAACTCGATACCGTTGCGCGATCCGGCCAAGGCCTGCAAGAAAATTCAAGTACTATCGGTGGCGCCGCTGCTTGCGCGCGCCATCGAATCGATTCACGAAGAGACCAGCGTCAGCAAGCTGTTCGTATGAGTTTCACGGATTTGAGGAAATATGCGTAAAGATATCACCGTCGCCGCGCAGTCCCGTTCGTCGCGCGGCAAGAACGAGGCACGGCGCCAGCGCGTGCAACATTTGAGCCCGGCCGTGCTTTATGGCGCGGGCAAGGACGCGGTGGCGGTCACCGTGAGTCCGAAGGAAGTGGACAAGATTCTGCGTTCGGCTTCGGGGCGCAACACGATTTTCAACCTCGATGTGCAGGGCGTGGAGAATACGCCGGTGATGATCGTGGACGCGCAGCGCGACCCGATCAAGGAATCGCTGCTGCATGTGGACCTCAAGCGCATCGATCTCACCAAGCCGCTGGTGGTGAACATACCGGTGCATTTGACCGGCGATCCCAAGGGTGTGAAGCTGCAGGGCGGCGTGCTTGAAGTGATCACACGCGAGATCGCGGTCGAGGTTTTGCCGGACGAAATTCCGGAGCACCTGACGGCCAACGTCGCCGAGCTTTCGGTGGGGGAAGCGCTGCGCGCGGGCCAGGTGGCGTTGAGCGGATCGATGAAGCTGGTGGGCCAGGCCGAACAGGTCATTGCGCACGTGGTGGGTCTGAAGGCGGAAGAGCCCGCCGCCGATGCCGCCGCCGCCGGACCGGCCGAACCGGAAGTGATCAAGAAGGGCAAGAAGGAAGAAGAAGGCGCCGCCGGCAAGGACGCCAAGGCGCCTGCGAAGGACGCCAAGGCTCCGGCCAAGGACGCCAAGAAGAAGTAGCTGCCGGAACGGATGGCTATGGAGGCGGACGGCTGGCTTGTGATCGGACTCGGGAATCCGGGCCCGGAATACGAAGGCACGCCGCACAACGCCGGGTTCCTGGTGGTGGACCGGGTGGCGGAGCGCAACGGTATTCGCGTCACGCGGCCCGATTCGCAGGCGTATGTGGGCGCGGGCAAGGTGGGCGGTGTCGAGGTGATGCTGGCCAAGCCGCAAACCTACATGAATTTGAGCGGCGGGCCGGCGCGGCTGCTGGCGTTGAAGCATCAGGTGCCGCTCGATCGTCTGCTGGTGGTTTACGATGATTTGGATCTGCCCTGGCAGTCGGTGCGGGTACGGCCGAAAGGCTCACCGGCCGGTCACAACGGTATGAAGTCGTTGGTGGGCAGCCTGGGTTCCGAGGAGTTTCCCCGGGTACGGATCGGCGTACATCCGGGCCATCCGCTTTCGAGCGGAAAAGACTTCCTGCTGTCGCCTTTTCCAAAGGGATGGCGGCAGGAACTGGATACGCTGCTGGACTACGCAAGCGAGGCGGTGGAATCCATAATTGCCATCGGCGTCGAAAAGGCCATGACGAAGTACAATCGTCGCGCCGAAGGCTCAATGAAAGAGGACGTATGAGGATTTACGAAGAGTTATTCATCCTGAAGCCGGATGCGGGCGAGGAAGCGGCGGATGCCGCGATCGAGCAGATCCGGACGACGGTGACGGGTGCTTCGGGCACCATCGACAAGGTGGAGAAATGGGGCATCCGGCGGTTCGCCTACCGGTTGGCCAAGTTGAACGAGGGCTACTATGTGCTGGTGCAGTTTTCCTCTTCGCCAGAAGTGGTGAAGGAAATCGAGCGCCGGCTGCGGGTCAACGACCTGGTGGTGAAATACATCACCGTGCGCATCGATGAGAAGCTCAAGTGGCTGGAGAAGCGCAAGAAGATTCGCGAAAAGCGCGCGGCGCGCAAGCCGCAGTTGAGCATTCCTTCGCCGCCTGCGGCACCGGTCATTCCCGCCATGCCGGCCGCGCCGGCACCGGCGCCCGCAATGCCCGCCCCCGCCGAGCCGGTAAGCGCCGGCGACGAGAAAGCATAGAGGAGAACCACCATGGCTGAAATGAGGGGTGGAAAACCGGTTAGTGCGTCGCAAAAGCCCACGGGCGGCGACAAGGCGTTTGGCGCGGGCGGCAAGAAGCAGTTCTTCCGGCGGCGGAAGGTCTGCCGTTTCTGCGTCGACAAGATCGACGATATCAACTACAAGGACGTGCGCCTGCTGGCGGCGTTCATCAGCGAGCGGGGCAAGATCGTGCCGCGGCGCATTTCGGGCGTCTGCGCGCCCCATCAGCGGCGCCTGAGCGATTCGATCAAGCAGGCGCGCAACATCGCGCTGCTGCCGTTTGCGGGTTCTCCGACGGCGCCGCTGGCGCCCACGCCGGGCTATCCGGCAACGGGCCGCGATTACACGCTGCGTGAGCCGCGCGAACCAAGGGAACCGAGAGAGCCGAGAGAACCGCGGGAGCCGAGGGCCGATGCGGGCGCTCCCCCAGTGAACCGGGAACCGGCGGCGGCTCCGGCCCCGCCCAAGGAGTAGATCATGGAAGTCATTCTCAGAGACGACGTCAATAAGCTGGGAAGCCGGGGCCAGGTGGTGAAGGTGGCCGCCGGCTACGCCCGCAACTTCCTGCTGCCCCGGAAGCTGGCGGTGGCGGCCACCGAAGCCAACAAGAAGATCATCGAGCAGGAGCGGCAGGCGCATCTGCGCAAGGACGCCAAGCTGGCGTCGGAAGCGGCCGATCTGGCCAAGCTGGTCGAGACCGTCTCGATCACCATCCGCCAGAAGGCCGGCGAGCAGGATCAATTGTTCGGTTCGGTCACTTCGCAGGACATCGCCGATTCTCTCGCCAAGGCGGGCTACTCGATCGACCGGAAGAAGATCCAGTTGGATGAGCCGATCAAGCAACTGGGCGATTACACCGTGCCGGTCAAGCTGCACAAGGATGTGACGGCGAAGGTGGCGGTAAAAGTGGAGCGCGAACAGTAGTGAGCTATTTCGATTTGACCGGGCAGGTGGCCGTCGTCACGGGGGCGGCCACCGGCATCGGAGAAGCGATCGCGCGCCGGTTTGCGAAGGCCGGCGCGACGTCCGTGATCGCGGACCTGGATCTGGACGGTGCGCGGGCGGTGGCGGAATCCATCGGCGGCTCGGCCATGCCTTTGCGCATCGACATCACCGATAGCGCCGATGTGAATCGCGCCTTCGAGGAAGTGCTGGCCAAGACCGGACGGATCGACATTCTGGTGAACAACGCGGGCATCGGCGGCAAGGCGGCTCCCATCGAGCAGCAGACCGACGAGGACTGGCAGCGGGTGGTGGAGATCAATCTCAACGGACCGTTCTATTGCTGCCGGGCGGTGATTCCGCACATGCGCGGCCGCAAGTACGGCCGTATCGTCAATATCGCCTCCATTGCGGGCAAAGAGGGCAACCCGAATATGACGGGCTACTCGGCGACCAAGGCGGGCGTGATCGCGTTGACCAAATCGCTCGGCAAGGAAGCGGCGAAGGACGGCATCTGCGTGAACGCGGTATCGCCGGCCGTGATTCGCACCAAGATTCTGGAACAGCTCACCGACGAGCAGGTATCCTACATGACCGCTCGGATTCCCATGGGACGCACGGGCACGACGGAAGAGATCGCGGCCGTGGTGCATTTCCTTTCGAGCCCCGATTGTTCGTTCGTGACGGCGCAATGTTACGACGCGAGCGGAGGAAGGGCCACCTACTGAAGTGGTAATCACGGCCGACCGGTACGACTCGACCAGCGTTTACGATTTGATGCGGGCCGCCGCGCGCGGCATGGTGGGGTTGGATCAACGCCTGCTGCGTTCGATCGTGCAGCGCGGCGAGGCGGCGGTGGACGATCTGGTGCGCTTTGGCCTGGAACACCGGGCGGAGGATCGCATCAACCTGGACGAAGACCTGG
>CADEFT010000016.1:123685-150236 GCA_902826685.1 uncultured Acidobacteriota bacterium
GGCTTCGCCCAAGTCCCCTCCCTTCCTGATCGACTTCCTGCGGCGGGAGCCGGTGGATCCGCCGGAAGAGCTGATCCACGCGTTCCTGCGGATTGGCGCGGGGGCGATCGCTCCGCTGCTCGACCTCTATGAAGAACTGGGACCGGAAGAGGGCGGCGACGTCGCTTTCGTCCTGGCCGCGTTCCGATTGCGCGATCCACGGATTCTCGATGTGCTCGAAGGGCGGGCCGAGCACGACGCGCGGGACGCCGCGTTTCTGATGGGCGTTCATGGCGATCCGGCGGCGAAGCCGGTTCTGGAAATGCTGGCCAAGAGCGCCGAAGCGGCGGGCGACGACGAGGCGGCGGTGGTGCGGGAAGTGGCCGAGGCGCGGGCGGCGCTCGATTCGCCGTCCGACGACGCACCGCCCGATCCGGTGAGTCTGTGGGATCTGTATCCCGAGCATATCGAACCGGTCTTCGAAGTGATGACGGTGGAAGAGAAGCTGGAGTTTCTGCGTTGCCCGAGCGCGGAGCTGCGCGCCGACGCCGCCACCAGTTTCATCGACCGCGACGTTCCCGAAGAGGCGGCGGACATTTTGATCGCGCTGGCGGAAAAAGATCCGAACGTCGGCGTGCGGGCGGTGGCGTGCGAGGCGCTATCGGGGCTGACCGATGAGCCGCGCGTCCACGACCTGCTGCGCAAGACGTTGGGCGACGCGGCGAAGCCGGTGCCGGAACGCTGCGGCGCGCTGCTGGCGCTTGCTCCCAAGGCGAAAGAGATGCCGGACCTGCGCCGGTACATCGATGAGTTCTACGCCAACCCGGCCACCACGGCGCGCGCGCTTGAAGCCATGTGGCGCAGCATGGATTCGCGCTATGCCGACCGGTTCCGGCGCCACATTGCCGATGCCGACGTCGACATCCGGCGCCAGGCGATCAAGGGCGTTGGGTATTGCGAACTGGCGGGGGAAGCTCCAAAGCTGGTGGAGTTGTTTGGGGACGAGGAGTTCCGCCTGGACGCGCTGTTCTCTTACGCGCTATGCGTGCCCCTCAAACGGCTGCATCGCGGCGATATGCCGGAGCTGCTGCGCAAGATCGAAGAGCGCGCGGGCGGGCTTTCCGACGCCGAGGGAGAAGTGGTGGAGACGGCGCTCGATACGCGGTTGATGATGCATGGTCTCGAGCCCGTGTTTCTTCCCGCCGAAGAAGAGCAATAGCTTCTACACCAGGTCGACCGGATAGAGGCGGTGGCCCCGGCGCACGCGATATGCCGCGAAGTCATTCCGGTCAATAGAGAAAATTTTCCGGGTATGCAACGCTTCGGCCGCTGCAAGAAGCGATGCATCGGCCAGATCCATGGGATGGTCCGCGTATTGCTCCATCAATTCGAAGGATCGAGTTAACCATGCCCGGTCCAAAAACCACACCGACATTCCACCGCGTTCCACAAAATCCCTCAGCCGGCTGGAGCCAATGCTGGCCGGTCCGAGCATGTGAAACGCCTCGCCGAGCACGGGGATCGTGGTAAAGAGAGCTTCACGGATTTCCTTGAGAGTCCTCCGGCACCGGTCATGGTGTTCGTCCTTGGGATCGAAGAGGGCGATCAAAGGCCCTGTGTCTACTAGAATCATTTCCGCAACTTCTTTCGAAGCGCGGCCGTCACTCCGAGCCGCTTTTCGGTAGAAGGGGCGGCGGCATATCCCCCGGGACCGAGGTCGAGTTGCCGGTAAAGGTCATAGGGGCTTTGAGGAGAAGAATCCTGAATCTGCCGTTTCAGTGACTGGAGCCCTTGCTTTAAAGCCTCTGAAATGGGCAGCCCCGTAGCTTCACGGATTTGCCGCAGATTGGTTTCGGCTTCGTCGTCTAATCTGACCGTTCGTATGGGCATTGCGTATTACTCATTGTAATACAAGACCTCCGGCGACGGGGGGAAGCCTAGAAACTCCAGCGCAGACCGAGGTGCACGGAACGGCCGGGGGAATCGATGCCCGAACCGTGGACGCGGTAGTTGCGATCGGCAATGTTGGTGAGGGCCGCTTCGAGACTGAGAGTTTCGGTGATAGGCGTGCCGGCGCGCAGATCGATCGACACCCAGCCGGGCGTTCGGTCGTACAGCGTCACGCGCACCGAATCGGCCAGACCCGGCAGAACGCGATTCTGAATTTCAAGCAAAGTCTCGCCGGTACGCACTTGAGCGGCGCGGGCGGAGTTGTAGAAATCGGCGATGTCCTGGCGGCGGCGGGAAGCGCCGATGCGTTCGTCGTCGCGATCGCCTCCACTGAGCCGGGTTTGCGCTCCGGAGGCGAACACTTGCGCTTCGGCCCAGAAACGCGACCGGATGTAGCGCAGGCGGACGGCGCCGTGCTGCGGCGGCAGGCGGCGGATGTTGCGGTTGGGGTCGAGATCGCGGCCGAGCAGGAACGAATACGACGACGACCAGAGCCAGTGAGAATTGAGACGGAACTCCCAATCGGCTTCGACGCCCCAATAGCGCGCGCGGCCGTCGTTGACGAAAGCCTTGAGCGCGCGCGGGTCGATGGGGCCCGCCACGGCTACGACGCCTTGCGCCCGCTGCGCGGCGGTTTGCACGATCGGTGTGAGGGTGAGTCCGGCGAGCGACGCAGGCACGGCGGTGGAAGGAAACAGCAGCGTGCGGCGGACGATGGGGTCGGCGAGCAGCGCGTCGAAGAATTGGACTCGCGCGCGATGGCGGTTGTTCTGCCAGCGAAGGCCCGCTTCGAGGTTGCGCAGCCGCTCGAAGGTGAGCGTGGAAAGCGGCACGCCCTTTGAGACCGCGGCTTCGCCGGAGGAATCGGAGAGCAGCGCCTGCGCGGGAATCGCCTCCCGTGCGGGAATCTCATACCCCAGATCCTGCAGGCCGATGGCGCCGAGATCGTTCAGATTGGGCGCGCGGAAACCGCGGCCGGCGAGCGCGTGCAGATTGAGCGAAGACGTCAGCTTATAGAGCAGACTGGCCTGCCAGGTGATGTCCTGGAACGACTGGTTGGAGGCCGGCGTATTCCACGCGGGGCTGGCGGGATTCGAATAGCCGACGCGCGAATAGCGCACGCCATAGCCGGCTCGCAGCCGGCCGAACTCGGTCGCGCCTTGCAGATAGAGTCCGCCGATGCGGTATTGCGAGCGGTCCGGATAGAGCGGACGCACGGCGGACGAACTGGTCAGGCGGGCGGAACGCACACGCTCGTCGTAGAGTTCGCCGCCGAGGCTCAACAGAGTGTGCGAGCCGATGTGCGAGACGCCTTGCCCTGAGTAGCCGCGGGCGGTGACGCCGTTGTACTCGGTGGTGATGGCGTCGGTTGAACGTAATCCCTGGCGATCGGACCCGTCCTGCTGGCGATTGACCGAGAAACGGGCATTGAGGGAATCGAACCCCCAGAGGCGCAGCCGTTCGTAGCGGGCATAGAACAGATCGAGGATCTGCGGGCTGAGGGAAGATCGCAGGCGGCCGAGCCCGCCCCACAGATCCTTGGTGTTGCGCAGTCCATGAACCTCGCCGCGCTGGTACCACGCGGTGATGGATTGATTGGCGCTCGGGCGCAGCGCGAGTTTACCGTGCGCGCCGCCCTGGGTGTAGGCGGTGTCGGGCTGGCTGGAGCCAAGATACGATGCGGCGGCTTTGGGCGTGAGTCCGTAGAAGCGCGTGAGCACGTTGTGCGAATCGACGCCCTGGCCCGCGCGAAGGTCGTTGTGGCGCTGGCCCGCCGCCCCGGCGAGGAACCAGACTTTTTCATTGCCGCGGCTGACACTGAAGTTGGCGCCGCTTGAAAGGTCGGCGGTCTGGCCGAACAGCCCGGCCGTGCCGTGCCATCCGTCGAGGCCGAAGCGCGGGTGTCCGGTGAGCACCTGGATGGTGCCGCCGAGCCCGTCGGAGCCGTACTGCGTGCCACTCGGTCCGAGCATCGCTTCGACGTGGGCGGCCTGGCTCGGCTCGATGTAGGCCAGGTACTGATTGGGCCCGGAGCGGAAGGTGGAGTTGTTGAAGCGCACTCCATCGACGAGATTCAACACCTGATAGCCGGTGAGTCCACGAAGGAACGGCGAGACCTGGCCGGGGCCGGTCTGTTGCAGCATCACCGACGGCTTGGTTTCGAGTTGATGGGCCACGGTGGAGCCGGCCGGCCGGTCCCCGATGACGACGATTTCCGGACGCAGGTGGAGTTCTTCGGCGCTGCCGGGCGTAGCCGTTACCGTTATGCTTGAGACGGCGCGGACGGGGTCGAGAACGATCTCAAGATCCGGGGCGGGAGCGGCCAGCGCGGCGGCAAAGCCGGGCGCGGAGATGCGAATCATCGACCCGGGCGGCGCCTCGGGGATCGATTCTGACCCGGTGAAGAGCACGGCTCCGGAAGGGCTGAGGACTTCGAGCCGCGCCGATGGGATGGGATTGCGCTGGCCGTCGAGAACGCGGACGCGCACTTCCGCTTCAAGCAGCGGCGCGGAAATGACGAGCAGCACGATTCTCAACATGCGACTGTAGAGCCGTCGTCTTTCGAGCGTATGGCGCGCATGCCGGCGGCAATCACTTTTTGCGCGCGCAGGCCGTCGGCATGTGAAGTGGGGAACGGAGCGCCGCTGCGGCAGCATTCAAGGAACGCGGCGGCCTCGGCTTTGTAGGCGGGACCGAAGCGCTCGACGAATTCCGGTGAGCCCGCGCCCGCGCTGCCGCCGGGGAACGCTTGGCGGGAGATGGGCTCGGCCTGGCCGCGCTTGCCATACACCTCGACCAGGATCTCGTGCGGCCGTTGATAGAAGCGGCCGATCTGGATCTGTCCCCGGTCGCCGTAGATGGAGGTTTCCACTCGGTAGCCCGAGACGTGATTGCGCGTCACCTGCACCTGGCCGAGCAGCCGGTCTCCAAACCACATGTACAGCATGGCATCGTCGAAATCTTCCTGGCAGGAAGCGATGTGCTTGTTGTGCAGCACCGAGCCTACGGCCATGGCGCGGTCCGGCGCTTCACCGGCAAGCCACAGGATCTCGTCGACGTTGTGCACGGCCATGTCGGGTAGAATGCCTCCGCTCTGATAGCCGTCCGGAGGCGGGCCCGAATCTTCGAGGGCCGAGTAGATTTTGAACATGCGGCCGATGGCGTTCTGGCGGACCAGATCGCCGCTATGAGCGAGCGCGGCATCGAAGCGGCGCTGGAAGGCGAGCATGAGCGCGTTCGGATAGGATCGGTCGAGCTCGGCGCAGCATTCCAGGTCGCCTTCGAGCGTACCGGTGAGAGGTTTTTCGATGAGAACACGATGGCCGGCCCGCACCAGTGTCATCGCATGGTGGCGATGGTGTTCGGTGGGTGTGGCGGCCATGGTGACTTTCGAAATGCCGGAGGCGATGTATTGTTCAACCGACTCGAAGCATTGGCCGCCGAAGCCCGTTTCGCTTTTGAATCGCTCAAGCGTTTTGGGATTGGAGTCGATGACGGCCGCCAGGCGGCAAGCGCCCTCGCGCTCGAGTTCCTTGAGGTGCAGCGCATGGACCCAACCCATGCGGCCGATGCCGAGCATTCCGATATTCATTGTTTTTTTCCCAGCGTGTGTGGATCGTGACAACTGGCGCAGGCCAGCCGCGCGTTCAAAGAAGACGGCTTGGCTTTGCAGGATTCGGGCAACTGCGCGTGGCAGCGGGCGCACTGGCGCTCCATGGCGGCGGCCCATCGCGGGGCGTGCACGCCGTGGCAATTGCCGCAATTGGCGGCTTTCGTCTTGCCGGCGGCGGCGACGATCCGGCCGTGTTTGCTGGCGGCATAGGCTTTGAGGGCATCGGTGTGGCAGGTGCCGCAGAGCGCGGGCACTTCGGAGGGAGCGGCTACCTTGTCGGGCGAGGCACTGCCGACGGCCTTGCGATGTTTCTCACTGGCGCCGTGGCAGACTTCGCAGCTCAACTTGGCCGCCGAGTGCTTATGCGACGTGAAATCCTCGACGTGTTCGGCGTGGCACGACGCGCATTGTTCCTGCGCCCAAAGCGCGGCGGCCAGAAGCCACAAAATCAAGCGCGCCTCACCAGCCGGCGGTCGATGGAGGCGAGGTTTGGTTTGCCGGCGAGGGCCATGGAGAGTTTGAGTTCGGCTGCCAGCATCCAGAGCACGCGCTCCACGCCCGGTTGTCCGAAGGCGCCGAGTCCCCAGAGCGGCGCGCGGCCCACCAGTACGGCCTTGGCGCCAAGAGCGAGGGCTTTCAGAATGTCGCTTCCGCGGCGGATGCCGCCATCCATCAGCACCGGCACCTTGCCGCCCGAGCCTTCCATGACGCCGGGCAGCGCATCGATGGTGGCGATGACGCCATCGAGCTGACGTCCACCGTGATTGGAAACAATGATGCCGCTGGCGCCGCTTTGCACGGCCATCGCCGCATCCTCCTGCGCGAGCACTCCCTTGAGCAGCACGGGCAGATTGGTGGCCCCGCGAAGCCAGCCCACGTAATCCCAGGTGAGATTGGGCGTGTGCGGCAGCCACATGGCGGCCTTGGCGGGATTGCGCGGCGTACGCGTGGTGGCGTCCTGCGGTACGCCGGTGGCCATATAGCCATAGTCGAAGCGATTGCGGTTGTTGCGGTCGCGATTGGACTGATATTGATTGTCGACGGTGACCGTGATGGCCTTGGCGCCGCGGTCTTCGATGCGTTTGGCGTAGTTGACCGATTGTTCCTTGGTCGCCTGGCCGGTGGTGTTGCTCCACCAGTGGACGGATTCCGCCCCATCGATGGCACGCTCGGCGCCGCTGCCGGTGCAGAACAGAGTCTTGGAGGCGGCGCAGGCTTTGGCCACGATCGATTCGGCGTTGGGCAGTACCAGGTTCTTGCCGCCGGTGGGGGCGACGAGAATTGGCGCTGGCACCTTGACGCCGAACAACTCGGTGGAGGTGTCGATGTCTTTCACATCCACCATGACGCGCGGCACCAGGAACCAATGTTTATAGGCTTCGCGATTGGCCTGCAGGGTGAGCTCATCCTCCACGCCGCCGGCGATGAAGTCATACGCCATCTTGTGCAGTTTGCTCTTGGCGACGGCTTCAAATTCATGGACGTTGATGGGGCCCATCACGTCGTCGTCGGGCATGGCCATCAGGGGCGACCCTGCTACCAGGCCCATCAGGGCACGGAACGCGTCTCTACGATTCATCACGAGAACCTTTACTATAACTTTTCAGCGGAAACCACCGTGGCCACGGTGCGGGGCCCCAGGCGCAGTTCATTGACGACGCGGCCCTTGGCGTCCACTTCGACCAGGCGGCGGCCGGTGTAGTCGGAAATAATAAGGTTGCCGTTGGGCAGCCAGTCGAATCCGGAGGCCCAGCCGAACTGCACGTCCATGCTTTGGCCGGCGATGCTGCGCACCACTTTGCCGCTTGGGTCTACTTCCACCAGTTCACCGGGGTCGGAGATGCTCATCATCGTGTTGCCGTTGTTCAGGCGCTTGCCCATGTACATTCGCCGCTTGTCGCCGTTGGGCGCCTGCCACTGCCAGACGATCTTGCCGGAAGAGTCGACTTCGATGAGCTTGGCGACGGCCTCCACCGCGATTAAGGTGGTGCCCTTGGCCGTGCGCTGGGTGTTGCGCATGCGCATGTTCTGGATGTCGTCGCTTTTGTATTCCCACACGGTCTTGCCGGCGGAATCGACTTCGAGGACGCGGCCCGCCCTGGCGTCGGCGATGAGTGTGTTTCCGCTGGCCAGGCGCTGCGCGGCGAGCGGATGATCGAGGCCCTGACAGCAGGTCCATACTTCCTTGCCGGTGCGCGGGTCGAACTCGGCGACTTTGTGCTGCGCGCCGGCGGTGTAGAGCACGTTGCCGCTATCGAGCAGTTGGACGTCGTGACCGCGGGAGTTGGAGCGGGTCCACAATTCCCTGCCCGAAGGCCAAAGCATGGCGACCACTTCGCCTTTCGGGCCATGATCGGAGATGAGGATCTTGGTTTGCGCGGCGGGCTTCAGATACTTATCGAACCAGGCGAAGAGGCGGGCTTCGGCGCGTTCGGCGTCGGCGCCCTTGAAGCCGTGCCCGGCGCCGGAGAGCGTTTCGAGTTCCGTGGGGACTTCGGCCGACATGAGTTTCGCGGTGAGCCACGTGGCCTGCTCGTAGTTGACGTAGGCGTCCACGGTGCCGTGAATGGTGAGCGTCGGCGCGGCCTGCGGCGTGACGTAGTTTATCGGGCTCGCCATCACGTGAGCCTTGCGGCTGTGCAGCAGATCGCCGCCGAGAAACAGAGGCAGCACTTCCGCCGCATCGACGCTCTTGCCGTAGGATTGGGTGAAATCGGTGGGCCCGTAGTAGTTGACCACGGCCTGCACTTCGCTCGACTGGTCGAGATTCGGACCACTGCCTTCGAAGATCCTCATGGGGCCGGTGAGGCCGAGCATCAACGCCAGATGCCCGCCCGCGGAGCCGCCGGTGGTGCCGATCGCCAGGGGATCGAGATCGTATTTGGCGGCGTTGGCGCGCAGGAAACGCACGGCCGCCTTGACATCTTCGACGGGCGCGGGAAACTGATGGCGCGGCGCGAAGCGATAGCTGACGGTGGCCGCGACGTAGCCGCGCTGCGCCAGCTTGATGCATAAAGGCAGGTAGCTGGTGCGAGAGCCGCGGCGGAAGCCGCCGCCATGAATGGCGACCACGGCGGGGTGCGGTCCCTTGGCGCGCGGGCGGACGATATCCATCGCCATGCGCTCACCGACGCGGGAATATTCCACGTCCATCTCGGCGACGACATCGTCAGGGATTGCGGGAGTGCGCGGCTGTTGCGCCCACGCGGCGCCCGCCAGTAGCAAGAGAAGTGCCTTCATCATCGTTCCTTTTCGCGGAGCTTAGAGCCGCGGTTGCGGCGGTTTCAAGGGAGCCCAGGTGTTGACGCCTTTGCGCCGCAGGTGGCGCTTGAACACTTTGTCGCCGGCGGTGACGAACAGCCAATCGTGGTCCGGACCGGCGAAGACGAGATTCGAAAGTGGGCCGGGCTGCGGCTTGTTGATTATGCCGACTACGCGGCCGGGCTGATCGCAGATCTGCACACCGATCCGGGTTGCCACCCAGAGATGGCCTTCGGTATCGACTTTCATGCCGTCGGCGCTCGAAGCATCGGAGGTGTCCCACGTCTCCAGGCGATGAAAGGGCTGGCCGTTGGCGAGCGATCCGTCCGGTTGGATCTGATAAGACCAGATCCAGCGGCTGCGCGAATCAGCCACGTTGAGCAGCGACTGATCGGGCGAGAGCATCACGCCGTTGGGAAATTCGAGGCCCTCCTCGACCACGGCGCGTTTGTTGCGATTGGCGTCGAGATACCAGACTTTGCGGTTGGTGGGATCGCTGATGTATATACCGCCCGAGGAAGTGATGACGAGGTCGTTGGAGTTGATGTCCTCGGCGATCACCTTTTCGCCGCCATCGGCGGAATAGGCGACGATGCGTTTGCGGCCGTTCTGGCAGGCGTAGAGCAGCCCGTCGGGTCCGAACATCAGGCCATTGGCGGCGCCGGTGTCTTCTTTAAACACGCTCACCGTCCCGCCGGGCGCGATCTTATGGATGCGGTTGTTGGGGATGTCGGTGAAGAAGATGTTGCCTTGCCGGTCAACGGCGGGGCCTTCGGTGAATTTGTGCCCTTCGCTCACCAGTTGCCAATCGCTTGACGGATCGAGCATGGCGGTGACGTGGCGGTCGATGCCGGTGTGGCCGGCGCGGATGGGCCTGGTCCAATCCTTCCAGAGCCAGCGCAGCGCGTCCGGCAGGATGGAAGATCCATGGATCGCGTTGTGCCCTTCGGTGCCGGCGACGAAGGTGGATTCATAACCGGCGAACTGAAGCGCTGAGGCCATGTCCTGATTGGCGATCCACCAATTGCCGGCATAGATGTTCTGATCCTTGCTGCCGTCCTGGAGAAAGACGCGCAGCGGCTTGGGCTCGGTTTTTCGAATGAGGCTGGAATAGAGTTCGCCGCCGCGCAGATTCACGTAGGAACCGACGAAGCTCAACACGCGGCGGAACTGATCGGGACGGTTCCAGGCGGCGGTGAAGGCCGCGATTCCACCGGAGCTCGAACCCGCCAGGGCGCGGAGATTCGGATCGGTGGTGAGGTTGTACTGCTTACCGATTTCGGGCAGGATTTCTTCGATGAGGAAGCGGGCATACCGGTCGCCGAGGGCGTCGTATTCGAAGCTGCGGTTGAACCGGGCTTGCTTGCCTTCGCCTGGTGCGGGCAGCACACCGGGGTTGATGAAAATGCCGATGGTCACCGGCATTTCCTTGCGGTGGATGAGATTGTCGAGCACGGTGGGCGCCTGCCAGCGGCTCTTTTCGGAGACGAAGCCGCCGCCATCCTGCACGATGAGGATCGCGGCTGGGGTGGCGGCGTCGTATTGCGCCGGGACGTAGACCCAGTAGTCGCGCACGGTGCCGGGGAAGATCTTGCTGGTCCAGGTGTGTTGCGTGAGTTTGCCGGCCGGGACGCCGGGCTGCTTTTGGGAGTCCGGTGCGATGGGATAGTCTTCGGCGAAGGCGAGTGCGGCGCAGGCGAGCGTCATCGGGACGAGGAGGCGCTTCATTTGGGGTCTCATGCCATGCTAACGCTTCATCGTGTTGATCCACTCGATCAGCAACTGCTTGCCGCGCTCATCGACCAGGCTGGTGCTGGTGGGCGGCATCTGATTGGTCCCGCGGCGGGCGATGCGTTGCAGCAGGACCGAGCGGGCGGGATCTCCCGGTGCGATCAACAGCGGATCGGCGATGTCGAGGGTGTCGTGCGTAGGGCGCTCACCGACGATTTTCGCCTTGTGCAACGGCGTCTCATACCCGAGTTCCATCGGCGAATTGCCGCCGCCATCGGAAACATGGCACATGGCGCAGTTCACTTCGAGGTACGTCTTCACCCGCGCTTCGAGGGGGGCTTTGCCGTCGAAGGGATCGGGGAAGGACGGCATGTCCTTGGCGGGCTTGGCGAGCGGTTTCTTCAAGACGCCGGCGCGTTCGAGCGATGGCATCTGATCGCCGCGATTCATCTGATGGGTGTTGAGGCCGAGGACGAAGCCGGCCGCGCGCGAGTGGCAGAACATGCATTCGTTGCGGCTGGGGTAGTGCCACGTCTGGCGGCGCGTGCCGCCGTTCTCCTTGATGGTGTAGGTGCGATCCATGCCATTGGCGCCGACCAATGTGGCATCGGTCTGAGCGTCGTTCCAGGCGTAGCTATAGCCGACCCAATGATTCTCCTGCTTCACCACGATGCGCGTCTCGATGCGGCGGCGCTTGCCTGGCTCGACGTCGAGCGTGAAGGATTTGACGGTGACCGCGCCGTCGTCGAACTCCCAGGCACCTTTCTCTTTCGCTTCGACGACGGCGGTGCCGGGCAGCGCGAAGAAGCGCTCCTTGTGGGCGCCATCGGACCAGAACGCGGCATTGATGTCGTAAGGAATCACGCCCGGGGCGACGCGATGATCCCTGACGGAGGCGAACAATCCGGTTTCGGATAGTTTGCGCGGGAAAGCGGGTGTTCGCGCCGAAGGAGGACGGCGCGCGAGCTCGAAGATCTGGCCGTTGTTGTAATCGAGAGCATAGAAAGAGCCGTCAGTGGCCGCGCCGAAGCTCGAAATCTTTACCGCGGAGTCGACGATTTCCTTGTGCCAGGTCAGCTTCGCCTTGCGCGCGTCATAGCGCAGCGCCCACATCTTGCCGTACTCGTAATCGCCATAGAGATAAGCCCCGCGCAGTTCGGGAAATTTCGAGCCCTGGTACACATACCCGCCGGTGATCGACCGGCACACGGTGTGGTGATGCTCGATGACGGGCGGCACGATGGGCGTGGGGCCGCGCTTGCCGTTGGCGTGGAAAGGATGGGAGCCTTCCATCACGCTCCAGCCGTGGTTGGCGCCTTTGCTCGAAAGCTCGATCATTTCCCAAATGTCCTGGCCCACGTCGCCGACCCAGGGACGGCCGGTTACCGGGTCGAAGCTGAAGCGCCAGGGATTGCGGAACCCGTAGGACCAGATCTCGGGCCGCGCACCGGGCATATCGACGAAAGGATTGTCCTTCGGGATCGAGTAGGGGCGGCCGGTATCGGGACGATCGACATCGATGCGCATCATGACCGCGAGCAGATCGTTGACACCCTGCCCGGTTTCGTTCTTGTCGGAGCCGCTAGTGCCGTCGCCAGTGGAGATGTAGAGATAGCCGTCGGGTCCGATGATGGCTTCGCCGCCGTTGTGGCCGCCGGCGGTCCATTCGATGATCGTCTCCCTGGAGCCGGCGATGGCTTTGGGCTCGGTTGGCTCCATGCGATAGCGGAAGATGCGCGTCATCTGGCCGTCGCGCTTGATCTTGGGGTCGAGATGGCTGAAGACGAAAATCTGGCGGTTCGTCGTGAACTTGGGATGGAACGAGAAGGCGCTGAGACCGCGCTCGATATCGAGCACCAATTGTTTGGTTCCGGCTGGATCGCGCGGTTCGAAGCTGTAGATGCGGCCGCCGTACTCGCCCACCCACAGGCGGCTGGAAGCGGGCTCCTGGGCGATGAAAACGGGCTCTTTGAATTCGATCGATGGGAAGGCCCGCACCAGATGAAAGGGAGACGGCGGGTCGGGTGACCCGGCAATACGGGAGGTGGTCCACTGAATCCGTTCCGCGGCTACGGGGGTGAGGAAGAAGACGGCGGCCGCCGCGAATGGGATCGCGCGGAGAAAAGGTGCCATGCCACATGCTACTACGCGCGGAATTTCACGGGCCATCCGGAGGTAACTGATTGGCGGGATTGTAATGGCAGGCAATCTGCTTGAGCAATTGCGGAGGAGATCAAAGCCATGACTCAATCACCGGTAATCGGTGTTTTTCAGGATTTTCCCTCGGGGCAGAGGGCGGCCATGGCGCTGGAGGATGTGGGCTTCGATGAAGTCACTCTATTCACGGCCGACGACTACAATTCGGGGCTGGTGCCAGCCGATCCGAAAGAGAATCGCAAGACGATGGAGCGATCGTTTGCCGGAGCCGCTATCGGTCTGGTGGTGGGCGCGGCCGTGGGATGGATGCTCGGCTGGCCCATCGGCCGGATGTGGGCCGCTCTCGGGTCTGTGCTCATGGCGGGCATTGGTGCGACGGCCGGATTTCTGTTGGGCGACCGCGGAGCGAATCCGTATGAAGCGATTCTGACGCAAGGCGGCGTTCTGATATCGGTGCGGTTCGAAAACCCGGCGCGCGTTTCAGAAGCGGTCAATCTGTTGAAGCGATTGGGGGCGCGTCAGGTCAGCGTCAACACGCCTGGAGCGCAGATGCCGGCCGAAGGATCGTGAGCCTACCAGACCTTATAGGGCACACGGCCTGGCGTGACCAGGGGCAGGCTCCACAGCGTGCCACCCGCCGTAATGTAGAGCGTCTTCAAGTCCACGCCGCCGAAGCCGCAGTTGGTCACTTCATCGACGGGCACGGCGAGGAATGCGATCTGCTTTCCGGCGGGTGAGAAGACGTAGATGCCGCCCTTGAACTTTTCCGAAGGCTCATAGGGCGGATGGGGTTTGGTGAGCCCGGCGGCGACGTACAGGTTGCCGCGCCGGTCCATCTTCATGCCGTCGGGACCGCGTCCATCCTGCCAGTCGAAGATCAGCTTGCGGCTGCCGGTCTCAACCGAGCCGTCGTGTTTCAGGCGAAAGCGGTATAGCTTCCTTGCACCGCCGGTTTTGTTGTTGTTGTTGTCGGCGACGTAGAGGTATTCATCGCGGGGCGAGACGAGGATGCCGTTGGGACGTTCGAGTTCTGCGCCGATGACTCGCGCGACCTGGCCGGGTGCATCGATGCGATAAACGGCTTCAATCGTTTCCATGCCGGCGCGCGAGCCGTAGCGCGGGTCGGTGAAGTAGATGCGGCCTTTCGAGTCGATGGTCAGATCGTTGGGCGAATTGTATTTCTTGCCTTCGTAGTTATCCGCGAGGACCGTGATGGATCCGTCGGCTTCGGTGCGCGTGACGCGGCGGTTTTGCGATTCGCAGGCAACCAGGCGGCCCTGGCGGTCAAAGAGCAAGCCGTTGGCTCCATTGGGGGCGGAGCGGAATATTTCCACTTTGCCCGAAGCATCGCGGCGGGAGATGTTGCCGCCGCCGGAGAAGAACAACTCGCCTTGAGGAGACCAGGCCGGTCCTTCGCCCGCTCCGACGCGGCCTTCATTTTTCGGAGCGGCACCTGGACGGGGCTGCGCCCACGCCACACACGCCATGGTCAGACAAGCGAACCATCTCATTTGCGAAACCCTTTCGCGCAGCGGAATCCGATGGTGGCGCTGCGCTCGAGAGGCCGTGCCCAACTGCGGTAGCCGACGCTCAGGAAAAGCGGCGGCTCATCGAAGAACGATCCGCCGCGCAGGACGCGGTACATGCCCGTGGCGGGCCCGGTGGGGTTGCGGTCCGGCGCTTCGGCGTAATAGCCGCGTCCGTACCAGTCGGAGGCCCACTCCCATACGTTGCCGATCATGTCGCAGAGGCCGAAGGAATTTTTCTCAGTGGTGCAGACGGGAGCGGTGGAATCGGAATTGAAGCGCGCGTGCTTGGAGGTGGGATTGCGATCGCCCCAAGGGTACATGCGGCCTTCGGCGAGCCCGCGCGCGGCACGCTCCCATTCTGCTTCCGTGGGAAGGCGCTTGGCGCGCGATTCGCAGTAGGCCACGGCGTCGTCCCAACTGACGTTGGCCACCGGATGCGCGGCCTTGCCTTCTGGTATTTCGCCTTTGCGCCAGTGATAAGGCTTGCGGTGGCCGGTGGTTCTGGTGAAGGCGGCGTACTGCTGGTTGGTGACTTCGGACTGGTCGAGATAAAACGGGTCCACGGCGATTTTGCGGACGGGCCGGTCGTCCTGATGGGCGGAAGGATAATACTTCACATCGTAGTCGGCCCAATCGTAAGTACGGCCGCGCTGAAACTCGCCGCCGGGGATGAAGACCATGCCCGGTTCAGCGGCCCATGCGGCAGCGGTTAGAAGCGCGAGGGCCCACATCAGCCGTAGATGCCGGTGAGATCGCCGGTGGGAATGAAGCCGTTGGCCCCGAGCGCATCCACATACGTATAGGTGCGGCCGGAGGGAAGGCCGTGCACTTCTTTCGCCCAATCGATGCCGAGCGCGGAATAGATGGTAGCCATCACGTTTTCAATCCGCGGCTGCTGCTTGCTGTTCCAGCCCGTATCGACGCACTTGCGGCCTTCCGAATCGCTGGCGCCGAGCACGGTGCCGCCCTTGATTCCGGCGCCGGCGAACATGGCGGGGAAGACGTACTTGTGATGATCGCGGCCGAGAATGAAATTCAACGGCCCGGGCGTGCGGCCGAATTCGCTCATGAACACCACCAGCGTTTCGTCGAGCAGCATCTTGCCGGGCGTGGCTTTCGAGGGTGTGACGGCGAGATCTTCGATGAGGCTGGCAAGCGCGGGATCGAACTCGGAAATCAGCTTGTAGTGGTTGTCCTCGGTGGTGCGATCCCAGATGCGGCGGTGATGATCCCATCCATGCTGGCAGACGTGCACGTAACGTGTGCCGCCGTCCTCGCGCAGCACGTTACGGGCGAGTGCGCAGCCAAGCCCCGGCGCGGTGTTGCCATAGCGCTTGCGATCCTCTTCGGTGATCTGGAACGCTTTGGGCCAGCGCGGATCGGTGAGCAGGCGCTTGGCGGTATTGGAAAAGTCCTCGTAGGCGTCCACCTGGCGGCCGAAGCCGCTCATGCGCGGGCGGCTCAGTTCCCGGAGTCCTTGCAGCACACGCCAGCGCTCTTCGATCAGTTCTACCGCTTTCTGATCGAGCGCCATGCCTTTGAGCGCCTGTTCCGGATTCAGATCGAACACCGAAAACTGCGGCGGCAGGAAGCCGGTGGAGAGCGCGCCCACCTGGTTGGTTTCGAGGCTGAAGGAAACGTAAGTGGGGAAGGTGTCGCGGTCGCGGCGCTGCGATTCGAGTTCCGCCGCCACCACCGAGCCGACCGAGGGAATCTCCTTGGCGAAGGCGACGTTCAGGGGGCGGCCCGCCTGCACGTAATATTGGCCGCGCAGGTGCACTTCCTCATGGCTCACGAAGGATCGCTGAATTGCCACGCGATCCATGATGTTGGTAATGCGCGGGAAGAAATTCACCGGGAAGTGAATGCCGGTGGGGAGCTTCGATACCTGGAAATCCTTGGGTGTGGCGGCGTTGTCCTTAAAGTCGAAGGAGTCGATGTGGCTGATGGCGCCCGAGATTTCGTAGAACACGACGTTGCGGGCGGTGCCGCGAGGCTGCGTTTTCGCGGCCGTGGAAGCGGCGCTGAGCTTGAGCGGCCATAGCGATTCGACCGAGGCGCCCACGAGGCCAAGGCCGCCGAACTTCAGAAGCTCCCGCCGCGTGGGAAATACATCGGCAACCGTCTTCGGGTTTCGCATGGCCCAGATCCTTATTTAGAAGTTGTAGAGGAATTCGACGAGGTTGAGCAGGGCCCACTGGACGTTCTGCGCACCCTCCACACGGTTCTTGTCGAGCACGGTCAAAGCCAGCGACTTCTCTTCCGGCATCGGCTCGCGGGCCAGGGTGGAAAGGAACATCTCGTCGACCACCTTGCCGTTGTCGCGGTAAGAATCGAGCAGGCGCTGCACGCGGCTATCCTGCGCCGCCAGCACGCGATCGTTCACCACCGGGGAGCGCATCAGCATGATGGGCTGCAGCGGCGAAGGCTGCGACGGCTTGGCCGGCGTACCGCGATTGGCTTGGCCGAAGGCCTGCAGAAAACTCTTCAGTTCCCCGCCCGCCGTTGGGACGCTCACCTGCATCGCCATGCCCACCGTGGGCACCGCGGGAGCTTCGTCGGCCACGGGCTGCTTCCGCTTGCGCGCGCCGCCGAATTTACCCGGCCGGTCCGTCGCCAAGGCGATCGCGTCATGCAGTTCTTCGGCGCCCAGCATGCGAGCGAACTTGCGGGCGTAGTATTTCGAATAGCCCTCGTTCCATTCGCCCGGGAAACGGGCGGAAAGCTGATAGGCGCTGGAGTTGCAGATGAGCGAGAACAGCCCCTGCACGCTGTAGTTGTTGCCGCGGAACCAGGTGGCCATGTCCTCGAGCAATTCCGGATGGGAAGGCTGCAGGTCCCATCCCGCGGGCAGTTGGCGCGGATCCTGCCGGGCGAGATCGAACTCATCGAAGGGATCGACGATGCCGACGCCCATCAGCTTCGCCCAGAACATATTCACGGTGGCGCGGGCAAACTGCGGATGCGCGGTCAGCATACGGGCCAGTTCCTCGCGCGGCTCGCCAGCGGTGGCCGGCGTCTCATCGGTCAGGATGAACTTGGGACTGGACGCTCCGCCCATCCTTTTAATGCGGAGCATGCTGTCGGCCTTGCTGTCGTATCCCGCGCCACCGTCGTCGACAGTGAAGTGGCCCATCTTGGCCTCTTTGTATTCCACGTGCGGGATGTAGCGCATTTTGCCCATGAAGGCGGCCTGCTGGAAAAAGTCCGAGCGCTTCTGCGTGGACAGGTAGACGTTCACCTTCTCCAGATGCGATTTGCCGTCATGGCAGGCGATGCAGGAAAGGTTGATGCCGAGGAACACCTTGCCGAACAGGATGCTGATCTCATCGTGCGTATCCATCTGATGGATCTTGCTGAGATCGTCGGGGTGCGACGCTTCGCCGGGCTTGCCTTCGACATGCTCGCGCACGATGGGATTGGCGGCGGCGACGACGTAGTTGCTCTTGGCGGAGGCGGCGATGAGGCTGCGGGCGAGATCGTCATAGGGCCGGTCGGCGGCGAGGGAATCCTTGAACATCTGATGGAACAGGTTCACGCCGCGCATCATCTTGCCGTTGGCGCGGAACAGATCCATGTAGAAATAGGCCCATTTTTCGGCGAAGGCGGGCGTGGCGAGAAGGCTGGCGATCCGTTTGGCGCGCTTGTCCGGCGCGCGGTCGGCGAGGAACTCGCGCACGTCGGTGGCGGAAGGAATGCGGCCCGTGAGATCGAGCGTGACGCGGCGCAGAAACTCCTGATCGGTTGAGAGCGGAGCGTGCGGCACACCGTCGCGCCGCATCTTTCCGAAGACGTGCTTATCGACGAAATTACGCTGTGGTACCGGGGTCGAGGCGGATTTTGAAGGCGGCAGCGCGGCGGCCAGACGATCGGTGGCCATGCCCTTTCCGGCCGATTTCGGCGTGTGGAACAGCGGCGCGTGCGCGTCTTTCGACATGTTCGACATGTCTTCCCGCTGGGGTGCGTTCTGCGCAAACGTGGCGGCGGCTAGGAACAGGGTCGAAACGGTGAGCCTGTGCATGGGTAGACCTCTGGCTGATGGAATTATACATCCTTCAGCGGATAATTATTGGGCCTTGCCGCGGCCGGCCACACGCCATACGGCTTCCACCTGGTCTCCGCGCAGTACGTACAGGCGGTCATAGAGGTTGACGGTGGGGTCGCAATGAGGGATGACGAATTCCAGACGGTCGCCTACCTCCACGGGCACGGCGGGCTGCATCAGGCGGCCGTGTTCGTCGCCGGCGAAGTTGTAGATGAGGCCGTCGCCTCCCCGCCAGCGCGGCGGCCAGGGCTTGTCGGTGGAGAAGGATTTGAGGCCGGCATCGACCACCGGCTGTTCCTTCTTGGGCTTACTTACAACAGTGGTCAGGACGAAGAGTGAGTTGCGGAAGTCACCGTAGAATTCGTCGCCGGATTGGGAGCCGATGCGGTTGTAGTCGACATCCATGAACAGGAAGCTGCCGGGCTGGAGTTCGTTGAGGCCATCGATGGCGGTGTCGATGTTGTAAGTACCGGTGGATCCGCCGGTGAGCAAGGGACACGCGATGCCCTTGGCTTCGAGTGCGCGGCGCGTATCGGCGGCGGGCGTCATGGCGTCGAGCGAAACCTGGCGGCGCTTGTCGAAGCCGACGGTGTGCGAGGCGTGCCCGGCGTAGGCCTGCAACCCGGCCAGGCGCAGATGGGGCAATTTGCCGATCGCTTCGGCGAGGGCGACGGCCGGGTCGCCGGGAAAAATGCCGGTGCGGTTGCCCACGAACAGATCGATGTTGACGTTGACGGTAAGCTTCGCCGCGGCGGCGGCATCGTTCAGGTCGCCGGCGTTCTGTGCGCTATCGACGCAGAAAATCGTTTCCGGGCGCAGCCGGGCGAGGTCGATGGCGCTCTCGATTTTGCGGGCTCCGACGACGGCGGTGGTGACCAATAATCCGGTGACGCCGCCTTCGGCCAGCGCCCAGGCTTCGCTCAGCTTGGCGGCGCAGGCGCCCACCGCGCCCGATGCGATCAGGTAGCGGGCAATCTCGGGACATTTGTGCGTCTTGGCGTGCGGGCGGATCGCACGGCCCGTGCCATGGACGTAAGCGATCATCTTTTGTGCATTCGCTTCGAGCGCGTCCAGATCGACGATGAGGGCGGGCGTGGGCAGATCGGCCTTGGTGAGCCTGCCTTTGACGTCGCCTTCGGCCAGCATGCGATCGACTTCACGCCACGTGTAGGTTGCAACCGTCATTTCAGCCCAAGGATATCATTTGATCTCGATCACGACGGCTTCCATCGGCTCGTTGGCCGAGTTGGTTTCGGTGTAACGGGCGGGCGGCGGCGTCACGACGTCGGCCGAGCGGGCGAAGGAAACTGGCGTCTTCCAATCGGTGAGATAGATGACGACTCGCGGCAGGGCGTAGACGGCGGGCCCGCTTTCTCCCGGTCCGTAGCGGACACGCAGAATGCGCACCTGATCGTTCTCGATCTCCACCTTCATATGGGCGGGGTCGGACAAGGGTGCGGCCGGTTTGCTGGAACCTGGGTTCTTCAGTTCCACTTCGACGATGCGGTAGTAAGTGCCGCCGGTGTTTTCGCTGGTGTGCAGGCCGCCTTTGGGATCCCAGCGGACCTCCCCGGCGCGGAAGGGTACATCGTTGGCTGGTCCATTCTCAAAGGCAAGGCGCATGCGGCCGGCGTCGAGGTGAACCATGACGCGATTCACGTCATGTTTGTGCAGACGGCTTTTCTGGCCCGGCGTATTGTAGGCATGCACGACGCGCACCTGCGCGTTGTCGATGGGAACGCGGGCCCGGCGGTCGAGTTCGGCGAGGTTCAAACGGACGCTGGCGACGTAGGGGGGCTGGCCTTCGGTCCAGTGGCCGTAGGTCGTTACCAGAAAATCGCCATCGGGCAGCGTTTCGAGCCCGGCATAGCAACAATCGGCTCCCTTGGTGTTGTCCATGAGGCGCACGCGGTATTGCCCGGCGCGGCCGCGCTGGATGTCGTCGTAGCGGCCCACCCAGGCGACCCAATCGCCTTTGGTGGGGCTTTCGTGGGTGGTATCGCGGAAGGTGACGAACAGGCGGCCATCGGGTCCGTAGCGGGCCACGTGGCGATCGCCAGTGAGCGAGCCGGTAAGTTCGACCGGCGTCCGCCAGGTCGCGCCCTCGTCGTCGCTGGTGGAGTAGAACGAATTGCGCTTCCGGCTGTTCTCGCGCAGCAGCATGAGGATTTGTTTGCCATCGGGGGAGCGGACGAGGCCGGGTTCGCACAGATGCGCCTCGGGATGCCCGGCAATGACGGTGGGGCCGCTCCAGGTGAGGCCGCCGTCGGAAGAGATCGTCTTATAAACACGGAACTTTCCGGGCTTGCCGTTTGGCCGGAGGAAGCGCTCGTCGTCGTGGAAGACGGCCATGTAGCGGCCGTCGTTGAGGCGCATGAGATCGCTCATGGCGACGATGCCGCCGAAATCGCCGATGGTTTTCAACGGCGTCCATGTCGTACCGTCGTCTTCCGATACCGACAGGCGGATGGGATAGAGCCCGGAGAAGACGAGCAATCGCTTGACGCCTTTGCCATCGACGGCGCGATGGATGGTGGGGGTTTCAAGCGAGGTGGACCAGTTATCGGGCACCGGCAGGCGCTGGGACCAGGTGCGTCCGCGGTCGGTGGAGCGCTTGAGCACGATACCGCCTTTGCCGTGGCCGCGCGGATAGACGGCGAGGATGGTTTGGCCATCCTCGAGCAGCACGGTGGTGGGATGGCCGAGATACTGGCCCGCTTCGCGATCGACGACGACCTGGCGCGCGGTGTCGCCGGCGAGATCGATCAACGGCAGGCGGTATCCGCGCTCTGGGGCGATCTGCGCGGAGAGGAGAACGGGGAGCAGTGTAACAAGCAGGCGCACCTCTTCAGGCTCTCACAGCAGGCGGAAGCTGACATCCACCAGCACCGGCGCCCGGACCGGCTTGCCGTCTCGTGTGGCGGGTTTGAAGCGCCAGCGGCGGACCGCTTCGATCGCTTTTTCATCGAGGCCGAGGCCGAGACTTTGACGGACTTCAACGGCGACGGGACGGCCCGTTTCGTCGATTTCCACGCGCAGCGTGACCAGGCCCTGAAGTCTGGCGATGCGCGCCTGATCGCTGTATTCGGGTTCGACCTTGTACACAAGCTGGACTTGCGTGGTCACCGCGCCGGGGCCGCCGCGGTAGACGCCGCCATCTTCGGCGCCGTCGCCCACTCCGTAGCGGCCGGGTCCGCGCCCGATGCCGGGTCCGCGGCCGGGGCCATCCGATGGCGGCCCCGGCAGTCCTGTTGGGTCGCCAAGAATCGAGACCGGCACGTGCTGCGTGGACGTTGGCCCAAGCACCGAAGGCGCCATGGGAAGTACCGGTTCGTGGTCCGGCGGCCGGGTGGTGGGCGGAACAAAAGGGCGGGTGGATGTTTCGGGCGGCTTACCGAGTTTCGGCGGCTGCGCGTCGCGTCCTCCTCCTCCGCCCGCCGCCACTTTGATCTCCGGATGAAAGACGAGTTTGGTCGAGATCAGGTCGAGCCGCGGCGGCGGTGGCTGATGCCGTTGCACCGCGCCGATATGGAGCAGCGCCAGCAGCGCGGCGGCATGAAGAACCAGGGAAAGCTGTGCCGGACGGAGTCTCATGCCGAACGCTGAAGCAATCTTCAGGCCGCTTTTCAACCTCTTGATTTCACGTTCGCTCAATGTGGCGCGGCGGGCACAGTGTTGCCGATACTGGAGAGATGGGAATGATCCAGTTTGTCGCCAACTACGAAGATATGTCGACCGACAAGGGTTACCAGTTCAAGTTCTTTTGCGACAAGTGCCGTAACGGATATATGAGCCGCTGGGTGACATCCAAGTCGGGCCTGGCGGGCTCGGTATTGCGCACGGCGGGCAGCGTGTTTGGCGGCTTGTTAGGATCCGCCAGCCATTCCAGCTATGAATTGCAGCGAATGATCGGAGGGCCGGAGGCGCCGGACTTCCAGGAGCAACTGGCGGCTTCGCACGCCCAGGCCAAGACGGACGCGGCGCGGGATCAGTGGCAGGAGCGCGCCCGGCGGACGGACTACTCAAGCGGTGTGGATCTTTCGGCGGACGCCACGCCGCGGGCTTCAGACGCCGATGTCCACAACGCCAAGTTCTGTCCGCAATACGGATCGAAGGCCGCGCCCGGCACGAAGTTTTGCGCCGAATGCGGCAACCGGTTGACTCCGGCATGACGCGCGCGGACCTGCTGGCGCAACTGGACGCCTACCAGGCGGCCGACGAGCATGAGGCCGCGATGGCCGCGCGGTTGCGCGAGTTCGTGGCCGCCCATGACGATTGTTTCGAGCGGTCGCTCGCCATCGGACACGTCACCGGATCGGCATTCGTCATCGATCGCGAGCGCCGCCACGTGCTGTTGACGCACCACGGCAAGCTCGACAAATGGCTGCAACTGGGCGGGCATGCCGATGGCGATTCCAATATCCTGCGCGTGGCGCTGCGCGAGGCGGAGGAAGAGTCGGGTCTCGACGGCATCCGGCCGGCGATGGAAGGGATTTTCGATATCGACATCCACCGCATTCCGGCGCGCGGCTCAGAGGCCGAACACGATCATCACGACGTGCGGTACCTGCTCGAAGCCGGCCGCGAGGCGCCGCTGCGGATCACCAGCGAATCGAAAGCGCTTCAATGGGTGGCGCTCGATCGCGTGGCGGAACGGACCACCGAAGAGTCCATGCTGCGGATGGTGCGCAAGGTGATGAGCCGTTATCACTGATATCATTTGAACAAATGATCGGTTTTCTGCTGGTGAGCGCCGCCTTCGCAGCCGACGTATCCGGTGAGGCCGCCAAGATTCTCGACCGCCACTGCTCTTCCTGCCATAACGGCAAGGTGGCGATGTCGGGACTCCAGATCACTTCCCGTGACGCGCTGCTCAAAGGTGGCACGCGCGGTGCGGCGCTGGTTCCCGGGAAGGCTTCGGAAAGCCTGCTGATGAGAGCTTTGGCTCATACGGAAAAGCTGGCCATGCCACCAACCGGCAAGCTGGCCGAAACCGAGATCGCGACGCTGCGCGAGTGGGTGAATCAGGGCGCTGCCTGGACCGCTTCTGTGTCCGCGGTGCCCTCCTGGTGGTCCTTTCAGCCGGTGAAACGTCCGCGGCCGCCCGCGCGCGGGCAGTGGGGCCGCAACGAAATCGACGATTTCATTTGGGCCAAGCTGCGCGAGAAGAACCTGCGGCCCGCGCCCGAAGCCAGCCGCGCGGCGCTGATCCGGCGGCTGACGTTCGATCTGCACGGACTGCCTCCCACGGCGGCGGAGATCGACGCCTTCACGCGCGACGGCTCGGCGGGTGCCTATGAGGCATTGGTGGACCGGCTGCTCGCCTCCCCGCGCTATGGCGAGAAATGGGGCAAGCACTGGCTCGACCTGGTGCGCTACGGCGATACGGCGGGCTTTGAGCAGGATCCTTATAACCTCTATGCCTGGCGCTATCGCGACTACGTTATCCAGTCGTTCAACGAAGACAAGCCCTATGACCGGTTCGTGAAGGAACAGATCGCCGGCGATGAGATCTATCCGGAAGATCCGCAGGCGCAACAGGGCACCGGCTATTTTTGCGTGGGTCCGAACCGCGACATGCTCTATAAGGTGGAGGATGTGAACCGGATCGAGACCCTGACCGACTTCGTCGATACCACCGGCGCCGTATTCCTGGGACTGACGGTGGGGTGCGCGAGGTGCCACGATCACAAATACGATCCGATTCCGCAGCGCGACTACTTCCGCATGCAGGCGCTATTCGTTCCCGCCGTGAAGTCGCGCGTCTTCCTCAATTACAATGCCTCACGCGGCTACGACCTCGGCGAGAACGTGCGGACGGCGAAGCTTTATGAGTTCGGCGCGCAGTTGCAGGATCTGATGGGTCCTTATCGCGAAAAGCTGCGCCAGGGGAAGATCGCGAAGTTATCGGAAGCGGCCCGGCAGGCGTTCGCCATCGAGGAAGCCAAGCGCAGCGACGAGCAGCGGGCGCTGACCGAAGCGTTCAAGGGCAAAGTGAACGTGAACGACGACGAGGTTCGCGCGGCTATGACGGCGGGGGACTCGGAGCGTCTGCACGCCATCGAGCGGCGCATCACCAGCCTGTTCTCACAGTATGCGCCGGGTCCGTTTTCCCCGGGCGTGGTCGATGTAGGGCGGGAGGCGGAGCACGTCTACATTCCAGGCAAGAACGATCGCGTGGAGCCGGGCTTTTTGAGCGCGCTTGGCGGCGGCGAGGTGCCGGAACCGCCGAAGGATGCGGTGACCACCGGGCGGCGCAAGGCGTTGGCAGAATGGCTGGCGAGGCCGGAACATCCATTGACGGCGCGCGTGCTGGTGAACCGTGTCTGGCAGTATCACTTCGGCCGCGGACTGGTGGCTTCGCCAAGCGATTTCGGAGCGCGCGCGGGTGAACCTTCGCATCCCGAACTGCTCGACTGGCTGGCATCGGAGTTTGTGGCACAAGGCTGGTCGATGAAAAAGCTGCACAAGACGATGCTGCTTTCGGCGGCCTATCGGGAGGCGTCGGCGCCTTCGGCGGAAACGGCGGAGCGGGACCCCGAGAACATTTACCTTTCCTATTTCAAGCGGCGGCGTCTCGAAGCGGAAGAGATTCGCGACGCCGTGCTGCAGGCCGCGGGCGCGATCAATTGGAAGATGGGTGGAAGGCCGGTGGTGCCGCCGCTCGCTCCGGAAGAGCTTTACGGCATGAGCCAACCGCCGGGAAACGCCTGGATTACGACGGCCAACACGGACGAGCACAACCGGCGCAGCGTCTATCTGATTTCTCGCCGCACTTTCCGCGTGCCTATGCTCGAAGTGTTCGACCGGCCGGAAGGCGTGCTGAGCTGTCCACGGCGGGATTCGTCGACCACGGCCACGCAATCGCTCTCTTTGCTCAACAGCGGCTTCACGCTGCAGATGGCGGAGCGGCTGGCGCGCGCCGTGGGGAACGACGATCCGCGCGCGGCGGTGAATGCAGCCTGGCGGCAGGCGCTGGGACGCCAGCCGTCGGATGAAGAATCGAC
Source organism: uncultured Acidobacteriota bacterium (assembly GCA_902826685.1). Taxonomy (GTDB): domain Bacteria; phylum Acidobacteriota; class Terriglobia; order Bryobacterales; family Bryobacteraceae; genus CADEFT01. The sequence goes on from CADEFT010000016.1 coordinate 148,958, forward strand.
GGCCGCGCTGGCCTTCCTCGACAAGCAGAGATCGAATCTTGGCTCCATGCAGGCGGCGCTGGTGGAACTCTCGCGCGGCCTGCTCAACCTGAACGAATTCCTCTACGTGGATTGACGCATATGAATGGATTTGGATCGAGACGCGATTTTCTAACCCGGGCCGGCAACGGCTTCGGATCGCTGGCGCTCGCCTCGTTGATGAATGGAGCCACCGGCAGCCCCTTGGCCCCGAAGGCGCCGCATACGCCGGCGAAGGTGAAGAGCGTCATCTATCTGTTCATGCATGGCGGCGTTAGCCACGTGGATACGTGGGATCCGAAACCGGAGCTGACCAAGCGCAACGGACAGACGATTCCCGCATCGATGGCCGAAGGGCTCAAGACCAGCCGCATCGATTTCCGCAAAGCGCTGATGCGCGGCAGCCCGTGGCAGTTCAAGCGCCACGGCCAATCTGGGCTTGAAATCTCCGATCTTTTCCCCAATATCAGCCAGCATGCGGACCGGCTGGCGGTGGTGCGGTCGTGCCATGGCGATGCATTCGATCACGCGCCGGCCATCTATCTGCGCGCCAGCGGATCGCAGTTTCCGGGAAGGCCGTCGCTGGGGGCGTGGGTGGTCTATGGGCTCGGTTCGGAGAATCAGAACCTGCCGGCGTACGTGGTCATGTCGGATGGGGCGATGAAGTCGGGCTCGGGTGCTTTTGGTTCCGGATACCTGCCCGCGGTGTATCAGGGGACGGTGTTCCGCTCCGGGCGCAATCCGGTGCTGCATCTGGCGAATCCGCCAAACGTCACATACGACGCGCAGAAGGAAACCATCGGGTTCATCGACCGGATGAACCGGAAGTACCAGAACGGACGCGGCGACGACTCGGCTCTGGAGGCGCGGATCGCGTCCTATGAACTCGCGTTCCGCATGCAGGCCGAAGCGCCCGACGTGGTGGATATCAGCAAGGAGTCCGCCGCCACGCAGAAGATGTACGGCATTGGCGAAGAGCTGAGCGATAACTTCGGCCGCAAGTGTCTTTTGGCGCGGCGGCTGGTGGAGCGCGGCGTGCGCTTCATCCAGCTTTACTCGGGTACGAATCTGGGTGACGATTGGGACGACGCGCACAACGATCTGCTGGGTTCCCACACCAAGATGGCGGCGAAAAGCGACAAGCCGATCGCCGGACTGCTGGCAGATTTGCAGGCACGCGGGATGCTCGATTCGACGCTGGTGGTATGGGGCAGCGAGTTCGGCCGCACGCCGCTGGCCGAAGGCAAGAACGGCCGCGACC
>CADEFT010000017.1 GCA_902826685.1 uncultured Acidobacteriota bacterium
TTCGGAATCGTGATCTGCCAGTCTGAAAGAATTTCCAACAGCAGCGCCTCGAACTTCTGGTCCACCTTGTCGAGTTCGTCGATCAGCAGCACAATCGGTTTCGGCTGCAGTACGGCCTGCAGCAGAGGACCTTGCGTGAAGAAATCCAAAGTGTGAAGGCTCAACCGCAACTTCTCCCATTCGCGGTCAATCACCTCGACATGTGTCTCCAAATAGAGACGTTGCAGTGACTCGTCGAACGATCCGATGGCCTGCTTCTCTGTGATTCCCTCGAAGCACTGCAGCCGGATCAAGTCAGTCCTCGCCGCCGCGGCGAATGCCTGAGCCAGGTAGGTCTTGCCCGTTCCCGGTGGACCCTCGACGAGGATCGGCTTTTGCATCTTGGTGGCGAGCCAGATGATCTGTACCAAGACGGGGTCGGTCGCGTAGCCGGCCTCACGGAGCCCTGCAGCGACGTTCTGCGGTGTTGCGAACATTTGAGACGAGGATACGGCGCGACCGGCCAGAAACAAATCGAGCTGTCCCTATCTCACCAGGGAAGCTTCCTGGGCCACGGACGTTCCTCGCCGCACGCCTGTCAATAGAAAGGCGTAATGCGTGGAGATCCCACGGATGTGAGACGCTCGTGACATCCCTCAAGACGTGAGGCTGAACATTGGAGGCATGCCCCATCGGCGAGACGCCATTGTCATCCCTCGGCTCTGAGACGGTAGCGACATCCCTCAAGACTTCACGCTGGACAGTGCGGACATGCCACGCCAGTGCGACATCGGCAGTCATCCCGCATGCGTGAGACGCTGCGTACATCCCACACAACCTTGGCCTCGTACGCGAACGACATCCCCCAGCCTTGAGACTGCCGGGACATCCCTCGATGAATGTGCCCTGTACGGGTTGGTCATACCACAATCGTGCGACGGCCAGGACATCGCGCGAAGCTTAGCGCGAACTGGCATCATTCGGACCCGAATTATCGTAATATCCCGTGTGACGATTCGCCGCCAAGTACTCCAACGGTTGACCACGACTGCCAGCCGCGGGATCGAAGACGCGGCGTTGGGCCTCATGGCATTAAGGAATTCTGGAGCGGACCCTCGTGCATTGCTCGACATACAACATCGTGACGGCGGCTGGTCGGCCATTCCCAATGTTGGACCACCGAGCGCCTTTCACACCTCGCTGGCGCTCTTGGCAATTCGACCGTTTCAGACTGCGTCGGTCAGACACGCGGCTGGGCGCGCATTCGACTGGCTATCGGAACTGCGAGGCGTTGAGTCTCACTGGCTCTGGCAATGGAAGTTCCGTCTATTCGATAGGCAAGTGCGTTTCGACCCTTTGAAATCCGGCTGGCCGTGGGTTCCCGATACCGTAAGTTGGGTCGCTCCCACGGCGCTTTCTATCCTGGCATTCCAGGCGTGGTGCCGGGAGTCGCCGCGTACCGCGCCGGCGATTGCCATGCTCCTGGATCGTGCGTGTCCTCAAGGCGGCTGGAACGCCGGCAACTCCGTAGTTTTCGGAGTCGATCTGGATCCACACCCCGACTTCACAGCCATGGCGCTTCTCGCATTGCGCGACGGTAGTCCTGGCTACGAGGCTCTGTTGAACAGATCGCTGGACTACCTTAAGGCTCGGCTCGAAGGATCTTGTTCGCCGTACTCTTTGGCGTGGGCCGTCATGGCACTCTCAGCGCATGGGCATGAAGGCGCGCATCGCTTGAAGAATCGTCTCGAACGATGCGCTGCCGCGAAGCTCGATCAACTGCCGCGCCACGTTCTCGCGCTCGTGTCGCTTGCCTCGGAAGATATCCCATTCACATTTCAGGAGCCCTCCAGATGAAGCGCCGTTCAATAGTGAGTGCAGCCGCTCTCGCGGCTACGGCTGGTTTGGCCGTCCATCAATCCCAGGCGTCTCGCGTCCCCTTCCGCAGGCCTCGGCGCTCGCATGTTGCGATCCTTCGCTGTGATCGCTATGCACGGACATCCGAAGTCGTCGCGCGTGGACTTCGATTAGTGAGCCCTGCGGTTCAAGGAAAGCGCGTGCTTCTCAAGCCGAATCTTGTTGAGTACTCGCCGGCAGCCCCCATCAACACACATCCGATGCTGATTGCGGCAGTGATTGACGCGCTCTACGGGTTGGGTGCCGCCACTGTGATCGTGGCAGAAGGGCCCGGTCACGTCAGGGACACGGATCTATTGCTGCACGAAAGCGGTCTCGAAGCGCAGCTTGATCTTCTCAAGCGCGCCAGCTTCGTCGATCTCAACTTTGATTCGGTCACCCGCGTTGCACCAGGAACCGGTCTGACGCAGTTGAAAGAACTCTGGCTTCCCACCACTGTCAGGTCCGCGGATGTCGTGATCTCCATGCCGAAGATCAAGACTCACCATTGGGCAGGCGTCACACTGAGCCTCAAGAACTCTTTCGGAATCTTGCCCGGTGGGGTCTATGGCTGGCCAAAGAACGTCTTACACTGGCAGGGCATCGACAACTCTATCGTCGAACTCGCGGTGTCCGTACCGATTCACTTCGTGATAGCGGACGGAATTGAGGCCATGGAAGGCAACGGGCCGCTGCATGGTCCGATGCGGCGTCTTGGCTGCCTCGTCTTCGCCGATGATCCTGTGGCCGCGGACGCAACCTGCTGCCGACTGATGGGAATCGATCCAAGGAGAGTTCGTCATCTTCAAATGGCGGTACCGCTAGGCAATCTAGATGCGCATCATATCGAACAGCGTGGCGAAGCCATCGCGGGTGTCCTGCAAAGGTTCGAGTTGCTTCCACAGTTCACGCATCTCAGCGGTGACATCAATCGAGAATCCCCTTGACGCTGGGGCGTTTCACGCAGAGGGACGGGTCCGAATATCCGTTCAGAACCAGCCATTCCTTTTGGTCTCGCGGCAGCTTCGCATACGGAATGGCCTCGGGATGCTCTCGCAGAAGGTCACTGAACGAGGTCTCTGCCACGCCCCCCTTGAACCGCCGGAGAGCACCGCGCTTCAGCAGACGATACACGGACGCTCGGGAGATACCGAGATCCGCGGCCACCTGGGTGACTGTAAGTGCGGTCCGGTCCGATTCGTCTTCCGAACTACGTGTAGCGGTATCGCAATTGTGACGTTTGACATACTGTCTGATCGCCTCCGCGGACCGGGTCGCGGCCATCCCTCCGCCGAGTTGGAGCGCGGCAATCTCCTCGGGACTCCATCGTGGCCTTTCCTCCCAAGGTCGTTGCCCTTCGGGCAGCACTCGTCTCAGGAATTCCTGCACGGCCCGCGTGGAGCGGTTCAGCCGAGACGCGATTTCGTCAATGTGTACTCTATCTTCGGCTGGTTCGCGCGCCCACTCAAGAACCAGTTTTGCCTCCTTGGTGGTCCAGCTTCTCATAGGGTAGAACTCCTTCTGGTCGGCCCGCTCAAACGAGCAAAATTCGATAGGCACGGGGGATGAGACACTTTGAGCTGTGAGGTGTGGCCATCGACGTACAACCTTTGTTGTGCGGCAGAACGCCTCCTATTTGGAAAACAATTGTGCGGCCCAAAAGGTCTCAATGCTCGGGAAAGTTGACCGACCGATTCGCGGTGCCAACGGAGATCACGTGCTTACGACGACCAGAGTGAAGGTCACGACTGCCGGGCAAGCCCGCCGAGGGAATGCCGCCCCGGAGACGGCGCAACTCCGCTCAACACAAGATCAAAGTCCCTGGGGGATAGTCCGATTCTTGCAGCGGCGTTTCGAGACGGCGCTACGCCAACACCGGTCGTCGACGCGACCCTTCGTCTATACGGCGCGTTAGGGAGAATCAATCCGGTGAGGGGTCACTTCTCATCGTCGGGCGCTTCTCAGCCAAGTGGCGTGTGACGCCTTCGGTGGGATTCCTAAACGCTGGGCGACAAGGAAGGAGCTACTGGATTCAAACGACACGCGCTTCCGTTGCCGAAGGCAACCTGATGAGCGCAGCCTGCGGAGGCTTAACCAACAGTCCGGCTCAGTCGGCTACTCTGATCGAAGCGTCTGCACTGGATCGACAGAGGCCGCTCGGATACTTGGCATGAATGCGGCAACTGCGGAAGCGGCGGCAGTCGTGAGCAGTACGAAGACAAGCACAGCGCCATCGCCCGGCGCGACTCCAAAGAGGAGGCTTGACAGGACACCACCAGACAAAAGACTGGCCGCAAGTCCAAGTCCGATGCCGCAAGCCGTGAGCACAGAGACGTAGTGGCAAACCATTCCAACTATGTCACCGCGGGTCGCGCCCAACGCAACCCGAATTCCGATCTCGCGCTTCCGCATAGCGACGGAATGACTCGTTAAACCATAGATGCCAACCGAGGCAAGCAGCATCGCCAGCACACCGAAGCACGCTCCCAGCGTCGCCATGAGTGTTTCCTTTACCAAGATGCGATCCACTAGTTCTTCTACGGTATTGGCATTCACCCAAATGTTCGCATCTACCCCTTGAATGGCGGAGCGAAGCGAAGCGATCATGCTAGCCGGGTCTATGGCGCTTCGCACGTGAATGACGGCGCCCCCGGCCGTAGGGTAATAGATCATGGGCTTTGCCTCCTCACGCAAATCTCCGATGTTCGCGTTCTGGGCTACTCCGACAATCTCTGTGTCATATTTCAGGTCGGGTGGATCTCCCCAACCGAACCGCTCGCCGACGGGGGATGAAGTGCCGAAGAAGGCATGCGCGAACGCCTTATTTACAATAGCCACGTGTCCGGTTTGAACATCGCGATCGAGGAAGTCGCGGCCGGCAACGATCGGAAGGTCCAGATTTGAGAGATATCCCGGAGTGACGTTGACGGTTCGCACCTGCCGATTCTGAACGCCGCTCATATCGCGCCGCTCCACGGAGACGCAGCAAGTTCGAGACGTACCCGTACCGAAGCCGGAAGTGGACATGCTGGCCGATGAGACACCGGGAACTGACCGGATCGTTTCGTAGGTTCGGCCGAACAGGGCGGGAAACTGCGCCGCATTGTAGGAACTGGCGCGCGGATTTATGGTGGCCTGTATCAAGTGAGCGCGACGAAAGCCGAGGTCCTGCGAGCGCAAGCTCTCCAGGGTCCTGACAAAGAGGCCCGCTCCATTCACCAACAATACTGAGAGTGCGATCTGCGCAATCACTAAGCCAGGCCCCAACAAGCGGTTTCGTCGTGGCGTGCTCGTTAACGCAAGCGCACCTCCCGCCTGAACGGAACGTAACGCAGGCATCAATCCGAAGATCAATGTGCTCATGACGCACATCGCGATGCAGAAAACCATCACCCGGACATCGACTGCGACGGCCAAGGGAAGAGGCTCCGGCCCGTCCGAAGCCAACAACAGCAGCCCATACGCGCCTTGTTTGGCAATGAGGACACCGAGTCCTCCACCTAAGAGCGCAATCGCAAGATTCTCCGTCATGAGTTGACGGACAAGTCGAAATCGCTCGGCGCCAACAGCAAGACGGATCGACATTTCCCGTGTGCGCTCCTCTCCGCGAACGAGTAGAAGGTTCGCGAGATTCGCACACGCCAATAGAAGGATTAATCCTGCTGTTCCCATGAGCACTTGTAAAGGTAAAGAGTACTTGACCCGCAACCGACGGATACCCTTGTCGCCTGGGTACACGGTTAGGTCACGAATATGGCGCATCATCGCTTTTCCCACGCGTCCGGGCTCGGCCTTGAGCTGGGACAGGAAAAGCTGTATCGCAGGTCCAGCGGTTGCAGCTTCTCCCGCTTTCACCCGCCCTACGACGCGGAGCCATCCCCTGCCGGCGCTGGCGAGATACGACTGGCCGTTGTTAATGGCAGGCTGCATCATGAGCGGAATCCATACATCGGGCGCAACGCCCGGAGCTTCGCCGAAGAACTCCGGCGGCGTAACCCCGATGATGGAAAACGCCTGCTGCTTTATGAGGATGTTCCGTCCGATCACGCCCGGACCGCCGTGGAACGCTCGTTTCCAGAATCGATAACTCAATACTGCGACGGGGTGGCCTCCAACGCTGAGGTTATCCTGCGGGCTCACGGTTCTTCCCAAGAATGCTCTCACGCCAAGTACTCCAAAATATTCCCCGGAGACGAGCTGTAACTCGGCGGTTGAGTCCAGGACGCCGTCTCTGTCTTTAACCTCCACGCGCTCAGTTCCATCCAACGAGGCGAAGACACCTGAAAATGCGGTCACGCGTTCTCGAATTTCCTCGAATAGGGGGTATGAAAGAGAATTGGTTTCGCCTCGGGAATTAATCTCCTCGATCACCGCAAGCTCCCCAGGGCTGCGAACCGGCAGGCTCTTCAATAGAGTGGCGTCGATCACGGAGAAGATAGCTGTATTTGCCCCGATGCCGAGAGCAAGAATTGCGACAGCGACCGATGTAAACGCAGGATTCTTTCGCATCACGCGCGCGGCGTACCGGAGGTCCTGGAAAAGATATTCAATCCAACGTGTGCCGCGTGCATCTCGGCAATCTTCCTTGACCTGATCCATGCCACCGAATTCCTGTCGTACCCGGCGGCGCGCCTCTTCTTCAGTGAGCCCCGACCGGATGAAATCAGCGACTCTCTCCTCAATGTGGAAACGCAGTTCCTTATCAAGGTGGTTCTCTTGTTCTTGGTCCCGCAACAGACGCCGCCACCACTTCATTACGCGCCACCTTCCGCCGGCCCCAGAATCAGACCCACGGCTTCGGACAGCCGTTTCCAACTAGCTGATCCGGCTTGTAGGTGTACCCGTCCACTGCGCGTCAACCGGTAGAATTTGGCCTCGCGTCCAGTTTCGGTTTTCCCCCATTCCGCCGCCAACAGCTTACGGACTTCGAGGCGGTGCAACGCTGGGTACAACGAGCCACCGGGAACCTGGACCACGTCTCTGGAGATCTGTTGCAGGCGTTGTGCGATGGCATAGCCATGCACTGGACCCAGTGCAACAGTCTTTAGGATCAGCAGGTCGAGAGTGCCTTGCGGGAGATCTGATTTTTCCGAACTCATTGCAGCATGCCTTTCACTTCTACTGATCTTAACCTGCTACCAGTAGAAGTGCAAGCCATGCTGAGACGACAGTGCCAGCCTTCGACCGAATCGAGTGGCTCCCCGCTAACGGCGCAGCGTTTACGAATCCAGGATGACGGTTTGTTCCCTATGCTGAGACTGGCCAGAGCAGGGTTGGAGGAACTACTCCCTCCCTTGTCGACCACGTTTATCGAGAGGGCGCTTTCACCAGTGTTCCGAGAACGGAGCGCGAACGTATTTTTGAGACTTTTTGCTCCGCTCAAATGTTCTCTTAATAGAGGGTAGTGTCGCCAAAGCTGGCTCTGCCTTCTAGAGCACGTCGGCGACGGATCGTCGGCTGGGAAGTGCGATGGCAAGAGCTGGTCCAAACGACCGTTGTAGCTCAGGCCCCGACGCGGTGCCGCCGTTCTGGGTGTGTGCCCGCGAGCTCGAGATCGATCAGCGGGTGTTGGAGGCTGCAAAGGAAAGCTGGTCTTGGGCTTTCTGGCTCATCAGGAAGCAACTCAATGACGGTCCACGCACCCCGGAGATAGTCGAGGACGTTGCGGCCGACGTGTCGAGCCGGTTGCGAGCGGACGCCGAAGTCGGCCGGAATCTGAACGGATACTTCAGAACAGCCGTGATCCTGCGGGTGAAGACACTGGCAGCCCGGGACGGACGCCTCACCTACGTCGGCGGGGCGCAAGACCTTGAAACGAATCATCGGCCCTACGCTCCGGATTGGACCAAAGTCATCGAGGATCGCCTGGCCTTGCAGTCCTTACTGCCCTTCATGTCTCATCCGGTGCGGTGCATTCTGCACTACCGTCAGCTTGACTACTCCTGGAAGCAAATTGGCCGACGGCTCGCGCTCACCGAGAAACAGGCTAAGTTGCGGTTTTATTACGGCGTGCGCCAGGCACACGACGAATTGCTCGTAATGCAGGCGAGGCGGCGGGCGGGCGGAGAGGAATCCGAGCCATGGAAATGAACGAACCGGATAGGTTTCTATCGCGGCGCCAGGAGAAGGATCTCCTGAAGGCTGCCAATGCGGTTGCGCGTACCGAGTTTGCCAACCCTCGGCGGGAGGGTTGTCCGGATTCAGAGACGTTAAATCGCTTGGCCCGACGCCGTCTTTCACTCGAAGAATCTGGCGATCTTACAGATCACATAGCCACATGCTCACCCTGTTTCATCGAGTATTCGCGATACCGAGCGGTTTACAAAAGGGGCATTCGGGCCGCGTATGTGCTCGCTTCCGCGGCAGCGGTCCTGCTCGTCGCAGTAGTCATCTCCCGGAACTTCCCGCGAGGGATCCCCGCGACTCCTCCGACGACGGTGGCTCGCGCACCGGTACCCACCGGACAAGCGATCCCCCGAGTTCTTGACCTAAGAATGAGAGGTGTTTCCAGAAGTGATACTCCAAACGGACCGGCGGAGGGAAATCCTCCCCGGCTTCCACGAGAGCAAATGCTGCTATCGATCCTATTGCCGATCGGTAGCGAGGAAGGGGTGTACGACGTTGCTTTGGTCAGTTCGTCCGGCCAACCCATACGCACAGCGACGGGGACTTCAAAGCTCCAGGACTTCGTACAAGTGCTGCCCGTCACGTTTGATCTCTCAGGCTTGTCTCCAGGACGGTATGAGTTGCACATACGGCGAGCGCAGACGCCATGGAACACGTATTCACTTTTGCTCGAATGACAGGAGGCAATTCGGGTGCGAACCTCACACTATTCCCTCCGCAGGCAACGAAGTCGCCCGCCTGCCGGGCCTGGGCACACGCCTTGTGCATTCGGCCAGTTCGATAAAATTGGGCAAGTTCTTCCGAGAGTCGACAGGAAGTTCCAGATGTTGTTCGGTCAGGACAATCGGCGTCTCTCTTTGATCGCGGCCGGAATCCTCCTTCTTGCCACGCCGCAGCCGTTCGCCGATCCCGCGTCACCGCGGGAGGCCACCGTACAGGAAGCAAAACGTTTGGCCTGGCTCAACAATTGGACCGAGGCCGCCCTTGCTCTTGACCGGCTCGAAGATTCCGAGCTTCCTGGGGACGAGGCAATCGCGCTGTTTGCCAAAGCGGCGCATATCCGCGGAAACATCGAAGGCATGTCGCTTCCGGCAGCGGCGGACGAGGTCGCCTCCATGCTGGCTTCAGGTCCCGCGCAGAACGACTCTGAATTGCGTCTCGAACTTCTCGCGATCAAGGGCGATATCGAGTTTCAATACGATCTCCGCGCCGCTCAGGCAACGTGGGAAGAGGCCTTACGACTCGCGTCGACCAAAGGTCCACAGCGCTGGGAGTCGCGAGCCGAGGGTGAACTAGGAACGATCGCCTTTCTGAACGGCCAGATTCTTGAGGCCGTGAAGCTTGTCTCGGGCGCGCTCTTGAAAGCAGAACTGTCCGGAGATATTGCGGCCCAGATACGTTATAGGACGGCTCTGGGCGAGGGCCTCGCCCAATTTGGCCGGCCTGCGGACGCCATTCGCTTCTTCGACAAAGCACTCAGTCTTTCCGCTTCCACTCCGCGCGCATATTTTCCCTTCACTGCTTACATAGGCAAGGCTCGCCTGCTCGCCGCTACAGAGCGCGCAGACGAAGGTCTTCGCATGCTTCACGAAGGGCTGAAGGAGGCACGCAAGAAGGGCCTCAAGGTGCGTGAGGCGCGAACACTTGCAGTGCTCGGCGAGCTTTCAGCGGTATGCGGGAAGCAAGATGAAGCAGAGGCGTGGCTGATGGCAGCCGCCGAAGTGGCGCAGAGCGCCGGCTTGGACCGGATCGAAGCGAATGCCAGCAGCACGCTCGCATCCTTGCTGCGGGACACCGGCAAGACCAGCATGGCGGCAGTTTACGCCGAGCGCAGTGTCGCCGCAGCTCGACATGCTCGCGATCTCTATCATCTTCCTCAAATGATGGCCGTCCTGGCGGAGATCGAGGCTACCAATGGCAATACCAGGAAATCTGAAGCTACATATGCTCAAGCCACGAATCTCGTCGACGCACTTCTTCGCGACTTCCCACACCCGCGACACAAGAACACCCTGATAGGCATGATGGGGCGAGTGTTCCAGGGCCATTTCGAAGTTTCACTCATTGGATTGAATGATTTTGGGAAGGCGTTCCAGATCCTGGAATCGGCCAAGGCTCGAGGACTTGTGGAGCTGCTCGGCGGATCAAGTGGCGCCCCTCGCACCTCTCCGATATGGGATACGCAACCGGCCCATCAGGTCGCGGTTCTGCAGCGGAAATTGTCGACCGAGCAGGATCCGAGTCAGCGCGGTCGACTACTTGACCGGCTCTGGGAACTGGAACAGCGGTCATTCCGGGCTCCCGCGCCATCCGAAGCATTCCAAGCCCCCTCATCGGCTACGCCAGTATCGGTGCAGCACCTACAGTCACAACTGACAAAAGATGAGTTGGTGATCGAGTACGTTCTCGGTCCTGCGCGATCATTCGCGCTTGCAATCAGCCAGGATCGCACTGCGCATTACGAGTTGAAAAGCCGCCGCGAGATCGAAGTCGCCGTGGAATCGTACCGTGCATCAGTCCACAGCAAAAGAGGCGGTCGAGCTGAAGCACGAGCGCTCCATCGACTTCTGCTTCAGCCTGTGGTGGTCCTGAGCCAAAGCAAACGACTCGTGATCATTCCGGACGGCAAACTCAACTTGGTGGCCTTCGCGGGGCTACTCGACTCGAACGAACGCTACGTCGTTGAGGCCCATGTGGTCTCCTATGCGCCATCGGCAACGGTTTACTGCCTGCTATCGGAACCAACGCGCCCGCGGACTGATCAGCTGGCAATGCTGGGTATCGGCGGGGCTCGCTACTCTAGTCGCGGTCTCGACGACGGCTCATCGCAGGTCCGCGGATTCGGACTGTTCAGTCCGTCCAGTCCGCCGCGCTGGTCGGCTATCCCACAATCCCTCGCTGAAGTAACCGATGTCGCAGCGTCGCAGACCGGAAAGACTCTGGTGCTCACTGGAGACAATGCGACAGAAGCAGACTTGAAGCGTCTTTCGCTGTCCCGCTTTCGGGTACTTCACCTCGCGCTTCATTCCACTATCGACGAGGAGTTTCCAGACCGCTCGGCGCTGGTCCTTACGTCTCGGAAAAATGACAAAGAGGATGGTCTCCTTCAGGCGCGCGAAATCCTGAGCCTCTATTTGAATGCGGAGTTAGTGACCCTGTCGGCCTGTGATGCCGGAGTTGGCACACTTGAGGGCATCGCTGGCATGGATAGCCTGGTGCAATCGTTTCTGATGGCCGGTTCTCGAAGCGTAGTGGCAAGCGTCTGGCCCGCGGACGACATCTTCACGGCAGCGCTAATGCGCAGGTTCTACGCGAATCTTCGGCAGGGATTCGACAAAGCGGAAGCCCTCACGCTCGCAAAACGTGAACTGCTGCGTGTCAACGGGCCGAACACTCCACCGTTCTACTGGGCGGGGTTTCGCCTCGTAGGAGATGCGCACGGAACAGTATCAGGAGAGTAACGATGACAAGTATTTCTATGCCTGACCGCGATGCAATCGTTTCAAAAGTGATCGAGACAGTGGAGTCGAAGCATTTCGACCCTCGGTTTGACAAGGGTCGATGGAGGTCCACAGTCGGGACGGAGCGCGCTCGTATCGTTGACGGGGTCAGCGTATCTGCATTCGCGCAAACCCTCGACGAGTTGGTGCGTTCATTCGGAACACCTGATGCCGGCTTCTTCCACGAGAGCAGTCGCAAGAAGGTTCCGAAGGGTCTGGCCGCACGTTTCCAATATTGCCAGCCGAACGAATGTTCCCCCGCGTTCACGCAGCCATCCGAGGCAGGGGACGTGATGATCTCGAAAGTAGCTGACGGTGTCGGCTGGCTGAAGGTGACTAAGTTTCCCGGCGCCATTGGCATCGACATCGCCAAGCAGATTGACCACGCCGTTCACGAATTGGCCGGATGCGAAAGGCTGATCATTGACCTCCGCGGCAATGCGGGAGGAGGACTGGCATTTCTGCGAGTCATGAGTTACCTGACGCCGGAACGTGTTCCTGTCGGATACAGCGTCACTCGCGCGCGTGCGGAAACGAACTACTCCAAAGATACCCTTGCGATCTTCAACCACATTCCGTCGCAAAAGGCCGCCCTGATCTGGCTCGCACTCAAGTTCGGATTCCGCGACGATTCCGTGAGCATCGTTACCGAGGGTCTTGGCGCAAAGCCGTTTCACGGCAGAGTCGCGCTTCTCGTGGATGAGAGCACAACCGGCGCCGGCGAGCGGATCGCCGCGTTCGCGCAAGAACGCAAGTTGGCGCCCGTAGTGGGTGCGCGCACCGCCGGCAGGCTCATCTGTTGCAGTGTCTACAAAGTAGGGCACGGCTACTTTGTTCGGATTCCTGCAAGGGCTTGGTACACGTGGAGCGGCGAACTCCTGGAAGAGAAAGGCGTCGTCCCAGACTACGCAGTCCCTAAGGGACATCAGCAGACGGCTGATGTCCAACTGGATCAGGCAGTTGATGTTGTCCGTAGTTTGTGAAGTCTCAGAAACGGCAAATGCTGTTCTCGGGTTCCATGAGTAGGCTACCGACTGGAGGCAGTGAACAAAGAATATCGGAGGTGCAACGTGAAGCTAGCGATTGTCCGGACTATCGTTTGGCAGGCACTGATCAGCGCGACCGCCTATGGGCAAACGGCCGCGATTAACGCAGAGTTGATTGGAAACGTGCTCGATCCGAGCGGCGTACCGATTGCGAACGCAACAGTTATAGCCGCGAATGCGGACACGGGTTATCAGCGGACCACCGCAACCACTTCGACTGGCTTGTACCGGTTGCCCGTGCTACCGCTCGGCCAATACTTGTTAACGATTGAGGCAGAGGGCTTCGCCCGTCACGAGCAGAGCGGGATCGTGTTGAGTGCCGGCTCCACAGCAACGATCAATGTCAAATTGCAGCTCAAGAGCGTCACAACCGAAGTGTTGGTGTCGTCGGCTGCCCCGATCGTGGATCCCGCGCGTACGGATCAGGGCAGCACATTGTCCTCCAACGCCGTACTGAATCTGCCGTTGGTTTCGCGCAATCCCTTCAACTTCATCCTTCAGCAGCCCAATGTAAGCGGTCGCGCAAACACCGAGTTCGGTGTGCCTCGGAAGGTGAATGCCAACGGCTTCAACGGCCGAATCAACTACCAGCTCGATGGAAGCAATAACGTTCAGAGCGACCGCGCCGGCATTCGCCTGCTCCCGATCTCCCAAACATGGATTCAGGAGGTGCAGGCCGTGAACAACGGATTCGCTCCGGAATTCGGGAATACCGTAGGCACGCTTTTCAATACGATCACGCGCTCCGGCGCGAACGAGTTGCATGGCGAGGCCGCCTACCTGTTCCGGCGTACTCCGATGAGCGCCCGTCCCGCATTGATTCCAGTGAACCAGCCGACGCCGGACGTCAATGTCGATTCGGTGTTTGCCGACGCTGGTGGCCGGCTCGTCAAGGATCGCGTTTTCTTCTTTGGCGGCTATGAGCACGTTAAGCGGGATCTGCCGGTGCCGGTCACTGTCCCACCATCCACGCTCGCCCAACTTGGCCTACCCGCCAACTTCTCCAATGCCATTCCATTCAGCCAGAACGTGACTTTCTTCATCGGCAAAGTGGATTTGCAGTTAACATCGAGCCACCGGCTGTCGCTCCGGCACAACGGACACCGGAATGACTCTCCGTACAACAGTTCTGTCATCGGCGGTCAGTTTCTGGTGGACCGCACCTACAAGTTCGTCGACCGATCTCACGCTGGCGCGGTGCAGTTTGTGAGCGTGTTCTCGCCGAACGCCGTGAACGAACTCAGATTCCAAATGCCCTTCCGACGCCAATCCCAAAACCGGTTCGAGGCTACCGGCTCCGGACCGGCGATTGCCATCCCGGGCTTGGCCAACTTCGGCAATTCGCTAGACGTTGGATTTCGATTTGAGGAGGCAACGCCGGAGGTGAATGAAAACTTCAGCTACAACTTGGCCAATCACGCTCTCAAGTTTGGCGGTAGCATCCGGACCATACGCGATACCCAAGTGCAGGCCACCGCCGCCCTCTACACGTTTCCGAACATCGCGGCGTACGTCGCGGCCAGGGATGGGCTGAATACACGAACGTACGCGAGCTTCATTCAGACCGTAGGGGAGCCATCGTTGCAATACAACTCGCTCTTTAGCGGCTTCTACGCGCAGGACACTTGGAAGCCGCGAGCGAACATCACGATGACGTATGGCGTGCGCTATGACGTTTACCGGCCCCCCAGTGCAAACGAAAACTCACCCTTCGAGTATTCCCGCAGATTCCGTACGGACAAGAACAACGTCGCGCCACGCCTGGGCATTGCAGTCGGTTTCGGCAAGACGGTAGTTAGGGCGAGCGGCGGCATATTCTACGATCCGTTTCAGACCGATCTCTATCGCCGAGCCCTTCTGAACAACGGAACTCCAGCATACTTTGCGATCAGCGCAACTCCGCAGTTGCCGTTTGCGCCGCCGTTCCCCACCGTCCTCCCTGGCGTGCCGCAGGGCCTTCCGTCCTTGGTGCAGGACATAACGACAGTGAGCCCGGATTTCGCAAACCTGTATTCCGCGAACGCGAACGTGTCGATTACGCAAGAGATTGCCAGAGACCTGGCGCTCACGGCCACGTATCTGCTCACACGAGGCAACCGTCTACCGGTGATGCGGAACATCAACCTCGTGCCGTCTGGGCAACAATTGGCCGACGGCCGACCGATTTTCGGTTCCGGACGCGTCTTCCCCGGCTTCGGAAACATTGTCGCCGCGGAGTCGGTCGGCCAATCGGTGTACAACGGCCTGAACCTTACTCTGACTAAACGCTTCTCGCGGGGCTTCGAGATGTTTGCGACCTACACCTGGTCCCATGCCATCGATGACGCGCCGGAACAGAACAACATCGACAGCCCGAATTTCCTTCTGTCAGATCCGACTAACCGCCGTCGGGATCGCGGCAATTCGCTGACGGATCGCCGCCATGCGTTTAACGGCAATCTCGTTTACCGGCCGGTGGTTGAGACTGGCAATAGGGTAGTCAGATACCTGGTAAACGACAATCTCTTCGCGGTGATCGCCACGATTCAGAGCGGCGATGTGTTCAACATGGGCAGCAATCGCGTGTTGAATGGCGATCCTCTGACGACGAGCGCCTTCCAGCGTCCGTTGTTCATCGGTCGAAACACCCTTCGTGCTCCTCGCACATCGGAGTTCAACATTCGCTACTCGCGGCTGTTCCCCATAGGGGAGCGCTTGAAGCTGGAGTTCATTGCGGAATCGACCAACGTTTTCAACCGCACAAACGTAGTCGGCATGAATAGCACCGCTAACGTCGATGCGGCAGGGAATGTTGTCGCGTGGCCCGAATTGAACTGGACCGCGGCCCTGGATCAGCGACTCCTGCAACTCGGCTTCCGGTTCACATTCTGAAGGTGCAAGGGCACCCTTCAAACACTGGCTTGGATGACATGCACCATGCCAAGACATTCACGCGTAGCAGCGCTCGGTAGCAAGCCGGCCTTCCGCAAATTGTCGAGGGGTTCGCGATTCCACCAGCAGCCTAGATGGGCTGCCCACCTGTGAGCATGGTGATCTTGCCAGCCAGCGAGGGCGGCGCGATTGCTGCGGCCATGTTCGAGCAGCAGGACAGTGCCTCCAGGCCGGCATACCCTCCGCATCTCGCGCAGTGCCTCTACAGGGTTGAGGAATGTGCAGGTACCAAGCGCAGAGACGACAGTGTCGAATGAGCCGTCTTGGAACGCGAGGTGTTCGGCGTCCATTACGACGACCTTGCGGGCGCCCCGAATGCGTGCCCTGAGGAGCATGCCTGGGCTGAGATCGACGGCTGTGACGTCAAGGTGCCTTGGGTAGTGAACCAGATTCAGTCCGGAACCGGCGGCAACTTCGAGAACCCGGCCCTCGGCTGATTTCAGCAAGCCCGAGCGAAGGCGGCTGAATACCAGGGCCTCCAGCGCCAGCGTGCCGAGGTCGTACCACCGCGACGCGCGGTCCCATTTCTTCTGCAGATCCAGCAACGAAGCCATAGGGATGAAACGCTTCTTTTCATGGTAGGTCAACAACCAACTTCTTCGTGAATCGGAGTTGAGCCCAAGACTGCGGGCAGTAAGGAGCGCCAAGCCAACTCATTTTGTGGAATTCAAAAGATGCCTTACAAAAGGGCATGAGACAACACCTCCCCCAAATCACTCCCGGCCATGAAAGGCCGCCAGATGTCGCCCTTGCTCGCGAAGAGCTTCCGCTTACCGTTCGGGAGGCGGCGGCCTACCTCGGCATCAGTGTTCAAACGGTGTATCTTTGGGTTGAGCGAAAGCAGATTCCCCATCTCCGCGTGATGGGCCGAAGCATTCGGTTCCTGAAATCGGATCTCGAGCCCTTCCGCGCAAGCTTCAAGCAGGAGGTGGGAAATGGCGAGACCTAGGAAACATGATGGAAGTCTCTTTAGAAGGGAGGAATCGAAAGTCTGGTGGATGGTGTACCGGGACCGAGCCGGTCAACGCCAGCGAGAATCGACGAATACAGAAAATTGGGATGAGGCTCAGCGCCGTCTGCGAGAACGGTTGCAAGCCAGAGACGGCAATACACTGCCGCTTCTCCGTAAGGGCGAGCAGATTGCCTTCTCGCAATGGTCGGAGTATTTCTTGGGAGCATTTTCGAAACCGCCGATTCGAGCGGCGAAGACGCATCTCTCCTACTGTCGTGTTGCGAAACATCTCAATGCCGGGTTTGGGGAACAGCTCTTGGTGAATCTGACCGCGGAGGTGATTGAAGACTATCTGCGCCATCGTCTGGAGCAGCGGGTTGAGATCGCCACGTCGGATGGAAAGGTCGCTAAAGGATTGGTCAAGCCGAGCACCGTACATCAAGAGTTTCGAGTTCTGCGGCGGATGCTGAACGTTGCAGTTCGCAAGAAGATGCTGGTGGCCAACCCGTGCGCCGGGGTGGAGTTCCCGGTGCGGGTGAAAGGTCTGTTCCGACCTCACTACATGACGTGGTCGGAGCAGATGATTATCGAAGGCCACTCGCCGCAGTACCTTCGCAACGTGATTCGCATCATCACGGAGACGGGATTGCGGGTCTATAAGGAGTTGGCGTGCATGAAGAAGGAGGACGTGGATCTGGACAACGCAATGGTTTGGATCGCGGATTCCAAGACGGCGACGGGGGTTGCGGAGGTGCCATTGACCGATTTGGCGGTCGAGGCGTTCCGTAGCCAGATTTCGGTCGCGGGTCCGGGCGTGTTCCTATTTCCCAATCCCGACAACCCGTCCGGGCATCAGGCCAGCTTCAAGAAGGTTTGGGCTACGACGCTACGCAAAGCTAGCGTGGTGTACTTCCGGATTTATGATCTCCGGTCCACGTACGCCACCCGGCTAAGCGCCGGAGGGGTAGCGGACGAATGGGTGACGCAGCTGCTCCGGCAGGGCGACGCCAAAGTGTTCAAGAAGTATTCGCAGATGAAGTTGCAGATGAAGCGGGAAGCCCTGGAGAAGCTAAACCGCAAAGCCAACGACACGAAGAGCCGCAAACCCGGCGACAAGAAGAGTTCTGACACAGGAGAGGACGCGTGAAGGGGTTTTGACACAGTTTTGGCACAGTTGGAGCCAAAGTGGAGGGGTTCAGAGCTGGGCGCTGTTTTGAAGTGCTTTGTTTTCAGGAAGTTTTTGGAGCCACCCGCCGGGATCGAACCGGCGACCTGCTGATTACGAATCAGCCGCTCTACCAACTGAGCTAGGGTGGCCCGCCCCCAAATTATCTCACATCAATCGTTTCAATCGAAACGTTTGCCGGGCGCTGGGGCGCAGCGTTTGCGTACCGCCTCCGTTGCCCGCGTTCGTCGACGATTCCCGCTCGCGGGTCAGCTCGATTTCGCCATCCTTCACGGTCCCTGTGAACCGCAGCCGCGTCTCGTTGATCTGATTGCCCGACTGTTCGGAAGCCACCACGACGAAGGTCAACAGGTTCCCCGAGATCACACCGTCGCGAATCGGAGCGCTCTGAAAATCTCCATACAGCTTCCCGCCGAGCTTCGATCCGGTTTGCACCAGTTGAAAGGCGACCTCCTGGGTCATGCCGTTGCGCAGCGCGATTTGCGCGGTCCAGATGCCGGACAGGTCCGTCGCCGAAAGCAGCGCCGCCGCGAGCCAGCCGATCATGCGAGCAGCCCCGCCAGCGGCCCCGTGCTGTCTCCGAAACGCTCGACCGGCGCGCCGAACGCATCGAGCATCGACACATACAAGTTCGCCAGCGGGCTGTCGTCGGCGAATTCCAGGTGACGTCCACCAGCGATGCGCCCACCGCCGCCACCGCCGAGAATAACCGGCAGCCGGTGCGGATCGTGCTTGTTGCCATCGGCCAGCGCCGACGCAAACAGCACCATCGAATTGTCCAGCACCGTCGAATCGCCTTCCTTCATCTCACTCAAGCGCCGCAGCAGGTAAGCGTATTGCTCCACGTGCCAGCGATTGATGAGGTGATACTGTCGCAGCTTGTCCGGATCGTTCTGGTGGTGGGAAACGTCGTGGTGCCCGGCGCTGACGCCTTCGAGGAACCGGAAGCTCACATTGCTCACCGAATTGCCGAACATCATCGTGGCCACACGCGTGGTATCGCTCTGAAACGCCAGAGCGATCATGTCGAGCATCAGGCGCACGTGTTCGGCGTGATCTTTGGGGCGATCGGTCGGCGCCGACTTGCCGTCGATCGGCACGCGCGCCTTCCAGGGGTTCGCCGCGCCGCTGCCGGCCCGCTGCACACGCTCTTCGAGCGACCGCATCACCGAGAGGTACTCATCCAGGCGCACACGGTCGCCCGTGCCCACCTTGCCGCGCAGACGGTTGGCGTCACTCAAAACCCGGTCGAGCAGCAGCGTGTCCATCTTCGCCGAGTTGCCGGTCTTACCCGAAGCCGCGCCATACAGCCGTTCGTAAACCGACCGTGGATTGATCTCCCGCGCGAGCGGCGTGGTGGGCGAACTCCAGGCAATGTGCGATCCGTAAACGCGCGTGTAGCCGACCACCGCGTCCACGCCGATGGCCACCGGCGTCACACCCAGTTCCATCGAAGGCAGAGGCGTATGCAGGCGCGCCTGCTGGGCCGCCATCTGATCCATCGAAATGCCGTTGGCGATATCGGCGCCCGGCGTCTTCTTGATGGTGGTGCAGGTGAGGATCGCCGCTTCCTTCACATAGTGGCCGTCGCCGCCCTTGGACGCTTCGTTCCAAAGATTGCTCAGCACCACGATGTTCTTTTTGAGATCCTTCAACGGCTCCAGCGTGGGCGAGAGCGAAAAGGCCGCGCCCTGGCCCTCCGGCTTCCACATGCTCACGTTCACGCCATTGGGCATATAGAGAGCCGCGACGCGGACGGGACTCTTCGGCTCAGCCGAAGTGGGCGCCGCCATTGCTTCGAGCCACGGCAAACCGAGACTCACACCCGCGCCGCGCAGCAGTGTTCGACGGGAAATCGGCTTCACTTTCGGTCCTCCCTTTGATACCGGAACGGCATACTCACCACAATCTCTTCGATCAGTGTCTGGGACTTGTAATCATTTTCCTTCAATTTCGCCACGATCGCATCCACCGTGCACGAATCCTTCAGCGACAAGCCCCGCCCCAAAGCATATCCCAACATGCGCCGCGTCAGGTTGCGCACAAACAGATCCTTGCGCTCCAGCAGCGTCTTCTTCAATTGATCGGGTCCGTGGAATTTCGTGCCATCGGCCAATTCCCCGGAATTGTCCACGGGTTTCCCTGCGTCCTGATCGCGCCAGCGCCCTATGGCGTCGTAGTTTTCGAGCGCAAAGCCCAAACCGTCGATGCGGCTGTGGCAGCTCGCGCAAACGGCATTTTCCCGATGCTGCGTCAGCCGCTCCCGGACCGTTTTGGCCGAGGCCGGGTTCGACGCATCCTCAAGCGAAGGCACGTTGGGCGGCGGTGGCGGCGGCGGCGTTCCCAGAATCGAATCGAGCACCCAGGCGCCGCGCAACACCGGGCTCGTCCGGTACGGATAGGAAGACACAGCCAGCACCGCCGGCATGCCCAGCAATCCGCCGCGGCGGCTGCCTTCGGGCAATTCCACCCACTGCGGCTGTTTGCGCGCGGTGGCCAGCAGCGGCAGCTTCACGTCGAAATGCTTCTCCAGGTTGCTGGTGCCGATGGTGTACTTGGAATCGATCAGATCGAGCAGCGGCATGTTGCGCACCAGCACTTCGCGGAAGAAAAGAATCGGCTGGAACCGGATGTCGCCCCGCAATTCCTCATCGGTCGCATAGGTGGGAAACAGCTTGGCGTCGGGAACCTTTTCGGCGCCCAACTCGCGAGTGCGCAGCCATTGCTCGGTGAAGCTTTTGGCGAAATCCAAAGAGCGGTCGTTCGAAAGCATGCGGCGCACCAGGCGGCGCAGCACTTCCGGATCGTGCAGCTTGCCCGCCGCCGCGATGTCGCGCAACATCTCATCGGGCATGCTGCCCCAAAGGAAATAGGAGATGCGCGAGGCCAACGCCCAGGAATCGAGCGGACGGGGACCGGGGCCGGCGTTGGGCGGCTCCATCCGGAACAGGAACCCGGGCGAAACCAGGATGCCGCGCACGGCAAACAGCACGGCGGGTTCGAACATCTGCCCTTGCGCCACCGCCGCGTCATACAACGACAGGAAAGGAGCGATGTCGGCTTCGGTCACCGGCCGCCGGAACGCGCGCGGCAGAAAGCTCTTCAGAATCTCGTGAGCGGCCTGGCGAGGCGGACGCCCGGGGCCCGGCTGCACGACGAAGATCTTGCTGCGCGACTTGTATTCCTTGGCGGCAAAATCGGTCGCGAACCGGGCGAACTCCATGTACTTTTCCGAATGCAGCGGCGAGACGAACAGCGTTTCCGCCGCATTGTCAAAGCCCTCACCGCCCGCGCCATCGGCCGGCAGCGCCTTGGCGATATCCAAATGGATCTCGAGCAGATCGCGAATGGTCGCCGCGTACTCGTCGCGATTCAGGCGGCGCGTTACCGCCGGACCCGCCACCGGCCCCGTCGCGCAGGCCACGCTACGCAGAGCCTGATCGGTCCACCCGACGAATTGCTCGCGTTCTTCAAGCGCGGGCGCGGGCGATCCTTTGGGCGGCATCTCGCCGTTCTGCACGCGCGTGATGGCCGATTTCCATGGCCTGGATTCGGTCTCAAGGCTCGCCTGTGTGTTGACGCGCTCCAGCTTGAATCCGCCCACCGCGGCCTTGCCCGTGTGACATTTGGCGCAGTAGTTTTGGAGAAAAGTCTGGCTCCGTTCGAAGGTGAACGGCTCGGCCGCTAGGAGCCCCCACATTATTAAGGAAATTACAGGCATCCCTACTCCCGAGTTTAGCCCGGTTGGATTAACATGTACAAGATGTCACAGATCAAAGGCCCCGCCATCTTCCTTGCACAGTTCATGGGAGATGCCGCCCCCTTCAATTCCCTGCCCGCCATTACGGAGTGGGCCAAGTCGCTCGGCTACAAAGGCGTTCAAGTGCCTTCCTGGGATGGCCGGGTTATCGATCTCAAGAAAGCGGCCAAATCGAAGGCCTACTGTGACGAGGTGAAAGGCCAGACCAACGGGCTCGCCATCACCGAATTATCGAGCCACCTGCAAGGCCAGCTTGTCGCCAGCCATCCCGCCTATGACGAGCTTTTCGACACCTTCGCGCCGGCCGCGGTTCGCGGGAATAAAAAGGAGCGGGCCGCCTGGGCCGCCGATCAGATCAAGCTCTGCATCAAGGCCTCGGCCAACATGGGCCTCACCGCGATGCCCACCTTTTCCGGCGCCCTGCTCTGGCCGATGATCTACCCATGGCCGCAGCGTCCGGCGGGTCTGGTGGAAGAAGGATTCAAGGAACTGGCAAGGCGCTGGAAGCCGCTGCTCGATTACGCCGAAGACAACGGCGTCGATTGCGCTTATGAACTGCATCCGGGCGAAGATCTCTATGACGGTGCGACGTTTGAGCGGTTCCTCGAAGCGACGGGCAATCATCCGCGCGTGGCCATCAATTACGATCCGTCGCATTTCATCCTGCAGTGCCTGGACTATGTCGGCTTCATCGACATCTACGGCGCCCGCATCAAAGCCTTCCACGTAAAGGATGCCGAATACCGGCCTTCGGCCAAGGCGGGCGTCTATGGCGGCTATCTCGGCTGGACCGAGCGGCCGGGCCGTTTCCGCAGCCTGGGCGACGGGCAGGTGGATTTCAAGCAAGTGTTCTCGCGCCTGACGGCTTGCGGGTACAAATCATGGGCGGTGCTTGAGTGGGAGTGCTGCTTTAAAGACTCGGCGCAGGGCGCGGCCGAAGGTGCTCCGTTCATTCAATCGATGCTGATCGACGTGCCGTCGCGCGCCTTCGACGACTTTGCGGGCGCGGCCAGCGACGCCAAGCGCAACCGTCGCATTCTTGGGCTCTAGCGGCCCCTAAAAGGAAACGGCGGCCCGCGGCGTGGCGTCTTACGTAACGGTGGTATAGTCTGCGTTAAGGTGAAACTATGAGACGTTGGCCGCTGCTTCTCTCTTGCGCCGTCATTGCCGGATTGGCCGGAACGTGGCTTGCGCCGGCTCAACAGGGTCCGAAGAAAGAAGGTTCGGAAACGGTAGCGCGCCCGCGCAAGAAGGCGGCCACCGAATCCGGCGAACCGAAGGACGAAGCCGCCGGCGAAAAGATCCCTTCCAAGCTGATGAAGAAGGATCAGAAGGGCGCTCCGGAGGCGGGAACGGCCACCTTCCGCAGCGACGTTTCGACGGTAAGCGTCGATGTGGCGGTGCTCGATAACAAGGGCCGATTCATTCCCAACATCCCGGGCGGCAACTTCCGCGTGCTGGAAGATAACGTCCCGCAGAAGACGGCCACCTTCGCCATGGGCGAAGCGCCGATGACGGTCTGCATGGTCATCGAGTTCAGCAATCTTTTCCAAAGCTACTGGACCGAGACGTGGTATCAGACCCTCACCGCTTCCTACGGATTCATCGACACGCTGAAGCCCGAGGATCATCTGGCGGTGGTGGCGTACGATCTGCGGCCGGAGATTCTTTCGGACTTTTCCACCGACCGCCAGGCGGCGCGCGAGGCCATGCAGAGGCTGCGCATTGCCGCCTATTCGGAATCGAACCTCTATGACGCGCTGGTGGATACCGCCGACCGTATGTCTGAGATTGAAGGACGAAAGGCGATCGTGGTCATCGCCTCCGGCATCGACACGTTTTCGAAGCTGACCTTCGACAAAACGCGCAAGGCTTTGCAGAATGCCGGCGTGCCGATTTACGCCATCGGGCTGATGCAGGCGCTGCGCGAATGGTATGACGCCCGCGGCGCCATGGGTCCCATTCAACGGCTGGACTTCCTGCAGGCCGACAACCAGATGCGCACGTTCGCCAAGGAGACCGGCGGCCAAGCCTACTTCCCGCGCTTCTACGGCGAATTCCCTGGCATCTATCGCATGATTCACGAAGCGCTGCGCAGCCAGTATCAGTTGACCTATCAACCCACCAATCAGGCGCGCGACGGCAAATTCCGCAAGATCAAAGTGGAGTTGGTGAACCCGGCGACCAATGAGCCGCTACGCGTGGTGGATGAAAAAGGCAAGCCGATGAAGTACCAGGTGCTGTCAAAGCCGGGCTACACGGCGCCGCGCGAAGTGGAATAGTCACGTCGGTAAGATCAGGGGCGTCTCAAGCTCGCGCCTGACCAGTTCGCCGAACGCCGTGGGTTCGTTTCCCAACATCAGGTGCGGGTCGTCGGCCCAGCTCCAGGCGGTCCAGCCGATGCCCAGCTCGCGGAAGTATTGGGCCAGATCGTCGCCCCACAGCAGGTGATCTTCCCTGCCGCCCCATTCTGCGGCAAAGACCGGCAGGTCTTCGGCGAGGCGCCCAAAGGCCTTCGACCAGGCAAGCTTCTTCCAAGGGTAAGGATGAGTCGAGTAGACGACACCATCGGTGTCGAGCGGAACCTCGCGCAGGTCGTAGCCCCAGTCCAGGCCGGAGACGAAGATCAGCGCCTGCGGGTGTTCGTCGCGAATCGCTTCGATGAGCAGACCGGCCGCGTAGCGCCAGCGCGCGGCGGAAACGTCGTGCGGTTCGTTGTAGAGATCGAACAGCACGGCCGGATTGCCGCGATAGCGGCGCGCCAGGATGCGCCAAAGCTTCCGCGAATTCTCATCGGGCAGCGGGGCGATCTTCACCTTCGTGTCGATCCACTGCAGGTCGAGTAACGTGTAGGCGCCCAGGGCGGCGGCCCACTCGATCACCTGATCGAGGGCGCGCCGGTAGTCTTCGATGTGCAGGGCCCAATCCTGATTGAACGGGAGCCGGATGATGTTGGCGCCCCAGCCGGCCGTGATGTGGCGGACCTCTGCCTCAGTAATGCCGGCGGCGGCGAGAAAATCGGTCCCCGCGGTCTGCGAGTATTCGAGGCCGGAGCGGTTGACGCCGCGCAACAGAATGGCCTCGCCCGTATCGCGGCGGACGATGCGATTGCCGGCGGTAGCGAGCGCGGGAAGGCCGCTCATGCCTCCGCGGTGTCCAGTCGGACGATACCGTAGGCGGCGAGCGGGACGTCGATCGCCGGGCCCGCGAGCGTGATGGCATCCCCCGGCTGCGCGCGCCACGATTCGGGATAGAGAGTCGCTTCGCGGACGCTGTATTCGTCGAGCTTGCGCATCCGCACACGGCGCGACGCGCTTGGCCACGCCACGCGAACCGTGAGAGGTTCCGCCGTCATGTTGGCGATCAGGGCGCGCTGGCGGCCCGCCCGGCGCAGGATCATGCCATCGACGGCGAGCGGCTGCGACGAGCGTGTCCGCAGCACGTCGCCGCCGGCGAACTCGTTGAAATCCGCCAGCACGTGATAGAGCGGGAAGACCTGCCCGGCGCGCGAGGCGAACAGCTTGGGCCAGCGGCTTCCCGCGGCCGTTTCCATCAACCCGCGGGCGCCATGGGTCTCATAGTAAGTGGCGCTGTGCGCGCCGCTCTCGGCCAGATACTTCAAGCTGCCGAGCGTCCAGGCCGCGCCGAACAGGGAAAGCTGACGCGGGTCGGCCGTGGATGGCAGCGTGTCCGGCCGCGGAGCTTCTTCCCCGGCCGTGGCGTTGGGATTGAAACGCGGCTTAAAGGTGACCGGCGATACCACAATGTTTTTCCCGCCGGCGAAGCGGCGCGCGGAGGTAACGGCGTCGGCCTGCGCTTCGAGATTCTCCACCAGACTGGCGTTGTCGAATGCGTGCACTTGCGGATTGAGCGAGAAGGTCAGAAAGTCGATGGGCGCGGTCTCGGGCCGCTCGCGATTCAGTTCGGCGAAATAGGCGTTGGTGCCCGCGCCGAACGAGGCGGCCATGCCTTTCAGCGTCTCGCGGGCGAGCGCGGCCCACTTGGCGTTCGACGATTTCTCGCCGGTGTGAAACACCAGGCAGCGGTCGATCTTCGGCTTCTGCGCCGCCAGCATTTTCGCGAGAGTTTGCAGTTCCGCCTCGGGATCGGCGCCCAGATGGATGGCCAGTTCGAGCGGCGCTTGCAGGATGCGATGTTCCTGGATGGCGCGGGCCAGGTCCTTGCCATCGGCGCGCAGGTGGGCCGGACGCGCCGCCAGCAGCAATTGAATCTGGCGCCCATCGAGCGCCGGAGACTCGGGCGAAAGGCCGAAACCTACACGCGGCAGAGGCATCGCGGCCTGGGCTCCGCCCGCCACGTCGAGCGTGTAAAGCTTGCGGCGGGGAACAAACCGCACCGGCGCCGCGGGCAGTGTGCCCTGCAAGGTGACGGTCACCGCCTGCGACACTTTCTTTCCCTTCGGCACTTCGACGGGAAAGGGCAGTTCCAGCGGCGTGCAGTAAGTCTTGTAAGAGCCATCGGTCCAGTTGCGATGATCCTCCATTTCGAAGATCTCGCCTTCAAACGCCACTTCGGCGGTCAGACCGGGCGCCACTTCATGGCTGATCGAACGCATGTCCTTGAACGGCTGGTTTGGCGCCACTTCGAGCGGGAACTTGCCGATCTCCTTCGATCCGCCGCCGTGCATCACCGTGCACATACGACCCGCGCATTCGCGGATGGGATGCAGCACGGCGAAGCCCAGCCGGTTGCGCGCGAAGGTGCTGCGCGCTTCGCCTTCCATCGCAAAACGGATGCTGCCTTTCGGATCGCCGGTGATGGTGCCGCGCCAGGCAAAGTCGATCGGCCCTTCGACGTTCGACACATCGAAGGTGAGTTGGAATCCGCCGTCCGCGGTTTCGAGTTTCACGTTGGAGATCTTCGGCGCCACTGTGCCCCAGTTACGGTCGCGCACGGCGGCGTAGATGGCGCGAAGGATCTCGGCATCGCCGAATTTGACGTAGCGCAGCAGGCCGAGTTCGGGTTCGAACACCGCTGTCAGAGGACCGGCGGAAAGCTCCATCTGGCGCGGCAGCGGTTCGTCCTTGCCGTAATAAAAGCTCTGCGCCCCGGCGGTGGCGGCGGTGAGCAGTTGCAGAGTCGCGCGGCGGGTGATCATGCGTTTTTCACATCCACATAGGTGAGTCCGGCGATCGCGCCGCCGGTTTCGATTTCTCCGGTGAGGCGGCCCGGGCCCGATTTCAGTTCCACTCCGCGCAGAGTCGCTTCGCCCGAGCCCGCCGGGGCGCTTACCTCTCCCCTCGCGCGATTCAAACCGAATCGGACAAGGCTATCGGCTTTGGGCGGTGCAAAGCGCAGGGTGATGTCGTAACGGCCCGCGCGTCGCACATCCACTTCCCAATGGCCGACGGACTCGGGCGTCCATCCCGCCTTGGGACCGCGCCAATCCTGACGCGTGAGCGTGACCGGCTCCTCATGGTCCGTTCCCAGAAAGATGCGCGGAGGCTCGAAGTTTCGCGTAGCGGAAACATCGGCGAACCAGTGGTCATATTCCTTGCGCAACGATGCGGCGATTTCGGGTCGCGACACGGCGATATCGCGGCTTTCGGCCGGATCGGCCGCGAGGTCGTAGAGCTCCTTGCCGTTCACCAGCTTGTGCCGGCCGTTGGTGGCGGCGGCGTTCTGATGCGGGATGGCCGCGTCGCCGCGATGCCATTGGAAGAACAACGTGCGCCGAGGCATCGACTGCGCTTTACCCGCGATCAGCGGCATCAGGCTCGCTCCGTCGATCTTCACTTGCGACAGCTTGGCTCCGCAGGCTTCCACCAGCGTGGGCATGATGTCGATGTGCGCCGCCAGTTGAGCCAACTTGCGCCCGCCGCGCGCGCCGCCGGGCCAGCGCAGCAGGAACGGGACACGGATGCCGCCCTCATAGACCATGCCCTTGCGCCCGCGCATCCCCGAGTTGTAGCGGTCGTGCTGCGGCCCGTTGTCGGTCATGAAGATCACGATGGTGTCGCGCTCCACACCCAACTGCTTCAGTTTGGCCAGCAGGCGTCCCGTGTTGTTGTCGACGTTCTTCACCATGCCGTAAACCTTGGCCGTACGGTCGTCGAGGCCGGCCTTGCGGAAAGGTTCGACCAGCGCATCGTCCACCTCAAGCGGATCGTGCGGCGCGTTGGTGGCGATATAGGTGAAAAACGGCCGGGCGCGATTGGCTTCGATGAACTTCATGGCGTGGTCATAGAAGATATCGGTGCAGTAGCCCTTATGCTTTTCCCATTTGCCGTTGTGGCGCAGCATGGGGTCGAAGTAGCGATTGCCTGGCGGATCGGAAGGCTGCGTGAGCCCGCCGCCGGTGCAATTGAGCGATTCTTCAAAACCCTGATCGATGCTGCGCAGCGGGTAGTTGTCGCCCAGATGCCATTTGCCGAACAGTCCCGTGCGATAGCCGGCGTCGCGCAGAATTTCGGCGAGCGTGATCTCGTCGGAATGCATCATCGAGCGGCCCAGATAAGTGTCGACGACGCCGGTGCGGTAGTAATAGCGCCCCGTCATCAGGCTCGACCGCGTGGGTGAGCAGACCGGATTGACGTGGAACTGCGTGAACTGCACGCCGTCGCGGCCGATGGAGTCGATGTGCGGCGTCTGGATCTTCGCGTTGCCGTGCAGCGAGAGGTCGCCGTGGCCCTGATCGTCGGTGATGATCAGCACCACGTTCGGCCGCTTGGGCGCCGCCAGCAGCGCCGGAGCGGCGGCCATCGCGCCCGAGAAAGCGCGCCTGGAAATGGAGGGCATCGGACTCAAGTGTATCCCGAAACCGGAATGCTACACTGAGCGTCAAAACGGGAGGAATCCATGCCCAAAACGATCACCATCGACGCGCCCGAAATTACCAAAAGCAAAGGGCCGACCGGTCCGCGCATCCGCTGTCCCAAGTGCGAATGGCAGCCAACCGCGGCCGATTTGTGGGCGTGCCAGTGCGGCTACACCTGGCATACCTTCGATACGGGCGGGGTGTGCCCCTCGTGCCTGCATCAGTGGATCACGACGCAGTGCCTGAAATGCGCGGGGTGGTCGGCGCATTCGGATTGGTATGAATACTGATGCACCACGAGTAACGTGCCCCATGGGCTCCGGGGAATCAGACGGCATTTTGCCTGGTGAAATGCGTTATTATTGTGTACACAATAAAAGGTTACGGCCCCATGCAGACCACCAAAGTCGGAATTCGGGAATTTCGGGAGAAACTGGCGGACTACCTGGAATCGAAGACGCCGGTCGCGATCACCCGCCACGGCTCGACGATCGGGATCTACGTCCCCACCAAGCCCAAGCCCAGCCATGCCGGTCTGGAAGCCCTACGCGTGGCCGGTGAACGGATGCAGGAGCTGATTGCGGCGGCTGGGACCAGTGAAGACGAAATCATGGCCGGCTTCAAGAAGGCCCGCCGCGAACGACGGATTCGCAAGGGTTAGCGATGCTGTTGCTCGACGCGAATATTCTGATTCGCGCGGTGCTTGGGTCTCGAGTGCTGGGGTTGCTGCTGAAGTACGCGGGACGAATAGAGTTCATGGCTCCTGATGTTGCGTTTCAGGAAGCGCGCAAGCACCTTCCGAGCATCCTCGATGCACGGAAGATTCCCGCGCCTGCGGCGATGACCACGCTCGATCTTCTGATGCTTCTCGTGCAAACGGTGGAAACTGAGACTTACGCCTCATTCGAAACTGCCGCACGCGAACGCATCGGCAAACGCGACGTGGAAGACTGGCCGGTTCTGGCAGGGGCCCTCGCGCTCGGTTGCCCGATCTGGACCGAAGACACCGACTTCTTCGGATGCGGCGTGGCAACCTGGACGACCGATCGGGTCGAATTGTATTTGGCGAAAACCGCCGAGCGAGAATGCATGCCGCGCGAAGAACTTTAGCTGCCCGCCCGGCGTGCGGGCACTACACTCGCGACCGTGATGAATGGCAAACCGGCTTCTCTATCGACGACACACATGATCCCGTCAGACCAGCGCGCGCCCGGCCCGCCTACTGCACAAAAGGGCCGCGATCGCTTTCGCGCTTGCGCAGGTACACCTGAAACTTCCGCTTGGCCCGGTTGAGCTTCCACTGCCGGTAGCGATCGAGCAGAGAGTCTCCAATGCGGGCGGAACGCCCCATGCCGGCCTTCAGCCCGCGCAGATAGAAGTATCCGAAGATCATGCCGTCCAGGTGCGCGACGTGGCTGACACCGCCCCCGCTCGATCCAATCGAGCTCAGGAACGTGACGGCGCCAATGATCATGACGAAATACTTCGCCTTGATCGGGAACAGGAAATTGAACCAGATGGTGCGGTCCGGATAGAGGAGGCCGAAAGCCATCAGCAATCCGTAGATGGCGCCCGAAGCGCCGATGGTGCGGCTTTGCAGCGAGCCCGTCAGCAGGTTGGCGATTACCACGCAAACGCCCGCGCCCACGCCGCACAGGAAGTAATACTTCAGGAACGCATCGCGGCCCCATTGGCGTTCGAGGTCGGCACCGAACATCCAGAGCGCGAGCATGTTGAACAGAATGTGGCCGAACCCTGTGGGGTCGTGCAAAAACAGATAGGTGAAAAGCTGCCACACCGATAGCGACAGCACCTCCGCCGGGATGAGGCCGAAGTGATGGAACGCATATCCGAAGCCTGCCTGGACGGCGAAGAAATAGACCAGGAACAAAGCGATGTTCAGAATCAGGAGCCACTTTACCCCTTCGGGGAAGTGACTGGAGACCGAATAGCCAGGCGCTTGGCTGGAGTACCGCATACCCACCTTGAGTATAGATCAGCGTGCTTTGGCGCGGCGGGGAACGGGAACGGTTGTGGCCGTTCGAGGCGAAGCTTCGCGCAGCGCGGCGAAGCGAAACCCCTGGTATTGTTTGCTGAACATGCCGGGCATGATGAACGGCGAGAGGGTGAGCCCGGCCATCACCGAAAACAGGCTCAGGCCGACGATGTTCAGCAGCGGCGCGTCGCTGGTGGAAGGCACCAGGCTCGAAAGCTGGAAGGGCAGCAACTGCGCCAGCGGCGAAACGATGAAGAGCAGCAGGTAGGAAAAAATCTCCGTGCGCCAGCCGAGCAGCCAGGCCACCTTGAAGCTTTCCGTGTAGCCCATCTCGGCTTCGGCGCCATCGGATAGGACGGCGAGGCGGAAGCCGGGATAGCGCAGACCCGCCATGCGCCTCACCAGGAATGGATTGACGATCACCAGGGCCAGCAGCGCATAGGCGACGTAAAGGTCGGTGATCTTGGGGCCCACGATCAGATAGGCCACGCCAATGACGGCCAGGTCGAGCAGGAACAGCGGCCAGGCCAGTTCCCAGGCCAGCCGCAGCCGTTCCCGATAGCTCAATTCACAGCGGAATAGGCCGGCCCAATCCATCGGCTCTTAGAATCCCATACTGCCGGCGTAGCGGCGCAGAATCTGCTGCAGGTTCTGCGAAAAGGCCGAGCGCGCCAGAACCTGGTCGCAGCCGGCTTCGTGCGCCATCTGTTTCAATTCGCCCTGAACGTGCGAAACGAACCCAAGGATGTTGACGCCTTTGCGTTCGGGATTCTCTTTAACGGCGCGTATCATCTTGACCGGCTCGGCGGTGTTGATGTTCAGATCGATGATGACCAGGGTTGGATTGTGCTTCACTTTCTCAAGGAAGTCGTCATCGGTCTTGACGTACTCAATCTGCATGCCGTTGCGCTTGGCGGCATCGGTGATCTTCACGCTGAACAGCAGGTCGCTGACCAGCGCCAGGATCTTTTTCGTTCCCGGTGTACTCATATTTTCGAAGGTTGGGTTAAAGCGTATCGAGGAAGGACACCTCATGGTAAACACACGGGCGATGGGCGCGTCAACCGGACATGTGCAGTAAAGTAGAGATTCGGGTATGCTGATCCAGAATCCTCGCGGGAACTATTCTTTCTTGAAGGGCATCAGCCCGTACTCGGCGGGTGTGGCGGCCTCGCCGGGTTATGAGTTGGAACACGCCCGGTTCCTGCAGCCGGTACCGCTGGCGCGAGGATTCGAGCGGGTGGCGGCGCGGCTTGAGGAATTGGGCCGGCCGAAGCAAGCCCTGTGCGGCATGGAACTGCGCTCACCGAAGCCGTTCACCTTTCGCGGATTCGGCGAGTTCAACGCCGGGTATGTGAAGGTGCTCGAAAGCTGGGGCATTGTGCTGGAGGGCGGGCTGAATCCGGTGGCGCGCACCAACGTCGCGCCGGAGATCGATCCACCCGCCGAACCCTCGCTTTACGGCTTTACGTATACGGTGCCTTCCAAGACCGATTCCCGCACGTTCGTGGTGGCCGGAGCGGGTGAGTTGCCCGAAGGCTCGCTCGATCCGCACGACGTGGTGCGGCGCGGGGAAACGTCGGCCGCGGCGCTGGTGGAAAAAGCGCGCTTCGTGATGGGCCTGATGGATGGGCGGGTGCGCGGCCTCGGCATGAATTGGGACCTGGCCACCTGCACCGAGATCTATACGATCCACCCGATCCACCCGTTTCTAGCCGGGGAAGTGCTGAAGCGCATGGGGCGCGGCCAGGCGCATGGCGTGACGTGGCACTTCACGCGTCCGCCGATTGAGAGCATCGAATACGAAATGGACCTGCGCGGCTGCCGCCGCGAGATCGTGCTTTAGCTTCGCAGCAAGCCTTCGAGCACTTCCTTACCCGGTGAGAACCGCGCACGGACGCTGCCAAGCAGCCAATCCCGGTGCGCCGGTGTCAGCACGAAGCGGACGGCCAGCGGCGCATAGGTGAGAATCAGGACGAACGCCGCCACCAGGATGGCGTTCCAACCCGGCTCCTGCCGCATGGCGCGCAGGATCGACATCAGCCCGAATTCCATGGCCGCCAAGGCAAGCGGGGCACGGTAGATATCGAGGGCGTAACGCCACGGGCTCACCTCGAGCTCCCGGCTCACCAGCCAATTGGTAATCAGGCCGCGGTTGATCGCCATGAGAATCGAAGACACCCAGACGGCCGAAGCCAATCCCCGCGTGGGCAGCAGAATCAGGTTCGCCAGAATCACCAGAACGCCTTCAGTCAGCACGAAGCGCGAGTAGACTTTGTGTTTGCCGATTCCCGTCAGAATGGAGGCCGAGTTGAACTGCCCGGCCCATACGGTCTGCCCCAACAGCAGGGCCGGCACGAGCGCGGCCGCCTGGCGGGCCGAATCGGGCGCCGAGCTCAACCACAACAGCAGCAGGTCTTCGGCAAACACCAGCAGGAACGCCGCCGCCGGAGCGAATAGCGCCAACGAGTAGCGGTTGGTGAAGACGCCAAGGCTGCGCAACTGGTCCTTGCGGCCGGTCTCGATGAGTTCGGCGGCGTTGGGCGCGGTGACCATACCGATGCGCCCCACGCCGTCCATGGCGTAATCCATTAAGCGCCGCGGCAGGAAATAAATGCCAAAGGCGTCGGGCCCGAGGAACCGGGCGATCATCGGCTGAATGCTCTTGCTGAGCACGAAGTTCGACACGCCGCCGACGAAAGTGTGGACGCCGTAGCTCCACATCTCGCCCAGCAGTGAAAAATTGACCCGGAAAGGATTCCACTTCACCTGGGGCAGCTCGCGCCGGAACAGGATGAAAATCATCGTGCACCAGAACAATTGCGCCAGCACGAGCATGGCGCCCATGTAGACGAGATTCGAGGTGCTATCGACAACGGCCAGAATGCCGATGACGCGCGCCGCCAGACTCGCCACCCAGACACGCCCCGTCAGATCGAAACGCTGGCAGCCTTCCAGACACGACGAGAAGACGGTGAACACCAGCATCGCGCCCCAACTGGCCGAGACCATGCGCAATAGGGTGACAAACACCGGATCGGTAAGGGTGAAGAAGCGCGCCAACGCCGGAGCGCCGGCATAAACCACGGCGAAGACGATCAAGGCCACTAACGCCGAAAAGGCGGAAGCGCTCGAAACGACATCGCCCAGCTTGGAATAGTCGCGCGAGGCCCAGAATCGCGCGGAGAAATGAACCGTGGCGGAGCGGAGGCCGATATCGCTCAACCAAAAATAATCGATGAATGAGAGCGCGAACATCCAGACCGTGAAGCTCTTGAAGCCCACGTGCGAAATGATGAGCGGAGGTAAGACCAACGCGACCACGATGGTGGCCACCACTCCGGCCCAACTCCAAAGAACATTCGAAACGAACCGTTTTTCTCGTGTAACCATCCGATGTCCGTCCGCACCGAGCGCCGCCGCCGGAGCCGCTACTGTGGCGAGATCTCACTGTCTATCGACGGCAAAAACTAAAACCATGAACGTTCGGCACACAAATGTCGTACGCAATCAAACGGGGAGAATCGGAGCGCGGCTCACTGCTCGCCGTATCGAAGAAAACGACTGAAAGTGCTCGCGCCGGCTTAGTACCAATATTAAGGGAATTGCACTCGCTTGAGGGTAATATTTCGTTCAGAAAGATCTGATTTTTTGCGTATGCCATCCCTCGCGATGGCCTAGTATTCCAAAAGACACGATTCTCTGAAATCTCGATTACTTTAGATCTCGACCGCTCGCTTCCCATCGCCGTCGAGCCTTCGCTAAGCTGGCTTCGTGCTGGTCCCGACGCCGCCGGAAACACTGCTTTGTGGAGCCGCGGCGCCGGCATGGATCGACGCGGTGCCGGACGCACCGGCGGTGTTTCTGATTCACGTTCACTCGGGCCGTCCTTATCTGGCGCGTACGAATTTGCTGAGGCGGCGATTGAGGCGATTGCTGGGTGAGCGGGCGCAGCCGTCAAAACTTCTCCACCTGCGCGAGGTGGCCACGTACGTGGAGTATTGGCCGTTCGCCTCGCGATTGGAATCGAGCCTGCTTCTCTACGATCTGGCACGGCGGCACTTTCCGGAAGACTATCAGCGCCTGCTGAAGCTGCGGCCTCCGCACCTGGTGCGCCTGGTGCGGCGCAACGATTTCGCTCGCACCGCGATCACGACGCGGCTGGCGGCGGCCGATTCGATTCACTACGGTCCGTTTCGAAGCCGCGCGGCGGCGGAAGAATTCGAGGCCGGCTTTCTCGACCACTTCCAGTTGCGCCGCTGTCAGGAGGATCTGATTCCATCGCCGGAGCATCCGGGCTGCGTGTATGGAGAGATGAACCGGTGCCTTCGTCCGTGCCAGCAGTATGTCTCGCGCGAGGAGTATGCGAGCGAGACGCAGCGCGTGGCGGCATTTCTCGAAACCGACGGCCAATCGCTGATCGAATCCATCGGCCACGCACGCGACCGGCTGAGTGAATCGATGGAGTTCGAGGAAGCGGCCCGGACGCACAAGCGCCTGGAAAAAGTTACCGCCCTGATACACGGCCGGGATGAACTGGCGACGTGGATTGAGAAGCTGGGCGGCGTGGCAGTGATGCGCCCGGCTACCGGCGACCGGGTGACGTTGTGGTTTTTCTGGAACGGCCGCTGGCATCCGCCGAGCGTTCTGGATCTGAGGGCCGATGGCAACGCCGTACCGCTCGACCGGCGGGTGAAGGATGCGGTGACGGCGATCGCGCCCGCGGGCCGGTCGTCGCTGCGGGAGCGGCAGGATCATCTGGCCCTTCTCGCCGCCTGGTATTACTCCTCGTGGCGGGATGGCGAATGGGTTTCATTCCGCGACCCGGGCAACCTGCCTTACCGCAAGATCGTCAACGCCATTCACCGCGCGGCGGCGGCGCCCGTGGCTCCGAAGCTGTAGCGGATGCGGCAGCGGATGCCGAACTTCCGCTTGCGCTCGTTGAGGACCACGCCCACCAGCCGTTCCGGTGGAATGCGGCGCAGTGAATCCTGCACGCCGTTGAAGGTGGTGGTACCTTGCCGCACCACCAGCAGGTTTCCGTCGGCCAGCGCGGCCAGCCACTGCGCATCGGCGGAAAGACTGAACGAAGCGCCATCGAGAACGATCCACTCAAAATGGCTGCGCAACACTTCGAGCAGCGCCGGAAGCGGCTCGAAGTCGACGTTGTTGAGCGCATTCGAACGGCCGCTGCCGCGCGGCATGACATAGAGCGGCGCGCCGGGAAGACGGCGCAGGCATTTCATCCAATCCTCGGGCGTGGCGAGGGCGTGGACAAGGCCGGGATCGGGATCCATTCCCAGTTGAACGTGGAAGCCGGCGCCCGTTGGATTGGCATCCATCAGCAGCACCTTATGTCCGGAGGAAACGGCGAGCACGGCGGCCAGGTTCGAGGCGGTGAACGTTTTCCCTTCCCCGGCGATGGTGCTCATCACGGCCACGGTGCGGAAGTCGATTTCTTTGTCGAGCCGCGCGCGATGCAGCAGAAGCTGAGTGCGCAGCAGACGGAACTGCTCGACATAGGTGCGGTCGCAATCCTGCTGCAGGACTGCGAAGGGCGACGATTCCGGATCGAGGCGCGCTTCGGGGATAGCGGCCCACGGCGCGGCGGGATCGGCGGGCGTGGCAGGCCCGGCCGGCTGATGAGAGACCGTTCTGGCCAGTTCCATCAGACCCACGGCGACATCGGCCATGGGATCCTTCTGCGTCTTCTCCACCGGCTCGGGCTTTTTCGGCTTCGTCTTGGTCATGGAAGAGGTCCCTCCTCAATTCATCATTCGGCCGGCTTGTTCCATCTCGACGCGGACGTCGTCGAGGCTGCCGTTGGCGATGCGGCCGATGACGCGGCGCGTACGCTCCTGATCGCCGGAAGCCTGGAACTGCAGCATCTGCTCGAGAGCCGCCGCCGCATTGCGCTTCATGCCCAGCCGGACGTAGACGTAGGCGAGCGTGTCGTGCACTTCGACGCTGCGCGGCATGCCACGGCGCGCCTCTTCGGCCATGCTGAGGGCTTTCTGCAGATCCTCGCCGTTCTTGGCCATCAGGAAGGCGAGGTTGTTCAGGGCGAAAGGATTCTGACGATCGCGTTTGAGCACTTCCTGGTAGGCGATGGTGGCCGCCGCGTTGTTGCCGGCGCCCGACATCAACGCGCCGTAGAGCAGCCACGGCCGCGGATCGTTGCCCGCCTTCTGCTGCACGGCGCGATACTGCTCTTCGGCTTCCCTCTTCTTGCCGGTCATGCCGAGGCTGCTGGCGTACCCCAGCCGGTATTGCAGGTTGTCGAGGTGCTTCTCCGAAAGGCGCTCGAAGTGCTCGAGCGCGAGACGATCCTCGCCGGTCATGAGAGCGACCGAGGCGAGCATGGCGGCGAGTTCGGGTACGTCCTTGTGCGCGGGGTAGGCCTCCTTGAGGCGGTCAAGAGCGGCCTTGGGACGGCCGTCCTCGATATCGAGGCGCGCTTGGAGGAGCACGGGCCGGATATCCTGCGGGCGAAGGGACCGCACCTTGCGCAGTAGTTGACCGGCTTCGTTCGCCTTGCCCATGCCGGCGTTGGCGCGGGCGAGAATCAGCATCGCTTCGGTGTTGTCGGGCTCGGCGGCCAGCAGCGCCTCAAGCGCTTTCTGCGCCTCGGCCGGACGGCGCTGCGCGAGGCTGGCCTGAGCCTGGAGAAGACGCGCGGGCGAGTATCCGGGGGCGCGGCGCAGCAGGGCTCCAAGCCGCTCCTGGGCGGTGGCGCCGTTGCCGGAGGCGAGATCGAACTCGGCCAGGGCCAGCCATCCGGGCGCGTAGTTGGGATCGAGGGTGACGCAGTTCTGCAGATGCTCGGCGGCGCGCAGCACATCGCCGTTCAGGAGGTAGGCGCGGCCGAGGTGAAGCCTCACGAACGGGCTGTTGGGCATGTGGACGAGCACCGATTCGAGCTTGGCCTGCGCCCGCAGCCGCTCCCCCGAACCCTGGCCGTCGAGCTCGAACGCCGCCTGGTAGGCCTTCATCAAAGGATCCTGCGGGTTCGATTCCAATTCCTTGGCGATGAGAGTACGCGCGCCGGCGGCGTCCTGCTTCGACATCAGCAGTTCGGCGAGCCTTCCTTTAAACAGGCTGCGGCTGGCGGGAAAGACGGCCTGTCCCGATTCGTACCAGTAGCGGGCGCGCTCATGCTCGCCGCGATGAAGCCAGAAGTCGCCGATCTTGGCGTAGGCGGTGGGCTCGTTCTGAAACTGGCGGGCGAGACTGGTAAGCCGTTCTTCGGCCCGGTCCCTGCCCTGCATGGCGTCGTCATGGGCGGCCAGTTGCAGGCCGGCGTCGATGCCACCGTGCAGCTTCGTCTTTTCGACGAGCACCGCTCGGGCGTCTTCGACGCGCCCTTTGTCCATCAACTGCAGATAGAGAAGGTCGAAGCCGGGCGAGAACTTGGGATTGGCCTCGATGCATTTGCGCAAATGCTTTTCGGCCTCCTGCGCCTTCCCGTTCTGGAAATAGGCCGCGGCCAGTTGCGTGCGCACCGGACCGTCCTCGATCTTTTCGAGCATCTGCTCCATCAGTTCGATGGCCTCCTCGGGGCGGTGGCGTTCCATGAGGGCCTGGGCCTTGAGGCGATAGCCGCTCGGACGCTTGGGCCAGCGCTCGATGAGCTTGCCCGCCAGTTCCTCCACTTCGCGCAGAATGGGGGCGGGACGGCCCGGATCGGCGAAATAAATCTGATAGGTGAGATCGGCCAGCCGTTCCTGCGCGTCGTAGCGATCCGGCATCAGTTCGGCGGCGCGGAGCATCTGCTCGCGGGAGCGGATGGCCTGGCCCACGGCAAGGTAAGCTTCGGCCAGTTTGAAGTGGGCTTCGCCAAAGCGCGGCTCCTTTTGAATGACGCGGCGGAAGTGGATGGCCGCGGTACGCCAGTCGCCCTTGGCGGCGGCGGCCTGGCCGAGCTTCATCTGCGTCTCACGGAATCCGGCGCCTGAACTCGCGCATCCGGTGGCGAGCAGCATGAGCGCGGCGATCGCGCCGGCGGCGGTTTGCAGCCGGACACGATTCTTGAACGGCTTGGTTCCCGGCAGGCACACCAGCACCGGGTAGGGTCCGAGAATCTCCAGGTGCTGCGCGATCCGGACATGCGGCTTGCGCAGGAAGCTCAGAATGGCCAGCAGATAGCCGAAGGCGAATCCGCCAAAGAATCCCATGGCGACAACCATTTCCCGCGTGGGAATTTCGGCCTGCAGGGGCAGCGTGGGAGGCTCCACCAGCTCGACCGTCTCGCCGTGCCCGCGGCGCTCCATATCGCTTGCCAACTCCGATTCGCGCTGGCGCTTGACCAGTTCCAGGTAGTGGTGCTTGGCGCCCTCGTATTCGCGAACGGTGTTGAGGCGTTCGTTCTCCTTGCTGGAGGTAGGGTTGAACTGCGCGCGCAGCTCGGCGATCTGGCGGGTGAGTTCGGCCTCTTCGACGGCCCGCTTGGCGAGCGTGGTTTCATAGCCCTGCTGCTCCGAACGCGCCTTGGCCAGTTGGGCCAGAAGCGCTTCCTGATCGCGCTGCCGTTCGAGG
Source organism: uncultured Acidobacteriota bacterium (assembly GCA_902826685.1). Lineage (GTDB taxonomy): Bacteria > Acidobacteriota > Terriglobia > Bryobacterales > Bryobacteraceae > CADEFT01. The sequence continues at coordinate 38,686 of CADEFT010000017.1, forward strand.
CTACGGTCGAGCTCCTCCTGCCGCGCCAGTTCTTCCTTGGCCTTCACCAGCGCCTTCTCGGTGGCGATGAGGTCGACGTGGTTCGGCTTGTAGCGCGAGCGCAGATCGTCGAGCTTGGCTTCGAGCGTCTCGACCAGGTTGCGCAACCGGTCGGCGGCCCACGACACCGGGGCGACGCGAGTGGATTCGGGATCGTTCTTGTAGTCGAGCTGTTTCTGCAGCCCTTCGGCGATGGCCTTGCGCAGGTCGCGGTCGAGCGACACGTAATTCATGCCGTGCTTGAGGTCGGTGAGACGGCGCTCGAGATCGTGCATTTGCGCGGTGCGCATGATGGTGCGGTAGTCTTTGTCCTCGCCGCCCGGAATGGGCAGCGCCGCCAGCCGGGCTTCGAGCGTCCTCATCTGCTCGACGGCGGTTTTCATCTCTTCCTGTAGAAAGTCTGTGGTGCCGATCGACTGGTCGCTGCGGTAGCGGCGGTTCTCTTCGTAGATCAGTTCGACGATGCGCTGCACGACCTTTTGCGCCCGGTCCGGATCGGAGTAGCGGTAGCCGATGAGGATGGAAGGGATGGACTTGTCGCCTTCGCGGCCGACCATGGTGCGCAGGACGAGATCTTTTTGAAAGGTGGGAACCAGGTCGGCGATGGTGACGAAGCGCCGCCGCTGTGGATAGAGATTGAAGGTTTCGATCAGCTTGGTGGCGGTCAGCCGGCTGTTGACCAGTTGCGTGACCGCGAAGATGCGCTGTTCGACCTGCATCGCCACGTTCGAGGTGACGTAGCGTGGGGCGACCTGCGGCGGGATGAACCGCACGGTCGCCTGTGAGACGTAGACCTGGGGACTCCAACGGTTGTAGACCGCCGCCAAAGCCAGGCCCGCGAGGGAGCAAAACAGAATCCGCTTCCAGTAAGCCCGCAACATCCACTGGCAGTCTTCGAGGCTGGTGCTTTCCATCCAGCGCTGCACATCGAAGGCGCGATTCTGTCCGAATCCTAAAATCATTTCCTCATACTCCGCTTCCGGGCGAATGCCACCATACCCGCCACGCCGAGCATCGCCAGCGCGGCGCTGGCAGGCTCAGGCGTTCCGGCGATGGCGGTGACGCCAAATTCAATTTCGCTTCCGCTGGCGACGCCGCCGTTGGACAGCAGGCCGAGCACAAGCATGGACCCTTGCAGCTTCCAGTTGCCGCCGGAGTCGGCGCGGAAGACCACTTCCTGCGACTGCGACACCGAAGGCTGCGCGAAGCCGCCCAGTTGATAGGCCAACAGACTGGTCGACTGAATCGGCTGGATGATGTCGAGCGAGCCACTCACGCCGCTGAGGGTGAGGTTGGAGATCGACACCAGATTGACGCCGCTCGAATCGGTGGCGCGCGCAAAGAACGAAGCGGCCGGCAGCCGCCAGATCGCATCCACCGGCGCCGCGGCGCCGCCAACCGGATTGAACGACACCTGGCTGTAGGCGCTCGCCGGGCTCAGATTCTGGTGCACACGCACATAGGCCGTGTTGGTGGCCTTCAGATAGCCGATCTCGAATAGTTGGTTCGATCCGTTGAAATACGGATTCACCTGCCCGGTGGCGGATGGCGAGGCCGCCGTGGTACCGATCGCCAGTTCATGATCGGAGTTGCCCGACAATCCGGCGCGGATCATCGTTCCGAATTCGAAGTCGCCTGCAATTCCGATTGGGGCCACGCACAGCGCCGCCACGATCGCGGCGGCCGCGTGAACGCAGCTCCTCAGTTTTCCTAGGCTCATGGTTAAACAGACATCCTTTCCAGATACTCGTTCGCTTGCCAGAATGATCGGCAATACAAAAGTGTTGCTTTAAGATTGCGGGCCCTCGATTGTGAGCCCCGTGATTGCTGAGGACCGGCCGGCGGATACCTTAGTACCCTCGCCCTGCCTTCGCCGTAATGCGATCAGCGCTCCCAGCCCGAGCGCGGTGGCGAGGACGGTGGCGGGCTCCGGCGCTTCAGCGATCACGTTGAATCCAAACTGCAGTTCGGAGCGCTTGGCGCCGGGCTGGGCGCCGTTGGGAGCAAGACCGGTCATGGTGAACTCGCCTTCGAGTTTCCAGTCGCCCGAGCCGGTGGTGCGGAAGACGATATCGGCGGATTGACGCACCACGACACCGCCGGGCGTATTGTTCTGCGCGGCGGTCATGGTGGTCTGCTGGATGGGCTGCAGAATGGAGATGGCGCCGGTGAGTTTCAGCTTGTCGAGCGAAATCGAGGTGGCGATGGGGACGCGCGCGGCGCTCACGTATAACCCGCCCATTGGAATCGTCCAGGTGGCCGCCGCCGGCAGCAGCGAGCCGCCCACGGGGTTCCAGTTGACGGTTGTCGTACTGGAGCCGCCGCCGCCGGACCCGGTCCGCACCGTCAGGGTGGCGGTATTGGTGCTCTTGACATAGCCGATCTCGAAGGGATTGTTCCGTCCGTCGGTGTAATGGGGACTGACCTGGCCCGTGGTGGCCGAAGGCGGCAAGGCACCGGAGGACTGGCCGGCGGCGATCTCCCATTCCTGGTTTCCGCTCAGCCCGGCCCGCACCATGGTTCCGAACTGGAACTGCGCGGCGGAAAGGCCGTGGGCCGCGAAAACGGCCAGGGCGAAAACGTGCAAGTTTCCCATGTCTGTCTATCCATCGGAGCGAATGCAAAACATTTGTATGCCCGCGGACTCCCACTGTTGTGTGGAAAATTCCCCAAGTACCCTGCCGCTCCAAGCTGTAGCTCGCTTCGTCCAGAACGGTTCCATCGGCTACCATAAGGTGTTTATCCGAGTTGTGCCGCAACGCGAACAAAACAAGGAGAATGCTTTTGAATATTCAGGAACTCGCCGCGAACGTCCGGCTGCTGTTGATGGACGTGGACGGCGTTCTCACCGACGGCCGGCTGATCAACGTTCCGGGGCCGGATGGGCAGATGGTGGAGACCAAGAGTTTCGACTCGCAGGACGGCATCAGCCTGCAGTGGCTGAGCTGGTATCAGATCAAGACGGGCCTGATCAGCGGCCGCGTCTCCCCGGCCACCGAGACGCGGGCGCGGCAATGCAAGTTCACCTATATCTACCAGGGCCATATCGAGAAGATTCCGATTCTGGAGGAGATTCTGGCCGACGCCAGGATCGACCGGTCGCAGGTGGCCTATATAGGCGACGACCTGACCGATATCGTGGTCATGCGGCGGGTGGGCTTGGGGATCGCGACGGCGAACGCGCGGGCCGAGGTGAAAGCGGCGGCCCATATGGTGACACAAGCGGTGGGAGGAAGCGGCGCCGTGCGCGAGGTGTGTGAGCTGATCCTGAAGGCGCAGGGCCGCTGGCCGGAACTGCTCAAGAAGTACGAAGCCTGAGCCATCGCCGTGTACGCCCTTCTGGCCGCAGTTGCCGGAGCGTCGATGACGGGCCTTGCGGCCTGGAGCCTGGGCCGGGCCTGTTTACGCGCGCCGATGCCCTGGCCGCTGCAACTGGCGGCGGGGTCGGCGCTGCTAAGCGTGGCGGTGTTTCTCTTGCTGCTGGCTGGCATCGCCAAGCCGGCGGCGTTCGTGCTGCTGGCGGTGGCATGCCTCGCCGCCGGCCGGGTTGGAAAGCTGTCGCTTGCACTGGGCGGATGGTGGACGGCCGGAGCGCTTCCGTTCTTTATCTGGTATCTGATAACAGCCCTGGCGCCCGAGATTCAGCCCGATTCTCTTAACTATCACTTGAAGATCGCCATCGAAGCTCGCTCGCACGGCGGGTTCCCATCGGGTCTCTCTTTCTTCGATCTGGTTCCGCAGGGTCTTGAGACGCTGTTCGCGATGGCGTACTCGATCGGCAGGGATCCGGGGGCCAAGCTGCTAAGCCTGCTTTATCTGGTGGCCACCGTTCCGCTGATGGTCCACGCCGGGGCGCTGTTGGGGCTGCCGGCGGCGGCGTGCCGGGCGGCGGGGCTATTCTACTTCGTCACGCCGGTGGTGGGCATTGCCGGATCCTGTACGTACAGCGATACGGCGCTGGCGTTCTTCTCGGTGGCGTTGTTCTGTCTGCTGCTCGAATCGAAGGCCTGGGCCGCCGGTCTTTGCGCCGGCTTCTGCTATGCGATCAAGTTTACGGGCGGGGTCGCGGCGGCGGCGGCTTTGGTGGTTCTGGCGGCGAGGCGGCGATGGCCGGAGACGGGACAATTCCTGGCGGCAGTCGCGCTGGTGGCGGGTCCGTGGCTTGTGCGGAATGCATGGCTGACGGGAAACCCGTTTGCTCCGCTGATGAACCGCATCTTCCCCAACCCGTTCTTTCACGTCGAGACGGAGCAGAAGCTTTCGGCGTTCCTGCGGTCGTATGGCGTCAGTTGGACGGACATCCCCTTCGATCTGGCGATTAGCGGCGGGCCGCTGCAAGGGTTGCTGGGGCCTGCCTGGCTATTGGCGCCCATCGCGCTGATCGCTCTCAAGCACCGCGCGGGCCGTCTGCTGTGGGCCGCCGCCGCCGTGTGCCTGATGCCTTGGTTTCTCAACCTGGGCGCGCGGTTCACGATTCCCGCGCTGCCGTTTCTCGCGCTGGCCCTGTTCACGGCGATTCCGCTGCGTGCCGCCCCGATCCTGTTCCTTCTGCATGCGGCGGCCTGTCTGCCGGTGGCGTCCGACCGGTATGCGGCGCCGGATGGATGGAGGCTGCGGGAATTTCCGTGGCGGGTGGCGTTCGGACTCGAAAGCCGCGAGGATTACCGCAAGCGCGTCAGTCTGGAGCACAACCTGGCGCTGCTGGTGAGACATCATACGGGAGCCGGCGACCGGATTCTCGATCTCGCCGATGCACCCGCCGCCATTACCGGGCGCCACCTGATCAACAATTGGCAATCGGCGCTGGGCGACCGGCTGCTGCGTTCGGTCATCAATTCGAGCGTCAGCGAGCGCTGGCCTTTGTATGAGTGGAAGGCGGCGGCGCCGGCGGTCGCGGTGCGAGGGGTGCGCATCGTGCTGAAGGAGCCGGCCGTGGAGCCGTGGAACGTTCACGAGATCCGCCTGGGCGGCACGAACGTGTCCGGACGTTGGATGGCGGCGGCTTCGGGATATGTGGAGGAGGCGCCGCTGGCGGCCGACGGCAATCTGACTACCTTCTGGTCGCCGTGGGACCGGAGCCCCGCCGGTACCGCGATCGAGTTCGCGCCGCCGGCGCCGGTTTCCTTCGATCAGGTGCGGGTGGTGACCGGGCAGTTGGAAGCGCTGGGCGTCGAGGTGCTCACCGACAGTTGGAAGCCGCTGGAGGTATCCGGCCCCGCTCCGCTGGCGAAGCTGAACCTGCGGCCCGAGGCGATGCGGGCGGTGAAGAAGGAACGGATCGGCTATCTGCTGGCCCGCAAGGGCAACAATGACGCGATGGGCCAACTGGGAATCGCGCTGAGCGAGGCGCCACGGAATTGGGGACTGACACCGCTGGGAACGTACGAATTCTTTTCGATCTACCGGGTGGATTGACGCTGGCGTTTCGCCGCGATGGCACCGAAGTGCTGCCCTACCGTTGGCGTTCGGCCACCATACGCCGGGCCTTGTCAAGCAGGGCACGGGCCTTGGGCAAGGCGTCGACGGCCTTGAGAACTTCCGGGTCGATGGAAGCTTTGATGGCATCCGCCTTCTCGCGGCCGTAGGCGGTGGTCAGCATCTCCAGGCGCAGCTCGCGCTTGAGCCAATCGAGATTCTCGGCCAAGTCCTTCTCGTCGTAGGCGATCTCGCGATCCTTCAAATACTTCTTGAAGCTGGCGAGCGTGGCGTCGTCGACTTCCCAGTCCTCCCCCATCTTCGGCTCGGTCTGGCCGCCGAAGTACTGGTTGGTAAAGAACAGGAACGCGCGGCGGCCAAGCAGCGTAAGCTGAAAGCGATTGAGCTTGGCGGGCACCTGCTTCTCATCGGGCGAGATACCGCCGCCGCCGAAAACGGCGCGTCCGCTATCGGTCACCTTCTGGTCGCGGGCGTTGCGGGTGGCCGTGTTCTGCTTGTAGTAATACTCGAAGAACGAGCCTTTGGAATAATCGCGCTGGATCAGGCGGCCGCTCGGCAGGTAGTAGCGGGCGATGGTAAGCAGCAGTTGATTGTCGGCCGAGAGAGGATACGGCGCCTGCACCAGGCCCTTGCCGAACGTGTTGTCGCCCACCACCCAGGCACGGTCGTGATCCTGCAGCGCACCGGAAAGAATCTCGGCCGCGGAAGCGGAATTCCGATTCACCATGACGACGATCGGATACTTGCGGCCGGCGTTGCCGCGGCGCGCCGAGTAGGCACGCTCGGTCGAGATGCGTCCACGCTGGGACACGATGGCTTGCCCGCGCTCGAGGAAGCGATCGGCCACCGCCACCGACTCCTGCAGAATGCCGCCGGGGTTGTCGCGCAGATCGATGATGAGGCCTTCCATCTTGTCTTCCCCAAGGCGCTTGAGTTCGGCCTCAAACTCGCGGCTGGTGTTCTCGTTAAACGACTCGATATGAATGTAGCCGATGCCGGATTTGATCCAGGTGGCGGTAGGAACGCTCGGACGCTCCACCTGCTCGCGATGCAAATCGAAAGTGACCAGGTTCTCGACGCCCTGCCGCTTGACCTGCACCTGCACGGGAGTGCCGCGCGGGCCTTTGAGCTTTTCCACCACCTCTTCGACGGTGGCACGCTCGGTATTCCGGTCATTGACGCGGAAGATCTGATCGCCCGGGCGAATGCCGGCTTTCTTGGCCGGAGAGCCGAGGAAGGGATGCATGACGGTAACGTGACCGTTGGTGTAGCCGACGATCATGCCCACACCGAAATAGCTGCCGCGCTGGCTTTCGCGAAAGCGCTGCAGTTCCTTGGAATCGAAGAAGCTCGAGTGCGGATCGAGAGTGCGGAGCATGCCGGGAATGGCGCCGTCGTAGATGGCCTTATCGGCGTCTACGCGTTCGGCGAAATTGCTTTCCACGGCGTCGAGGACCCGCGAAAAGACGCGCACGCTCTGCTGGATGTCATCGCCATTTCCCGTGGCAGCGGAAATCGCAATCGAGAAGCAGGCACCCGCCAGCACCACCCGGCCCAGCGGACGCAAAGAGTTTGGCATGTGAGGAATACCCTTCCAACCAGCCTTCAGTATAGACCCGAACGCTACCTAGCCCTATCGATGCCGGTTGCATTAAACCGGTTTCACTTATTGTTTACACCAGGGCCAGCCGGCTCCGCAACATATATATTTCCCTTGGTTTCATTCCGTTCGTAGACGACCGGCTGGCCCCTGGGCGACACGGCCGGATATCGCACGAAAACGCGAAAAAGGCGATTGCCTGTGACCGCCGCCGGTTCGCCGCCGGCAGCCTCTATAGAGTAGACGTTCCAAACACCGTTCCAGAACGCGGAAAAAAGAATTTGTTTGCCATCGGCGGACCAGCTCCAGGGCCAGGCGAGGCCGGGCCGGCTGGTCACCAACTGCACGGCGCCGCCTTCGGAAGGGACCATGGCGACATGGGTATCGTGGCCGCGCGAGGTTTCGAGGGCGATACGGCGGCCGTCGGGGGACCAGGTGGGATAGCCAGCCAGTTCAGATTCCCGGGTCAACTGGGTTTCCTTTCCAGTGGCCAGTTCGGCTTTCCAGACATTGAGATGGTCCTCACCGCCGCGATGGAAAACGATATCCCGGCCGTTTGGCGAGAGCTTGGCCATTGCTTTCGGGTCGTCGACCTCCCGTACTTTCTTTTCGGCGCCATTTGCCAGCGAGTATTGCCAGAGGCCCGGTTTGCCGTCGCGATTGGAGGTGTAGAGGAGCGTGCGGCTATCGGGGCTCCAGCTTGGCATATGCTCCTGACTGGGACTGGTAGTGATCTGCGCGGCGTTGCGGCCGTCGGAGTCACTGACCCAGATATCGGCCAGCAGGCCCTTTTTCCGCAGGACGTAGGCCAGTTTCCTGCCATCGGGCGAAAAGGCGGGGAAGGTCGTGCGGAAGGTGCTCTCGGAGATGATCGGCCGCTCCCCGGTTTTTGGCGCCCATTGCCAGAGGTTGCTGGTGGAGGTGGCCAGCGTGTAGGCGAGGCGGCGGGTATCGGGCCCGATGGCGAGAAAGCGCGGCGTCACGAATTCGAACGGCATCAGGCGTTCGGTGGCACGAATCACGGTGCGCCTATCCTTCTCAATGCCCATGGCGTAGAGGCCGGCCGCGTCCTCGCCCCCGAGGCCGAAGAAGAAGATGCCGGAGCCATCGGGCGTGAAGCGTGGCGAATAGCAAAAGGGAATGCCGGTATCCCAGCGCTGCAGTTTGCCGGAGGCGACTTCGATTTCCCACAGTTCGGCTTTCGGGCGATTGTGACTGACGAACAGGACCCGTGTTCCGTCGGGGCTGAAAGACGGCGTGGAATGTCTGCCGGGCGGCTGGTTCGGCTGGGTCAACTGGCGAGGCGTTCCACCGCTTTCGCCGACGATCCACAAAGTGGATGGAGTAGAAGGCGCGATCTCGGGCTGGGCGAGCGAGATGGTGGGCGCGGACCGGAAGACGATGCGTTTCGAATCGGGCGCCCAGGAAGGCTCCGAGCCGAATTCGGTGAGCCGGAACGGAGTGCCTCCAAGTGGCGGCATGCGATAGATACCACCTTGCAGCAGGCTGTGATAGGCGAGGGCCTTGCCGTCGGGCGACCAGTTGGGCTGGATGTTCTGCCGGCCGTCGCTGGTCACCTGCACGTCGCGGCCGCCTTCGGTGTTGGCCATCTTCAGATAGAGCTCGAAGCTGCCGGTGCGGTCCGAGGCATAGGCAATCGACCCACCTTCGGGCGAGAAAGAAGGATGGGCGTCCATGCCTTCGCTGGAAGTGATCTGAATGGAACGCAGGGCGGGTATGGGCTCCTGCTCGGGGGTGGTGTTCTGGTGGAGATAGGCCATGCCGATGGCGAACAGGGCTCCGGCGGGCACCAGAAGTTTGCGGGGCCAGTTGACTTTGGGATGGGGCTCGGGCGGCGGGGCGGGTAGTTCCGGCGTCACGGTTGCCACGAAGCGGTAGCCCATGGTGGGGACGGTCTCAATGTAACGGGCTTGCTTGGCATCGTCGCCGAGGGCTTTGCGCAACTGTGCGATGACGCGGGTGAGGGCGTTGTCGGTGACGGCCACGCCGCTCCAGACATGCTGGAACAGCTCTTCCTTGGTCACCACACGGCCTGGATTTTGGGCCAGGTAGGAAAGCACGCGGATCGACTTGGGCTCCAGATCGAGCGGCTGGCCCGCCTTGGTGATCCGGGCCGCATCGGCATCCATCACAACATCGTCAAAACGCAAGATTGGCATGATTCGAAATTTTCGGGAATCCTCACGAATTCCTCACCACCATCACGGGACGAGGGGCGCAGAGTTGGATCTCAATGTCCCTGCTCACCCTGTTTCTCATTGCCGTTGAGGACGTATATATCAACGGCGGCGGTCCGTACCGCTTTCTGATCGATACCGGGGCACAGTCGACGGTGGTTGCGCCAAGGGTGGCCCGGCAGTTAGGTCTGAGTCCAAGCTATCGCGTGGAAGTCGTCACGGTCAATGGACGGCTATGGGCGCCGGGCCGAAAGGTAACATCTGTTTCGGTGGGCCGGCACTCGGCGGCCGAATGTGAGGTGCTGTGGTACGAGCCGCCGGTGACGGGCTTTGACGGCATCCTGGGGCAGAGCTTTCTGAAATTCTTCCCGTATTCGATCGACTACCGCACGGGCGCGGTTCAGATTGGCGGCCAGGCACCGGCTTCGGGCGTGCGTGTGCCGGTGCGGCACGTTTCCGGGCGGCCGGCGATCGAGGTGGGCGGGCTGCTGCTGGGGCTCGATTCGGGTGCTTCCGGGTTGGTGCTTTTCAAACCGGTGGCGGGGTGGCGCGCCGGCGTGGGAACCGTGGAGGCGCAGACAGCGGCGGGCCGGTCGGCGCTGGTTCGGGGATGGTTCGATGGCTTGCACGAGGCGGCGCTGGCACCGGCGCCGGCGTCCGGGTTGGACGGGCTTCTGCCCGCGAGTTGGTTCGATGCGGTGTTTGTCGATCCGATGGAGGGCTATGCCGTTCTCGAGGCGCGACAGGCCGTGCGGGAAGGCGCGGACGAAGGCGGCATCGGTCTGGACTCGATGCTGGTTTTCGAGTCGAGACCGGTGATGTGATGCCGGCCGTGCCCGGTGTAGAGCAGCATCGTGACGTCGAGACGTGGCGGGCGCAGGAAGGGCGCGAGCGAAAGCGCATCGGTCATGGACTCGATGCTCGCGCGGGGCGGTGTTATTCCGCTTTCGAGTCGAGACCGGTGATGCCGGTCGTGCCAGGAGTAGGGCAGCGAGGCGCGACAGGCCGTGCCGGAAGGCGCGGGCGAAAGCGGCATCGGCTTGCACTCGATGCTCGTTTTCGAGTCGTAGAGCAGCGTCGTCAGGTCGAGGCGTGACGGGTGCCGGAAGGCGCGGGCGAAAGCGGTATCGGTCTGGACGCGAGGCTCGCGCGGGGCGGTGTTATTCCGTTTTCGAGTCGAGACCGGTGATGTGAGCGAGGTGATGCCGGCCGTGCCAGGAGTAGAGCAGCGTCGTGACATCGAGGCGCGACAGGCCGCGCTCGGGGTGGCGGAAGGCGCGGGCGAAATCGGCATCGGTCATGGATTCAAGCAGAATGACCCAGCGGCGGTGCAGCGCGTCGAGCAGGGTGAGCGAGACTTCGGGCGGCGCGGACTTGCCGTCGCTTAACTCCGCCCAACGGGCTTCGGCGTAGGGCTTGATGACGGGCTCCTCTTCGGTCAGGGCGAGGTGAAAGCGGATGTAGCTGTTCATGTGGCTGTCGGCGAGGTGATGGATCACCTGGCGCGCGGTCCAGCCGCCTTCGCGATACGGCCGGTCGAGCCGCGCGCCGTTCCAGCCAGCGATGGCGGCGGCGAGTTGGGCCGGAAGGGCGGCGATTTCAGCGATCGCTTGGGTTCGTTCCGCTATTTTGACGCCGTCTGGCGAAACTTCGAATTTTCCGATGGGATAACGGGGATCCATTTGTTTTACCGTCCGAAGATGAAGCGGGCGCGGCGCGGGTCGGCGCCTCCGTCGAGCACGCCATCGAGAATTCTGATGACGGTGGGGGCCGAGCCGTTGCTCCAGTCGCCGGCCAGTTGGACGCGATGGCCCATGGCGATGAGCGCTTCGGCGGTGGAGCGGGCGATGCGTCCCTCGAGATTCAGCTTGCCGGGGACGAATTCGTGGTTGGCAAAGGACGAGTAGAAATGCTCGGTCTGGAAGCGGGGAGCTTCGGCGGCTTCCTGCGAGAACATGCCGAAGTCGAGGATGTTAAGCAGGGTTTGAAGCATGGCCTGATCCTGATTGTCGCCGCCGGGAGTGGACATGGCGATGTAGGGCTTGCCGTCCTTGAGCACGAGTGTGGGGCTGAGGGTGACGCGCGGACGCTTGCCGGGCGCGAGCTGATTGGCGTGGCCGGCGGTCATGACGAACGATTGCAGACGGCTGCTGTAAGGAATGCCCGTATCGGCGGCGATGACCGAAGGCAGCCAGGCACCGGACGGCGTTGCGGAGAAGACGTTGCCTTGCTTATCGACGACGTTGACGCAGGTGGTGTCCTGGGCGTTCGAGGCCGAAGTGGTATTCGAGGGCGCGGGCAGAGGCGGCTGGAAAGTGCCGGGGCGGTGGTCCATGGATGCCTTGAGGGGATCGATGAGCTTGCGGCGCTCGGCGGCATATTCCTTCGATAGCAGGGTGTCTGCGGGTACCTTACTGAACTTGGGATCGCCGTAGTAGCGGTCGCGATCGGCGAAGGCGAGTTTGACGGCCTCGATGACGGTGTGCAGATACTGCGGCGAGTTGTGGCCCATGGCACGGAGGTCGAACCCTTCGAGGATGTTCAGGGCTTGAATCATGACCGGACCCTGGGTCCAGAAGCCGGGCTTGCAGACTTCATAGCCGCGATAGGTGGCGCAGACCGGCTGGTCCTCTTCGGCACGGAAGCCGGCCATATCTTTACGGCTGATGAGGCCGCCGTTGGCTTCGGAAAATTCGGCGAAGGTGCGGGCGAGGTCGCCCTTATAGAAGAGATCGTGCACGGCCTGAAGCTTCTTTTGCCGATTGCCGCGGGCTTTCTTCTCGGCGGCGGCGAGCTGGCGCAGCGTTTCAGCGAGATCGGGCAGGCGGAGCAGGTCGGCACGCTTGGGCGGCTCGCCGCCGGGGAGGAAAAATTTGCTGGACGTGGGCCAGCTTTCGAGCAGCTTGCGGTTGCGTTGAATGAAGCTGGCGAACTCCTCACCGATGGGAAACGCGGTGGCGTACTCGATGGCGGGCTGCGCGACTTCGGCGAAAGACTTGGTTCCATATTTGCCGAGCGCGAGCAGCAGACCGTCGAACAGGCCGGGCAGGATGGCGGCGCGCAGCCCCTGGCCGGGGATGGGCGGCATGTCGCGCGAGTCTTCCCAGGGCTCGGGCTGGCGCTTGGCGTAGAAATCGACGGTAGCTTTTTCGGGCGCGGTGCCGACGCCGCTGATGATGGTGACGGGCTTGCCGGCCATCTTGACGATGAGCGGCATTTCGCCGCCGAGGCCGACGCGCGCCTGTTCGGTCACGGTGGCGGCGAGCACGCTGGCGACACCGGCATCGACGGCGTTGCCGCCCTGCATCAACAATCGGAAGCCCGCTTCGACTTCGAAGTTGTTGGCCGCGCCCACCATTTCACGGGTGCCGCGGACGGGCGGAAACATAGTGCCCTGGGCCAGCAGGGACACGGTCCCAATCCACAGGGGAAAAAATCGCGATACCACACGCGCGTTCATGTGTGTATGTTCGCATGTTCGAGCATGCGGCGATACTTGCGCAACAGTTCGAAAAGGACGACGCCGCCGGCGGTGGCGACGTTGAGCGAATGCTTGCGGCCAAGCATGGGAATGCGGACATGCGTATCGCACAGTGCGGCGAGTTCGGGGCGGACGCCATCGACTTCATGGCCGAAGACGAGGCAGACGGGAAAGCGCGGCTGCCAGTCGAACAGATCGACGGCGTGGATGCTAGTTTCGATGGCGGCGATCTGGTAGTTGCGTTCGATGAGCGAGCGGGCGGCGGCGACGGCGTCCCAGGTGTGCTCCCAGGGTACGGTCTCTTCGGCGCCGAGGGCGGTCTTGCGGACGGCAGCGCTGGCGGGAGTGCCGGTGATGCCGCAGAGGTAGATTTTTTCGGCGGCGGCGGCATCGGCGGTGCGGAAGAAGCTGCCGGCGTTGTAGCCGCTGCGCACGTTGTCGAGCAGGAGGGTGACGGGGAGGGTGCGGATGGCGTCGTAGGGAGTGGCGGCGGTGGTGGCGAGGTAGGGGAGGCGGTCGGTCATTGGAGTCTCGCACTAATATAGGTACTGACTATGGACTGGCGTCAATCGCCGTGGCTTAAGCCGAACGACGGACTGAGCGAGTCTCAGCGCGCACGGCAGGAAGCGGCGTTGGGCGTGCTGGAGGAGCATCGCCGGTCCGGAACCCCTTTCCTTCTGTTTTTGCGGACCTTCGCAATTCGCCAGCTGTATTGCCACGCTTCCGATGGCGGCGACGGCGGCGACGGGATTCTCATGGAGGTGCATTTCCAGCAAGAACTGGCAAAGTTCGGAGCGAAGGTTCTTGTGGTGCAGAATCTGGGCAGTGGAGCGCTGGATCTGGTCTGGGCACGGGGGACGCCGGGGCTGGCGCTGCGCGACGAAACATGGTTCGAGGCGGTGAAGCATCTGATCGCATCGGCCGAGCTGATCGTATCGGAGTGCCAGGGACTGACTCCTGCCGTTAGCAGCGAATTGCGGGCGTGCGTGGATGCCGGCAAGGCGGACCGGACCGTGCTGATCCTTCCGTCGCATCCTTTCGAATTCGTGGGCAATGAGGAGGCGGTTGCGGCCTTTCCGCGGGTGATTCAACAGTTCGACATGAACCTGGCGCGGCCATCGCAAAGTTTCGTGTTTCGCGACTTGATGGACCGCATGGGAAGGGGCGCCGCGATGCCTCCTGTTTCCTACGATGGAGTGGCGGAAGGCTTCGCCGGGCTGGCGCGGAAATACACAGCGGAGAAGAATCCGAATGCGGCGCTGTTTTATGGGATGAGGGGCGTTCAGGTCAGCCAGGCGACGGGCGGTCTGGCGGCGGCAACGGAGTCGCGGTTGGCTCTGGCGGAAATGTGCCGGCAAGCCGGTAACGCCAAGCTCGGACTTGTGCTGATCGACGAGGCGGAAAAGAAAATTGCCGAAGCGGGTTTCGCGGACCTGGTGGAGAAGGCCAGAGAAGACCGGTCGAAGATGCTCGGTGAGATCTTCGAAGGGTTGATGAAACGGGAAACGGCGGAGGAGTTGGAAAGGCTGGCCCGATCGCAGGCGGGTTACTCGGTGAGCCGGGGCGACGCTCGAAATCTGGCGCAGTGCCTGTCGTGGATGGCGGTGGCGGCATGCTTACTGGAAGACTTCGAGCAGGCCATCGAGCATGCGCGGGACGCGGTTTCCATCGCCCGCTCCCGGCAGGATGCCGACCGTGAGGCGTTCGCGTCGTACTATCTTGGCAGCGCGCACAAGGCCCTGGGCCAGAAGAGGGAGGCGATGGATGCATTCCTGCGCGCGGTGCAATTGCTGCCGTTGAACAAATTCGGCCACATTCACGCGGCGGCTATGTTGAGTCTCGCCCTCACGCTGGAAGAGTTGGGCGGCGCCCCGGAGGGCCTGATGGATGTATTCCGTTCGGCTAAGACATTGGCCGACGGTTTAGCGCGCCCGGATTTGGCGGAAGCCGCGGAAGCCGGCATCCGGCGCATCGAAGCTCACAAGCCGAACAACTGATTGGTATCCAGAATCGAGACGATGGCGCCGCGCTGGCGGGCCAGTTGCACCAGGTGGCTGGCTCCGCCGGGGCCGTCGCCGGGGGCGCCGTTCCACAGGGCGATCAGGTGAAGCTCGGCCGCGTTCATGGCCAGCGCTTCTTCGAACATCCAGACGTTGGTGCGGCCCCAGACGTTGTAGTCCTTTGTGCCGACGAGCCAGGGTGGCATGGCTTCGGAATCCATGAGGATTCGCGTGTTCTCTTCGAGGCGGCGGGAAGTATCGCGGAACAGACGTTCCCAATCGGGACCGGCGGGAGCCACCGATTTGGCGATGAAAAGACCGGTCGGCAGGGTGAGGCGCAGCAGCGAAGGCACGCCGGCCTGGGCGCAGGCCTGATGGAACAGAAGGTCGCCGCCGCTGGCTCCACCGGCGATGGCGAGGCAGACACCGGGCTCGCCGGAGACGATGCCTTCGACGGCCTGGCGAATGGCGGTGGCGGCGAGTTCGGCGTACTTCTTGTCACGGGGAAAGCGGGGCTTTTCGCGCTTGGCCGCATCGACCATGTGGCCGGTGAACAGGATGACGCGCGCGGGCGGTTTGGGACGGGCAGCGGGCGGCGGGAATACGCCCAGGCTATCGGCACAGCGATCCTCGAACAGGCCGAGGCCGTGGTAGAACTGCAACTGCGCGCGGGCGCTTTCGACGATGAACGACTCGGTTCCGGTGAGGGCGTTGGCGTAGGCGCTGACGACGCGTTTGGGGCGGGTGGAGGTGAGGAAGGCGTGATCGGCGGCGCTGATCTCAAGCCACGAATCGCGCTTTCCGGTGGCGATTTTCCGCTGGTCGGCTTCGATACAAATTTTGACGGAGCTGGCCAGTTCGGCGTGCTGGCGCTCGAGCTCGCGGCGGCGCGTGTCGGCCTCGGCATCGTCATTGAACCGATTCAACCAGACGTCAGGCTGTTTGGCGGCGAGTTGCAGGGTGAGGGTCAGCATGGCCAGCGCATTCAAGCCGGAGTAATTGTGGTTGAGATCGAGAAGGTAGCCGGTGCGGTAGTGCTCGTAGGAAGTGAGCAGGTAGCGCGAGGCGGCGGCGCGGGCCTGGCGGGCGGCGCCCGCGGAATCGGCGAGTTCGGCCAGCAGGCGCGCCTTCTCATTGCGGCCCAAAAGAGCGAACGCTTCGGCGCGTTCGGAAGGAAGGGCGCTGCTTTGAATGACACGATCGACGGCCAGATCGGAAGAGGGCAGATCGCCCAACCGCTGGTATATGGTGCCGAGCTTGAGATTCGCTTCGGTGTCGGCGGGATAGGCGTCGCGCAGTTCTTCCCAGGTGCGTTCAGCGGCGGCGAAGGCACCAAGCTGAAACTGGCTGCGGCCGATCAGGCGGAACCCTTTCGACCACCAGGGGAAATCGCGGGCTTCCCATCGTAGAAGGCCGAGCCGGCCGCGGTCGCGCTGGGCGGCGGCGCGCTCGGCCTCATCCTTGAACTCGCGCGGGAGAGGAACGAGCTCGCGCTGATCGGTCTCGCGGAGATCGGGAAGAAGAGTGAAGACGGGGCTATCCTTGCTTTCGGAAGCGGCGGTCTGGCGGAGGCAATCGGCGAGCAGGGGAACCGAGTCCTTCAGCTTGTGGCGGTCATAAACGATGTAGCGGTCGGTGCGGAGATCGAAGGGGATGGTGGCGGCGCCGGCGGCGCGGATGAGCACGGTGCGGCTGGCGCGTAGTGCGTGGCGCACGCCGAGTTCATAGAAGACGTTGGCGTTGTCGATGGTGACGTCGGCGATGACGAGGTCGGCGCAAAGCAGGAGCTCGAACATGTCGGCGCGAATGTTGCCCGCCTTCAGAATGGCGGCCGTGGTGTCGCCGGAAATGCCGGCGGCGGCGAGGGCGGGTTTAATTAACTGCTCCTCGACGAGATCGAAATCGATCTCCTGTTTGGCGCCGAAAGGACGGACGATGAAGGCTCTCATGCGAAGGAGCCGAGGTGCGCCAGGTCGACCTGTGCGCTGGCGGCCTTGCCGGCGCGCAGAAGGTTCCTGATATTGGCGGCGGTGGCGTTGTCCATTTTGCAGAGCTCGCCCGAGTCCAGGTCCTCGCACTTCATCGAGCGCAGGCCCTCATAGCTGAGATCGATGTTGTATCGGGCGTAGAGGAAGTGGCGGCCGAGATCCTGGCTTAGGGGCTCGGGTGGAATCATGGTTCCGAGCTCACGATCGATGGAGGCGCCGTAGGTGCAGCGGCCGATGGTGCGGCAGGCGACGTCCTGTTCCACCTGAACGCCGTACATGAGCGTGCCGGGCAGAGTCTTGGCGATGCTGAGGAGATTGGATTCGGGATCGTCGACGGTGGCGCCGAGGGTAGGCCCACCGCCGGTTCCGATGGATACCAGCAGCAGGTTCTTTTCACCGGTCTGGAAGTTGAGGCCGTAGGCCGGATGAGTGGCCATGCGGTAGAGAAGGAAGGCCGGGTCGTTGAAGGGAGTGACGCCACCATCGACGAAGACGAAGGACTTCTTGGGATCGGCCGGGTCCCAATTGAGAACTTCGGGCGGGAAGAAAACGGGCGCGGCGGTGCTGGCGCGCACCAGTTGCCAGAGCGGGATGCGCAGGTTGCAATCGGGGCGGGAGGGATCGTTGTAGCGCGCTTCGGGATTGCTCGAGATGGGCCACGGCGAATCGGTGGTCACGTTGCGCGTGACCACCAGCAGCAGGGTGCGCAGGTGCTTGGGCTCAAGCGTGGTGCGGGCGCCGAAGGTGTTCTGCATCATCACCTTGAGCGGGTCGCTTTTGTAGAGGCTCTTGTAGCGCACCAACAGGTGGCTCTTTTCAAACATCTGCTCGCCCGTACTGCGATAGAACTCGATGAGCTCGTCGACGGTCATGCCGCGCGCCAGTCCAGCGGCGATGATGGCTCCGGTGCTGGTGCCGGCGATGTAGTCGAAGTAGTCGCACAGGCGGAAGTTGTCCTTCTGGCCGGTGGATTTGGCCAGCAGGGCTTCAAGGCGGGCGAGAATCTGCAGTGTCATGACTCCGCGGATTCCACCGCCATCGAGCGCCAGCAGTTTGCGCGGGCGCGCCGTTTCGTAACGCGAGCGCAAATGACCCCAACGTTCCGGATGCAGCATGTCGTTTCCCTCCCCATGGAAATCGGGCAAGTGCGATTATACGACCATGGACCGGCGGAAGTTCTTATGGAGCTATGGTGGCGGGCTCGGCGGCATCGCGCTTTCCCATCTAATGGCGCAGGCACAGGGCGGGTTGCATCATAAGGCCAAAGCCAAGCGGGTGGTGCAGTTTTTTCTTTCGGGCGCGGCGAGCCAGTGCGATAGCTTCGACTACAAGCCGCTGCTGGTGGAAAAAGCCGGGCAGAAGTGGGATCCCGGCGAGAAGGTGGAGCTATTCCAAAGCAACCCAGGCGTGGTGATGCCATCGCCGTGGGAGTGGAAGCGGCACGGGCAATCGGGCAAGTGGGTAAGCGGCCTGTTTCCGCACACCGCTGGTTGCGTCGACGATATGGCGTTCCTGATGTCGATGCTGTCGAAATCGAACGTGCATGGCCCGGCGACGTTCATGCAGGCGACCGGATTCGTGCTGCCGGGTTTTCCGAGCATGGGCGCGTGGATCTCCTACGCGCTGGGCAGTCTGAACGAGAACCTTCCTTCGTTCGTAGTGCTGCCGGATGCGCGAGGGGTGCCTCCGAATGGGCCCGCGAATTGGGGCGCGGGATTTCTGCCGGCGTCGCATCAGGCGACGGCGATCCGGGTGGGATCGGCGGACCCGATTCAGGACTTGTTTCCTCCGGCCTCGGCGAAATACATCACAGCGGAAAGCGAGCGCGAGGGCCTTGAGCTGTTGCAGAAAGTGAATCGCGCGCACCTGGAGGACCGGCAAGGCGATACGCGGCTGGATGCGCGGATCGCTTCGTATGAGATGGCGGCGCGGCTGCAGTTGAGCGCACCGGCGGTGATGGATCTGACGGGTGAAACGGCGGCGACGCAGAAGCTGTATGGACTCGACCAGGAGCGCACGTCGGAAATGGGCCGCCGCTGCCTGGTGGCGCGGCGCTTATTGGAAAAAGGCGTGCGATTCGTTCAGATCTGGAGTGGAGCCGACAACGGGTTTCCGCGGCGCAATTGGGATAGCCACGAAAATCTGGCCAAGGACCATGGCGATATGGCGGGGGCGCTCGATCAGCCGATGGCGGCGCTGGTGAAGGATCTGAAGGCGCGTGGATTACTGGAGGACACGATCGTCTACTGGACGACCGAGTTTGGGCGGATGCCTTGCAGCCAGGGCAGCAAGGGGCGCGATCACAATCCGTTTGGCTTCTGTTCGTGGATCGCAGGCGGCGGCGTGAAGGGCGGCGTTACGTATGGGGCCACCGACGATTGGTCGTATAAGGCGGTGGAGAAGCCGATCTATTGTTACGACCTGCATGCGACCGTGCTGCACCTGCTGGGGATCGACCATACGCGGCTGACGTACCGGCACAACGGCATCGACCGGCGGCTGACGGATGTGCACGGCAGCGTGATCCGGGAAGTGCTGGCGTGAGTTTCAGAACGTGAGCCGCAGGCCGAACTGGAGAATGCGCGGCGCGGCGGCGGCCTGAATCCTTCCGACGTTTGGAGCGGCGAGGCTCGAGACGGGATTGAACAGATTGGCGTGATTAAGGGTGTTGAAGAACTCGCCGCGAAATTGCAGGCGGATCCGCTCGGTGAGCGGAAACAGGCGGAACACCGAGGAATCGAGGTTATAAGCTCCGGGTCCGATTAAGGTATTGCGGCCGGAATTGCCGAACGATCCCACCGGCGGCAGAGCGTAGGCCGAGGGCAGGAAATACTGGCGGATCAGGTCATCCTTGGGGCGGCCCGGATCGAGGTGAGGATCTCCGGTGAGATTGGGACGCTGGGTCCCGGCGCCAGTGAAGGCGCGATCGGTTCCGCTGACGACGTTGAACGGGCGGCCGCTTGAAAGCGTGAAGATGCCGTTCAACTGCCAGCCGCCGAGCAGCCACTTCCCCGCCCCGGATTTGGGCGCGGGCAATTCCCAAAGGAAGCTGGTAACGAAGCGGTGGCGCAGGTCGAAATCGGAGAGCCCCTTTTCGGGCCTCCAATTGTTGTGATCCTGCGCGCCTCCGAAGGCATCGACCGAACCGTTGTCGATCGATCGCGCCCAGGTGTAGTTGGCGAGCACGGAGTATCCCTTGGCGAAGCGTTTGTTCACGGTGAGTTGCAGAGCGTGATAGGAGGAGAAGCCGAGCGGCTCATAGCTCGATATGCTGCCGAGCACGCCGGGGCTGTAGGGGCGGCGCTGATCGACATTGGCGCCGGTGGCTCCGGGCCGGTAGAGGGCGGTGTTGAGATCGCGCAGGATGGAGAATCCGGTGCCTTTGGAGCCGACATAGGCCGCCGTGAACACGATGCCTTGTATCGCTTCCTGTTGGATATTGAAGTTCCATTGCTGCATGTAGGCCGTACCCAGGTTTGGCGCGAGCGATTCGCCGACCACGACGGGCAATACATAGCGGAAGTTGCGGCGCTCTTCCGGCGTTTGCGGCGGCTTGTAGGGGAATGGACTGGCGGCACCGCCGAAGGGATCGGAGAATGACCGCGGTTCGTTCACCTGAAGCTGCACGGAGAAAGGCTGCGTGTTGGCGAACGAGCTCAACTGATGCATGACGGGGAAATCGTAGAAGAGACCATAGCCGCCGCGGATGGAGGTTTTCGCCTTGCGAAAGGGAGACCAGGCGAAACCGAAACGGGGGCCGATATTATTCCAGTCGTTGGCGATGCCGGAGCGTGGGATGCCGGGGTCGCCCACGTAGACCAGTCCCTCGGGCGCGCTGGAATAGACTTGCGACCTCATGCCGGGGCGGAAGACCGACATCTGATCGCGGCTATCGAAGAACGGTAGAAGCGGCTCATAGCGCATGCCGAGGGAAAGGGTGAGGTTTGAGCGAACCTTCCAATCGTCCTGAAAGTAGGCGGCGAGGGCATGGGAGCGGATGCCGTTGACGCGCAACGAGCCCTGGTTCATGCGCGCGGGCAGACCGAGCAAAAAGTCGGCATAGGGATTGACGGCGAAGCGGCCGTCGAAGACGAACTGGGGGTCGGTGAGGTTGGCGGTTTCGCGATCGGAGCGGGTGTGGCGGTACTCGCCTCCGAACTTGATGAGGTGTGCGCCGCGATTGAAGCTGACGTTGTCGGTGAGTTGCGCGGTCTTGCGGTCGATGGTGACGTAATTGTCCTGGTTCATATTCCAGAAGCCGTTCACCTGGCCGCGCCAGTTGGTGTTGAAACTGGGTGTATCGGAGGGCGCGCGCACGCCGAGTTTTTCGTAGTTCAGCCCATCGCCGACCGGCAGCGGACCCCTGGCCAGATCGACGCGGCCGAAGGTGAATTGAACGGTGTTGAGCAGGGCGGGCGTGAGGGTCCAGGTATGGTTGGCCATCGTATTGGAGGTGTTGAAACGCACGTCCGATTGCAGGATGGGCAGACCGGCGGTGAGCTTCTGGGTAGAGCGGTCGTTGAAGAAGCGGAAGGAAAGCCGCTGGCGCGAGTTGAGGGAATGGTCGCCGCGGGCGATGAGCTGATTGGAATCGACCTGCTCGGGCGCATTGAAGATATGGCTGCCGTTGGCGGCGTTGGGCAGCGGCACCAGGATATCGAGGAAGCGCGCGGCGGCCGGGTCAAAGCGGGAGGCAGGAACGATGCCGCCTGGGAATGCGGCGCGGGTCTGGGGATCGGTAGGGCGGCGGGCGGATTGCGAGAAATCGCCACGGCGTTCGAGCGCGGTAGGCACCACGAGGCTGGAGAACGTGCTGGCGCGGCGTTCCCGCAGGCCTTCGTAGGAGAGGAAAAAGAAGGTACGGTCGCGCAGCACCGGACCGCCCACGCTGCCGCCGAACTGATTGCGCCTTAGTTTTGGCTGAACAAGCGAGAAGAAGTTGCGAGCATCGAAGGTGTCGTTGCGGACGAACTCATACAACGATCCCTTGAACTGGTTGGAGCCGGCCTTGGTGATGGCGTTGATAACACCGCCGGCGTTGCGGCCGTACTCGGCGGAGTAGTTGTTGGTGAGGATGGAGAATTCTTCGAGCGCATCGGGATTGGGAACCAGCGAGGCGACCGAGATTTGCGGATCGTTGTTGTCGCCGCCATCGAGCAGATAGTTATTGGAGGTGCCGCGGGCGCCGTTCATGGTGATGGTTCCGTTCTGGGCGAGGTTGGCGCCGCCGACGCTGGGCACGACGCCAGGCACCAGAAGCTGCAACTGCAGCGGATTGCGGCCGTTGAGGGGGAGTTCGGTGATGCGCTTCTCATCTACGGTTTCGCGGATGGTGGCGCCGACCGTTTCAACCAGGCCGACGGCTCCGGTGACCTGCACCGATTCGGTGGTGTCGCCGATCTGCAGGACGATTTGCGCCTGGCGGGTCTGATCGGCATCGAGGCGGATGGCTTCGGAGACGAAGCGGCGAAACCCCTGCTGGCGGCAGTCGATGACATAGCTGCCGACGGGCAGGCGTGGGAAGCTGAACCGGCCCACTTCGTCGGAGGTGGCTTGAAATTCGAGCGACGTGCTTTGCTGGGTGGCGCTGATGCGGGCCGAAGCCACGACGGCGCCAGACGAATCCTGAACCGTGCCGGTGATGAGCCCGGTGGATTGCGCGGGCAGCAGGGCGGCGGTTGCAAGGAAAAGAATGCCCCTGGAGATCATGGGCCTGATTTTATAACGGCTCCCGATTCGCAGTTGGATGCGGACGTTCAGTGAACCGTGCGGCTCTTGCGATTCATGTAATCCATCAGCAGATATTCGCCGAGCGTGTAGGGGGTGGTGAAGTAGGCCTTGCCCCGGCAGAGCTCGGTGACCTGCTGGACGAACTGCACCAGGCTGTAGTCGCTGGCGAGCATGAAGGTGTTGATCATGACGCCCTGGCGCTTGCAGCGGCCCACTTCTTCGAGCGTGCGGCTGATGACCAGCGGATCGAGGCCGAAGGCGTTTTTATAGATGCGTCCATCGTCGAGCGTGAGGGCGGACGGTTTGCCATCGGTGATCATGATGATCTGCTTCATGTCCTTGCGTTCCTGGGCGAGCAGTTTCTGCGCCAGGATCAAGCCGTCGCGGGTGTTGGTGTAGTAAGGGCCGACCTGCACCTGCGGCAGTTGGGAAAGACGCACCTCTTCGGCGGAGTCATGAAAGAGAACGCAGCGCATGGTGTCGCCGGGAAATTGCGTGCGGATGAGATGCGCCAGGGCCAGGGCGACTTTCTTGGCGGGGGTGAAACGATCCTCGCCGTAGAGGATCATGCTGTGGCTGCAATCGAGCATCAGCACGGTGGCGCAGGAACTGCGGTACTCCGATTGGTGGACGTGCAGATCGGAGTATTCGAGATTCAGCGGCAGCTTCACGCCCTCGCGGCGAAGCGCCGAAAACAGCGTGGTGCTGATATCGAGGTTCATGGTGTCGCCGAACTCATAGAGTTTAGATGAGCCGCTCGACTCGACGCCGGTGGCCTGCTCGCGGGTTTCGTGGGAGCCGAAACTCGACTTTCCGACGGCGCCCAACAGATCGCGCAGGGTGTTGAAGCCGAGAAAATCGCTCGATTTCGCGGTAACTTCGACCGATGGCTGTTGTTTCGGATTCTCACCGGTGCCGCCTTCGCCCGTTTCTCCCTCGCGAAGGAATCCGTCCTTCACGAGTTGATTGGCGAGGCGCTCGACGAGCTTGTCCAGTTCCTCGGTGGACATTTTGTCGAGCATCTCACGGACGCGATCCGCCATTTCCGGATCGAACAGACGGTCTTCATAGAGAGCCTGCTCGATGGCCTGTTTCAGTTCGTCGAAAGACAGGCGGCGGTTGGGATCGGGGTAATAAGGATTCTCAAAGCCGCTGCGGAGAAGAAAGTCGGCCAGCGCGCGCATGAGATCTTCGGAGCTGATCTCGAGATCCTCCGGAGTGAACTTGGAATAGCGGATCCACTTCATGGGCGGCTCCTTTCGCTTCGGCTTACCTTAGTTGAACTGCTGGCGGCGCTTCTGTTGCTTCGGCTCGTCGGGCTGATCGCGGCGGCGCTGTTCGGCGGTGAATCCGATTTCCTCGTTGCGGCTGATGCGGCGGTGCGCGTGGAGGCCTTCGAGAACGAATTCGGCGGCGGAGACGCGTTCGGCATCCTCACTGCCCGGGCCGACGCCGAGCGCGGCGATCTTATCCATCAGCCCCTGCACCTCGCTTAGCATCTTGAGCGACTCGCGCGAACTGCTGGCGGTCTCCAGTTTCAGGTTACCGCCAAGATCGAAGAACTGAATGATCTGGCTCATGTTGACGCCTTCGAAATAGTTGCTGTAGACGCGCGCGACGGAAAGGCGAATCAACTCGCGGGCGATGGTCTCGGCGCCTTTGAGCTCGCCTTCGTATTCCAGCTCCATTTTGCCGGTCATGGAAGGCAGCGCTCCGTAGATGTCGGCGACGCGGGCGGCGGCGGTCTTTTCTCGGGCGCGAATGGCGCGCGCCTCGGCGTTGGAGGCGACGTTCTCGCTAACGGTGATGGGAAGGCGCTGGCTGACGCCTGATTTCTTGTCGACGCGCTTGTCTTCGCGGGCGAGGAAGGCCACTTGCTCGATGACCTCCTGAATATAAGAAGGCATTTCAAGGGCGACGGGCGAGGCACGGCGCAACCAGGACTCCTGGCGTGTAATCGAGATCCCATCGTCGAGCGTCAGAGGGTAGTGCGTTCGAATCTCGCTGCCGATGCGGTCCTTGAGCGGGGTAATGATTTTGCCGCGGGCGGTGTAGTCCTCGGGATTGGCGGTGAAGACGAGCAGGACGTCCAGGGGCAGGCGGACTGGATAGCCTTTGATTTGAACGTCGCCTTCCTGCATGATGTTGAACAAGCCGACCTGGATCTTGCCCGCGAGATCCGGTAATTCGTTAATGGCGAAGATGCCGCGATTGGCGCGGGGAACCAGGCCGTAATGGATGGTAAGTTCGTCGGAGATGTCCTGGCCGCGGCGGGCCGCTTTAATCGGATCGATGTCGCCGATCATGTCGGCGATGGTGACATCGGGAGTGGCGAGCTTTTCGACATACCGCTGTTCGGGGCTGAGCCAACTTATCGGTGTGTCGTCACCCATTTCGTGGATGAGGCCGATGGAATGGCGGGAGACCGGGCGGTATGGATTATCGCGTATTTCGCTGCCGGAGACGTAGGGCATGGCGGGGTCGAGCAGGTTGGTGAGCAGACGGATGAGGCGCGTTTTCGCCTGGCCGCGAAGGCCGAGAAGGATGAAGTTGTGCCGGGACAGGACGGCATTGACGAGTTGCGGGACGACGGTGTCTTCATAGCCGACGATGCCGGGAAACAGCGGGCCGGTGCAGCCGAGCTTTGCGATGAGGTTCTCCCGGATTTCGTCTTTTACCGAACGCGAGACCAGCCGCTGTTCGGTGAATCGGGCATCGCGCCGGAGCGCACCCAAGGTTTTTGGCAACGCACTATCGATCATGCGGTTCCTCTCCTCCTAGCCAAGACATCTGGATTGTAGCAAAGGGTCTGAAGGGCACCTCCAAAGGGAACAGAACCGCATTTTATCCCCTTTTGAGGATACTACTTACTCGTAGTAGATCTGATATGCTCAGTAACCAATACGATGAACGAGTCACTGGCCGCGATCGACTTTGATCGTTTATGGAAACGGTTGCAGCAATTGGGACTGAACGCCTATGAGTCCCGTTGTTATCTTGTCTTAGTGGGGCATCCGCGGTTCAAGGCGCTGGAGCTGGCGTCGCGGGCGGAAGTGCCGCGCCAGAAGATCTACGAAGTGCTGGACGCATTGATGGAAAAGGGGTTCGCGCTGACGGTGCACGAGAAGACGAAGCTGTTTTCGGCCGTGCCGCCGCAGGCGGCGATAGAAGCCTTTCTGGAGCGGCGGCGGCAGGGTATCGAGAAGCAGCTGCAGGAGCAGGCGAAACTGGGCTCGGAGTTGATCGAGGATCTGCGGATGGCGTACCAGGGCGGGCAGGAAGAAAGCGGCACGCTCGACTATCTGAGGATTATCAATGAGACGGAAAAAAGCGCCGTCCGGTATCGCAAACTGATGGCGTCGGCCAAGACGGAATGCCTGGAGTTCTGGCGGGCGCCGTTTGAGATCGATTCCGAGGGCGAAGAACGAGTCCGCCAGGCGCTGCAACGGGGGGTGATTTGCCGCGTGTTGGTGGAAAGGACCTCGCTTACAGAAAGATTGCGCGAGTTACTGGGGGCCTATGCGGCGGCGGGCGTGGAGATCCGGCAGGCGGATGTTCTGCCGATGAAGCTTTCGCTGTTCGACGGTAAGCAGGGAATGTTCGCCCTGCTCGATCCGGTGACGACGCAGCCTGCCTGGACTTCGGTGATATTCGATCACGCCAGCATGGGCGAGGCGATGAAAGGGCTGTTTGAAGCGCATTGGCGGATGGGCGCTCCGCTGGAGGGAGCGGAGCGGAGCTTGGGCGCGGCCAACTGATGGACTATAGTGGGCGGGATGGTTCGACGACTCGCCTCTCTAGTTCCTTTGCTGATCGCCGCGGCAGGAGCCGCTCCCCTGCGCATCGCGGTTTTCTCAGCCGATGTGACGCCGCCGCTTGAGACGCCGCTCTGTTTTGCCTTGGTACCGCCGGCCAGCCGTGTGGATCATCCCTTAACGGCGCGTGGATTGATCCTCTATGGGCAGGGCCGGCCCATCGTGCTGCTGGCGGTCGACTGGCTGGGCATCGGCAATGAGGGCCATGACCGGTGGCGCCGCGAGATCGCGGAAGCGGCCGGAACTTCGATGGATCGCGTCTCGGTACATGTGCTGCACCAGCACGATGCACCCGGCTACGACGAAACGGCGGAAAAACTGGCGGCGGCGGCGGGCCTGCCGTCGCGTCTGTTCGACCCGGCCAGCGCGCGCGAGGCGATCCGGCGCACGGCGGCGGCGGCTCGAGCCGCGCGGCCTGTGACGGTGACGCACGTTGGCACCGGCGCGGCGAAGGTGGAGCAGGTGGCCTCGAACCGGCGCATTCTGGGCGACGACGGCAAGGTGAAGTACGGGCGCATGAGTTCGTGCCGGGTGCCGGAGATGATTGCGGCTCCGGAAGGCACCGTCGATCCTTACGTGCGGTCGCTGAGTTTCTGGAAGGAAGACAAGCCGGTGGCGTCGCTCACTTACTACACGACGCATCCGCAGAGCATCTACGGAAAAGGCGGCGTGAGCTGGGAGTTTGTGGGCATGGCGCGGTCGGCGCGCGAGGCGGCGCTGCCTGGCGCCGCGCACATCCATTTCAATGGCGCCAGCGGCAACGTGGCGGCGGGCAAGTATAACGACGGATCGCTGGAACGGCGTCCGGTACTGGCCGGCCGGCTGGGAGATGGAATGCGCCGGGCCTGGGAGTCGGCGAAGAAACGGCGCGTCACGGCCGCCGACATCGAATGGCGGGTGGAACCGGTGGCGCTTCCCGTCACTTCGCGGGAGACGATCGAAGCGCTGCGCCGCGACCTGGGGGATCCATCGAAACCCGTGCCGCGGCGGCTTACGGCGGCGCGGCACCTGGCCTTTCATGAGCTGCGGGTGGCCGGGCGCACCATACCGATCAACATGCTGCGCGTGGGCGATGCGCGCGTGCTGCACATGCCCGGCGAACTGTTCGTCGAATACCAACTGGCGGCGAACGAGATGAGGCCGGGAACGCCGGTGATGATGGCGGCTTACGGCGACTACGGGCCGGGCTACATCGGCACGAAGATCGCCTATGGACAGGGCGGATATGAAACGGGCGAAGTATCGCGAACGGCGCCTGAAGTGGAAGACGTCCTGATGGCGGCGATGAAGAAGCTCCTGGGAGGCGGCAAATGACCAGACGTTCCGTGATGGCCGCGCTCGCGGCGCCGCTGGCGGCGGCCGGACGCATCCGTATCACCGATGTGAAGGTGATTCCCTTGAAGCTGGTGAAAGAGATCGGCGAGGTGGAGCCGGCCTGGAACCCGGGGACCAAGACGGCGATCCGGATTGGCGGCGGGTCGATCGTCGAGGTTCACACCGATCAGGGGATCACCGGCATCGGCCCGGGGATGGATGCGGCGCTGCTGCCGGCGGTGAAAGCGCAGCTTGTGGGGAAGGATCCCTTCGATACCGAACAGCATGTGGCGCGGCTGCGCTACTACGCGCAGGGGGCGAGCTATCGCGGACCGGCGAGCGTGGATATCGCGCTGTGGGACATCATCGGCAAGGCTTCGAATCAACCCTTGTACAAACTGTGGGGCGGCGCGAAGGATCGCGTGGCGGCTTACGCGAGCATGATGAAGCTTTCGACTCCGGAAGAGCGCGCGGAACTGGCGGCGCGGCTGGCGGCGGAAGGATGGAAGGCGATCAAGCTGAGGCTGCACCATCCAACATTGAAGGAAGACGTCCGCACGGTGGAGGCGGTACGCCGGGCCGTGGGCAATCGCATGGAGATCATGACGGACGCTAACCAGGCGCAATCGAGCGGCAACTGGCAGCCGGGCGTGCTGTGGGACTACAAGCGGGCGCTCGAGACGGCGCGGGAGTTGCAGAGGTTGAACGTGTACTGGCTCGAAGAACCGCTGCCGCGATTTGCGTTCGATCAACTGGCGGAACTCAACCGCGCGGTGGAGGTGCCGCTGGCGGGCGGTGAGAACAACCGGCTGACGCATGAGTTCCGGGAGATGTGCGAGAAGGGCGTTTACGACATTCTGCAGCCGGAAGGCATGGTGATGGAAGGCGTGACGGCGCTGCGTAAAATCGGTGCGCTGGCCGAATTCTATGGCAAGCGCATCGTGCCGCATCATGGCGGCGGCGACATCGGCACGGTGGCGCATCTGCACCTGGTGGCATCGTGGGCGCACGCTCCTTACTATGAGTTGCTGCACGATCCGCCGGTAGCCGATTACAAGCATCGCTTTTCGATTTTGAAGAATCCGCCGGTGGTGGGACGCGACGGAATGGTGGCGCTTCCGGAGGGGCCGGGGTTGGGTGTGGAACTGGACCCGGCGCTGAGAGCCTCGTAAAGCTATCGCGAGAGGTGCTGTTTCAGGAAGCGGCCGGTGTGCGATCGCTTGTTGGCGGCGATGGCTTCGGGAGGCCCTTCGGCGACGACGGTGCCGCCGGCGTGGCCGCCATCGAGTCCGAGGTCGATGACATGATCGGCGGTCTTGATGACATCCAGATGATGTTCGATCAGGATGACGGTGTGGCCGGAATCGGCCAGGCGGTTGAGCGATTCGAGTAACCGCTCGATGTCGGCGAGATGGAGTCCGGTGGTGGGCTCATCGAGGATATAGACGGTGTGCCTGGAGCGCTGCAGCTTGCTCAACTCCGCCGCGATCTTGACGCGCTGCGCTTCCCCGCCCGACAGGGTAGTGGCCGATTGGCCGAGCGTGAGGTAGCCAAGGCCCAGGCCGTGGAGCACTTCGATCTTCTTGCCGATGGCGGGCTCTGAGTGGAAGAATTCCACGCCTTCTTCGACCGGCATGTTCAATACATCGTCGATCGTTTTGCCCCGCAGCGTCACATCGAGCGTTTCGGCGTTGAAGCGGGCGCCCTTGCAGGCGGCGCAGGTGACTTCGACGTCCGGCATGAAATAGAGCTGCGTGGTGATGGTGCCTTCGCCCTGGCATTCCTCGCAACGGCCGCCTTTGACGTTGAAGCTGAAGCGGCCGGGTTTGTAACCGCGATCGAGGGAGAGCGGGGCGGCGGTGAACAGGTCGCGGATGTTGTCGTAGAAGCCGATGTAGGTGGCGGGGTTGGACCGGCTGTTGCGGCCGATGGGCGATTGATCGATGCTGACGACGCGGTGCACATGGTCCATGCCGTCCACCGAATCGTGCTCGCCGGGGAGCGTGCGCGTGTCGACCAGACGCTTCCACAGCGCCTTAAACAGGATTTCGTTGATCAGCGTGCTCTTGCCCGATCCGGATGCGCCGGTGATGGCGATCAGTTTGCCGAGGGGAACGGAAACGGTGAGGTTCTTGAGATTGTTTTCACGGGCTCCGCGCACGGTGAGCGATTGGCCGAGTCCCTTGCGGCGGCGCGAAGGCGTGGCGATCGCGCGCTTTCCGGAAAGGAACTGCCCGGTGGGCGAGGCGGGGCAGCGCATCAGATCGCTCAGCTTTCCCTGCACGACGACCGTGCCGCCATGCACGCCGGGACCGGGTCCCATCTCGATGACGTGATCGGCGGCGCGGATGGTGTCTTCATCGTGTTCGACCACGATCACCGTATTGCCGATGTCGCGCAGGTTCTCAAGGGTGGCGATCATCTTGACGTTGTCTTTCGGGTGGAGGCCGATGCTCGGTTCGTCGAGTACGTAAAGCATGCCCATCAGGCCGGAACCGATCTGAGTGGAGAGGCGGATGCGCTGCGACTCGCCACCGGAGAGCGTCGCCGAGCGGCGGTTGAAATTCAGGTAGTCGAGGCCGATGCCGAGCAGCAGTTCGACGCGCGAGCGGATTTCGGTGAGCACCTGGCGGCCGGCTCCGGCGCCGCGGCCCTGCGGCTTCACTTTGCCGAGGAACTCATGCAGCTCATCGAAGTTGAGCTGACCGGCTTCGTGGATATTCTTACCTTCGATGGTGAACAGCAGCCGGGTGGCGCGCAGGCGGGCGCCATTGCAGTCCGGACAGGTATGTTCCACCATCACCTTGTCGAGCCAGGCTTCCATGCCGGAATTGGCTTCGCCGCGCTGGCGGTAGCGCCGGTAGTGGCGTTCAATGCGGCGGGCAATGCCGCCGAAGCCGGCTTCCTTTCCGGCCGAATCGTCTCGCTTCACCTTGGCATCCGGCGGAATTTCGATAACGATCTTACGGCCGTCGAGCCCGTTGAGGATGACGTCGCGCACTTTGGCGGGCAGCTTTTCCCAGGGAGTTTCGAGCGAGAAGCCGAGGAGTCTCGAAAGGCTGTAAAAGATACGGCCATCCCAGGTATCGGGATTGTATTTGAAGGCTTCGCGCACGAAGCAGCCGCCCACGATGCTGCGCTTGGGATCGGGCACCAGCAGGTCCGGATGGGTCAGCTTGTGGACGCCGAGGCCGCCGCACGTGCGGCAGGCGCTCTCCGGGTTGTTGAACATGAAGTATTCGGACTGAATGCCTCCATAGACGAAACGATGAGTGGCGCTGGCGGTGGCGCGACAGAAACGGTCCTGTTCGGCCTTGGTGGCGCCCTTGGTGACGTGCAGTTGCAGCAGTCCGTCGCCGACGAGCAACGCGGCGGCGATGCCCGCCTTGATGGCTTTCTCATGTTTGGCGCTTGCGACGAAGCGGTCAACCACGGCATCCATGTCGTCGAGCGAAGTTTCGTCGATTTCGGTTTCCGAAGAGATGTCGATGGTCCGGCCGCCGGCGATCAGGAAGCGGCAGCCTTTCTTGCGTACTTCGGTGAGGACGAAATCGAGATCCTCGCCGTACTGCTTGAAAACGGGAGCGCGCAGTTCGATGGCGGCGCCTTCGGGAAGGCTGAGGATGGCTTCGAGGATCTGGCTGGGCGAGCGGCTGGGCACGGGCTCGCCGGTGCGCGGGCAGTGTGGTTCGCCGATGGTGGCGTAGAGCAGGTTGAGATAACTGGCGATGTCGGTCATGGTGCCGACGGTGGAGCGCGGATTGCTTGAGATCGTTTTCTGCTCGATGGAGATGACGGGCGACAGACCATGGATGAAATCGACATCGGGCTTGGCCACTTGCGAGACGAAGCGCTTGGCGAAGCTTGAGAGCGATTCCATGTAGCGGCGCTGGCCTTCGGCGTAAATGGTGTCGAACGCCAGGCTCGACTTCCCCGATCCGGAAAGGCCGGTGACGACGACCAGCTTGTCGCGGGGCACTTCGAGCGAGACGTTTTTCAGGTTATGCACGCGCGCGCCACGGATGGCGATGGTGGTCCGGGCGGCGGGCGCCTCAGGCTTCGATGTGGACAAAGGCGAGTTCCTCCACTTGCACGTTGCTGCGGCGGGTGAGTTGGGCGGGGATGGAAACCTTGGCGATGAGGCGTTGATCGGCGAGGTATTCGCAAATGGGCGTGACGCCTTCAATATTGAAGTTGCGCTTGAAGTGGGTTTCGATTTCGGTGGCTGAGCGCGCCTCGCCGGCCTCAATGAGATAGTCAATCAATGGGCGGCAGAGGACTGGTGCGCGCGCGGCGATGTATTGGCCAATCGAGTCCAGCGCGTCTTTCACGCTCTTGCGCGTTTTGCGCGCGTTCAACATCTGCGTGTAGACGACGGCGAAGAATCCTGGGTTCAGGCGCATGGCCTGCAGAATGACTTCGCGGCCGGCGAGTTCGCGGGCCGAGAGCACTTCGATGCGGGCCAGAGAGCAGGCGGAAAAGAGGATCCAGAGCGCGGAGTATTCGAGGTCGCCGCGGGTAACGAACCATTTCTGCGCCTTATCGAAACAGGCGACCACTCCGCCCACGGCGGCGAGAAGCTGAAGCTGGGTGTCGCGTTCGCCGATTTCGGTGAGGCGCGCGCAGAGATCGGCGATGGTTTGGTCGTGTGTGTAAAGAAGACGCCCCTTGGCGAGCAGGGAGTGCATGAAGGAATTGCGCGCCGCGCCTTCCACGGTGCGGCGGAATTCGGCGCGCGGCATGAGGAAAGCATGAACGTTGACGCCGTTGACATTGAGGGCGATGTGGCCTTCTTTGCCGGCGGCCTTGTCGTCGATGGTGATCAGAGCGAGGTCGATATCGGACTTGGACCAGACGGTATCGTGGGAAAGGCTGCCGCAAAGAATGGCCGCGAGGATGGACTTATCCTCACGGATAACCTGGGCGAGTTGTTCGAGCGCGGCGGTGAACTTTTGCTCGATCTTCACGACCTGCCATTGTCGCAAGATGTCCGCCGCGCCCGTGCGGGTTACGGTACGAGCACCTTCTCCGCAAGATCGAGATTGGCGCCCTTGACGGCGCCGCCAAGAATCACCAGCGAATCGCCGGCGGGCACCATGCGATGGGCCAGGCGCTGGGCGCTCTGGCCGGCGCGGGACCACTGTTGACGGGCGGAGTCGAGAACGAACAGGCTGCCGTCGCCGACGCTGGCGTAGAGTTTGCCGTCGAGTACGGCCGCCGCCGGAGCGAAGCCGTTGAGTTCCCTGCCCGGCAGCGCAGGCCCTTTCGACCAGGCATTTGAGGCCGGATCGAAGATATCCACTTCAGTACTGACTTTGCTCGAAGGCGTGATGCCGCCAATCACATACAGGCGTCCGTCGAGCACGGCCGTTACCAATGCGCGCCGCTCGAAGGGTTGCGGCACTTCACGCCAGCCGCCGGAAGGATTGCGAAGATCGAGAATCAGTGTGGATTTCGCCCACTGCGAAGGCTCGGCGCCACGCATGTTCCATCCACCGGCGACGATCAGCTTACCGCCGATGACCGCGACGTCGTGCGAGGAACGGGGCGCCGGCAGCGGTGGCAGACTGGTCCATTCGCCGCTGGAGGAAACGAAGCAGGCCACATCGGCCACGGAATGATTGTCGGCCTTGGCGCCGGGCGCGTTTAGAGGGTGCATGCCGCCGGCGCGGCACACCTTGCCTTCGTGGGCGGCCAGGTTCAAGCCCTGCAGGGGCATGCCGGCGGGCAGGGATTCCCACTCGCCGCCGTCGATGCGCTTGCGGCTGAAGCGCCCGGATACGGCCTCGGTGGAATAGCTGTGGGTTCGCGCGGTGTGGCCGCCGTAGACATAAAGCCAACCGTTCTCGGCGACGGCGCCGAAGCTGGAGGTCTTCTCGGGCAGCGATTGTACGGCGGTGGGCCTGGCGTAGGAATCGAACACGATCATGGCGTAGTGGCGGGTCTGGATGTAGCTCTTGCCCGCTTCTTCACCGCCTTTTTCTTCCCAGAACCGGCCCCACGCTCCGTAGCGGCCGTTCTCCGTGAAAGGCCCCACGAGGCCTTCGGCGTTGGTCTTCGCCTTCTGCGTTTTGCCGCCGGGCAGGATGACGGTGACTTCCGAATCGGCCAGCGGTTTGCCCAAGGCGAGCATCTGCAGACGGACTTCGCCGGGCTGTCCCTTCGGGACAAACTCGACTACCTGATCGCCGCTGACGGTGGCGGAAGGGCGGAACGGGGTGCCGAGAATGGTCTTGGTGTAGTACATCAGCAGATGCGGCTTGGCATCCTTGCCGCGCTGCGCCACACCGAGATTGGCAACGCCATGGATCACGCGATCGCCCGAGCCCGGCAGGCGCATGACAAAGCGGTGGCCGTCCTGCGCCATTTTGACTTCGGTGACCTTGCCTTCGGCGTCGCGAAGGGAAAGGCGCGCGCCGGCGGCGATGGCGGGGTTGACGGTGTCTTCGCTGGTGAGCGTTTCGCTGAGGATCATTTCGGCGGTTTCATCGCCGGTGAGCGGGAGAATGAAAAGAAAGTGTGCGTGGGCCGCGGCGGCGGCTGCGAGGCACAGTACGGCGAATCGGTTGAGTTTCATTGGATCTCCTTTAGTCGCTGTGGCGGAACCGGTAGCGCAGCCCCACTCGGAAGGTGCGGCCGTAGTCCGGCCTATCGAAGGTGGGCACGGGCAAGGCCAGCTTGCCGTCCCGGCTGTTGTTCAGATTGTCGACGGCGAGGAAGGTCTGAAAGCCTCGCCGAAAATCCTTGCCGGCATACGCGTCCCAGATGCGGAAAGGAAGTCCGCGCGTTCCGGTGGCCGCGTTGAGAAGCCAGTGGCTGTAGAACGAGCCGCGCAGGTTCGTGGTGAGTCCCCAGCGCGGAATGGAATAGTCGATCCGGGTCTGGCCGTGGTGGCGATGACGCTGGGGCAAACCGAGGCGGGTGAGGCGATCGAGCGCATTGAGGAAGGTGTAGGAGCCGCTGAAGCGGAGATTGCGGTGTTGGGCGAACTCGCCGTCGAGTTCGACGCCTTGCGTGAAGATACGCGCCTGGTTGACGTAGACGAAGGTCTGGCGGCCAAGCAGCGGATTGAAGAAGGCCGGAACGCCGTAAGCGCCGAGGATGGCGTTCAACTCGGCGGCGGTGCGCGGGGTGCCGGTGAGCCGGCTGTCGATCAGATCGCGGATGTCGTTGCGGAACAGCGTGGCGCCGAAGCGGTATCGAGAGCGGCGGTAGAGGGCGCCGGCCTGGAAGGTGCGGCTGTGTTCGGGCCGCAGGTTGGGATTGCCGATGACCTGATAAAAGCTGGCCGGGTTGGCAAAGCGGAAGTATAGCTGGCCGAGATCTGGGGCGCGGAAGCCGAGCCCGAAGGAGCCGCGGAGGATCCAGTTATCGTTCAGCTTCACGATGGCCCCGGCCTTGGGGACCGCGGCATTGCCGAACAGCGAGTGCGCGGTGACGCGTCCGCCCATGGTGAGCGTGAGGAAGCGGTTGACGGTCCACTTATCCTGTAGCCAGGTATCGGTGGAGGTGACCTGCTGGCCGATGTTGTCGCCGACCAGGCGGTTGGCGCCGCGATAGAGATTCTGCGCCCATTCGACGCCGCCCTGCAACAGGTGACCGGCGGAGAAAAGGCGCGAGAGTGTGGCGTCCAATCGTTTGAGACGCTCGTTCAGATTCGATGGTGAAGGCGGTTCGGACCGGCCGATGGGCGTGGTGAGGTTGTTCTCGTCGTAGCGGGCCGAGTAGGCGCGGGCTTGAAGAGTGGTGGCGCTATCGAGCACGACGTCGGCCACCAGCGCGAAGTTCTGGGTGGAGTCGTTGGCGAGACCGGAGACCAATCCCGTTTCAGCCAAGTTCCGGCCCACTTCGCGGTTGTGATAAGCGTTGGCCGTGAAACCGAGCGCGAACTTCGGATGGAACCGATACCGCGCTTTGAACAGCCCATCGCGGCGGCGCAAATCGGGACCGACCGTGGTGGGGCCGCCGGGAATCAACGTATAGGAATCCATGCGGTTGCCGCCCACGTTGAAGAAGTAAGTGAGGGGTCCGCGGCGCCCTCCGAAATCGCCGCGGATATCGAGCGTGCCGAGTGTGCCGCCGGATGCGGACACCCCGGCTTCAAAGGGCGCGGTGGGCTCACGCGTGATCATGTTGATCACGCCGCCCATGGCATCGCTGCCATAAATCGCAGAGCCCGAACCTTTCGCCACTTCCACGCGAGACAGGCGGTCCGACGTCTGCCGGTTCAGATTGAGAGCTCCCGATTTGATGCCGCGCGCGCCAACGATGGGCAGACCGTCCTGCAGCACCAGCACCTGGCGCGAATCGATGCCCTGGATCTGCTCCCCGCCGACGGTGGACGTGCTGCCGCGCCGGACCAGGACGCCTGGGATTTCCTGCAGCACGTCGGATACGCGTTCATAGCCGGTGGTCAACATCTGCTCCCGGGTGACGGCCTCCACTTTGGTGGGGGATTCTTCCTGCAACTCTTCGGTGCGCGATCCGCTTACGACGGTGACGGCCGAGCGCAGGGGTCGCGGATCGAGGGTCACCTTCACCGGCTGCGTGGCGCCACTGAAGTCGATGGTGGTGCGGCCTTCGAGATCGGAGGTGGACGCTTCGAGCGCGTACGAACCCGGCGGCAGATCGATCTGGCAGGAACCGGTCCGATCGGTGGTGCAGAGTGTGGACTGGCCGGAGGCGCGGTGCCGGACGCGTACTTCCGCCGCGTTCACGCCCAATCCGGCGGCGTCGACGGCGGCGATCTTCAACGTGGCGGCATGGGCGGCGGCAACGATCAGAGAGAGCGCGGCGGCGACGGCGAACGTCATGCCAGGCTCCCATTGCGCTCCGCCCATAGTTCGTAATTGGCCGCGGCGCGGTTCAGCAGAACGACGAGCGCCTGAAAGCCGGGGAGGCAAGTCTTAAAGTGCGCGTCTCCGAGGTCGATGTGCAGGTGCTGGCAATGGTCACAGACATAGACCGTACCGAGGGAGGGGTCCATGGCCAGAAGTTGCTTTCGCCTGCCGGCAATGTCGCCGGTGGAAGGAAGAGGAATCGATGGCTCCATACACAGTTCTCCTTTTGGCGGAGCCGCGATTCCGGTATGCTGGAAGCGCAGGCCGCTCCGGCGGTTTGCGAACGGGGTCCGTGGGCTGCTCGTGCAAAGACCGCCCACGGACTCCGGGATAAGATTCACGCCTGAGCCAGTTTATGCAACCGAGTTGCATTTCTGACTACCTCGAAATAATACGACCAAAATGGTCTGCCAGTCAAGACCGAAATGAAGACGCTGTTGATTCGAGTTTGGGAAGGAAGCCGAGCCCTTTATGTGCATGCGAGTTGCAAAAAAGGAGCCCTCCGGTAGTGGGCACACCCGAAGGGCTCGCATTGCAAGCGGCATACCACGGCTTTCGCCGACTACAAGGAGAGCTGCCTGCAAGGTCGCATCTACAGCACGTTGCTCTGTAGAGAAAGACGAGAGAGACAGCCGCGGAGTTTCGTCTGGAAGCGCCTCGCTATAATTCGGCCTTGCCGCCTTCCGATCCACTGTTTGCGGACGTGAGCCTGCCGGTGCCGCTCGATCAGCCGTTCACTTACGAACTGCCGGAAACGCTGCGTCACCGGGTGAGGAGGGGTTCGCGGATGGTGGTGCCGTTTGGAACGCGCAAGCTGACGGGGATGATCGTGGCCACGCATTCGAATCCGCCTCAGGTCGCGACGAAGCAAGCGCTGCTGCTGCTCGATGAAGAGCCGGCGCTTGATGAATCGCTGCTCGCGCTTGGGGAATGGATCGCCTCCTATTACTGCGCGCCGCTGGGGGAAGTGTACCGGACGATGACGCCGCTGTCTTCGGAGGTGCGGAAGGGCAAGATGTATACGCTGACCGGCACGGGACGGGACGTGGCGCGGCAGTTGTCGATTGCCGTGGATGAGAGCGATCCGGTCACGACGGTGCTGCGGCTGCTTGAAAACCGGCCGCTTTCGGCGAGCTACCTGCGGAAGAAGGTGCCGGAGGCCGATAAGGCGATCCGGTCGCTGCTGCGGAGGCATTTCGTCGAAGCCGAAGATATCGCGGCGGAGCGGGATCCGCTGCGCGCCCCGGCGGAAAAGCTGACGGCGGCGTTCACCGGACGGGCCGAAGGCGTGAAATTGCGCAAGGCGGAGCGCGAGTTGCTGGCGTTCCTCGAACTGCATCCAGGTGAGCATAATCTGGCCGGGCTGGAGGAGAAGGTCCGCGGTGCGGGACCGGCGGCGCGAGGGCTGGCGCGGCGGAACCTGCTGCGGCTCGGTGCGGTGGCGGCCGCGCACTACCGGGAGGCGGAGCGGCCGCGGCATGAGTTGAACGAGTATCAGCAGGCGGCGCTGGATGCGATTACCGCTTCTATCGAGTCGCACCGGTTTCGCACGCACCTGCTGCAGGGCGTGACCGGATCGGGCAAGACGGAAGTCTATCTTTGCGCAATCGAAGCGGCGCTCAAGCAGGGACGCGGCACGTTGATGCTGGTTCCGGAGATCGCCTTGACGCCGGCGGTGAGCGGCCAGTTCTTCAACCGTTTCGGCGACCGGGTGGCGATTCTGCATTCGGCGTTCAGCGGAACCGAGCGGGCCGAACAGTGGCGGTCGATCCGGGCGGGAAAAGCGATGGTGGTGGTGGGCACGCGCTCGAGCGTATTCGCTCCGGTGCAGAACGTGGGGCTCATCGTGGTGGACGAAGAGCACGACCAGAGCTACAAGCAAGAAGAGACGCCGCGATACAACGGGCGCGACGTGGCGATCGTGCGGGCGCAGGCGGCCAATGCCTGCGTGGTGCTCGGTTCGGCGACGCCGTCGCTCGAAAGCCGCTACAACACCGAGCGGGAGAAATACACGCTGATCGAACTGCCGGGCCGCGTGGCCGGAAGGCCGATGCCGGAAGTGGAACTGGTCGATATGCGGCAGGAGTTTCTCGAAACGCGCAAACAGTCGACGTTTTCACGCAAGCTCATCGAGGCCATCGAGCAGAAGATCGAAGCGCGGGAGCAGATCATCGTGCTGTTGAACCGCCGCGGGTTTTCCACCTTCGCCTCCTGCCGTTCCTGCGGGGAGCGGGTGGAATGCCGCGACTGCGCGGTGGCGCTGACTTATCATCATCGCGACCGGCGGATGCTTTGCCACTATTGCGGCTATGCCGAGAAGGTGCCGAAGCATTGCCCCAAGTGCGACAGCGATCATATGTATTTTTTGGGCACCGGGTCGGAGAAGGTGGAGGAAGAGCTGCATCAGGCGTTCCCGCGGGCGCGCATCGCGCGGCTGGATCGCGATACGGCGCAGGGCAAGCGCGGGTTTGAAGCGATTCTGCACGGGTTTCGCGCGCATGAATATGACGTGCTGGTGGGCACGCAGATGATCGCCAAGGGGCACGATATTCCGAACGTGACGCTGGTGGGCGTGGTGTCGGCCGACGTGGGTCTGGGCATGCCCGATTTCCGCGCCGCCGAACGTACGTTTCAACTGCTGACGCAGGTGGCCGGGCGGGCCGGACGCGGCAGCCTGCGCGGCGAAGTGATTGTGCAGACCATCAATCCGGATCACTATGCGGTGCGGTTCGCGGCGGTGCAGGACTACGCGGGGTTTTACGAGAAGGAGCTGCAGTTCCGGCGCATGATGCGCTACCCGCCGTTTTCAGCGCTGGCCAACATCATGGTCAGGCACGCGGTGCAGGCCGATGCGCTGGCGATGGCCAATCAGATCGGCGAATTTTTCGGGCCGTCGCCGGCGGATTTGAAGGTTTTGGGTCCGGCGGAAGCTCCGATTCCGCGGTTGAAAGCGGAGTTCCGCTATCAGCTTTTGATCAAAGCCGCCTCGCGCAAAAAGTTGAACGAATTGCTGCATTCCTTGCGCGCTTTTGCGCTGGAACGCCGCTGGCCCGCCACCGCCCTGGTCATTGACGTCGATCCGCTGAGTTTGTTGTAATCGGCCTGAAACCGATCAATCGATGCGGGATTGCGAGATTATCAACGAGAATCTCCGCTGTGCGCTGGCTGGATTTTCCTGGGTGGATGCGGCCGGGGAGACGGCGCGCGTGGCGGGGCTGAGCCTCTCCTTCTCCGGCGTGCCGTATGGGCTGTTCAACACGGCGGTGGTGTCCGATGCGGCCCGCTGCGGCGATATGGGGGAATTGCTGAACGGCGCGGCGGGATTTTTCGCGCGCAAACGGTCGCCGTGGTCCATCTGGTTTTGTGAGGATTTCTTTGCCGACCGGCAGCAGCGGCGCCAGGCTTCGGTATCGCTCGCCGCCATGGGACTGAAGAGCGTGATGGCGGCGCCGGGCATGATCGCGCATCGCATGAGCCCGCCTCGAAACGAACTGCCGTCTCTGGAGTGCGTGCGTGTGGGACAGGTAAAGACGGCCTTCGATTTCAGCCACACCATGGCGGCGGCGTTCGTGGTGCCGCTCGATATGTCCGACCGTGTGTACGCAAGCGAGCGGCTGTGGACCGGACCGGTGCGCGGCTATGTCGGCTATGCCGGCGGCGAGCCCGTGGCCACAACGGCGATCGTCATCGGCGGCGGGGCAATTGGCTTGTATGCGGTGGCGACGCATCCACGCCATCAGCGCAAAGGCTATGGAGAATCGCTGATGCGCACGGTGCTGGAAGACGTGATTCGAGAGACGTCGATCGACACGGTGGTGCTGCAATCGAGCCGGTCCGGCTTTTCGCTTTATCAGCGGATGGGATTCCGGCAGGTAACGCAGTTTTCGGTGTTTCTGGCGGAGCGGCCTTGAAGCTTCAGTGCTCGTGGAGGCACGCCGGGAACTCGGCGAGCACGGTGTTGCCGGCGTAGTGAAGGCTTTCTACCAGTCCTTGCTTCGAGGTGAAGAAGCCATCGGCGGTCATGCTCTTGAAGGCTTTCATAAAGGCCGCTTCGGTGGAAAGTTTGGGCTCTGTCCGCGCCTGCCCCTGACGCCAGGGGCCGGGCTTCGCTTTATCGGCCTGCTCGATCAGCGGAGTGAGCAACGCGATCTGCCGTTCTTCGGAGAGTTCCGGAAACTTCTCGCGCTGAAGCCAGGCGAAGCCCTGCCGGAACAGCTTGCGCCAGCGGGCGCTGCTTGAAACCACATAGTCGATGTACATCGGCACGCCGGCGGCGACCGCACCAGGGGTAGCGGTGGCGGGGATGATGAGATCGGCGAGCCTGGTCACCAGCGCCATTTCGGCGGGCGTGAAGACGAGCGGCTTCGAAGGCGGCGCGGGCGCATTGGGTGACTGGTGCGCATGCTGGCCGTAGAGCTCATCGGCCGAGTAGGGGAAGGCGCAGGTGGAGCCGACGGCTCCGATGATCTTGAGGGTTTCGCGGCGATCGGCCATGGTTTCAGAGTTCCTTGTTCTTGAGCTGGCCGGCGATACGCCCGGCGGTGCGAGCGGCCAGAGCCATCATGGTGTGCGTGGGATTCTTCTCCGACGCCGACGGGAAGGCGCTGCCATCGACGACGAACAGATTCGGCACATCGTGCGACTGGCACCATTGGTTGAGCACGCTCGTCTTGGAATCGGAACCCATGCGGCAGCCGCCCAGTTCGTGGTTGGTGCGCGGCTCATCGCTGACGGAAAGGATCTCCGCGCCGGCCGATTCGAGAATGCGCACCGACCAGGCGGTCATGTCCTTGAAGATCTTCAAATCGTTTTCGCCGAAGAAGACGTTGCGGCGGGCCAGCGGCAAGCCGTAGGCGTCCTTTTTCGAGTGATCGAGATCGACGAAACAGCGGTCGTTGGGCAGCATTTCGCCGTAGGGCGAGAAGGTGAGAAACGCCGGGTAGCGATCCTCCACGGCCTGCTTGAAGCCTTTGCCCAACCCGCCGATGTCGCGCGCCCAGCCCACCGAGCGGCGGTTCTGATAATTGAACTGGATGCCGAAGCTGCGGGCGTAGTCGCGCTTGCGGCTATGCATGAACGACGGCACGTAAGCATGGTCGAGGAAGCCTTCGTCATTGGCGGCGGGCTGGCCGATCATTTCCTTGAGGAAGCATTGCACGCCGCCGGTGAAATGCGGGATGAAATCCTTGCCCAGGTGTCCGGAAGAGTTGCCGAGTCCGGTGGGATAGAGCCGCGATTTCGACATCAGCAGCAGCGCCACGCTTTGCACGCAGGCGCAGGAGACGACGACGACGCGTCCGCGGACTTCGCCTTCGGCCTTGGTGAGGCGATTGAGGAAACGAACCCCGGTGACGCGATTTTCCGTCGAAACCATCACTTCTCGCACGATGGAATCGCCCATCACTTCGAGGTGACCGGTCTTGACGGCGGGCGCGATATGGCAATCGGCCGAGTTATACTTGGCCACCACGTCGCAGCCGGCCATGCAGTTGCCGCAGAAGTGGCACGACGGACGTCCGGCCATCGGCTTCGACAAAGTGGACTTGCGGACGTGGATGACGTTCACGCCGAGCCTTGCGGCGCCGCGCTTGACGATGAGATCGGAGCACTTCATCGGCACCGGCGGCAGAAAGTGGCCGTCGGGCAGATCTTCGAGACCGTCGAGATTGCCGCAGACGCCGACTTCGCGTTCGATGCGGTCATAGTAGGGCGCCATGTCGCGATATTCGAGAGGCCAGTCGGCGCCGGCGCCGTCGTGCGAACGCCCCTTGAAATCGCGCTGGCTGAAGCGCCAGGCGACGGCGTTCCAGGTGAGGCTCTTGCCGCCGATGCCGCGCGAGCGTTCGGAATCGAAGCCCTGCTTGCCCGGCTTCATCACCGGAATATGCCGGTTGGGGAAGTGGAACGGCATGGCGTGGGTGTTAAAATCGGTGCGGGTGTTGATTTTCGGCCCGCCTTCGACCAGCGCCACATCGACACCGTAGTGAGCCAGGTGCGCGGCCAGAGTGCCGCCGGAGGGTCCGGAGCCTACCACGACCACATCGTAAGTTTTCTGTGCCATGGATCAATTTCCCTGGCGGGCGGCGCGGGCGGCGGAATCGACGGGTTTGGGATTCTCCATCTCTTCGGCGGAACCGGCGCCCAGTTCGTACATGCGGCGGGCGCCGGGAACGACGCGCGTTTCCCAGGCTCCCACGGCGCGATTGTAGACCTGCACGGTCCGTTCGAGTTGCACGCCCATGGCGGAAAGCTCGACGGCCATGGCGCGCAGGCGTTCGTAAAGCTGCGACCCGAGGTCGCGGATTTCTTCGGCGCGCTGTTCGGCGCGCTGCTGGCGCCAACCGAAGGCCACGGTCTTCAGCAGGGCGATGAGAGTGGTGGGCGTGGCAAGGATGACGCGCCGGTCGGCTCCGTATTCGAGCAATTCGGGCTCCTGTTCGAGAGCGGCGCTGAAGAACGCCTCGCCTGGCAGGAACATCACGACGAATTCGGGCGCGTCGGTGAATTGATCCCAGTAGGACTTGGCGCTGAGGCGCACGATCTGGGCGCGTACCTGGCCGGCGAACTCCTTCATCTTGGCCGAGCGGGCGGCATCGTCGAGCAACTCCTGCGCTTCGAGGTAGCCGTTTAGCGGGGTCTTGGCGTCCACCACCATGCGGCGGCCGTTGGGCAGGTGGATGAGCATATCGGGCCGCGTCTTGCGCGGTTCGCCGTTCTTCTCCTGGGTTCGTTCCGCACTGGACTGCTCCTGGAAATCGACATGATCGGCCATGCCGGCCAGCTCGGCGACGCGGCGCAACTGCATCTCGCCCCAACGGCCTTTGACGCCGGGCGAGCGAAGGGCGCTCGACAGCCGCGACGTTTCCTTCTGAAGATCGATCTCGCACATGGCCAGATGGCGGATCTGCTCGCTGAGCTTGGCTTGCGAGGTCTCGCGGGCGAGCTCGAAGTTGTGAAGCTTCTCCTCCATCTGCTTGAGCGAATCCCGCAGAGAGTCGACGAGTTCGCCGCTGCCGGTCTGGCGATACATCAGCCAAACCGCCAATCCCCCCAGAAAGAACGCGGCCACAAGGCCGAAGAAGAGCATCATCTGATCGATCAGCATCCGCTTTATCTTCGCAAACTATGACACCGGATTCAGTACTGTTTTTGAGCGGGTGGTTTTGGCGCTTCGTTTTCGAACGAGACGGTGGATTCGGTGGTGGAAATCGTGGATTCGGCGCTGAACTTGCGGTAGTTCTTGAACTCGATGTCGTTTTTCGAACAGGACTTCTGATAGCGGACGCAGGCGAGATTGGCGGAGTTGGTGGGAAGGACGTAAGAGTTTGAGCCGATCTTGACGGGCCCGAAGTCCATGGTCATCTCGGCGTGATCGAGCGGGTAAGTATTGGGGATCTCCTGCGCCTCCATTTCAAGGCGGCGCACCATCTTTTCGCTGGGATCGATCCAGATCTTGCCGGAGAACTTGGGGCGGAGCTTTTGATTGTCGTATTCGAGCGTCCAGCCAGAGCGGGACTTGGGGACGGTGTAGGTGAAGACCTCTACCTCGACGCCGGCGATGGTTTCCTTTTTGAGCGGGGTGAACTCGGCAACGCCGGGCGACATGACGTGGGCGAGGGTGCGTCCATATTCGCCTTCGGACCAGGAACCGGATTCGCGCGTTGCCAGCCACTCCACCGGTTTGCCGTTGCGTTTGGTGTTGCGGTATTCCTCTTTGCCATCGACGAACATGACCTCGACGGCGATGGTGTCCTGCAGCTTCCATTTATCCCGGGCGCCGCCTGAATTGTGGCGGCGGATGATCTGATCGCAGACAAAATTGGGAAGCTCGCCGGTATAGGAGGCGGCCTTGAGGCGCACCTGATCGATGAGGGAGAGCGGCACGTCCGCCCGTTCCTCGGCGGCGCCGGGGGACGCCTCGGAATCGGGCCTGACGATGACGGTGGCCAGCCCGTCGCAATTCTGCTGGCGTTTTACCGTTTTGCCTCGCCGCAGTACGGGACGGCCGGGGTCGTCGTCATCGGCCGGACAGGGCCGCTGCTGTGCCCAGGCGGAAACCGCGAGCGCGAGCAGCAGCAGGTATCGCATCGATATTAGGATGCACCAGAACGGGCGCCGGTTACAAAATGCGGTATTCTTCCGAGTGCCATGTCTGCTTTCAGGGTTCTTTGGATTTTTCTTCCGGCTTTCGCCTGGGCGCAGGTACAAAGCGGCACCATCGTCGGTACGGTCAACGATCAGGCAGGGGCTGCGGTGGCCGGCGCCAAGGTCACGCTGGTGAACGACGGGACTCGTTTCACGCGCGCGGTGACCACCAACGATTCGGGCCAATACGTGGCCACGTCGGTACCAACCGGCGGGTACGCCATCACGGTGGAGCACGCCGGTTTTCAAAAGACGGTGCGCAGCGGTTTGCAGCTTACCGCCGCCGACACGCTGACGGTGGACCTGCAGCTTCAGGTCGGCAACGTGCAGGAGACGATCGAGGTGAGAGAGACGG
Source organism: uncultured Acidobacteriota bacterium (assembly GCA_902826685.1). Classification (GTDB taxonomy): domain Bacteria; phylum Acidobacteriota; class Terriglobia; order Bryobacterales; family Bryobacteraceae; genus CADEFT01. The sequence continues at coordinate 83,627 of CADEFT010000017.1, forward strand.
CGCCGCTGCTGCAATCGCAGACGGCGACGGTGTCGTCGCTGGTCACCAATCAACAGATGGTGGAGATGCCGCTCAACGGGCGCACGTTCACCGCGCTATTGAAGCTGAGCCCGGGCGCCTATGCCGGGTCGAGCGCGAATCTTTCCACTTCGCAATATGCGATGCGCGGCGACGTGAACATTTCCGTGAATGGATCGAGCGCGCAGAACAACACCTACCTGATCGACGGCATGGTGAACCGCAACCTCTGGCTTTCCACGCTGATTATGGTTCCGACGGTGGATTCCATTCAGGAAGTGCGCATGATGACGAGCAACTACTCGGCCGAGTATGGGGCGGCGGCGGGCGCGATCACCATCGTGCAGACACGATCGGGAACCAATCAGCTCCACGGCAGCCTTTACGAATTTCTGCGCAACGACAAGCTGGACGCCAATACGTTTTTCAACAACCGGCTGGGCGCGCCTAAGCCGGCGTTCCGGCGCAACGAATTCGGCGGGACGATCGGCGGACCGGTGCGCAAGGACCGCACGTTTTTCTTCGCCGACTATCAGGGGATTCGTTTGCGGCAGCCGCGCACGGTGATTTCGACGATTCCGACCCTCGCCCAGCGGCAATGGGTTACGAGCGGCGACTTTTCCGGATTGGGCACCACCGTCTTCGATCCGGCGAACGTGGTGGGCGGCCAGCGCATGGCATTTGGCGGCAACCGCATTCCCACGGCGCGGCTGGATCCGGCGGCGGTGCGGTTGACCGGGTTGCTGCCCGATCCCACCAGTTCCGCCACGACGCGCAACTTCGTCTATAACCCGACGGTGGCGCAGCGGACCGATCAGTTCGATGTGAGGCTCGATCAGAACCTGGGCAACAGCGACCGCGTGTTCTTCAAGTACAGCTATGACGATACGCTGCTGATTACGCCGGGGAACGTGCCGGCGCCGGCGGGATCGAATCTGCCCATCAGCCGGTTCCTTTCCTCCGACGGCACCGACACCGGTACGGAGACGCCGCTGAAGAACTGGTCGGCCACGTTCAACTATGTGAAGGTGTTCGGGGCCAATATCGTGAACGAGGTGAGGCTGGGCGCGGTGCGTTGGAACCAATACATTTCACCGCTGGGCAATACGCTCAACACGGCTACGGCAGTGGGCATTCCCGGCATCAATATCAACGACAAGTCGGGCGGTCTGCCGAGCATGGCCATCACGGGGTTCCGCAACATCGGCGATGCGTCGACCTATCCGGAAAACAGCCAGTCGATTTCGTTTCAGTATGAGGACATTCTGACGGTGGTGAAAAACGCGCACACGCTGAAGTTCGGCGGGCAATACGTACGGCACCGGTTCAATGGATTTTCGGCGTTTCCGACGCGCGGGACGTTCGATTTCAATGGCCAGTTTACGCGGCAGATCGGCACCAACATCGCCACGACGGCGCTTTCGGACTGGGCGCTGGGCGCGGTCAGCGCGAGCAATCGCAACGTTCTGGTGGGCACGTTCGGCATGCGGTTCTTCAACCTGGCGGCGTTTTTCGACGATTCATGGCGCGTATCGAACCGGCTGACGGTGAACTACGGCGTGCGTTATGAACTGCTGGCGCCGCCCTATGAAGTGCATGACCGCTGGTCGAACTTCAACGTGGATACGGCGAGGCTCGAAATCGCCGGGCGGGATGGCGCGGGGCGCCGGCTGCGTAAGCTCGATACGAACAACGTGTCGCCGCGGCTGGGCGTGACCTACATGCTGACTTCCGATCGCAAGACGGTGATGCGCGCGGGCTTCGGCAGTTCGTTTGTCGAAGCGGGCCAGGGCGGCGGACAGCTTTACAAGAACCTTCCGTTTTTCTTCTCGAACGTGGTGGCGACGGATCAGAACGCCGCGCCGCCCTCTCTGCTCTCACAAGGTTTGCCAGCGCCGGTGGCGCCCGACTTAAACGACCGGGTGGCGCTTTCGGGCGGCAATCCGAACGCATGGGATTACGGATTGAAATCGACGCAGACGATGCAGTGGAGCTTCGGGTTGCAGCGCGAGATCGTACAGGACTTGCTGGTGGACGTTTCCTATGTCGGCACACGGACGCTGGGGCTGATCGCCAACGTGAACATCAACCAATCGGTGCCGGGGGCGGGGGCGCAGGGTCCGCGGCGGCCTTTCTTTGCGCGGAATCCGGGGTTGACGAACCTGACTTACCGCACCAACTTCGGCGCGGCGAAGTATCATTCGCTGCAGACGCGCGTGGAAAAGCGGGCACGCGGCGGATTGACGATGTCGCTGGCCTATACGTGGTCGCATTTCCTTTCAAACGGGGGCAATATCAACGGGGGCGGCAACGCGCCGCCGCAGGATGCGCGGTGTTATGCCTGCGAGTGGGGATCGATGCCCGAGGACCGGCGGCACATCGCGGTGTTCAATCACGTGTGGGATCTGCCGTTTGGCCAGGGCCGCCGCTTTGCCACAAGCGGACCGGCATCGTGGCTGATCGGCGGGTGGAGTTTGAACGGCATCTGGTCCATGGCGACTGGCGAGCATTTCACGCCGACGCTGGCCGCGGCCGTGTCGAATTCCGCCGGTGGCAGCGCGGACCGGCCGAATCGCATCGCCGATGGCAACCTGCCCACGGGCAGCCGGACGATTGACCGCTGGTTCGATCTGGCGGCGTTTGCCACTCCGGCGCAGTTTTCCTTCGGGAACGCGGGCCGTGGGATTTTGGTGGGACCGGGGAGCTTCAACGTCGATGCCGGCGTTCACCGCCAGTTCCGGATCGGCGACCGGTACAAGGTGACGTTCCGCTGGGAAATGTTCAATGCGTTTAACCGCGCCAACTTCGGGACGCCGAATGCGGCGATCGGGAATCCGCAGGCGGGCCAGATCAGTGCGACGGCTCCAGCGCGGATTCAGCAGGCGGCGTTGAAGTTCGTATTTTAAGGAACAAGACGGATGCGGTTTCCGTATCTTGGTTCTGGAGGACGACGATGTTCACCTTCCTGCTTTGGCTGCTGTTGCTGGTGGTGTGCTGGCCGCTGGCGCTGATGGCCCTGGTGCTTTACCCGATCGTGTGGATTCTCACGCTGCCGTTCCGCATTGTCGGCATCGCGGTGGGGGGAGTCTTCGCGCTGCTGAAAGCGATTCTGTTCCTGCCTGCCAGAGTACTGGGCGGACCGGGACAGTTCCGGTCCGCTTAACGGTAAGTGCGAATCAGGCCTTGCGCCGCAGGACGGCACACGCGAGGACGCCGGCGGCCATGAGCGCGAGGCTCGAAGGTTCCGGTGTCTCGGCGAAGTTGGCCGCGGCAAACGACGTGAAGGCATCGCGGCCGGCCTGGCCCGAAAGATTGGTCATACGGGCGAGGATTTTCAGGTCGGACGTGTTGTCGTTCAAATCGGTGGAGTAGACCAGACGGGCCAAATCCAGGTTGCTGTTGAAGTAGATAAAGAACCCCGGACCGGGCGAGGTAAAGCGGGCGGCAATCAGATTGGCCGCGTTGCCGGCACCGAATGCCGTCCCGGCATTGGCGTCGTCATCGAAGGATCGAAGTACCACCACATTAATGCCGCTCACCGGCAGGTTGCCGGCGATATCGTTGGCGAACTGAAGGGGACCGACGCCGAACACGAAGGGGTTGAACACGAACGTGTCGGTGGCGATGTTGAAGGTGATCGATGGTTCGCCGCCAACAACCTGACGCCCAGGCGTGGTGAGCGCGGTGGAGCCGGCGAATGGATCTGTGTCAAAAGTGAAGATCGCGGCCTCAAGAGCTGAGCCAAGGCAGAGCGCCGCCATTATCATCGTCAAAAATTTTTTGTTCATTTGGAATACCTCATCTTGGAATGGATGAGCCGTGATTAGTAAGAGTGTATCGGAGTTGCGGAAAAAATCAATGGTCGAATGGGCATGCGATGATGTGGGCTGATTCGATTATGGCGATTGTGCAAATTTTTGGTGTCAAAGGCTCCTCACCAACGCGGGCGGCGGAGCGGTTCTTCAAGGAACGGCGCGTGCCGCTGCAGTTCGTCGACCTAAACGTAAAGCCGATGGGCCCGGGCGAGATCAAGCGGTTCGCCGATCGTTTTGGGCTCACCGGTTTGCTCGATCGCGAAGGCAAGGCTTATGCCGACGCGGGGCTCAAGTATATCCGGATGCCGGACTCCGATTTGCTGGGGCGCATCGAACGCGAGCCGAAGCTGCTGCGGCTGCCGTTGGTGCGATGCGGCAATCTGGTGAGCGCGGGAGAGGATCCGGCGGCGTGGAAGGAGATGGCGGCGGCGCCCGCCCGCTGAGATGCTTGTCTTCTTCAGCTTGATGTCGATGCTCGCGGCTCAATCGCTATTCGACTACGATCATGCCGTTCCCTTTGAAATCGAAACCGGACCGTTCAGCCCGCGCAAGGATATCCGCATCACCGCCGGATCGTTCCAGGCGATGAAGGGGCGGCGAATGGATTTCATCCTCGCCGAACCTTCGGGGAAAGGCTCGCGGCGGCCGGTGGTGATTTTTCAGCGTGGCGGCGGCCAGAGCATGGCGCACTATATCGGCGAGGCGGCGCTGTTGGCGAAGGCGGGTGTGATCGCGATTATCCTGGAGGCTCCTTACCGGCGGCCGGCCGGGGCGCCGCCGTTTCCCAAACGAGAAGCGCTGCGGGAGCATCCGGTTCATGTGGTGATCGGGATCCGGCGCGCGCTCGACTGGCTGCTGGCCCGCGAAGACACCGATGCCGCACGAGTGGGCTACGTGGGACACAGCTATGGCGGCAATGCGGGCGCGGTGTTGAGCGCGGTGGAGAAGCGGATCCAGACATTCGTACTGATCGGACTGGTGGCCGAGTACAGCAAGCACGTCGCGGAGAATCAGTCCGGTTACTGGAAGAATTACCGCGCGGCTCTATCGGCGCCGGAACTGGCGCAAACGCTGGAGCTGCTGCGTCCGGTGGATCCGGGACGGTTTCTGCCGAAGTCGGGTCCGGCGGCGGTCTTGGTGCAATGCGGGCGGCTCGATATGGAAGACGTGAAGAGGGATTGCGAAGTGGCGTATGGGGCGGCTGGCCAGCCGAAGCGGCTGCGCTGGTATGACGTGGACCATGAGTTTGTGAACGCGGAGGCAATGCTGGACCGGATGCGCTGGATGGGGGAGCGGTTGCGGGTGACGGAAATTGGCGAGGTGTTGCGGCGCTAACTACGGAGCCATGCTGGCGCCGCGCTTCAGCAGTTCCTCGCGCAGGATCGACCGGTGGCAGCGGCTCTCCTGCTCGCAGTAACAACCGACAGCGAGATCCGTTTTGTGGGAGAGAGCGGCCAGCAGATCGAGGTCGCGGCTTGGGCCCGCGGCGGCCAGTTGCTTCCGGAACTTCTGGCGGAATTGAGTCCACTGCCGGTCGTCGTTGGCGGTGAGAGCTTGATGAACCAGGTCCTGTTCGGGCGCCAGGTTCGGAAACCATACATCGTAAAAATCTCGCGAGGCGAACTCGGCCTTGGGAACGCCGCGGGGCGGGCGGCGTACAGTGCCGATGCGCAGGCCTTCGCCCGGAGTCCTGGCCGAGCCGAACCTTACGATATGGATGGCCATGGATCAACGAGCGATGGCGGCCACGACCATCTGCAGCGTCTTTCCAGTGGCATCGCCAACCACCTTCGGATCGCCGGGCTTCCAGTTGGCGCGCGAGCCGTCGTAGGTGTAACTGACAGGCAGGCGCGTCAAATCGGGACTGTACTGGCCTTCGGTGCCGCCCATCTTCCAGATCACCAGATCGAGCGAGGGAACGACGTAAATCGCATAGCCTCCGGAACCACCTTTCCAGAACGCATCCTTCGGAACGGAGGAAAGATGGCCGTCTTCATTCATGTTGAAGTTGAAGCTGTGGGTATAGTGCGGGTTGTATTTCACCATTCGTCCGCACATTCTGGCGAAGTCCGCGGGCACGATCTGCTGCTTGCCCCAGCGTCCTTCACGGAGCATGAGATAGCCGAAGCGCAGCATGTCGGTGGAGCGCACGGCGATGCTTCCGCCGCCGGGCGTATGGAGCATGCGGCCGTTTGAATCGATGCCGCCTTTGAGCTTGGGCCGGTACATGGCGTAACCCCAGGTGCCGAATCCCATGGGGCCGGTGAGGCGCTGGCGCATGTACTCCTCCATTTCCATGCCGGTGACCTTGCGGACGATCATGGCGGGCAGGTGGCTGGTGGCGGTGGAATAGGAGTAACATTCGCCGGGCGCGCACCACAGACTTTGACGGAGCGCGAACCCGTCGGTGGTGGAATAGGGTCCGTTGTCTTCGGTGGGATTCTCCCACACCTGGCGTGTTCCTCTCACATACACCGGATTGGTGCCGCGAAGTCCGGCCGACATGGAGAGCAACTGACCCAGGCTGATTTCGGCCTTGCGTGGGTCGTCGAGCGGGAGTTCGAGGCCAGGCAGATACTTGGGCGAATACACTTTCTCGTCAAGACCGTTGGGGAACTGCGAGGCGTGTTCCTTCAGCATGATGCCGGTGGCGAGACTGGTGAACGCCTTGCCGCAGGAAGCGAGTTCGGGCAGCGCTTCGCGGTGGCCGCGGCCGAAGTAGCGTTCATACACCAGGTGTCCATGACGCACCACCAGAAGGCCGCCGTGCTGGCTGGTTTGCTGAATGTAGTCGAAGGCTTCATCCAGCTTACGGGTGTCGATGCCGGCTTTCTTGCGGACCTGCGCGGCATCGGTGAGCGTGCGCCAACCGCCGGCCGAATCGGGTTTGGGGAAGTAATCCGAGGCGCCGAAGACAGCGAGGGAAACGATCAGACCGAGAGACATCACGGTCTAGCGTACTGCATCTCAGGCGGGCTTCTCCATCCACAGGGCGGCCCAGGCGCCGTTCTCGGCGGCCATGGTCTCTTCGCAGCGCTGGATGAACAGATCGCGCTCTTTCTTGTCAGCGTCCGTCTTGCCAATACCAACCCATTCGCTTTTGATGGTGCGCAGGCGGATCGCCGCCGTGCGATAGGCGGCCACCAGCGTCTGGTATTGCTGATTCTTGAGGTGAGCGGTAATGGAAGTGGTGATGGTGGCGATGACGCCGATCGCGCCGGATACGGGTAGCATCGCGGCAACGAGGGCGAGCAGGGCGCTGACGCCGCCGAGAAACACCGTCAGTTTGCGGAAGAGATCGGCCTTCGTCTGATGCTCCGCCGCGCGTTTCTCATACCATTTCACCTGCTCGTCCACGCGCTCGGCGATGTATTGCTCCACGGTGAGGGAGAGCGGCGGCACGGGCTTGTTGTCATGAGGGCGGGATTCGATATCCTTCAGGCTCTCCATCACCTGACCAACGCGAGAGGCCATTTGCGAATTGCGATCGGCGGCGTCAAACGGGGGCACGGCGGCGCGGTACAGATAAAGGCCGGACTTCAGCGATTCGGCGGCGCCACGGGCACGGGTCCAGGTGCGGACGCGGTCACCGGCGAGCGCCTGCTGCGTGAGATAGGCCGCCAGCGCGACGAGAACGGCGCTGGCCGGTCCGAGGATCTTCGGCCATGGCGCAGCCAGTGCGGGAGACAGTCCGGCGAGGCAGGCGCCGGCGATGGCCGTCCAAAGACTCCATTTGATCAACGAGTCCATGCGGTTCTTGTGGTAGACCGAAGTTTGAGACCAGGTCCGGTAAGCGGTCCAGGCTCCCTCCAGCGGGGAATGCGACGGAGCGGGTGCCATAGGTTAGCGATGCTATCACGCCCGGTCAGCCAATGCTCCAATGGCAGGCGCGAGGGATCAGGCCGAGCTTTCGCGCGACGGCACGCGAGGCGAGATTGGTCCAGGCGGTGCTGTAGATGGGCAGACGTCCGGAAGCCCGGACGGCGCGCGCCCAGGCGATCGTAACCAGCGGCGCGAGCCCTTGTCCGCGAGACGCCTCCGCGGTCTCGACGCCCGCTTCCGCCGCCGTATCTGACCGGCGCGCGCAGAAGCAGACACTCACGGCATGCCCGTCGCGCAAGACGGCGAGCATCGGGGAACGTTCCGGCAGTTCGTCCTTGATCCAGCCGCGAAAGCCGCGCTCCAGCGGCGCGATGTCTTCGACCGGCTCGACGCCGGCCGCTTCCGGAAGATCGTCTGGAAACGTGAATACGGGCCCGGCCTGGCGCTCACCGGGCAGCAAGGCGAGGTACCGGGCGGCGTGAACCGGATCGGCTTCAAAATCAAGGACCGGCGGTTCCTGCCCGGCAAGCTGTAACAACTGCGCGGCGGTACCGGCGGGGATATCGGCGCGCACGGCCCAGGCGCAACCGGCGGGTGTGCGGATCAGAACGAACGCCGGGCCTGGGGTCGAATAGGGTTCGCGCGTCGATACGATGCGTCGCGCGCCATCGAGAACGAACGCCGTTTCGAGGTCGAGCGCGGCGCTGAACTCCATCTTCAGGCGCGCAGGTCCAATTGTCCGGTGCTGTCGGCGAACCGCCCGGTCTCAACGCCGGTCGAACTCAGCATGTGGACGAACAGGTTGGCTACGGGAGTCTTCTCGGGTGCGGCCACATGTTGTCCACCGCGAATCCCGCCCGCATGGCCGGCAAGCAGCAGCGGCAGATCGAAGTTGGAGTGCGCATTGCCATCGCTCAAAGCGCAGCCGTAGAGAATGGCCGAATGGTCCAGCAGCGATCCATCGCCATCGGCGGTTGCCTTCAGCTTCTCGACAAAGTAAGAGAACAACTCGACGTGGTAGGTGTTGATCTTGGTTACTTTTTCGATGAAGTCGGGGTGGCCGCGGTGATGGGTGAGCGGGTGATGCGGGTCGGGGACGCCGATCTCCGGGTACGTGCGCACGCTACCTTCGCGGCCGAGCATCATGGTGGAAACGCGGGTCAGATCCGATTGAAACGCGATCACCTGCAGATCGAACATGAGCTTGACGTAATCGGCGTACTCAAATGGGATGCCGGACGGCTTCTCGATGGCTGGGGTGATCTGTTCCTTCTCGGCGGCGCCGATGCGGCGCTCCACTTCGCGAATGCCGGTGAGATACTCGTCGAGCTTGCGGCGATCGGCGCCGCCGAGGGTGCCGGCCAGGCGCTCGGTGTTTTCACGCGTCTGATCGAGAATGCTCTTGCGGTAGATGGCGCGGCGGGCGCGGACGTCGGCCGAAAGACTCGGATCGACCGTGCCGAACAGCCGCTCGAAGACCGAGCGCGGATTCACTTCGACGGCGAGCGGGGATTCCGGCCCTTTCCAGGAGAGGGTGTTGGTATAGGCGCAGCTCGATCCGGTATCGCAGTTGCCGACCATGCGCGCATCCTCGCAGCCGATTTGGAGCGACGCCACGCGAGTTTCGGCGCCCCACTTCTGGGCGGCGATCTGATCGAAGGTGATCCCGGCGCGCACATCGGGGCCCGCCGTATATTTCGGTTCGGCGCCGGAAAGGAAGCTGCCGGTGGCCTTGGCGTGACCGCCGCCTTTGCTCTTGACGGCGGCGTGATTGGCGAGGCCGGAGAGCACGGTGATGTGCTGGCGGTGGGCTTCAAGCGGCTTGAGGATGCGGGTGAACTCGAACTCGCGGCCGGTCTGCGCCAGCTTCCAATCTTTCATGACGATGCCGTTGGGAACGTAAACCACGGCCAGGCGGCGCGGCTGGGCGCTGGTGGAAGCGGGCGCGCCGAGGGCCGGGCGCATGGCATCCAGCAACGGCAGCCCGATGGCGGCTCCCACGCCTTTCAGAAGGGTTCGGCGGTCGAGGTGTTTACGGGTGAGGAACGTCATGGGCTGTCCTTATGATACTCCTGGCGCACCCCCCTGTTAAGCTTATCTAAATCGAGTGAATCCGGAAGCCAATCGCAAGTCCACGGCGCCTGGTGCGTTGACGGATGAACAATGGCGCGCGGCGTGGGAGCTTTACGAAGCCGTGCTCGAAGCGAGTCCTATGGAACGCGCCATGCTGTTGAGCCACGCCGGCGTCGAGGTGGCGGCCGAAGTGCGCCTTCTGTTGGCCAAGTCCGGCGAGGGGGAGGCGGCTGCCGGCGCGGGAGACCGTAGCGGGGAGCGGGTGGGACGATTCACCCTCATCGGGCTGATCGGCCGCGGCGGCATGGCCGAGGTTTACCTGGCGCGAGACGAAGAACTGGAGCGTCCGGCGGCGTTGAAATTCCTGTCCATCGGGCATGTGGGCGGGAAATCGGTGGAACGCGCGATTCGGGAAGCGAAAGCGGCGTCGGCGGTGAACCATCCCAACATCGTCACCGTTTACGAAGTGATTCGCACTGGCGATACGCTCGCGATCGCGATGGAACTGGTGGAGGGAACACCGCTGCGCCACTATTGCGGGCGGGCGCTCGATGTGGCGGAGGTGTTGAACTGGGGCCGGCAGATCGCCTCGGCGCTAACGGCGGCACACGCCGAGGGGTTGGCGCATCTCGACCTCAAGCCGGAAAACATCATGGTGCGCAACGACGGCATTCTGAAGGTGCTGGATTTCGGGCTGGCGCGCTTCGTGGAACAGAAGGGATCGGCCTCCAGCCGTTACTCCGGGACGCTGCGCTACATGTCGCCGGAACAATATTTGAGCGAGGATCTCACTACGGCGACGGATGTATTCACGCTGGGCCTGGTGCTGAGCGAGCTGCTTAGCGGGGAGCATCCCTTTGCCGCCGGCACTTTGTTTGAGACGGCGCACGCCATTGCGACGCGGCCGGCGCGTTCGCTTTCGCCGGTGAATAAGCGGATCGCGCCGGAGTTGGACCGGCTGCTGCTGGCGATGCTCGATAAGAGCCCGGCGGCGCGGCCGTCGGCGGCGCAGGTGGTGGTGGCGCTCTCGAAGATGGCGGGCTCCGGTGCCACCGGGGCGGCGGCGCCGGCGGCGGTACGGAGGCCGCGGTCGAGGAAATGGCTGGTCGCGGTAGCGGCCGGGGTGGCGCTGGCTGCGTTGTGGATGCGGCAACCGGGGCCGGCCTCGACGGAACTGGTGCGAGGCGCCGGTCCCGACGACCCAATTCCGCCACGCCATTTCTACGCGATCAATACAAAGGGCAACGTGGCGGCCTATGTGGACGATTCCACCGACTCGAGCGGTTATACCTGGCGCGTCGAGCGGGTTCTGCTGCCTTCGCTCGAAGGCGTGAACTGGGCCGCGTTCCGCAAGGTGTTTGCCGGTGGCGACGGCGTTCTTTACGCCATTACCGGCGACGGCCAGTTGAAGTATTTCCGGCTGCTCGATCCCTGGCGCAACAGTGGCGCGATGCGATGGAGCGCCGATTCGAACACGCCGATCGGAGGGGGATGGAACCGGGTGCGGGACGCGGCGGCGATGTCGCGTCCGCGGTGGGCGGCGGCCAGAGGATGGTCGTCGGCCATGGAAACCACCCTGCTGCGGAACGGTGTGATTTGGGCTTTCCTCGACTCGGGTAGAGTGTCGTTGTTTCAACATGGGTGGGCGGCGGGCGGAAGACCGCTGCCCTCATCCTTCACCGAAACCGAGATCGACTACGCGCCGCACTACGGAGGCCCAAAGCTGCCGGCCGGGCATAGCTGTTCCGGCTGCCGCGTGTTTGAAGGAGGCGACGGGATCACGTTCGCCGTTTCAAAAGAAGGCATATTGTGGCGCTACCGGATGCGCGCTTCGGGTGAATGGGCCATTGCGAAAGGCAAGGCGACTCAGGACCGCGCGGGCGTGCAGATCGGGCATGAGTGGAATATGTGGTCGGCGATCCTGGCCTCTCCCGGAGCGTATTCGATTGAAGGGTACGTCTCGAGCGGACGGCGCCTGTCGCCCGGAGATCCGGTTCCGGTGCGGGCTTCGACGTTTTCGCCGGCGTACACGGTGCGGCTGTTGCGGCTTGAGCGGCGGAAGGAAGAAGCGAGCGGCCTGATCGACGGCAGGCAGGTTGGAGCGGCGTTGACCCGCGAGGTGCCCGCCGGCCGGAATTTCAAGAAGCCGCAGCAGATGGGGATGATTTCGACGGGAGCGGAATGGACCGCGGACGGTCCCGATATGAAGCTTCCGGGCGACGCGCGGTCCGGCCTATACGCCGCGGAATTGACCACGCCCAGCGGTGGACGCGCCTTGGCGCCGTTCATTGTGAGGCCACGGCTGGGAGAACGGCCCAAGAACATCGCCGTGATCGCCAACACGATGACATGGAGCGTATTCAATCAGTGGGGTGGGGATGGACGGGCCGCGACCGAAGTAAGCTTCGAGCGGCCGCTGCTGGAAGCGCCGATCGCCGGAGGCGCCTCACGCTCACCCGGGTTGACCGACCGCAATCCGCGGGCATTCAACCAGTTGCCGCGGGCGGAGGTGTGGATCACCTCTTGGCTCGATTCTCTGGCCGAGCGCGATCCACGCTATTGGTATGACGCGTTCAGCGATCTCGACCTGCATGGCGGGATGGAAAATCTGAATCAGTACAAGGCACTGGTTGTGCAGACGCTGCCGCAGTTCTGGACCGATCGCATGCGCGACCGGCTGGATGCCTATCTCGAAGCCGGCGGGCATCTGGTGTACCTGGCGGGGAAGGGTCTCTTTCAACGGGTGCAAATTACGGGGGAAGGAAGAATGCGGATGCCGGCCACGCCGGATTCGGGCTGCGTGATGCCGGCGGAAGGGCCGCCGCCTTTTCCAGCCAATCCGTGTCCGCTGACGGATTTGTTCCGGCGCGGTACCTCTTCCTATCCCGACGGGCGCAGCGAGCGCGCGGTAGTGGGGTTGGCCTATGAGCCGTCGCTGCCACAATCCGGTCCACCTTACAATGGCACTTACTTCACGGTCCAATCGGCCCATCCGTTCCTGATGGATGGCACGGGCCTGCAGGTGGGTTCGGCCATCGGAAAGCGGCAAGGGCTGGGCGGGCTGATGGCGGCGGATTGGGGCGTGGGGTGGCGGCTTCCGGGCGCGGTTTACAGGGAATTTCAGGATCGGATGGCCACGCCCAGTCATGCCACCGTGACCGGGTTGGACCTGGCCGATTCCATCAAGGAAGCACGGGCCAGCATCGTGTTCCGGCAAGTGGGAGCGAGAGGCTGGGTCTTCTCGATCGGAGCGACTTCGGCCGGTGGCGTTCTGGCGGTGGACCCGGTGCTGCAGCGCGTGGTCCAGAACGCCTTGGATGCGGCGATCGGCGGGCGTTGATTCCGGCCGGGCGGATACGGTCATGGCGCCGTGAAAATGCGACGGCGCGCCGCTTCCAAAGTGACACATCCTGCTAAAATTCGGGGTCATGCAGGCTTCGACGGGCGCGGTGGCCGATCTGATGGCGCAGTTCCGGCAGGGAAACCGTCAGGCGGCCGAGCAACTGGTGGAACTGCTCTATCCCGAGCTCAAGCGGCTGGCCGCCGCCAAGATGAAGTCGGAACGTCCGGAGCACACCTGGCAGCCCACCGTGCTGGTCCACGAGCTGTACTTTGAGTTGCTGCGGGTCAAGGCGCTGCGCGATCCGGACAACAACGACGAAAAGGCGGCCTTCCTCGGCTTTGCGGGATTCCTGATGAAGCGGCTGCTGGCGCGCCACGCCCGTCCCCTTTCAAGCAAGGCGATCAAGGTGGAAGCCGAAGACGACATGAAGAATTTCGATGCCGCCGGTGTCGAAACGCTGACCCATATCGAGCTGATGCTGGCGCGGCTGGGCGCCATCGATCCGAAGTTCCGCACGGTGGTGGAATTGAAGGTTTTCGAAGGCCGCACGGGCGACGAGGTGGCGGCGCGGCTGGGCTGTTCGCGCCGGACGGCGGACCGGTATTGGACGTTCGCCTGCCACTGGCTGGAACGGGAGTTAGAGGGTGGAGTAGCGCAGGGATAGGCGGAAGCGTTCCTTACCAAATTCTTACCATTTCCTGAGAACTGTTGGCCCCCGGCCGCCGTATATTCGAGAGAGAGATGAAACGCTACATGGTTCTGACGTGGATTACGGCGGCATGCGCTCTGGCCGCCAACAAGGGTACTGGAACGGTCACGTTTCACAAGGATGTCGCTCCGGTGTTGCAGAGAAACTGCCAGGGCTGCCATCGGGCGGGCGAGGCGGCGCCGATGCCTTTGCTGACCTACCAGCAGACGCGTCCGTGGGCCAAGGCGATTAAAGAGGCGACGCTTTCGAAGAAGATGCCGCCGTGGTTCGCCGATCCGCACACCGGCAAGTGGGCGAACGACCGCACCATGAAGCAGGAAGAGATCGACGTCCTGGCGGCATGGGCCGATTCCGGGGCCAAGGAAGGCGATGCGAAGGACGCCCCGCAGGCACTCGAATTCATCGAAGGATGGAACATCGGGAAGCCGGATCTGACGGTGGCGATGCCGCTCGAGTACGAAGTGGTGCCCAGCGGAACCATCGACTATCAATACATCGTGATCCCCACCGGCCTCGCCGAGGACAAGTGGGTGCGGGCGGCGGAGGCGCGGCCTGGCAACCGCACGCTGGTGCATCACATCATCGCGTTCGTCCGCGAGCCGGGTTCCAAGTGGCTGGCCGATGCCAAACCCGGCGTGCCGTTCGTTCCAAAGAAAGGCGACGGCGGGCTCGGTTCGGCGGAATTCCTGGTGGGTTATGCGCCGGGATCTCCGGCGGTGATTTTGAAGCCTGGTATGGCCAAGCGGCTGAAGGCGGGTTCGGACATCGTTTTGCAGATGCACTATACGGCCAACGGAAAGCCGGGGACCGACAAGAGCTCGATCGGGCTGCGGTTCACCGATGAGCCGGTGACCCATCGCGTGATCACGGGCGCCGTCGCCACCAATAAGTTCGCCATCCCGGCCGGCGCCGTCCATCATGAAGTCAAGGCTTCGCTGACGTTGCAGGCGGATTCGGAGTTCGTCAACCTGCTGCCGCATATGCACCTGCGAGGGAAGTCGTTCGAGTATCGGGTGACTTATCCGGACGGCGGAACGGAAACCATGCTCAGCGTGCCGCGCTACGACTTCAGTTGGCAGCTTTGGTATGAATTCGACAAGCCGAAGAAGATGCCGAAGGGCACGCGTATCGACATCACCGGCGTGTTCGACAATTCGGCCAATAACAAGTTCAATCCCGACCCAGGCAAGGAAGTCAAATGGGGCGAACAGAGTTGGGAAGAGATGTGCATGGGCTTCTTTGACGCCGCCATCGACGTTACAATGAGCCCAGGCGATCTGTTCCGGGAAAAGAAGCCGGCTCCGCGCACGGGGGACTGATCGCCGGGAGGTCCTTTGGGAATGATGCTTGGGGTGCTGGCGGCGGCGCTTCTATCGGGCGGGCCCACGTTCCACAAAGAGATCCTGCCGCTGCTGCAGAAGCATTGCCACGGTTGCCATCGGGCGGGTGAAGCGGCTCCCATGGCTTTCAGCGGTTACCAGCAGGTGCGGCCGTGGGCCAAGGCGATCAAGGCGAGTGTGCTGTCGCGCCAGATGCCGCCTTGGTTCGCCGATCCGGCCTATGGAAAATTTCACAATGCGCGCGGGCTGGCGGCGGTTGAAATCGAGACCATCGCGGCTTGGGTGGAGGCGGGCGCTCCGGAGGGCGACCCGAGCGAGGCGCCGGAGCCGGTGGCGTTCGTCGAGGGATGGAACATTGGCAAACCGGATCTGGAAATCGCGATGCCGGGCGCTTATGAAGTTCCCGCGTCGGGCACCGTGGAGTATACCTACGTCATCGTTCCCACCGGACTGAAAGAGGATGCGTGGGTACAGGCGGCGGAGGTGCGGCCCGGGTCGCGCGCCGTAGTGCACCACGTCATCGCTTTCATCCGGGAACCGGGTTCGAAATGGATGCGCGCCTATGAACCGGGCGTGCCTTTCGTGCCGCGCGGGGATCGCGGAGGCGGGGAGACGGCTTCCGAACTGCTGGTGGGCTATGCGCCCGGCCTGCCGCCGGCGGTGCTGCAGCCCGGTACCGCGAAACTGCTCAAGGCGGGCAGCGACATCGTGCTCCAGCTCCATTACACCACCAACGGCGGCAAGGTTTCCGACCGGACGCGCCTCGGGCTGATTTTCGCCAGCGAGCCGCCACGGGAGCGCGTGATGACGCTGGCCGCGATGAATACGAAGTTCGTCATTCCAGCCGGAGCGCCGAACCATCGCGTGGATTCCGAATTCACGCTGCGGGCCGATGCGCGGCTGATCGGCCTGATGCCGCACATGCACCTGCGCGGCAAGGATTTCCTTTACCGGGCCGTATATCCCACCGGCGAAGAGGAAACGTTGCTCAGCGTGCCGCGCTACGACTTCAACTGGCAGCTTTGGTATTACCTGGCCGAACCAAAGACGATGCCCAAGGGGACGCGGCTGGAATGTACGGCGCACTTTGACAACTCCGCCAACAATCCCGCCAATCCGGACGCGGCCAAGCAGGTGAAGTGGGGCGATCAGAGTTGGGAAGAAATGATGATCGGCTGGTTCGATGTGGCGTTTGACCGCGCGATGGATCCGGCCAGGCTATTCAAGCAAGGCGGGGGCGAGTAGCGTGGGTGGGCGCCCGGTGATCCTGCTGTTGTTCGTGAGCGGCCTGCTGGATGCCCACGACGTGATTACGACCAAGATCACCTTCAGCCGCGAAATCTCCCGCATCCTTTACAAGCGCTGCGCGGGTTGCCATCGGGAAGGCGGCAAGGCGCCGATGGCGTTGCTAACGTACGAGGAATCGCGGCCGTGGGCGAAGGCGATCAAGGAAGAAGTGCTGGAACGGCGGATGCCGCCATGGGGCGCGGTACGCGGCTTCGGATCGTTTCAGAACGACGCCTCGCTGACGCAGGAGGAAGTCTCGCTGATCGCCGAGTGGGTGGAAGGGGGCGCGCCGGAAGGAGAAGCCCGGTATCTTCCGCCGGTGCCCGCATTGGCGGAACCGGTGAAAGTGACTGGACGGCGCATTCCGGTCCGGAACGGCGCCATGGTGCGGGGGTTGCTGGCCGGCATTGAGGCGCGTGTGAAGGCGGAAGTCCAATCGGTGCGCGTGTTCGCCGATCAGCCGGACGGCTCAAGCCTGCCGCTCATCTGGCTGCGCCATTACAAGCCGCAATGGGCGCGCGCCTTCGCCTTCCGCAAACCGGTGGCAGTTGCGCCGGGTACCCGGATTCGGGTAGAACCGGAAGGACAGGCGCAGTTGTTTCTAATCACCAGATGATATTCTTGCTGTTTTGGGCGTTGGCGCCGGCCGCCGAGCCCTCTCTCAGTTACTACAAGGACGTGGAGCCTCTGCTGCAGCGGCATTGCCAGCAATGCCATCGCGAGGGGGAAGCAGCGCCCATGCCGCTGGTGACTTACAAGCAGGTACGGCCGTGGGCTCGCGCGGTGAAAGAAGCCGTGCTGAGCCGCCGTATGCCGCCGTGGCACGCCGATCCGGCGGTGGGCCACTATTCAAACGCCCGCGTAATGACGGCGGCGGAGATCGCGATTGTGCGCCAGTGGGTGGATACGGGAGCCAAGGAAGGCGACGCACGGCAGGCACCGCCGCCGCGCCGGTTCGCCGATGGTTGGCAGATTTCGAAACCCGACCTGGTGCTGGAAATGCCCGAGGAGGCCGAGGTCGCGCTCTCCGGCCAGATGGAGTATGTGCACTACATCGTGCCCACCAATTTCAAGGAAGATCGATGGGTGAGCGAAATGGAGGTGCGCCCTGGCAATCGCGCTGTGGTGCATCATATCGGCGTCTATCTGCGGCCGAAGGGTTCGCAATGGATGTCGGAGGGCAAGCCGGGGGAAGGCTTCCAGCGCAAGAGCCGCATATCGGGACGGACGCCGATGGACGAGTTATTCGCGCAATACGTCACCGGAGGGCAGGCGCAGATTCTGCCCGATGGCATGGCGCGGCTGATTCCGGCAGGCTCGGACCTGATCTTTCAGCTTCACTACCAGCCCAACGGCAAGCCGGCGAAGGATCGCAGCCGGATCGGGCTGGTGTTTGCGAAAACGCCGCCGGTGGAACGGGTGCATACCATCGGGGTGGCGGAAGCGCGGTTCGTGATTCCGCCGCGCGACCCGGCCTACGAGGTGCGCGCGCTTTGGCGGATCCATAAACCCGTGCGGCTGTTCAACGTCACGCCGCACATTCACCTGCGGGGTAAGAGCTTCGAGTGCAGTGCCGCGCTGCCCGATCAATCCGCCGTGACGCCGCTGGTTCGCGTGCCGCACTGGGACCGCAATTGGCAGATTACTTATGAGTTCGCCGATCCGCTGAAGCTGCCCGCCGGCACACGCATTCATTGCCTGGCGGTGTTCGATAACTCGGCCAATAATCCGGTGAATCCGAATCCGGATGTCGAGGTACGCTGGGGCGATCAGACGACGGATGAAATGATGGTGGCGTATATGGACCTGGCGTTTCCCGCCGAATGGCCGCTGTTGAATCTGTACCGCCGGGAGCCATTGCCAGTACAATGAAGCTGTGCCTCGCCAATTGGAAGCAGTCTATGAACACGGCGTGCTACGGCCCTTGGAACCGCTTTCGCTGCCGGAGCATCAACGGGTTCGTTTGACTCTCGAAGACGGGCCGGGGGAGACCCCGGAACCGGTCGACCAGCGCCGCCTCGAGTTGAGATGGCTGGCACAGGAAGCCGGACCGTATGCTGGTGAGTGGGTCGCCTTGGATGGCTCGCGCCTGCTGGCGCACGGTACAAAACTCGCTGACGTTAGCGCGGAAGCGGCGGTCTCCGGCGCCGCAGATCCATTCTTTGCGCGCGTGCCACGAGAAGGACACTTGCCATTCGGCGGCTGGTAGTTCATGCACCCGCTCGGTTTCACGCATCTCTACGACTACTCGGGACCGGATGAGAGCATAGCGGTTCCCGTCGTCCTTCGTTCGGGCACCAGGCAGATCCGGTTGGCTGCGAGTATCGACACCGGAGCGTCGTTCTGCCTGTTCGGGGCCGAAGTCGCGGAGGCCTTGGGTCTGGACCTGGAGCGAGGAATCCGGATGACCTTCCGCACGGCCAACGGCGGATTCGAGGCGTTTGGTCACCAGTTGGACATCAGTGTTCTGGGTATTGCCACAAGCGCGATCGTTTACTTCTTCGCGGATCCGATGATCGAGAAGAATGTACTCGGCCGCACCGGATGGCTGGATCGCGTGCGCTTTGGCCTGATCCACCACGACAACCAAGTTTACCTGGCACCTTACGATTAGTTATTCGGCGCAGCGCATCTGCCTTGCGCGGGAGAGTCACTGACGTGGCGCGCCAGTGGACCTAGTTTTCTGCTCGCGCGTTTGTTTCGACGGCGAGCTTTTGCTCCAACAGCCGGCTTTCCTGAATCCTTTTTCTAAGTTGCTCCGGGGAAAAGCCAACTTCCATGAGTAGCACCAGTTGGCATAGCGCCTGAAAGCGCACTGCCAGATTGTGGGTCTTTATCAGTATGGCCTCGGGAGAAGGCAACCTACCTTCAATTCTGACATCGTAGTGGGTGTAATAATTTCGTAAATCGCCAGCAAGCTCGATGTCTTTGTTGGCATCAATGAATATCCAGGCCGCGTTGCATTTCTCGACGACTCTGCGGATACGATCAGTCGCCTTTGGCCGGCGACGGTCCTCTTGATGGCTTCTCCGATCAAACGATTCGAGCGCTTGGAACAGGCTCAGAAAACGGTGCTCAAGATACATCTCGGGACTACGAAGGGTGCTGAAATAGAGGTTGTATAGTGGTTTGATCGCCGGCGACTGAACGATCCACTTTTCGAGAACGCTGGTGAAATTTTCGCGAATGTCACTTAATGTGAAGAGTATTTGCGAAGGATCGATGCCATCACGAAGCGGCGCTACGGGCGCTGAGTTGTACCGGAGATAAAGCTCGATCAGGTTGGGCGAAGCTGCAGCGCTTTCAGAGTCAATCGCCGTTCCTCGAACATCCGTCAGCCGGACTGCCTGTCCGACACCAAGTGATACTAAGTCGGCCACCATGGCAAGAACTCGATGCAACTCGTCGTGGGGAAGCTGTTCAGACGAGCAGATAGAGATCCATGATCGCTGAACAATCTTGACGTCGTCACGCGTGGGAGGTTGAACGTGGAACTCTAACTCAACGGACATTCCGTTCGAGAGCGCCGCCTTCACCGTCTCTGGCACGGCGTAGGTGATAGTAATTCTGTAAGGATCGATGGAATGGTCGATGGACACACCTGGAGTGTTCACCCAAAGATCAAGATTCGAATAGCGGCCGGACAACGACGCTAGCCGGAAATCATCAACACTCGTGAAGTGGACGTCGTAGGCGATGATTCGTGGCCGGAATACCTGGCTACTTCTGGTAAATCCGGGAAATCCCCGAATCTTGGTCGCTCGGCAGTCGATGAGGCTGACGAACTTTCCCTCTGCTGTAGTCCCAACGAGTATCGCGATGTCATCAGGAAAAGAAGACCTTGACGAAATCAGTGCGCCAGTACGGGGCTGGGAATCTTCCGGGGAGAAATTTCCGTCAATTTGCAGCCTAAGGCCACCACCGCTGTCGTCTTCAGAGTAGAGCATCCCTGGCAGCTTCTCCGCCGGTGTTTGCGGCCGCCACCATTGTCCCAGCACGCCTTTTTCACTTGGTCCAGGCCTGAGCGATCCGCCCAAAGTCGATTTGGTAACTTTCAACCTAACCCACCAGATTCATATTCAGCGGATCCCAAACACACGCGCGCTTTGCGAAATAGCTCACATTGCACAACAACGCCGGGCCCGCGGTGCGGAAACCAAACACTCCATCTTCGAAAAACGCTTTGCCGGTGCGGATGGCTTTGTGGAAATTGCGGTGATGTTCGCGGTGCGGATTGTGGCTGGGGGGCGGCACGTATTTTTCCACCTTATCGGGGCGGATGGCATCGGCGGTCAGAACGCCGGGCGGATACTTGGCGTAGTAGTCGCGCAGGAATTCTTCCTTGACGTCCTTTGAGAACGTGTCGCTGGTCTGGCCGGGTTCGATCTCGCGGGGCGTACGATAGAGCGTCACCGACGACATGGCCGCTTCCATCACGCCTTCGCTTCCGATGAACTTGACACCGAACGATTCGGCCGGACGGCTGGAGACGAAGTTCACCTTGAGCGAGAGGGTGAAGGCAGGGTGATCGCCGGTGGCCGGGTAGTCGACCAGCGCCAGCATCACATCGGGCGCGTCGCGGCCGTCCTTCCAAAAGCGCAGCCCGCCGGTGGCGAACACGCGCGTGGGCCCGAGCGATCCGGTGACGGTGTGAATGCCGGTAAACAGGTGTACGAAAAGATCGCCCGCCACGCCAGTGCCGTAGTCGTTGTAGTTGCGCCAGCGGAACAGCCGGACCGGTTCGAAGGGACGCTTGGGAGCCTTGCCGAGGAAGCGATCCCAGTCGACGGTGCGCGGCGTGGCATCGGGCGGAATCGAATATTGCCAGGCGCCGATGGCGGTGTTGCGGTCCAGCCACGCCTCCACCATATTCAACTCGCCGATGGCGCCGGAGCGGAACAATTCCTTCGCCTTCTGGAAACCAAGCGAACTGGCGTACTGGCTGCCGATCTGGAGGATCCTGCCGGACTTTTTCTGCGCCTCGATGACGGGCTTGCCTTCGCCGAGGGAGTGCACCATCGGCTTCTCGCAATAGACATGCTTACCGGCGGCGAGCGCTTCCATGGTGATGGGCGCGTGCCAGTGATCGGGGGTGCCGACGATGACGGCATCCACGTCCTTGCGCGCCAGAACCTCGCGGTAGTCGCGCGTGGTGTAAAGCGTCTTGCCCCAGTTTTCCTTGGCGCGGCGCAAGCGGCCGTCATAGATATCGGCGACGGCGACCAGGGCCGTTTGAGGCAGGCCGAGGGACGTGCGGACATCGCCGCTTCCCATGCCGCCGGCGCCGATGAGCGCGAATTGGATGCGGTCGTTGGCGGAGGCCATCGCCGTTTATACCTCCAGTTGCGGTCTTGATTTCTCGGGCCAATCGAGGTGGAAGAACTTCCCGCGCGGCGCATCGACACGTTCGTAGGTGTGGGCGCCGAAGTAGTCGCGCTGGGCTTGCAGCAGGCTCGCCGGCAGGCGCGCGGCGCGGTAGCCGTCATAGTAGGCGAGCGCGGAATAGAAGCTTGGCACCGGCACGCCGTTGGAGGCGGCGGCACCTACGATCGACCGCCAATTGGCCTGGCAGCGGTCGATTTCACTGGTGAAGAAAGGATCGAGCAGCAGGTTCTGCAGCGTGGCGTTGCGCTCGTAGGCTTCGGTGATCTTCTGCAGGAAGCGGGCGCGAATGATGCAGCCGCCGCGGAAAATACGGGCGATGTCGGCAAACGGCAGCTTCCACTTGTATTCCACCTGCGCGGTCCGCATGAGGGCGAACCCCTGGGCGTAGGCGCAGATCTTGGAACAGTAGAGCGCGTCGTGAATGGCCTGAATGAAAGCCTTGCGGTCCCCGGAAAAACCAGGCTTGGGTCCGCTCAGCAACTTCGACGCGGCGACTCGCTCATCCTTCACCGCGCTGAGGTAGCGGGCAAAGACGGCTTCGGCGACGGTGGGAGCGGGTACGCCCATGTCGAGTGCGCTCACCGACGTCCACTTGCCGGTGCCCTTCTGGCCCGCCGTATCGAGCACGATGTCGACAAACGGCTTGCCGGTGGCCGGATCCTTTTGCCCCAGTATGTCGGCGGTGATCTCGATCAGGAAGCTGTCGAGCAGGCCGGCGTTCCATTCGGCGAAGACCTGGCCCGCCTCGGGCGGGGTCATGCCGAGCAGACCGGTGAGGAGCGAATAGGCTTCGCAGATCATCTGCATGTCGCCGTATTCGATGCCGTTGTGCACCATTTTCACGTAGTGGCCGGCGCCGTCGGTGCCGATGTAGGTCGTGCAGGGGACGCCGCCGGTGATGGGCTTGCCGGGTTCGGCGCCGGTAAGCGGCTTGCCGGTGGCGGCGTCCACTTTGGCGGCGATGGCCGTCCACACCGGCTCAATCTCTTTCCAGGCTTCAAATTCCCCGCCCGGCATGAGCGACGGGCCGAAACGCGCGCCCTCTTCCCCGCCCGAGACACCGGAGCCGATGAAGCGCAGTCCTTTAGCCTTGAGGTCGCGCTCGCGGCGGATGGTGTCGTTCCATTCGGCGTTGCCACCGTCGATGACGATGTCGCCTTTTTCCAGCAGCGGCGTGAGGCTGTCGATGACGGCGTCGGTCGGGGCGCCGGCCTTCACCAGAATGACGATCCGGCGCGGCCGCTTGAGGGAAGCCACGAATTCCCCGAGGGTGGGCTGACCGGCGAGGCCGCCAGGAGTCGACGGATTCTCGGCCACGAACTTCGCGGTGGTCGCGTGAGTGCGGTTATAGACGCTGATCCGGAAGCCGTGGTCGGCGATGTTGAGAGCGAGGTTCTGGCCCATGACCGCGAGCCCGACCAAGCCGATATCGGAAAGAGGTGCTGACATAGCTAATTTTCTATTCTACTGCCCGGGACTAGGGCGTGACGCGGAACGCCAGCGACTCCAGCTCCTTGATCTGCGCCGACTTGGCGGCGGCTGAAAGCGGATTGCCGGAGAGCGTGACGAAGCGCGGCGTGCCGGCCTGTCCTTTCCTGGCCAGGGCGATAAGCGGCGCCAGATCGGAAACCTTATTCTTGTCCAGATAGATCTTCCAGATGCCGGTGGATTGTTCGAGCGGCTTGAGATCGGAAACCTGATTGCCCGTCAAATCGAGGGTGGAAAGCGCCGGCAGGCCGGCCACCGGCTTCAAATCCTTCACCTGGTTCCCGTCGAGATAGAGCGACCACATTTTCTTAAGGCCGGACAGCGGCGTGAGGTCCACCACCTTATTGCGCGAAAGATACAGCGAATTGATGGCGGCGAGATCCTTGAGCGGGGCCAGATTCGCGACCTGATTGGCGGTGAGATTGAGATATTGCAGATGCGTCAAGGTGGCGAGCGGGGTCAGGTCGGCGACTTTATTGGCGGTAAGATCCAGGCTCTGCAGGTTCGCCATGTCCTTGAGCGGAGTCAGGTCCGAGATCGAGTTATTCGCCAATTCGATCATGGCCAGGCTCTTACACTTCTCGATGCCGGCAAGGTTGACGATGCCGGCTGAGTTGGCGCTGAGGACCGAGATACTCTTGACGTCGTCTTCGGTTAATGGCTCCTGATTGTCGCGCTTGGAAAAAACCTGTTTGCGGATGGCGGCTTCCAGATTCTTGTCGGAGAACAAGGAATCGGCGGCGAAGGTGGCGCCGGCGGTTAGTATCATAAGGGAAGCCAGATGTTTCATAAGAGGTCTCCTGAGAAAAACGATGGGCACCTAAATCGTTACAACGAATAGGCTTAAAGGCGCTGCAAAACCGGCCGATGAAGATCGTATCACCAGTGCCAAGGAAGTGTCAACGAACGGCGTAATCGATCACCGGGCCGAAGAGAACTGGGTGACGACCGCGATGGACAACGTGACAAGAGAGCGGGCAATCACCGCGCTCAACCAGCTTCCACCCTTTTCGCCGACGCTGAACCGGCTGCTGGCGACACTGGCCAAGGAAGACACGTCTGTGGCGGAGATCGCGGGCATCGTGGAGAAAGACACGGTTCTGGCGGGACAGGTGTTGAAGCTGGTGAATTCGGCCTTGTTCGCCCGCAGCGGCACCATCAATTCGGTGAGCCACGCGGTGGCGATTCTCGGCCTGAACCGGCTGCGCAATCTGGCCCTCAGTATGTCGGTGATCCGGTTGTGGAAGCAGATGCGGGCGCCGGAAGCGTGGTCGCCGGCGGCGTTCAATCTGCACTCGGTGGCGACGGCCATTCTGGCCGACGGCCTGGCGCAGCGCCTGGATGTGCATTACCCGGAGGGCGCCTTCATCGCCGGACTGCTGCATGGCATGGGCAAAATGCTGATCGCGTTCGCGCTACCGGCGGAGTTTCAGGCGATGCTGGGCGAATACGGCGAAGGGCGCGCGGCGGAGGTCATCGAACACAAGTTCCTCGGCTGCAGCCATTCCGAACTGGCGGCGATGGCCCTGGCCCAATGGAAGCTGCCGCTGGAAGTTCAGCGGGCGGTCAAGCATCAGCACGAGTGGCTGCCAATGCGCGAGGGCAAGCGGGAGTTGAGTTCGGTGCTGCACATCGCGCACGATCTGGCCCATCAACTGGAAATGGGCTTCGATTCTTGCGTTGTGCTGGAGCAACCGGCGATCGAAGTCGTGTTCGGCGATCTGGGCCTGGCGCCCGAGATGGACCGCATCCTGGGAGCCTTCCGTAAGGAACTCGAAGCCCTGCGCGCGTTCTTCTAGAATAGTGGGGTGCTGATTGCCGACACTCACGCGCACATCTATTCTCCGGACGAGAAAGCCTATCCCACCATCGCGAAACCTCTTCGTCCGCCGGGCGGCAACGCCTCGGTAGAGGATCTGCACCGCACCGCGAAACAGAACGGCGTGGAGCGCGCCTGCCTGATTCAGACCTCTACCTTTTACGGATTCGACAACCGCTATCTGGCGGACGCGGCCAAGGCTAACAAGTCGTGGGCGGCGGGTATCTGTACGCTCAACCCGGACGACACCCATTCGCCCGGCATGCTGATTCACTACGCCAAGAACTACAACATACGCGGCATGCGCAGCATTCCGGCGCGATCGCGCAAACTGGACGACCCTGGGGTGCGCGCGCTTTGGAAAGCCGCTTCCGGCGCCGGTCTGGTCATCAATGTGCTGGTAAGCCGGGACAAGGCGGAAGAACTGGATCGCCTGCTGGCTGCGTTTCCGAAGCTGCGCGTAGTGCTGGACCATTGCCTAAATCTGAAGGCGGGTCCGGACTATGAGACCACGCTCAAGGCAGTACTAGATCTGGCGCGCCACAAGAACCTCCATGCGAAGCTGACGTTTCTGGCAACGGGAAGCGATCAACCGTTTCCGTGCGCGTCCATGCACGACGCCTGCCTGAAGATTATCGATGCCTACGGTGCCGAACGATGCATCTGGGGCAGCGATTTTCCGAATGCATTGTGGACGCCGAAGGTCAGCTACGCGGAATATCTGCGGCTTTTCGCCGAAGTTTTGCCCTTGAGCGCGCGGGCGCGGGAACAGGTTCTGGGCGAAACGGCGAAACGGCTCTTTTTTTGAAAGATTGTTGATCTTTTTTTGTCGGCGTTTCGCTCTGCGGTACGCGTACCTATTCAAACGACCAGGCGTAGAAAAGCGTCTGAACGGCAATGGGCGGAGGTCTCCGGGAGTGCTCCACGGCAGTAACCGGAGACTCGCCGCCCGTTCGGGTCTTCCCTCACGCAGCCGACAATTTCCGCACAATGGAGTCGATGAGGCCGCCGGCGAAATCGGTGAAGCGCCCATCCCGTTGGGCCGGCTTTCTCGGCAGATCGCGAATCTGACTCAGGGCCGGTTTGGCCTTTTCCCCCAAAGCGTCTAATCCATTGATGGCGCGGAGGGCGACGAAATAGGGATTCGCCAGGCAATCGGCGCGCGCCACCAGGACCTTTAAGGCGGCGGCGAGATCTTCGGGCGCGCCATAGCGTCCCAAAGCTTCGGCGGCAATCACCTGCACGGCGGGCGCGGAGTCTTCGAGCTTGGCTCGCAGTTCGGCGGGGGCGCTGCGCCGCACCAGGAAGGTGGTCGCGGCCCAGTAGCGTACGGCGCTGTCGGGATCGTTCAACAACTTGACGGGATCCCCTTCTCCGCCGGCGGCGCGTAGAATCTTCGGCAGATCGTAGCGGGCCGGATCGTGACCCATCTCATAAGGAGTGGATCCCGCCGAGCGGCTATGAATTTCGTCTTCGGGCAGAAAGCCGACATCGCGAATCTTCAACGCCAGATCGCGCTGCGCCTTGCGCATACGCTCGATCACCGAGCGATGGGCGGCCGATTGTGCGAGATTATTCACCTCGTCGCGGTCGGCTTCCAGATCGTAAAGCTCTTCGGCCGGCTTGGTTTCCCAAAAGCGCCGCTGAACGGGTGTGCACTTGCCTTCGTCGCACAGACTCTTCCAGACGCGCGTGGTGGGCGTTTCAAACATATAGGCGATGTGCTGCCCATAGATCTGGTGCGGCATGTAGTTGCGGATGTAGACGTAGCGGCGGTCGCGCACCGAGCGCACCATGTCGTAGCGCTCATCCATGCGGCCTCGGAAGCCATAGACATACGGCTGCTCCGGCGCGGCGAAGGAACCAAGGAAGGCATGGCCCTGCATCCATTCAGGCGGTTTGATTCCGATGAGGCTTAGCAGGGTTGGCGCCAGATCGACAAAACTCACCAGCCGCTTTGTGGATCCGCCGGGCCGGTAATCCCTGGGCGCCAGGGCGCGGTACTTTTCGGGAACGTGAACCAGAAGGGGAACCTGAAGGCCGGAGTTGTACGGCCATCGCTTGCTGCGCGGCATTCCGGAACCATGGTCGCCGTAGAAGAATACGATGGTGTCCTGCTCAAGGCCGTCCTTTTCGAGTTCGGCGAGCGCCCGGCCAGCCATGCCATCCATGGTGGTGATGTTGTCGTAGTATTGCGCCCAGTCCTGGCGGACTTCCGGCGTATCGGGATGATAGGCCGGTATGCGCGCCTTGGCCGGATCGTGAACGAAGGTGTGGGGGCGCGTGCGGATCTGGCTCTCATGCGTGATGAGGTAGTTGAAGACGGCGAAAAAGGGCTGGCCGGCGGCGCGATTGCGCCAGTGCGCCTTATTGCTCGATTCGTCCCAGACTTTGCCGGGCTTATCGAGGTTGTAGTCTTCCTTGGCGTTGTTGGTGGCGTAATAGCCGGCTTCGCGCAGCAACTGCGGATACATGCGCATGTGCGCGGGCAGGCGGGCGGCGCTGCGCATGTGTTCGGACCCGGTGGAAGGCGGATACAAGCCGGAAATGATGGTGGTGCGGGCGGGCGCGCACACCGGCGCGTTCGACCAGCAGGCGTCGTAGCGCAAGCCGCGCGCGGCGAGTTTGTCGAGATTCGGCGTATTGGCGTAAGCGTCGCCGTAAGCGCCGATCTGCGGGCCCGTGTCCTCACAGGTCAGCCAGAGAATGTTGGGACGGGCCGGGCTTTGCGCCAGCAGCGAAGCGCCGGCCGAGGCGGCGAACGCGCGCCGTGAAAGGGAGGCAGACATTGCCTGCTTATTGTACGCTTCCCTTTGGTCAGAACAAAAATTTCAACCCGAACTGAATATCGCGCGGCGAATTGGCTTGATTGGTGATGACCCCGGCAGCGGGTGAGCCGATGGAAGTGTTGGGCAATCCGAACTCGGCGCGGTTGGCGATGTTGAAGGCTTCGGCGCGGAACTGCACGGTGAAGCGTTCAAAGACGGGAAAGTTCTTGAAGACGGAGACATCGAAGTTCATCACGCCCGGGCCGCGCAGGTTGGATAGGAACCGGGGCGTATTGCCGTAGTTGTAAGGCTGCGGCGCGCTGTACACCAGCGGGTCGAAGTAACGATTGATGCGAGAGGCGATACGGCCGTCGTACTCGCCGGAGTTGCCGGTCCAGTTGGGCCGCTGCGGGCCGCCGAAGTTGAATAGCGTGTTCGCAGCCATGGTGAGACTAAGTGGAACGCCGGTGCGGAACGTGGAGATTCCGTTGATCTGCCAGTTGCCGGCGATGGCGCGCGCGACGCCGGGTTCGGAAAGCCAGCGCTTACCCTTGCCCACCGGAAGTTCCCACACTCCGTTGAGCGCGGCGAAATGCGGCGTGTCATAAGAAGCGACGGAACGTTCATTGCGGCGGTTATTGAAATCCTGCAGGTTGTCGCCGGCAAACGGCTCACCTGGAAAGCCGGTGGTGGTGGCGCCGACGTCATCCATCAGTTTGGCGAACGTGTAGGAGAACAACACGCTCAACCCGGCCGAGAAGCGCCGTTCGATCTTGCCCTGCAGCGCGTGATAGGTAGAGGCCCCATAGGACGTGTTGCCGATAGTGACGCCGGCAAACTGCGGATAGGGGCGGAGCAGTTGATTGCGGGACACCATGGGGCCGGCAACCGCGCCGGAGGTGATGCGGCCGGTAAAAGGGTTGTTGACCAGTTCCCGTAATCCGTCGCCCAGACCCAGGTAGTTGTTGCCGAGTTGGTTGGCGTTGAGATTGCCGAACAGATGAAGGCCGCGGCTGCCCGCGTATGCCATATCGAGCAGGAAGTTGCCGGGCAGCGTGCGCTGGATGTTCAGGTTCCATTGCTGCGCATAGGGATTGATGCGGCCGCGGTCCATCGCCGTGACATTCTGCCCAAGCAGCGTCGCCAGTCCATCGCGGCTGCCGGTGGCGCGAATGAATCCGGTGGGGAACGGGTTGGCGAGATAGGCGGCTGGCGTGACGCCATCGAGAGTCCCCACCCATTGCGTCTGCGCCTGGAATCCGCTGATGGGCATGGCGGCGCCGTTGTAGCCGCCGCCGGTAATGGGAGCGAAAAAGATCCCGTAGCCGCCGCGCAGCACGGTGCCGGAGGAAAGCTGATAGGAGAAGCCGAACCGCGGGGCGATGTTGTTGTGATCGCGGTCGAAGGCGCCGCGTGGTGCGCCGCCCGCGCCTGGGAACGTCAATCCGCCGCGCACGGGCAAAGCCGCGGTGGCAAGCGGTGACGCGCTCGTATAGTCGTAAGTGGTCTGGCGGTCGTAGCGCTCTGTCCACGGCATGTTCTCGTCGTAACGCAAGCCCAGATTCAGAGTCAGCCGCTTGCTCACCCGCCAGTCGTCCTGAAAGTAGAACCCGAAGTAGCGGAACAGATGATTCTGTCCCGGACCGTCGCTGTTGATCTGCCCGCTTCCGTTGCCTAACAGGAACGAAGCGAAGGCGAGCCCGGCGGTGGCCGAAGCCACCACGGGATCCGGTCCCTGTGTGAAGTTGGGAGCGAAGTTGGCGCCTAGCACCGCTTGCCCGTAGCGGCCCGTCGCCAGCCGGTTCACTCCGAAGTTGCCGCCGAATTTGAGTGTGTGGCTGCCGCGGATATTGGTGGCGTTGGCGTATTGGTGGAACGTCTCATAGCCGTCGTACAGCAGGCCGCAACTGCCCATCAATCCGCCTCCGGAATCGGGCGCTTGAATGGTGACGCCATATCCGGTGATGCCGACGCCGGGAAAGCAGGGCCGCAGCGAGCCGAACAGTTCACCCAGGTAGCTCGGGAAGCCGATCTGGCGCGGATCGTAATCGAGCGCCGGTCCCTTGCGATGGATGGAGTAGCGCAGGAAGCTCGAGCTCATTTCGATCACCAGCGTGGGGCGCAGGACGTTGTTGTAGTTCAATACGACCGAACGCTGATTCAACTGATCGTTGCCCAGAATCGGCGAGGACACGCGCAGGTCGGCGGTGTCTCCGTAAACGGGCGGCCGGTTGTGCGGCGTGTTGTTCAGCGTGAAGCGTCCGTAGATGCGCTGGCTCTGAGTGAAGTGATGATCGAGCCGCGCCGAGATGGTGTTCTTGATGATGGGCGCCGAAGGATTGCTGGCGAAGTTGTTCACGTTGGTGAACGGATTACCGGGCGCATTGGCCGCGGGGAAGAAGCGCAGGAGATTGCGCGACACCGGATCGAAGCGGTTCACCGGAATGCGGTTGCCCGGAAAGGCCTGCCGGATCGAACGTCCGGGCCGCGCCTCGTCGGGCGCGGTGCTGACCGGATCGTAGATGGCGATCAGTTGTCCGGCGGCGTTGCGGCTTTCCGAAAAATCGCCCTGCCGTTCGAGAGCCGTCGGCATTGTACCGGTGGTGATGAGCCCGCGAACCCAGCGCAGCCCTTCGTAGGATGCAAAGAAGAACGTCTTATCCTTGCCGTTGTAAACGCCGGGCAGCACCACCGGTCCGCCGATGGATCCGCCGAACTGATTGAACCGGAATGGCGCCTTGTTGCGGCCCGCGCGGTTGATGAAAAAATCGTTGGCGATCAGCTTGTCATTGCGCAGGAACTCAAACAACGACCCGTGAAACTGGTTGTTGCCGGACTTGCTCACCAGGTTGATGACGCCGCCCGCCGAGTTGCTGAACTCGGCGCTGTAGTTGTTGGTTTGCACCTTGTACTCTTCCACGCCGTCAAGGGAAGGGAACATCGCCGGTCCGTTGAAAGCCGGATTGGAGTTGGCGCCGCCATCGAGCAGGAACGAATTCTGATTGGGCCGCGAGCCGTTGATGGAAACGAACTGGTCGTTATACATGCCGTAGGCCACTTCGCTGAATCCGCGCGAGGCGCGCACACCTGGCACGAGCGTCGCGAAACCGTAGCTGTTGCGGCCGTTGGTGGGCAGATTGACGATGCGCTGGTTTTCGACCGTGTGGGCCAGCGACGCCGAACCCGTATCGAGCGCCACCGCCTGCGCCGATACGGTGACCTGCTCCGATACGGCACCCACTTCGAGGACGAAATTGAACGTGGCCGTCTGCGCGACATCGAGCTTGACGCCGGTGCGCTGCACGGTCCGGAACCCGTCTTTCTGTACCTGAATGTCGTAGGTGCCGGGGTCGAGGAACGGAATCGAATAAAGCCCCTGGTCGCCGGTGACGGCGGTGCGGCGCGTGCCGGTGACGGAGCTGTGGATGGAAACCTGGGCTCCCGCGACCACGGCGCGCGAGGAATCGGTTACGTTACCGGTGAGTTGGGCTTTCTCGGTCTGAGCGCTCAACAGAGAGGGCAAGAGCAGGAGGGAGATGCGAAACAACATGGATAGCATCCTTTTTTAAACCGGGCAAAGGTTTGAAAAGGATATAACACTTTGGTGTCTGAAAACAGGGGGGGCGCTGGAGTTTCGGTGGAAAGGGATCTACCTATTTGCGCGCCCGCTTTGCTCGGGCTGCCTCGGCGATGGTCGCGGTCACAAGGCTATTGATCCTGACTTCCCTCATTCCCGGCATGCCTGGCAATCGCTGGCGCCGTTTCGGATTGCCTGTTCAATCGTCTCACCGTCGGACATGCATCCCAGGATATCTGGATACTCCACCAGGTAGCCGCCTCCCTCCTCCTTCGAGAACGGCCGGGTAGCGAGCTGGAATCGGTCAAGGTTTCCTCATGGTTGTTCTCGCCCTCGTTGATGGGAAGCCTTGATGGCACAGACACAATCTGCCGGACAGCCTAAATGCCGTGCTCCGTCCATGTCCACTTTGCGGCTTCAACCCAGTTGCCAGTTCATCCGGTATCCCGTTTGGTGACTCATCCGTTTGCCGGAATCCGAAGCCGCCGGAGGAGGAGATCCGGCCCGCGTTGGGATTTAACAGTTGTCTTCCGATAGCCGCCGAAGATAGCAACCTTGGCCTGCGGGACTCGGAACAAAGTGTTTGGTGGGAAGACGACCGATCAATGTTCCGCTTGTTCCGACCCGGATCTGGGCTCAGTCCAAGTCCATCGCAGCCTTTAACCCCGCCGCCAATTCTTCCAGTATCCCGGCTGGCAAAGTGCCGATTCTATTGGTTAGCTTGGCGCTGTCCAATGTCGTCACCTGGTGGCAAACGGCAAAGCTGATCCTTGGGAGGCCCCCGGCTCCAGCAGGAATCTCAACGACAGTCGGACCTCGACTGCCTTGACGTCCGGAGGTCGAGATTGGAACTACGATAATCGACCGCCATCCGGCGGTCTGATTGAAGCCGTCGTGGGAAACAACAACCACAGGGCGACGTCCCGCTTGCTCCGATCCGGATCGTGGGACCAGATCGGCCCAGTGAATCTCGCCGCGCCTCATTTCGATTTCCTGCTCTTGCCTGCCAAATGTTCAATGGCGGCGGCCTCCAGATCGGCGTCGAGATCGAGAACTGTACCCGCGGTTTCCGCCGCGAAGGCGGCGATTGCGTCATGCCGGGCCCTACGGAATTCTTGCCGCAACCAGAAATCGATCGCCTCGCGCGCGAGGGTGGTGGCCGGAACTTTCGATCGCACTGCCGCAGCCTTCAGGTGCTCATAGGTATCGTCGGGCAAAGGCAGATGAAAGTTCTTCATGCCCTATATTGTGCCACGTACTAATGGCATCATTCATGCCGCGCATCCGGTCAGAAGGTATATTTCAAACCCAATTGCACCACTCGTTCCGTCTGCCGGAATCCGAAATCGCTGGCGGAGGTGATGCGGCCCGCGTTGGGATTCAGCAGTTGTCCGGCGGCGTTGCGAACGGCCGGCTGCAGCACCGGGTCGTCAAACTGGGCGTGATTGAACAGATTGAAGAACTCGGCGCGGAATTGGACGCGATGGCGTTCGCGGAACAGGAAGTTTTTGGAAAAATTCACGTCCCAGTTGTTCACGCCGCTTCCTTGAATGATGCCCTTGCCCGCGTTTCCGAAGCGTCCGGGCGTGGCGTTTTGAATGGCCTCGGTATCGAACCAGCGGTCGATGGTTCGCGCGCCGCGGCTCAGATTGGGATTCCGCAAAACGTCCGGCCGCGCTCCGGTATAGAGAACGTTGAAATTGCCGGGCGTAAGGTATGCGCCGACGTAGGCGGTCCAGATCGGCGCCACCTGCCAGCCACCCAGCACGAAGCGCGCCACCGCCGGCATCGTCTTCAAGGCCGGGGTTTCGTACACGGCGCTTAGATTCAACTGATGCGGGCGATCGAAAACCGCCGGCCCCTTGTTGTCCTTCAAATTGCGGATGGTGTTGGCGCCAAACGAACCCGAGCCAATGGCTACGCCCACGGTGCTCGAGTCGAGATCGGTGAGCGTTTTGGAGAACGTGTAGTTGACCAAGAACGTCATCCCCTTGGAGTAGCGCCGCTCGAGTCTCGTCGTGACGGCATGATAATTGGCGGCGGCGCGCGATTCGAGAATGCCTACCGCCGCCAGCGTGGGGTAAGGAAAGATCAGGCGGAAGTCCGGCGGTTGCGGCGGATTGGGAGTGATTTCGTTGTAGTCGAGGTTGGTCTGCAGACGCGTGCTCTTGGAGCCGCGATAGGCCACCTCCCACAGCGTGTTGGTGGTGATCAGCTTCTGAATGCTCAGATTCCATTGCTGCACGTAGGCATCGCGAAGGTTGCGGTCCACCCCGGATCGCGTGAGGTTGGTCTGGCGATTGGCTCCTGCCAACGGATCGTCGGCGCTGAATTCCGGGAGCGGGCTGGTGGTGCTGGCCGGGCGGTAGGTGCGCGTCACCAGGAAGGCGAACGGATCCTGGAAGCCGCGGGAGCGGAAATCGTTGCCGATGGGCGGGCTGAAGAACAGGCCGTAGGCGCCGCGGATCACCAGGCTTTCGGTGCCGCGCGCGCGCCAGGCGAAACCGATTCGCGGTCCGAAGTTGTTGCGGTCGGGATTGATGAGGCTGCGCGGCGTCCCGTTTTGTCCCGCCAGCAATTGCTGCCCGGTGGCAAGGTCGAAGCTGGCGATACGGTTGAACAGATCGTGAGGCTTGCCGAAATATTCCCAGCGAAGGCCGAGGTTGACCGTCAGGTTCGGCGTGGCGCGCCAGTCGTCTTGCAGATAGGTGGCGAAATTAAAGTAGCGAAGCCGTTGCTCATAGGGAGTGGTCTGCACGGCGTAGGTGGCCGGGAAGCCGAGCAGTGTGTCGGCGATGGCCGCCTGGCGCGTGGGAGTTCCCACCGGCGGCAGGGACGAATAGACACCGGTGAAAGCATAGTTGCCATTCGGCGCGCCCCACTGGGTGGAATTGAGCTGCTTCTTCTGATAGGTGAATCCCGTCTTGAACGTGTGGTGGCCGCGGACGATCGCCAGGTTGTCCACCAGTTGCACCGACTGCGTGATCCATTGAAAGAAGGCGTTGTTGGTGGAGAAGCCAGCCTGTGGATGTCCGGCGATGGTGACGGCCGGCGCACCGTAGGTGAGCGGCTGCGTGGGGACGCCTTTGATCCCAAGTTCCTCCACCCAGTTGCGCCCAAACGAATCGGCGGAGTTGCGCACGCGGTTCATGCGGACGAAGCCGAGATTGATTTCGTTCACGATGGCCGGGCTGAACACGTGCGTGTCGCCGAGGATGTACTGCACGTGCCGCTCGGATTGAACCGCGTCGTATTTGAACGCCTGTGTGAGCGCCTGCCCGGGACCGACATCGTCGGGCTCATTGACGGTAGTCCGCCAAAAGAGATTATCGCGGCTGGTAAGCTTGTGATCGACGCGAAAAGACGGCAGTGAAAAATCGAATTTGCGCAGAGGCGCATTGACGAAATTGCGCGCCGGGTCGGCGTTGTTCGACACCGGATACAAAGCCAGCAGGCCGCGGCCGACGGGATTGATACGGCTGGTTGGAATCTGGTTGTTGGGGAAGGGAGTCTTGGTCAGCGGGTCGACGATGGCGCCGGCGGTGGCGCTGAAATCGCCGGTGCGCTCCTGCGCGGTGGGCACCAGCGCCGTGCTGGTGGTGCCGTTGCGCTGCCGCTGCCACTCCCAACTGAAGGTGAAGAACGTCCGGTCTTTGCCGTTATAGAGCTTCGGGATATAGACCGGGCCGCTCAACAGGAATCCGAACTGGTTGCGCTTGTTTGGCGCCGATCGTCCGGTGACGTCGAAGAAGTTGCGCGAATCCATCTTGTTGTTGCGGAGGAATTCGAACAACGAACCGTGGACTTCATTCGATCCGCGGCGCGTCACCACGTTGACGAACGCACCGGAGTTGCCGCCGAATTCGGCCGAAGCGCCGGAGGTGAGCACGCGAAATTCGCCCACCGATTCGAGCGAGGGGATGGCGTAGGGATAGTTGTTCAACTCCATGCCGCTGATCTCGATGCCGTCCACGATCACGGTGCTCGTGTTGTCGCGCTGTCCGCCCGCCGAAAACGCCGGTCCGTAATTGGCTTGGCGCTGCGTGGCGCTGGCGCGGCCCGCCGTCACGATGCCCGAAGACAGGAACGCAAGCTGCATGAAGTTGCGGCCGTTGAGAGGCAGTTCGCGCACGCGTTTCTCATCGATCACTTGAGCGAGACTGGCTTCGCTCGCCTGGATCTGCACCGCCGTGGCTTCCACGGTCACCGATTCCGATACCTGCCCCAGTTCGAGCTTGATGTCGATCTGCATCGTCTGGGCGACGGTCAATTGCAGATTCTTCGTCTCGCCCTTCTTGAAGCCGGGCAACTCCGTTTGCAGGGTGTAGAGGCCGCGCGGCAGGGCACGGAATTCGTAAACACCGGACGTATTGGTGGACTGTTCCCGCGTCTGATTGTTTTCCTGATCGAGCAGCGTCACCTTGGCGCCGGCGGCCGCGGCGCCTCCGGCATCGGTAACCACGCCGGTAATGACGCCAGTGGCGGTCTGGCCCCAGGCGCTGATGGCCTGGAGGACGATAAAAACTGTTTGGAATTTCAATGCGCTACCCCTTTGTGCCGGGCTGCATGGACCGATGCTTCAATATACCCGAACTACTCTTGCGGCGGACGGCCGCGAAGCTTCTTGGCCGAAGACCGCTGCGCCTTCTCTTCCAGACGCTTTCGCTTGGAACTGGCGGTGGGGCGGCTTGGCCGGCGGCGCTTCGGCGCGATCGCGGCGCGGGCCAGCAGTTCCTCGAACCTGGCGCGCGCCTCGGCGCGATTGGCTTCCTGCGTGCGATGTTCCCGCGCGGTGATGATGAGCACTCCGTCCTGTGTCAGACGTTTGCCCGCCAGCGCCATGAGGCGGCGGCGCACGTCATCGGGTAGCGACGGCGAGTTACGAACGTTGCAACGGAGTTCCACGGCCGTCGAGACCTTGTTCACATTTTGACCGCCAGGGCCGGAGGAGCGTACGAACGCCACGTCGAGTTCGGAATCGGGAATGTCGATGGGCATGTCAAGAGCGCGTAAACGGCTTTTTCGGTGGCAAGGGAATATCTACCTCGATATAGCTGCCGGATATAGCGGCGTTCACGGCGGCGGCCACACGTTCAATGTAGTTGCGTACAACGGGCCAACGCGGCGTGCTGAGGTCGACGATCGCAATCGTGCGGCCAGTGAGATTTTGCTGATAGCGGATATTCTTGTCGGCCGTCAGGAAGACGTCAAAACCGGCTGCTTCCGCCTCCTTTAGCAAGGCGCCATTTTCAAGCTCGTCCCACCCACGCTCAACGGCTTCCGTCACCAGATGATCCTTCAGGTAATGGCGTAGCGGCGCAGGTGTGCTGTGGTCAAACAGTACGCGCATCGGAAGACTGTACGGCCACGGCGGAAGACGGAGCATCAAGGCTGCGGGCGGCAAACTGAAGCACGGGCTCAATCTGTTCACGCGAGAGGTGGAACCACTCCATAATCTCTTCAACCGTAGCCCCGGCTTCGAGGCTTTCGAACACGGCGGATACTGGCATTCGGGTATTCTTGAACACCCACGCGCCGCCGAGCCTTCCTGGAACGCTCTCTACGGCGGGGCATTGCGACCAGTCAAGCTGTGCCATTCGCCAACTCCTCTCTACTTACCCTATCGTAGCGGCTCATAGTGAGTGCAGGTCATTGGCCCGTTGCCGCGAGCACCAGTTTATCTCTGGCGACGGCGAGGCCGATGTCGCGTGGACGCATGCCGGCAATCGAAGGAGACGAGGGAAAGTCCAGAATCAGCCGGGGGTCCGACTTCGCTTTCCTCGAAGCCGTGAGCTCAACGGCATGAACGGAAAGCTTTCCCGTTTGATCGGAAAGAAAGTACAGCCAACGGCCGTTAGGCGACCATTCCGGCTGCGACGCGTTCCAGGTTTCGGGGGTGAGATAGGTCCAGGCGGATTCGCTGTCAATGACTTTGCCGGTAAGGCGCGCGACGGCGAGCCGCGAGCGGTGCGGCGCGTAAGGAACCGGGAAGGCGATCCACCGGTCGTCGGGCGACAGGCGGGCATCGGCGAGCGACAGGTTGAACCGCGAGTGCCGCAGCAGCGGCGTGCGGACCTTGGTTGTAAGATGAATCAGCCCCACCGATCCCGGCGGAGCGCGATGGAAATAGAGTGCCGCCGTTCCATCGCCGGACCACTGAAACGAACCTTGCCCGACGTTCTCTTCGGAAATCGTCACGGGCTCGCCGCCATTGAAATTGGCGGAAAAGACGGTCACCTTCTCGCCGTCATGGGCATCGTAAAGAAGCCGCGACCCATCGCGCGATAGAGCGGGCATGTGCTCGCGCAAAGGGCCGCTGGTGACGGCTCGCTCCTGGCCGGTGGTCAGGTCTTTCACGCATACTTCGAAGTTCCCGCCGCGGCTGGTCTCCCAGGCGATTTTCTTTCCGTCGAGGGAAACGGTGGGCCGCTGGTCGATGGCCGGATCGGTGGTGAGCCGCTGAAGCGCACCCTTGGGCTTCGCCTTATCTGCGTCGAGCGGCAGCATGTACAGGTCGATGTTGGCGAGCAAAAGCGCGAACAGAGGCGTCACGCCAGCGCCGCCAGGAAGCGGTCGATGTCTTCCATATTGTTGTAGAGCGCCGGCGAAACGCGGACCCGATTGGCGCCGGTGCAGGTGACCTGAACGTTGGCCTTGCGCAGCTTCTGTTCGGTGGTCTTGAGATCCCTGGCCTGCGCGACCACGATCGAACTGGCGGCGTCAAGCGGAGTGATGAGCTTGTATCCGAGCGCGGGCAGTTCCTTTTTCAACCGGTCGCACATGGGCTTGGAGTGCGCGTAGATGTTGTCCACGCCCACGGCAAGCATGCGCTTCAACGCTTCGTATTGGCCCGCATATGCCACGTAGCTGACGTTGCCCGCCTCATAGCGGCCCGCGTCTTTGGATGGCACATAGGGGAAGTCGCCCGCGCCTTCCGGTTGAGCCACCCAGGGTGAGTAGTTGAAGCGAACATAGCCGGGGAAGCTCAAATCCTTCACCGCCGTGCCTTGCAGATCCTCTCGCACGTAAAGGAAGCCGGAGCCGCGCGCGCCGTGCAGCCACTTGTAATTGGAGCAGGCGGCGAAGTCGATGCCAAGCGCCTTTACATCGACGGGGACCGAACCGGCCGCCTGGATGATATCGGCATACAGGTAAGCGCCGTGCGCATGGGCCAGCGCGCTGAGCGCCTTCGCGTCTTCCACCCATCCGTTGACGTTAGAGACCAGCGTGATGGAGATCAGCTTGGTCTTCTTGTCAACCAATTTTTCCATGTCGCGGAGGTCGATGCGCCAGTCGCGATGCTTGACGATGCGCACGTCCATTCCGGCTTTGCGCCTCCCCATGTAGTCGTGCACGGATCCGGCGTAGTGCAGATCGTTGGTGACCAGGTTGCCGCCGGATTCCTGGATCCGAAGACCGTTCACCACCGCCGCTTCGCCCGCCTTGGTGCAGACCACAAGACCGATTTCCGAAGGTTTCGCGTTGATCAATTTCGCAAACAGCGGTTTGATCTCGCGGGTGGTCATGGCGGCGTACTCGCCGCGGCCTTCGCCCGGACCGTACATGTGGAAGTCCATGTAGCGGCGCATGCCCTCGGCGACGAATTTGGGCAGCGGCATGTTGGCGGCGGCGTCCAGATACACCTGCTGCGTCGCGCGCGGGAATTCACTACGGTAGTGGGAAAAATCGGGAAGCTTGGAGGCTGCAGCGGCAAAGGTGGAGACGCCAAGGGAGGTGGACGTTAGCAGTTCACGGCGGTTGATGGTCATGACCTTCCTTTGGTCTCTCAGTCTATCGCAGGTAGAATCGCGTCTATGCGGTTCCTGTTGGCACTGGCGCTTGCCTTTCTTCTGCCCGCGCAAACGCAGCGGCGCGTTTTCTCACGGATCATGACCGGCGAGCCTTACACGCTGGAATGCTATCTGCCCCAGATCACCAACGGGCCGAACTTCCCCACGTGGTCGCCGGATGGTAAGGAGTTGGCGTTTTCGATGAAGGGCTCGATCTGGCGCATGAAGCTAGGGGAGACGGCCGCGCGTGAGTTGACCGCCGATTCCGGATACGCGGGCATGCCGGCTTGGTCGCCGGATGGGCGCTTCATCGTCTACACGTCCGATGCGAAAGAAGAAATTCATCTCCGGCTGCTTGATCTACAGACCGGCGAGAACCGCGCGCTGACCTCCGGCAATTCGATCAACGTGGAGCCGGAGTGGTCGCCCGACGGGTCGAAGATCGCTTATGTGTCCACCTGGCCGAACGGCAATTACAACCTCTATGTGATGCCGTTGAGCGGCGGCATTCCCGGCACGCCGCGGCAACTGACCGGAGATTTCGAATTGGTTCCGCCCACCGTCTATTACGGCAAGTGGGCGCTGCATATTCACCCCACCTGGACGCGCGACGGCAAGGAACTGATCTTCGTTTCCAATCGCGACAACAAGCACGGATCGGGCGGGTTCTATCGCATGCGCGCCGAACCGAATGCGCCCATGAAGCGATTCCACTATGAAGAGACGACGTGGAAAGCGCGGCCTTCGCTATCGCCCGACGGGGCGAAGCTTGTCTATAGCTCTTACCTCGGCCGGCAGTGGCAGCAGTTGTGGGCGATGCCGCCTTCGGGCGGCGACGCCTTCCCGTTGACGTATGGCGAGTTCGACCGCACTACGCCGCGCTGGTCCCCCGACGGCACCCGCATTGCCTTCATCTCGAATGAAACGGGCGAGACGGCGTTGTGGCTGTGGCATTGGTTCGGCGGCAAGATGGAGCAGGTGAAACCGGAACGCCTGACCTACAAGCGGCCCATGGCCAAGCTGCATGTGCGCGTGCTGGACGCCGCGACGAACAAACCCATGCGCTCGCGCGTCCATCTGACCGCTTCGGACGAACGCGCCTATGCCCCCACGGAGAGTTGGTTCCGTGCCGACTGGCTTATGTTCGATCACATGGACCAGGCCGGCGAGTATCACTACTTCCACACCGATGGCGATTTTTCGGTCGACCTTCCACCAGGCAAAACGACGCTGGCGTTTTCGCGGGGCTTCGAGTTTCAACCGGTCGAGAAGGAACTGACGGTCGCTCTCGACCGGCCAAACGAACTGACGGTAGCCCTTCAGCGCATCGACAACATGGCGGCCCGGGGATGGTGGGACGGCGACAACCATTTCCACATGAACTACGCGGGAGTCTATTTCAATACGCCGGCCAAGCTGATGGAACAGGCCGAGGCCGAAGACATCCACGTGTTGAACAATCTGATCTGCAATAAGGAGCAGAGGATTCCGGATATCGGGCACTTTACCGGCGCACCGGACAAGGTTTCAAACGCCACGCGCGTTCTGTTTCACAGCCAGGAATATCACCCGCCGTTCTGGGGTCACGCCGCGTATTTGAATTTGAAACGGCACATCGTGATTCCCGATTACGTGGGATATCAGAACACGGTGGTGGACTCCATCTTTCCGGCCAACACGGTTCCGGCAGGAGTGGCGCGCGCACAGGGAGGGCTGGCCGGATATGCCCATGGAGCCGGGCCGCATTTCGCTGTGGATCTCGCCTTGGATAACGTGGACTTCGTCGAAGCGAACGCGCTAGCCGGCATGGAGCCGCTCTACAGAGCGTGGAATTGCGGCTACAAGGTGGTGGCGAGTGCGGGCGAAGACGCGTTTCCCAATTTTTACCGCAGCTATATTCTGGGGTCGAACCGCGTGTACGTACGCACCGGGCCGAGGCTTGACTACGACAAGTGGATGGCGGACTTCCGCGCCGGGCGATCGTTTGTGACGTCGGGTCCCTTGGTATTGCTCAAGGTGAATGGCAAGGAACCCGGCGACGAGATCCGGCTGCCGGCGGGGACGCATACGGTGAAGCTAGAAGTTGCGGTGAAATCGATCACGCCGGTGGAATCGATCGAGGTGATGCACAATGGAAAATCGCTTGGCGACGTGAAGACGGTAACCTTGGATCGCAGCGGGTGGATCTCGGTGCAGGTGAAGGCGAAGTACACGCGCGATCCGATCCGGCGTCCGTTCCCGTTCGCGGCCACCATGCCGGTGTGGATCACCGTGGACAACAAGCCGGTGCGGTCCCGGGCGGACGCCGAATACTTTGTTCAATGGATCGACAGGACGCTGGACCGTGCGTTGAAACTCAACTTCAACAACGCCGGCGAGCGCGAACAGACCGAGACGATGTATAGAGAAGCGCGCGCCCGGATGGAGCGGCGCG
Source organism: uncultured Acidobacteriota bacterium (assembly GCA_902826685.1). Taxonomy (GTDB): domain Bacteria; phylum Acidobacteriota; class Terriglobia; order Bryobacterales; family Bryobacteraceae; genus CADEFT01. The sequence goes on from CADEFT010000017.1 coordinate 125,295, forward strand.
CGGCGGAGGCGGCGCAATGATTCCCTTTTTGTTTCTGTTGCTGCAGCAGCCCACGGCCCGGGACATGCCGCAGGAGATGGTGTGGGTGGACCGGCAGGGAAACGTGCTGGGACGGGTAGGGGCCGTACAACAGGCGATCTTTTTTCCCGAAATCTCGCCCGATGGAAAGTCCATCGCCGTCTCCGCGCGCGACGGGGAAGTGAACGATCGGGATGTGTGGATTCACGACACCGCCACCGGATCGAAGCGCGTTCACTCGCCCGCCAAGGGAAACGACAACTTTCCCATCTGGGCCGCGGACGGAAGGTTGATCTGGAATAGCAGCCGCACTGGCGAATACGAGTTGTTCCGCGGCGATTCGCTGTTGCTGAAGCTACCCGCCAGCCAGTATCCGCGCAGCGTCTCTCCCGATGGCAAGTGGCTGTTATATACACAGGCCGATAAGAAGCGCGATCTGTACCTGCTGAATCTGGAGGGCGAACCCAAACCGCGGCCGGTCTTTCCGGAGGCACGTCATTGGACGGAGGTGGCGCGGTTCTCTCCCGACGGACGCTATTTCGCCTATGCTTCGAATGAAGCCGGGCCGTTTGAAATCTACGTGGCCAGCGTTGAGAATCCGGCCAGGCGATGGAAGGTTTCAAAGGAACTGGCCAACGGATGGGCTGGGGGAGGCGGCGGGCCGCGTTGGCGCGCCGATGGCAAGGAACTGTTCTACATGATGGGCGACGCGATGATCGCGGTGGAAGTGTCCCTCGATGGCGAATTCAAAGCGGGCACCGCGAAGCGGCTCTTCGCGGCGCCGGGAATGATGGGCAACTTCCCCGATGAATCGCCGTGGGTGGCGAAGTACGACGTGACGGCGGACGGCCAGAAGTTCGTTTTCGTCAGGAAGGCCGTGCCTTAGAGCGCGGAGTTCTTAAACCAGAGCCGGCGCGCGTTTTCCCCCAGGATCGCCTTGCGCTCACTCTCTTTAAGCGGCAGCGCTTCGGTGAAGATCTTCAAGTGTTCGGTATAGCTGATCTTGGGTGTCCAGATTTCGTTCGGATAGCAGCTCGCCCAGACACAGCGTTCCGCTCCATAGGCACGAATGACCTGCAGCGCGGCGTCGTGCAGATCTTCGCAAGGGTAGGGCTGCTTGGTGCCGGTTCCGATGAAATCCACCTTGGCGTAGAGATTCTGGAACCGGGCCAGATCGAGCACGGCTTTCAAATCGCGCACCAGATCCGGACCCGGCTTCAAATCCATGCAGTGGCAAAACCCATAGGTGAGCGACGGAAACTCGCGCATCATCTTGGAGGCGCTTTCCACCATGGCGTATTGCATGAGGAAAATGTCGATGGTGATGCCCTCTTCCACCGCGACTTTCCAGAGCGCGCGAACGCCCGCGTCGTCGAACGATTTCGCCTTGCCCGACGGGATGCTGCGCAGCGACTTGACGCCGTAATTGCGCACGAACTGGCGCAACAGGCCGGGACTGCGGGGATCGTCGGGGTCAAGCGTGCAGACGCCGCACATCCAATCGCGGTGCTCCCGCGTGGCATCGCAAAGGTAGCTGTTGTCGTATCCGTAGAAGGTCACGGTCTGAATGGCGCGGACCGCCGAAACGCCCGCCGCCCGGCTCAGGTGATGCAGATGCTCGGCCGAACCGACCCACTGGGGAGGCCGGAACGGGTCCTTGCGGGGCGGGTAACGCTTCTCGTCGAAAGAATAGATGTGCGCGTGGCAGTCGATTACCAGCATGACGACCACTATAATGGCACTCAATGATCAGGGCTTCCCTTCTCCTGCTGTTGGCGATATCGGCGCACGGGCAAATGAAGCGCGCCGGTTTTGCATCCGGCTACATGTACAGCTATTACGTGCCCCAATCGGCGAGCACACCGTGGCGGCCTGCCTGGTCGCCGGACGGACGGGAAATCGCCTTCGGCATGTCGGGGTCGCTATGGAAAATCAGGCCGGGCGATACGACCGCCTATGAGCTGACCGCCGGCGCCACATACGATTCTTCTCCAGCCTGGTCTCCCGATGGCCGGTTCATCGTCTACACGGGGGAAGATTCGAAGGGCGTCAACCTGATGCTGCTGAACGTCGCGACGCGCGAGACCACGGTGCTCACCCAGGGCAGCGACATTTACACCGATCCCGTATTCTCGCCAGATGGGAAGAGCATCGCCTTCGTGCGGGGCATGCAGGGCACGCCGCGCGCGGCCAACGGCTTTCTGATTTACACGATGCCGTTCGACAACGGGAAGACCGGAACGCCCACCCGGATCACATCGGAAAACTCGTTTGGCCGCGCGCGCCTTTACTTCAACCCGCACGACGACCACATTTCCCCGAATTTCTCGCCCGACGGAAAGGAGCTGCTGCTGGTTTCCAATCGCGGGATTCCACTTGGCTCGGGCGCGATCTGGCGAACGAAGGTGCAGCCGAATGCGATGGCGGACGCGAAGATGATTCTGCGCGAGGAGACGCTCTACCGCACGCAGCCACAGTTTTCGCCCGATGGCAAGCGGATCCTCTACAGCTCCCATCGCGGATCCCAATTCAACAATCTGTACGTGCTGCCGTCGCAAGGCGGCGAGCCGTATCAGATGACTTTCGGCGACTGGGACCACTTCGATCCGCGCTGGTCGCCCGATGGCGAGCACATCGCGTATATCTCGAATCGCCATGGAATTTCCGAGTTGCGCCTGCTCAGGACCTATGGCGGCGAAGACACGAAGGTGGAGATCGAGCGCCGGGTGTGGCGGCGGCCCATGGGCAAACTGGAAGTGAGGATTCGCGGCGCGGCGCGATTTTACCTGATGGGCGCCGACGGCAAATCTTATGCGCCATCCACCGCCTATCATCGCGTGGCGGGCCGGTCCTCTCATCGCGATTTCTTTCACGCCGAAGACAAGTTCACCGTCGATCTGCCGCCCGGCGAAGCGACGCTCGAAGCGGTAAAGGGCGTGGAATACGTGCCGCAGTCGAAGAAGGTAACGATCCGGCAGGATCAGGTGACCATCGCAGACATCGACCTGCAGCGCCTCACGAGCATGAACGCGGCTGGCTGGTGGAGCGCGTCCGACCACGTCCACATGAACTACGCGGGCAACCTGCACAATACGCCGGAGAACCTGATGATGATGGCGCGGGCGGAGGATTTGGACGTTGTGGGCGAAAAAATCTGCAATAAAGACCACCGCATCTTCGATCACCAATACTTCACCGGGCGGCCGCATGCGCTCACCAACTCCGAACAGATTCTCACGTTCGGCGAAGAGTACCGGCCGCCGTTTTACGGCCACATCAATTTCATCAATCTCACCAGGCATCTGATCTCGCCGTTCACCACCGGCTACGAAGGATCGGGCATTGAGAGCCTGTATCCCAGCAACACCGACATGTTCCTGGCCGCGCGCAAGCAGGGGGCGGTCAGTGGATACGTTCATCCATGGTCGAGCGATCCCGTCAAGTCCGGGTACAGCGTGGCGCGCGGATTCCCGGTGGATCTGGCGCTTGGTTCGTTCGAATATCTGGAGCTGCACACCAGCGCGGGTCACTTCAGCGGAACGGCTCCGGTTTGGCATCGCGCGCTCAATTGCGGCTTCCGTGTCACCGCGTCGGCCGGGGAGGATTCGATCCTCGGTTTGCATGCGACGCCGATCATCGGGTCCAGCCGCTTGTATGCGTACGTGGGCGACAAGCTCGAATGGTCCCGCTACGTGGAAGCGATCCGGCAGGGGCGGACGTTCGTAACCAACGGCCCGCTGCTTTCCTTCACCGTAGACGGCCACATTCCCGGCGACGAGATTCCACTCGCCGGTGACAGCGTGGAGGTGAACGCCAGTGCGCAATCGATTGTGCCTCTCGAAAAGCTGGAGATTTATTTCAACGGCAAAGTCATCGCGTCGAGTGACGGCAGCCCAATCCGCAAGCGGCTGGCGATCGACCGCAGCGGGTGGCTCACTCTGCGGGCCACCAATTCCAAGCCGCAGCATCCTGTCGACGACAGTTACATCGTCGGCGAAACCAGCCCGGTGTATGTTTCAAAGGGCGGCCAGCCGGTCCGTTCGAAGCCCGACGCCGAGTACTTCATTCAGTGGATCGACGGCATTACGAAGATGGCCGAAGCCCATCCCGGTTGGCGATCGGATAAGGAACGCAGCCACGTTCTCGGCCAGTTCCGCCAGGCGCGAGCGGTCTTCGAACAGCGCGCCAGGGAGAGCCAGTAATGCAGCGCAGAGGATTTCTAGGCTCAGCCGCGGCGGCTGCCATGGCGGCCCCGGTGGATTTGTCTCTTCAATGCCGCAAGGATTTTCCGCGCGCCATGAACGAGACGTATTTCAACTCGGCGGCGCAGCATCCGCTGGGCAATCATTCGGTGGCGGCCATGCACCGTTACATCGATTTCCTGCATAAGGGGCCGGGCGAAGGGCGCACCGACTTCTGGGAGCACGGGCTCGCGGAAGTGAAGCCGATGTACGCCAGGCTCATCAACGCGAAGCCGTCGGAGATCGCCTACACGGGCTCCACCACCATCGGCGAGAACACGATTTTGAATGGCATGGACCTGCGCGGCGGCAACGTGGTGACCAACGACTTGCACTACACGGCGTCGTTGTCCAACTACCTGACGCGGCAAACGGTGCAAGGGCTCGATGTGCGCGTGGTGAAGCATCGCGATTGGACGATCGACCTGAAAGACATGGAGCGGGCGGTGGATTCGAAGACCAGGCTCATCGCCGTGTCGCTGGTCTCGTCGGTGAACGGCCACGTCGAAAACATCAAAGCGCTGAGCGATCTGGCGCATTCCCATAAGGCCTACCTGTTCGCCGATATCATTCAGGGCTGCGGGTCGACCCCCATCGACGTAAAGGCCATGGGCATCGACTTCGCTTCGACGGCCATGTACAAGTGGCTGCAGGGCGAGCATGGCTTCGGGTTTCTGTACATCAAAGAGGACCTGATCGGCAGCGCGGTCAAGCCCACCGAGTTCACGGGTCATCCCGACTTCAACTACGAGCCGTGGGTCGCCACGCCGGCGCCGGGAGCGAGCGGATTGATCAATCACGCGGCCCAGGGAATCGGCGCGTTCGATTGCGGCACGCCATCGGTGATCACCTACGCCGCGCAGCATGCCGCGTTCGAATACATGGCGCGGATCGGCGTCGCCAACATCCGCGCGCATGCCGATCGCTTGATCGCAAGGCTTCAGAAGGAACTACCGCCGCTCGGCTACACGCCGATCACTCCGCGCGGCGCACCGTCTTCGATCGTGACGTTTCTCTGCAAAGACGCCGAAGCGGTGCGGCGGAAGATCCGCGCGAGCAAGGCGAAGATCCTGCTGACCGGACCCAACTCGGCGCTGACGGTGGGGCGCTTCGGCAACCACATCCGCTTCTCGGTATCGGTCTTCAACAACGACCGCGACATCGACACGATTGTGGAAGCGCTGGGGTGAAGGTGATACGATGGCGCAAACCGTGACAAGGAAGGCACATGATCAGATTCATTTCGCTCTTCGTTCTCACTGCCGCCACGTTGTTCGCGCAGGGGCGCTCCAGCATACTGGGCACCATCACAGAAGAATCGGGCGCCGTCATCCCAGCGGCCTCCATCACCGTAGTTAACATTGGCACGCAGCAAAGGTGGACGGTCAAGTCCAACGGCAGCGGACTGTTCGAAGTACTCGCGCTTGAGATCGGCCGCTATGACCTGACGGTGGAAATGACAGGATTCCGCAAGACCACCGTGCGCGGAGTCGCGCTGCAGGTCGACCAGCGCGAGCGTGTCGACGTCAAGCTTCAAGTGGGCGAAGTGACGCAGCAGATCAGCGTAAACGCCGAGGCGCTGTCGGTGGCCACCGACGATGCAACCATCGGCACCGTGATGGACGCCGCCAAGATCCGCGAGCTCCCGCTGCCCGGCAATCGCAATCTGTTCCGGCTGGCGTTGCTTGCGCCGGGAATGAGCCGCGGACCGGCATCGTCGGTCACCACCAGCGGCTTCGGACCCGGGTTCGGCGTGGCGGCGATGGGCCAGAAGGTCCAGAACAACGCCATCTATCTGGATGGCGCACCGCTACGAACGTCCATCCACGGCGCGGTGCGGATGCGGCCTTCGGTGGAAGCGATCGAAGAGTTCCGCGTCGAAGCGGGCTGGTACTCGGCCGAATATGGCACGCAATCGGGCGCGCAAATCGTCGCCACAATCCGGCCCGGCACAAACCAATTGCACGGCACGCTGTTTGAGTTCCTGCGCAACGACGTGCTGGACGCTCATAACTTTTTCGATGCACCTGGCTCGAAGAAGCAGCCGCTGCGCCGCAACACCTTCGGCGGTGTGGTCAGCGGGCCGGTGTGGATCCCAAAACTCTATAACGGCCGCAACAAGACGTTCTTCACCTTCAACGGAGAGCTTTACCGCGAACGCCGCAGCACGCAGGGATTCGGCACCTATCCTTCGGCCCGGATGAAGGCCGGCGATCTTACCGAAACCTTCTTCCGCCGGGCGGATGGATCGATGATTCCCATTCTGGATCTGGATTCCGGCACGCCGTTTCCGGGCAATCAGATTCCGGCCAGCCGCATCTCGCCCATATCGACGAAGCTGGCGCAGTTCTGGCCGGCGCCCAACTTCGGTTCGTCCCAGTTCGACGGCAGTAACAATTTCTACGGCGTGAGCCGGAACCGCGACAACGACGATCAGTATTTCACGCGCATCGATCACAACTTCAACGACAGGAACCGGCTCTTTGGACGCTACGGCATTCAGACGGTTCAACTGCCGGTGTTCCCGATCAACCCGCACCCGTTCTTCGTAAACCGGCGCCCTCGGCGGCAACAGAACGCGACCGTCAATTACACGCGCGTGCTGACGCCCACCTGGCTCAACGTTTTCAAAATCTCCTACAACCGGGATATCTTCAAGACCAACGACGACGTCAGCGGCACCACGTTCAATATCCTGAGGGACCTTGGAATCCCCGGACAAACCAATGCCCCAAGCGATACGGGTCTGCCCAGCATCGGGCTTGGCGGAATCGTCTCCGGGCTCGGCACCGCCGACATCAATACGATCTGGGATGAGTCGCGGCAAATCTCCGACCAGATTACGTTCACCAGGGGAAAGCATTCGGTAAAGATCGGCAGCGAATTCACGATGCTGCGGCTCGACCGGCGGACCATCAGCTTCGTGCGCGGCGCCTTCGATTTCACCGGCATTCACGCCGGCACCGCGCCCGGAGTGGCGGGTAACGAACGCGGCCGGCTGGCCTGGGCGGACTTCCTGCTCGATCAGCCGCAACAGGTGCGGCTCGGGTTCACCGACAAGCTTCCGCCGGGCGCCGATCCGGGCACGTTTCCGCGTACCCGCTTCTGGCGGTCGCACAGCTATGTCACCGACGATGTCAAGCTCACACCCAGGCTCACCATGAACATCGGAGTGCGGTACGAGTTCAATTCGGCGATCACCGACATTGGCGGCCAGTCCCGCAATTTCGATTTCACCCGGCAGGAGTTGTTTCCCGCCGTATTGACCAGAGGCCCGCTGAACGACCCGAGCAAGAAACTCTTCGCGCCGCGCATCGGCTTTGCGTGGCGGCCGTTTGGCGGCAACAGCACGGTCATCCGCACCGGCTACGGCGTGTTCTACAACGTCAACATGATGAACATGTTCGTACCCGCTTTAGCCGCCAACCCGCCCAACAATCTCAACATCAACGAGCTCAACACAGCGGGCGTGGTGCGGATTCGCATGCGCACCGCCGATCAGGCCGCCGCTTTAAATATCAATTCGGAAATCAATTCCGCCGACACCAAGCGCGGCGTCGGCGACGTGCAGCAGTGGAATTTCAATATCCAGCGCATGCTGCCCAAGGCCGTACTGGTAGAGGTTGGATACATGGGCTCGAAGTCCGCCCACTTCGATTCGCCGCGCACCGTGAATCCTTATGTGCAAGGAACCACGCGGCGCATCTATCCGGATTGGGGGCCGATCGAGAACATCTCACTGGACGCCTCGGGCAGCTATCACGGGCTGCTGATGAAAGCCGAAAAGCGGATGGCGCAAGGCATCACGTTCCTGCAAACCTACACCTTCTCAAAGACCATGTTCGATTCCTTCGCCTGCTGCGGCGCGCAGCGTCACAACAATCCGTACGCCTGGCGGCTGGAGAAAGGATTGGCGGAAACCGATCAGCGCCATCGCGCCACCACGGCGTTCCTGTGGGAATTGCCGTTCTATCGCGGGAAGCGCGACTTCCGGGGCCAACTGCTGGGCGGCTGGCAAATGAACGGCTCGCTGAGCCTCGAAACCGGGCTGCCCATGCATCCCACTCAAAGCGTGGCGCCGGTGGACGATGGATGCCCGCGCTGCAACCGCCGGCCGGACCGGCTTTCCGATGGCAATCTCGCCTCCGGTCAACGGACGCTGCAACGGTGGTTCGACACCTCGGCCTTCCTCACCGCCCGCGGCCACTACGGCACCAGCGGCCGGAACGTACTCACCGCCCCTGGGCTGACCAATCTCGACTTTGCCGTGTTCAAGAACTTCCCCATCGGCGAGCGAAAAGAGGTCCAGTTCCGATGGGAAAGCTACAACTTCACCAACACGCCGGCCTTCAATCCGCCGACGCTCGAGATCAGCTCGGGCAATTTCGGCCGCATCACCAGCGCCCAATTGGGCCGCGAGATGCAGTTCGGGCTTCGCTTCCAGTTTTGATTCGCGATCGTTGGCCGCGAGACGTTCATCAAGCTGTCGTCAAGTTGAAATCGAGCGCTGATACCTTGGCAAGTCAAGGCCCGTCCGGCCTTCGCCAGTTGAGCACTCGAAGATAGCAGACGTCGGCGCAAACATGTCCAGTTTTGCGGGTTCGCCGCATCGATTCGCGGCGGCTTGTCGGTGGTGGACCGCAGGGCTCGCCCGACAACCGGCGCATCACCGCCCGCACCGTGATGGAACTCACCTGCGCGGATTTCCAGGTCCGGTTCGTCGAAGGGTCACCGAACAATTGCTCCGCCCAACGGCCCGCTGAAGACGATGCATTCGGCCTACTGGTTGCCGGCGGCATCGTGACATTGGAGATACTTCGCTGATCCAATCAGTTGACGAGAGGGGAACCGCGCATATAGAGTCTCCTACACAAGGAGCATCCGATGTTTGGAAGCTATCGTTCACTTGTTCTGGCGGCAGCGCTGACGCTGTTGAATCCCGGCGCGGCTTTACCTCAAGCCAACACAGCCACCCTCCACGGAACCGTTACCGACCCATCCGAAGCCGCCATCGCCGACGCCAGCGTAACCCTCACCAACGAAGGCACGCGAGCCGTGGCCGTGCAGAAATCCGGCAGCGGCGGAGAATTCGTGTTCGCCTTCGTTCCCCCCGGCGCGTACACGCTGCGGATCGAAGCCGCCGGGTTCAAAGCACTCACCGTCGCCGGCATCAACCTCTCGGCGGCGCAGCAGGCCCGCATGACGCACACATTGCAATTGGGGCAGGTCTCGGAAAGCGTCAAAGTGGAAGGGACCGGGTCCCTGGTCAACACCGTATCGTCTGAGCAGTTGAAGACGTTTCAACCCGGCGAGATGCGCGAGTTGCCTTTGCAGAACCGGAACTTCACGCGAATCCTGGTGCTCACGGCCGGCGCCGTCCCGAGTACAGGAAGCTCGACCGGCGTGAACATGAACGGCATCGGTACCAACGGCACCCAGTGGTCGCTCGATGGAACCAACGCCAGCGGCAACACCGGCGCCAACAGCCCCGGCGTCTATCAGGCTCCGAACCTGGTGGACATCATGAGCATCGAAGGCATCCAGGAGGTCAGCGCGGTAAAGGGCGTGATTCCCGCCGAATATGAGAATGCCATCGGCGGGCAGGTGAATCTGATCTCGAAGTCCGGAAGCAGCCAGTGGCACGGAAGCCTGTTTGAGAACCACAGAAACCGCGCCCTGAACGCGAGACTTCAGACTCTGGCCACGAAAGCGCCACTGACGTTCAATCAATTCGGAGGCTCGCTGGGCGGGCCGGTAAAGAAAGACAAGATTTTCCTCTTTGGCGTCTACGAAGGGTATCGCGAAAGGGAGGGCGCTTTCGTTCAAGGGAACGTGCCCACCGACAGCTTGCGCGCCCAATTGCTGGCGGCCGTTCCCGCTTACAAAATGACGCTCGACGCCTATCCGTCGCCCAATCAGCCCGTCGCGCCCAATGCGATCGTAGGACTGTACAGCGCGGCCCAGGCCGGCCGGCGGGACGACGATCATATCGACCTCAAGGGAGACATCCTGTTCTCCTCCACCAGCCGCCTGGCGGTGACGTTCAATCATGGAACCCCGCTGCGGTTCATTCCCTCGCCTTTCCTCAACAACGACCGGTCATGGACCAACAGCCTCAACCGGATCAGCGTCAATCAAACCATCAGCAAAGTGCGCTTCGTCTCGGAAACCCGGTTTGGCTATACGCGGGCTACACAACTGCGCGGCGACGCGTTTTTCAACCAGAAGGATCCCAATCGTCCCGACGAGGAATTCACCGGCGCGCGCAGCATTCCCCGCTTCACCACCGGATTTGGAATCGGCGGCCCCACCACCGAGGCCAATCGCTCCGGAGGTCCGCTGTTTTCCTTCTCGCAGAAATTCGCGCGATCGGCGGGCCGCCACTTCCTGAAGTTCGGCGGCAACTATACCTATCTGATCGGGACGCGCAACAATCCCGAAAACGCCGGCCTGTTCTATCCCACTCTCGACTCGATGCTGAGAAACGCGCCCAGCTCCGCCACGGTCACCTTCGGCAACGGCGATTTCGACATGCGAACGTACGGATTCGGCGCCTTCTTCCAGGACGATTTCCGGGTCATGCCCAAGCTGACTCTGAATCTGGGACTGCGCTACGACTTCTACTCGAACTTCCGCTCGGTCGGCAAAAAGGGGACGCCCGCCGCCGGCCTGCACAACCCTTCTTTCCTGACGATGGACGGCGCTTTCCGGGTGGGGCCCTTCATGCCCGTGGACAAGCCGTTCAACCACGACGCCATGAACCTCGGTCCCCGGATTGGCTTCGCCTACAACCCCGATGGAGAAGGCAAGACGGCGATCCGCGGCGGGTTCGGCGCCATGTTTTCGCCCAACACGGCGGAGATCGGCTGGTTCGCCACCGCCATCGCCCCCAACATTCCTTCCCGCCAGGAAATCGGCCCGGCCAGCATCTCCCGCTTCAACGTCCGCTGGCCGATGTTCAACGCCGACTTCCTGCAGCAGGTGCAGCAACTGGCGCAGGAAGCGGGATCGACCCCGCGCAACGTGTTTCAGATCTTCGATACGAATCTGCAGGCGCCCTACACGATGCAGTTCAGCCTCGACGTGCAACGCCAATTGACGCGCTCTCTCGTTCTCAATACGGGGTTCGTGGGAACGCGCGGCGTGAAGCTTATCCTGTTCCGCGCCGGCAATCGCGTGGATCGCCTCACCGGCTTGCGGCCTAATCCCAATCTCTCCCAACCCATCTACACCGATAATTCGCAGAGCCTGAGCTACTACTCCTGGCAGTCGTCGCTCAAGAAACGCTTCTCCAACCGCATGAGCCTGGACGTGAACTACACCTGGTCCAAGGGCCTCGGCACCGCCAGCGGAGACTTCGGCGCCTGGTTTGCCGGTGAGAACAGCAACACGCTGAATCAGGAGTTCTTCGATCTCCGCTCCGACTATGGACCTACCTCTTACGATCTGGTGCATGTGTTCACGGCCGGGTGGGTCTACGAGTTGCCGGCGCTTTCGAGCCAGCGGGCTGTGCGAGCCGCCCTCGGCGGATGGCAGCTATCGGGGATCTTCCGTGCCAACACCGGGCTGCCGGTGACCGTCACGCAGAGTTCTTCCATTCCAGGCCAGCGCGGCGAGTTCATCGGAGGCGGACCGGTCAAGTTCGACGATTACCGCAACACGCTGCAATACCTGAATCCGGCCGTCTTCCAGCTTATTCCGGTCGCGAGCGCTTCCGGCGCGCCCATCCGGCCGGGCAACGTCGGCCGTGGTTCCATCCGCGAGCCGGGCCAGTGGAATCTCGATTTCAGCGTGTCGAAGTCTTTTCCCATCCCGGTCCGCGAGGCGATGAGACTGCAAACCCGCGCCGATATGTTCAACGCGCTGAATCATACGAATCTTTCCGGTCTGCGCACCAGCCGCAACGATAACTTCTTTGGCCGGCTGCTGGGCACGCGCGGTTCGCGGCTGATGCAGGTGGGAGCGGTACTGAACTTTTAGCATAAAATGGCAGAGATGACGGACACGTTGTCGTTTCCCGGCAAGCCGCGGGCTGGATTGGCCGCGTCGCTCGTGCTTTGTGTGCCGGCCGCGGGGCAGGATCCCTTTCTGAATCGCTACTGCGGCGCCTGCCACAACGAGAAGGTAAAGAGCGCCGGCCTCAGCCTGTCAAAGGCCGAACTATCCAAAATCGATGCGCAGCCCGAACTATGGGAGAAAGTGGTACGCAAGCTGCGAACGGGGATGATGCCGCCACCCAATGCGCCGCAGCCTCCCGACGCCGAGCGCCGCACCGTGTTGACCTCGCTTGAAACTTCGCTCGATCGGGCGGCGGCGGCAAGGCTGAATCCCGGGCGCACGGAAACGCTGCGCCGGCTGAATCGAACCGAGTATCAGAACGCGATCCGGGACCTGCTGGCGCTCGACGTCGACGCCACATCGATGCTGCCCGCCGATGAGAGCGGCCACGGATTCGACAACGTCAACGTGGGCGATCTGCCGGCCACTCTGCTGAACCGCTACATCTCCGCCGCTCAGAAGATCAGCCGCCTGGCGGTGGGCAGCGCGCCGTCGCTTGAAAGCGATACCATCGCCCTGCCCGCCGATCTGACGCAGGAAGATCAACTGCCGGGAATGCCGATCGGCACGCGCGGCGGCCTGTCGAAGGTCTATACGTTCGCTCAGGACGGCGAGTACGAGATTCAAATCTCGCTCATGCGCGACCTGGCCGGAGTCGTCAGCGGGTTGCGCGATGGCCGGGCGCACGAGATGCTGCTGTTGCTCGACCGGGAAACCGTACACACGTTCACGGTATCGCGCGCCTCGATCGGTAGCGAAATCCTCAATGAAAAGCCGCTGAAGGCGCGCATCGCGGTGAAGGCGGGCCCGCACGACATCGCCGTCACTTTCGCTAAGGAGGGCTCCTCGCTCATCGAAACGGTGAGGCTGCCTACCGCGTCGCGCTTCAACGACCGGCGGCATCCGCGCACCGCGCCCGCCATCGACCAGATCGCCGTCACCGGGCCGTATGCGGCCAAGGGAGCCGGAGATACGCCGAGCCGCCGCCGGTTGTTCGTATGCCAGCCGGCCGGAAGCGGTAAAGGCGAGGAGGAGAAATGCGCGGAGACGATTCTATCGGCGCTGGCGCGGCGCGCCTACCGCCGGCCGGTCGATAAGGCCGACGTGGACGGACCGATGGCGTTCTATCGAAAGGCGCGAGCCGAAGGCGATTTCGATTCGGGCATCACGGCCGCGCTGACCGCCGTGCTGACCAACCCGGCCTTCCTGTTCCGCGTGGAAAGCGATCCGGAAAAGATCCCGGCGAGCGGCGTTTACCGGATGAGCGATCTGGATCTGGCGTCGCGCCTGTCGTTCTTCCTTTGGAGCAGCGTCCCGGACGATGAGCTGCTGAACGCGGCCGTTCAGGGTAAGTTGAGCCAACCGGGAGAGCTTGAGAAACAGGCGCGCCGGATGCTCGCCGACCGGCGGTCGTTCAATCTCGCCTCCAATTTCGCGGGACAATGGCTGCGGCTGCGTAATATCGACGCGGTCAATCCGAGCGGCAATCTTTTCCGCGACTTCGACGACAACCTGCGCCAGGCGTTCCGGCAGGAGACCGAACTCTTCTTCGATAGCGTGGTGCGCGAGGATCTCCCCGTGCGCACCTTCATCAAGCCGGGCTATACGTTTCTGAATGAGCGGCTGGCCAGGCACTATGGAATCCCCAACGTCTACGGCAGCCGCATGCGCCGCGTAACGCTCGGGCCTGAGAGCAGACGCGGCGGCTTGCTGCGGCAGGGCAGCGTGCTGTCGGTCACCTCTTATGCCACCCGGACGTCGCCGGTGCTTCGCGGAGTGCTGGTGCTGCGCAACATCCTGGGCGCGCCGCCGCCGGCCCCGCCGCCAAACGTGCCCGCGCTCGACGAGAGCACCATGGCCGCCAACCTGCCGATGCGGGAGCGGCTGGCCGCCCATCGCAGCAACGCCGTATGCGCGAGTTGTCATCGCACCATCGACCCGGTGGGCTTTTCGCTCGAAAACTTCAATGCCGTGGGGCAGTGGCGCGAGCTCGAAGTGGAAGACAAGCCCGTCGACGCTTCGGGCGCGCTGCCCGGCGGCAAGGAGTTCCACGGCATCGATGGACTCGAAGAGGCGCTGCTGCGCCGGCCGGAACTGTTCGTCGCCGCCTTGACGGAAAATCTTTTGACGTTTGCGCTGGGACGTGGCGTCGAGCATTACGACGCACCGGCCATTCGCAGGATCGTGAGCGGCGCGGCCAAGGACGAGTACCGGTTCTCGTCCATCATCCTCGGAATCGTCAAGAGCGTCCCGTTTCAAATGCGGCGCGCCGAAGTAACTTCTGTAGCTGGTAAAAGGTAAAGGACAACGCGAATGTTCCTGACGAAAAAAGCGATTCCCAGACGGACGCTGCTGAAAAGCGCAGGCGCGTCTCTGGCTCTGCCTTTGCTGGACGCGATGATACCAGCCGCCACGGCCTGGGCGCAGACGCCCGCGCGGCCCGTTCCCCGGCTTGGCTTCGTCTTCGTTCCCATGGGTTCCGATCAAGCACGTTGGACCCCGCCCGGCCAGGGAACGCTCGACCAGCTATCCCCGATCCTCACTCCGCTGGCACCGGTGAAGGATCAGGTGACGGTCCTCACGAACATGCGCTTGCCGAGCGCCTATCCGGGTACTCACGACACATCGAATTCGGCCTTTCTGAGCGCGGCCAGCGCCAAGCATACCGAAAGCTCGGACTATTTTTCGGGGACCACGGTCGACCAGATCGCCGCCAACCAACTGGGCCGCCAGACGCAGGTGGCCTCGCTGCAACTGGCCATGGATTTGAACCCGCTGGCCGGCGTCTGCAACAACGGCTATTCGTGCGTCTATCAGAACTGCCTCTCCTGGTCGTCGCCGACCACGCCGCTTCCTTCCGAAGCGCATCCGCGGGTCGTCTTCGAACGCTTGTTCGGCGAGGGCGGCAATGCGGAGGCACGGCGTGCGGCGTTGCGCCATCGGGCGAGTTTGCTCGATTCGTTCACCCGGGATATCGCAAGGTTCAAGCAGCGGGTGGGCGTTTCCGACCGCGCCCGGCTCGATCAATATCTGGACAGCGTTCGCCAGGTGGAGCGCGAAATCGAGCGTGCCGAGAAAGCGGCGGCCGACAACAAGACGCCAGATCTCGACCGGCCGGTAGGCGTTCCGGCGGCCTTCGCCGACCACGCCAAGCTCATGTTCGACCTGCAGATTCTGGCCTTCCAGGCCGACATCACCCGCGTCATCGCCTTCCAGCTCACGCGCGAGCAGAGCAACCGTACCTACCCGGAAATCGGCGTGCTGGACCCGCACCATCCCACCAGCCACCACGGTAACGATCCGGTGAAGGTGGCGCAGATCGCCAAGATCAACACCTACCATGTTTCGCTGTTTTCCGCGTTTCTGCAAAGGATGAAGGCCACGCCCGACGGCGACGGTTCGCTGCTCGATCATTCGGTCTACCTGTATGGCAGCGGCATGGGCAATCCGAGCCTTCACGATCATGAGAACCTTCCGATTCTCGTCGCCGGCGGCGCCGCCACTGGACTGAAGGGCGGCCGGCATATCCGGTTTGAGAAAGGAACGAACCTGGCCAACCTCCATCTCACGCTGCTTGACCGCGTGGGCATTCCTCTGGACTCGTTTATGGACAGCACGGGAAAAGTCGAAGATCTCTTCGAGCGAGTCGTCGCCTAGGAGACGCGCATGCACTGGCAAAAGATAAGTGGATGGATACTGCTGGGCGCCGGCCTCGCCTTAGGCGCCTCGCTCCCCGACGCGGTGGAACTCCGCGACAAGACGGGCGTTCGCAAACTGCTAGCGGAAGGCGCCGGCGTGAACGCCACGCAGGCCGACGGAACGACCGCGTTGCATTGGGCCGTGTATCACGACGATGCCGAGACGGCTGCCATGCTCGTGCGGGCGGGCGCCAATGTTAACGCCGTGAATCGCTATGGCGTGCCGCCGCTGGTACAGGCTTGCACCAACGGCAACGCGGCTCTGGTGAAGCTATTGCTGGAGGCGGGCGCCAATCCGAACGCCACCTTGAAAGGCGGGGAATCCGTCCTTATGCTGGCGGCGCGGGCGGGCAGTGTCGAGACGGTGAAGGCGCTGCTTGAGCGCGGCGCCGATCCGAAGGTACGCGAAAGGCTCGGCCAGACGGCCCTGATGTGGGCGGCGGCCGAGGGGCACACCGCGGTCGTGCGCGTCCTGCTTGAGGCCGCGGCCGGGCTCAACACGACCCTCGACTCCGGATTCAACGCCTTCTTCTTCGCCGTTCGTGGCGGCCATCTCGATACCGTGCGCGCGCTGCTGGCGGCCGGCGCCGATCCGAAGGCGATGATGCAGCGGGCCGCGGGCCGCTCGCGTAGAGGCGCGGCCACGGGACCGCCTACGACGCCCCTGATGCTGGCGGCGCAGAACGGCCACTTCGAGTTGGCGATCGCGCTGATCGAAGCCGGCGCCGATCCCAACGACGTTCGTACGGGCTTCTCGCCCCTTCACATGCTCGCCGGTGTGCGGCGGCCGGATTCAAGCGATACGAGCGATCCCGCTCCGGCGGCGGGCACGGGCCGGCTTTCGAGCCTCGGCTTCGTGCGCGAGATCGTGAAGCGGGGCGCAAACGTAAACCTTCGCCTGCCCAAAGGTACACCCAAGCAGCCCGCCACCTGGTCGAGCATCGGGTCCGAGGGGGCGACGCCATTTCTATTCGCCGCCGACCACGTGGATATTCCGCTGATGCGGCTGCTGGTCGAATTGGGTGCCGATCCTCTGCTCGCGAACTTCGCCAACACCACGCCGCTGATGGCGGCAGCCGGCGTCGGCACCAACGAGCCTCAGGAGGAAGCCGGCGAAGAGAGCGAGGCGCTCGAAGCCGTGAAGATGCTGCTCGACCTAGGGGCCGACGTCAACGCGGTGGACAACAACGGCGATACCGCCATGCACGGAGCCGCGTTCAACATCAGTCCGCTGGTGGTGAAACTGCTGGCCGAACGGGGCGCCAATCCACAGGTTTGGAGCAAGCCCAATAAAGCCGGTGGAACGCCGCTGTTCATCGCCGAAGGTTACATCAGCCGCCTTCCCCGCCCCGATACGCCGACCATTGAGGCGATTACCAAGCTGATGGTGGCGGCGGGGATATCGACCGGAGGGGAGCGGCCGAAGATCGTGGATAGCTATGAGAAGCCCGCCGTGCAGGCGGAGCCGTAGTTTCGACCGTCAAGGCGATCGCTGCGCTGTTGGCGGAATTCAACTGGAATGGTGGGCGCGACAGGACTCGAACCTGTGACCTCCTGCGTGTGAAACATGTGCCAAGCCTCCAACCTGTCCGCCAGTTCCGTCGGATCCCATGATTTTCCAACGACTTAACGCTCCTACCGCGATCTCACGGCGTAACTCCTGACGGTTCAACGGATCGGGTTTTGGCACAGTTCGGGCACAGTTGGATGGATCACAGATCGTACGGCGCGAGGAAGATGTGCCGATCATAGTCCACGAGACCCAGCCGAATGCGGTTCAGCCAGCCGTTCCGTCCCAAGACGTTCTTCTGAATACGCTCGTTCGCAAAGAAAACACTGCGGACTCCATTGAGAGGCCGAGGCATTCCAGATTCACCATGTGACCGTACGCTTCTACGCTGCCTGCTACGGTGGAGAAGGCGAGTCTCTGTCCGGCTTCCACGTTCAAGCCTAGTAGCTCTCCATACTCTCGTTGGAATAGACAGTAAGTCGCGCCAGTATCGACGTAGGCGAAGATCTCAAGCTCGTTGCCGCCCGCTCGAAGAGTGACGGGAAGACGAATGCCGTCGATTTGGGATGAGTAAACGAAATCGCCGGTGAACTCGAGCGAAAACATCAAAGCCAGCCAGCGGACGGTAGGCCGAAGTCGTCGGCAACTTGCGTGAGAACGGGCCGTTGTACGCCGAGCCGACGAGCGGCCTCCAATACGGCCGCAGCCTTGGAGCCATGGCTAATCAGCCTCTCACCTTGGATTGCCACCCATTGGCCGCGATACTCGTGTCCGTGACGATCCAGCCACCGCTGTTCGTCTAGCCGGGTTCCAGACGCCACCGCCGCGGCAACCCGATGCACAGAGATAACGACATGCTCTTGGTCGCTGAGTCTCAGCGGTGCCAGCGGACGAAGAACGCCCTGCTCATAGACCGCTTCGACCTTTTGCACCGGTGCCGGATCTGCGTTCATGCTAAGTTCACCGCGTTGTCGCGTACTCCAGACCAAGGGTAACACTCCCATTAGAGCGGCGCCAGCAGTGCATAGGGCTGTCGTGGCATCGCTCGGGTTCGGGGGCTCAGCGTGCCCCGGCGTCGAGACTTTGGGCTTTCGTGGCGGCCATTACTCGCGTTCTTGCACAATTATGAGCGCAGTCTCAGTCTGAAACCTCGAAAACCCTTAGCCTGTCTTTCGCACTTCGCGGTGTTGACGGCAGGTAAGGCATTTAGAATC
>CADEFT010000018.1 GCA_902826685.1 uncultured Acidobacteriota bacterium
ACGCCGGATTCCCCTGGCGCTTACCTGCGCTTGGCGCGGCGGCGTTTGCGCACCCGGCTTTGGCGCCATTTGCGCGCCTTGCGCTTCGGCTTGCTGATGATGAACGTGCCGCTGCCCATCGACTCGGTCTTGTAAAGCTGCTTTTCTTCGGCCAAAACGTGATCTCCTCGGGTCTTTCTGTTCGCAATGAAGACGAATTCCTATGGTACCAAGGAAGTATCTCGCTTGTTCCCACCTCCGGATGGCGATCCAGTCTGCGCGCCCTGCGCCATCGCGATTTCCGTCTCTACGCGGCCGGCCACGGCGTCTCTCTCATCGGAACGTGGATGCAGGGCGTCGCTCAAAGCTGGCTGATGTACCGGCTCACGCACTCGGAGACGATGCTGGGGCTGACGCTGTTCTTCACGCATATTCCGGTGCTGCTGCTCGGGCCGCTGGGCGGACTCGCCGCCGATCGGTTCCCGCGCAAGACCATCGTGCTGGTGACGCAAAGCCTGGCGCTACTGCAGGCGCTTGCCATGGCCGCGCTCACCTTCAGCGGGCGCGTTACGCCCAACCAGGTACTCGCGCTCGCCACCTGCGTCGGCATTATCAACGCCTTCGATCTGCCCGCGCGGAACACCATGTTCATGCACATGGTGGGGCGTGAGGATCTGATCAGCGCCATCTCGCTCAACTCGGCCATGTTCAATCTTTCGCGCGTGCTGGGCCCATCCCTGGCCGGCCTCGCCGTGGCGGCGTTTGGGGAAGGAATCTGCTTCCTGCTGAATGCGGCCAGCTTCGTCGCCCTCATTGTATGCCTGCTGCGGATGGGACCGGCGGTCCGCGCGGCCGGGCACGGCGCCGGGGGCACGGTTCTCGACGGCTTCCGCTATGCCTGGCGCACGCGGGAACTGTTGACGCTGCTTGCCCTCGCCGGCGTGATGAACATCGCCTATGGCCCGGTGCTCGCGCTCGGCCCCTTTTTCGCCGACGGCATCTTTCACAAAGGCTCCGCGGGTCTCGGCTTCATGGTGGGCTGCATCGGCGCCGGGGCGCTGGCGGGCGTGCTCGAACTGGCGCGCCACAAAGGCATCCGCGAGCTTCCTTCGGTCATGCACTGGAGCACGTTCGGCATGGCGGCGGGCATGGCGCTGTTTGCCTGGTCCAGCGCCTACTGGCTTTCGCTCGCCATCAATCTGTTCATCGGCTTCAGCATCGTGAGGCAGAACGTGAGCGGCAATTCGCTGATCCAGAGCATCGTGCCCGATGAGTTCCGCGGCCGTGTCACCGCACTATACTCTATGGTAGCCAGCGGCTTCGTTCCGTTCGGCAGTCTCGCTTCAGGAATTCTGGCGGAAAAGTACGGCGCGCGCTGGGTGATGTTTGGCGGCGCGATGCTATGTCTGGCGGCGGCCTTGGCCTACAGCACCCGCGTCTCGGGTTTCCGCCGCTGGGTAGAACGGCAGGAGGATGCATGCGCCGTCTGACGGCCTGGATGTTGGCGCTGGCTTGGACGCTTCCGGCGGCCCAGCAAGCCCCCGACATTTTCAATGAAATCGGCGAGATCCTGGCCGAACTGGGGAAATTCACGGGCCTCAAGCCGCCCGCCAAAGTCGATTCGAGCACCATCACCAAGGACAAGCTCAAGGCCTTTCTCGATGAGCGGATGAAGGAAGTGGCGAAGCCGGAAGAGATCCGCGCCGAAGAGCTGACACTCAAGAAATTCGGTCTTGCGCCCGCCGATTTCGACTTGCGTAAGATCACCGTCGATCTGCTCACCGAACAGGCGGCGGCTTTCTACGACTACCGGCGCAAGAAGCTGTTCCTGCTCGACGCCAGCGCTTCCATGATGCAGCGGCCCGTGCTGGTTCACGAGCTGGCGCACGCCCTGGCCGACTCCCATTTCAATCTCGAACACTACATTTTCAAGAAAGGCAAAAGCGACGATGGCGCGCTCGCCCGCCAGGCGGTCATGGAAGGCCAGGCCACCTGGCTGATGTCGGAATGGGTGGTGAGGCAGATGGGCGCCTCGCTGAAGAAGGCGCCCGACATGGTCGAATCGATGAGCCGTCTTTCGGCCGGCTCCGGCAGCACGTTTCCGGTATTTGAATCGGCGCCGCTTTATCTCAAGGAATCGCTGCTGTTTCCCTACACCAAGGGATTCCTGTTCCAGCACGCCGTCCTCATGAAGCTCGGCGATGAAGGCTTCAGCGAGGTATTCCGCCGTCCGCCGGTCAGCTCCCAGCAGATTCTGCATCCGGAAAAGTATTTCGACCGCACCGCGCCCTCGACGCCAAAGCTTCCGAGCGTGAAATGGAAAGGTTCGAAGGAACTGGTCTACGGCACCGTGGGCGAGTTCGATCACGAGATCATGCTCCGCCAGTACACCGATGCCGAACAATCCCAGGCCGCCGCGGCCTGGCGCGGAGCGCAATTTCGCATCGTGGAAAATGCGGAACGAACCCAAGCGGCCCTGATTTATGCCTCCGAGTGGGAGGATGAAGCCGCCGCCCGGCGTTTCTTCGATCTCTACAAGAAAGTGCAACTGGGGAAGTGGAAGAAGCTGGAGGTGGCCAGGGACTCGGAGAGCGAAGTGACCGGCCGCAGCGAGGATGGATTTTTCCGTACCTGGCTCGACGGCGCCCGCGTCTTAAGCACGGAGGGCCTGCCAACGGCTCCGTAGGAGGGCGTGTACCTTGCTAAAATCGGGTAGTTTCCGCTGGAGATTTCTTATGAATTGCCGTACCCTTGCCGTTGTCGCACTGGCTGTGAGCCTGCCGGCAGCCGCCGTGGCCCAAAGCGCGCCCGCCGTCCCGAGGCCCGCTCCTGAATTGAAGTTCCATCTGGCCGATGGAACGCCCATCGTGTTGAGCAAGTACAAGGGGAAGGTGTGCGTGGTGGAGTTTCTGTTCACCACCTGCCCCCATTGCCAGCAGACCTCGCAGGTGATGTCGAATCTCAACACCGAGTTCGGGCCGAAGGGATTTCAGCCGCTCGGTGTCGCCTTCAACGAAGGCGCCATCATGCTGGTGCCGGAGTTTATCAAGAGCTTCCAGGTGAACTACCCCACCGGTGTCGCGCCCAGGGAAAAGGTGCTCGAGTTTCTCGCTCAGCCCGCCACCGCGCGCATGATGGTGCCGCAGGTGGTCATCATCGACAAAAAAGGCGTGATCCGCTTTCAATCCTCCGCCGAAGGCAATGAAAACATCCACGGCGAACAGTCGCTGCGGGAGAAGATCAAGATGCTGTTGAATGAGGGCACCGCTCCCGTCAAGAGCACCACCGCCGCCGCGAAAAAGACCGTCGCCGCCAAGGGAAATTGAAAATGCATCGCAGAGATTTCTGTTGGAGCCTGCTGCCGCTGGCAGCGGCTTCAAGGCTCGAAGCCGCCGAGCTTCCCCGCCCTTCCATGGATCTGACGTTCGACCTCAAGGGCGCTCCGGTCCAGTTGAGTTCCTACAAAGGCAAAGTGCTGGCGGTGGAGTTTCTGCTCACCACATGCTCCCACTGCCAGAAGGCTTCGCAGGCGATCGAGAAGGTTTACAAGCAGCTCGGGCCGAAGGGATTCCAACCCATCGGCATCGCCATCAACGAAGGCGGCGATGCGGCCGAATACGTCCAGAAGTTTGGACTCACTTTCCCGGTTGGCTCCATGCATCACAAGCCGGTTGTCGACTATATGCAGCATCCTTCGTTTCTGCGCCTGATGATGCCGCAACTGGCCTTTGTCGATCGTAAGTTCATGGTGCGGGCGCAGTATCCGGGCGACGATCCTTTCTTTGCCGAAAACGAAGAGCAGAACATCTTCAAGCAGGTGGAGGGGCTGTTGAAAGAGGCTCCGCCCGCCGCGCCGGCGCCCTCTTCCGCCCTGCCCTCGAAAAAGAAAAAGACGTCATGACCCGGCGGGCGATGGCCGCCGCCGCGCTGCTGTTCCGCTCCATCGCTTCCGGTCAAAAACGCGACTTCGATTTCTATCCGGACTTCCGCAACGTTTTCACGCCCAAGGCGCGGGCCGGCAATCCTTCCATCACGGGCGGCGAAATCCTGCGCCAGTATGCCGCCAGCCTCCGCGCCGGAAAGGTTCCGGAGATCGAGATCGAGCGGCGGCTGGGCCTGATCCGCGACCATCGTCCGGCTCTTGAGATCGACATGTGGAACCGGGTCTACACGGGACCGGAACCGGAGTTCAATCAAGCCCCCAATGCGTTCCTGATGCAGAAGGCCGCCGGCCTCAAGCCCGGTGTCGCGCTCGACTACGCCATGGGCGAGGGACGCAACGCCATCTACCTGGCCCAACTCGGCTGGGAAGTGTGGGGCTTCGACCAGGCCGATGCCGCGGTCCGGATCGCACAGCAACGCGCTGAAAAGCTGGGTCTCCGGCTCCACACATCGGCCGTCAAGGACGCCGATTACGACTTCGGCCGGGAGCGCTTCGACCTGATCCTGTTCAGTTGGGCGATGCCGCTGGTGCCCGTCGAGCGCGTGGTGGGTTCCCTCAAGCCGGGCGGCGTCGTCGTCATGGAGTGCGCGGCCGACTATGTGGGCCGCAACGGCATGCTGAAGATGTTCGACTCACTCGAGATTACTCAGTATGAGAGAATCAAGGCCAAAGCCGATTGGTACAACCGTATGGAAACCGAAGTTGTACGATTGGTAGCCGTAAAGACACGCTAAGTTCACATTTTTCTGTGTTAGCTTATAGCGATGCGCTCGATCGGCCCACAGGAATTGCTGGTCCTGCTGATCATGGCGATCATGATCCTTCTTCCGGCGGTCTTCTACCTCCTCACGCTTCGCAAAGCCTTGGAACGTTGCTCAACGGAGTCCCGAACCATGGCTCCGGGAAAAGTATGGTTGATGCTTATCCCGTTGTTCAACATCGTTTGGCACTTCCTTGTGGTGACTGGCGTGTCCAATTCTCTGCATAACGAGTTCGTCAAGAGAAGCCTGCCGGTATCCGGTTCTGCCGCGGCAAAGAAGCTGGGGCTGGCCATGTGCATTCTGATGGCTTCTGCGATCATTCCGGTAGTTGGCCTTCTCACTTGGCTCGCGGGGCTGGTTTGTTGGATTGTCTACTGGGTCAAGATCAGTATCCTTTCCGAAAGACTTGAAATCCAACCGCCGCCTCCGCTCCCCCATACGGCAGCGCAATGAATGCGTCCGGAACGCGGTGGCGGGCGCTCACTTGGATCACTCCGTATGAGAGAATCAAGGCCAAAGCCGATTGGTACAACCGTATGGAAACCGACGTCGTACGAATGGTAGCCGTAAAAACACGCTGAGTTCACATCGCTTTTCACACCTGTTACGAACATCTGGGCCGACGATAAGAGCAGGGGAGTCTTTTTGAAGTATGAACGCCACTCTTTTTCTCGGAATTCTTATCGCTTCGATGTCCGCACTCCTCGGCCAGACCAGCCGGGGGACCGTTACCGGACTGGTTTCCGATCCTACGGGCGCGGCTGTGGCCGGGGCGGCGGTCGAGTTGCGGGATCTTGAGCGCAGCACGATTCGCAAGACCGGGACCAACGAAGCGGGCCTTTACCGGTTCGATGCGGTGGAACCGGGCTCGTACCGGCTCCACGTGACGGCGGGTGGATTCGCGCATTCCGAGACGCGGCCGTTTTCGATCGTCGCCGCGCAGGTGGCGACGGTGGACGCGAAACTCGAAATCGGAGAGCAGTCGGTGCGGGTTGAAGTGTCGGCCGCCGCCGTGGCGCTGCAAACCGAAGCGCCCGTTCGCGGCGGATCGGTCAGTCCGGTGGAATCGACGCAGATTCCCAACGCCTCGCGCAACCCCGTCCAACTGGCGTTGAATTTCGCGGGCGTGAGCACGAACCGCGGCGGTTTCGGAGTGAGCACGTTTTCGGTCAACGGCGCCCGTGGGCGATCGAACAACTTCCTGCTCGACGGGACCGAGAACAACGACATTTCGATCGCCGGGCAGGCCTTTGAGCTGACCAACTCCGACGCGGTTCAGGAAGTGAGCGTGCAGACTGGCAATTTCGACGCCGAGTTTGGACGCGCGGGCGGCGCCGTAATCAACACCATCATCCGGTCGGGCACCAACGACCTGCATGGATCGGCGGCCTACCTGGTGGAGTCGACGCGTCTCAACGCCATCACCAACACGCAGTCGCTGAGCCCGGAGATTCAGAGGCGCGGCTATCCGCCCTTCGGCACCGATCAATGGTTTTCCGCCACCCTGGGCGGCCCGGTCGTGCGCAACCGCACGTTTTTCTTTGGCGCCTTTCAGGAGCGGCGCACGTTGTCGTCGCGGTCGCTGAGCCTGGTGACGCTCTCGGCGAATGGGCGCTCCACGCTGCGGTCGCTCTATCCGCAGGGCCGCAACGCCAATGTCGACGCTTATCTGGCGGCTACCGAAGGCTCGAATGCGAACGCGCTGCTCAGTTCCATGCCGCTCGGCGCCGGCCGGCCCGATATCGAAGTGGGCACCTATCTCAGCTCCATCGCCCAGCGCCGCTCCGAACATCAGCCCATCGTCAAGATGGATCACCGGTTGAGCGACCGCAACCAGTTGAGCGCGCGTTTCGCTTTCCACGATGAGAAGGATCCAACCGGCGGTTCGGTGGGGTTCAAGGGCTTTGAGACCTCGCTCAAGGAGCGCTACAACAACGTGGTGGTGGCCGATACGCACGTCTTCAGCCCCTCGCTGACCAACGAGTTGCGGCTGCCCTATAACCGCATCACGCTCGACTCTCCGGCCGATCCCGCCAACGCGCTTGGACTCACCCTTCCGGGCATTACCATTCAGAGCCTTTCGGCGATCGGCGTGGATGCGCGCGCCCCCCAGGGTCGCATCGCCAACAACTACGGCCTGCAGGATACGCTCAACTGGATTCGCGGGCGCCACCAGTTGCGGTTTGGCTTGGATTTGACGATGCAGCGCGCCAAGCAATTGGCGCCCTTCACGCTGCGCGGCACGCTGACGTATCGGCCCAGCCCGGCCGCCGGAACGGCGCCGGCTTACTCATCGCTGGCGAATTTCGTCGACGACTTTGGCGGCGCGTCGGGCTCGGCGTTCCTCGATTTCGGGGTGCCCGTTTATTATCCCGACATGTTCCGCCAGGCCTACTTCGCGCAGGACCGGTGGCGCATCCGCGAGTCTTTGACCGTAACGCTCGGCATCCGCTATGAGAACTTCGGGCTGCCGATGAATTCGGTGCCGACGCCGGCCTTCGCGGGCCTGTTCAATATCGACCCGGTGACTTTCACCGGGCCGTATTCAAGGCCCAACCGCGTGCGGGGCGATCACAACAACTTCGGTCCCACGGTGGGCCTGGCGTGGTCGCCTTCGGCCAACGGCGGGCTGCTTGGCTGGCTGATCGGTCAGAAACGCACGGTGTGGCGCATGGGCTATCAGATCGGATACGACAGCTTCTACAACAACATCGTGTCGAACGCGGCCGCCTCGGCGCCCAATATCGTGGCCACCGAACTGGTCTCGCTCGCCGATACGGCGAATCCGCGCGGACTGAGCGATTTCAGGCGCCGCCTGCCCGCGGAGGCACGCCCTCTGCGGCCGGCCGATGCGCAGACCCTGGTGCGCGAGGACCTGGTGAATCCCTACTACCAGCGCTGGTCGGCGGGCTTCCAGCGTCAATTGCCGTCGGACGTTCTGTTCGAGCTTTCCTATGTCGGCAGCAAGGGGACGCGGCTCTATGCGAGCGAGGATCTGAATCCGGTGGTGCCCATCAACCTGCGCCGCTACGGCCCGGGCGTCGATCCGGCCTCCATTCCGGCGGCGCGAAAGACGTCCCGCTATGACGATCTGCAAGGCAGCCGCACGATTCGCACCAACGGTGGCAGCTCGCATTTTCATTCCCTGCAGACCGAAGTGCGGCGGCGGTTCCGCAACGGCTTGCTGATCACGGGCGCCCATACCTGGGCCAAGTTCCTCGATAACGGAAGCGAGATTTTCAACTGGAATACCTTCACGGCGGCCACGCTTTCCGCCGTACCCACGATCTACGGCGGCCAGCGCTTCGAGCAGGGGCTGTCTTCGTTTGACCGGACGCACCGCGCGGTATTCAGCTGGGTGTACGAACTGCCGTTCCATCGCAACCAGCGCGGCTTCGCCGGGCACCTCATCGGCGGCTGGCAGGTGGCGGGCGTAGCGGCGTTGGAATCGGGCGTGCCGCTTTCGATCGTCAACGGCGTGGACGCCGACGGCATCGGCGGCGCCATCGACAGACCCGACTTTAACCCTGGCGGCGCCCGCAACGTGCGCGCGGTGCCGGATGTCCGCAGCGCCACCGGCTTTGTCAATCCCGACGCGGGGAACGCGCCCATCCGGCGCGAGGACGCCATGTATATTCAGCTTCCGGCCTGCAACGGCGTGGCCAATCCCAGCGGCTGCCGCACCGGCAACCTCGGCCGCAACACCTATCGCAGCCCCGGCACCAACAACTTCAACGCGACGATCGCCAAGAGCACAAGAATCGGCGAGCGGCTGCGCACCGAATGGAAGGCGGAGTTCTTCAACCTGTTCAACCATCCGCAGTTTGGCAGCTTCAGCGCCAGCGCGTTCGCACCGGCGATGCCGGCGTTTCAGTCGAGCGTGGGCACGTCGCTGGCTGGCCGCTTCCTAAACCCGAACATCATGGATGGCGGCGGACGGGTGGTCCGGTTCGGCTGCAAGCTGCTGTTCTGAGTCCTCGGCCGTCATGCGGCTGCCGTCGAGGAGAGACTCCAGATACGCCGGCGCGCCCGCGGCGCCTTCGGCGGGAGCCCAGGCGGCGAACTCCTTATCGGTCGATGGCACCCACGGGCCCGGCTTCACTTCATAACAGACCACCGAAGGCGTCAGAGCCACGATGGTGTGCCAGATGCCTGGGGCGAGATCGATGCCGCGGGCGACCTTGTGGCCCCTGAACGCCTCCGGCAGTTCGGGCACCGTGCCATCGCCCGACAGCAGAAATACGTCCGTCACGCGGCCCGCGTCGTCGAACAGAAACGCGGCGGCGCAGCCTTCAAGCACCAGAAACCCTTCGGACTTGGGAGGCTCAAGGTGGCGGTGCGGGGTGACGTAGGTTCCCGCGATCAGCACGTTCAAAAAGCGGTGCGGATTCTCTTCCGCGCTCTCGTGAAAATTGTAATTCTGGCGGAGGCGGGGAGAGCCGATCGCTTTCTTACGAACCTGGTCGATCAAATTATCGGTGATGAGCTGAATTCCCGGTCCAATTCCCATGCTTACATCGTACGGCCCGCGCCGGGGAACTTCCAAATCCGCAGTGCGTTGCGCCCGAGCATCAGCGCCTTGTCGGCGGCGCTATACATGTCGAGGTAGCGGTCGACGAACTCGAGTTCTTTATCCATGGGCAGTTCCCACCGTGGCCGTGGATAGCCGGTGCCCCAGACCAGTTGCTTGCCGCCGAACTCCTCGTAGGTGGCTTTGTAATAAGGCAGCACATCGAGATAGGGGTACTGCTTGGTGATCGAAAGCTCGTAGGGCTCGGACGCCGAAATCCATACCTGCGGAAATTTCTTCAGGCGGAACATCTTGCGGAATTCAAGCCACGGGTCGGCTGCCTTGAGATCCGGCTTGCCCAGATGGTCGACCACGATCTTGACACCCGGGAAGCGGCCCGCCATCTCTTCGAGCATGGGCATCTGCTCGGGCAGGATGTAGTAGTTGAACACGGCGCCGAGTTTCTCGGCTTCCTTCCACAGCGGGTAATGCTCCTTCGAATTGAGCCAGGTGGATTTGGGATGGTAGATGGGGCTGAAGCGCATGCCCTGAAAGCCATGCTCCCGCACCCAGTAGCGCAGCCGTTCATGCACCTTGGGATCCTCGGGATTCACAAGGCCATGGGCGACGAACAGCTTCGGGTACTTGTGCAGCGAGTAGCTGATATAGCTGTTGTCCCAGCCGAAATAGCGCGGATTGATCAGCACCGCGTAGCGGATGCGGAAATCCTTCATGCATTCCACTTCGTTCTCAATGGGAGCGGGTTCCTTCACTTGCAGATTGGGCCGCTCCGGATGGCGAAAGGGAAATTTGGGGTCGAGCGTCCAGACTTCGAGGTGGGTGTCGATCAGAAGACGATCGGCGGCGGACAGATGCCGCGCCGCCAAGGCGGCTAGAAACGCCCTGCGATTCATGCCTCAGCCTAATACAATTGGCACGAGGTCCGCCATGTTGTCGAGCAGGATATCGGGCGGATCCGATTCGAGCGTGAGCGGTTGGAACCCGTAGGTCATACCGACGGCGTGGACCCTGGCGTTGCGCGCGGTGCGGACGTCCACCGCCGAATCGCCGATCATCATCGTGCGCTCGCGGCCGGCGCCGGTCTCCCTCAGCAGCGTCTCGACGCCCACCGGATCGGGCTTTTTCTGCTCGAAGCTATTGCCGCCGTAGATGCGCAGGAAGTGGCCCGCCAGGCCGAGGCCGGCCACGATCGCTTCCGAGAAACGGACGGGCTTGTTGGTGAGCACGGCCATCCGGATACGCGCGTCGCGAAACGAATCGAGCGCGTCGCGCACGCCGGGGTAAAGCACCGTGTTGTCGAGCATGTGCTCGCGGTAGTACTGGAGAAAGAACGCCAGGCCGCGTTCGACGTCGGCTTCGCTCGAGCCGGCGCCAAGAGCGCGCCGCACCAGTACCGGAGCGCCGTTGCCTACGTACGAATAGATCGTTTCGTTGGCCAGCGGCGCCAGCCCCATGTGCTCGCGCATGGCGTTTACCGAGTGCGCCAGGTCCAATTGCGAATCGATGAGCGTGCCGTCCAGATCGAAAATCAGAAGATCCATCTATTTTCCCAGCGCCTTTTCCATCAGGCCTTTCTTCCAGGCATCGGCCCAGACATCCTTGATCTTTTGATAGTTTTTCTCGACTTCCAGTTTCAATTCTTCCGGGGCCAGATTCGAGGCGACGCGCGCGGCTTCGAGTACATAGGGGGCGATCTCGCTTTCGACGATCGACCGGGGCGGCGGATGGGAGGTGAAGGCCATCACGGCCATGACGATGGCGGTGGAAAAAATCAGCCCGCGCACCAGGCCGAACACGCCGCCGAGCAGCCGGTCCATCCAGGAAAGGCCCACCCACTTGAAGATCGCGGCCAGCACGCGCGTTGTGACCATGCCGATTAGAAAGACGCCAAGAAATACCGCAACGAACCCGAGCGCGTTGGCCATGGCGGCCGATTTCGTGTAGTCGCTGAACAGGGCGGCGGCGTGCGCGTAGAACCACAGCGACAGCACCACCGCCGCGATGGCGGTGATCATGCCGACGACGGTGCGAATGAGCCCCTTCATCAGGCCGGCCAAGGCCGATCCGATGAGAATCGGGGCCAGCACAATATCGAGCCAGTTCATTCGGCGAGCGTCCTTCCGGTGAGCGCTTCGTAGGCCTGGCGGTATTTCGAAGCGGTGCGCTCAACGACCTCGGCGGGAAGCGGAGGAGCGGGCGGGCGCTTGCCCCAATCGAGCGTTTCCAGGTAGTCGCGCACGTACTGCTTGTCATAGGAAGGCTGCGCGCCCCCTGGCATGTAGCCGGCCTTCGGCCAGAAACGCGAGGAATCGGGCGTCAGCACTTCATCGGCGAGCACGATCTCTCCGCCAATGGTGCCGAATTCGAATTTGGTATCGGCGAGGATGATCCCCCGCGACTCGGCGTAGCTGGAGGCTCGGGCATAGATTTCCAGCGTGAGCTCGCGCAGTTTCTCCGCCGCCGGCCCGGCGATTTCGCGGAACTCTTCAAACGGGATGTTCTCATCGTGTCCGGACTGCGCCTTGGTGGCGGGCGTAAAGATGGGATGCGGCAGACGCGCGCTTTCGAGCAGGCCGGAAGGCAGCGGGATGCCGCAAATGGCACCGGTCTTGCGGTAGTCCTTCCAGCCCGAGCCCGAAAGATAGCCTCTGGCGACGCATTCGGCGCCAAACATTCGGGCACGGCGGACGAGCATGGAACGGCCTTCGAGCTGGCTTTCAAACGGGCGCAGGGGCTGGGGGTAATCGGCGACGGAACTGGAAACGAAGTGCGTGGGGACGATGTCTTTCAGCATTTCGAACCAGAAGATGGACAACTGGGTCAGAACGCGGCCTTTGCCCGGAATGCCGGTGGGAAGAATGCAGTCGAAGGCGGAGATGCGGTCGGTGGCGACAATTAGCAGATGCTCGCCGAGCGAATAGACGTCGCGAACTTTGCCGCGCGCGAGCAATTCTATACCAAAAAGGTTGGTTTCGAGCAGGACCGGGAGGCTCATTACAATCTTCCAGTGTAGCCAGTTTCACCGAACAACGACATTGCAAATGCGCTGGATTCATGGCACGCTGAGAATACTCCCGCGGTGGATCACGGAGGATGTGAGCACCGGATGCGGCGAGATCTCTCTCCCCGAGATTCTCTCCCCACGACCGAAAACGAAGGGAGCCCTCATGCGTGTCGTGCTGCTAGCCATCGACAGCGAACTCTCGGCGAAGCTTGTCCCGCCGGATACGGAAGTCCTTGTGATTCCGAATATAGGATCGTTTCAAAGATCCAAGACAATTTTGCAGGATTTCGCGCCAGATTATGTGATATGCGGGCCTCAAGTGATCCCGCAGATGAGCCAATCGCTTGACGCCGCGCGCGGTTCCAGCATCCCGGGCGCCAGCCGCGAAGAAGTACTGGCGTTGCGGGGGAAGCTGAACAAGCGCCATCGCGACATTCTGTGCCTGCTGCACTGCGGTCTGCAGAACCGTGAAATCGCCGGACAACTCGGCCTGTCGGCGCGCACGGTCAAGGCTTATATCAGCCAATTGTTCATGATCTTCGACGTGTCGAATCGCACCGAACTGGTGGCGCGCGTGGACGATCTGCGCGTGCTGGAGCCGGACGCGGCCATCAACGTAACACCGATTCGCGCCGACTACCGGGCGGCCGTCTAAACGGCGCGGCGGCGATCGGCGAAAGTCTTGCGGAATTTCGACACTTTCGGTCCCACGACGAAGGCGCAGTAGCCTTGCTCCGGGTGATTTTTGTAGTAGTCCTGGTGATAGCTTTCGGCGGGATAGAAAACCGGAGCGGGCGCGACTTCGGTGACGATCGTCTGGCCTCGGCCGATCCCGGCGATGACTTCCCGCGCGATGCGGCGCTGCTCCTCTGAGTGATAAAAGATCGCCGAGCGGTACTGCGTCCCGACATCGTTGCCCTGGCGGTTGAGCGTGGTGGGGTCGTGAATGGCGAAGAAAATCTCCAGAATTTCGCGGAAAGCAATCTCGGCGGGGTCGAATTCCACCTGGACCACTTCGGCATGTCCGGTGCGTCCGGAGCAGACTTGTTCGTAGGTTGGTGGGTTCGTTCCCCCACCTCCGGTGTAGCCGGAAACCACGTCAGTCACGCCCCGGACTTCATCGAACACGGCTTCCAGGCACCAGAAACATCCGCCGCCCAGAGTGGCCGTTTCGCGCGCCGCCATTTACTCGTTGGGCAGTGTGCCTGCCACGAACATGCTCTGATATTCGGCCTTGCCCTGGCCGGTGGGGTTGGAAAGCGGACGGTAAATGCGAAGCGCCACCGAATCGCCGGGCTTGAGCGTGGCGTTGATGCGCTTCAGATCTTCGGTGGAAGCGACCGGCTGGCGATTGATGGACACGATGATGTCCTTATCGCGGAGGCCGATTTCATCGGAGAACGAATCCTGGTCGACGAAGGTGACGCGCACGCCGCCCTTGCCAGCGTTCGGCAGGTCGTTGCGCTCTTCATCGGTCAGACTGCGATAGCGGAAGCCGAATTTGGCCTGGGCGGCTTCGGTTTCCTTCTCGGGGCCGGAACGGTCCGGACGGCGATTGCGGCTAAAGCGCGGATCGTCCTTGAAGACTTCTTCGCGGTCGGCGATGGCGAGCTTGAAATCCATCTTCTTGCCGGCGCGATCGACGGTGACGGCGACTTCGGTGCCGATGGGCGTTTCGGCCACGCGGTTCACCAGGTCCTCGCCATCCTTGACGGGCTTGCCGTTCAAGGCGACGATGATGTCTTCTTCCTTGATGCCGGCCTTGGAGGCGGGGCCACCGGCCTTGACGGCATCCACCAGAACTCCCGAGCCCGAGCCGAGCGCCTTCATGACTTCCTTCTGCTTTTCGTAATTGCGCCAGCTCACGCCGATGGAGCCGCGGGTGACCTTGCCGTGAGCAATGATCGAGTTGTAAACCTTGACCGCCTGATTGATGGGCAGCGCGAAACCGATGCCCTGGTAGCCGCCGTTCTGCGTGGCGATAGCGGTGTTGATGCCGATGATCTCGCCATTGATGTTGAGCAGCGGACCGCCGCTATTGCCGGGGTTGATGGCGGCGTCGGTCTGGAGAAAGCGCTGGAACTGCTGGGCGCCGACGTCGCGGCCAAGCGCCGAGATGATCCCGGCGGTGACGGTGGCCTGCAGACCGAACGGAGAGCCGATGGCCACGGCCCAATCGCCTACCTGCACGCCGTCGGAATTGCCGACCTTGGCGGCGGCGAGAGGCTTCGAGGCGTCGATCTTGAGGATCGCGAGATCGGTTTCAAAATCGGTGCCGATGACCTTGGCCTTGTAGTCGCCGGTGTCGTGATGGAGCTTGACGCGGATCTGGTCGGCGCCATCCACGACGTGATGATTGGTGAGAATGTAGCCGTTCTTATCGACGATGACGCCCGATCCCGACGCTTCCTGGCGGCGGGGTGCCTGCGGCATCATGCCGCCGCGGCCGCGCGGGGTGCCGAAGAACCGGCGCAGCATGTCGCTCTCATCGTCGTCGTCGTCTTCCTGCGGCTGGCCGCGGCGGGCCGCCGCCGGCTTGGTGTTATAGGCCGTGGTGATGTAAACCACCGACGGCTCAAGCTTTTGGGCCAGTTTGGTGAATTCGTTGGACAGAGTCTGCGCGCTGGGAATGACGAGCGGGGTCGCATCGGGTGCGGCCACCTGCCCTTTTTCCGCGCGGACTCCAGTGGTCATCAGCGTTCCGATGAGGACGCCGATCGACAGGGTGAACAGCAAAACGCTAACGCCCAGAAATCGCTGCTTACGAACCGTGTCAAGCATTGTCATGGTGTTCTCTTCGACCCTCACTCAAGGAGTGGGACTCCTTCATTTCTAATTATACGAGCTAACCGGATGGATGCTCACGCGAACCGAACGGTTTCAATTCCACCACCAGCACGCCGGCCAGGATGAGCGCCGCGCCCGCGAGCGACCGTCCGCGCAGCACGGCGCCCTCCGCCACATAGGAGGTGATGGCGGCCGAAACGGGTTCCAGCGCGAAGATCAGCGCGGTGCGGGTAGGCGTGGTATGACGCTGTGCCCAGGTCTGCACGGCGAAGGCTAGCGCCGTCGCCAGCAGTCCCGTAACGGCCACGGCCACGGCCAGACGCGGCGTCCAGTGGAGGCGCGGCGCCTCGGCCCAGAAACAGGCGGCGAGCGCGAGCAGGGCCGTTACGCCGAGTTGGGAAACGCTCAACAGAGGAAGCGGCAAGGCCGGAGCCCAGCGCCCCAGCAGCAGGATATGCATGGCAAAGGCGAACGCGCACCCGAGCGTCAACACATCCCCGCGATTGATGGAAACCGTTCCCGATGGCAGCGTCAGCATGGCCAGGCCAGTGGCGGCCACAACGACTCCCAGAATCTCGGAAACATGTGGCGCCCTTTGATAGACGAGCACGGCCAGAAAAGGTACCAACACGGTGCTGAGCCCGGTTACGAAAGCCGATTTGGAAGCCGTGGTGAACTGAAGGCCGAGGGTCTGGGTGAAGTATCCGGCGAACAGACAGACGCCGGCGATCGAGCCCGCCGCGAGCGTGGGGCGGCGCAGTTGCGGCTGGCCGGCGAGCCCCCGGCCAAAGCAAAACGCCAAAGCGATGGAGGCAAGGCCGAAACGGAGGGCGAGGAACACCAGCGTGGAAGCGTCCTGAAGAGCGTTCTGGACGACGACGAAAGTGGCGCCCCAAAGCAGGGTGACGGCGATCAGCGCGGCTTCGGCGCGCGCCCTCACACGGCGGCCGCGTCCAATAGGAGGCAGGCGGTGAGCAGAATGCGCTGCAGGCCGAACTCGCGCTTGTCGGGATCGAACCACTCTTCGGTGGTATGAGCACCGGCGCCCTGGCCGCCGGCGCCGATGGAGACGGCTTCAAGGCCCATGGAAAGAGGAATGTTGGCGTCGGTGGAAGCGCAATCGAGCTGGGCGCGAATGCCCAGGTGGGCGTCGACGGCGCGCAGCGAGCGCAGCAGCGTGGACTCTTCGGCGAGGATGCCGCCGGGACGCGAGCCGATCTCGCGCACCTTGACGGCGACCTTGCCGCCGGTGGCACGGTCGTTCTCCAGATCGATGGCGCGATCGACGGCGAGAGTCAAACAGCGCGCCATGCTGTCGATACGTTCGGGATCTTCGGAACGAACGTCGAGTTTGGCGCGGGCTTCGGACGGAATGGAATTCACGCTGACGCCACCTTCGACGGTGCCGAAATTGAAGGAGCTGCGCGGCGCGGGCAACGCCTCGTACTGGCCTTCGCTGAAGTAGTGGATCACACGGCCCAGCGCGTGCACCGGGTTGCCGTTGCCTTGATCGGACCAACTATGGCCGCCGGGGCCGCTGACGACGATTTCAAACCGGCGGCTGGCGAGCGCCTGGCAGGTGATGTGGTCGGTGCTGGGGCCGTCGAGCACCAGGAACGACCGGATGCGTCCGGCGAGCGGGGACTGGCGGCAGAGATACCGCATGCCGCTCAGGTTCCCTTCCCCTTCCTCGCAGACATTGGCCACCAGCAGCAGCGACGCGGGACCGGCGGCCGTGGGCCGGTTCTTCTTCCAACTGGCGGCGACGGCGAGCAGGCCGGCGAGACCGGCTCCATTGTCGGCGACGCCCGGGCCGCGGAACCGGCCGTCGCCATCGATGCGGATGTCTTCGGGACGGCGCGGGGCAAGCACCGTATCGAGATGCGCGGTGATCGCTACCAGCGGTCCTTCGGAAGCCGGATGCTCGAGGGCGACGACATTACCCGCGCGGTCGATGCGCGCGTCCCAACCGGCCGAGCGAAGCTGCGCGGCGATCCATTCGGCGCGCTTTTCCTCCAGAAAGGTGGGCGCCGGGATGCGGCACAATTCGAGTTGCTGCTCGTTAATCCACGAACGGTGGCGGTAGATCCAGCCAAGGCAATCGCGCATGGCGCGAGAGGAGGCATGTCCGGCGACGGCCCGCTGAATTTTGGCGTCGGGTTTGGCGGCCAAACCGGCTCGGCGGGCGATGTCGACGGTGGCGGCCATCTTGGGTTCGCTACTTGCGGGCCGCCGGCGCCAGATCGCGAGTGCCCTGGCCGAGGTAGATCTGCTTGGGCCGGGCGATCTTCTGATCTTCGTCGTCGAGCATTTCTTCCCAGTGCGTGAGCCAGCCGGCGGTGCGCGGAATGGCGAACATCACGGTGAACATTTCCGACGGCAATCCCATGGCTTCGTAGATGATGCCGGAATAGAAATCGACGTTCGGGTAGAGCTTGCGCTTGATGAAATAGTCGTCGTTGAGGGCGATGCGCTCAAGCTCGACGGCGATGTCGATCAACGGATTGCGTCCGGTGACTTCGAAGACTTCATCGGCGGTCTGCTTGATGATGCGGGCGCGCGGATCGTAGTTCTTATAGACACGATGGCCGAAGCCCATGAGGCGGACTTCGCCGGCCTTGCAGCGGTTGATGAATTCGGGGATTTTGGAAACGCTGCCAATTTCGCGCAGCATGCGCAGAACGGCTTCATTGGCGCCGCCGTGGAGCGGGCCGTAGAGAGCCGAGGCGGCGCCGGCCAGGGCGCTGTAGGGATCGGTATGCGCGCTGCCGATGCTGCGCATGGTGTTGGTGGAGCAATTCTGTTCATGGTCGGCGTGGAGGATGAACAGGATGTCGAGCGCCCGCTCCATGACTTTGTTGGGCTTGTACTTGGTCTCGGTCTTCTTGAACATCATGTTCAGGAAGTTACCGGTGTAGGACAGGTCGTTATCCGGATAGGCGTACGGCATGCCGATGTTGTGGCGGTAGGCGAAGGCGGCGATGGTGGGCACCTTGGCCAGCAGCCGGTAAAACTGCTTCATGCGCACGGACTTGTCGTTGATCTTTTTGGCTTCCGGGTAGAAGGTGGAAAGGGCGGCGACGGTGGAGACGAAGATGCCCATGGGGTGGGCGTCGTAGCGGAAGCCGGTCATGAACTGCTTGACGTTCTCATGGAGAATCGTATGGGTGGTGATCTGATTCACCCAGTCGGTCAATTGCTTTTCGTTGGGCAGTTCGCCGTGGTAGAGAAGATAGGCGACTTCGAGGAAAGTGCAGCTTTCCGCCAGTTGCGCAATGGGGTAGCCGCGGTATTCGAGGACGCCCTTATCGCCGTCGATGTAGGTGATGCGGCTCTTGCACGAGGCCGTGTTCATGAAGCCGGGGTCATAGGTGCACAACCCGGGATCGTCGGCTTCGGCGAGCTTGATCTGGCGAAGATCGGTAGCCTTGATGGCTCCGTTCTCGATACCGACCGAGTAGGTCTTGCCGGTGCGGTTATCTGTGATCGTGAGAGTCTGATTCGACATGAGTCTTGCCGGTCTCAATTCTATCGTTTTTTCGGTGCGGGTCCATTCAGCAGCTTGTCGATCTCGGCCGAAACAAACTTGGCGGTGAGGACGCCCTTGGCGGCATCGTCGTGGCTGAAATCGTTCCGGATGACGCCGTCGGGGCCGATCAGGAACAGATGCGGAAACTTGACGGTGGGGTTCTGGGGCGTGATGCGCAGATAGGAGGCGACGGCCTGCCCGCAGTCGAACAGGATGGGGGACGTGATGCCGTTTTCCTTGATGTAGGCCGCCACGCGATCCATGGTATCGGGCGGGACGACGACCGAGAGCACCTCGACGCGTCCGGCGTACTTGGTCCTGACCTGCTCGAGAACGCCCGAGAGCGCCTTGCAATTGGGGCAGCCGGTCTGCATGATGTCGACCAGCACGACCTTGCCGCGAAAATCGCCCGGGTCATACTGCTTTCCGGTGCGATCGGGCAGGGAGAAACCGGGGGCGCGGCGTCCGGCGAATTCGCCGGCAATCAGGGACGCCGGAAGGCTCAAAGCCAGCAAGACGGCGGCCCTTGCGCGCAGGTGCATAAGCTCCAAGGTAACACGCCCGGCCCGCCGCGCCCTATACTGTTGCCATATGAGCGCTGAACTGGTTTCCACGTTCGTGGATTGTTCGGTCCGGCGGTTGCGGATGCATGTTTCGCGCATCGGAAGATGCATGGAAACACTGTCGGAAGAACAGGTCTGGGCACGCGGTTCGGAGAACGAGAACGCGGTGGGAAACCTGATGCTGCACCTGGCGGGCAACGTGCGGCAGTGGATCCTGTCGGGCGCGGGCGGGAAGGCGGACGTGCGCGTGCGGGACCGCGAGTTCAGTGCCCGTTCGGGCGTCAGCAAACAGGATCTGCTCGAGCGGTTGGAAGGCGTGGTGAACGAGGCGGCGGAAGTGATCGGCGGGCTGACGGCCGACCGCGCGATGGAGAAGATCCGGGTGCAGAACTATGAGGTCACCGTACTCGAAGCGGTATACCACGTGGTGGACCACTTCGCGCAGCACACCGCCCAGATCGTCTTTGCCACCAAGATGATGACGCACCAGGACATGGAGTTTTACAAGCACCTGGCCAGCCCGGCGGGGCACGGCGAGACGACGCCGTAGGTTTTAGAGGTCGCGGTACTCTTGTTTTTTTGGAAAATCTGACGCGTCCAGCAAAATATTTTCGCTTAGTACGTCAGACTCCTCTGAGGAACGCTTATCCGTGACTGCACTCATTATCGTTTTTCTTAGCGCCACCGCCGCCTTTGCCCAACCCGTCTCCGTGGCTCCGCTTCGTTATTGGGCTCCCGAGAAAGATCAGCTTCGCGAGGCGGTGAAACGCCAGCTTCCGAGCGCGCGGAACGTTATGGCACATCCCGTGGAGCAGGTGCTGCATCCGCTGACGCGGGAAGAGATGGCAAAGGCTCCGGTTCGCGAGAACCTGCTGCTGACGGGCATCCATCGGCCGGTGCCGGTGGATCTGGCGGCTTTTGGACGCTGGGACACGCTGGCGGATGGGCGGAAGCTGTGGCGCGCGGCGCTGCATTCGCCGGGCGCGGCGGGGCTGCGGCTGCACTTCGAGAATTTCGCCGTTGGCGCGGGCCGGGTCTGGCTGCACGACAGCGACGGCCATGTCGATGGCCCCTACACGGGCCGCGGCCTGTTCGGCGACGGCGAGTTCTGGAGCGAGACGCTGTTCGGCAACTCGGTCACAGTGGAATATGAGCCGGCGACGGACGCCGGGGAGGAGGTGCCGTTCCAGGTGGTGACGATCGCGCACACTTTCCCTGGATTTTTCGATGTGGAGAAGAAGGACACGGCCAAGGAAGCCGCCGCCCCCTGCCACCTGGACGTTACGTGCTATCCACAATGGGCCGAAACGGCGCGCGCCGAAGCCCGGCTGGTGTTTGAGAAAGACGGCGGAAGCTATTTCTGTTCCGGCACGCTGCTGAATACGCGCAATAGCAGCCGGATCCCCTATTTCCTCACGGCCAATCATTGCATCGACACCGAGGCGGTGGCGCGCACCGTGCAGGCTTTCTGGCAGTATCAGACGGCCAACTGCGGCGGCACTGCTCCCGGCACGCGCGATCTGCCACGGTCGAACGGATCGCGGCTGCTGGCGACCGGCGACGAAAACCAGGGCGATTTTTCGCTGCTTCAATTGACGGATGTACCAAACGGCGTTTACTTCTCCGGTTGGACCTCGCAGGAGGTTCCCTTGAATACGAACCTGACCGGCATCCACCATCCGGCAGGCGACTACAAGCGGATCTCGTTCGGCACACGGCGCAGCACGCCGAGCGCCGTCGGCCTTTTGGCCGCCGACGTTGCCTACACGGTGACCTGGGGTGATGGCCACACCGAAGGCGGATCTTCGGGCAGCGGCCTGTTTTCTTCCCCAGGCGTTCTGGTGGGCACGCTCACCGGCGGATTGCGGCCTCCGGCGGGCGGCACCAAGTGCGATATCAATCCGGATTCGAGCTTCTATGGGCGATTGTCGGCCTACTATCCGAGGATCCGCGAGTTTCTGGAGGACGGTACGACGGCGCCGGTCACCCCCACAACCCCAACCGGTGCGGTGACACTGGCTTCGGGCACGCCGCAGACTTATAACCTGACGGCGGTGGCGAATCCCACTTTGTTCGAGAATCCCACCTACGCCATCACGGTGCCGGCGGGCGCAACGCGGCTGACCGTGCGCATGGAGACGAGCACTCCCAACGCCGACACCGATTTGTATGTGCGGTTTGGAACGGCCCCGGTGATATCTGGCGGCACGGTGCTAGCGGATCATCGTTCGATCGGTTCGAGCGGCACCGAGATGCTATCGGTCGATTCGTTGTCGATCCCGGTACTGCGCGCGGGCACTTATTACATCTCCATCGTGTTGTATACGACGGGGGTAGCGGTGCGCGGAACGATGACGGCGACGGTGCTGGGTGGGCCGCCAACCCCGAACCCCACGGCGGGCGTAAACCAGCTCACCTCAGGCGCCAGCGCTACATTCAATCTGCAAGCGGTCACCACCGGCACGTTCTTTAGCGCGGCTTCGAACATGTACAGCATTACGGTGCCGCAAGGGGCGACGAGACTGACGGTGCGGCTAAGCACGGCCACCGCCGGGGCGGACGTCGACCTCTATGCGCGATTCGGAACGGCACCGCAACTGGTGGGCGGCCGTGTGTCATCGGACCATAGTTCGACCGGAGATACGGGGGAGGAAACGATCACCGTCACGGCGTCGTCCTCGCCGGCCTTGCGTGCGGGGACGTACTTCATCGCGTTAGCGCTTTTCACATCGGGTACGGCGGTGCGCGGCACCGTGACCGCGACCGTGGAAAGCGGCGGGGGATCGACGGCGCCGCCGCCTTCGGGTAGCGCGCCGGTGGTGTTGACGTCGAACGTGCCGCGGACGTTCAGTTTGCCGGCGGTGCAGAATCCGACGTTGTTAAACGCGACGAACGTGTACACGGTGGAGGTACCGGCGGGTGCGCGGCAATTGGTGGTGCGCATCAACACGCCAGGGGTGAACGCCGATACCGATCTGTATGTAAATTACAACTCGGTGGCCCGGGTGGCCAATGGCACGGTGCAGTCCGATCACAGGTCGGAGACGGACGGAACCGGGAGCGAGACGATCACGATCACACCTTCCTCGACGCCGGCTTTGCGCGCGGGAACCTACTACATCACGATGGCGCTTTTCACGACGGGAACGGCGGTGAACGGCACGGTCGTGGCGACGGTGGATTCGGGAGCCGACGCTCCGGGCGGTGGACGCTCGCTTTTAAGCGGCCAGGGAACCGCATTCCAGTTGGGCGCGGTCCAATCGGCGACGCTGTTTGGGGGCGAAGCCAATTACACCATCACGGTGCCTGAGGGATCGACACGGCTGCAGGTTCGCATCACTTCGGCCGACCCGCGGGTGGACGTAGACCTTTATGTTCGCTACGGGTCGCCGGTGGAAGTTTTGGAGGGTAGCGTGGTGAGCGACTATTCGGGCGAGAGTGAGACGGGGAATGAGACGATCAGCGTCACCTCCGCATCGAAGCCGGGGCTGCGGCCCGGAGTGTATTACGTCGCGCTGGCGCTTTACTCGACCGGTGTGCCGGCGTCGGGGACTTTGACGGCGACCGTGGACCGGGAGTTGCCCTCGGCTCCGGCTCCCGCAGGCAATTCTCTGACGCCTGGCCAGCCGGTCACGGTGGAAATGCCCGCGGTGACGCAAGCCACCTTTTACTCGGGCACGCAGGGATTCTCAGTCGCCGTGCCGGAAGGATCTCCTGGTCTGACGGTGCGGCTGAGGACCGTTCCCGCCGAAGTCGACCTGGACCTGTATGTTCGCCAGGGCAGCCCGCCGGAGTTGCAGGATGGGCGCATCGTGGCCGACTACCGTTCGATCGGCGATACCGGCGATGAGACGATCTCGGTGTCGGGTACGTCCACGCCGCCGCTGCGCGCCGGAACGTATTTCATCGCATTGGCCAATTTCACCACCGGACGGACGGCGCGGATTCAGCTTGTGGCGGAACTGGCTCCGTCCGATGTCCCGCAAGAGGAATCGGCGATGTTGCGGAAGCCGAAGGCGGCGATCGGTGCGCAGGAAATTTCGCGAATACGCCGTGGCGTGCAAGCCGAGGTGTGGGAATGATGGCGTTGCTGCTGGCTTCCATGATGACTCTCTCCGGTTCCGAGTTGGTTCCCAAGCCCGCGCCGCCACCGAGCGCGGCCTTGAAGCTGAGTGCGCCGAAGGTATTCAATCTGGGGAATCCATCGGCGGAGGAGAGCAAACCCCGGCAGGCCGACGCTCGATTGGCCCGGGCGGGCTTTCATCGCCAATTGAAGGAAAACGCCCTGAAGAACGGGAAATGGGAGAAGAAGCCCGCAGGGCTCTGGCGGCTATCGCTGCGCTCTCCGGGAGCCACGAGTTTGCGAGTCCACTTCAAGGACGTGAATCTGGGCGCGGCGCGGCTTTGGGTCCACGACGGGAAAGGGCAGGTGTTTGGGCCTTACGCGAACAAGGGTCCGTTGGAGGATGGAGACTTCTGGAGCGACATCGTAAGCGGTGATACGGTGACATTGGAGCTGCAGGCGGCGGCAAAGCTGGCTGCCTTACCTTTCAGGATTTTGGAGGTGAGCCACTTGAAGGAGAGTGGGAATTGAGGTATAGTGGTTGCGGAGTGGAACCATGAACGTAACCTTGAAGCAAATTCCGACGGATACCTATAAGGTAATCCAAGAGGCTGCGGAGGAGCAGGGGCGGAGCTTGAACGCTCACATCATCTCCATTCTTTCCTCCAGTGCAGAGGAAGTTTTGCGCAGGCGGAAGCTGCGGGAGTCCAGGGACGAACTGGACCGGTTTGTGGAATCCCTGGCGCCGATGGACAGCAGCGCGGAATTGATTCGGGAAGATCGCGAGCGGTAAGCCCTGCATGGGGTCGCTGGTGGTGGATGCTTCGGTGGTTGTGAAATGGTTCCTTCCCGAAGAAGGCCGCCAGACGGCGATGGTGCTTCACGACTCATTCGTTTACGGCGAGATTGACTTGAAGGCGCCCGCGATTTTGGCACCTGAAGTGGCCAATGTTTTCGCGAAACGGCACCGGCGGAAGGAGTTGACCGTCGAACAGGCGCGCAAGGCGTTCCTGCTGCTCGAAAGGCGGATGCCCCTGTTGGCGCCGATGGACGACGTGCTGCCGGGCGCCTACAATCTTTCCCTACTGCATCAACTGCCGGTTTACGACTGCCTGTACCTGGCCCTGGCGATGCAGGAGCGGTGCGATCTGGTGACCGCCGACGAACGGCTGTTCCGCGCGACCGCGCCCGCCTATCCCTTCGTCCGGCTGCTGTCGAGCTTTCGCAAAGCAGTATAATCGCGGGATCATGCGATTGCTCCCATTCCTGATATCCGTAGTGTCTCTGGCGCAGGATTTCGACCTGCTGATCCGCAATGGCCGCGTGGTCGACGGCACGGGCAATCCGTCCTTTGTGGGCGATGTGGCGCTGAAGGACGGCAAGGTGGCGGCGATGGGCAAACTGGGCGGCCGGACGGCCAAGCGCACCATCGACGCGAAGGATCGCATCGTGGCGCCGGGTTTCATCGACATGCACAACCACTCCGATTCGTCGGTGCTGGTGGATGGGAACGCGCAGTCGATGATCCGGCAGGGCGTGACCAGCATGATCTTCGGCGAGGGGGGATCGGCGGCGCCGTCGAAGGAATTCGCCACACTCAAGGACTACTTCAATGAACTGCTGAAGCGCGGCATTTCGCCGAACATCGGCACCTACGTCGGGTCGAGCCAGGTGTGGGTGCATGTG
The DNA here is from genome assembly GCA_902826685.1 of uncultured Acidobacteriota bacterium. Classification (GTDB taxonomy): domain Bacteria; phylum Acidobacteriota; class Terriglobia; order Bryobacterales; family Bryobacteraceae; genus CADEFT01. Next base: position 24,847 of record CADEFT010000018.1, read on the forward strand.
CACGGAGAGAAGGCGGGTCCGGCGCCGGAGGCGGAAATGGCCCGGATGCGGGCCATCGTCAAGCAGGCGATGGAGGATGGCGCGCTAGGCGTGGCCAGTTCCCTCAGCGGGCCGCCGGGATCGTGGATCGACACGGCGGCGATGGTGGCCATGTGCCGGGAGGCGGCTCCTTATGGCGGCATCTATTCGACCCACATGCGGACCGAAGGCTTCGGCGTGTTCGACGCGGTGGCCGAGTCGCTTGAGATCGGCAAACAGGCGGGCGTTCCGGTGGACATCATCCATCTCAAGATCGCCGAGCACAAGCTTTGGGGGCAGATGCCGGAGTTGATCTCAACCATCGCCAAGGCGCGCGCCAGCGGGCAGGAAGTGGAAGCGCACGTGTATCCGTATCGCGCCGGGCAGAACAATCTTTCCACCATCGTTCCGCCATGGGCGCATGAAGGCGGCCGTCAGGCGCTGACCGGCCGGCTGAAGGATCCGGCGCTGCGGCCGCGGCTTGAGAAGGAGATTCTCAACGGCATTCCAGGATCGAACTGGTACAACCACTACACGGCCACCGGATCTTGGGAAGGCATGCTGGTGGTGGCTTTCTCGAACCCCGCGTATAAAAAGTACGAAGGCAAGCGCATGAACCAGGTGATTCAGGACATGGGCGGCGGCAATCCCGTGGATGTGCTGTTCAAGGTGCTGATCGACAATGGCGGATCGGTGCCGACGGTGTTCTTCCATCACTCCGAAGACGACATGAAGTTCGCCTTGAAGCAGCCGTTTGTTTCGATCGGGTCCGATGGCACGGCGGTGGCGACCGAGGGTCCGCTGGCGCGCGGCAATCCGCACCCGCGCTACTACGGTACGTTTCCGCGCATTCTGGGCCGCTATGTGCGCGACCAGAACGTGATCACGATGGAAGAGGCGATTCGCAAGATGACGTCGGCCAACGCGGCCAAGGTGCATATCTTCGATCGCGGCATGCTGCGGCCGGGGATGGCGGCGGACGTGACGATCTTCGATCCCAAAACCATCATCGACAAGGCCACGTTCGAGCAGCCGCACCAGTATGCCATCGGGGTCGAGTATGTGGTGGTGAACGGAGTGGTGGTGCTTGACCAAGGCAAGCATACCGGCGCCCGGCCGGGTTCGGTTCTGAGAGGAAACGGGCGGGCGGCGCTGACGAAATGAAGCGTTGACAACAGGCGAATAAAAAGCGAATATGAGGCGTGGCTCTCGTCGGCATCGCCCGTTTCGCGTCGCAGGCCGCGCCGCTTGAAAACAAGCGCTCCGTGACCTATCTGCAGCTTCCCACGCGGTCCTGGATTACGCGGTGCACGGCGCCGCGCATGCCTTTTCAATGGATGATCAATCCGTATCGAGGGTGCGAGTTCGGGTGTAAATACTGCTACGCGCGGTACACGCACGAGTTCATGGAATTGCGCGAGCCCGAGGATTTCGAGACGCGGATTTTCGCCAAGCATTTCCAGGCGGCGGCGTTTCAGAGCGAACTGGCTCGGGTCGGCATTGGGGAGCACATCGCGATCGGCACGGCGACCGATCCGTACCAGCCGGCCGAGCGGCGGTTCGGGTTGACGCGGCGCATTCTGAGGATTTTGGCGGGCGGGTATGGGCGGCGGATCTCCCTGACGACGAAATCGGACCTAGTGGCGCGCGATGCGGAACTGCTGCGGGATGTGGCGCGGCGCAACTCGATGCAGGTCAATATGACCGTCACGACGATGGACGCGGCGCTGGCGCGATTGATTGAGCCACGGGCTCCGCGGCCGGATTTGCGGATCGGCGCGGTGGCGGCGCTGCGCGGCGTGGAAGTACGGGCGGGAGTGTTCTGCAGTCCGGTGCTGCCGTTGATCAACGACTCCTACGAGAGCCTGAGCGCGGTCGCGCGGGCGGCCAAGGCGGCCGGGGCGGCGCGCTTCGGAGCGGGCATCCTGTTTTTGAAGCCGTGCGCGTACCGCGTGTTCCTACCCTTTCTGGAAGAGCGATTTCCGAAACTGGTGGCGCGCTACCGGAAGCAATACGAAGGCGGGGCGTTCCTGCGCGGGCTGTATCCGGAGGCGATGGAGATGCGGATGAACCGGGTGCGGCGGGAGACGGGGCTGGAGGGCGATTCAGAATGGTACAGGGCGGAGGAAGTGGCCGATCCGCAGATGAGTCTATTTACCATACAAAGTACTTGATGAAAGTCGCCATCTCTGGTATTCTGCCGACATGCTGCCGGCTCGTTCCAAAGCGGTCCCCATCCATGACCACGCCATCGACAATCTGCGCTTCATTCGGGAAACGATGGAGAGGGCCAGCGCCTTTACGGCGGTTCCCGGCTGGGGCGGCGTGGCGATGGGCGTGACGGCCATCTGCGCGTCGGTGGTGGCGGCGATGCAGCCGGACTCCCGAAGCTGGCTTTCGGTGTGGCTGATCGAAGCCCTGGCGGCATCGGCGATCGGGTTGTATTGTATGCAGCGGAAGGCGGCCGGGCATCGGCAGGAGTTGACGTCGGGTCCGGCGCGGAAGTTCGCTTCAAGCTTCGCTCCGCCGGTGATGGGTGGCGCGCTGCTGACGATCGCCGCGGCGAGCGCGCATCAATATCAGCTGCTGCCGGGAATGTGGCTGCTTTGTTACGGCATCGGCGTGATCACCGGCGGCGCGTTCTCGGTAAAGATCGTGCCGGTGATGGGCACATGCTTTGCGAGCCTTGGCGCCGTCTGCCTGTTCGCTCCACCTGAGTGGGGCAACTGGTTTCTGCTGGCCGGCTTCGGCGTAACGCACGTGATTTTCGGGTACTTGATTGCGAGGAGGTACGGTGGCTAAATCGAGCGCCGCTATCAAACGATCCGCGGAGGATCCGCTCACCGGACCCGCTCCGGTGGCCGAAAGCCACATCCGCGAACTGGACCGCATCATTCATGAGCGGATCCGCCTGGCCATCATCAGCGCCCTGGCGGCCAACGAGTCGATGGTGTTCACCGAGTTGCGCAACCTGCTCAACACCACCGACGGGAACCTGTCGATCCATGCGCGTAAGCTCGAAGACGCGGGCTACATCAGTTGCACCAAGACCTTCGAGGGACGCGTGCCCAAGACCATTTACCGGATCACGGCGGCGGGACGGAAAGCGCTGACGAAGTATCTGGATCACATGGAGGCTTTGATCGAAGCCATGCGCCAGTCATGACGGGCATGGGACGGCTTTTTTTGCGGGCATTTACTTTATGATAAAAACTTCTTTTTGTAATCACGTCGCCATCATCATGGACGGCAACGGCCGCTGGGCCCAACGCCGCGGATTGCCTCGCGCCGAGGGGCATCGGGCCGGGGCGCGATCCCTGCGCTCGATCGTGGAGGCGGCCGCCGCGCACCGCATCGGCACGCTGACTGTCTATGCCTTCTCCTCCGATAACTGGCGCAGGCCGCGCGCCGAGGTGGCGGCTTTGATGCTGTTGTTCCGGCACTATCTGACCGAGGAAGTGGAGGAGTGTCTGCGCAAGGGCGTGCGTCTTTCGGCGATCGGAAGGCGCGACCGGCTGCCGGGGTTTCTGACGCCGTTGATCGAAGAAGCCGAGCGGCGCACGCGCGGCGGCGACCGGCTGCACTTGCGCCTGGCGCTCGATTATTCGGCGCGGGAGGCGATTGTACGCGCGGCGGCGGGGGCACGCACGCGGGAGGCATTCTCACAAGCGCTGGGGCCGGACGTCGACCTGCTGATCCGCACGGCGGGCGAGCGGCGCTTAAGCGATTTCCTTTTGTGGGAAGCGGCCTACGCGGAGCTGGTTTTCGCCGACGAGCTATGGCCGGATTTCGATGCGGCGTGCCTCGACCGGGCGCTCCAGCAGTTCCGCTCGCGCGAGCGGAGATTCGGGGGGCTCACGGGATACGATGAAGCATGGGACGCGAGCACTGCTATCGCCTGACGACGCGCTGGACGGGGAACCTTGGTTCGGGAACCTCGGGCTATGGCGATTACTCGCGGAACCACGAAATCGTGGCGGCGGAAAAGGCGATGGCGATTCCCGGCTCGTCGGATCCGGCGTTTCGCGGCGAAGCGGGCCGCTACAACCCGGAAGATCTGCTGGTGGCGTCGCTATCGGCGTGCCACATGCTGTGGCTGCTGCATCTGGCGGCGGACGCGGGAATCGTGGTGACGGCCTACGAGGACGAGGCTACCGGCACGATGGAAGAGACGGCGGGCGGCGGCGGCGCTTTCACGGAGGTCACGCTGCGGCCACAGGTGACCATCGCCAGCAGCGGACGGGCCGGAGACCTGGAGGCGTTGCACCATCGCGCCCACCTGCTATGCTTCATCGCCCGCAGCGTCAACTTTCCCGTGAAGATTGAGCCCTCAGTAGGGCGGCCCTTCGCAGACGAAGCGGATTTGCCCGGAACTGGTGGGACATGAAAATAGAGCGGGAGATTCCCGAATCATGGCGTGAACGCCGCTGACAGCGAGGCGCTGGTTGCGGAACTGGCCGATGACATAGCCGGTGGGGGCCGGCTGGTCGTCGATGATCGTAATTCCGGTCACGCGCACATCGGCGTTGTTTTCAAACCACACGGCGCGGTGCAGGGGGCTGGTGCGGGAAACGTTGATGGCGCGCAGCCCGTCGGCGGCCACCCAGTTGTTCGAAGTGGAAACGAAAATGCCGTAGCCGTCGCAGTTTTCGGCGGTCAGCCCGCTGAGCAGGGCGGAACGGGTCTGGCCGATGTTGACGCAATCGGTCCCGCCGGTCACGTGAATGTTGCGAGCCACCAGCCGGCCGGCCGCCGCCATGCCGGACAAGCCGCGGTCGGCCGCGTTCAAGACCGTGATGTTGTCGAATTCGACCGAGGACACACCGGAGTAATGAATGCCGTAGGGGGTGGCGGTAGCGGGCGCGAGTTGGCCGGGATTGACGATGAGGCCGCCGGAGAACTTCACATTGGCGGGCTGGCGGGTATTGAACGAGGGATCGCGAAGAACGAGGATGCCGGAGCCGGAGGTGTTCTCGACGACGAAATTGGAGACCAGAATATTGGATTGGCCGGGAACCGCGATGCCGCGCGAACGGCTGTTTTTGACGCGGACGTTTTTGGCGATGCCGCCGGTGAGATTGGGAAAATCGGCCACGTTGCGATTTTCGTAATTGATGAAGGAAATGCCGTCGTCGCCGGTGTCGAGGGTGGTGGAATCGGAAAGCGTGGCATCCTCGCAATTCTCGAAGCTGATGCCATCGGCCAGCGTGGAAGTGACAAACGCCTGTGTAACCGACGGGCGGAAGGTGGCGCTGATGAGGACGCCAGCGGCGGGCGAATTTTCCACGATGATGCCGGTGACCCGCAGATCGGAGGAGGCCTTGGCGTAAAACGCGCTTTCGTGGATGCGTTGCTGCGGCATGCTGGCGTAGCCGATGCGCAGATTGTCGATCTTGATCTGGCTGCCGCCGAGGATGCTCAAGCAACCTCGGGCCGTCGACTGGCAGACGATGCGGGTGCCGGGATCGAAGCTTAAGGCGCCGGTGAAATCGCGGATGACCAGGGGACCGTTGGAGTTGTCGACCACATAGTCGCCGCCGGAGACGGGAAACCGGATGGTGCTGCCGGGATTTTGAGCCACGGCGGCGGTGATGGCCTGGTTCCAGTTACCGTCCGGCGCCTTGTAATCGGTGACGTTGATGAACGATTCGGCCGCAAGCAGGGGAGAGGTAAAAACCAGTAGTGCTGCTTTCGGCCAGAACCCCATCTGCCGTCAGGATAGCAGACGCTTCAAATGAGGGCCGACGGACGCGGCGTCCACGCCTTGCCTTTGTCCTTGGCGATGGCGCCGAGATCCTTCATATAGGCGCCGGATTGGGTCAGGATGTGGTGCAGGTCGTTGCCGATGCTGATGAAGGTGAATCCTTTGTCGAGGAACTCGCCGACGCGCGCGGTTCCGAACAGAAAGAGGCCGAGAATTACGCTGTTCTTGCGGGCCGCGGCCACCAGGTTCTGTGTCGCCTGTCCGAGTTCGGGCGAGGTATACATGTGAGGGAACTCGTACTTCTCAAACAGCCCCATCGACATGCAGAGATCGTTCTGGCCGAGGAACAGAATGTCCACGCCCGGCACGGCGGCGATCTCTTCGATGTTTTCGATACAGGAAGCCGTTTCCACCTGCAGAGCGACGATGATGTTCTTGTTGGCGTTGCCGACATAGCCGAGCAGGCCGGCTTTGTTGGTGGCGCGCTGCGGGAAATACACCGAGCGGGTGCCGGCGGTGGGATAGCGGGCGCAGCTCACCGCGGCGCGGGCTTCTTCGGCGGTATTGATGTAGGGCACCAGGACGCCATCGGCGCCGAGATCGAGCGTCTGTTGAATGCCGCCCCGGTCGTGGTAGCCGGCGACGCGGACCATCGACTTCGCTCCGCCGCCACCGATGGCGCAGAGCATGGAGGAGAGATTCTCGCCGTTCATGGGACCGTGCTGGGTGTCGACCAGCAGCCAGTCGAATCCGCTGTGCGCCAATTGATCGGCCACGGTGGGGCTATGCGAGTTGACGAACAGGCCCAGCTTGGGGGTGCCGGCGCGCAGTTGATCTTTGAATTCGGCCCCGGAAAGAGATTGACTCATTCGATTGGTTTTGCTCCTTGAACGAACAAAGATACCGAACCGCTGCAACCCGCGTCAATCCGGATTGCCCCGCTATGATGGAATCAGCCCTCCGTATGGCAAGAAACTCGCTCGACAAGAGCAAAATCCGTATTCTCCTGCTCGAAGGAATTCATCAGACCGCGGTAGAAGCGTTCCGGGCCGACGGCTACACCGAGATTGAATATCATCCGAAATCTCTTCCGGAAGCGAAGCTGATTAAGGCGGTGCGCGGGGCGTACCTGCTGGGGATCCGATCAAACACGCAGTTGACGGCTTCCGTTCTCGAACAGGCGCCGAAGCTCATCGCGGTGGGCTGCTTCTGCATCGGCACGAACCAGGTGGATTTGGGCGCGGCGCTCGAGCGCGGGGTGGCGGTGTTCAACGCTCCTTTTTCGAACACGCGCAGCGTGGCGGAACTGGTGATCGCCGAGATCATTTTCCTGATGCGTGGAGTGCCTTACCGCAACGCGATGGCGCATCGCGGCGTGTGGATCAAGACGGCCACCGGCTCGCAGGAAGTGCGCGGCAAGACGCTGGGGATTGTCGGCTACGGCCACATCGGCACGCAGGTGGGCGTGCTGGCCGAATCGATGGGCATGCAGGTGATCTATTACGACATCGAGACGAAGCTGGCGTTGGGGAACGCGCGCCCGGTGTCCACGCTCGAGGCGCTGCTCGAGGCGGCCGACGTGGTGACGCTGCATGTACCGGAGACGGCGCAGACCAATCGCATGATGGGGTCCGATCAACTGGCGCGCATGAAGCCGGGCGCCAAGCTCATCAACGCGGCGCGCGGCACGGTGGTGGATATCGACGCGCTGGTGGATGCCCTGAAGAGCGAACATCTGGCAGGGGCGGCGCTGGATGTCTTTCCCTCCGAGCCCAAAGGGGCGGGAGAGGAATTCCAGTCGCCCTTGCGCGAGTTCGACAACGTGCTGTTGACGCCGCACGTCGGCGGCAGCACCGAAGAGGCGCAGCAGAACATCGGCCTCGAAGTGGCTGTCAAGCTGATCAAATACAGTAACAACGGATCGACGCTGGCCTCGGTGAATTTTCCCGAGGTATCGCTGCCGGAGCATCCGGGCAAGCACCGCCTGCTGCACATTCACCGCAATCAGCCGGGCGTGCTGTCGCATTTGAACTCGATCTTTTCCGAACAGCGGATCAATATCACGGGCCAATACCTGGAAACGAATCCGGAAGTGGGCTACGTGGTGATCGACATCGAAACGCGGGAGCGCGAAGGAACGCTGCGGCTCAAGAAGAAACTGGAAGAAGTGCCCGGAACGATTCGCGCCCGCATTCTCTACTGACCGGCGTCTATACTCGTCTAGAGGTTCCCATGGAACGCCGACATTTTCTATCCGCCGCCGGAGCGGGCCTCGCCGCCTCTCCGGCCTTCGCTTTCCAGCAGCCCAGGCGAGTGGGTCTGATCGGTTGCGGCTGGTATGGCAAAAGCGATCTGTTCCGGCTGCTGCAGGTGGCTCCGGATACCGAAGTGGTGTCGCTGTGCGACGTCGACAAGACGATGCTGGCCAAGGCGGCCGAAACCACGGCCGAACGGCAGGCTTCGAAGAAGAAGCCGCGCACCTATTCCGACTATCGCGAGATGCTGAAGCAGAAGGATCTGGACGCGGTGCTGATCGCCACGCCGGATCACTGGCATGCGCTGGCGACGATCGCCGCCGTCAAGGCCGGGGCCGACGTTTACGTGCAGAAGCCGATCAGCGTGGATATCGTCGAAGGGCAGGCGATGCTGGCGGCGGCGCGTAAATACAAACGCGTGGTGCAGGTGGGCACGCAGCGGCGCAGCACGCCGCACCTGGCGGAAGCGCGCGACCGTTTTCTGAAGCCGGGCGCGCTCGGCAAGATCGGGCTGGTGGAAATTTACTGCTATTACCACATGCGGACGCGCGAAAATCCGCCGGATTCGGCGCCGCCGGAAAATCTCGACTACGAGATGTGGACGGGGCCCGCGCCCATGCGCCCCTACAATTCGCTGGTGCATCCACGGCGCTGGCGCGCTTTCGAGGAATACGGCAACGGCATCATGGGCGACATGTGCATCCACATGCTCGACATGGTGCGGTGGATGCTCGATCTCGGCTGGCCGAAGTCGGTGGATTCTTCGGGGGGCATCCTGGTGGACAAAAACAGCAAGGCGAACATTCCCGATACGCAGACGGCCACTTTCGATTTCGGCGATCTGCCGGTGATCTGGCAGCATCGCACGTATGGGCATCCGCCCGATCCGAAGTATCCATGGGGCGCGACGTTCTACGGCGACAAGGGCACGCTGAAGTGCAGCGTGATGGGCTACGACTTCGTTCCGATGGAGAAGGGGGCGAGCCCGGTCCATAAGGACGTGACGTTCGAGCTGGAGCAGTATCCGATCGACAAGGTGGAGCCGGAGCTCGAAAAGCACGTCGCGCCCGCCATTCGCCATCACATGCAGGATTTCCTCGCGGCGATCGCCTCGCGGGGGAAACCGGTGGCCGATATCGAGCAGGGTTACATCTCGACGGCCAGTTGCATTCTGGCGAACCTATCGTTGAAGCTGGGCCGCAGCCTGACGTGGGATCCGGCCAAACAGCAGGTAGTGGGTGATGCCGAGGCCAACCGGCTGTTGCGGCGGGCTTACCGCAAACCGTGGACGCATCCGGAGCCGGATAAGGTTTAGACAAATAACCTCTTCGATCCGTTCGGCATAGGCCGCCATCCTCTATTGCAAATTGTGCAATAATCTTGGCAGGTGGTAGCGATGGCATTTACGCAACTTCGCGGTGCCCGCCAAAAGGCAGGGCTATCCCAGCACGACGCGGCCGCGCGCCTTGGCGTGTCTCAGCCCTACTATTCGCAGTTGGAAAGTGGGGCGCGCTCTTTAGCCGAAGAACTCGCCTCGCGAGCCGTGACCAAGTTGGATGCTTCGCCGTGCATCCTTCCGCTTCCAGAGCTCGCAGCCACCTGGCGTCCGGTCTCGCCAGACCGGCTCGCGCAGGCTTTGGCAGCTCTTGGTTATCGTCCATTCGAGCATTTGCGGAGATCCGCCAAGACGATGAATCCGGCGCTGGCGGTCGTGGGCGCGCTGGCCCATGCCGATTTGGATGTGCGCCTGGTAGAGGCGCTTCCCTGGGTTCTGTCGGAATTCCCGCATCTTGACGCCGGTTGGCTGGCGGCGCAGAGCCGTCTTCTGAATCTCCAGAACCGGCTCGGCTACATTGTCGCGCTGGCCGATGGAGGCGCCCGGACTCCGCGATTGACTCAGTTGCTCTCCGGTCTGGAACCGTCGAGACTTGCGGGCGAGGACACGTTGTGCCGCGATTCCATGCCAAAGGCGGAACGCGAGTGGGTTCGAAAGAACCGGCCTGCCGCAGCCGCGTATTGGCGTTTGCTGACGACGCTCACGCGAGAACAACTTCCTTATGCCGAATGATGCTCCCGCCGAGCCCTGGTTGTCTTTTTTGAACGATCTCGACGCCGCTCTCGATGAACAGACGGAGCTCCACTGCATTGGCGGATTCGCAATCGTTCAGGCCTACGGACTCGGCCGGGCGACAGGGGACATCGACTTTTTGGTGGTATCGGGTTCGAGCAGCAGCGGGCTCCTCGATGTTGGGGGGAAGGAATCACCCCTCTGCAAGAAGCATCGGATCTACCTGGACGTGGTCACCGTCGCTACGGCACCTGAAGACTACGCCGCCCGTGTAGCGCCGCTTTATCCTGGCTTTTGGCAGAAGCTCCGCCTGTTTGTTCTGGAAGCCCACGACCTTGCCCTGACGAAGTTGGAGCGCAACTTCGAACGCGATCGCGCGGACATCGCCTATCTTGCAGGCGCCGGGTATCTCAACGCGGCGACGCTTTGGGAGCGATACCACAAGGAGCTTCGGCCTTACGTGATCGGCCGCGAATCATGGCATGATCAAACCCTCGACCTGTGGCTTGCGGCATACTTCCCTGGCGAGCCCGCTCGTTCCTGATGACCACCGTCAAGATCGTTCGCACGTCGAATGCGCCAACCTGCGAACCTGCGGCAGTTCGCAAGGCTGCGGAAGGATCCGACTTGTTCACAAGATGGTGAGCAGATCCTCTAAGCCTTAAGCGGCCTGGCGGGCGGCCGCCGCACGGCGCAAATCGCGCGGGAGCACGGTGTAGTAGGCCGTCAGCAGGATCAGGGAGACGACGACCACCACGGCCGACAGGCTGGCGAAAGATCGGGCGAGGGTAACATCGCTGCGGATCCAGCCCGCCACCAATACGCCCGCGCCGCCGGCAAAGCACGCGCCCATGTTCATCATCCCAATGGCGGTGGAGCGCAGTTCCGGCCGGATCAGCTCGCACAGCAGCGGCTGCGAGTTTACGTACCCCATGCCGATCAGCAGGCTGTAAGCGAAGATCGTGGCGGCCACCAGCGCGAAGGCGGGCTGCACGGTGAAACCCAGCAGGATGGGCGCGGCCACGATATAGAACGCGCTCATGGCCAGCAGGCGGCGGCGTGGATGGCCTTGCGCCAGCCGGTCGGATAGCACTCCGCCGCCAAGCAATCCAGCCACGCGGCCGCCCTGAATCCAGAGCGTGCCCCAGAGTCCGGCCATGGCGAGCGAAAGGTTGAAGGTCTCTTTGAAGTAGAGCGGCAGCCAGTTGATGAAGATCCAGGAGACGGCGCCAGAGAGTACGATTTCCGCGGTCAGCACGAGGAAGCTGGGGATGCGCGCCAGCTCGCGCAGAATGTCGAGCAGCGGCGGTACCGGTGGGGCGGCGCCTTTGTGTCGCGGCGCGTCGGTGAGGGTGAACCAGCCGAAGACACTCCAGGCGAGGCCGAGTCCGCCGAGCAGGAGGAACGACGGGCGCCAGCCGAAGTGGTCGCCCAGGTAGCCCGAGAGCCAGCCGCCCGCGACCATGCCGGTGGACAGGCCGGCGATATGAAGACCGATGGCTTTGGCGCGAGTGGCGGGGCCGTGGAAATCGGCGATTAGAGCGGTCGCGGCGGGGATATAGGCCGCCTCGGGGATGCCGAGCACCGAACGCAGGACAAGCAATTGCGTGGAGTTGGTGGCGAAGCCGCTGGCGAACATCACCAGGCTCCACAGCGCCAGGCTCCCGATGAGCAGTTTCGACCGGGAGACGCGATCGCCCAGATATCCGGCGAACGGCGAGGCGGCGGCATAACCCCAGAGGAAGAACGATCCGGTGGCGGCGAGCGCCACGTCGGACATGCCGAGTTCCTTCTTGAGCAATGGGAAGACGGCGGTGATGGCCGTGCGGTCGCCGTAATTGAGGGCCGCGGCGACAAAGAGATAGGCGACGACAAACCAGGAATAATTCGGGCGGCCCGCGTCCATGGAGACGTTTATACTACGCGGCCACCTCGCCCTGCTCCCCTTGCTCCCGCAGTTTCTTCGATTGATAGAAGGAAATGAGCGCGTCGGTGATGGGATGCATGCGGCCTTCGATCACCAGGTCGAGCTGGTGAAGGGTGAGGCCGATGCGATGATCGGTGACGCGGTTCTGGGGGAAGTTGTAGGTGCGGATTTTTTCGCTGCGGTCGCCCGAGCCGACCATGCTGCGCCGCTCGGCGCCGATTTTTTCCTGCTGCTTTTCGACTTCGATTTCATAGAGGCGCGCGCGGAGCACACGCTCGGCCTTGGCGCGATTCTTGATCTGCGACTTTTCGTCCTGGCAGGAAACGATGAGGCCGGTGGGCAGGTGGGTGAGACGGACGGCCGAATAGGTGGTGTTGACGGATTGGCCGCCGGGTCCGGAGGAGCAGAACGTGTCGACGCGCACGTCTTTGGCTTCGAGCTTGATGTCGATTTCGTCGGCTTCGGGCAGCACGGCGACGGTGACGGCGGAGGTGTGGACGCGGCCCTGCTGTTCGGTGGCGGGCACGCGCTGCACGCGATGTACGCCGCTTTCGTACTTGAGCTTGGAGTAAACTTTGTCGCCGCTGATGAGGGCGATGACTTCCTTGAGCCCGCCCACGGCCGACTCGCTGGTGCCGGTGACTTCCACTTTCCAGCCGAGCGTTTCGGCGTAGCGGTTGTACATGCGGAACAGCTCCGCGGCGAATAGAGTGGCTTCGTCGCCGCCGGCGCCGGCGCGGATTTCGACCACTACGTTGCGGTCGTCATTGGGGTCGCGCGGCAGCAGGAGCAATTTCAGCTCTTCCTCAAGCCGCGTCAGCTCGGGCTCGAGGCGGGCCACGTCGTCGGCGGCCATCTGGCGCAGTTCGGCATCGGTTTCCTGCAGCATGCCGCGGGCGCCTTCCAGGTCGTCGTGCACTTTCTTCCACTCGCGATACTTGCCGACGACGTCTTCCATCTCCGATCGCGCCTTGGCCGTTTTGCGATAGGTGTCGCCATCGGCGATCACTTCGGGATCGGCCATTTGCTCGGTGACACGCTCAAACCGGGCTTCGAGTTCGTCCAGCTTTTCTCGGTATTGCATGGTGGGTTCAGGTCAGGCGATCACGAGTTCGCCGCCCTGCCGCTCTTCGAGTTTCATCGCGCCCTCAAGGGCGTGGATGGCGACGGCCGTCTGGTCGTCGGCCGGCGGCTGCGTCGTGATCTTCTGCAGCCACAGACCGGGCGCGGTCAGCAGCGCCAACAGGCTGCCACGCTTGCGCGCCGCATAGCGGATCATTTCATAGCTGAGGCCCGTGATGACGGGCAGCAGGACGATTCGCGAAAGGAACTTTTGAACGAAGCCTTCGGCCGGCACGACCGTGTAGACGGCGATGGAGACCAGCATTACCACCAGCAGAAAGCTGGTGCCGCAGCGCGGATGCAGCGTGGTGAACTGCTGCGCATTGGCGATGGTGACGGGCTTTCCGGATTCGAAATTGAAGACGACCTTGTGCTCGGCCCCATGGAACTCAAAGACGCGGCGGATATCTTTCATCCGCGAGAGGGCATAGAGGAAGCTGATGAAAATCACCATGCGGATGATGCCGTCCACCAGGTTGAAGGCGATGCGGTTTTGCACCATCGGAAAGGACTTTTCGACCAGCGTGGTGAGGTAAAGCGGAACCAGCTTATACAGAAAGATGAAGAAGCCGAGCGAAAAGGCCAGGTGCAGCGCCATGACCCAGCCCGGCAGCTCCTTTTTCTTTTCGAGCTCTTCGGGCTTGCTTTCGTCAAGGGCGGCGTTGGCGGAAAACTGCAGCGCTTTCATGCCGAGCCACATGGCCTGGCCGAGGGTGCCGACTCCGCGCAAGACCGGATATTTGAAGAGGGGATACTTTTCGGAAAGCTTGGCCAGCGGGCTTTCTTCGGTCACCAGTTCGCCGCTGGGCTTGCGCACGGCGACGCAATAGGAGTGCGGCGCGCGCATCATGACGCCTTCCATCACGGCCTGGCCGCCAACCAGCGTCTCTTCACCGCTTTCAAGGACCGGCAGCAACTGGACGTGCGCCGCCATTCGCAGGAATCGCTTGATGGGAGTAAACATGCTTCCGCTCCCTCTCATTATAGCCCGCGGCCCCTAACCCTGATGCGCTTCGACGGGTGCGTGGAAATCGGCCGGCTGGTCGTCGAAAAAGCGATAGAGCGTCGGCAGCACCACCAGGGTCAGCAGGGTGGAGGTAACCAGGCCGCCGATGACGACGATGGCGAGAGGCCGCTGCACTTCCGAGCCGGGGCCGGTCGCAAACAGGAACGGCACCAGGCCGAGCGCGGCGACGGTGGCGGTCATCATGACGGGGCGGAAGCGCAGGTGCGCTCCTTCGAGGATGGCGCTGCGGCGGCCCATGCCGGATTCGCGCAAGCCGCGGATGCAGGAGACCAGAACCACTCCGTTCAATACGGCGATGCCCCATAGCGCGATAAAGCCCACCGAGGCGGGCACGGAAAGATATTCGCCGCTGAAGTAGAGAGCGGCCACGCCGCCGATGGAGGCAAAGGGCAGCACCAGAATGATGAGGGCCGCAAAGCGCATGGAGCGGAACAGCAGGAACAGCAGGAAGAAGATGGCGCCGATGGTGATGGGAATGATGAAGAACAGGTGGCGGCGGGCGCGCTGCATGTTTTCAAACTGTCCGCCCCATTCGTAGTAATAGCCCGGCGGCAGCTTGACGCGTTTGGCGACTTCGCGCTGCAGCTCGGCGACGAAACCGCCAAGATCGCGGTCGCGGACGTTGACGCCCACGACGATACGCCGCTTGGCCATCTCGCGCTTGATCTGGGAGGCGCCTTCGAGCAACTCGATCTCGGCCAGGCTGCCGAGCAGCACCTGTCCGCCGTTGGGCGCGGTGAGCAGGATACGCTCGATATCGGTGACGCTGTTGCGCAGCGCTTCGGGGAATCGAACGACGGCCTGAAAGCGGCGTTCGCCTTCGTAGATTTCAGTGGCGACCTTGCCGCCCACGGCCGCTTCGATGGCGTCATGCACGTCGGAGGCGTTGAGGCCGTGGCGGGCGATGGCCTGCCGGTCGACGGTGATGTTGAGGTTCTGCTGGCCGGAGACGCGATCCACCTTGATGTCGGCGGTGCCGCGGATCGAGTTGGCCACCTTGGCGACTTCGTTGCCTTTTTCGATGAGATCGTCGAGGTCGTCGCCGAAGATCTTGACGGCTACGTCGGCGCGCACGCCGGTGACCATTTCGTCGACGCGATCGGAAATGGGCTGCGCCATGACGAGATTGACGCCGGGCAGGGTGGAGATCTTTTTGCGGATCTCGTCGGCGATGTCGTCCTGCGTGCGGCCGCCGCGATCGGCCAGCGGCACCAGCTGGCACATCATGTCGGTTTCGTTATAGCCGGCGGGATCGACGGGCGATTCGCCGCGGCCAAGGCGCGACACGACGTACTTCACGCCGGAAACGTCGCGCACCAGCCGGTGGGCCGCCATCTCCATCTGGATGGATTCGTCGAGGGAAATGTTGGGCACGCGGTCGGCGTTGGGCGACACGGTGCCTTCCTTCATTTCCGGTATGAACGACGTGCCGAGATAGGGGAACAGCGACATGGTGGCGGCAAACAGAACCACCGAGACGGCGATGGTGATCCACTCATGGCCGGTGGCCGCGCGCAGCATGGCGCGGTAGGGCCGGCCGAGCATGCGCACCAGAAACGTGTCGTGTTCGGCTCCGCCTTTGAGAAGGAACAGAGACAGCACCGGCGACAGGGTGAGGGAAAGAGCCAGCGAAACACCGAGCGCGATGGAGATCGTATAGGCCAAGGGCGCGAACATCTTGCCCTCCATGCCTTCGAGCGTCATCAAGGGCAGGAACACCAGAATGATGATGCAGATACCGAAGACGACGGGCGTGGCCACTTCCATGACGGCTTCAAACACCACCTTGATGCGGTCGGCGCGGGGATTCTTGCCGAGCCGGGCGAACACGTTCTCCACCACGACGACCGATCCGTCCACCATGAGGCCGATGGCGATGGCGAGGCCGCCGAGCGACATCAGATTGGCCGAGATCCCGTAGCGGTTCATCACCAGGAAGGTGAGCAGCGGGGTGAGGATGAGCGTGGCGATGACGATGACGCTCGATCGCAGGTCGCCAAGGAACAGGAACAATACGACGACCACGAGCACGATGCCTTCCAGCAGCACACGGCTGACGGTGGCCAGCGCGGCATCGACCAGTTCGGAACGATCGTAATAGGGCACGATGCGCAGGCCGTCGGGCAGCATGCCCTTGGAGTTGATTTCCTCCACGCGCGCCTTGACGCGCTGCACCACTTCCTTGGCGTTGGCGCCGGCGATCATCATGATGATGCCGCCGACCGATTCGGTGTAGCCGCCTTTGATCATGGCGCCGTAGCGGGTCTCTTCGCCCAGGCGCACCTCGGCGACGTCGCGGATGCAGACCGGCGTGGTACCGACTTCCTTGAGGACGACGGCGCGGATGTCGTCGAGATTGCGGATGAGGCCGACGCCACGGACGAGATAAATTTCCGGGCCGCGCGGCAGGATGCCGCCGCTTGAGTTGGCGTTGTTGCGGCCAAGCGCTTCATGGACGTCATGAATGGTGACGCCGTAGTAGCGCATCTTGATGGGATCGACCAGCACCTGATACTGCTTGACGTATCCGCCGGTGGAATTGATTTCGGCCACGCCCGGAGTGGAGCGCAGCAGCGGACGCGCCACCCAGTCCTGCACGGTGCGCCGCTCGACCAGTTCGGTCTTGGTAAGCGCGCGCTCGCCGTCGCGCGGGTGTTCGAGCGTGTATTGATAAACCTCGCTGAGGGCGGTGGACACGGGGCCGAGCACGGGATTGATGCCCGCGGGCAGGCGGCTGCGCACGTCGCCCATACGTTCGGAAACCAACTGGCGGGCGAAGTAGATCGGCGTCGAGTCGGTGAAGACGAGCGTAACGATGGACAGGCCGGGCTCGTTCTGCGAGCGCATCTCGGTGAGGCCCGGCAATCCGGTCATGCCGATTTCGACGGGCACCGTGACGATGCGTTCCACTTCGTCGGGCGAGCGGCCGGGGACTTCGGTGGCCACCTGCACCTGCACGTTGGTGACGTCGGGGAAAGCGTCGACCGAGAGCTTGCGCGTGGCGTCGAGTCCAAAGGCGATGGCGATGAAGGCCAGCACCACCACGATCACCCGCTGTTTGAGCGAAGTTCCAACCAGCGACGCAATCATCGGTCAGCCTCCGTCGCTGCCGCGCAGCGCCCGCCGGCGCCGTTCGTTGTTGAGATGGAAGGCGCCGTCGAGCACGATCTTCTCGCCGGGCCGCACACCGTCGAGCAGAACGCGGCGGCCGGCGGATTCGCTTCCGAGCATAACGGGGCGGAGGACGAAGGTATCGGTTCCCATCTGGATGAAGACATGCTCGGAATCGTTTTCCCGCACCACGGCGGCGGCGGGAATCACCTGGTGTCTTTCGGTCTGTTCCTTGAGCACCATGGTGGCGAGCATGGCCGGTTTGAGGCGGCGCCTGGGGTTGGGCAGGTCCATGCGCGCGCTGACGGTGCGTGTCTCGGCGTTGACGGTATTGCTGACGAAGGAGAGCCGGCCGTGGAGAAGCTGGCCGGGCAGTGCGGCGATTTCGGCCTCCACCACCTGGCCTTCGGCGAGATTGCCGGCGTATTGTTCGGGCACATCGGCCACCAGCCAGACCTGGGAAAGGTCGGCGATTTCAAAGACGGTGTCGGCGGGCTGCACGATCTGGCCCGGCGTCACCTTGCGGGCGAGCACGGTTCCATCCATGCCGGCGACGACGCGGGAGACCGAATGAATGCTGCGCGTCTTTTGCAGCTCGTCGATGGCTTCGGCGGGCATGCCGAGCAAGGCCAGTTGATCGCGCGCGGCGTCGAGATCGGCGCTGGCCTGCACCAGCTCGGCTTCGCGCCTCTGGAGTTCGGCCGAACCGATGACGTCGGCCTTGAGCAGCAGTTGGGCGCGCTCGACGGCGCGTTGCTGCACCTGCTTTTGCGAGATCGATTTCAGGAAAGCCAGTTGCGCGTCGGAAAGGCCGGTGCTGGTGAGCAGGGCGAGCGTCTCTCCCTTGTGAACGTCCTGGCCTTCGCGCGCATGTAAGGATGTGATGCGGCACATCATGGGCGAACCGACGCGGGTGACGCGCGTTTCATCCACCTCCACGCGCGCGGCGACGGTAATGCTGGCGCCCACTTCGGCCCACGCCGGCTCGCCGATCTTGAGACGGGCGCGGAGGTTGCCGGCGGGCGTGATCTCCAGCGGATTGGAGGCCTGGAGGGCGGCGGGCGGCGCGGTGGCTTCCACGGCGGAAACCTTGTCCTTGCCGCATGCGGTGAGCGAAACGATCAGGACGGCGGTCAGCAGGACGGCGGTCAGAGCGGAGAATCTCAAATTCATGGCGCGGCCTTTCGCAATTCCACAACGCGCAGTTCGTCCAAGTCGATGAGCGCGGCCTGACGGTCGAACCGCGCATTCAGAAAATCGAGCCTCACGGTGCGCAGCACGCGCTGCGCATCCAGCACTTCGAGGATGCCGCGCTCGCCCAGACGATAGGCGGTCTCGGCGGCGCGCAACCCTTCTTCGGCCTCGCGCAGCAACCCTTCCTCGAAGGCCGCCAGTTGCTGGCTGGCGACTTCATATCTTCCATAGGCGCTATCGATGCCGGCGAGAATTTCCAGTTGCCGGCTTTCGGCGATCGCCTTGACCTGACGCACCGACGCCACGGCTTCGGCGATGGGACCCTCGCGGCGATTCCAGAACGGCAGGGGAATCGCCAGGCCCACGCGATAGGTCGGCGTGTCGGGCGGGCGGTCCATCTCGACGCGCAGGGCCGGCTGCGGCCTGCGTTGCGCGATTTCGTAGCTAAGGCGCGCTTCGGCGCGGCGCACCTCCGAGCGTACCAGCAGCAACGCCGGATGAATCTCCATGACCTGGGCGCGAATATCGGCCAGGGGCGGCATTCTGGAAGGAGGGTCGAGTTCCCCTTCCGGCGTCAGGTTCGGATCGAGCGAGGCGCCCACCGCTCCTCGCAGTTGCGACAGGAACGTGACGTATTGCAGCCGGGCGCTGTTGGCGGCCGTGCGGGCGGTGGCCAGTTCAGCATCGGCACGAAACAGTTCGAGCCGTCCCGCTTCGCCCACTTCCACCCGCACCTGGATGCGCTTGCGGAAATCTTCCACCAGCCGCAGATTCTCGGTGAGAATTCCGATCTCTCCGCGTTTGCGCAGCACCTGGAAGAACGCGCGCCGCACGCCGGAAAGAACGGCCAGGCGGATGCCGCTGAGCACGTGCTCGCTGCTTTCGCGGGCCCGCTCGGCAAACTGGATGCGCGCGGGGCGTAAGGGCCCGAGTTCAAGCGGCTGCGTGAAACTATAGGAAGTCACCAAACCGGAAACGTTGCCGGGTACGCGGTAGGTCTGGCCGCCGGCGAGGGCGGCGGCTTCGGGGTTCGGGTAAGCGCGCGCGGTCACCACACCCGCCCGCGCCGCCTCGATCTGTGCCGTCCCGGCCTGCAACTGTGGATGATTCCGGTCGGCGAGAGTGAGAGCCTGTTCGAGTGTGAGTACTTCCGCTTTTACCTGAAGCGCCGCCACGAGACAAAAAAGAGCTTCAGCCATCATGTAGGACATTCAGATCCGAAAGAGTTATTGTACCGGGTTGACCGGCGGTAATGGAAGGTTACTTTCCCGCGGGATCGGCGGGTTTGAAGCGAAGTTCGCGCGATAATACGTCGACCAGGAGGCCCAGCGTCTTCACGCGGGCCCAATACTTGTCGTTTCCCTCGATCAAATGCCAGGGCGCGGCGCGCGTGCCGTTGCGCAGCAGCATCTCTTCGGCCGCTTCCTCATACTGCGCCCACTTACCGCGATTCCGCCAATCCTCATCGGTTAGTTTCCAGGCTTTATAGCCGATGCGCTTACGCTCTTCGAAGCGGCGCAGTTGTTCGTCGTGCGAAATCTGCAACCAGTATTTGACGACGATGGTGCCGAAGTCGGCCAGTTGGCGCTCAAAGGAATTGATTTCCTTGTAGGCCCGGCGCCACTGCTCCTCGGTGGCGAATCCCTCGACGCGCTCCACCAGGACGCGGCCATACCAGGAACGGTCGAAGATGGCGATCTGGCCGCTTTCGGGCAGCCGGCGCCAGAAGCGGTAAAGATAATGTCGCGATTTGTCCTCGCCCAAAGGCTTGCTGATGGGGTAGACGGCGTAGCCGCGCGGATCCATCTTTTCGGTGATGCGCTTGATGGCGCCGCCTTTGCCCGCCGCGTCCCAGCCTTCGAATACGATGACGACGGGCCGCTTCTGCAGGTACACCTGATAGCCCAATTCGCGCAACTGGATCTGGCGGCGCGTCAGTTGGGTGACGTAGGTCTTGCGGTCGAGAGTGCGCGAGAGATCGAGCGTCTCAAGCATTAGCGGCGCCCTCTCGACTTGGCCTTGGCGCGCGGCTTCGGTTTGGTGTGGCCGTCTTCAGGAGCCTCCATCCGTTCCATTTCCCGGCGCAGGTCGGCCTCGCGGATGACGGCGTCCTGCGACGCGGTGACGGCGGGCGCCTCGTCGCCCAGGCGGGCTTCAAGCGCCGCGATGAGCACATCGAACGCTTTCTTGCGGGCGAACCATTTCGAAGTGGCCTCGACGACGGTCCACGGCGCATAGCCCGATTCAGTGAGTTCGAGCATCTCCTCCACCGCTTCCAGGTATTCGTCGTAGTTGCGATTCTGGCGCCAGGTGGCGGCGGTGACGCGCCAGGACTCCATGGGGTCGGCTTCCAGTTTCTTGAGGCGGCGCTTCTGCTCCTTGGCGCTGATGTGGAAAAAAAATTTCACGATCACCGTGCCGTCGTCGGCGAGCATGCGTTCAAATTCCTGGATGTCGCGATAGGCGTGGCGCCAGACGCTTTCGGGCTGGCTCTTCTGGACGCGTTCATCGAGAACGCGGGTATACCAACTGCGGTCGAAGATGGCCATCTCGCCGCGATTGGGCACCGAGAGCCAGAAGCGGTACAGCCAGGGCCGGTGGAGTTCGAACGAGCGCGGCATATCGACGGGATACATCTTGAAGCCGCGCGGATCCATGCGCTGGGTGAGCGCGGCGATGGCGCCGCCCTTTCCCGCCGCATCCCAACCCTCAAAGACTACGACCGACGGGATGCCTTTATCCCAACAGGCTTTTTCGAGATCGTAGAGCCGCCGCTGCCGGCTGGGCACGATTTCCTGATACTCGTCGCGAGCGAGCTTTCGCTCGAGGTTTACGTTTTCAAGCATCGATGTCCGGGCAAAGGCCGCAGACGGGCCTTACCTGAGGATATCAATCCTCGCCGGCACCGGCGGCGGCGGCGCTGGCGTTGCCATTGGCGAAACGGGTGAGACCGGCGGCCAGAGCCAGTTGCGTCAACCCGGCCACGTTGCTGACGCTGAGCTTTTTCATCATCGTCTTGCGGTAGCTGCGCACGGTTTGCAGACCGAGATCGAGAAGCACGGCGATTTCTTTGCTGGTCTTGCCTTCGGCGACCAGCCGCAACACCTGCAGTTCGCGCGGCGAAAGCCCTTCGAGCGCCTGCGGAACCTTGCGATCCTCGAGATCGCCGCGCTTGATGCGGTTGAGCAGGCGGTCGGAAACCTGAGGACTCAGGTAAGAGCCGCCCCTGGCGACGGTGCGCAGCGCGTCGAGCAGATCGTTGTCGGATGCCTTTTTGAGCACGAAAGCGCGCGCTCCGGAACGGATGGCACTCACCACCGAGTTCTCATCGTCGAACATCGACAGGATGATCACCTTGGTTTCCGGACAGTGCCGTATCATCTCGCTGGTGGCCTCGATCCCGTTCAGCTTGGGCAAATGAATGTCCATGATGACGATATGAGGTTTGGTCCGGCGGCAGATCTGCACGGCGTCGGCGCCGTCTTCGGCTTCGGCAACCACCTTGAAATCCTCATGGTTCTTGAGGATGGCTTTTATGCCGTCGCGCATGATCTTATGGTCGTCGACCAGAAAAACGTCGAATGCCATTCTCAACTACCTTCCCGCGGGTAGTCCAGGCTGGTCGGCGGTGATCCCGGCAGCAGCGCGGCGCGATTCCGCTCCGGCCCGGCAAGCTGCCTGAAGAGTCGTCCCTTTTCCAGGCGTGCTTACCACTTGAAATTTCATTCCGGCCTTTGCCGCAATATGCTGCATCCAAATCAAGCCAATCCCCCGAGCTTCTGCCTTGGTCTTAGCCGTGTCAAACCCGATGCCGTTGTCCCGGATCTCAAAGCGGACTCCATCCTGCACGGGTTGCAACACCACTTCAATCAGCGCCGCCTGCGAGTGCGCCACCGCGTTCCCCACGGCATGCTCGGCGATGGTATAGATCGCCGTCGCCTCCGTGATGGGCAGATGGATCCGTGAATCCATCAGCAACCGGATGGTCGCCGAAGAAGACTCCCGCAACCGGCCAATGAGCGTATCCAAGGCATAGCGTAAGCCTGAACGTTGCACGATGTCAGAATTCAGTTTGTAACTCAATTGCCGAACATCCTCGATCGCCTTTTCGAGAAGTTTTTGTATTTTTTTTGTATTCTCGGCGATCTCAGGCGCCTTCGCTGAATGATCCTGCCGTAGCACATCCAAGTGCAAGCCGACGACGGTCAGGACCTGGCCGATGTCCTCATGCAGGATTCTGGCGACTCTACTCATCTCATCCTGCTGCCTGCTGAGTTCCTCGACCAAGCGGCCGGGCAAGCCACCCGGTTGTCCAGCGTAGTCATTCATTCTGTGGCGCTTTAATCTATCATCGTGCACCAGGCTTTGGGGAGATAGCAAGCGTCCGGGCGGGTAAACGTTAGAATCCAGCAAGAAAATGCGGTCAGGTTTACCCGATAGAAATCAATCGTAAGCGAGATGGAATTGGGGAATTGATTCAGAGCGTAAGCTGCCCGTCACCGGCGGCCGGTTCAGTCGCGCGTGCCGCCCGCCAGACGCGGCGTCAGCATCCACTTGAGGACGCCCCGGGGTTGAGCGCCGACATGATCCAGATCGACGCGGGTGAGTGAACCTTTCTTCACGTCGACGATCAGGTTTGGCGTGCCGCAGAGAAATCCGATCAGCAGACCGGTCAGTGGCTCATGGCTTGCGACCAGCAGGGAACCGGTGCCGGCGTAGAGGCGAATCTCTTCCCACGCCGCGCGCGTGTCGGAACCGGGCGTGAAGGCGGCGCTTTCGATGATCTGGCCCTTGAAGCCGAAGACTTCGGCGGCGATGCGCGCGGTTTCAACGGCGCGGCGATAGGGACTCGACAGCAGCAACTGCGGGCTGGCGCCGGCCGACCGGGCCACGTTCAGCGTCTCACGCAGGCGGCGCTTGCCTTCGGGGGTCAGCGCACGGTCGGCATCGCGGCTTCCGGGCCTGCCCTCCTCGGCGATTCCATGGCGCAACAGATAGACTTCCAAACGACACATCCTGCCGCGGGCCCGCCGGTTCTGGCATACTGATGCCTTCGGATGCAGAGCCCGGCGGAGTCCTCCAACAGCAACAGTGTAGCGGAACGCGCGGCGTTCTATCTGGCGTTTGGAGCGGCGGCGGCGATCCTGTTTTCCATCGCCGTATCGAACATTCTGCTGGCGCTATCGCTGGCGGCGTTGCTGGTGAGCGGCGCCCGGCTGCGCCTGCCTCCCTTCTGGAAGCCGCTCGCGGTTTTCTTTCTGCTGACGCTGGTGTCGCTGGCGCTATCGGAGAATCCTTCAGCCGGGCGGCCGCAGGTCCGCAAGTTTTTCGTGTACCTGGTGCTGGTGGTCATCGGCAGCACGTTCCGCGATCTGGGCCAGGTGCGATGGCTGTTTTCGGTGGTGGCGGGGCTTGGAACGCTGTCGGCGCTGCGGGCGCTGAGCCAGTTTGCCTGGATGCTGCGCAATTGCGGCGACCAGTATAGCTGCTACGTGGCCGAACGGATCACCGGGTTCATGAGCCACTGGATGACGTTCGGCGGCCACATGATGATCGCGCTGCTGGTGGTGGGTTCGTTCCTGCTATGGGCGGGGCCGCCGCGCACGCGGCTTTGGCTGTGGATGGCGGCGGGCGCGGCGATGGCGGCGGCGTTGTTTGCCAACGGGACACGCTCCATCTGGCTGGCGACGGTGGTGGCGGCGGCGTATCTGCTGTGGGGCTGGAAGAAATGGTCCGTGGCGGCGCTGGCCGTCGTGCTGGCGGCCGGGGCACTGGTGGCACCGGGCTATCTGAAGCAGCGCGTGGCCTCGGTTTGGAAGCCAGCGGGCGAGGTGGATTCCAATCAGCACCGGCGGATCACCTGGCGCACGGGTCTGCGCATGATCGAGGCGCATCCGCTTTTGGGACTGGGGCCGGAGCACGTCAAGCTGCAATTCCAGCAGTATCTGCCGCCCGATGTGACACGGCTGCCGGAAGGCTGGTACGGGCATCTGCACAACATCTATCTACACTACGCGGCCGAGCGAGGGATACCCGCCCTGATCGCCCTGTTGTGGGCCATCGGCCAGATGCTGTTCGATTTCGGCCGGGCGCTGCGGCGCGCGCCACCCGGCCCGGGCGACGCGCGGTTCGTGCTGCAGGCGGCGATCGCGGTCATCCTGGGCATCCTTGTAGGCGGCCTGTTCGAGCACAACCTGGGCGATAGCGAAGTGCTGGTGCTGTTTCTGGCCGTGGTGAGTTGCGGCTACGTGGCGGTGGAACATGAGCGCGCTTGACGGGCGGTGGATTGTGCTGGCGGGCGGCGCGGGGGGATTAGGATCGGCGGCGGCCCACATGCTGGCCGCCGAAGGCGCGCGGCTGGTGGTGAGCTACCGGGCCAACGTGGAGCGCGCGGCCAAGCTTTCGGCCATCGCATCGCTGGTGCAGGCCGATCTGACGCGGGCCGAAGATCGCGCGCGGCTGCTGGAGGCGGCGCCTTCGCTCTACGGATTGGTGGTCTTCACGGGCGATCCGTCGCGCGTGCAAGACCCGGCCGAACTGCCGGCGGCCATGCGGCGTTCGTTCGAAGTGAATTGCGAAGGTCCGCTGCTGCTGGCGCGGGCGGCGGCCGGCCGCATGCGGGCGGCGGGTACGGGCGGAGCGATCGTATTGTTTTCGACCATGCAGGCGGTGAGTTTGTTTCCAGGTTCGACGGCCTACGCGGCGGCGAAGGCTTCGCTGCAATACGGCGCGCGGCTTCTGGCCAAGGAATTCCGTGCCGCGCCCGAGGTGCGGGTCAACGTCGTTGCGCCTGGGGTGACGGCGGCCGGGATGGCCGAGGCGAGCATTGCCTCGGGTAAGTACGACGGCTTGATTCGCGACGGCGTCATTCCGCGATTCGGGCGCGCGGAGGACGTGGCGCAAGCGGTGCGGTTTTTTCTTGAGCCGGACGCCTACGTCACCGGGCAGGTGTTGAGCGTCGACGGCGGGGCGACGCTATAGCCGCCTGAGACCGGGAGATCGGCCTAGCCGGGGCGGAGGCGCCGCGGAGACCATGCATCCCGGTTACGCCTTCCGCACGCGATTTGTGGTGCTGAGCGCCGACGGCGGGCTATAGCCGCTTGAGACCGGGAGATCAGCCTGCCGTCGAGATCGGCGTCGCCGGGCAAGCGCGAGAGAGGCGCCGCGGAGACCATGCAGCCCAGTTACGCCTTCCGCACGCGATTTGTGGTGCTGAGCGCCGACGGCGGGCTATAGCCGCTTGAGACCGGGAGATCAGCCTGCCGTCGAGATCGGCGTCGCCGGGCAAGCGCGAGAGAGGCGCCGCGGAGACCATGCAGCCCAGTTACGCCTTCCGCACGCGAATTGAGGTGCTGAGCGCCAGCGGTGTCGCTATAGCCGCTTGAGACCGAGCCCGGGGGAGGAGGGCAACATGAGCTTGCCATCCTTCACCGTCACGCCGCGATAGGGATCGTTGGCGATCAGCAGGTTGCCGTCGAGATCGGCATAATCGGCCAGAGGCGAAAGATGGGCGGCGGCGGTGATGGTGACCGAACTCGATATCATGCAGCCGAGCATCACCTTCAACCCGAGCGCCTTGGCGATTTGAATCATGCGGTAGGCTTCGAGCACACCGCCCGATTTGTCGAGCTTGATGTTGATTCCGTCATACGCCTCGGCCAGCTTCGGAATATCGGAAGCGCGGAGGCATGCTTCATCGGCGAAGATCGGCATCCGCACTTTGCCGCGCAGCCAGCGGATATCGTCCTCTCTGCCCGCGGGCAGCGGCTGCTCGATCAACTCGACCCCTTGGGATTCGAGCCACTGGATCTTGCGCAGCGCCTCTTCCCTGCTCTTCCAGCCTTCATTGGCATCGACGCGCAGAGGCTTGCGGGTGACCGAGCGCACCGCTTCGATGGTGGCTTCGTCGGAATCGAGTCCAACCTTGATTTTCAAGACGGGAAAGGGCGCGGCTTCGAGCACTTTCCGTTTCGTGGCGGCGGGGTCGTCGATGCCGATGGAGAATGTGGTCACCGGAGCGGCGCCGGGGTCGAGTCCGAACAGGCGGTAGAGCGGCACGCCCATGCGCTGGGAAGCCCAGTCGAGCACGGCGATGTCGATGGCCGCCTTGGCCGCGTATTCGCCCGGAATACGGCCGAACGCGGTCGCGAGCACTTTGTCGTATTGACGAAGATCGGCGGAGGCCAGATAGCCGGCCACACCTTCGATCGCCTTTTTCGCGGTGGCGGCGCTTTCCTTGTAGCGCACGATGGGCGCGCCTTCGCCGGTGCCGGTGAGCCCGTCGCGCCTGAGACGCAGATGAATGGTCTCGCGGTAGTCGCTCGACGACATCACCGTGGTCCAGGTATTGCGCAGCTTTAATCTGACGATTTCGGTTTCAACGGCGGGCGCCGGAGGGGCGGCCACTGCCAAAGGCGCTGTCAGAAAGAGACGCCGTCGCATGCCGTCAGTAGTGTATCAGCGAGTGCACGTCGTAGCCGTCCAGCTTGCGGCGTCCGGCCAGGAAATCGAGTTCGATGACGAAGCCGAGGCCGCTCACCGTACCGCCGAGCTTTTCGACCAGCTTGGCCACGGCCGCCGCCGTGCCGCCGGTGGCCAGCACGTCGTCGACGATCAGCACGTGCTGCCCGGCGCGGATGGCGTCCCTGTGAATCTCCAGCCGGTCGGTGCCATATTCGAGTTCGTATTCCATGAATTCGACCGCCGCCGGCAGTTTTTTCGGCTTGCGCACGGGAACGAAGCCGGTGCCGAGGGCATAGGCGACGGTGGGGGCGAAGATGAAGCCGCGGGCTTCGATGCCGAGCACGACATCGACGCGCCGGTCGCGGTAATATGCCTCGAAATCGTCGATGATCCGGCCGAAGCCGTCTTTGTCCTTGAGCAGCGTGGTGATGTCGAAGAAATTGATGCCGGGCTTCGGGAAATCCGGCACTTCGCGGATGAGTTTTTTGAGATCCATCGGGAACAAAAAGTCACTGTATTGTAGCAGTGGACCCATTCTGATGAAACTTCCGATTTTGGCCCTATTCATTTCCGCCGCGACCGCACTCGGCCAGCCGGGGCGCGGCGTGGAGCTGTTCGGTACTTTCGGCGCCATGCGAGCCGCCGCCGATGAAGGATCGGCGGGATCGGGAGCCGCCTTTGGAGGCGCCGCTACCACTCCCTTCGCCTCGCGCTGGGCGGTGGACGTTCAGGCGCTGACGGCGAAGCTGAGCGACCGGCCGGACTTTCGCATGCGCCGGATACTGGTCTCGCCGGGTGTGCAATACAGACGGGGAAACGGCCGCGCTCTTTGGTTCATCGCCTTTGGCCCGGGCTTGGAGAGGGACCGCTCGACCGGCTCCGGCACCGTGACGTTCGGCCGGACCGAGACTGGCCTGACGCTGCATTGGCGGACCGGCGCCGTCGTTCCGCTGGCGCGACGTCTGCTTGTGCGGGGAGAATTTTTTTGGGTGAACCGCTACGTCCTGCCCACTGTAGGCGTCGCCATGTCGCTCGGCCTCCGGCTCTAGCCGCGAATGCGGAACTCGCGGCAGGCCTCGAGGGGCGCGTCTTCGGAGGCCACCGAATCCACGCGCGACCAGCGGGGTCCTTTCCACAGCGGTCCTTCAAGAGCGGCGAGTTGACCGGCGAGGCCGGCGGCGTACACCTCCACCGCGCCGTCGTCGCGATTGCGCACATAGCCGCGCACTCCGGCCGCGCGCGCCCGGTCTTCGACAAACCGCCGGAATCCGACGCCCTGCACATGCCCGGTAATGACGTAGCGCCGCGCGATGTCGAGGGGCATTCGAGCCGAGGCTAGCACAGGGCGCTCAGTCTTTGAGACGGCTGCAGAACTCGATGAGGAACTCGGTGGCGATGGAGGCTTCCATGGGTTTGGCGAACAGATAGCCCTGGCCGAACTCGCAGCCGATCGACTGCAGCAGCGCCCGCTGGTCGGCGGTTTCGATGCCTTCGGCCACCACCTGCTTGCCGAGGCTATTGGCCAGCGCCACCACGGTGCGCACGATCTCGCCGCAGGAACTGTCGGTGGTCATCTGATGCACGAAGGATTTGTCGATCTTGAGAGAATCGCAGGGCAGCTGGCTCAGATAGCTGAGCGAAGAATAGCCGGTGCCGAAATCGTCGAGTTTCAATCCGACGCCGAGAAGCTTTAATTGTTCGAGCGTGGCGGCGGCGGCCACCGGCTCCTGCACGAAGACGCTTTCGGTCACCTCCAGTTGCAGGCACTCGGGACGAATGGCGGTTTCTGCCAGCACCGCGGCCACTTCCTCGACCAGGCCGGTTTGCCAGAACTGGCGGACCGAGAGATTGACGCTCATTTCAAGCGGAGGCCTGAGCGGGAATTGAAGCTGCCAGGCGCGCAACCGCTCGCAGGCGGCGCGGATGACCCAGCGTCCGATGGGGACGATGAGACCGGTTTCCTCGGCGATGGGAATGAATTCGAGCGGATAGACCATACCGCGCTCGGGATGCAGCCAGCGGATGAGGGCTTCGAAACCGACGACGCGATGGGTGCTCAGTTCGACCTTGGGCTGGTAGTAGAGCACGAATTCGTCGCGTTCGATGGCACGGCGCAGGTCGTTTTCAAGCTCCATCCGTTCGACGGCGGTGGCACGCATCTGACTGTCGAAGACGGCCCAGCGGGAGCGGCCAAGGGCCTTGGCGCGATTGAGGGCGGTGTCGCCGTCGCGCAGCACCTCTTCGGGCGAGCTGTATTCGGGACGGGCGGCGGCGATGCCCATGCTGATGCTGGCGAAAACCTCGCGCGGCTGCATGGCGAAAGCCTCGCGCGTGCCGGCGTCGATGCGGGCGGCGATGCGCTCGGCTTCAGCCGCGGTGGCGACGCCGGAGAGCAGAATCGCGAACTCGTCGCCGCCAAGGCGCGCCAGCACGTTGGATCCGGTGACGCCGTCGGAGCCGGTGACGTCGAGCAGCGCGCCGCGCAGGCGCTCGGCCATGTGGCGCAGCAGCCTGTCGCCCGCCACGTGGCCCATGCTGTCGTTAATGACCTTGAAGCGGTCGACGTCGAGCAGCAGCACCGCGTAGGGATTCTCTTCCGGACCGGCGGCATGCCGGGCAATAGCGGCCCCCAGTTTTTCGGTGAACAGGCTGCGATTGGCCAGTCCGGTCAGTTCGTCGTGGGCGCGGCCTTCGGTGAGATCGGTATGCGTACCGGTCATGCGGACGGCCCGTCCGGCGTCGTCGCGCACCACCACGCCGCGCGCCAGCAGCCAGCGGTACGATCCGTCGCCGCGGCGCAGGCGCTGTTCGACGGAGAAACGATCGCCGCCACCCGGCGCGCCGTGTGAGGCGAGCGCGGCGTCGAGCGCGGGCCGGTCGTCCTCGTGCACGCGGCCGAGCCACTCCTGGGGCGACTCGCTCAACGGAGTGGAAGAGCCGACCAGGTCGCGCCAGGTATCGGAAAGATGCAGTTGATTGGAACGCAGATCCCAATCCCACAAACCGTCGCTCGATCCGCGGGCGGCCAGGGCGTAGCGCTGTTCGTTGCGGCGCAGCGCCTCTTCGGCCTGCTTGCGCGCGATCTGAGACTGGATGCGGGCGAGGGCGATGGAGAAATCGATGGGCTTGGTGACGTAATCGTTGGCGCCGAGGTTGATGGCCTCGACGACCTTCGAGCTGTCGCTGAGCGCCGTCACCATGATGATGGGCAGCTCCGATTGGGTGTAGGTGCCGCGCAGAAGGCGCAGCAGGTCCACGCCGCTCATGCCGGGCATCATCGAATCGAGCAGGATCAGTTCGATGTCGTCGCGCTCCAGGCGGGCCAGCGCTTCGGCGGCGTCGGAGGCCACCTCCACGCTGTAGCCGGCGCGCTCCAGACGCCGCGACAGCATGTCGCGATTCATTTCTTCGTCGTCCACAACCAGAAGATGTTTCCTCTTGGTCACTTCGCTTCTCCTTGTGGCTGGGGGGCGCCGCCGCGTCCGCGGGCGGCCAGTTGCGCCTCCATCTTGGCGAGCAGCCGGGTAAAATCCACGGGCTTGGTGTCGTAGTCGTCGCAACCGGCGGCGAGAGCTTTCTCGCGGTCGCTCGACATGGCGTGCGCGGTGAGGGCGATGACCGGCAGATCGCGGGTTTCGCGGGCCGTCTTCAGCACGCGCGTGGCCTCCCATCCGTCTACCTCGGGCAGGCTCATGTCCATCAATACCAGGTCGGGCGCGGCCGATCGCGCCAGCTCGATGCCCAGGCGTCCGTTGGCGGCGATCACCACTTCATAGCCGCGCCGGACCAGGCGGCGCGACAGCATGTCGCTGTTCATCTCGTTGTCTTCCACCAGCAGGATCCTAGGCATGGGGCACCTGCGTGGCGGCGCCATCGGCGAGTTCAGGCACGGGTCCGGCAGCTTGAAGACGGCCCAGCAACTGAGCGATCCCATCGGAACCGGAGGCGTCCTGGCGCGAGGCCACGGTTACGACCGGAACGGTCTGCCAATCGCCGGTGCGCTTAAGCGTCGCCTGCAGTTCGAAGCCGGGCGCGCCCGGCAAAACCAGGTCCAGACTCAAAGTGTCCTCGCCGGATACACGCGCCAATCCCAATCCTCCGTGTTCGATCTCGGTCAGGCCGGGCATCTGAGCGCGCAGATTCTGGATCGCGCCCCGCACACCGTCCCGCCGCGCGCCCAGTGAAGGGCGAGGCTGCATGTGTCTTCGTATGATCGCGACTAACTGATCGGCAGATGCGGGCTTTTCCAATACCTCGGCGCCGCCGCTCTCCGCGCCTTCCACTTCGCTTTCGGTGCGTAATACGACCGGCACACGAGCCAGAAACGGATCGGCCTTAAGCGTTTGCAGCACCGCCCAGCCATCCATGGCGGGCGTGGCGACATCGAGCAAGATGGCTTCGGGCGCCGACTGGCGCGCCAGGGCCAGTCCTTCGTCGCCGGTGGAAGCCGCCGACACTTCATACCCTTCGACGCCAAGCAGGCGCGCCGCCAGCGTCCGCGAGGCCGCGCCGCCATCGATTACCAGCACCCGGCCGCGGGCTCTCGCCGGCTCCGCCTGAGGCTCTGCGCCAGCGGTTTCCGGTTGCGGCGCTGATTCGCGGCAGGCAGGCAGGGAGATCGTGAAAATCGACCCGCGTCCCAGATCGCTGTGCACCTCGATGCTGCCGCCCATCATGCGGCAAAGCCGTTCGCTGATGGCAAGGCCGAGGCCGGTGCCCTGATACTTGCGCGTACTGGAGTTGTCCAACTGCGAGAATGAGCGGAACAGCTTGTCGATGTCTTCGGGGGCGATACCGATGCCGGTGTCGCTTACCGCCCACCGCACCCATTGCCGGCCGCCGCCCGAGTCGCGGCGCACGGTGAGGGTTACGGTTCCTTTCTCGGTGAACTTGCAGGCGTTCGACAGCAGGTTGAACAGGCTCTGCTTGAAGCGGACCGGGTCGCCGAAAGCCAATCCTTCGGGATCCTCGTTGCGGATGATCAGCCGGTTGCCGTTCTTGCGCGCCAGGGGCTCGGCCGTCATCTGGGCTTCGCGCAGAATCTCGGCGACGGCAAAGGCCTCCAGATGCAGGTCCATCTTGCCGGCCTCGATCTTGGAAAGATCGAGCACGTCGTTGATGAGCATCAGCAGGTGGCGTCCGGCGTGGTGGATTTTCTTGAGATCGGCGCCGAACTGCTCATTGCCGTCGGCTTCGGCGTCTTCCTGCAGCATTTCGCTATAGCCGATGATGGCGTTGAGGGGTGTGCGCAGCTCGTGGCTCATGTTGGCGAGGAAGGCGCTCTTCGATCGGTTGGACTCCTCGGCGGCCTGCTTGGCGGTGAGCAGTTCCTCCTGCGCGCGGCGGCGCTGGGCGATCTCGGTCTGCAGTTCCCGGGTACGCTCCTCCACACGGTCTTCGAGATCGTCCTGCGCCGACTGCAGAGCGGTGTCGCGCGACTGAATGTGCGCCATCATTTCGTTGAAGCGCTCCACCAGCACGCCCATTTCGTCGTTGGTGGTCTTTTGCGCGCGCGCCGAGTAATCGCGATCCATGGCCACCAGGCTGGCCGTTTCCGCCAGATTCAGAATGGGCCGCGAGATCAGCCGCTGGAGCTTCGAAGCCACCAGCAAGGCCACCAGCGAACCCACCGCCAGCACCACCAGCGCGATGCCGGAATATTGCAGCAGGCGCGACCGGATCTCTTCCATGTCGCTTCTCAGGTAGACTGTGCCAACGCGGTCGCCATCGACGCGGACCGAGTGGAAGACCCGCAACTGGCCATCGGCGAAGTAGGCGCCGTCGGAGGGAGGC
This sequence comes from uncultured Acidobacteriota bacterium, assembly GCA_902826685.1. GTDB lineage: Bacteria > Acidobacteriota > Terriglobia > Bryobacterales > Bryobacteraceae > CADEFT01. Next base: position 57,529 of record CADEFT010000018.1, read on the forward strand.
TTGCCCATCGCCTCCGGCTTCTGGCCGGGCCGTGTGTAGCGTGCGAAAACGCGCCCGTCCTGCCGGTAGATCGCCGCCGAAGCGATTCTCGGCTCGGCCTTGAGCGCCGCCAGGGTATCCTCCGCCGCCGCCGGATCGTTGAAGGCGAGCACCGCGGTGGAATTCCGGGCCAGCATCTGGGCGATGGTGGTCAATTCGTGACTTACCATGCGCCGGAAAGAAATCACTTCATAGACGGTGAACGCGCTGGCGGTAAGCAACAAGGCCACCAGGCAGGAAACCATGGCCATGAAGACCAGCTTGCGTTTGATCGAGAGATCGCGGAAGGAGGGAACCATCAGTCCTTTCCCCCTCCCGCCGGCGCGCCGTTCTGGACGTCCCTGGCCAGTTTGAGCAGACGGGCGCTGATGCGAAGCCTGGCGCGCCCGGCGGCATTCAGATTCACCTCGAACCGTACCTTGTTGTCCTCCATCACGAAACCGACCACGCCGCCGCGGCGCGTGAAGTGTTCGGTATCGCTTACGGTCAGCACGGCGGCGCCGGGCATCGCTTCAAGAGCCTCCTCGACGTGCTTGCTCTCGGAGGAGCCTATGTAAAGCACGTGGCACCCTTTTGTATCGGCGGTGTGGTGGAATCGCTTCACGTGGATGGGATGGCCCGCCACCGAGCGGTCCGCCACCAGCCGGTCAAGCAGCGGGCCGAATGGATCGCGCCCCAGCAGGCAGATCCCCAAAGGCGCGCTGGCTTGGTGGAAACTGTCCGCCGGCCACTCCACGAACTTCGTGAAGCTGAAGAGCATGGCGGCCTTGACTTCGCGCTCGGACGCTTCCCCGGCGGCGAGCAACGGCGCCACCAGCAGGCACGACAGCAGCCTGAGCGTTGGCGCGCGCCTGGGTCCCGTGTTGTGCCTCAGAACGTCCACAGAAGTTTGATCAGAAAAGCGCGGCGAATCTGGCTGGCCAGGATGTAATCTTCGGACTGGAATTCCGGATGCCGGCTGTCGAGCAGATTCTGCCCGAGGAAGCTGAGCTCGAATTGCTCCGACAGGCGCCAGGCGAGCCGCGCGTCCAGGCGGGCGTAGGCCGGAATGCCCAGCCCTTCGAGCGCCGACACGTAGTAGAGCGAAGTATCGAAGCTCACCTTGCGGGTCAGATCGGCCGACGATCGCAGTTGCACCTGGTGGCGCGGCGAGGAGCCGGCGAAATCGGTGTCGGCCATCACGGCGGGGCGCGGATCGAAGTGGAGCCGCATCCAGGAATAGTTGGCGTTCCAGCGCCAGCGGCGGACTGGCGAAAACGTGGTGGCGATCTCGGCGCCGGTGGAGCGCGCGCCTCGCGAATGCGCGAAAGTAGTGGGCACCACCAGACGCTGCACCGGGCTCGTTTGGAAATAGGGCGCGCCCGGGCGCAGTTCCTTGAGATTTCCATAAACGCTATGGAAGGCTGCCAGGTCGAAGGAAAAGTGGCGTGTCACCTGATTGCGGTAACCGGCCTCGTAGCTCAACACGATCTCCGAGCCTAGCGAAGGGTCGCCGGCAAGCAGACCCGTGGCGCCGAACGCCGCCCCAGGCAAAGGAAACTCGATGCGCACGTCGTGATCGGCGCGCGAGGGAGTGCGTACGGCGCGCGAAACGGCGGTCCAAAGGGAATGGCGCGGCGACGCCATGTAGATTAACCGGGCGCTCGGCTGCACCTCGAGACCGGTGAAGGAGTTGTGCTGGAACTTCGATCCGATGGTGAACACCAGCTTATCCGGGACCAGGGAGATGTTGTCCTGGGCGAAGGCGCTGGCCAGATGATCGTAGCGGCGCGGCGGATCGAACCGGGCGTTGGCCTTTGGCACGATGCCCGAGAAGGAATGGCGATAGCCGCCTCCCCATACCACCTCATGGCGGTTCGAGAAGGCGATGCGATGCTGGAAATCGACGTCGGCGGTGCGCAGCGAGGCGGTGCCCATCGTCTCGTGAAGGGTGACGGAGTTGAAGTAAGCCTGCAGGGCCATGCCGGAGCGCGACGAGAACACGCGGCGCCAGCGCGCCAGCGCGAAGCCTCCCGATTGCCGCGAGCCGCTTTCGACCGGCGGTGTCAGGCCGTTCAACGGGAACGTGTTGAATACCGACTCGCGGGTCGAGGCGCGGAAAACGTCGCCCTGCGCGGTGAAGGAATCGCGCGAATTGATCTCGAAGTCGACGCGGGCGCCGCCGCGCAAGGCGCTCCAGCCGTCGTAGGCGGGCCGGCCGGCCGGAGTGGCCATCGCCCCGCGGTCGAAGTATTTCGAATAGGCCCGATAGGCGGCCCGGTCGCCGATGCGGCCGCCGTGGCGCACCGATACCGACGGGCGGTCGACGTTACCGGCCGACGTGCTGATGAGGTTGCCCTGCGTATCGCCCGCGTTCCGGGTGATGATGTTGATGACGCCGTTGACCGCATTGGCACCCCACATGGTCGCGCCCGGGCCGCGAACGACTTCAATGCGCTCGATGTCCTCCACCATCAGGTCGTTCTGCTCCCAGTAGACGCCCGAGTACAGCACGTTGTAGACGCTGCGGCCGTCGATGAGCACCAGCATCTTGTTCGAGAAGCGGCCGGCGAAGCCGCGCGCCGAGATCGCCCACTTGCTGCCGTCGATCTGCGCCACCTGCAGGCCCGGCACCATGCGCAGAGCCTCCGGCACGCTGCCCGCGCCCGAACGCCGGATGTCTTCCTGCGTGATCACAAAGACGGCCGCGGCCGCCTGGCTGAGCTTCTGGTCCTTCCGGCCCACCGAGCTGACCTCGATATTCATCAGATCTTCGAGACTCACATCGGCGAGGCGGGCGCCGGCCCGCGGCTTTGCGACCGCCGGCGGTGCGGTTGTAAACTGCCCGTCCGCCTTTTCTTCGGCTCCGAGGCACGCCGCCGCCAGCAGCAGGGCCGCCGCGATGTTCCGAAACGACGGTGCTCTGTAACCGGAAATTCCCATGGCTGATAGATCCGCCTTCTGTTCATCGGCGGCACGGGTACGTTTCCGATTACTCCATTCGGCTACTCGGAGGGGGGCAAAGTACCTAGGGCAGGATGGAAAATCGAAACCGGCGCGAGAAACGGAAGACTCTTACTGACTGGCTTCCGAAGCGCGCGCCGGTCGTTTCGTGGATGGTTCCAATTTAGGGGATCGGGCGGGCGGCGGGCAATCGGTGGAATCACCGGGGTTCGTGGCAGTAATTGCACGACATGTTGGCTTTGTTGCGGCGGTGGCAGTCCATGCAGCCACCCATGCTGATATCGGTCTCGCGCGCCAGAGCTTCGCGCTGGGCGACGGGCCCGTGGCAGGTCTCGCATTTGGCTCCCGCTTCCACATGCGCTTTGTGGGAGAAGAACACGTAGCTGGGAATCTGGTAGATGCGGATCCACGGTACGTCGCGGCCTTCCTTCGCAAATGACGAGAGCTTCTGAATATGCGGGGAATCGGTTTTGACGGACGTATGGCAGCCCATGCAGACCTTGGTCTCCGGAATGCCCATCATCTCGCCGGGATCGGGATTGGTATGACAGCCCTGGCACTTCAGTCCCATGGCGAGGTGCTTTTTGTGGCTGTAGGGAATGGGCTGCTGAGGCGCCTTGAGGGTCGGTGGCGGAGGGGCGGCGGCCGGTTCCTGCGCCGCGAGCGTCAGGCCCAACAGGGCGGCGAGAGCGATCACAGCGCCCCTTTCCGGCGCTGGTCGAGAATATACTCGCTGGCACGCATCGAAAGCGCGAGGATGGTCAAGGTCGGGTTCTGCACGCCGCCGCATACGAACGAACTGCCATCCACCACGAACAGGTTGCGCACGTCGTGGCTCTGGTTCCAGCCGTTGAGCACGCTCGATTTCGGATCGGCGCCCATGCGCACGGTGCCCAGTTCATGGATGCTTTCCCCGGGCGGCACCATCTGGGAGTGAGCGGCGATCACTTGGAATCCGGCATCGGTGCAAAGCTCCGAAGCGGTCTCCATCGAATCCTTCGCCATGGCGTATTCGTTGTCGCCGTACTTCTGGGTAATGTGCAGCGACGGGATGCCCCATTCGTCCTTCACATCGGGCTGAATGCGGACGAAATTCTCTTTCCGCGGCAGGGCCTCGCCCATCGTGGTGAGCGAAAAGCCGGTGCCCTGAAGTTCGTTCATTTCCTTGAGCAGTTCCTCGCCGTAAAGCGGCAGGTAGCGCGGCGAGGGCGTGAAGCCGCCGCCGAAATCCCAGGCATAGCCGCGCAGGAATTTCCGGTCGTTGCGCTGCAGGTTGCGGAAGCGGGGCACATAGCCTCCGCCGCCCATCAATCCGCGGCCGCCCTTGCCGCCGCGTGCTTCAGGCACCACCGCGGTGACGACGTTTTTCACATAAAACTGATCGAACAGATACTGGCCGAGCGTGCCGCTGGAATTGCCGAGTCCCTGCGCAAAGCGAGTGGACTTCGAGTTCAGCAGAATGCGGCAGCTTTCAAGGGTTGAGGCGCCGAGCACGACCACTCGCGCCTTCACTTCGTATTCGTTCTTCGAACGCCGGTCGACGAAGACGGCGCCGTTGGCGAGACCGGTGGCCGGGTCGATGGTGATTTCGCGAACCACGGCGTTGGGGGTGAGCGTAAGGTTGCCCGATTCGAGCGCGGCGGGCAGCAGCAGGTTGGTGGAACTGGCCAGCGTGCCGGTGGCGCGGCGGGACTTGGTGGTGGGGATATCGCGCTTGCGGCAGGCGGCGATGAATCGCTTCACGCTTTCCGAATCGGGCGATTCGTCGATCTGGATGTTGCCGTCGGGCATCTGCGGCAGCCCTTCGTTGCGGCCCATGACGTGGATCATCGGCTCCACACGGTCGTAGAAAGGCGCGAGGTCCCGATAGCCGATCGGCCAGTTATCGCCGAAGCCGTCGTGATCCTTGGCTTTGAAGACGTGATCGGACAGGCGCCAGGAGGCGCGGCCCCAGCGCAGCGTCTTGCCGCCTACGGCGCGGATGCGCACCCAGTAGAAGGGATCGCTCTTGTCATAGCTGTAGGGATTCTGTTTCTCGTCGGCCCACAAGTTCGCGTCGAATTCCGACGCCTGAGTGACGTGCGGGAACCGGCCGGGCTTGCCGAAGCCGCGGTAGGGAAGATCGTAGACGGGCTTCATCACCCGTTGCTTGTCGTAGTCGATGAGCGGACCGGCATCGAGCATCAGGCAACTGGCGCCGGCACGGGCCAGCACCCAGGCCGCCATGCCACCCGCCGCGCCGGAACCGATGATGAGAACGTCGTAGGTCTTGGCCATGATCGGTGTGATCCTCTCTCAGTCGAGCGGCAGCCAATAGGCGCCCATGCCCGCCGCCGAGCGGCTGCGGCGCGATACCGCGGCGGCGTAGACGCGTGAGTTGATGGTCGCCTGCATGAGATCGTCTTTCACTTCCTTGAGAAAGCGCGCGAAAGGGTCGGCGGGCGGGGCGTAGGTCCATTTGGCGGCGAGCGGCGCGAGGATCGCCTTGGCTTCGGTGGCGCTTGCGTCGCGGAAGGGCTTCGAATAGAGCCGCGCCGATTCGGAATTGAGCCGGTCGAGGCCGTCCTGGTAGAGCTTGCGGCGGGCGGCATTCGACTCGCCGATCAGAAAATCGAGGAACGCGGGCGCTCCGGCCTCGACCGCGCCCGGCCGGTCGCCGGCCTTGGGCATCAGCAGATCGGCCAGTTTCTCGAGAGCCGCCATCTGGTCCCGGCCGAACAGACGGCCGCGCGGCTGACCCACGGCGTCGGCGGCGGTTTCGGCCAGTTTCGGAAATTCGGGCGCCGGCGCGGGAGCGGTTTGGGCGGCGGCCGGCAGCGCGGGCAGGGCGGCGATCGACTGAAGCAGTCTGCGGCGTTTCATGGCTCTCTTCCATAGTAATCTTGTTGCGGAATGGAAACTCTGCTCTCTCTGCGCTGGCTGATCGTCATCGCCGCCGGCTATGCGCTGCTGGTCTTTGTGGCACATCGCAGCCTGTATCATCCGGCGAAATATCCGGAAGGCTGGTGGGACCTGCAGGCGCGCCTGGAGGCTCGCGACGTCGCGCTCACCGCCGCCGATGGAGTCAAGCTGCATGCGTGGTTTATCGAGCAGCCGGGAGCCGAAGTGGTCACGCTGTTCCTGCACGGCAATGCGGGTAACGTGACGCATCGCGGCCTGGCGATCGCCGGGATCCGCGCCGCGGGATCTTCCATCCTGATGCCCGACTACCGGGGTTATGGCAAAAGCGAAGGCAGCCCAAGCGAGCGGGGACTTTACGCCGACGCCACGGCGTCCTATCGATGGCTGATCGCCCAGGGCTACAAGCCGGGCAATATCGTGCTGCATGGCGAATCGCTGGGTTGCGCAGTGGCGGTGGAACTGGCGGCGCGGGAGGCGGTGCGTTCGCTGGTTCTCGAAGCTCCGTTCACGAGTCCACGCGACGTGGCGGGGCGCATTTTCCCCGTGCTCGGCCCGATGCTGATCTGGGGCTTCAACAGCCGCGCGCGGATCGGCTCGATTCGCGTGCCGCTGCTGGTCATCCATGGCGCCAAGGACGAGATTATCGCTCTGTCAATCGGCAAGGACCTCTATGAAACCGCCAACCAGCCGAAGCAGCTTTGGGTGCTGGACGAGGCCGGACACAACGACCTGGTACGGACCGCGGGAACCGAATACAGCGAACGGCTGGCCGCGTTTTACCGGTTGGGTGGCTAGACCTTCCAGCAGATGAGCTTCGGCTCGGTCATCTCCTCGATGGCGTATTTCGGACCCTCGCGTCCGATACCGCTCATCTTGACGCCGCCATAGGGCATGTGATCGAGGCGGTATTGCGGAATTTCGTTGATCAGGAAGCCGCCGACGTGGACGCGGCGCGCGGTATCGAAAGCCTTGCGGATGTCGCGTGTGTAGATGCCGGCCTGCAGTCCATAGTCGGAATCGTTGACGCGCGCGATGGCTTCGTCGAGCGTGGCGTAGGAGTTGACGCCCACGACGGGACCAAACGCTTCGCGGCAGGCGATGCGCGCGTGCGCTGGCACGTCTTTCAGGACGGTGGGCTCGAGGGTGGCGCGGCTGCGCTTGCCACCGAGGAGAAGCCTGGCGCCGGCTCCGGTGGCCTCGCCGATCCAGGATTCGACGCGCTCGGCTTCCTTTTCGGTGATGAGGGAACTCACGTCGGTGGCGCCGTCGAGGGGATGGCCGATGCGAAGCCGGCGCGTGGTTTCGACGAACCGGTCAAGGAACGCCTGGCATACCGCCTGGTGCACGAAGATGCGCTGCACGGAAATGCACACCTGGCCGGAATGAGCGAAGCTGCCGGCGACCGATCGTGCCGCGGCTTCTTCAAGATCGGCATCTTCTTCCACGATCAGGGCCGAGTTGTTGCCCAGTTCGAGAGTGACGCGCTTCATGCCGGCCAGGTTGCGCAGCCTTAGCCCCACTTCCGGCGATCCGGTGAAGGTGATCATCGCCACGCCGTTGTGGAACGCGAGTTGTTCGCCCACCGCACCGCCCGGCCCGGTGACGACGTTGACGGCTCCTTTCGGGCAGCCGCATTCTTCGAGCAGTTCGGCGAGCAGGACGGCGCTGATGGGCGTGGCCGAGGCGGGCTTGTGGACCACGGTGTTCCCGGCCGCCAGCGCCGGTCCGATCTTGTGCAGCGAGAGGTTCAACGGAAAATTGAAGGGCGTGATGGCGGCAATTACACCGACGGGCTCGCGGACGGTCATGGCCCAATGCCCCTTGCCCGCGGGCGCCGCTTCCATCGGCACCACCTCACCCTTCAGACGATGCGCTTCTTCGCTCGAAAACAGCAGCGTGGCCGCGGACCGGCTCACTTCGAGCCGGGCTTCCCGGATGGGCTTGCCGGATTCGGAGCTGATAGCGTGGGCGAACTCATCCTGCCGTTCGAGCAGGCGCGCGTGGGCCTTGCGTAGCAGCCCGGACCGCTCATCGAGCGTCATCTCGCGCATAAGCGGCGCGGCGGCTTTCGCGGCGGCCACGGCCCGGTCGACCTCGCCGGCCGCGGCCTGATACACGGTGCCGACGGGCGAGCCGTCGTAGGGCAGCTTCACTTCAACAGGACGTGGCGTGGTGACGGGCTCGCCGGCGATGCGCATCGGGTAATCCATACCCGATATCCTAACCGGGCCTCCCCAGCACGCCGCGGCAATCGTGATCGTGTTGGCGAAAACCGCGCGGACCGTCGAGGCGACGTCCTTGCAAATTACTCCGTCAAAGCTTCTTCGACGGCTTCGTCGAAATCGCTCGAAGGGATGCCGCGCGCGGCCAGGGCCTCGCGCTTGGCCTTCAATCCGGAGAGATACTCGGAAAGCTTCATGGGCTTTTCCGCCCCGCGCTCCATTTGGCGCTGCACGCTGCGCTGGTAGCGCCGCAGCGTCTCTTTCTTGTTGGCGTCCCTCAGGTTGCAGAAATCGATGTCCAGCAGGATTTCGATCTCCCACGGCCGGAAGGTGTTGCGCGTAATGCTGCCGCGGAGCAATTCCTGCACCAGCTTGTTGAAACGCGCCAATACTGCGTCACTATCCTCGTCGCGAGTGATCATACCGGTTCCCTAGTGCCTTTATCGGCATAACCGGGCCGAAGCTTAGCCTTCCCCGATCGTTAAAATACGAATAGGGACTTGACGATTCGAGCGGCGAGATCATCGGACTGCGGCGCGATAGCCGCGCTCTACAACCACTACGTCACCGGGACGATCACGACGTTCGAAGAAGAACCGGTCCAGGCCGACGAGATCGCCCGGCGCATCGAGAAGGTGCGATCGGCCTCGCTGCCGTGGCTGGTGGCCGAGGAAAACGGCCGGATCGTGGGATACACCTACGCGACGGCATGGAAAAGCCGGTCCGCCTACCGGCTCTCGGCGGAGGTCACCGTCTACGTCGCGGCCGGTAGCGAGGGCTTGGGAATCGGCTCGCTGCTTTACAGCAACCTGTTTACGATCCTCGAGACGCTCGGCATTCACGCCGTGATTGGAGGAATCGCTCTGCCAAACGACAGAAGCGTCGCCCTTCACGAAAAGTTCGGCCTGGAGAAGGTGGCGCACTTTCCGCAGGTGGGATTCAAGTTCAATCGATGGATTGACGTCGGGTACTGGCAGCGCATTTTGTAGGGTCCCGCGAAGACCTCCGCCAATTGTTTTCAGAACGAATAGGTGTGAAACAGGTAAAGCAGCACCGGCGAAGCACCCGGGGTCATTGTGCGCACGTACTGCCCTTTGAAGAAGTACCCGCCCCCGGCGCCAAGCTGCCAGTGCTTGCCGCGATAGGTGAGAAACAGGTCCGCCTCGCGGCCAACGTGACGGCCGGCGGTTCCATCGATCGACTGCACGATCGGGCGTCCCTGCAGGTTGTATAAAGCGTCGCGCTTGGAAACCAGCCAGAACTCGTCGAACATGAAGTTGAGGGCCACGCCCTTGGCGACGCCCACCGTGGTCAGGGATCGCAGGTTGTGCAGATTGCGCCACCCGAGCACATCGACGTGTCCGAACTTATCGTGGTTGGCGCCATATAGCTGATCGAAGGTGGAAACCCGCGAGGTGTCGAGCGGATTGGCGGTGCCGGACGAGTAGTTGTATTCGGCGGAGAAATCGACCGCCTTGCCGTAGATCCTCCAGTTGCGCAGCAGGGCCGAATGCCAGGCTCCGCCGCGGTGCCCGGCCGGCCCGATACGCCCGTTCTGCAACGCCCCTTCCAGGCTGTAGCGCCATCCGCCGATCAGGGGACCGAGCCATCGTCCACCGAACGTATTGACGCCCAGCCGGTCGGTCCCCGACGGCCGGTTGCCGCCCGTAAATCCGCCGATGCGATTCTGATCGTGGCGGAGCACATAGGTCTCGACCGTGGATTTCCGGAACAGGTTGGGAAAGACGTTATACATGCCCCACACGCGGTCGCCGAAGACGGGGTTATTAAACGTTCCAATCGTTACTTTGATGGGCGATAAAAGAATAAATTCGAGCTGGGCGTTTTTCAATCGGTAACCGATACGGACGGTATCCCAGGTACGGGCGAGAGGCGCCCACTGCGGGGAACCGATCAATCGACCTTCGCCGTAGTTCAGCATTTGGCGGCCGAGGGTGATCGCCCATCCGGTCTTGTGGTTGCCGAACAGTTCGACGAAGGCTTCCTGAACGTCGAGCGGATCGCGCACCGAATTGGGAGCGGCGGGGCCATAGCCCGGGGCGCGTCCATCCTGCACCAGACCTGACACCTTTAGCCACGGCAGCGGGGTGTAAGTGATTCCGAGACGGGTGCGGACGAGGTCGGTGGCCAAGTCCGGGACACGGCCGAACTGTTGGCCCCCGCGGTACTCATAGCGGGAGCGGAATTCGAAATTGAGCTTTAGTTTCTCGTGAGTTGCGCGGCCGATGGCGGCGTTGATGCGGTCCCCTGGGTCCCGGGATTGCGCCCCGGCGAGAGCGGCGAACAGGAACGGCAGCACGGTCCGCACGGGCATGGACACTTCACTATATAACAGGGACCCTGGACGGGGATGCCCTGGTACCACCCTTTCTTATGACCTATGCCCGCATAGTCGCGGTGACAATTTAGCGGCTTCTATTGTCAAATAAATCGCAGGGGGTTGATTATTTGCTTTCAACCCCTTATGCTCTCTGGAGATCTGTCCCGAGGGGATTCGGCTCGTTCCAGGTAACTCATGGACTTTACATCGTCGAGTTTAGCCATACTCCTGGGCTTGGGCGCTCTTGTTTTGTGGCGTCTACTGCTCCGTTACGCGGTGCTATCGGGCGGCACGGGACTTTCGACGCCGGTGGCGCGGATGGAGGAGCCCGGCGTTCGGGCCGCCGTATCGACCGACCCCGGTATCAGCCCGCACCGCTTCATCCATAGCACCATGACGCCATTTGAGACGTTGGCGCGGCGGCAGGGTGTGAATCTGACTACCCGGCTTGGCCCGGACGTCCCCCGTGCGCTGCGCGGCGATTTCGATGGATTCGAAGAGTCGCTGCGCCACGTGGTAGCCTGCGCCGTCGATCAATCGGCCGAAGGCAACGTACACGTTCAGGTGGATGCCGCCCCGGCCGCCAACCATCGAATCCGGCTGCGGGTGTCGGTAAGCGATTCGGGCGAGGGTCTGCCATCGGCGCAGCTTCAGAGATTGTTTCACTCAAGCCCGGCCTGGGAGGCGGTGGCCAACTGGGCCCGCCGCACCGGCGGCTTCGTGTGGGCCGAAAGCAAGACGGGCGAGGGCACCATCGCGGGCTTCACCACGGTTATGGAGAACGCGGCCACGGTCGCCGACGTCCGCGGCGCCTTCCACCGCTTGCGCGTGCTGGTGGCCGAAGAGAACCCGGTCCTCAGCAAAATGGCGGTTAAGGCGCTGGAGCGTGCCGGCCACCAGGCCGACGTCGCCGCGAACGGCCTTCAGGCGCTGCACAAAGCCATGCACTCAAGCTACGACGCCATCCTGCTCGATCTGGACCGGGATGAAGAGATTGTGGCCCGCCTGCGCGAGGCGGAATCGGTGGACGGCCGGCACACGCCGGTGATCGGCCTCACGGGCCCGATCGAGGGCGAAGCTCTCATCGAGCGACTGGAACGTCTCTAAGGCTCCATCATCACCGCCGCCGCTCCCAAGATCCCCACATGTTCGGCCAGCAGTGCCGGAACGATCGGCGTGTGCGCCGCGAATTGATTGATGGTCCGCTTCGGCATGCGTTCGCGCAGTCTGAGGAACAGTGGATCGCCGATGCGCGCGACGCCGCCGCCGATGACGATCATGTCGGGGTCGAGCAGGCTCACCATACTCCCGAGCCACGCGCTCAGCATGTCGCAGGTCTCTTCGAGGATGGCATTGGCCGCCGCATCGCCCGAGGCCGCCGCCTGGCCGATCCGTTCCGCCGTATCGAGTGCCGGATCGCGCAAGACCGCGCGCGCCGCCATGGCCGTACCCGAAGCCAGCGCTTCGACGCAGCCCGGAGTGCCGCAATTGCAGATCCGTTCGCTGCGCCAGTCGATGGTGACGTGACCGCCTTCGGCCGCCGCGCCGTTCTTGCCGTGATAGATCCTGCCATCGAGAATGATGCCGGCGCCGATGCCGGTGGATAGCGTCACATACAGGACGCTGGCCATCCCGCGGGCGGCGCCGAACAGGACCTCGGCCAGGCCCGCGGCGTTGGCGTCGTTCTCCACCCGGCAGGGCAGCGAATAGCGTTCGGTCACCAGTTTCGCCAGGGGCACATTGCGCCATTGCGGCAGATTGGGTGGATTCAACACCACGCCCGTGCGCGGATTCAATGGACCGGGCGCACAGATGCCGATGGCTGAGGTATCCGCGGTCAGGCACCGGTCGATCGAGCGATACACCTGATCGAGGGACGCTTCAAACGGCTGACCGGCGAGAGTTGGCAGCGTCACCGGCGCGTTCACTCGCGCCTGGCCGTCCACGCGTGCCGCGGCAATCTTGGTGCCGCCGATATCGACACCTACAACCAATCGATGCGTCATCACTGCCTGTTATTATGTCCCCAGATGGCTTTCGTCACGATAGCGGGCGAGCCAGGTTGCCGAACCGAAGAGGTGGCTCGCCTGACGGCGCAGTTATTGCGCTTCGAGTTGGTGACCGAATCGATGCTGCGGGAAAGGATCGCGCGCCATTTCGGCTCTGAAAACGCCATTCCGGAAAAGGCGTGGTCCGCGGCGGTGACTTCGATCCTGGCCCGAATCGGCCTGGAAGCTCCGGTAGTGGTCTGCGTGCCCGATGCCGAGATGCTGTTCCCCGATCTGCCGCCGGTATTGCGCGTGCAACTGGTGGCCTCCGAGGCCCGCCGCACCGGGGCGCTGATGATCGAGCATCGGCTGGATCGCGCGGCGGCCCGCCACCTGTTGGGCCAGATCGAGCGGCACCAGCGGCTCACGCGCAAGAAGCGATTCGGGCGAGCGTATCTGGCCGCTTCGGCCTACGACGTCACCGTGAGCCTGGACAATCTCGATGGAGCGCATGTGGCCACGCTGCTCGAAGCGGCGGCGCGGGCGCGCGGCGTGGCCGATGCCGGCAAACTGGCCGAGGCTACCGAGGCGCAGCTTCAATTCCAGGCGCGCATGCAACTGGCGCAGCACGGCATCACGCCGGCGGGCTACGTGGCGCTCAAAAAGAAAATCTTCGCCAATCCAAGCGAGGAGATTTTCGCGAACCTGCTCGATTTTTACCGCATTCATTGGGAATACGAGCCGAAAAGCTTCCCCATCCAATTTGACGCCGAGGGCAAGGTGACCGAAGCGTTCACACCGGATTTTTATCTGCCTGAGTTCGATCTTTACGTCGAGCTCACCACGATGAAGCAGGCCCACGTGACGCGCAAGAATCACAAGGTGCGGATGCTGCGATCGCTCTATCCGCACATCAACGTGCAGGTCTTTTATCAGAAAGACTTTCAGAACCTGATCTTCAAACACGGGCTCAGCGGACGGACCGTCGAAGTATGACCGTGCCGCCGGGCGTGGAACGGGTGCTGTTCAGCGAAGAGCAGATTCGCACACGGATTCGCGAACTGGGCGTTGAGATCTCGGCCGCCTACGCCGGGCGCGACCTGAAGCTGATCGGCGTGTTGAAAGGCTCGGTGTTCTTTCTGACCGCGCTGGCCCAGGCCATCGACATTCCGGTGAAGATCGACTTCCTGGGCATCTCGAGTTATTCGGGCAAGACCGCCTCGCCGGGCGTGGTGCGCATCGCCAAGGATCTGGACGAAGGCATCGAAGGCCAGGATGTGCTGCTGGTGGAAGACATCGTCGATACCGGCCTGACGGTGCGATACCTGCTGCAAACGCTTGCCGGGCGCGGTCCCAATACCATCGGTCTTTGCACCCTGCTCGACCGCACGTCGCGGCGCATTGCGCAGATCGACGTGGCTTATCGCGGCTTCGAGATCGGCGATCCGTTTCTGATCGGCTGCGGGCTCGACTTCCGCCAGCATTATCGCAACCTGCCGTATCTGGCCGTCATGAACCCGGGTCATTTCGATTGAAACGCCGCCCCGGGCCGATCCGTAGAATAGAAGTGTGAGGCTCTTTTTGGCGGCCATGCTGGGCGCGGCCCTGCTGGGCGCACAGGCACGTCCGGCGGTGAAAAAGAAAACGGCGCCGCCCCCGCCCGCCGCGGCGCGAACGTTTCCCATCGCATCGCTGACGGTAGAAGGAAACCGGATTCATTCCACGGCCAAGATTCTGGCGTTGGCCGGGCTTCGCACAGGCATGCCGGTTTCCAAGGAAGCTTTTGAAGCGGCGCGCGACAAGCTGCTGCAATGTGGATTCTTTGAGTCCGTCGGCTATCAGTACCGGCCGTCGGCCGATGGCGCAGGCTATGCCGCGGCGTTCACCGTCGTGGAGGTGCAACAGGTCTACCCGGTTCACTTCGAGCGGCTGCCCGAAGGCGCGGCGGAGTTGAAGGCCGTGCTGGCCAAAGCCGATCCGCTGTTTGGCGAACAGGTGCCCGGCACCGAGCCCGTGTTGAAACGCTACGCCGCCCTGCTGCAGCGCCATTTGGGAGCGAAGCTGGACGATCGTGTCGTGGGCAAGGTCAGCGCCGGAGAGAATCCGGAGACGCTGCGCATCGTTTTTCAGCCCGCGACGATGCCGCCATCGGTGGCCGAAGTCCGCTTCGTCAAAAACAGCGTGCTCGATTCCACCACGCTGCAGAATCGCGTGGCCGGGGCGGCGGTCGGCTCGGTCTATGAAGAGAAGAAGTTCCGCCAGATCCTGGACGCCAACATCCGGCCGCTGTATGAGAACCGCGGGCGCATTCGGGTCGCTTTCCCGAAGATCACAGTGGAACCGGTCACCGACGTCAACGGCCTGAAAGTCACCGTGGAAGTCGATGAAGGCGAAACGTTCACCTTGGGCGAGGTTCAGATCACTACCAGCGATATTCCGGCCGCGCAGTTGCTCAAGGCGGCGAATCTTAAGAAGGGCGACATCGCCAACTTCGACGAGATCAATAGCGGCATTGAGCGCATCCGCCAGGTGTACCGGCGCGCGGGATTCCTCAACGCAAAGGCGAACGTCGAGCGAAAACCGGACGACAAGAACAAGACCGTCGATCTCGCCGTCGAGGTCTCCTCCGGCGACCGCTACACCTTCCGCAAGCTCAACATCGCGGGTCTCGATATCCTGACCGAGCCGCACATCCGCAAGATGTACACGGCCAAGCCCGGCGAGCCGTTCAACCCCGAGTATCCGGATTATTTCATGGCCCGCCTGAAAGAGGACAACGTGCTGGAGAATCTGGGCAAGACGAGGGTGGAAATCAAGACCGACGACGGCGCGAAAGCGGCCGATGTGACGCTTCATTTCCGCTAGGACCGCCATGCTATTTTGAATAGAAGTGCCGACATCGCCGCTGAATCTTCAGCTCCAGCATTATGAAGGGCCGCTCGATCTTCTGCTGGATCTGATCCGCAAGCACCAGATCAACATCTACGACATTCCCATCGCCCAGATCACGCAACAGTATCTGGACTATCTGAACCAGGCGGCGGCGCTCGACATGGAGCTGGGGGCCGAGTTCATTTTCATGGCGGCGACGCTCATTCACATCAAGAGCCGGATGCTGCTGCCGCGCGATCCGGAGCTTGAAAAGATGGCGCCCGAAGAGGACCCGCGCCAGGACCTGGTGGAGCGCCTGCTCGAACATGAACGCTTCAAGAACGCTGCCGAAATGCTGCACCAGAAGCGCATGATCGAAGAGGCGGTGTGGTCGAATCCGCAGATGGAAAAGTTCCAGGCCGAAGAGGAAGATCCCGGCCTTTCGGTGACCCTGTTCGACCTGGTGAAGGTGCTGCAGGACGTGCTGGAGCGGGCCAAGAACCGGCCAGTTTACACGGTGGAGAAGGAAGACGTCACGGTGCCGGAGATGATCCAGTACCTGGGCGGTCTGCTCGGTTCAAAAAGCAAGGGCGCACGGCTTTCCACGCGCCAGCTATTTGAAGCGCAGCGCAGCCGGCGGGCGGCCATCTGTCTTTTCCTCGCGCTGCTTGAACTGGTGAAGCGCCAGGTGATTTCGCTGCAGCAGGGCGAAATGTTCGGCGACATCGATATCGCCAAGGAAAGCTCGCTGGAGGAAGGGTTCAGCGGGGACGACAGCGCCGAGCGCGTGGAACAGGAATACAAGTAAGGACGTTCGATGGAAGATATCAAGCCCGACGAAGCAACGCCCGAATTCGAAGCCGCGGAGACCGTGGATGCCGAGGAGTTGCTAGGCGCCGTGGCCGGAGACGACGCGCCCGGCTCCACCGAAGATTCGACTTTAAAGGCGGTGATCGAAGCGGTGATTTATATCACCGAAGAGCCGCTGACCCTCGATCAGATCGCGGCGGGGCTCGATCAGCCCAAAGAGAGAGTCGCGCAACTGCTGGCGCAACTGGAAGAGGATTGCGCCCAATCGGGGCGCGGCATCTTCATCCGCGAAGTGGCCGGCGGCTACAAAATGGGCACCAAGCCCGAGCATCACGAAGCCATTCGCACGTTCGTGAAAAAGATGAAGGCGCCGTTCAAGCTGTCGCTGGCGGCGCTTGAAACGCTGGCCGTGATCGCCTATAAGCAGCCCATCACGGCTCCGGAAGTGCAGGAAATCCGCGGCGTGCAGGGCGCGGGCGTGCTCAAGACGCTGATCGACCGCAAGCTGGTCGCTCCGGCCGGGCGCAAGAACGTGGTGGGCAAGCCCATTCTCTACAAGACCACCAAGGAGTTCCTGCTGCAGTTCGGTTTGAAGGATCTGGCCGAGCTGCCGACGCTGAAGGAATTCGAAGAGCTGCGGCGGCTCGCTTTCCCGGACGATGAAGGGGCGGTGGAAGCGGCCGCCGAGCCTACGGCCGAAGCCAAGCCGCCGGAACAGGAAACCGCCGAGCCGGTCGCGGTGGAGTCGAACTCCGCGACACAAGCTTCCTGATGCCCGCCGAGCGATTGCAGAAAATCCTGTCGCGCGCCGGCGTCTCGAGCCGCCGCAAGGCGGAAGAGTTGATTGAAGCCGGCCTTGTGACGGTCAACGGCAAGATCGTCATGGAGCTCGGCACCAAGGCCGATCTTGAGACCGATCACATCAAGGTCATGGGCAAGCTGATCCGCGAGCCCCGGCACGTGCTCTACATCATGTTGAACAAGCCGAAGGGCTGCGTCACCACGATGTCGGACCCGGAAGAGCGCGAGACCGTGCTGAAGCATCTGCGCGGCGTCAAACAGCGTGTGTATCCGGTGGGCCGGCTCGACTACGACGCCGAAGGCCTGCTGCTGTTCACCAACGACGGGGAGTTCGCCAATCGCATCACGCGCGCCGAAAGCCACGTGCCCAAAGCCTATGCGGTCAAGGTAACGGGGCTGTTGGAGCCCGACCAGGAGATCGCGTTTCGCGACGGTGTGCCGCTGCACGGGCGCAAGACGGCGCCGGCGCGCATCCGCCGTCTCTCGCGCACGGCCAACCCGTGGTATGAAGTGCAGTTGATCGAAGGCCGTAAAAATCAGATCAAGCTGATGTTCCGCCACTTCGGACTGCTGGTGGAGAAGCTGCGGCGCATCCGCATCGGATTTTTGGAGCTGGGCTCTCTGAAGCCGGGCGAATACCGCTACCTCACACCGCAGGAGATCGACCGCTTCAAACGCGAATTGAAGATGGACTGAGCCATGGATATCGACGAACTTCTGCGTACCAGTAAAGTCATCGCCGTCGTCGGACTTTCGAGCAACCATTTCCGCCCGAGCTACGGCGTCTCCGAATACATGCAGCAGGCCGGATATCGCATCATCCCCGTCAATCCGGCCGAAAGCGAAGTGCTCGGCGAGAAGTGCTATCCGTCGCTCGAAGAGGTGCCGGAGAAGATCGACATCGTGGATGTGTTCCGGCGCCCGGAATTCGTTCCGGCGATCGTCGGCGAAGCGATCGCGGTGGGCGCCCGCGCCGTTTGGATGCAGGAGGGCGTGGTGCATGAGGAGGCCGCCGCGAAAGCGCGCGCCGCCGGGCTGTTCGTGGTGATGGATCGCTGCATCCTGAAAGATCACGCGCGGCTACGGCGGGGCGCATGAGCTTTCGCGACGATCAGTTCGAGGTCTGGAAGCGGCTGGCGGCGGAGCTCGACGGTACTTTCGAAAAAGGCGGCTGGTTCGATCGCGAGCGCGTGGAAGTGCGCTATCGCCACTGGGTTCTGACGCTTGATCGCTACCAGATGCCGGCGGGCAAGGCGACGCAGTCGTTCACACGTCTGCGCGCGCCTTATGTGAATGCCGATAATTTCCGGTTTCGCGTCTATCGCAAGTCGATGTTCACCGCGCTTGGCAAGGCGCTCGGCCTGGTGCAGGATATCGAAATCGGCGGCGACCCGCTGTTTGACGACGCCTTCGTGATTCAGAGTGGCGACGTGGCGAAGACTCGCGAGATGCTGAGCCGTCGCAGGCTGCGGGAACTCATCGCCGCGCAGCCCGATATCAGCTTTGAAGTGAAAGACGATGAAGGCTGGTTCGGCCAGCACTTCCCCGACGGCGTCGACGAGCTTTGCTTCATCGCCTATGGCGTCATCACGGACCTGGAACGAATGAAGCTGCTGTTTGAGCTATTCACGGAAGTGCTGGACTATCTGACGGCAACCGGCTCGGCGTCTCCGCGGGATGCCGGCTTGAACCTCGAATAGGATTAGCGGTTGGTGAGGGCCGCGACGCCGGGCAACTCCACACCGCCGAGAAATTCGAGCGAAGCGCCGCCGCCGGTGGAGATGTGGGAGATTTTGCCCGACACGCCCGCCGCCTTGATGGCCTTTTCCGAATCGCCGCCGCCCACCACGCTGAGCACGCCCGATTCAGCCACGGCCTTGGCGATAGCCACGGTGCCCTTGTCAAACGGCGGCTTTTCGAACACACCCATGGGTCCGTTCCAGATGACGGACTTCGCGCCGGCGATCACGGCGCGGAATTCCTCCACGGTTTTCCCGCCGATGTCGAGCCCCATCTGGCCATCGGGAATCGCCGTCACGGTCGAGCACGGCGCGCCTTCCTTCAACTCCGCCGCCACCACGTGATCGACGGGCAGCAGGAGCTTGGCACCGGCATCGGCCATGATTTTGCGAGCGAGATCGAGCTTGTCGTCTTCCACCAGCGACTTGCCCACCGGCTCGCCTTTGGCCTTGAGGAACGTGTACGCCATCGCGCCGCCGATCAACAGCCGGTCGACGATCTTCATCAGGTTTTCGATGACTTCGATCTTGTCAGACACCTTGGCGCCGCCGAGAATCGCCACGCACGGGCGCGGCGGATCCTGCGTGATCTTGAACAGATACTCGAGTTCCTTATCCATCAGCAGGCCGGCGGCGGCCTGAGGCAGAAACTGAATCATCCCCACTGTGGAGGCGTGGGCGCGGTGCGCGGTGCCGAAGGCGTCGTTCACATAAACCCCGGCGAGCGAGGCCAGTTGTTTGGAAAACTCCGCATCGTTGCCTTCTTCCTCGGCGTGATAGCGCAGGTTTTCCAGCAGCAGCACATCACCCGGCTTGGGACGCATGGCGGACACCGCCGCGCCCACGCAATCGGGCGCCATGGCCACCGGCTTGCCCAGCAACTCGGCGAGCTTGACGGCGATGGGTTTCAGACTCATGGTGGGATTCGGCTTGCCCTTGGGACGTCCCAAATGAGAGGCGAGAATGAGTCCGGCGCCCTGTTCAAGGGCGTATTGAATGCTCGGCAACGAGGCGCGAATGCGTTTATCGGAAGTGATCGTCTGGCCGTCTTCGGAAAGCGGGACATTGAAATCCACGCGCATGAAGACGGTTTTTCCTTTGAGATCGAGATCGCGGATTGATAGTTTGGCCATGTAATTAGAAGTCCGATTTTAGCAATTCGAAGAAGATCTTCAGGCCGGTGAAGAATTCACCCACCGGGACGCGCTCTTCGTCGCTGTGCATGGTGGCCACGGTGGCCGCGTCGATCGCCATCGGCGCGATGCCGTAAGCGGTCACGCCCTGCTTGCGCAGCCACACCGAATCGGTGCCGTAGGGAATCAGGATCGGGGTGACGATCGCCTGGGGATGATATTTGAGAATCGCTTTGCGCAGCGCCTCAAACAGCGGCGTGTCGTAGCGGCTGACGCCGGGATCGGCCGGGTCGGTGATGCGCTCCACCGTGACGCGCGGATCGTTGATGCGCGCCCTCATTTCGGAAACGAACTCCTCCGCGCTGACACCCGGCAGCAGGCGGCAATCGAGCGTCGCTTCGGCGCTGGAAGGAATCACGTTGACCTTGGGCGGATTGCCCACGCCTGAATTCAGCGTAGTTAGCGAGATGGTGTTGCGCTGAATGGCGCGGATGAATTTGTTGTCGGCCAGTTGCCCCCGCAGCGCTTCGCGCATGGCCGCCACGACAGGACTCGGTTTGCCGCGCTCCGGTGCGTCGATTGCCTTGCCGATGGCGGCCAGAAGAATGTCGTTGGCGTTCTCGGCGATGGGCTGGCTTCCGTGCGCCGCCGTGCCCTTGGCGCGCAGGCGCAGCCAGGAGACCTGCTTCTCTCCCACGCTGATGCCGAACACCAGCTTGCCGGGCGAAAACACGTCGCGGCTGCCGAAGCCGCCTTCATCGAGCACGTATTCCGAGTCGATGTCGCTCCACTGTTCGCGGATCATTTTGCGGATGCCCTGAACACCGCCGGTTTCCTCGTCGGGCGTGCAGAGCATCAGGATGTCGCGCGCGGGCACGATGCCCAGCCGCTTCAATGTCACCAGCGTCATCAGATGCATGATGCCGGCGCTCTTCATATCCATGGCGCCGCGTCCCCAGATGAAGCCGTCTTTCACCAGGCCGCCGAAGGGATCGACGCGCCAGGCTTTCGCATCCACCGGCACGACGTCGAAGTGATTGAGCAGAAGCAAAGGTTTTTTCGAACGGTCGCGGCCTGGAAGACGGACCAGCAGACGCATCTGGTTCTGGCCGGGCACGGCGTCTGTGATGGCGGGCTCCAGTCCGGCCGCCACCAGTTCGGCGCGGAACAGCTCGGCGGCGGCTTTCGTGTCCGCGGGCGGATTGATGGATTGGATGCGGATGTAGCGCTGCAGCAGGTCGAGGGAATGCTTTTCGATGGCGGGCCAATCGGGCTCGGCCGCGGCGAGCGGAAGAGCGAGAAAGAGAAAGAAGGCGGGTCTACGCATTTTTCAACAATTGTAGACCCGCGGCACAGGAGGAAAGCGATTTATTTCGCGGCCGCTTTGGCTTGGCTTTCACAACGGCTGGCGCGGAAAGCGCTAAGGGGTTTCATTTTTCAAGTACCGGCACGTTGGTGAGCGCGCAGGCAAGACCGGCGGCGCGGTAGGCTTCGAGCAGAGCTCCGGCCGCGGGACCGAATAACGGCGCGGCGGCGGTGTTGCCTTCCTCGAGTTCGACCAGTTCGCGGAAACGCTCGCGCAGAAGATCGCTTCGAAAGACACCGCCGATGTAGGCCACGCGGCACGGTTCGCCGGGAGCGAAGATCTGGCCGCGCACCGCGCCTACGAACACCGCGAGTTGGCGCGCGCTCTGCTTCAGAATCTCGATGGCCACACCGTCGCCATTGGTGGCCGCCTGGTCGACCAGCTTCGAATAGCCGGCGATACGCGGACGCGGATAGTCGGTGGTGTAGAAGCGATGCAGCAGATCGTTGGCGTCGGCGGCGCCGGATTCCGCCAGCAGCAGGGCGTGGAGGGAAGTCGGCGGTCCCCAGCCTTCTTCCATGCGCAATGCGGCGCGCAGGGCCTGGCGGGTGAGATCGAACCCGCCGCCCTCGTCGCCGAAGACGTAGCCCCAGCCACCGGCTCGCGCCGAGCGTCCCGCCGCATTGCGGCCGAAGGTGAACTGGCCGGTGCCGGCGATGATAATGATGCCCGGTTCTCCGGCGGTGGCGCCGGCGAGCGCGATCAGGCCGTCGTGCGTCACCAGGATGCGCGCGGCGGGCAGCATCGCATGCAGCAGCGCTTCCTTATCCGCCGGGCCGCCGCTGAAGCCGAGAAACGCGACCTCGAAACGGGGGTGGTGCAAGCCGGCGGCTTCCACGGCCGCACCGACCGAGCCTTCGATGGCGCGCGTGAACTTTTCCCGTCCTTCCGGACCTTTGACGTGATTGCAGGGACCGCCGCGCCCATGTCCGACGACGCGGCCGGTTTCATCTCCGATGAGGGCGATGGTGCTCGACTGGCCGCCATCCACACCCAAAAACAATCGCTGGCTCATTTGTTTGGAAGGCCTTCCAGATAATAGAGTCGCGTATCGCCGCGTTCGGCCATCTTGCGGGCGCCGTAGCCGGCGGCGTTCAAACGGAAATCGGCATCGGTGGGATCGTTCCTGTTGACCAGGATGTAGCGGATTCCCTGGGCGCGAAACTCCTCGGCGGCGGCGCGGCGCATACCCTTCACGGCGGGCAGGTCGATGTGTTTCGGTTCGATGGAAAGCGGCTTCCAGCCTTCCTTCCCGGTGAAGCCGAACAGCTTCAGTTGCACCTCGGCCTGATCGTTGACGGTTTCGAGCATAACGCCGTCGATCAGTTCCGGACGGCCGAAATCGAGTTCGTAGAACATGCCAGGGCGAATCGGTTCCCAGGTTTTCCAGCGCGTGGTGAGGTTGTTGTCGGCCGCCAGCGGCGCATCCCAATGGTTGGGCCACGCGGTCACACGCCATTCCGGACGCCGCGGCAGTTCCCTCACCTCGGTCAGGGCGCGGATTTCGTTGACGCTCCACTGACCGGTGCCGGAGGCGGCCTGCCAGACACGAATCTTACGCACTTCGGCGGCCGGAAAATGGAAGTGCGTTTGGCGGGTTGGCGCGGCGGGGGGAAATAGCGCGGCCCACAGCACGTCGCTCAGCATGTTGTTGTAGCCGGATTGATAGCTCACCAGAATCTCGCGCGTGGTGTAGGCTTCGGCGACGCCGCTGAAGGCGAACACGCGCTCGCCCGCGGGAACGAAATCCTCCACCATGCGGGCGGTGACATAGGCAGGGAATCGCTCCGTGAGAAATTTTTCCTCGGGTGTGAGCCGGAGCGCGGCGGAAATCGGAATGCGGTTCAACCGCCAGGCGCCTGGGGCGATATGCGTCAGCACGTGCGGCCAGGACGTGATGGCATGCAGGGCGGCAACGATGGGCAGAACGGCGGGCGCTCGCGCCAGGGTCATGGAGAGAGCGAGAGCGAAGAACGGCATCGAAGGCAGCAGGAAGCGCGCGCCGATGTTGTTGAAGTAAGGGCTGAAGAGCAGCATGCCCGCGAGCAGAATCCGCCGCCCCTCGCGCTGGCGCAGGGCCAGGAACCCGAGCGGAGCGAAGAGGAATACCGCTCCCAGCATGCCGGCGAGTCTCTGCCCGCGCGTGGTCGCTTCGAGGACGATCTCCTTCCAATCGGTCACGTCGCCATAGCGGCGCATGAGTTCGAGGTATTCCGCTTCGAACGAGATCCGCACGTTGGGGTTGGGGAACAGCCGGTTGGCGAAGGGTGAAAGCGGGTTGCCGACGACGATCCAGTTTTTGAGCATCCACGGCGCGGCCATCAGCAGGACGCAGGCGGCGAATGTGGCGAGGGGCCGCCACACAGGCTGGCGCGAACGCCAGGTGCGCCAGAGAATCCATAGGCCGGCATAGGGAATCGCCAGAGCGGCGGTGTATTTGGACGCGAAGCAAAATCCAGCCGCGAGGCCGATGGGAATCAGCAACGCTTGGGTTCGTTCCGCCAGCCAGATTTCGAGCAAACTGAACACGGCAAAGACCAGCGCGGTGACGGCGACGTCGTTGTAGGCGGTGGTTCCATCGACGCCAACCAGCGGCGAGCAGAGCACCAGGATCGCCGCTCCGGCGCCCGCGACCGGGAAGCCAAAGCGCCGCGCGTGGTTCAGCACCAGCAGGGGCAGAGCGAGCGTAAAGGCGCAATGCACCAGCGCCGCCGACGAGTGGCGGCCGAAGGCGAACGCAAAGAGATAAAGCATCTCGATGCCCTGCGTCAGGTTGGCGTACATGTTGGTGGTGATGCGCGAAAAGCCGTGATCGCGCAGGTAGCGGGCCACCAGGCCAAGATGATAGGAACTGCCATCGGGGCTCATTTCGGGCGCCATGGCGTTGGTGAAGTAGAGGAAACCGTAGGCGGCGTAGAGCGCGGTTAACGCCCATCGCCACGGCATTGGCAGCGGCGGGAAGCGGCGGCCGGAGCGCTTCCAGGCTCCTCTGCGGAAAGCCCACCCGAGCAGGCACACGGCAACGGCGAGAAATACCGCTTTGCGGGCGCCGCCCAGGCAGGCCAGCGTGAACACCACCAGGTGCAACAGCGCGGCGCCGCAGACCAGGGCGAACGGCAGTTCTTCCTCGCGATGGAAGCGGAGGCCCAGCCGTTGAAAGATCAGGCGTCCGCAGGCGAGTGAGCAGGCCACGGCGAGCCCAGCGCCCAACAGGATATAGAACGCCTGCGGCATCAGTCTTTGAATCCCGCCGAGACCAGCAGGAACCCCAGTTTGGCGTTGTCGGACGAGATCCAGACTTTGTCCACCTCTACGGCCGTGGTCACGATCTCACCCGGCTGAATCCATCCGGCGGGCACCGGTGCCTCAAACAGTCGTTCGCCATGGGTGCCGCAGGGCATGGTGCCAAGCAATTTGTCGTTGAGGAAAAAACGCATCGTCACGGGGCCGGTGGTTTTGAAGGTCGAATCGGCGATGACGAACCTGACGAAGAATTTGAGGTGCTCCGGCTCCATCACCTGGAAACGGAGCACGGCGCGCTGATTGGCCCAGCGCCACTGGCTGCCCGCCGGTGCGCCGAGAAGTCCCGACAGGATGTGGCGTTCGGCGAAAGGGGACTCCATGCCGACCATATCGCCGAGCACGCGCGGATCGGGGCCGGTGGATTGGCGCTGCATGGGGAGTTGATGGTAGGGCGGGGCGGCGGCGCAACCCGCGCCCAGTGCCGCCAGAACAAGCACCGCGAATCGCCCGAGGAAAGACAAGATTGCGAGTATAGCGAATGTCACTGAATGCGGATGGGCTTGGGAGCGGCGGTGCAATCGGGCAGCGGGAGGGGTGCGTAATAGTTGAGGCCGTAGCGCAGGTCGCGATGCGGATTGTCGAGGCAGGCGTCGGAGGGTTGGGAGATGGAGGCCCACCGGGGGCGCGCCGAAAGCGCGGCGTCGAGGACAGGGTAGGTCCATTGGGTGAGCGCCCAGACGCCAATGGCGACGGCGGCGGAAAGCATCGCCACGGCCTTGCGGCGTTCGAGCGAGCCGGCGATCGCGGCCAGCACGAACCCCGCGGCCAGGAAACCCAAGGGGGGAGCCTGAAAGCCCGCGCGCCGGACGCCGTGTTCGATCGCCTGCGGCAGGGCGGCGGCGATCATGGGCGCCAGCGCGAGCAGCAGAGCGGCGGCGCCGAGCCAGGGCCGCGTGGAGCGGGCACGCTCGAGTCCCAGGCCGGCGAGGGCGGCAAACGGCGGCAGCAGGGTGAGGACATAGCCGGGCAGCTTGTTGACCGAAACGGACCAGAAGACGAAGCCGAAGACCAGCCACGCCCACAGCAGCCGCGAGGCAGCGTCGCCCGAGGGACGGCGAATCAGCGCGGCCAGCGGCGTCCACGGGTACAGTCCGCCAAGCAGCACCGGTATGTAGAACCACACCGGCTGCACGTGTTCAAGCGATCGGGAGAAAAAGCGGGCGAAGTGATGCTTCCAGATGAACTCGTCGAAGAACGGACGGCCGTTGACGGCGTAACAGGCGGCGTACCAGGGTAGAGCGACGGCGGCCAGCGCGAGCGCCGGGCGCCATAAATCGCGCCAACGCGAGCGCCCCAGCCAGAGCAGCGGAGCGGAGAGAATCAGCGGTACAAGTCCTTTGGCCAGCACACCGAGGCCGAGCAGCGCGCCCACCCACGGAAGACGCCGCGTGTTGCCGGTGCGCAGCCACTCACAGGCGAGCAGCATCGCCAGCGAGAAAGCGGCGGTGAGGGGAACGTCCATGACGGCGATGTGGGAATAGGCGAGCCATCCGGCGGAAGTTCCCAGAATCGTGGCCCCGTAGAGGGCCGGCCGGGGGCCGAACTCTTCCATTAATAGCCGGTAGAAGGCGATTAGAAACAGCGCGCCGGTAAGAGCGACGGGCAGTCGCGGCGCAAGTTCGTTGCCGAGGCCCAGGCGAAATCCAAGGCCGGTCATCCAATAAGAGAGAACCGGCTTTTCGAACCAGGGCGCACCCCAAAGGCGCGGCGTGATCCAGTCGCCGGAGAGGGCCATGGCGCGGCCGATGGCGGCATAGCGCGGCTCATCTGGGCCGACCAGACCCATGCGAGCGAGGCCATGTAAATAGAGGAAATAGAGGGCGATGGCAACGAGGCACAGCCTCGCGACGCGTGGCACGATCTCAAGTATAAACGGTGTTCGTATAATGGAACCGATGCGGCGAGCATGGCTTTTGCTGCCGGCGCTATTGATGACGCCGCCGGTGTGGGGTCAACAGGTGTGCGAATGCGATCCGTTGAAGCCGGACCGGATGGCCATTCGCAATTGCAGCCTTTGTGGAGAGGCCGAAAAGGCCTCGGGCGAAGTATTTTTCGTGAAGGATATCAGCCCGCGCAAACCGAACCGGTGGCTGGCGCTGCCGCGCAGGCACAGCGCCGGGCAGCATCATTTGCATGAGATGAGCGGCGCCGAACGAATCGCGCTGTGGAAGGCGGCGATCGGCAAGGCGCGGGAGCTTTGGGGCGGCGAGTGGGGCGTGGCGTATAACGGCCCCAAGGTGCGCACGCAGTGCCATGCCCACATCCATATCGGCCGGCTGCTAAAGGGCGTGGAGCGCGACATCAACGTCGTCACCGTCAGCCGCATCGATCAGATTCCATCGCCCAAGGACGAAGGAATCTGGATCCACCCTTTGGGCACGAAGTTTCATGTCCACCTGGGCGAACAGACCACCGAAACAGCCTTATTGAGGTAATGAAGAAATGAGCCTAGTCGAGATCGCACCGCCGCCAACGGCCAAGAACGCCGTGATTCACCTGCACCCGAAAGACAACATCGCGGTGGCGCGGGCGAACCTAACCGCCGGGCAGGTGATTGAAGTGGATGGCCAATCGATCACGCTCACCACCGATGTGCCGATGGGGCATAAAGTGGCCTTGCGCGACATCGCGCCGAAGGGCAGGCTGATCCGGTATGGGCAGGATATCGGGGCTTCAAACAAGGCGATCCGGGCGGGCGAGTGGGTTCACACCCACAACGTGGCGTTCGAGGAACTGACGTTCCATTACGAGTATCCGGAAAAAGAAGCGCCCTTCCCCGCCCCGCCGGCCACGATGCCGTCGTTTCTGGGATACCAGCGGGCCGATGGGCGCGTGGGAACGCGGAACTATATCGCCGTGGTGGCGGCCAGCAACTGCGCGGCGCACACGGCGGAGCTGATCGCGGCCAGTTACCTGAATGAGAAACTGCCGCCGAACGTGGATGGAGTGGTCGCGTTCCCGCATGGAGAAGGGTGCGGCCATTCGATCGGGCCGGACACGGCGCAACTGCAGCGGACACTGGCCGGCGTGCTCGATCATCCCAACGTATCGGGCGCGATTATTCTGGGGCTTGGCTGCGAGGTGAACCAGATCGATCATTACCTGGGTAAGGGCACCAGGCGCACCGATAAGCTGGTGGGGTTGACGCTGCAGACTTCCGGCGGCACGGTGGCTACGGTGGAGGCGGCGCGGCGCGAGATTGCCGCCATGATCGAACGCGCGGCGGCGGAAAAGCGCGTGGAGACGCCGGCCTCGAAGATCGTGCTGGGATTGAATTGCGGCGGCTCGGATTCGTTTTCCGGCATTACGGCGAATCCGGCGCTGGGCGTGTGTTCGGATCTGTTGGCGGAAGTAGGCGCCACGGCGGTGCTGGCGGAGACAACGGAAATCTTCGGCGCCGAGCACCTGCTGGTGAAGCGCTCCCGCAATCGCGCGGTGGCCGAGCGGCTGCTGAGTTTCGTCAAGGGCTACAAAGAGTACCTGGTGCGCATGGGCGGCAGCTTCAACGACAATCCGTCGCCTGGCAACAAGGAAGGCGGGTTGACGAACATTTTGGAGAAATCGCTGGGCGCGGTGGCCAAGGCCGGCTGCACGCCGCTGACCGATGTGCTGGATTACGCCGAGCGGATCCAAACGCCGGGCTTCGTGTTCATGAACACGCCCGGATACGACCCGGTGTCGCTCACGGGCCTGGCGGCGGGCGGGTGCAATCTGATCGCCTTCACCACCGGGCGAGGCAGCGCGATCGGATTCCCGACGATCCCGGTGATCAAGATCGCCACCAACGTGCCCATGTACAACCGCATGAAGGACAACATGGACATCAACGCCGGGCGCATCGCCGAGGGTCAGGCGACGGTGGCCGGGGTGGGTAAGGAGATCTTCGATTTCCTGCTGCGCGTCGCTTCGGGCGAACGTACCTGCAGCGAACGTCTGGGTCATAAGGAGTTCGTGCCTTGGCGCATCGGCCCGGTGATGTAGAGCGCCGGATCGTCGAGACACGCCTGCGTGTGCGATACGCCGAAACCGATCAGATGGGCGTGGTGTATCACGCCAACTACCTTGTGTGGATGGAAGTGGGCCGGGTGGAATATTGCCGCGCGGCCGGCATTCGCTATCGCGAGATGGAGCGGCAAGACAAGGTTCTGCTCACGGTGGCCGAAGCCGGATGCCGCTATCACGCGCCCGCGCTTTATGACGATGAAGTGGTGGTGCGGACGTGGGTGGCGCAGGCGCATCCGCGGATGGTGCGGTTTGAGTACGAGATGGTGGCGGCCGAGGATGGCCGCCGCCTGGTGACTGGATTTACCAAGCATGTCTTTTGTACTCCCGCCCTGAAGCCCACGAAGCTTCCGTCGAAGTATTTCCAGGAGTTCGGGATTACGGGGAATGGCTGAGCTATGGAATTGCTGAAGATACTCAAAGCGCGGTTCGACGAAAACAAGCACCGGCAGAGCGGGATCGATTGGGGCAAGGTGGAAGCGAGAGTAAAGGCGAATCCTGCCAAGCTGCGATCGCTTGAGGAAATGGAAGCGACAGGCGGCGAACCCGATGTCGTGGATCACGACAGGAAATCGGGCGAGTATACGTTCATGGATTGCTCGGCGGAAAGTCCCGCCGGCCGCAGAAGCCTTTGTTACGATCACCAGGCGTTAGAGTCGAGAAAAGAAAACAAGCCGAAAGGAAGCGCCGTGGGAATGGCGAAAGAGATGGGCGTCGAGTTGTTGAACGAAGAGCAATACCGCCAGTTGCAGAAGTTGGGCCCGTTCGACCGGAAGACTTCGAGTTGGGTCGAGACGCCGGCTGCGATCCGGAAACTGGGTGGGGCGCTGTTCTGCGATGTCCGGTACGAGACGATCTTCGTTTATCACAACGGTGCCGAGTCGTATTACGCGGCGCGAGGATTCCGCGGAGTGCTCAAAGTGTAGTGGTGCTAAAGCCTGGACGAGTTCCGCCGAAGTAGTTTGAAGGAGTGCGGAAGTCTTGGGAATGGCTGAAACGGATGTAGAGCGGGTCAAATCGGCGTACTCGATGAGGACGGCCGATCAGGCGATGCTCGACCGTAAGTATTTTACCCTAAGCCCGGCTTACTTGTTTGCCATCCACAGCCGCCAGCGCGCGCTGGCGAAGGTGCTGGCCGGGCACGGGATCGTGAAGTTCGACGGGCTGCGGGTGCTGGAAGTCGGCTGCGGCATCGGCGACGGGCTGCCGGATTTTCTGTTTCACGGCTTGAAGCCGGCGCAGTTGCATGGGTCGGAATTGATTCCGGGCCGGGTGGCGCAGGCGCGGGGCAAATTTCCGCAACTGCCGTTCACCTGCGCCGACGGCAGACAACTGCCGTATCGCGATGGTTGCTTCGACGTGGTGTGCCAGTACACGGTGCTGTCTTCGGTGTTGGATGACGGCATCAAGGAAGCGATCGCCAGGGACATGATACGGGTGACGCGGCCGGGCGGCGTGATCGTTTGGTATGACTTCTGGCTGAATCCCGTCAATCCACAAACGAAGGGGATTCGCAAGGCGGAGATTCGCCGGCTATTCCCGGGATGCCGGATTGACTTTCATCAAGTGACGCTGGCGCCGCCGCTGGCGCGGATGTTAGTGCCTGTGTCGCGGAATCTGGCGGGGATCCTGGAATCGCTGCGGGTGGCGAATACGCACTATATGGCGGCGATTGTTCCGGACTCGACTTCTCTTACCGATTGAGGAAGCATCTGCGCGACCGGGATCTGTGCCGGCAATCTCGATCAGGACCATCAACTCGTCGGCGCGAGGATACCTGGCTTGAGGTAGACTCCACTGGCGATCGATCCGCCGGTTGTCTCATCTTGTCGATCAAGTCCCATCGATCAACTCGCAATGTTGCCCGGCGAAAAACTCGGCTTCGATCATGTTTTCGAACTCTCCACGCGTAAAACGCTTGCGCGGGGGTGGCTCGTTCGGCTTGGCGGAAGGAGCGCAGCGGCTGGCATACTCTCTCTTTATCGCAGATTGGCACTTGAAGAGCTATTCTGAGGGTGCATGGTTATATGGCTTTGGTCGATTCTGCTGGTGCTGAGTCAAGTTCACGCGCAAGATAGTGAACCATTCGGCGGTTTGCGGTTCCGGGCGATACCCGGCGTGCCCGGTGCACAACTGAAGATCAACGACGCGGGCGACCTCCTGGTGAGCAAGCCCGGCCGTATCATCCGCGCCGATGGCAGCGAGATCGATCTGGGCCTGCACTCCGACGCCACAGCCGTCGCCATAAACAATCGGGGACAGGTTCTGGTGCAGCAAGGCGACAAGATGTTCCTGCGCCAGGCGGATGGAACACTCGAGTCGAGGGACTATCCGGGTGCGTTTGAGGTTCGGGGCCATGCGCTGAACGACGCGGGGCAGATCGCCGGTTTCGCGCGCGTTTTCGCCGGAGGTCACATGGTGTTGTGGGACGAAACAGGAACTCCAAGCGCGCTGCCTAGTCTGTTCAGTCTTAATAGTCATCAACTGATGGCAATCAACGGGGCTGGTGAACTGGCGGGCGGTTATTCCAAAGGCTCCGGTCCCTATGGAGTGTTCCGCCGTACGCCAGACGGTTTCTTCCGGGAGGTTGGCACTGCCGTCCGCTTTCCTTCGATAGGGCTGAGCGACTCGGGGTTATTGTTCTTCACGCATTCTTATGCACTAGGCAGCGTGAACACGGAAATTCGCGCGAACGATGGTGCGGTTCTGTATGCCGCAAGGGACACCTATATTCGACCGAGCGGTTCGACCCCTTTGATTTCGAGTATGAGTCCAAACGGAAGGCTGTTTGTGGGCCGGCTCTTTCCATGGGGTCCAGACTTTGTGGCGGAAGGCTGCGCCACGGAAGTTACGCCACGGAAGGCCGACCTTCCACTGGAAGGTGGGACGATTGTGTTGGCGGTCGCAGCGGCCCAGGATTGCGAGTGGTACTACAGCGGTTCGCGACGCAGAGGCGACGCCGAGATTTCGCTGCGCATTGAACCGTCACAGGTTCCGAAACTGGTACATGCGACGGTAGCAGGCAAGGATGTCGTAATTCGCCAAGGAGAGGGCGGCTGTGAGTACTCGCTTCCGGGTTCGGCGTTCTTGGTTCCTCCGGCTGGAGGTACAGTTTCCGTTTCCATCCGAACGGAACCCGATTGCGCCTGGACGGCCATAGCGCCAAGTGATTCGACCGTGAATCCGCCATCGGGGTTCGGACCGGGCGAAATATTGCTCACGATCGGACCGGTTCAACCGAGCCCACTTCCTTACCGATCACGAGAGTTTACGATCGCAGGGCAAAGATTCATCGTGGTCCAGCGCTCGCGGCCTGAGGGATTGTGATCACCGGCAGCACGATATGCGAGCCGTGAAACACGGTCTGCTTGGCCACGCGCATACGCGTGCCGGTGGCGAGATCCTCACCGGTATTCAAATTGCGATCGAACTGCGGGAAGTTGCTGCTGGTGATGTCGAGGCGCACGCGGTGGCCGGGGCGGAACACGTTGGCCGTTCCGCGCATATCGATGTCGAATTCGTAAGCTTCGCCCGGCTTTAGTAGCTCGGGCTTGTCCAGGCCCTTGTGGTAACGGGCACGCAGGACTCCTTCGGCGATGTTCATGGCGAAACCGCCGGGGTCCACATCCACGAGCTTTACGACCCAGTCGGTATCGGGACCGTCGGTGGAAGCTTTGAGTTTCATCCGCACCGGCCCGGCGATGGCCAGCGGCTCTTTCAGAAAATCGCTTGTATAGACCAGCACATCGGGCCGCGCTTCGACGGGCCGCTGGTCGACGGGGCCGGAGGAAACCGGCATGCCGCAGCAATCGTTGCCGCCGATGGTGGGCACGGGGTTGGCGGGATCGTAGACGTATTGATCCGACCCGGCACCGGAGGGCTTGGCCATCGTGAGCTTTCCATCGCCGCGGGCGGTGTTGGCGTGGCCGCCGCTTTCGAGATACATCGACGTGAAACGCGTGCCGGGAACGGGCCAATCGGCGAAACGAACCCAACGGCCGATACCCATGACGAACAGTTCCACCGGCATTTCGCGGTCAACGCCGGTGGCGAGTCCCATCAGATGGTGATCGAAGAATTCCATCTCTCGCTCGAAGATGTGGCGCATCGCCTCGGGTCCGAAATCGACGTCGCCAAACTTGCGGCTGGGTCCATGGCCCCAGGGTCCGACGGTCATGCGCGCGCCCTGGCGGGCCGCTTCGGTACCACCTTCGCGGCGCATACCGGTGTAACCGTTGAGCGTTCCGTTTAGCAGCAGGTCGAACCAGCCGCCGTGAGTATGGGCGGGGACTTTGACGTTGGCGAAACGTTCCTCGACGCTTATCTGGCGCCAGTAGCCGTCGTAGGTTGGATGCTTCACCCAATCGCGCCAGTGCTTGACTGGCTGGCCGGAGGAAGCGAGATCGAGCGTCTCAAGCGGCAGCTTCCACATGATGTTTTCGTATTTCAGCTCCGGCGGCGCCCAACTTTCCAGATGCCAAAACTGCGGATACATGATGCGCAACGGCATGCGTACGGCTCCCCAGCCGTAGGAGACGGCCAGTTTGAAGGCGCCACCGTGGAAGAACGTATTGTGATAGAGGCTGGTGGAGGCGACGGCGGGGAAGATGGCCACAAGGCTGGGCGGCGTGAGCGCGGCGGCCTGCCACTGCACATTGCCAAGATAGGAGCCGCCTTCCATGCCCACCTTGCCGTTCGACCAGGGCTGGCGCGCGGCCCACTCGACGGTGTCGTAGCCATCGGGACCTTCGGCGCGAAACGGATCCCACCCGCCTTCGGATTCGTACCGGCCGCGCGTATCCTGAACCACCACGGCATAGCCGCGCTGGGCAAAGCCGATTTTGGTTTCATGGATGCCGTCGCGCTGTTTGCCGTAGGGGGTGCGCACGACGATGACGGGAAATTTACCGTCGCGCGCGGGCCGGTAGATATCGGCGTAGAGCTTCACGCCGTCGCGCATGGGCACGGCGACATTACTTTCGATGCGAATCTTTTCGGTTACGGGGCGGACTTCCGCCTCGAGCAGCGCGAGCACCGGGAAGAGCCAGATCATCCTGGGAATTATCTCACCGGCCCCGCAAGCGCGCGACGCAGCAGGTTGTGGGTGATGCGCTGCACACGCGGGTCGGGCCCATGCGGCCGCACCCAATGCGACCAGGGCAGCATGTGGCCGGGCGGCGAGGAAAGTCCCTGCGCCCACCAGATGGTGGCGGCGTTGAAGACGAAGTTCCCTTTCGGTCCGGGATAGATGGTGGCCGTCCAATGGGCGGGAATGACGCCGCCTTTGTGCGCGATTCCTTCGGCCACCACTTCGAGGCCGGGAATTTCGGCCGGGTCGCCGTGAAACTCCCAACCGACGAGGCCTGGAATGAAATCGCCCTGTTTCATGCCGGTGCCTTCAAAGATCCAATGGCCGGGTTTGGTGCAGATCCAGTCGCCGCCGCCGTTGGGCGGATCGATGGTGCGGGCTCCCATCAGAAGCGCTTCGTTGGGGCCGGGCTCGAGGTTGCCCATCCACTTCCTCTCGGCTTCGGTGAGGCCGCCGTAGCGGCCGGTGCGCGTGAGGACGCGATCGGCCTGGCCCGCCGCGCTCGAGGAATAGGGCGTGATACCGCACACCGAGTTGCCGGAAAGAAACAGCATGTTCACGCCGGACTGCACCGCGGCCATGGCGTTGTGGAATTGCCGCAGGTCCCAGTATTCGTCGTGGCCCACGCTGAGGAAGGCACGGCCGCGGCCGGCGGTGGCGGGGTCGAGCATATCGCGATTGGCACAGTAGGTCACGTCGTAGCCGTGCTGTTCAAGCCAATAGGCCAGCGGAAACTCCCAACACAGAAACTCGCCGGAGCCAACCGACAGCGGGTGTTCGTAAATCTGCGCATATTTGCCGTAGGGCCGGTCGAAGCTGACGGCAACCTGCTCGGCCCAGGTGCCGCGCGGATCGGTGTAGAGGGAATAATCGTCCGGCCAGCGATTGTAGGCCTGCCACGTATTTTCGGAACATTGAAACAGAACGTCGGCCTTGCGGCGGTCGCGGACGATGAAGACGATGTAGCTTTGCCAGGCGGGCGCGGCGGCCAGGGTGAGGCGGCCCAGGTAGACGCCGCTGAGCCAAGTCTTCGGAATCTGAATTTGGGTGGTGGCGGCCCAGCGGCATTCGCGCACGCGCTTGGGGCCTACCGGCGGATCGGGTTGCGGGGTAGCGTCGAACGGGCCGAGGCGGGTCATCAGCCGGGCCCCGGCACCGCCGTAGTAACCCATGCGAAAGATCTCGATGTGAAACGATGCCGCGGGCCGCGCACTGCAATGAATGGTGAGCGTTTCCCCCGCCTCGATGCTTTGATGGGAACAGTAGCCTTCGATGTGCGGGGAGCGGAATCCGCCGGTCTTGCCGAGCCGCACGCGCGTGAGCTGCCAGTTGGCGGCGCCCTGGCGCCGGTTCTCGCGCGTCACCGGATTCTCACGGGCGGCGCCCGCGGCGGGCGCAAACAGCATTCCCTTGAGGAAGCGGCGGCGGTGACTCATGCTGCAACGATTGTATCGGGCACCCGGCGAGCCGGCGGAAAAGGAGCCCGAATCCGCCGGCCATCCGAATGAAACCGGCGTCCCGGTGAAGAGACGCCAGCGTTGCACCTCCCTCATGATCGGTGCGGGCGCGGAGCGACTTTAGACCGGCATGATACCCTAACTTGGTTAGGCTCTGAAACGAAGACAAACGCTATGCTTTCGCGACGCACTTTCACTCAATCCCTGCTGGCCGCGCCTGTCCTGACGGCCGCCTCAAAAATCAACGGCGTGATGTTGGGCGCCCAAAGCTACAGCTTCCGCGACCGCCCGCTTGAGGATGCGATCAAGGCGATGCAGGAAATCGGCATGGGCTATTGCGAGCTTTGGCAGGGCCACGTGGAGCCGAAGGGCATGAAGCGCCCCGAGCTAAAGATGTGGCGCAAGACCGTGTCGCTCGATCATTTCAAGAAAGTGCGCGATCAGTTTCAGAAGGCGGGCATCGTTCTGTATGCCTATAACTACAGCTTCCGGGAAGATTTCGACGACGACGAAATCGCGCGCGGGTTCGCGTTCGGCAAGGCGATGGGGGTGAAGGCATTGACGGCTTCGTCGAACATCACAACGGCCAAGCGCATCGACGGACAGGCGAAGGTGGCGCGGCTGAAGGTGGGGATGCACAATCATTCGCGCATTCATGAGAATGAATTCGCGACTCCGGAAAATTTCGCCGAAGCCAAGAAGGGCCAATCGAAGTACATCGCCATCAATTTGGACATCGGCCACTTCACCGCCGCCAATTTCGATCCGGTATCTTACCTGGAACAGCACCACGCCGACATCGTCACGCTGCACATCAAGGACCGGAAGAAAGATCAAGGCGCGAACCTGCCGTTTGGCGAAGGCGACACCAAGATCAAGGAAGTGCTTCAGCTTTTGAAGACGAAGAAGTATCCGATACCGGCCATGATCGAGTACGAGTACAAGGGGCCGGAAACGGTCAGCGAAGTAAAGAAGTGCTTCGAGTATTGTAAGAACGCGCTGGCTTAGGGCAACACGTTCTCGTCCACCCACCATTCCAGGATTTCGAACGCGGCGCCTGACGGCACGCTTGGGTTGGCGGCGGCCATTTGGCGCGCCTGGTCGAGCGTCGTGTTGCGGTAAACGAGCACTCCCAGCAAGTCCGTGGACCCGGTGAACGGTCCGCCGGCGGCGAGCTTGCCGCCGCCCGATACCGGCTTCATTTCGCCTCGCGAAGATCCGGCGCGCACCAGAACGAGAGCATGCGGGGCCATTTTATCTTTGGCGTTCGGGTCGGCGTCGTGGATCTGCCAGTAGCGGTCGGCGATACCCTCGGGTCCAGTCCAGGAATAGGTCTCGACGGTCAGGCGCCCGGCTTTGACGGCTGGATCGGCGGACGCCAGTTCATTGGCCTCTTTGACCGAACGGCAGCGGGAAATGAGGATGCCGCGGATGGGGCCTGGGGTGCCCATGGGTCCTGCCGCGCGGAGCCAGCGTTTCTGCCCAAGCACGGTGAGATGGGCGATGTGGGCGGCCTGGATGCGCTCGGCCTCTTCCTTGGGGAGAGTGGGCCGGTCCGGCACCGCTTTCAGAAACCCGAAACAGTAATTAGCTTGGGCGCCTTGCGCCGCAAGCAGAAGAGGCAGAAGGGCAAGTGGTAGCATCCACTCTCTATTAAACAGGAACGCCCGGCCGATAAGGGAAGAATGAACAGGCGATTCTTTTTTGTTTCCGCTTCGCGCCTCTCGGTGGGAATGGCGCTGGCGGGAACAGGCGCGCTGATCGCGTCTGAATCGAAGCCGCACGGGGAGAAACCGGCCGAGAAGGGGCACGGTGAAAAAGCGCCGGAGAAAGCGGCCGCCAAGCCCGCCGAGAAGAGCCATGGCGAAGGGCACGGGGAAAAGCCGGCCGCGGCACCGAAGCCTCATGCGCCGGAGGCGACCAAGCCGCCGGCCGAAGCGGCGCACAAGGCTCCGGTCAAGCCCAAACCGGTGGCCAAGGCTAAGCCGGTGAAGGCCTCCGCCGGACATGGCCGCCCGGCCCCGTCGAGCGCGGTGGCGAAGGAAGCGGAATCGCGTCCCCAGGGCGCCGAGGAAGTTTACGCGGAGTTGAAAGCCGGCAACCGGCGGTTCGTTTCGGGCAAAATGCGGCATCCGAATCTGTCGAATCCGCGCATCCGTCAGACGGGCCGTGACGGCGACCGGCCGCTGGCGGTATTGCTATGCTGCGCCGATTCGCGCGTGGCGCCGGAACTGGTTTTCGATCAGGGAGTGGGCGATCTGTTCGCCATTCGCGTGGCCGGCAATGTCGCCAACGGCGACGAGATCGGCTCGGTGGAGTATGCGGTGGATCAACTGCATGCGCCGCTGGTGGTGGTGATGGGCCACACCGAATGCGACGCGGTGAAGGCGATCGTAGAGGGACGGCCGGTATCGGCGGCGCTTGACCGGATGGTGGCCAATATTCGCTCGGCGTTTTTGCGCACCCGCGCCGGCGCGCCTACGCTGAAGGGCAAATCTCTGTTGAAGGCCGTCGGGCAAATGAACGTCTGGGCGTCGATTGAAGAGACGCTCAAGGGCAGCGCCACGGTGCGCGACCTGGTGCGGTCGGGCGAGTTGAAGATCATCGGAGCGGAGTATCTGGTCGAGACCGGCGAGGTCAGTTGGATGGGGCCGCATCCGGATCAGTGCGATTTCGTGTGACGGCTACCGGCCCTGCAGCACCTGTTCATACACCGCTTCATATCGGGGAATGATGGCCGAAGTGTCGAAGCAGGTCACGGCGGTCGTTCGCGCGGCCTCCGACATGCGGTTGAACAGGCTCTCACTGGTCAGAAGCTGAATCACGCGCGCGGCCTGGCTCTCGATGTCGCCCACCGGTTCCAGAAAGCCATCGACGCCCGCCGTAATCAATTCGGCGACACCGCCCACCTGCGTGGCCACCGGCACCACGCCGCACGCCATGCCTTCGAGCGCGGCCAGTCCGAAAGCTTCATGCTCGCTTGGCATCAGCAGCACTTTGGCCCTTGGAAAGAGCCGTTCCACATGATCCTGCTTGCCTAGAAACGTCACGTCGTGTTCCATGCCGAGCTCACGCGCCAGTCGCTCGGCCGGACCGCGCTCGGGACCGTCGCCAGCCATCAGCAGATGCGCGGAAACCTGCTGCCGCACGCGGGCCAGAATGCGGATGCAATCGAGCACGCGCTTGACGGGCCGGAAATTGGACACGTGAATCATGCGCGGCTCGCCTTCCGGCCGCGGCGCGGGGCGGTAAAGCTGCGTGTTCACGAAGTTTCCAATGGCGTGAATGGGATTGGAAATGCCGAAGACTTCGGTGGTGCGCTGCCGCAGGTAGTCGCTGACGGTGGTGATGGCATCGGACTGCTCCATCGAAAATTTCGTGATGCCGAAGTAGGAGGGTTCCTGTCCCACCAGCGTGATGTCGGTGCCGTGCAGAGTGGTGATGAAGGGCAGGCGCCGCCTGGAGGCCAGCATCTGTTTGGCAAGCAGCGCGGAAATCGAATGCGGAATCGCGTAGTGAACGTGCAGCAGGTCGAGGCTGTATTGTTCGGCGACCTCGGCCATGCGCGAGGCGAGCGCCAGGCAATACGGCGGATACTGAAACAGCGGGTAGCTGGTGACCTCGACCTCGTGGTAATGGATGCGCGGCAGGCCCGCGTCAAGCCGGATGGGATTGGCGTAGGTGATGAAGTGGATCTCGTGGCCGCGAGCGGCGAGTTCCAGGCCCAGCTCCGTGGCGACAATGCCGGAGCCGCCGTAGGTGGGGTAGCAGGTGATTCCAATTTTCATGCGTCAGGGTGCGGACTGCCAACGAAGAATGCCATATCCAATCTGCCCGTTCAACTGTTCATCCGGGCGGGCCACGTTGCCTCCTCCAAACCAGACGCGAATGCCTTCTGGCACCGGATCCACGGTGGCGTCGCAGACCACTTTCGAATTCCAATCGCTTGAGCCGGCGATCAGCGGGGCGGGCAGGCGCGTCCAGCGGACGCCGTCGGGCGAGGAGGCAAGACCCATGCGGCGATTCTCGCGGCGGTCGCGCCCGGTGTAGAGCATCCAATAGAGGCCGTTGGCATGCCAGACGGCAGGCTCGCCGAGTCCGTTTTCGTCGAACGATCCGTACTCGCCGAGTTCGAGAATTGGGTTTGAACGCAGCCGCGTCCATTCAACGCCGTTATCCGAGCGCGCCACTCCGAGGCGCTGCCGCATGGCGCGATCCTGGCCGAGGTAGAACATATAAAAGACGCCGCCGAGCCGGATGACATAGGGGTCGGCCACGCCGCGCTCATCCCAGCTTCCGCGTGGACCGGGATCGAGGACCGGCCGCGGCGTCTTCCGCCACGAAATGCCGTCGGAGGAAGTGGCGAGTCCGATACGCGGCACGCGCCCGCCCTGGTACCAGTAGAGGAACTCGCCTCCGGCTTCGATCGCGGAGCCATTGGCGGCGATGTAGCCCGCTTCCCAATCGAGCGAGGGCGATAACACCTTTCCTTTGCGCGACCAAACCAAGCCATCGGTGGAAGTGGCGAGGCCGGTGTGCCACGTCCTGCCGTCATAGCCCGAATAGAAATTGAAAAGCGTGTCCCCGCGCCGGGTGACGGAAGGATTGAGCGTATCGACGCCGTCCCATTCGCCCGCGGCTCCGCGGGGCAGGACCGGGTCCGGCCGGGGCTGCCAGACATAGGCGCCGGGCGCTGGGGCACGTTCGACGCGGGGTAAGGTGAAATCGTCATAGCGCCCGCAGCCGGCCGCCAGCAGCACCATGGCTGTAACAGCGGCGCGACTCATAGGGGCACGCGGATGCGAAGCACGGCGCCGCGGCCCGGATGCGATTCGAGCGTCATGTCGCCGTTGAGCGTGCGCAGCCGGCGTTTGATGCTTTCCGGCCCCATGCGCATCAGCTCCAATTCCTCCAGGTTGAAGGTGCCGCCAAAGGGGAAGCCAGCGCCATCGTCCTCCACGTTCACCACCAGGGAGCCGTCGCGCCGCTCGGCGGTGAGGGCGAGCTTGGTGGCTTTCGAGTGCTTTTGCGCATTGTGCAGCGCCTCGCGGATGATCTGCAGAACCTCGTGCGAGGTTTCGGGTTCGAGTCCGCTCATGGCGTCGCCCACGTTCCAGTTCAAGGCGATGCCGCTGGTTTTCTGGAAATCCTCGGCGATCTGGCGGACGCTGGTGGTGGGGGAGCCATCCTGGGACATGCGCATGCTGCGCACGAAGGCGCGCAGATCGGTGATCTGTTTTTTGCAGATATCCTGGAGTTCCACCAGTTCGTTGACGGCCGCCTCTTTGCTGCGGTCGAGCAGGCGCCTGATGATTTCAAGCCGCATCTGAAAGCTGATGAAGCTTTGCAGAGGACCGTCGTGAAAATCGGCGGCGATGCGCTGGCGTTCGAGTTCGCGCGAGGCTTCGGCCTCGCCACGGTAGTAGACCGTTTGCTTCATCGTATGCGACAGGCGCTTTTCGAGAATCTCTTTCTGCAGGCCGGCGACGATGGCGATCACGCTGCCGGCGACGAATACGGGGGCGACGGCGGTGGGGTAATCATGGCCCGCGGCGAGAGAGAATACGATGGCGACTGCCGACACCAGAACGATCTCGCGAAAGCTGTGGTAAACCACGGCGGAAACGATGGCCGACAGGAACAGCAGCGCGGCCAGCCATCCATACCGGTCCGGCGGATTGGCGATCACCACCAGCAGGATGATGACGTCGATGATGAGGCGCAGAAGGTCGGCCCGGCCTTCGTCATAGCGCTCCCACCAGACGGCGAAAATCGCATAGGCGGCGTAGGCGAGATAGGTGGCGGCCACCGGGGAACCGGGCGTCCAGGCGGGATGCAATTCGACGAAGGCCAGCACCGCGGCCAGCAGCGCGCGGAGAAGGCCGAGGGCTATCTTCCAATGTTCCGGAACGAGGAGCTTTTCGCTGTGCAAGAGCCGCCCCTAATCGGCGTAGGATGGCGATGGGCCGGGCGCGCTCTTCTTCATCAGGAGCTTGCCCAGCCCCACCACCAGCAACGTGGTGAACGCCTGCCATACCCAATGCGCCCA
Source organism: uncultured Acidobacteriota bacterium (assembly GCA_902826685.1). Classification (GTDB taxonomy): domain Bacteria; phylum Acidobacteriota; class Terriglobia; order Bryobacterales; family Bryobacteraceae; genus CADEFT01. The sequence continues at coordinate 98,583 of CADEFT010000018.1, forward strand.
GTGCGGCGGATGCAGGGCGCGTACCACCACCGGATCGGTAATCATCATCTCGCCGCCCACGCGGCCGAGAATCGCGGCGCCAATCCAGACGATGGCCGGGTATTTGTTCATGAGGCCGCTTAAAAGGTTGCTGGTGAAGACCACGAACGGAATGCTCAACCCGAGCCCGAACAGCAGCAGCCACGGATTGCCTTTCGACGCCGCGGCGACCGCCAGTATGTTGTCGGTGGACATCGTAATATCGGCGATGAGAATGTACCAGATGGCCTGGCGCAGGTTGGTCGCTTCCTTGCCCGATTCGTTGTCCAGGGCGGAATCGGATAACAGCTTGACGCCGATCCAAAGAATGGCGATGCCGCCGACAAGCTTGATCCACGGCATCTGCAGGAGCTTGGCAGCGAAGAAAGTAAGCACAACGCGCAGCACCACGGCGAAGCCCGCGCCGATCAGAACGCCCTTGCGGCGCTGCTCAGGGGGAAGCGACCGAACGGCAAGCGCGATGATGACCGCGTTATCGCCCGCAAGCAGGATATCGATGAAAACGATGGTAAGTGCGCTGAAAAGGATCTGCGTGTCCATAAGGCGGGTACGGCCGCGCTCTCTTTTATTCTAATCTACGCGGCCCACTCGCTTACGACAGCTTCCAACGCCCTTCGCGCTGCAGCCGTTCGTAACCTTCGAGCGTGCGCTCCAGGCCCGTCTCAAGCGAAGTCTTCGGAATATCCGGTACCGCGGCGCGCAGAGCGGAATCGTCCATACGATAAGCCACCGGAACCTGCGGCCCTGCGGCGCTAATGAGTTCGGCCGCGCCCGGGCGTAATTTCTCCAGGGTCTTCACGATGTCGTCCATGTGGACGACGTCGCCGGCGAGGTTGAAGACATGAGCGCCTTCCACGTTCGACAACGCACAGCGAATGAACGACTCGGCCACATCCTCGACATATTGCAGGTCCATAAACCCGCCGAGCGGGATCTGGAACTTCTTACCCGCCACCACGTGTTTGACGGCTGTGGTGGGCGCCGCGGTCAGACCGATATCGCGGCCGATGCCATAAACGGTCCAGGGCCGGATGCCGACGCTCGAAATGCCGCTGGCCGTATAGAACACCCGGGCGTTGCCTTCGTTGGCCTGCTTGAAGACGCCGTAGTGAGTGGCGGGCTTGGTGGGGTCGGCTTCGGAAAGGGCGCGATCTTCGTAGGCGTCTTCGGGCCCCCACACGGCGGAGGAACTGGCATAGACCACTCGCACAGGACGGCCGGCATCGCGGGCGCCTTCAAACACGTTGAGCGTGCCGATGACATCCACCATTCCACCCTTCACGGGATTGGCCTGGCAGAACGGCATCAGTACCGCCGCCAGATGAACGATATGCGTCACGCCGTCTTTCACCACGGCCTTGGTACGATCGGTGTCCTCGATGGAACCCGTCTCGATCCGGAGCGAGCGCCGCTCACCGGCTTCCGTGATCAACTCAAGCCGCGCCGGATTCGGATCCAGATCGTAAATCAAAACATCCAGACCGCGTTTCAACAGCCCGCGCACGACCCAGGCGCCAATACAGCCTTGAGCGCCGGTGACAAGAACTCGCATCCATCCTCCCAATCCTGGTAACGTGACAGTTTCGAATATGCGAATCACGAATCTTACCACGGCGGTTCTCGAGGCCAACTTCGATTGGACCATCGTCAAACTGGAAACCGACGCCAAGGTTACCGGCTATGGAGAAGCCTTCTGCGGACCGGGCGTCACCGCGATTATCCGCGAGTTTCGCGAGGTGCTGATCGGCGAGGAATTGGATTCCATCGACCGGCTGATCCGCAAGATGAAGGCGCGGGTGGCGTACTGCTCTCCGGGCCTGGTGCTGCACGCGGTGTTCGGCATCGAGGCGGCGGCGCTCGATGCGATCGGCAAGCGCCACAAGATGCCGGTCTGGCAGATTCTGGGCGGTAAGTATCGCGACAAGGTGCCGGTTTACGCCGATTGCCACGGGGGCGACGCGCTTTCCTCCATTACGCCTTTGCTGCAGCCGCGGACGCCGCAGTGGATGACGGCGGGCGAAGCGCGCAAGACCGCCATTAGCGTGAAGCATCATGGCTGGGATGCGACGCAGAAGGAAGACCTGACGCCGGAATCCTACGCCGAACGGGCGCGGGAGATGGCGGCGCGCGGATTCACGATGCTGAAGTTCGACGTAGACGTACCGACTCCGTATGAGACGGACGAATACAATCGCGACCTGAGCCGCGCCGAGATCGAATTCGCCGCCGCCCTGGTGGCGGGCGTGCGGCAGGCGGTGGGTCCGCATATCGGCCTCGCGGTCGATTGCCATTGGAACTACGGCGTGCAGGCGGCGGTGGAAGTGGCTCGCGCGGTGGAACCCTGCCATCTGCTGTGGCTCGAAGATCCGCTGCCGCCTGAGAATATCGCCGCGTTCCAGGTGGTGCAGAAGGCGACGCGGACCCCTATCGCAACGGGAGAGAACCATTTCACACGCACCGATTTCCAGCGACTGATCGTGGAAGGCGGGCTGCGCGTGCTCGCTCCGGATGTGCAGAAAATCGGGTTGTGGGAAGGGCGCAAGGCGGGCGAGATCGCCGACATGCACTATGTGAATCTGACGCTGCACAATATCAGCGGACCGCTGGGTACGATGGCCGGCGTTCACCTGGCGGCAGCGATTCCCAACCTGCTGGCGCTGGAGTGGCACGCCGCCAGCGTTCCTTTCTTCGACGAATTGGTGAAGGGCGCCAAGAAGCCGATGATCCAGAACGGAAAGATCGTCGTGCCTGGAAAGCCGGGTCTGGGTATTGAGATCGACGAGGACGTCGCGCACAAATATCGCAAGCCCGGGGAGAAGTTTTTTGAGTAGCACGCGCAAGCTGGCGATCGCCTGCCCGCACTGCGGATCGACGGATACGTTCTATAGCTGCGAACCCAAGTGCTGTTTCAACCACGTCTGCGGCGATTGCAGGGGAACGTTCGAGCCCGTGACCAAAGCTACGGGCGCGGTACGGCGCGGCCTCACGCCGCCCGATCCGCTGCCCGATCCGAGCGAGCCCGCGGTCGCCTGTGCCAAGTGCGAATCGGTGGCCGTGTTCACCGCCGAAGACGAAGCGCTGGTGTGCACCGATTGCGGCGCGGTTCTTGAAATGGAGCTGACCGAACTGGCGCCGCCTTAACTGGCGAGGCGAGTCAACGATTCTTCGTAAGGCGCCCGCGCCACTCCTTTTTCCGTGATGATGGCGGTCACGTAGCGAAACGGCGTGACATCGAAGGCGGGGTTTTCGACGGCGATGCCTTCGGGCGCGACGGGCACTCCGAAGACGTGCGTCACTTCGGCGGCGGCGCGCTGCTCGATGGGAATCTCATCGCCGCTTGAAAGCGTCAAGTCGAGGGTTGATATCGGAGCCGCCACATAGAACGGCACGTTGTTTTCCTTGGCCAGCACGGCCACCGAATAGGTACCGATTTTGTTGGCTACGTCGCCGTTGCGCGCAATGCGGTCGGCGCCCACCACTACGCAGCCGATGCGGCCCGACTTGAGAAAATGGCCGGCCATGTTGTCGGTGATCAGGCTGGTTTCAATGCCATCCTGCTGAAGTTCCCAGGCCGTCAGACGAGCGCCTTGCAGGAAGGGCCGCGTCTCATCGGCGAACACCGCGATCTTCTTCCCGCTTTCCACCGCCGCGCGGATGACGCCAAGGGCGGTGCCGTAGCCGGCGGTGGCCAGGGCGCCGGCGTTGCAATGCGTCAGCACGACTTTGCCGTCGGGAACCAGGCTCGCGCCGTTAGCCCCGATCGCGCGGCAGATGGCGACGTCTTCGATCTTGATCCGCCTGGCCTCCTCGATCAGAAGAGCGCGCTGTTGCTCGACCGGCCTGGAGGATAGCGATCGCGCCAGTGTCTTCATGCGGTCGATGGCCCAGAAAAGATTCACCGCCGTAGGGCGGGTGGCCGCCAGCGTATCGCAGATCGTATCGAGGCTCGCCTCGCCTTTCTGGATCCCGATGGCCACGCCCATGGCGGCCGCCACGCCGATGGCCGGCGCGCCGCGGATCACCATGCCGCGAATCGCCTCGGCCACTTCCTTGTAGTCGCGGCAGGTGACGTACACGGTTTCGCGTGGCAGGCGGGTCTGATCGATCATGACCACGCCCCGATCGGTCCATTCGATGGTTTCAACCATAACTATCCAGAAGAGCCGATTTGCCGGGGCCGGCGCAAGTCCGGACTGTTATGCTGTGACTATGAAATCCGCACTTCGCGCATTGGTACTCGGATCGGCGCTCGTGGCGGCGCTGGGCGGCCAGACCGCGGCCCCCGCACCCGATGGGACCACGATCGTGGACGTCCGCAACGGCGATCAGACCGGCAAGCTGATGATCAAAGACACCACGCTCGCCTTTGAATCGCTTACCGACGCCAAGCACTCGCGGACGTGGCCGTACGCCGAGATTCGCAGCATCGAAAAGCCGAAGAGCGAATTGCGGATCAAGCCGTTCAAGGGCTCGCGCTACGACTTCCAGTTTAAGGATAAGAAGCTGCGCGACCGGCTTTATGAGCAGATTTCGCAGCGTGTGGTGATGGCGCGGCAGGGCGTGCGCAAGTAGCTATTTCGGCACCCGATTGCCCGCGATCCATACCGAGGCGATGGACTTGGTGTTACGGATATCGGCCAGCGGATCGCGGTCCAGCACGACGAAATCGGCCCACGATCCTTTGACGACGGCTCCCACCGCTTCCATCTTCATGGCCTTGGCCGCGCCATCGGTGGCCGATTTCAAAACCTGCGCGGGCGTCAACCCGGCTTCGGCCATCATCTCCATTTCCAGGTGCTCGAAGTAGCCTTCGAAACGCTCCGGATTGGGCCCGGAGTCGGTTCCCATGACGATCGTCACACCGGCATCGGCGGCCTTCTTCAGGTTCCGCTTGGCCGTTGGCAGGGCCGCCTTGTAGGCTTGGGCCGCCCGCGCTTTTGCCATCGCCTGCTGGCGCTTGGGCTCTTGCAACTGGGCTACCAGCGCGCGGTCGGCTTCGCGCAGAAAGAACGGATCGGAGAAGAACGCCGGCACCGATTCGTAGATGAACGTGGAGATTTCGCGCGTCAACGTGGGGCAATAGGGGATGTTGCGTTTCTTCATCAGCGCCAGAAATTCATCGTCGATCTCTTTGTCGCGCACGCTATGGGCGATCATGTCGGCGCCTGAGCGCAGCAGATCCTTGGCGTCTTCGAGGTAGAAGATGTGCGCCGCCACGCGAAGTCCGCGCTTGTGCGATTCCTCGATCACGGCGCGATACACTTCCGGCTTCATTTTTTCTGACGTGCCCAGTTGATCGTCCACGCGAATCTTGATGATGTCGGGCTTCAGAGCCGCCACCTTCGCCACCATTTGCCGGGCTTCTTCCGGCGTCTTGCCGGTAATCACGTCGCCTGAAAGATAGAGGCGGGCGCGATCGAGCGAAGACGTTTGCTGCATCTGCCGGGCTTCGAACGCGGGCGGCTGCTCACCGCCCAGGCTCCAAAGGCTGGTCACGCCGTAGCGGGCGAACAGGCTGAGTTGGCGTCGCGTATTTTCCGCCGTGTAGGCGCGCGGCTTCAGCCCGTCGACATCGGAAATGTGCACGTGCGTCGAGATCAGGCCGGGGATGATGTATTTGCCGGAGAGATCGATCGCTTCGGCTCCACGCGGAGGCTTGGCTTTGCCCACCGCCTCCACCTTGCCGTTGCGAACCACGATGTTGGTTTCGGCGCCGCCCAGGCGGCCGCCGGTGAAAACTTTGACGCCGGATTGCGCGGTGGCCGCGGCTTGAACCATCAACCACACCATGAGGAATCGCATCATGAGGGTTATCGTACATCAGGAACCCGGGCAGCCCGTTTTATAATCGCGTGGTGCCGCCGCGCCATTCGCTTTATGTGGAACGTATCGCCGGCGCCGAGGATTTGCCCGTGCTGGTGTTTCTGCATCACGGGCTTGGCAGCGTGGCGCAGTGGCGCGATTTTCCGCGCCGGCTGGCCGAGGCCACCGGCTGCCCCGCGCTCGTTTACGATCGCACCGGGCACGGTCAATCGCCGCCGCTCACGGCGCCGCGGTCCGTTCGCTATCACTACGAGGAAGCCGGCCGGCTCCACGAGTTGCTCGAAGGCGAAGCGATCGCCGATTTCATCCTGGTTGGGCACAGCGACGGCGGCACGATTGCGCTGATCTATCCCTCGCTCGGCGGCGTGCAGCCGCGCGGCATCGTTTGCGAGGCGGCTCATGTGTTTGTCGAAAATTGCACCCGCGAGGGAATTCGCCAGGTGCTGGCCACCTGGCGCGACGGGCTTCGCCACAAACTGGAGCGGTATCACGGCAGTAAGACGGACGCTCTTTTTCTGAACTGGTCGGGCGTCTGGCTTTCGCCTGACTTCGACGGGTTCAACTGCTGCGACCTGTTGCCTCGCGTCGCCTGTCCGGTCTTGGCCTTACAGGGAAGCGAAGATCCGTACGGCAGCAGTCTGCAACCCGAGGCGATCGCCAAGTACACGGGCGCGGCCATCGCCGAAATCCCGGAGTGCGGGCACGACCCTCATCAGGAGCGGCCGGAGCGGACGCTTTCGGTGATGGCCGAATGGATACGAGCGGTAACTTTGGCGCCAGCGGTAACCATTAAAGCCCCCCGGACGTCACCTTGTTAGCTAGTTCCCGTTTGACTGATCGATAATCAGCCCGCGATACGGGGCGAACGCGATCAGCACCAGTTGATAGCCTTGCATGCGCCACGTACGGACACTCACCGCTTTCCTCATCATCCCCCAACTTCTGTTGCCGGCCCATGTAACACGGGACGGCAACTCCTGGACTCTCACCAGCAACGTGACCGAATGCCGCTTTGTCCTGACTGAGCGCAACACGTTTGAGATGGACTCCATCCGGCTTCCCATCATCGGTGAGGCATGGACCGCAGGTGCTCTGCCCTCTTCGCCGGTTCGCTTCGCCGCCGATGGCGTGCGGATCGACGCTTCCACACCGCTGCGCCTGATTACCGAGAATGTGGAGCGGCTGGACCGGAACAACGGCGTCCGTCTGAACCTTGAGTTTGATGAACTGCGCGGCGGCCTGCGCCTTTTGGTGTCGCTGGAGCTTTATGACGACCGGCAGGTGCTGCGGTCGAGCGTTCGGGTAAAGAACGTGACCGGCACTGCCCGCGTCATCGAAATGGCGGACATGCTTCCCTGGGCACTGGTGGAATCGGGTCCCGGGCCGCGTCTGATGCGCGTGAATCAATGGTCGGTGCTGCCTCCGGCGCGTAATTTCGAAGTGAGCCGGACTCCGCTGGAAAACGGCCAACCGGTCACCCTCCAATCTGGCGCGGGCCAACCGGAATGCACCTGGCTCGCCACACGGGCCGAGAATGGACGCGGACTGTTTGCGGGTTGGGAATTCGATGGCCGCGTGCGCGCCACCGTGCGCTACGACTCCGATTCGCGGCAACTGAACCTGGCGGCGGAGATTTCCGACCTCCATCATCCTTTGAATCCGGGCGACGAGTTTCAGATTCCGCCCGCATTCCTGGGTGTCTATCGCGGCGACTGGGACGAGCCCGGCTTCCGGACACAGCGTTTCGTCGAGGACGTACTGGCGAAGCCTTCACCCGATAAGACTCGCTTCCCTTACGTGGTTTGGGATTCCTGGGGCTACGGCGAGGACATCGACGAACGGCTGCTGCGAAGAAACGCGGAGATCGCCGCGCGCATCGGCGTGGAGCTGTTCATTGTCGACCTTGGCTGGGCGCGCGATATCGGCGATTGGCGGGAAGATCCGTCGAAGTTTCCCTCCGGGCTGCGCAATCTATCCGATTACGTGCACTCACTGGGCATGAAGTTCGGCTTGCACGTGGCACCGGCCGACGTGGCGGCGGATTCCGAAGTCGCGGCGCTTCATCCCGACTGGCTGGCCACGGAGACCTTCGAATACTTCGGCGCCAAGCCGCTGTGTCTGTCGCACAAACCGGCGCAGCAATGGATCGTGAATCAGGTGCTGGGCGTCATTGACCGTTATGGCGTCGATTGGATCCTGCAGGACGGAGAGCACATGATCAAGCGCTGCACGCGCAGCGGCCACACGCACGATCCGCTCGACAGCAATTACTCGAATTCGATGGATGGGTTGAACCAGGTGCTCGACCAGGTGCAGCGGGCGCGGCCCGGGGTTTCGTGGGAAAACTGCGCTAACGGCGGCAGCATGATGACGTTCAACATGGTGAAGTACTACGTCACTTCGATCACCAACGACGCTTCCGGCGCGCTTTCGTCGCGGCAGGCGGCTTACGGCGCGACGTTCCCCTTCCCGCCGCGCTACACCGACCGCTACATGCCGGAGCAAGCTACCGACGCCTACACCACGCGCAGCTATATGTTCGGCGGGCCGTGGATCTTCATGAACCGGCTGGTGGAGGCGGTGCCGGAAGAGCTGGAGTGGGCGGCGTCGGAGATCGCCGCGTTCAAGACCATCCGCGGTGTGACGCGCGACGGCAAGGTCTATCACCTCACAGGCGCCCCGGCGGACCGGCGCACCGATGCGATCGAAAGCTACAGCGCGGATACCGATTCGGCGGTGGCGGTGGTGACCAGGGAGAACGCCGCGAACTCCGTCTTCCCGCTGCGCCTGGCCGGTCTGGCGCCCGGCCGCACCTATCGCGTTCACTTCCAGGATGACCGCCGCGTGCTCCATATGACCGGCGAGCAGTTGGCGCGTACGGGCGTGCCGGTCTATTTCGATACCGGGCGCGATGCCGAAATCGTCTACGCCGAGCCCGATTCCATGTTCACGTCAGAGACTCGCACCAGCGCTTCACGTCATTGAAGTCGAGCGTGAAGGCGTAGTCCGGCAGGCTATCGAAGAAAATCTGCCCGTAGCGCTGGCGGGTGATGCGATTGTCGAGGAGCGCAAGCACACCGCGATCCGTCCTCGACCGGATCAAACGCCCGAAGCCCTGTTTCAGAGCGATGGCCGCCTGCGGAATCTGATACTCGCGGAACGGCTCGCCGCCCGATTCGCGAATCTGGCGGATGCGCGCTTCCACCACCGGATCGCTTGGCACCGTGAACGGCAGCTTGTCGATGATGACGCAGCTCAACTGATCGCCCGGCACGTCCACGCCCTGCCAGAAAGCCGACGTGGCAAACAGCACGGCATTGGGAGTGGAACGAAACTCTTCGAGCAGCGCATGCCTGGGCCCGGTGCCTTGCAGCAGACACGGGTACTCGATGGCCGCCGATATCCGGTCATGCAAGAGCCTCATCTGCTGGTAGCTGGTGAAGAGCACGAACGCGCGGCCCCTGGTGGCGCGCAGCAGACGCAATACTTCTTCGGAAGCCGAGGCGGTGAAGGCCGCGTTGCGCGGGTCCGGCAGATGTTGCGGGACGTAGAGCAGCGCCTGTTCGCCGTATTGGAACTGGCTGGCGACAGCTTCGGTGCGCGCCCCGGGCACGCCCAGCCGCGTCTTGACGAAATCGAAATCGCCCGCTACGGTAAGCGTCGCCGAGGTCAGAATCACCGTATCGATGCGCTCGAACAGTTTTGAGGAAAGCAGCGGCGCGACGTCGATGGGCGTGGCCTGCAGGTAGACGCCGCGGTTGCGGCGTTCGAGCCAATAGACGAAGGTTGGGTCGGCGGCCGGCATCCAGAATTCGAGTGCGCGATGCAGTTCGCGCGCGCGGCGCAGCAGAGGCAACACCTCTTCCGGCGCGTCCTTCACCAGTTCGAGATGGGTCCACGCCAGTTCGAGTCCGTGGAGCAGGTCGGCGTATTTGTCCTGGTGCTCGGCCAGAAACGCGCTCTGCTCGCGGAAGCCGGTGCGGCCATCGCCTTCGCCGAACAACGAGAAGAAATAGGCGGCGGCATCCTGCAGTTGGATGATGACGCGATCGAGTTCCTCCGATCCGAAGTTTTTGCGCCGCGCGGTGGCGCTCATGTCGCGCAGCAAGTCGGTGAACTGGTAGTTGCTGACGCTGAGCCCGAAGTATTCGCCGGCTACCGCCTCGACTTCGTGCGCTTCATCGAGAATGACGGCCGTGTAGTCGGGCAGAATGCCGCCGAAGTCGTCTTCCTTCATCGCCAGGTCGGCGCACAACAGATGATGATTGACGATGATGACGTCGCTTTCATGGGCGCGCTGGTGCATCTGCGTAATGAAGCACCGCTGGTATTGCGCGCATTTCTGCCCCGTGCAAAGCTCGCGGCGCGCGTCGAGCTTCGCCCAGGCGGAGCTCGACTCGGGCAGCTTCTTGATCTCGGCGCGGTCGCCGGTTTCGGTGGTCTGTTCCCAGTCGCGAATGATCTGGAAATCGGCGACCTCCTGAAGCCCTTCGAGCATGGGAGTCTTCTCGGCGTCGTAAAGCTTCTGCCGGCACAGAAAGTTGCTGCGCCCCTTCATGTAACAGACGCTGAGCGGCTGTTCGAAATGCTGTTGCAGAAAGGGGACGTCTTTGTAGTAAAGCTGTTCCTGCAGGTTCTTAGTGCCGGTGGAGACCACCACGCGGCGGCCGGAAAGAATCGCCGGCACCAGGTAGGCGAGGGTCTTGCCGGTGCCCGTTCCGGCTTCGACGATCAGGTGGCGCCGGTCTTCGAGGGCGGACTCGACCGCCTCCGCCATCTCCAGTTGCCCGCGCCGGAATTCGAAGTTCGGGTGCCACCGGGAAAGCGTTCCGCGCGGTCCGAAAAACGATCGGGCGGAATCCGGGGCCGTGCTGCCGCGGCTGGGGGATTGAGACGACGCCGACAAGGTAATTTCAGTATAAGGGTGGCCCGCACGTTATCATCGAAAGCATGTTTGGGATGATACTGGCGCTTTCCCTCACCGCGCAGGACAACACGCTGACACCCGCCGAGAAGAAAGCCGGATGGACTTTATTGTTTGACGGCAGAACGTTTCGCGGATGGCTGGCTCCGGCCCGGCGCAAGCCGCCCGGCGATTCGTGGAAGATCGCCGATGGCACCATTGCCACGGTGGCGAAACCGAAGATCCGCGAGGATCTGGTCACCGTGCGCCACTATGGCGATTTCGAGTTGGCCTTCGATTGGAAAGTGGCCGCGGGCGGCAACAGCGGATTGAAGTACGCCATTCAGGATTTCATCCTGATCGACGAACGGCACCGGCGCAAGGAGCTACCGTTTGAGCAGCAGATTGCCTGGGAACTGAACCACAAGCAGAGCCGTCGCGGCGCCGTGGACCCGGCCTCGGGAAGCGAGGAGTATGTGGTGGGCTTCGAATACCAGATGATCGACGACGGGGCGCATGCCGACGCTCAGCGCGGCAAGGTCTATCAATCGGGCGCGCTGTACAGCATGCTGGCTCCTTCGCTCAAGGCCGCGCGTCCGCCGGGGGAGTGGAATCAGGGCCGCCTCGTCAAGCGTGGCGCGCATATCGAACATTGGCTCAACGGGGTGAAAGTGCTCGACGACACGCTCGAAAATGCCGCCATCGCGGAGATGGCCGCCAAGCGCTGGAAGGATGTACCGGAAGTGAAGCGCATGCTGGCCGAGCGTCCGAGGAAGCGTGGCCCGATCTCCCTTCAGAATCACAACGACGCGGCCTGGTTCAAGAACCTCAAGATCCGCGCCTTGCGGTAGTTCTAAGTGTGTGTAAACTAATTACACACTGAAATGAACGAAAGAATTCTGCTGCGCTTTTTCCACGAGGATTTGCCCGTCGAGATTACGTCGGTGCATCCCGATCACGGTATCGTGCTCGGTGGCGAGACCAGCGATTTTCCCATCGCCGGCGGCCTGGCCGTTTTCCCGGCCTCCGACACCATTTCCCAGAATGCGTTCAAGCGTATCGCGATGATCGAAGACTGGCGCGACGGGAAGTTTCGCGTTCGCGTCGACCGGTTGGGCGACCGGCTCGTGCTGACGGGCGGCGGAACCCGCCAGCCGCAAAAGAATCTGCCGGCCATCGGCTATACGGTCGACGTGCGGCTGAAGGATGTCAAGCTGCAGCGCGAGCGGTTTCAGTTCCGGCTGGCGGAGGCGGGCACTCAGGAGTTGGATATCCGGATCCTGGAACCGAAGAAAGTGAAGTTTGCCGATCTCAAGAAATATGACGACCAGACGCGGCGCATTGTCACCGACCCGCAATCCATACTCGATGGCGCGGCCGTGCCCGACTGGCTGCAACGGCCGGCGGTGCGTGGGGCGCGCAAGGTGTGTCTGTTGAACCTGCTGGCACAATTGCGCGCGCTGCCGGATCCACGGGAATCGTTGAGTGCCGAGGTGGCGAGCGTACTGCTGGCGTCGATCGACCGCATCGTGGTCGGCGTGGGCGGCGACTTTCTGGCCCGGATGCGCGAATTGACCAGGGGCGGCGATCCGGCGTTCGGCGAGGATTCGGGGCCGATTCATCCCACTCACTTTCATACGCGGGACCGGGTGGTGGGTGACGGCGCGTCTCAATACAAGCTCCATTCGTTCCGCCAGCGCGTGAGTCAGACTTCGATGCAGATCATCGTCGGCGAACCGCCGGCGGGCGCAGTCAATCCGCTGCATTATGCCGAGATCGACATCGACCTCGGCAACCCGGGCATCGATCTGGCGGGGTTCGGCGTGCACATGTTCGAGCTGATCACGCCCTCGGCCACCGATCATTTCCGGCTGGCTTCGAAAGTACCGCTCGATTTCCGCTATTACAGTTTTGTCAAAACGTCGAATGCGTAGCGGGTTGGCACCGGCCGCCGTGAGCCTCTACGTTCTGCTCACGTCCTGTTCGGCTCATACATCTGCCTATCGCGTGCAAGGCTCGCGGATCCTGCCGCCGCAAGGCGCCAAACCGGAAGTGCACGCGGCTCGCAAGATGAAGAAGAAGGGATGCGACGTCGCCGGCGAGCCATTCGAACTGGCGTGGAAGGGCCGTACCGCCGTCCTTCGGACGCATGGCGCGATCGACATGGAAGAAGCGGGCCGGATGCCGCTGGCGCTGCTTCAAGCGGTGGAGGAGTTCCGCCAATCAGTGCGGAAGCTTGAGACCAACGGCTGCCTGCGGGCTGGTGAAGCGGCCCCGCTGCTGGCCGGCCTGGCGGCTCAAGTGGCGTTGCCTTCGGCGCTCGCCTATGAATTGGTACATGCCTCGAGCCCGGCTCAGGGCTACATCGACATCGAGCATCCCTTTCAGTTGAAGCTTGTGCGCGCGGTGCGCACGGGTGGGCAGATCACCGGCTTTGAGACGGCGCGGTACGCGGTGCGGCGTGGAGCGCTCACCCCCATCGGCCCGGAAAGCGAGCAGCTCCGTCTGGCGCCGCCCGCCGGCACCACGCATCTGCGGCTGTTCTTTCTGATCCGCCGCTCGCCGGCCGATCACGACGCGATCCTGGTTACGGCATCCGATTCGATCGCTCTCGACCGCGCGAGCGCCGCCATTAAACAGGAAGGCGAGAACTATTGCCGCGCGCATCCCGGCGTCTGCATCGTGGTGCCGCGCGAAGTCGGGCTTTCGGCCGAGTTGCCTATCCGCGCCAATGGCCGCATGGTCGGCGTACCGGTGCGGGGCACCGTCGCCGACGCGTTGCGCGAATCCGGCGTGCGCGATCCTATGTCCGTCGCCGGCACGCTGCGCCTCACACGGCCCTACAACGGCAAGCCGATTCCTGTACAATTTGATGCGGCCAGGCGCGATATCCTGAGCCTTATGCTCATTGGCGGAGAGGAACTCAACTGGCAATGAAACGCAGGGATTTTTTTCAAAGGACCATGGCGGCCGCGGGCGCGCCGATGCTGCAGGCCTCGGCGCAGGTCGGCACCAAACCCGCCCTCAAGATTACAGACATCAAGACGTTCCTGGTGGGCGTCGGCGGCCGCAACCTGTGCTTCGTCAAGATTGAAACCGACCAGGGCATCCACGGCATCGGCGAAGCCTACTCCGCCGGACCCGACGAAGCGACGATGGCGGTCATTCGCGATTTCAAAGGCTGGCTGGTTGGCCAGGATCCACGCAACGTGGAGCACCTGTTCAACATGATGTACAACTTCACGCGCTTTCCAGGCGGGCTGGTGGTGAACTCGGCCATCAGCGGCATTGAGCACGCGCTATGGGATATCGCGGGCAAGGCCGCCGGCCTGCCCGTTTACATGCTGCTGGGCGGCAAGGTGCGGGAAAAAATTCGCGTCTATCAGAGCGCCGGTGGGGAGTCGCCGCAGGCGGTGGCCGAATCGGCCAAGCGGATTGTGGAGAAGTACGGTTACACCGCGATCAAGATGCGTCCGCAGCCCAATCGCGACAACGCCCGCCCCTACAACGAAGTGACACGCATCGCCGGACAGCGCGTGAAGGCCGTACGCGATACGCTGGGGCCCGATGTGGACATCGGCTGCGACATCCATGCGCGGTTCTTCGAAATCTCGCGCGCGGTGCGGCTGGCCAAGGCCATCGAACCCTACAATCCGATGTGGCTTGAGGAGCCGCTGCGCCCGGAAAACGAGAACGCCATGGCGAAGCTCGCCGAGCAGGTGAACATCCCGCTCGCTTCGGGGGAATGCAATTACATGCGGCATGAGTTCCGCAAGCTGCTTGCCCTGCAGGCACTCGACATCGTGCAGCCGGATATTTGCCTGTGCGGCGGTATTTGGGAGATGAAGAAGATCGCCTCCATGGCCGAGGCGCATTACGTGATGGTGGCGCCGCACAATCCGATGGGTCCGCTGGCCACGGCCGTGAACGTGCACTTTGCCGCTTCGACGCAGAATTTCTTCATCCTCGAATATCACGCCGACGACACGTCGCCGCGCAAGGATCTTTTGAAGGAGCCGCTGATGGTGAAGGATGGCTACATTCCCGTGCCCACTAAACCGGGCTGGGGCGTGGAGCTAAATGAAGAAGCCTTCCGCAGCTATCCCTCGAAATCCTGGCATCGCGGATTCGACTATCGCGCCGACGGCAGCGTCGGCTACATTTGATGCCCGACTTCGCGCTGTGGCGCTACGCGCTGGGGATGCTGTGTGCCTTCAACGTCGGCGTCGCCAAGACCGGCGTGCCGGGCATGGGCATCCTGGCGATTCCGCTGTTTGTGGTGGCAGTGGGCAACGCGCGGCTTTCGGCCGGATGGCTGCTGCCGATTCTGCTGTTTGCCGATACCTTCGCCGTTTGGCACTTCCGCAAGCATCCGGCCGCGAACCGTTTGTTCGCGCTGCTGCCGTGGGTGGCGGTGGGAATGGCGGCGGGCGCGTGGCTGCTGGTTTACGACGATCGCGTGCTGCGGCCGGTGATCGGCGCCATCATCCTGACCATGCTGGTGCTGTTTCTTCTGCGCAAGAGGGCGGTGAATCCGCTGCCGGTGGAAGGCGTGGCGGCTTCGGGATTCTACGGCATCTTCGCGGGCTTTGCGACGATGGTGGCCAACGCCGCCGGACCGATCATGAATTTGTATCTGCTCACCAAGAAGCTGACGCGGGAGGAGTTTGTCGCCACCGGCGCCTGGTTTTTCTTCCTGGTGAACCTGAGTAAGATCCCGGTGTATTGGAAGCACGGGCTGATGAGCCAGTCGTCACTGCTGTTCGATTTGGCGATGGCTCCGGCGACGTTGGCCGGAGCGCTGGTGGGAAAGCGCCTGCTCACACGGATTCCGCAGCATGTGTTTGAAGCGGCGGTGATCGTGCTGTCGGTACTGGCGACGATTGTGTTGTTTATTCCGAACCGGTGAGCTGTTCTCTGACCCTCCCATTGTTGTAATTGCAAGTAGATGGAGATGAAAGAATCATTTGTCGGATCCACCGTGGCAATGTTCATGGGCGCTATTTCTGCGATCGGCCAGCTACGGCACTGGCCAAATATTAACGAAGACAATATTTGGGGTGTTCTAACGGCCGTACTCGGAGCGCTTGCCTATCGTTCTGCCAAACAAACGCGGCTCGGCCTGAAAGGAGCAACAACTTGGAGGCGTGGCATGGAATTCTCGCTTCTGCTGATGGTTTGCTTCCCCATTTTCCCGGCAATGAAGGAAACTGACGGGTTTGTGCATCGACCATGGTCTGCTGTGTTGATTCCGCTTTGGGCGGGTGCTGCGTACCTTATTATTCGGCGTATGAAAGTTGTACCGATGATTCCGAGCATCCGATAAGCCGCGCCTGTGCGTCTAAAACATCGAGCGAAATTAACCAATCTGCCGCTCACGGAACTGGGTCAGCACGAAGCAACGAACAAGACCTTCACGCGACGTGCTGTCCGTGCTTCTGCCGGGCAAACTGAATCAGGCGTTGAATATCGGCAATGGACAGCTCGGGATAGTTTTCGTGGATTTCCTCGAGAGGCGACCCCAGATCTGCATCCTGAACGATTGTGTCGGCAAGAATCCGCGTGCCGCGGACGATGGGGCGGCTGGACACCTTTCCGGCGACGCGCTCCACCAATTCGCATCCCGTCCAATCCACGTAGTCGTCCGTCGTTGAACTGTGTGTATTCAGATTTCCCACAGTCGATACTACTTCCCGTCGTAGCTCTTTTCATTTGGAAAACGTCAGGTTCCCATGGCCGGAGCGCTGACGGAAAAGCGCCCGCTGACGCGGATCAGACCTGCGGAAATAGAAACCCCTCTTCCGTGAAGTGCTTGTCAAAGGCGAACGCGAACCTGGCACCCGCCTGGCGTATGACGAGAAAACTGGAACAATCGACCAGGCTGAGCTTCCGCCGCCGCGCCGCCAGAAGAGCTGCCATCGCTTGCCTGTGAACGGATTCATCGATCCACAAGACATCGAGGCTGGGCATCAAGTCGTCTTGGATCGTGCGGACCGCTTGGAGACCAAGCCGGCTTTGCGCCAAGGCGCAGCTTTCCACTACGACGTAGTTCGTTGTGAAAAGGATCGCGTGTTGTTGGAGCAATGCCCTCCAGCATGCGGCGGCTTGAGCGTGATTTTGATCATCCTGATCCAGTACCGCATGGATCGCGGACGAATCGACAAAGATCATGCCTTGAAGGCTTCCGCCAGATACCGGTCGTGGTCAGCGCCGATATCGGGACCGCCCGAGGAGTACCGGCCGATGGCGCTCAGAGCACGCTGAATCCTGGCTTCCCGGCTGGTCGACGCTTCCAGGGCGACGAACCGGTCGACGCTGAGCCTTATCAACTCCGCCATCGACACGTTTCTCGCCAAAGCAAGAGCCTTCAGCGTAGACGCCTGCCTTTCCGTTAGCTGGATCTGCGTTCTCACCATGATTACAATCTAGCACAAGGCGATTACATGACGGCATCCAGAGAGAGCGCGGCCCGTATGTGATATATTCGCCCCAATATGTTTAAGAAGCTCGCTGGGATTATCGTTATATTTTGCGCCGTCGCGCTGGCCCAGCGCCAGACTGCATCGGTCGCGGGCATCGTCACCGACAGCTCCGGATCGCCCATGCCCGGCGCCAGAATCTCCGTCAAAAACCTGGGCACCGGCATTGCCCGTGAGACCGTATCGAACGAAGGCGGTTTCTATACGGTGACCGCGTTGACGGCGGGCCGGTACTCGGTCACGGTCAGTAAAGACGGCTTCGCCACTTACGGCATACCGGAAATCGTTCTGCAGGTCGATCAGAACGCCACGGCCAACGCGCAGATGCAGGTGGGTACGGTAAGCGAATCGATCAACGTGGTGGGGCAGGTGGCGGCCGTGGACACGCGCAATTCCACGCTCAACACCGTCATCACGAAAGAGATGGTGACCGATCTGCCGCTGAACGGCCGCAACGTGCTGCAATTGCTTCGCGTCACGCCCGGCACGCTCACCACTTCGGGAACCTTCAATCAGGCCGCCACGAGGCCGGAATCGGGCAGCGAGCTCATTTCCGCCAGCGGCGGACGCGGCAACTCCACCACCTTCGTGCTCGACGGCGGCATCCATGAGGATCCGTATACGGAAGTGGCCAATGTCCTGCCCAATCCCGACGCGGTGCAGGAGTTCAGCTACCAGACCAACAACTACGGCGCCAAGTTCGCTGGACGCGGCGGCGGGGTGGTGAACGTGGTCACGCGCTCCGGCACCAACAAGTTCCATGGCTCGTTGTTTGAATACCTGCGCAACGCCAAAATGAATGCGCGCAATTTCTTCGCGCCGCGTAACGACGGTTTGAAGCGGAACCAATACGGCGTTGCCTTCGGCGGGCCGATCGTCAAGGACCGCACGTTTTTCTTCGGATCGTGGCAGGGCACGCAGGTCCGGTCCCTTCCGGCGAGCCTCACGGCGGTTGTCGCCACCGACGCCCAGCGCGCGGGCCGTTTCTCGGTCCCGCTCACCGATCCGGTGAACAATCAGCCTTTGGCGGGCGGAGTCATACCCGCTTCCCGCATCGATCCCATCGCGACGAAAGTTCTGCAGTACATCCCGAGCACGCCCGATCCCACCGGACTGCTGCGGTACCAGCGCGGCGACAAACAGACCGACAACCAATACGTGGCCCGCGTCGATCATCAGATCTCGGTCAAGCACCAGCTTTCGGGCCGCTACTTCTTCGACTCGCTGAAGATTCCGGCCATCATCGACAATACGAATCTGCTCACCGCCCTGCCCGACCGGCGCTGGCAGAGCCAGAGCGCCGTGTTCAACTACACCCTTACGGCGAGCCCGACGCTGATCTCAAACACCACCCTCTCCTTCAACCGCGCTTCGAATATCGCCTTTGGACCCACACAGTTTCCGGGCCACCGGGAACTGGGCATCAATGTGCCGAACCTCAGCGTCGGCACGACATTCCGCATGTCGGTGAGCCAGTATTTCGGCCAATCCTACAACGCGCTTTACCGGGTGCCGCGCAATCAGTACAACCTCACGCATAATTGGACGAACATCCGCGGCCGTCATGAAATCGATTTCGGCATCGACATCGTGCGCGAGCACGCCATCCTCGATCAGGATTTTCTGTCGGACGGCAACTTCACCTTCGGCTCGCGCTTTTCGGGCGACAATCTGGCCGATTTCATGCTCGGCAAACCGAGCGCGTTCAGCCAGATCAACACGCTTTACTACAACCTGCTGCGCAATCTCTACGGCGCCTACATTCAGGACAATTTCAAGGTCAACCGCAAGTTGACGCTGAACCTGGGCGTGCGCTGGAACCCGTTTGTGCCGTTCACCGATTCGCCCGCCAATCAGTTCTCGCAATTCAACGACGCCGCCTATCGCGCCGGCACCAAGTCGCAGCGGTTCCCCAACCTGCCGCCGGGACAGTTGGCCGCCGGCGATCCGGGTGTGCCGATTTCGGGCGTGCCCTCGGCGTGGGGCGTGTTCGATCCCCGCATCGGCTTCGCCTGGGATATCTTCGGCAAGGGCAAGACCAGCCTGCGCGGAGGCTATGGCCGCTTCCACGACCAAATGTCGGCGCTGACTTACAACCGTCAGGTCACCTCGCCGCCAAACTCGGTGCGCGTCGATATCAACGCGCCGTTCAGCACGCAGGATCCCTACCGCGGGTTTACCAATCCGTTTCCGGTCACCCGGCCCATCGCCTCCACGCAGCGGTTCGTGTTTCCGTTCCTGGTGGTCGGGTACGCGCCTGAATTCACCTATCCCAACATTCATCAGTGGAATTTCACGATCGAACAGGGTCTGCCCAAGTCTCTGGTGTTCCGCACGACTTATCAGGGTGCTGCGGGGCGCCGCCTGTTCCACGCGGCGGAGTTGAACCCGGCCATCTTCGGGCCGGGCGCGACGCTCGCCAACACCGACCAGCGCCGTCCGCGCCCCGAATACACCCAGGTCACCTATGCCGGCACCTATGGACGTTCCAACTACCACGCGCTGGTGTTGAGCGTCGAGCGCCGGTTCTCGTCCGGTCTCAACTTTCTGGGCGGCTACAGTTGGCAGAAGAGCCTGGACATTCTTTCGAACACGGCGTTTGAAGGCAACGGCAACACATATCCTTATGGCCAGATCGACAAGGACTACGGTCCGTCGAACTTCGACCGCCGGCACCGCGTGACGGCTTCGTTCAACTACCAGCTGCCTTACAAGGGCAAGGGCGCGCTGGGGGTGATCGCCGGCGGCTGGCAGACCAACGGGATTCTGACACTGCAATCGGGCGCGTATCTGACGGTTGCCAACGGCGTCGATATTTCCCGCACCGGCATCGGGCAGGATCGCGTGGACGTGATCGGCGATCCCAAGCTCGATTCCAGCCGTCCGAAGGGCGACGTCATCCTGCGCTACTTCAACACGCAGGCCTTCGCCGAACCCGCCGCGGGCACTTTCGGAACGCTCGGCCGCAACACGCTGCTTGGGCCCGGACTTGCCACCGTCGATTTCTCGGCGTTCAAGAGCTTCGTCATGCCGAAGTTCGAGGGACATAAACTCGAATTCCGCGCCGAGTTCTTCAACCTGTTCAACCGCGCCAATCTGGGCAATCCCAACACGGCGCGCATCAATGCGTTGTTCGGGCGCATTACGACGGCGAACGACCCGCGTATCGTGCAGTTAGGTCTTCGCTACAGCTTTTGAGAAAACGCGCAAAACGGAGACCGGTGCTGAAGATGCTTTGAAGGACGGCACCGGTCCCCGTTCGCTTCTCAACCGCGCGGACCGCTGACTGTTTTGGGACTCTGACGGAACCCGATTTCCACTATGGGTTCCGTTGCGGTTTCAACCCCCATCCGCCCGTTCCTGCCTCAGTCTTCTCCCACACCCGCTAGCGGCTTTCTTTCCAACGTCTTCGAGTTGTATTGCCTCCTCGGCCCGCCTTTGGAATCTCACCTGCTTTTCCTGCCAGTGAAACCGCGCCATCCGTGGCTGGCGGTCCCAACGAGATCAGCCGAGATTCCGAAACTATGCCTGTCTTTAACCCGAGAAACCGCCTTGTCAACTTCCGCCTCAGCGAAGAAGAATTCGACAAACTGCGCGCCAGCTCCGCGCTCTCCGGTGCGCGAAGCCTGTCGGACTTCGCCCGCAACGCCGTCATGCGCTCGGTGGCGCACACCGGGCCTGAGTCTTCGGCCGCCTCCCCCGCCGCCGATCCCCGCACGCCGTCGATCGATCGCAAAGTTCTCGAGCTTGAAACGCGAGTCGCCGAACTCGTGAACCTCATCGAGAGCCTGAAACGCGCAAGCGAGTCCGCGCCGGCAGCCGCGATGGCGACAGGAGAGACCCAGCAATGAATCCTTGCGTCCGCATTCTGATTCCGTTCCTCGCCCTGATGGCCGCCGGCGCTCAAACGCGCACCGCCGCCGATCTGGGCGCGGCCAACCTGCCGCTGCAGCGCATCGGGTCCAACGATCTGATCGCCGTCTCCGTTTATGACGCGCCGGAGCTTACCCGCACCGTGCGCGTGAGCGCCGAAGGCATGATCCGTCTGCCCATGCTGCGCAAACCGATCGCCGCCAAAGGACTGCAACCGGCCGACCTCGAGACCGCCATCGCCAGCGAGCTTCAAACCGAAAGCATTCTGGTCGATCCGGTGGTAACGGTGACGATGGTCGAGTATCACAGCCGCCCCATCAGCGTGATGGGCGCGGTGCGCAAGCCGCTCACCTTTCAGGCCACCGGCCCCACGACGCTGCTCGACGCTCTCACCCGCGCCGAGGGCCTGTCGCCCGAAGCCGCCCCGGAAATTCTGGTCAGCCGCGTGCAGACCGGCGAATCCGGCACCGCCTCCACGCTCACCCAGCGCATCGCCGTGCGCCAGTTGATCGACGAAGCCGATCCGGAATTGAACTTGAAGCTGGTGGGCGGCGAAGAGATTCGCGTGCCGGAGCAAGGCAAGATTTTCGTCGTCGGCAATGTCCGCAAACCGGGCGCTTTCGCCGTTCAGGACGCCAATGGCTCGAGCGTTTTGAAGCTGCTCGCCCTGGCCGAGGGGCTGCTGCCGTTCACCGCCCGCCAGGCGTTCATCTACCGGCAGGAAGCCGGCCTGTCGTCTAAAAACGAGATTCCCATCGAAATCTCCAAAATTGTCGGCCGCAAGGCGCCGGACGTACCGCTGGCCGCCAACGACATTCTTTACATTCCCGACAACAAGGGCAAGCGAATCACCGCCACCACCATCGACCGCATTACGGGCTTTGGCGCCACCACCGCGAGCGGTCTGTTGATCTGGCGCCGCTAAAGCACCCCATCCGTAACCAAGGAGCCCTTCATTTCAATGAACGTCGAACGAACCGATAAGGAAATCATGCTCGCTCCCGAGGGGCAGCAGTTTCAGCCGCAGCCTTACTTCCCGGTTGCCATTCCGGAGGCGCCCGCCGCGCAGCAGGGCGTTCCCCTGTCCCACTATCTGTGGATCCTGCGCCGGCATCGCTGGAAGATTCTCTCTTTCGTGATCGCGGCGGTACTGGCCACCGCCATCGTATCGAGCCGCATCACGCCGATCTACGAATCCACCACCACCATCGACATCGACCGCCAGACGCCGAGCGGCGTGGTCGGACAGGAATCGACCAAGCAGACCACCTTCAACGATTCCGATCAGTTTCTGGCGACGCAGATCAAGCTGGTGCAGTCGGATTCGGTGCTGCGTCCGGTGGCGCTCGAATACAAGCTTCTGTCCCATGAGAAGCAGTTCGAGGACATGGCCCCGGCCAAGATCACCACGGCCGAACAGTCGCCGGTGTTTCTGAAGCGGCTGAAGGTCACCCGCCCCACCAACACCTATCTGATGCTGGTCAGCTACCGCTCGCCCGATCCGCAACTGGCGGCCGATGTGGCCAACGCCATCGCCAAGTCGTATCTCGAACACACCTACAACATCCGGTTCCGCTCCTCGGCCAGCCTGACCTCGTTCATGGAGAAGCAACTCGAGGAGCTGCGGGCCAAGATGGAGCGGTCCAGCTCCGCGCTCGGCCAGTTCGAACGCGAGTTGAATCTGATCAACCCGGAAGAGAAGACCAACATCACCTCTTCCCGGCTGCTGCAGTTGAATACCGAATACACCAACGCGCAGGCCGACCGCGTGCGCAAGGAGGCGGCGTTCCATTCGGTACGCAATGGATCGCTCGAAGCGGCGCAAGTCTCACAGCAAGGCGAGCCGCTGAGGCGCATCACCGAAAAGGTGAATGAAGCGCAGGAAAAATTCAGCGAAGTGAAATCGCATTTCGGCGCCAATCACCCGGAATACCGCAAGGCGGCGGCGCATCTGGCCGAAGTGCAGCGCCAGCACGACCGCACCCGCCAGAACATCGCCCAGCGCGTGGAGATCGAATATCAGGAAGCCGTCAACCGCGAAGCCATGCTGCAAAAGGCGGTGGGGGAGAGCAAGGCGGAGTTCGACCGCATCAACTCCCGGTCGTTTGAATACCAGTCTCTTAAGCGCGAAGCCGACGCCGACAAGCGGCTTTACGAGGAACTGGTGCGCAAGATCCGCGAGGCCGGCATCAACGCCAGCTTCCAGAACTCTTCGATCCGCATCGCCGATCCGGCCCGTCCGGCGCTCAAACCGGTGTTTCCCAACATCAAGGTGAACATCGCGCTGGCGTTCGTGTTCGCCACGCTGCTCGCCATCGGCGCGGCCATCGTCGGCGATTCGCTCGACAACACCATCCGCGATCCCGAACAGGTCGCACGCACGCTCAAGACCGAGGTTCTGGGCAGCCTGCCGGTGGTCAAGAACTGGCGCACGCGCCTCGGCCCGGTGGCCCAGCACGGGACCTCCACCGCGCTGATCGCCCTGACCGAGGGCAACGACCACGCCAATACCTACGCGGAGGCGATTCGCACGCTGCGCAACTCGATTCTCTTAAGCGATTTCGATCGCCGCCTGCGCTCGCTGCTGGTCACCAGCGCCTCGCCGGGCGAAGGCAAATCCACCATCGCCGCGCATCTGGCCGCCACGCACGCCGAACAGCATCACAAGACCCTGCTGATCGACGGCGATCTGCGCCGTCCAAGCGTGCACAAGCGGTTCGGAATTCCTTCCACCACCGGATTGACCAACGTTCTGCTGCGGGAGATTCCGTGGCGCCAGGCGTTGATCAAGCCCGAGGGCCTACCCGATCTGGACGTGCTGCCGGCCGGGCCGGTCTCGCGCAAAGCGGCCGACATCGTAGGACGGGGCCTGCTCGACCTGCTCGAGGAAGCCTGCGCCGAATACGACCTGGTGATTCTCGACGCTCCGCCGCTGCTTGGTTTCGCCGAGCCGCTGCAAATGGCCACGTCGGTCGATGGCGTGGTGGTGGTGACCCGGGCCGGCGAAACCAATCGCAAGGCCGTGGCCGCCGTCATCAACACCCTCACCCGGCTGCGCGCCAACGTCATGGGCATCGTGCTGAACCAGTGCCATCAGGAGCTGAGCGACAGCTACTACTACTACAGCCACTACGGCAAATACTACAAGCCCGTTGAGAAGGCTTGAGTTCTGCCATCGGCGGGGCCGGGCTCTTCCCGGTCCCGCCTGCTTTCACCCCAAGCGGAGACTTCTGCATGCGAAACACGAGAACCGCACCCCTACCTTACGGCTGGCAGCGCCCCGGCGTATCCCCTCATTGGATTCAGGCCGACCGGCTGCACGCGGCCACGCAGTTGGCGCCGTCCTTTGGAGGCTGGCAGCGCATCAGCTTCGCCATGGTCGTCCTGCTGGCGTTCTTCATTCCCTGGGGCGACATGGTGGTGCTGCCTTATGAAATTCAAGCCAGCCGCGTCTTCACCCTGGCCGCCGCCGCCGCGTGGCTGCTCCATCTCAAGGCCGGTCATCCGATGCGGCCGTTGCAGTTCAGCCACCGGATGCTGGCTCTGTTCGTACTATGGGCGCTGGCCAACGTGGTCTGGACCGTGGAACCGGAGCGCGCCGCACGCCGCGCGCTTTCCTATTGCCAGTTGTTCCTCGATCTCTGGGTCGTTTATCAATGTTCCGCTACCGTCCGCCACTACCGGCGGCTGCTGGGCGCCTACCTGCTCGGCTGCGGCGTGGCCTTCTCCGGGCTGGTCTACAACTTCCTGATCGGCGAGTTCCAGGGCGACGGCCGCTACACCGCGCCCGGCTTCGACCCTAACGATCTGGCCTGCACGCTCATCCTCGGCATTCCGGCCGCGTATTATCTGTCGTCGTCGGGTCCCCGCCGGTCGTGGATCAGTTGGCTCTACATTCCGTGCGCCGTACTCGCCTCGCTGTTGACGGCTTCGCGCGGCGCCCTTGTGGCGCTCGCCATCTGCGTCATCGCACCGCCCATTCTGACTTCGAAACTGTCGCTGCGCGCGATTCTGTCCTTCATCATCGTGACGGTGATCAGCGGCGGACTGCTGATGTTTTTCTGGAACGAGATCTCCTTCCGGCGCCTGTCGACCATCGGCGAGCAACTGGCCACGCGCGATTTGAATGGCCGCGTGGACATCTGGGAGCGCGGTTTCGCGGCCTTTCTGGAACATCCGGTGATGGGCGTCGGCGGCGGTGGATTCGGCAGCGCCGTGGGTTCCCGCAACCGCGAGCTGGCGGCTCATAACACGGCTCTGGGCGTACTGGTGGAACACGGCCTGATCGGACTGATGCTGTTTTCCGGCGCGATGCTGTCGCTGATTGCGCGCAATTGGCGGCGCCAGTGGCTCGAAGAGAAGATCTGGACGGTGACGCTGGCGGGCTGGACCGTGGCCGCTACCACGCTCAGTTGGGAGAACCGCGAAATCACGTGGCTGCTGTGGGGGTTGTGTTCGGGCGCGATCGCGCTGCAGGACGCCGCCAAAGCGCGGCTCGGGGGAGCGCGCCATGCCTAGAGTCACGTTTCTCACCACCGGCCTCGCCCTGGGCGGAGCCGAGATGCAGGTTGTGCTGCTCGCCACCTCGCTCAAGCACCAGGGTTGGAAGCCGGAGGTGATCTCCATGATTCCTCCCGTGGCGCTGACCGAACCGCTCGCCGCCGAGTCGATCCCGGTGTTCGATCTCGGTATGCGGCGCGGCGTTCCGGATCCGCGCGGTCTGTTCCGGCTGCGGCGGCTTCTTCGTCAGTCGCGGCCGCATGTGCTGCATTGCCACATGGTCCACGCCAATCTGCTCGGACGCGTGGCGCGGGCCTTGGCGCCGGTTCCGGTGGTCATCTCGACGGCGCATTCCATTCAGGAAGGCGGGCGCTGGCGCGATCTCGCCTACCGCCTGACCGATCCGCTTTGCGATCTGCTCACGCAGGTGAGCCAGGCGGGCGCCAAACGGTATTGCGCCGAGAATATTTCCGCCGAGCCGAAAACGGTGTGGCTTCCAAACGGCGTGGATCTGGCCCGCTTCCAGCCGGACGGCGAAGATCGCGAGCGCACGCGGGGCGAACTCGAATGGCGGGACCGGTTCCTCTGGATCGCCGTCGGCAACCTGCGCGAGCCCAAGGATTATCCCAACATGCTGGCGGCCTTCGCCGCCGTGGTGAAGAAACGGCCGGAAGCTCGGCTGGCGATCGCGGGCGCGGGCCCGCTCGCCGCGAGCCTCGAAAGGCAGGCCGCGTCGCTTGGCCTGCCGGGCGCGGTGCGGTTCCTCGGCCAGCGCACCGATATCCCGCGGCTGCTGAGCGGCGCCGACGCCTACGTCCTCTCTTCGGCCTGGGAAGGAACGCCGATGGCGCTGCTCGAAGCCGCCGCCTGTTCCCTTCCGCTGGTGGCGACAGCGGTGGGCGGCAACACCGACGTGATCGAGGAAGGACACAACGGCCGGATGGTTCCCCCGCACAACCCTGCCAGGCTCGCCGAGGCCATGTTGGCGGTGATGGACATGCCGGCGGAACGCCGCGCCGCGATGGGCGCCGCCGCCCGCGCCAAAGCCGAGAAGAATTACGGCCACCGGGCCATCGTGGCCAAGTGGGACAACATCTATCGCCAATTGCTGTCGGTCAAAGCGTCCGAATCGCGGCAATCGGGCGGCGGCGGTTTCCTGCCAAGCCGGCTCCGTCCGTAAACGGGGAAGGATTGAAGCACATGGAACGTATCGCCAAACGAATCCTTGACGCCGCCGCCGCCGCCATCGCCCTGGCGCTCCTGAGCCCGGTGTTGGCGGCGACCGCACTCGCCGTGCGTCTGTCCTCGCCTGGCCCCGTCGTTTTTCGCCAGCGGCGGCTGGGACTCAACGGCGTGCCGTTCGAGATCTTGAAATTTCGCACGATGGCCGACGGCGCCGGTGAGTTGCGCAACCCGGATGGGTCCGCCTTCAGCGGCTCGGGCGACCCGCGAGTGACTCCGCTCGGCCGCTTCCTGCGATCGAGCAGCCTGGACGAGCTGCCGCAGTTGTGGAACGTCCTGCGGGGCGATATGAGCCTGGTGGGGCCGCGGCCGGACCAGGTGGATCAGATGCGCTACTACCGCGGCCATGAATTCCGCAAGCTGGCCGCGCGTCCCGGCATCACCGGACTCGCCCAGATCCGCGGACGCAACAGTATCTCCTGGGAGGCGCGCAAACAGCTCGACATCGAGTACGTCGACGGCTGGTCGTTCGGGCTCGACTGCGGCCTGCTGCTCGAAACCGTGCCCTACGTTCTGGCCCGGCGGGGCGTGAATCAGAAATGAAGGAATCGAACATGCGCGTACGTGTTCTGCACATCGTCGGAGATTCAAAGTTCGGCGGCGCCTCGCTCGGCATCACGCGGCTGGCGTCGTTCTGGAACTCGCAAGGGTGGCAGGTCAAGATCCTCACCACCGATGAAAGCATGCGCCGCGAGGCCGGAGCGCGCGGGATCGACACGGTCCCACTCGACTGCATCTGGCGCGACATCCATATCGCGCGCGATCTGAAGGGGCTGTGGCGGCTCTACCGCTATCTGCGGAAGGAACGCTTCGACGTCATCCACACGCACACCACCAAGGCCGGCTTCGTTGGCAGGCTGGCGGGGCTGCTGGCCGGCGCGCCGCTGGTGATTCACACCGCGCATGGGTTTGCCTTCCACGAACGCTCGCCGTGGTGGAAGATCGCGTTCTATGTGGCGCTCGAGCGGATCGCCTCGGCTGGCTGCGCCCGCGTGGTCGCCGTGAGCAATTTCCACAAAACGTGGGGCATCCGGCTCGGCATCGCGCCGGCCGGAAAGATCCTCTCCATTCCCAACGGCATTCCCGATTGCCCGGCGCCCGCGGCGGGCGAAGTGGAAGCTCTCAAGCGCGCGGCCGGAGCCGGCGACGGGGAACTGGTGATCTTTACACCCGGCCGGCTGGCCGCCGAGAAGGGGCTCGAAGAGCTGCTCGACGCGCTGGTCGTGGTCAAGGCCGCCGGACTTCGTTTCAAATGCCTGATCGCGGGCGACGGCCCGCTGAGGCCGGAGCTTGAGCGGCGCATCGCCGAGCGCGGTCTCACCGCCGACGCGCTGCTGCTCGGCTTCCGGTCCGACGTGACCGCGCTGGTCCACGCCGCCGACATCGTGGCGCTGCCCAGTTGGCGCGAGGGCCTTTCGATCGCTCTGCTCGAATCGATGTCGGCCGGGCGCGCCATCGTGTCGACGGCCATTGGATCCACTCGCGAGGCGACCGCCGAAGGCTACGCCGCGGTTCTGGTCGGTCCCGGAGACGTCCAGGCTCTCGCCTCTTCGCTTCTCAAGCTTGGCGGCGACCCCGGGCTTCGCGCCGCGCTCGGTGCCGCCGCGGCGGAAATTTTTGCCAAGCGCTACAACCTGGCGCGCATGCTGGACGACTACCACCAGCTTTATCTCGAGTTACTGAAGGAGAAGAACGTTGCGCAGTCATTTTCTACCCTACTGCCTTCCACAGATCGGTGAGGAGGAGATCGCCGAAGTTGTCGACAGCCTCCGCTCCGGCTGGGTCACCACCGGCCCCAAGGTGAAGAAGTTCGAAGCGGCCTTCGCCGAATACGTGGGCGTGGCCGAGGCCGTGGCGGTGAATTCCTGCACCGCCGCCCTGCACCTGTCGCTGGCCGCCGGGGGCATCGGTCCCGGGGATGAAGTGATCGTTCCCACCATAACTTTCTGCGCCACCGCCAACGTCGTGGTGCATCTCGGCGCGCGACCCGTTCTCGCCGACGTCGATGAGAACGGACTCATCGACACCGCCCGGCTCGAACGTCTGGTGACGCCGCGCACCAAGGCCGTCATTCCCGTTCATTACGCCGGACAGAGCTGCAATCTGGAAGCGATCGCTTCGTTTGCGCGCAGCCACAATCTGTTCGTGGTCGAGGATTGCGCGCACGCCGTGGGCGCTCTTCACCATGGCCGTCCCATCGGGGCGGCGGGCAACGCGGCCGCCTTCAGTTTTTACGCCACCAAGAACATGACTACGGGCGAAGGCGGCATGGTGACCACCGACGACCGCGACTTCGCCGCCCGCGTGCGCCGGCTGGCCCTTCATGGCATGAGCCGCGACGCCTGGAAGCGGTACTCGGAAACCGGCACCTGGTATTACGAGGTGCTCGAAGCCGGCTACAAGTGCAACATGACCGATATTCAGGCTTCGCTCGGTCTCCATCAGTTGAGGCGTCTGGACGAGTTCGTATTCCGCCGCCGCGCCCTCGCGGCCCACTACGATGAGTCCTTCGCCGATCTGGCGGAAATCGAACGCCCGCGGCAGTTGCCGGGCCGTCATCACGTCTATCATCTCTATCCGGTCCGGATTCGCGAGAAGGCGCTGGGCATGGATCGCGCCGCCTTCATCGACGAACTGACGCGGCGGAAAATCGGCGCCAGCGTGCACTTCATCCCACTGCACCGCCATCCGTTCTACCAGACCGCCTACGGCTATAAGCCGGAGCAATTTGAAGGCGGCGAGAAGTATTACCGCGGGCTGCTGTCGCTGCCGCTCTATCCGCGCATGACCGGCGAGGACGCCGCCGACGTTGTGGAGGCGGTGCGCGAAATCGTGCTCGAAGCCCGCGGCAGGAATCGGGCCGCTCAACCGGCGGCTGTCGGAGAGGAGGCATTGGCACAATGAGAGAATCCTTGAAATCGCTGGACTGGCGCGAGATCGCGCCGCGCGTGGCCGCCGATCTGGTCATGGTTCACATGGCCGCCATCGTGGCGCTGGCGTTTGCCGTGTTCATGGGGCGCGGCGATGGGGCGCACTTCGCCGAAGTCGTGGAAGGCTTACGCCACTACTATTTATTCACGTTCGCGCCGCTATCGGCCGTCTTTCCGGCCGTGTTTTCGCTCACCGGGTTCTATACGCGGTCGCGCACCTACCAGCCGCGCTTCAAATGGACGACGCTGGCGCGCGGGGCCACGGTCGCCACACTGGTTTTCGTCTTCTGCAACTTCCTGACGACGCGCGGGGCCACGCTGCCGCGCAGTTCCGCTATCGCCTTCGTTCTGCTGGTGAACGGGCTGACGATCGGATCGCGGATCCTCAAATCCGCGCTCGCGGCGGCTCCGCCGCGCTCGAACCCGCCGGCGTTCTCGGTCGTATCGAATTTCACCAAATCCGACGAGCCGGTGCTCATCATCGGGGGCGGCGGCTACATCGGCTCGATTCTGTGCCGCAAGCTGCTGGCGGAAGGACGCCGCGTGCGGCTGCTGGACAGCTTCGTCTACGGCAACTCGGCGGTACGGGATCTTTTCGGCCATCCGCGGTTTGAACTCGCCATCGGCGATTGCCGCAATATTCAAAGCGTAGTGTCGTCGGTCAACGGAGCGGGCGCCATCATTCACCTCGCGGCCATCGTCGGCGACCCCGCTTGCGAACAGGATCGCGGCTCGGCGCTTGAGATCAACTACGCCGCCACCCGCATGGTTCTCGAAATCGCCAAAGGCTATGGCGTCGAGCGCTTCGTCTTCGCTTCGTCCTGTTCGGTGTATGGGGAAACCGATGAGTACGTCGATGAGCGTTCGGCCGTGGGCCCCATCTCGCTCTACGCCCAGACCAAGGTCGATAGCGAACAGGCGTTGCTACAGGCGCGGGGCGGAAAATTTCATCCCACCATCCTGCGGCTGGCCACCGTGTTCGGCAACAGCTACCGGCCGCGCTTTGACCTGGTGGTGAACCTGCTGACGGCCAAGGCGCTGCAGGAAGGCGTCATCACGCTCTACAACGGCCAGCAGTGGCGTCCGTTCATCCACGTCGCCGACGTGGCCGACGGCTTTATCGCCGCGCTCAACGCCCCCTTGAGCGTCGTCAGCGGCGAGACCTACAACCTGGGCGATTCCCGGCTCAACTACACCCTGACGCAAGTGGCCGCAGTCATCCAGAAACTGGTGCCGGGCACGCGCGTCGAAGAGATCGAGAATCCCGACAAACGCAACTACCGCGTCTGCTTCGATAAGATTCAGCGCGATCTCGGCTTCCAGTGCCAGACTACGCTTGAGGCCGGTGTCCAGGATCTGCTCGAAGCGCTGCGCTCGAAGAAAATTGCCAACTACACCGACGCGCAGTATCACAATCAGCGGTTCCTCAAGTCGGCCGGGCGGCTGATCTCGAAACAGGAGATCGACAGCCAGGTTATGGCCGCCTTCGCCGTCGCCTTGGAGAATCAGCAGCATGGCGCCGTCAACGTGGAATCGCGCGTTCGCTGACGGCGGAGAGGGGAGATGGTGGCTGTACCTGGCGCTTGCCGGATCGGCCACCATGATCGTCTGGGTGAAAGCCGCCTGGCCGCTGCTGCTGTTGCAGGCGCTGCTGCTTACGGTGACGGCCGCGCTCGCCGCTGGTGGATCGCTGCGGTTTCACCTGGCCGCCGCGCTCCCGTTCACCGCCATCGCCTTGTGGGGTACGCTGCAACTGGCCGCCGGATCCACGGCCGAGGCCTCGGCCACGGTCGAGGCTTGTCTGTTCTGGACCGCTCTCGCCGCCCTGGCCTTGATTTGCCGGTGGACCGGAGCCGGGCCCGGCCTGCTGAAACGCGCCGCGCCCTTCGCCGGTGCGCTCATCGCCATCGGACTGGCCCAGTTCTTCACCTCCAAGGGCGACATCTTCTGGCTTTGGCCTTCGGGCAACTATGAAGTCTTCGGCCCGTTTCAGAGCCGCAACAACTTCGCTTCCTTCGTTCTACTCTTTCTGCCCTATTTCCTCTGGCGTGCGCTTGAGCGCAGCCACGCCCCCTCGGCCCTGCTGGCCGCCCTCTCAACGGGCGCCATCGCCGGATCCGGTTCCCGCGCGGGCACCGCTCTCGCCATCGCCGAAATTCTCACCGTCCTGTGCCTGTGCCGGCGCAACCGCGTGTGGACGATCCGCATCGCCATCCTCACCGCCTGCGTCGTCGCCGTGTCCGGGTGGGAGATTCTGGGCCGCAAGATCTTCGATCGCAATCCCATGGCGCACCGCCGCGAGATGATGCAATCGGCCCTTGCGCTTACCCTCGAACGCCCGTTCGGCGGATACGGCCTCGGAACCTTCACCACCGTCTATCCCTCACAGGCGCGGTTCGACGCCGGCACTTTCGTCAATCACGCCCACAACGAATGGCTGCAATGGTCCACCGAAGGCGGCCTGCCGCTCGCCCTCGCCATGCTGGCGCTTACCGGACACACGATCTTCCGCCTGCGCCACACGCCCTGGGCGATCGGCCTTGCCGCCGTCGCGCTGCACGCCCTGGTCGACTATCCGTTCGTGCGTTTCGGGCTTGCCGTCTGGATCGTGACGATCGCCGCGGCCGGTACGCAGCGCGAGTAAATCCTAATCCCTATCGACTTTCAGGTGTTTGCCGCGCTATACTGCCTTCATGCGCAGTCTGTCGCATCTCCGGGCGCTTGAGGCCGAGTCGATCCATATTTTCCGCGAAGTGGTGGCCGAGTTTGCCAAGCCCGTCATGCTGTATTCGATCGGGAAAGATTCCTCGGTCATGCTAAGGCTGGCGCAGAAGGCGTTCCATCCGGCCCCCATGCCGTTTCCCCTACTGCACGTCGATACGACGTATAAGTTCCGGGAAATGATTGAGTTCCGGGACTGGTATCCGGCCTCGATCGGCTGTGAGTTGCGGGTGCACACCAACCGCGAGGCCGTGGCGGCCGGGGCCAGCCCGATCGCCCTGGGAACGTCGAAATGCTGCGGTCTGTTGAAGACGCGCGCGTTGCTCGATGGCCTGGAAGCCGGCGGCTACGACGCGGCTTTCGGCGGGGCCCGCCGCGACGAGGAAAAGTCGCGCGCCAAGGAACGCATCTATTCCTTTCGCGACCAGCAGGGTCAATGGGATCCCAAGAACCAGCGTCCCGAGTTGTGGAATCTCTATAACTCGCGCGTCGATAAAGGGCAGTCGATCCGCGTCTTTCCCCTTTCCAACTGGACCGAACTCGATGTGTGGCACTACATCCACCTCGAGAACATTCCGGTCGTCCCGCTCTATTTCGCCAAGGTTCGCGACATGATCGTGCGGCGGGAGTCGCTGATTCCGCCGGAACATAACGTGCTGCCGCTGTTGCCGGACGAGAAGCCGCAGCCGGTGCTGTGCCGCATGCGCAGCCTCGGCTGCACGCCCTGTACCGGCGCCATCCGGTCGGCCGCCGACACGGTGCCCAAGATCATCGAAGAGTTGCTCAGCTTCCGCCGGTCGGAGCGCGAGAACCGCATCATCGACCACGACCAGGAAGGCTCGATGGAGTTGAAAAAACGCGAGGGCTACTTCTAATCCATGACCACCTTCGACTCCGGCACGGTCACCATCGAGGAATTCCTCGCCCAGGAAGCGGGCAAAGACCTGCTGCGCTTCTTCACAGCGGGCTCGGTGGACGACGGTAAGAGCACGCTGATCGGCCGTCTGCTTTACGACTCCCGCGGCATCTACGAAGATCAACTGGCTTCGATCCGCCAGAGCCGTGTGAACCGCTCCACCGGCCCCATCGATTTTTCTCTGCTCACCGACGGGCTGCGCGCCGAACGCGAGCAGGGCATCACCATCGACGTTGCCTACCGCTACTTCTCGACGCCCAAACGTAAATTCATCATCGCCGACACGCCCGGCCACGAACAGTACACGCGCAACATGGCCACCGGCGCCTCCACCGCCGCGCTTTCGATCATTCTGGTGGACGCGCGCCTGGGCGTGCTGCCGCAAACGCGCCGCCATGCCGCCATCGCCGGATTGCTGGGCATTCCGCGCGTAGTGCTGGCCGTCAACAAGATGGATCTGGCGGGCTACGATCAGGCCGTGTTCGAGAAGATCCGCACCGATTTTCTCGCCTTCGCGAGCAGGATGGGCTTTGAACACATCCAGCCCATTCCGGTTAGCGCGCTCGAAGGCGAGAACGTCGCCCGGCGCGGCACGGCGATGGCTTGGTACACGGGCCCGGCGCTGCTCGAACATCTCGAATCGGTTCCGGTCGCCGAGACGCGAGCCCATCCCGACCTGCGTTTCCCGGTGCAATACGTCAACCGGCCCAATCTTTATTTCCGCGGATACGCCGGCCAGATCGCCAGCGGCAGCCTGAGCAAGGGCGATCCCGTGCTGATCCTACCTTCGGGTAAGACCAGCCGCATCGCCTCGATCTCCACTTTCGACGGGGATCTCGAAACCGCGTCGGCGCCCATGTCGATCACCGTCACTCTCGAAGACGAGCGCGACATCAGCCGCGGCGACATGCTGGTGCATCCCGAGCGGCGTCCGGTGGCGGCGCGCACCTTCGACGCGCACCTGGTGTGGATGCATGAGGATCCGCTCGCGCCCGGCCGTTCCCTGCTGATCAAGCAAACCACGCAGCAGGTCACCGGACGCGTCACCGCCATCCAGGGCCGCCTCAACCTTCAGACGATGGAGGATTCGGCGGCCCCCATCCTCGGGCTCAACGACATCGGCAAGGTGCGCATCGAAGCCAGCCGCACGCTGCTGTTTGACGCCTACCGCGCCAACCGCCCCACCGGCTCGTTCATTCTGATCGACCCGATCAGCAACGCCACGCTCGCCGCGGGTATGATCCTCGGCGCGGTGGACCGCGCGGCTCCCGAAGGTCACGTCACCACGTCCGAGCGGCTGCAGCGCAACGGCCACTCGCCGGCCCTGCTGGCCTTTAGCAACCGGGAACTGGCGCTGCGCCTCGAACGCCGCCTGTTCGATCACGGCTGCCAGGTGCTGGCGAGCGACAAGCCGGTAGCGCAGGCCGAACTCGCCTGGCAGGCCGGCCTCATCGTCATCGCGCCCGAGATCGCCGACGCCAGGGTGCGCCAACTCGACCTCGTCCCGCTGCCCAAGGAAGAAGAAGCCGCCCTCGACGCCCTCATGGCCTACCTGGAGCAGCAGGGCATTCTCGGAGTCATTGAACGCTTCGATAGCGGAGAAGGAATCTAAACCATGTCGGGCCATGAAACTCTCACCGCGCCAGAACTGGTGGCGCAAATTCTCGCGCAGCCGGAGACGGCCTGCATCACCTGCAGCTTCCAGGTCGAAGACATGGTGGTGCTCGATCTGGCCCGCAAGGCGCGGCCCGATATCCCGGTGTTGTTTCTCGAAACCGGCTATCATTTCCCGGAAACTTATGCCTATCGCGATAAGTACGCGAGTAAGTGGCAACTGAACCTGGTGAACCTCATGCCGAAAACCACCCTCGCCGAGCATGAGGCGGCTTTCGGCAAGCTTTACGAATCGAAGCCGACGGAATGCTGCAACATCCGCAAAGTGGAGCCGCTGTTCCGCGGCCTGGCCGGATATCAGCTCTGGCTCACCGGCCTGCGCCGCGACCAGTCGCCCACCCGCGCCAACTTGAAGAAGGTGGAGACGCACGTTCTGCCCGACGGCAAGAGCCTGCTCAAGATCAGCCCGCTCGCCGATTGGACCAATCGCGACGTCTGGCAGTACATCAAAGCCAATGGCATCGAGCCGCTCGAGCTCTATGACCGCGGATTCACCAGCATTGGCTGCCAACCCTGCACCAGGCTGCCTGACGACCCCAACAATCCTCGCTCCGGACGTTGGGGCGGCAATAAGCTGGAGTGCGGCATCCACACCTTTTCGGAAAAGCAATGACGCTCGCCGCCGGATTCCTAATCGCCCTGGTGATCGGCCTCACCGGAATCGGCGGAGGTGTGCTTACTGCGCCTGTTCTGTTGCTGTTTCTGGGCCTGCCCGCTCATATTGCCGTGGGAACCGCGCTGGTCTTCGTCGCGGTGGTGAAGCTGTTCGCCGCTCCCATGTTTCTGTTTCGCGGCGACGTGAACTATCGCATCCTGGGGCTGCTGCTGGCCGGTGGAGTACCGGGCGCATTTCTCGGTTCCCTGCTCATGAGCCGCATGGCCAGTAAAGGTCTCGAAGGCCCGATGCTCATCCTGCTGGGGCTTACCATCGTCACCTCCGCGGCGGTCAATTTCCTGCGCAAGCAGAGCGGGACCACGGGCGCCGATAAGAGCCATCGCCTCCCGTTCATCAGTTTCCCAATCGGCATCGAAGTGGGCTTTTCCAGCGCGGGCGCCGGAGCTTTGGGCTCGCTGGCGCTCATGCACTGGACCACACTACCCGCCGCGCAGATTGTCGGCACCGATGTATTGTTCGGACTGGGCCTCTCGGTCTCGGCCGGCGCCATGCATTTGAGTCACGGCTCGGTCGATTCCTCGGTGCTGCAGCCGCTGCTGATCGGAGGCATCCCTGGGGCCATGCTCGGAGCGTGGCTCACCAGTATCCTGCCCGGCCGCGCCCTGCGCAAAGCCCTTTCGGTGTGGCTGATCTGGCTGGGGGCCAACCTGTTCTACCGCGGATGGATCGCACTGGCCGTCTAAAATTGATTAATTGATTCTCCTTCCGGATGTCTCAACTTGTGGCGATTGTAGCGGATGTCAGTGGATGTAAGCTTGCTACAAAGGCAATCTTCCATTTCCAGGACAGATGTGGTGCAGCTTTATGGCGGGCTACGTGGATCGGGCATGACGGTGAAATCAAGCAAAAAGCGATCTTAGCAGTCGGTTGCGCGTACGATTTTAGTTTAATTGGAATTCATCAGTCGTCTATGACTTTTGGCATCATTGGCAATTAGCAATAATCGCAAAGCCGGCTGCCCTCAATTGCTGTCACAAATTTACAACTTAGTTGACATTCTTCCTTCATGGAGGCATACTTGGCCAGTTGGTTTCCAAATTTGGTCTGGCCTCCAGACGATATTTGGCCGGGCCTCTAGAGACGATGACATCCATGTTGTTCAACTCACAGTTTTGCATTACCGAAAAAAGTGAGGTGCCAAATGAGACTTGGAAGTTTGTTTCTTCAGCAAAGAAGACGTTTCCTCTTCGCTGTTCTTTGGCTGGTGTCCTTTGCTATAGCAGGTGCGGCGTTCACTCCGTCCGCAAACGCAGCGTGTGACCACGGCTACTGCCCGTATGGATACGACGGGTGGTGGACATGTGGCGGTACGTATTGCGAGTATCCACAACAGTGCCAATACTCCACGTGCAATCCACTGTCGCCGTGCACGAACTATGTTTACGGCTATCAGTATTTCTGCACACCTTCCCAGTATTGTCCTTTCTTTCCAGGCTGTGTTAACAATTGCTGCCCGGGTATTTGAGGAGGAATGATTAGATGTCAAACAAATATTGGAATATGTTTCTCGTTGCTGGCGCTGTTGGAGCATGGTATGTGGGCGTCAAATTGCGGTCGAAGCAAGAACCCGTGTACGCTCAAACAAATCCAGTAGCATATACGGCCGAAATGACGAGCCGAAGCTATGATGCGGCGGGCATTATGCTGCACTCCTGGACTGCCATCGAGGCTCAACGCAGCAACGGCTCGAAAGTCCTCGTCAAGGTGGCGATCGATGGGCAGCCTGTTGGAACCAAGCGTATTACGGATACAGTTGCAGGCAGAATTATCAGCGTGGACCCTCTGACTCAATCTCGCGCAACCTTCAAGATGAACGAAGGGGAAGTGAACGTGCGTCGCTCACCCAAAGCGGTCTGTGACTCTCCACCCTGGTTCAAGGCCGATGCAGCCCCCGGACAAAAGCTACTGGGGTGGGACGTCACCCATTTCGTGGGTCAATTGCCTGGAGAAAATTTGCCGGCGGAATGGTGGGTTGCTCCCAGTTTGAATTGTTTGGCGATGAAGACCAGCGTGAAGGGCCCTTCGAATACGGATGTCCTAACGGTGGAGAAGGTTACGCTTGGCGAACCGGACAAGAGCCTGTTCGAGATACCGGGTAACTACGTGGAGCGGCGCCCTTCGGAGATTCTCAATCGAGCCTACCAAGAAGGAAAGATAGCAAGGCCGCCTGCCGCGAAGACCAGCACGGCCATGGATCAGGTGTATGACAGCCGGAAGTAAGTGAGAATGTAGACCGCGTCTCCAGTGCGGGAACGTACCGCAGCGCCGACTTCAGATGTGGAATCCCCGAGGAGTGACGCATTGCCGCTCCTCGGTCTCACTCTGTTCGCCAGCGTCATTTCAGCGCTGGCGTGCAGATCAGGCGCCGGATTCCTAATCGCCCTGGTGATCGGCCTCACCGGAATCGGCGGAGGTGTGCTTACTGCGCCTGTTCTGTTGCTGTTTCTGGGCCTGCCCGCTCATATTGCCGTGGGAACCGCGCTGGTCTTCGTCGCGGTGGTGAAGCTGTTCGCCGCTCCCATGTTTCTGTTTCGCGGCGACGTGAACTATCGCATCCTGGGGCTGCTGCTGGCCGGTGGAGTACCGGGCGCATTTCTCGGTTCCCTGCTCATGAGCCGCATGGCCAGTAAAGGTCTCGAAGGCCCGATGCTCATCCTGCTGGGGCTTACCATCGTCACCTCCGCGGCGGTCAATTTCCTGCGCAAGCAGAGCGGGACCACGGGCGCCGATAAGAGCCATCGCCTCCCGTTCATCAGTTTCCCAATCGGCATCGAAGTGGGCTTTTCCAGCGCGGGCGCCGGAGCTTTGGGCTCGCTGGCGCTCATGCACTGGACCACACTACCCGCCGCGCAGATTGTCGGCACCGATGTATTGTTCGGACTGGGCCTGTCGGTCTCGGCCGGCGCCATGCATTTGAGTCACGGCTCGGTCGATTCCTCGGTATTGCAGCCGCTGCTGATGGGCGGCATCCCCGGTGCCATGCTTGGCGCGTGGCTGACCAGCATCCTGCCGGGCCGTGCGCTGCGCAAGGCCCTTTCGGTGTGGCTGATCTGGCTGGGCGCGAACCTCTTCTATCGCGGTTGGATCGCACTGGCGATTTAGAATTATGGCTCGGTTCCAATCGCGGCTTTGTATCCGGCCACCGCGCGGTGGTAGTCGGCCTTGGCGGCGATATCCCGTTGCGCCGATTCGATCGTCGCCATTTCGCGAAGGTTCAGTTGGAACAGAGTGCCCTCTCCCAGTTCAAACCGGGTGCGTTCGGCATCCTCGAGTTCGCGGCTGACGGTGACCTCATCCGCAGCCACGAGCGTCCGCTGAAAGGCCGTCTGAACCGCCGAGGCGGCATCCTGAACCTCGGCCTTGATCTGATCGCGCGCAAACTGCTCCCGCTGGCGGATCTGCCGGGAGCGCGCTTCGGCCGCCGCCAACCGGCCGGTGGCGGACCGGCGCTGTAGAGGAAGTTCAAAGCTCAGGCCGGCTTTGAGTTCCTGCGGGCCGCGGCGCACGACACCGGCGCCCGATTCCGATGTGAATCCGGCAATGACGTCGATCCCGGGAAGCCGCTGATTGCGCGCGTGGGCGGCGTCGACCTGCACCTGCTCGCGCTGTGCCTCAAGCCGGGGCACCTCCGGCCGCTTTTGAAGCGCGGCCATCGTGTCGGCGCCCACCTGGCTTCCGGCCAGCGGAGCCGGAACGGGAAAGCCTTCCGGAAGCTGCTCGGGCAAGGGAAGGATCGAGACGCCCCGCGCGTCGCGATAGAACAGCGACAACTCGATGGCGGCCTGCTGGAGAATTCGTTCCGCTTCGACGACCTGCCCTTTTCGTTGCAGAACCGCCCGGCGGTTATCGGCGGCGTCGATGGCCGGCAGCAGTCCTCCCTTGACGCTCTCGTCAAGGAACGTCTGCCGGTTCTCGGCGATGGTCAAAACCGCCTGCGCCAGGCGGAAGCGCCGGCCGGCGGCCACCCAGTCCCAATATCTCCGGGAGGCGAGCAGGGTGATGACCAGCCTCTGCTGTTGTACGGACAGACTGGCGATCCGCCTCCCGAGCGCCGCCTTGGAAAGATCCGCGCGACGTCTGTCGATGGCACGGTCGCGCAGCAGCGGCAGGCGCAGTCCCGTACGCCACTCTCCGCCCGACCGTGTGTCGAGTTTGCCGTCGTAAGGCGCATAGGTTCCCTCGCCCAACCGGTACCCGCCGAGAAAGCTCAGGCCCTGGAATGCGGTGGGCTGGTCGAAGCTGAAATCCCAACGCCGGTTGGTGTAGTAGCCGAGACTGTCGGAGTCGTAGCGCCCGCGAACGACCAGATCGAACTGGCCCTCGGCCTGGAGCAGGTCCGCGTCGGCGAGGGGAATTTCCTCGAGAGCCGCCAGCAGAGGCGGATAGTGCCTTCCGACGGATTCCTGAAGGTCTTCGAGGGTCAAGGACTGCGCCCGTGCCGTGGGAAGAAAAGGAACGAGCAGCAGCATCAGGCCGAACATGACCGTCACTTGGCTCCCTTCCGCTTCACCGGTTGCTGCGAGTCGTCCGGACGCTCGCCTATGGACGGTGGAAAGCCGTTGAACTGGCGCCACAATTCGAAGCCGAGGGAAACGGTTTCCAGAAGCACCCAGCCCTTGGCCCGGGCCCCCTGGCGCAGGTATGCGGTGGAGGGCCACGGCTGATCGGTGGGGTCGGGTCCCACCAGGACGCGAAACTGGCCTTTCCCGTCGTCGCTGGCATCGACGAGCAGGACGCGCCCGCCGAACGTCCCCACGGCAACCGAGGGCCACCCGACGAATTGGACGGCCGGCCAACCCTCAAACTGAAGGCGCACGTGACGGCCTCGGCTGAGCAGCGGGACGTCGTTGCCGCTGACCCAGAGTTCGACGACCGGGGAAGTACTTTCCGGAACGAAGGCCGCGATCGTGTCGCCGGCTTTGATGACGGCGCTGCCCGGCTGCGCCATCAGGCGAAAAATGGTGCCGGCGGCGGGCGCCGTGACGGTCTGCGTCGCCTGCCGGTTGAGCCGCACTTCGACCGGCTGAAGCGCCTGCCTGGCACTGGCGAGTTCACTGCGCGCCGATTCTCGGGAGGCGCGGGCGTCCCGGACCAGGGCGGTGCCGGAATTCGTGGCGCGCGCCCGCT
The DNA here is from genome assembly GCA_902826685.1 of uncultured Acidobacteriota bacterium. GTDB lineage: Bacteria > Acidobacteriota > Terriglobia > Bryobacterales > Bryobacteraceae > CADEFT01. Next base: position 139,486 of record CADEFT010000018.1, read on the forward strand.
CGGCTTCGGCGGTCTTCTGGAAGTTCCGCGCCTCGTCGATCGCCGCCCTGGCCCGCCGCAGATCGGCGCTGGCGGTTTCGGCTTCGGCCTGCGCGAGTTCCAGTTGCCGCTGCGATACAAGGCCCTTGGGAAACAGCGCGCGATGCCGCGACAGGTTTTGCCGCGTAACGAGTTCACGGGCGCCGGCCGCATCGAGAGCCTGCTCGGCGCCCCGGACGCGGTCCGAGGCTTGCTGGATGCGGAACTCAGCCGCCACCAGTTCATTCTGCAGAGATTGTTCCAGTTCGAGAATCCTTTCTTCGAGCTGGGTTTCGCGCGCGCCTATGGCGCGGATGCGGTCCATGGCGGCGTCGCGCTCGGCCCGCAGCCGCAATGGAAGATTCGGATCGATGTCGGCGATCTCCACCACCGGATCTCCCTTGCGAACGCGCGTTCCCTCGATCACATGCCATTGCACAATGCGGCCTTCGACCGGCGCGTCGATGGACTGCTGCCGTTCCGGTGGCGTCAGCGCACTGACCCGGCCGGTGCCCGGCACGCTTTGCTGCCAGGGCGAAAAAATCAGAGCCCCTAAGGACACGGCCACCAGACCGCCGATGGTCCAGGCCATCACCCGCAGCGAGTTGGGCGTCTGAACCAGATCCCACTCGCCCCCGCCGGCGGCGGCTTCCAGGTGAATCGCCCGTTCCTTCCCGCTCATCGCGACTCTCCTACCGGAGTATTGGCAGCGAGCGTATCCGCAGGCCGGAGGTGTTCCTCAAGCCGGCGGTCGCGAATGGCAAAGACGCGGTCGCACAGCTGCCAGATGTCTTCGCGCTCCGTGGTCACCACAAGCGTCCAAGGCGCGTCTGGCGCGAACAGCGTCTCCACCAGCGGTCCGCGAATCTGCAGGTCTTCAATCCGGTCCAGGACGCCGTCCAAAAGCAGCAGCCGGGGACGCGTGAGCAGGGCGCGCGCGATCATCAGACGTAAGGTTTGGCTGGGAGACAACGGCAATCCTCCCGTGATGAGCCTGGTGTTCAACCCATCCGGCAGGGCCGCGATCGTGTCGATGAGACCCGCATGCTCGATCACCTTCCGGACCGTCAGCGGGCCGGCGTCATTCCCCACGCGGACATTATCCAGAATGCTGCCAGGAAAGACGTCGAGATCCCTCACCAGTACGATCCGGTCGCGCAGATCGGCCAGCCGCAGTTCCCTGTATCCGGCGCCATCCAGTTCGATCGATCCCCTCGAAGGATCGCGCAGCGCCAGCAGCAGATCGAGGAACGTGCTTTTGCCGGAGCCGCTGGACCCGTGGATGCCAACCTTGTCCCCGGCGGCGAATTCGGTGATGGAAGTGGAGAAGAGTTCGGGCTGGCCGGGATATCCGAAGCCAACCCCCCGCAGCCGTACGGAAGCGGGTCCCGATGCGCCTTCCACCGCCTCGCCCGACGTCCGCTCGACCGGAAGACTCGTCAAATGCCCTATCTTGTCGATGGCGGCCTGCAGATCGTAGAAGCTTTCAAGCGACTTGCCGAACTTGGCCACGCTGCTCACGATCATTCCCACTACCAGTTCGGCGGCGATCAGTTGACCCAGTGTCAGTTGCCCGCCGATGACCAGCCATCCGCCAACGCCCAGCAGCGCCGACGTGGCAAACGCCTGAAGCAGAAAAGCGCCGCCAACCTGCCGCAGAAGAATGCGAAAGTGGCTGGCTCGCTCCCGCAGGTAGCGTCCGACCAGGCCTTCGGTGCGGCCGCGCGCATAGCCGTCGGCGGTGCGCGAGCGGAAGGCCGAGCGGTGCCTGGCGATCTCTTCCAGCCAGCCGAGGACCTCGTATTTCGCATGCGACTCGCCGATGCTGGTGCGGACGCCGCCCCGCCCCAGCACGACCATCACCAGCACGATCATCAGAATCAGGGCCAGGTCGAAGGCCAGTAAATAGGGGTGATAGGCCGCCAGCAGCAGCATCCCGATCAGCGCCTGCATTCCGAGCGATAAGCCGTCCACCAGCAGCAGCGCCACGGTCTTCTGCACCGTGACCACTTCGAGGAAGCGGTTGGCCAGTTCAGGACCATGCTGGCGGTCGAAGAACTCCGAACGGACCCGCAGCAGCCGGTCGGCCACCTCGTGCGCCAGGCGGACGAACAGACGGCGCTGCACCATTTCCACCACCCAGAATCGCAGTCCTTGCAGCAACGCCGCCGCCATCGTGGCCGCCAGCACCAGGATCGTCAGCACCGCGATCGGCTGCAGCACGGTTCCGAACGCAACCGTGTTCACCAGCGATTGGGTGGCGACCGGCAGCGCCAGCGACAGGATGGCCACCGCCACCGAATAGACGACCGTGACGGCGAGATCCTGTTTTTCGGTGCGCACAAGCGCCCAGGTGCGGGCCCAGGGGGTTAACGAAGAATGCGCCTGGGAGGAGTGCATGGGATCAATATACGACATTCATATCGCGTATTTCAACGTGTGCATTACAAGTTGTGAAATATAAGACTTGATATGCAAAACGCGTCTTGCGATACTATGACGGACATGGAAGGCTGGACGTTTCTAACGAATCACAGTCACGTTCTACTCTCGATCGCCGCCGACCCGGAGATTCGCCTGCGCGACGCCGCCCAGCGCGTGGGGATCACCGAACGCGCCGCCCAACGGATCGTGGCGGACCTGATCGAAGCCGGCTATCTGACCAGCACGAAGGTCGGACGCCGGAACCGCTATGTGGTGAACCCGGAGCGCCGTCTCCGCCACCCGATCGAGCAGCACTGCCGGATCGAATCCCTGCTGTCGCTAATATCGAAAAAGAAGACGAAAGAGGATCGCCAACCGGCCGCCGCACAGCGGACACGGGCGGCCCGCCGGCCTCCAGCCTCCGGCGAACCGTACCCGGGAAAAGCGTCGTATCCGGCAAGATAGGGCGCGCGGCTGCTACTGTCGCACAGGAATTTGAGGAGGATTGGCTAAGTGTCGAATAAATGCCGGAGAATACTTCTCATTGTTGGCGCAGTTGGAGCATGGTACGCGGGCGCTACATTGCGGTCGAAGCAAGAGCCCGTGTACGCCCAAACAAACCCGATAGCATACACGGCCGAAATGACGAGCCGAAGCTATGATGCAGCGGGCATCGCGGTGCATTCATGGACTGCCATCGAGGCTCAACGCACTGACGGCTCGAAAGTCCTCGTGAAGGTGGCGATCGATGGGCGGCCTGTTGGAACAAAACGTATTACCGATACAGTTACAGGCAGAATCATCAGCGTCGACCCATTGACTCAATCTCGCGCCACTTTCAAGATGAGCGAGGGCGAGGTGAAAGCGCGCCGCTCACCAAAAATGGCCTGCGACTCTCCGCCCTGGTTCAAGGCCGATGCAGCCCCCGGACAAAAGCTACTGGAGTGGGACGTCCCCCACTTCGTTGGCCAATTGCCGGGAGAAAATTTGCCGGCGGAATGGTGGGTTGCTCCCAGTTTGAATTGTTTGGCGA
>CADEFT010000019.1 GCA_902826685.1 uncultured Acidobacteriota bacterium
GGGCGGTTCCTTTCCATTAGAATGGCGTCGATGCGCACCCGGATCGTCTCCGCCAGTCTATTCGCCGTCCTCATCGCCGCCGCGCTCTCCCAATCCAGGCTCGAAACCATCCAGCAGGTCGCGCCCGGTGTCTGGTTCCGCGAAGGCGACCTTGAGCGGCTCGGCCATTCCAACAACATCGTCATCGAGATGAAGGACTACCTCATCGTTGTCGATGCCAACTACCCTTCGGGTGCGAGGGCGTTGATGGCCGATATCAAGAGAGTCTCCTCGAAGCCCGTGAAGTACGTGTTCGATACGCACCATCACGGCGACCACGCCTATGGCAACGCGTTGTGGACTCGCGCGGGGGCGACGACGCTGGCCTACACCGCCGTGGCGCAGGAGATGCGCCGCGTGGAGCCGCAGCGCTGGCTCGCCGATGCCGCGCGGCGCAAGGACGTCGCCGAACTCGGCCTCAAGACGGCGGAGCCGCCGCGCCAGACTTTCGACCGGACGCCGTTCGTTCTCGAAGACTCCACGCGCCGTGTGGAGTTTCACTTTTTCGGCTGGGCGCACACCCGCGGCGACGGCTTCGTCTACCTGCCGAAGGAGCGGATTCTTTGCACCGGCGACGCCGTCACGAACGGTCCCTATAACGGCATGGGCGACGGCAACGCCGCCAACTGGCCCAACGTCGTGCGCAAGGCCCGCGCACTGAACGTGAAGCGCGTGCTGCCGGCACACGGTCCGCCGGGCGGGCCGGAGGTGCTCGAAGGCGAGGAGCGGTTTCTCACCGAGATCTATGGCCGCGTGGAGCGGGAGATCCGCGCGGGCCGCCGGTTGGACGATCTGGTCGAACGGAAGGATGGCCAGCCGGTGGCGGCGAAGATTCAGTTATCGCCTTCGGTTGGGCATTGGGTGGGTTCGTTTCTCCCCGGCCAGATCCAGGATATCTACCAGCAGATCGCGCAGGAAGCGGACTACGCGGTGCGGGCTCCGAAGCTTGAGAGGGCCGCGGCGATCGATGGCGACCCCTCGGACTGGAAGGATGCCGCTTTCTCCGATGGCGTGTGGGACATCGCGCGGCTGCGCACCGCGCCGTGGTTCGACCCCGCCATCAACCGGCTGACCGATCACGGCAATGAGCCTGGTGAATCCGGCGATCTGCAGGCGCGCTATTACACCGCCTGGGACGACCGGTTCCTCTATCTCGGCGCCGAGGTGATCGACAACGTCAACGACGTCGACGACCCCGCCCATAGCCCGGATCGCTGGTACTTCAAGGACGCCATCTGCTGGTTCGTGGAGGCGCCGCGCCGCGCGCTGGGGCAAAGCTTTGGTGAGCGCGATCATGCCTTATGCTTTGTCATGGACGCCCGCAAGCCTTCCTATGGCGCGTGGTGGCGCCACGGGTCGGCGGCCCGCTCCTATATAGAGGAGCCGCTGACGGCGGCCGAGTACGGCATCCGCTTCAAGCCGGGGTCCGGCGATTTCACCTTCGAGGCACGGGTGCCGTTCTCCGTGCTTGGAACCACGCCGCGGGTGGGCGATGAATATGGCGTTCAGATCGTCCATACCGATCCCGACGGTGGGGGCTATGGCGGACACTTTCTGCTCTACGGCCGTGGCGACGACGATTCCACCTGGGGCCGGATGCGCCTCGACGGACCGGCCACACCGCCCGGGCGAAAGCGCGAATAACGTTACGGCGCGGCGGGCGCGTTCGGAGCCCCGGGCGTTGGCGCCGACAGCGTCCCGATGGTGGAGCCGCCATCCGGTGAACGGCCGTAGGAAACGTCGGTGCGCTGCGCCGGGAACGCCACCGTGTCGATGAGCGTAGTGCCGTCGGCCGCGTAGATGGAAAGCGATTCGCCATCGGCGCTGAGCGAGAAACTGGCATGCCGGGGTCCTTGCGCCGGTTCGCTGTCGGCCATGAAAACCAGGTAGCCGCCCGCCGGAATCACTACGCCCTCGCCCACCTTCCACTTGGTCGGGTTCTGCGGATTGTCGGTGATGTACATCCCGCTCATATTCACTGACTGTGAGCTCGGGTTGTAAACTTCGAACCAATCCTCGTATGCGTCGGCTTCGTCGGGATCCTGGAAAAAGCTGTCGTTATCGGCCATGATTTCGTTGATCACCAGAGTGCCGGCCGGATTGCCGGGCACCAGCACAGTAGCGGCGGACTGGCGATTCCACGCCTTTGGCGAAGGATCGTTGGTGGGCTCCCAACGCGATCCGGACAGGCCGAGACGGATCTGCGATTCGCCGGCATTCAACGCCGCGACCGTGACGGTGTCGATGGGCGTGCTCGCGCTGGCGGCGCTCGAGAACAGATGAAGCCGGCCGCCGGCCGCGGGCATGCGGAAGGGCGCGTGCGCCGCGCCTTCGCCGGTCTCTCCGTCAAGCCACACGATGAGATACTCACCGTCGGCGAGCGTGACCGAAGGCAGCGCGAATTTGGTGGGATTGGCGGAGTCGTCGGATAGATAGAAGCCGTTGAGGGACATCGGTCCGGGGCCCACGTTATGAATCTCGACCCAGGGATCGGAGTCGCCCGCTTCATCCTTCAACGCTCCCGTGTCGTTGGCGGCCAACTCGTTGATGCGAACATCCACCGGCTGCGCCTGCCCATTGAGATAGTTGCGGAGAAACGCATAGCGGTCGCGGACGAATTGGTTCACCCCGGGGATGGTGCCCACCTGGGAATTGATTCCGGTTTCAAACTGCGCGAGCGTATAGGCCTTATTTGGATCCGCCGTCACGTGCGGACGAATCAGGGTGGCCAGTTCGGTCACGCGGGCGGACATGGCGTCCGGATTGAAGCTTTCGCGCAGCAGGCGAGCCAGCGCGCGCAGGTAGAGACGGCGGTATTCGGGAACGGCCCAAAGTTTCTCAAGTAGTGGACGCGCGTTGTTGGCCGCATTGCCGCCGCCACCGCCGGGCCCGCCGCCAGTGGCCGCGGTGGGCAGCCAGAACGGATCGGTCGTCGCCGGCACCGCGATGCGCGGCGTCCCGTCTCCGGTGATGCCGAACGACTCGTTGTTGTCCCACTGGATATGAACGAACTTGCCGTCCTTGGTGCGGTCGTAGAGGTAGTATTCCGCCGCCACGCCAAGGTAGGAATCCAGATTGACGACAAGGTTATTGACGGCCATGCCCTGCATCCAGTTCTCCACGTCGGCGATGCCCTCGATGCGCGCGGGCAGTTCCGCGGCCGGGGAATTGTTCAGAATGTCCAGGAACTGGATGAGGCGGGCGTAGTCGTTCTTCTCTTCGTTGGTCTTCAGAATATAGACGTTCTGATAAGCGGACTGGCTCGCTCCCAGCCACGCCAGGTTCGGGCGCGATGCACCGCCGCCCATCTGTTCCTCGCCCTCATACAGATTGCCGTCTTCATCGGAGCCCCAGCGGCTTTGCATCATCGTCTTGTCGGGCTGCTCCACCGCCAGGTAGAGTCCATAAAAGGCGTCATTGACGTACAGCCTCACGTAAACCGAACGCAGCGCCGCCGCGTATCTTCCGGCCATGTCATGCAGAAGCTTTTCGCGCATGAAGTCGGGCTGAAGGTCGAAATTGTTGAGATTCAGCTTTTTCAGTCCGAAGAAATTCGCGTCGTCCACATACTCGTTGAAATCGAGCTTGAACGGCTTCTTGATACCGTTACGCTGCGCCGAAGAGTTTCCCTTGAAGCGGCAGCCAATGCGATCCAGCGTCACGTCTCCGGATCGGAACCGGCAAGGAAAGTAGGGATCGGCGGGATCGCTCTGATGCGCGCGAAGCAACGTGTTATACCAGGCCGGATCATCGAAATAAAGGCGAATCTCGCGCACTTCCGTATCGTTGAAGAACGGAGCGGCGCGATCGGTTAGCACTGGCAGGGTTTGCGCGGCGGCGAACTGCGACAGGGCGAGCGTCAGAGCGGCGAGCATTGTAGTCATCCTGTAACCTTGGAATCGCCGCAACGCCCGAAGGTTGCGGAACGGGCGGGATCCTTTACGTTTTTAGCAAAGCCTTCAGTCGGCGGCGAGCAGGCGGGCCACCCATTCCGGTTCCGCCGGCTCCATCGCGATGGGCAAACCCTTGGCGAGTCCCCATCGATGAAGCCAGGACAACCCTTTGGGCCCGATATAGGGATCCGGAAGGCGGTACGCTTCGTCGCTGAGAGCGGCGGCGAGGCTGACAAAGGAATACCCGCGCCGTTCCAGACGGCGGGCCACCGCATCGAAGTGATCGGCGTTGAGCCGGTTGCAGTGGATGAGCAGGGTTTGAGCCGGCTCCCGCCCCAGCACCTCGCGGGAACGCTTCTCAAAGAAGGCGAAGTTCTCTTCCATGTAGTTGACATAAGCGGCGGCGACGCGTCGCATGCCCGCCGTGTCCGCTTTCTGGAAAGCGCGCTCGTAGGCACCGGCGAAGACCCATTCCTGATTGTCGAAAGTGACCGGCGCCACTTCGTATCCCTGTTGCGAAAGATACCCGGCGAGGCCTTCCTTGGTGGCGGCATCGGCGCCTGTGTGCAGGAACGGATGGCGGAAATAGCGCAGGCTTTTGCGGCGTGCGCCAAGCAGTTCGCGTGTGATCGGCTCGCCCGCGGCCACATCGGCGGCGAAACGCTCAAGCGGTACCCGGTTGGCGTCGAAGTGCGATGCCGTATGGTTGCCGAGTTCCATGCCCGCATCGAGCCACATGTTCAGGATCTCTCGCGTCACGGCCGGCGAGGCGCCGCGCTGTTCAGTGACGAAGCCGATGGCGGGAATCCGATGCTTGCCAAGAGCGTCCAGCAGACGGCGGGAAATCCCGCGCGCGTCCGCGGCGGGCGCGTTCTGCACCGGCAGGTCGTCGATGGTGACGCACACGCGCCGCGGCGGATTCGGTGCATGCCAGGCAAACGCCAGCAACGCGGCGCCGCAGAATGCGATTGCAAGTCGGCTCGGCCCCATGAATTCAAGGATAGGACAAGCGCATGCGGGGGATGATGAAAGCGCTGCGTTAGAATAAGCCCACCTGTCATGATCTGGGCCTTTCTCTTCGCCATGTTCGCCGGGGCCGCCGGACCCGCTTACGAATCGGAACTGATCTTCCCGCTCCGCACCGAACACAACCACGCTTCGATGATCGTGGAACTGCCCAACGGCGACCTGCTCACCTGCTGGTATCGCGGTTCCGGCGAGCGGCAGGCCGACGATGTGCAGATTCTGGGCGCGCGGCGGAAGAAGGGATCGAAGCAATGGTCGGCGCCGTTTGTGCTGGCCGACACGCCCGGCTTCCCCGATACCAATCCCACGATGTTCGTCGACAGCCGGCGGCGGCTGTGGCTGATCTGGCAGGTCATCGTCGCCAACGAATGGCACACCGCGCTCACCGAATATCGCATCACTTCGGATTGGGCGGGCGACGGCGCGCCGAAGTGGCAGTTGAGTGAGCCGCTGCTTGTGGTGCCGCGCAACTTCGCGCCAACGGTGGAGAAAGCCGTGGCGGCGCGAGCCAAGGGCGCGGCTCCCGATAGCGCGCTCGGCAAATGGGCGGAACGCACGCTGCGCAACGGCGCCGACAAGTACTTCTCGCGCATGGGCTGGATGACGCGCGCGCATCCGGTGGAACTCGCTTCGGGCCGCATCCTGGTGCCGCTCTATTCCGATGGCTATTCTTTTTCCCTGGTGGCGTTCACCGACGATGGTGGGCGCACGTGGTCGACAGGCGAGCCGATGGTGGGCGGAGGCAACATCCAGCCGAGCATCGCGCAGCGGAAGGATGGAACGCTGGTGGCCTACATGCGCGACAACGGGCCGCCCCCCAAGCGGTTGCAGGTGACTGAGTCCAGGGATCAGGGAGTCACCTGGTCGCCGGTGGAAGATTCGGAAGTTCCCAACCCCGGCAGCGGCTCGGAAGTCACCGTGCTGGGCGACGGCACCTGGGCGCTGGTCAATAACGATCTCGAAAAAGACCGCTATCACCTGGTGCTGAGTCTTTCAGACGACGAGGGCCGCACCTGGAAATGGAAGCGCACTCTGGAACTCGACGAGAAGAACACCACACGCGGCCGGTTTCACTACCCGTCGATCCTTCAGGGCAAGGACGGCACCATTCACGTGACCTACACCTATTCGCTGCGCCACCTTCCGCGCGGCGAGCCGCATGAGTCGATCAAGCACGCGCAATTTTCGCTCGACTGGGCCAAGGGAAAGTGACCGCTAGGGCCGCTCGCCCACGCCTTCGACGATCGTGATCACGCGGTTGACCTTCTCCACGCGAACGGTGTCGAGCCTGCCGCCAGGCCACTTCACTTCGATCACGGTGGATTCGTCCTGGCCCAACCCGAAATGCACGCGCAGATCGTTTTGCGAAAGATAGCCGCCGCCGCTGCGGACTTCGTCGATCTGGCGTAGCGTGGCAATCGAGGTCACGCGGGCGCCAATGCCCGACCGGTTCGACGTAGTGCCTACCACCTTCACCTTGATCCAGTTGGCCTTGGTTTGCGCATCGCAGCGCAGCAACTGCGGGACGTCGTTGACGCAGTTGACCAGCACGTCCAGGTCGCCATCGTTATCGAAATCGCCCACGGCCATTCCGCGACCCGCCACCTTTTCCGCGAAGCCCGGGCCAAGCTGTTCCGCCACTTCCTCGAACTTGCCGTTGCGCAGATTGCGATAGGCCACTTTGCGCTGCCGGTAGCCGGATTCATTCGCCGTCTCGCCCACTTCCGGATACACGTGGCCGTTGCAGAGAAGGATGTCGGGCCAGCCGTCGTTATCCCAATCGAGGAACGCGGCGCCCCAGCCAAGGAATCGCGTAATGCGGCCCAGCCCCGATTGAAAGGTCCGGTCGTCGAACAGCAGACCCTGCCCGGTTCCGCGGTAGAGGCTCGACGTGTCGCCGGCGAAGTTCGTCTTGACGAGATCGATACGGCCGTCGCGGTCATAGTCGGCGGCGGCGGCGCCCATGCCCGCCTGCGGCTTGCCATCGGGCGAATAAGCGGCGCCCGCTTCGATGGCGATCTCGTCAAACGTGCCGTTGTGGTTGTTTTTGTACAGCGCGGACGAAGTAGAATCGTTGGCGACGTAGATATCCGGCCAGCCGTCGTTGTCGAAATCGCTCACCACCACGCCAAGCCCATAGGTGCCGGGCGTTTTGAGAATGCCCGCGGGTTCGGAAACGTCGCGAAAGGTGCCGTCGCCGTTGTTGCGCAGCAGGATGTTCTTGCCGCCGCGCAGGCCGGGCGGGCCGCAGGCCACCAGCAGCCCTTTGTACTTGCACGGGCCCGATTCGGGCAGCGGCGCGGTCCTGGGGTCGAAGTCGATGTAGTTGGCGATGAACAGATCGAGCCAGCCGTCTTTGTCGTAATCGAGGAAAGCGCAGCCGGTGTTGTGGCGCTTCAAGCCGCTGACGGTGCGCGTGGTGACTCCGGCTTTCGCCGCCACGTCGACGAACTTGCCGTTGCCCAGGTTCTTCCACAGCGAGCAATCGCCCCAATAGCTCACAAACAAATCGTCGTGGCCGTCGTTGTCGTAGTCGCCCACGCAGCAACCCGCGCCCCAGCCTGTGCGCGCCACGCCCGTGGCGACGGTGACGTCGGTAAAGGTGCCGTCGCGATTGTTCTTGTAGAGGCGGCTGACCGGCGCCGCGCCCGCCGGCCATTTCGTTTCGAAACGCGTGCCGTTGACCAGAAAGAGATCGAGCCAGCCGTCGTTGTCGTAATCGAAAAAAGCCGCGCCGCAGCCGGTGGTTTCGATCAGGTACTTGTTGCGATTCTCGCTGCCATAAACGCTCTTCGCGCGCAGGCCGGCTTCCCGCGCGACGTTCACAAATTGCACGTCGAGCCCAAGTCCCGCCGCCAGGTCGTGAAACCAGAAGACGCCAGCCGTGCGGCTGAGGGATTGGAGGAGACGGCGCCGGGTCATCGTCTCAGGATACGCTGGCGACGCGAAGCCCGAGGTGGACGAATGGATCGAAGTCGCGATCGGAGTGCAGCAGGTGATGGCCGTCCGCGATGCACCGCGTGGCGATCAGGCAATCGATCGTCTTGCGGACGGTGACACCCCGGCGCCGCAGGGTCCGCAAGTACCGCGCCGCCACTTCCAGCCCGCCGATCTCGATCACAGTGAGCGAGGTGAGCAGCCCCCAGGCGGATTCAAATTCCCTCGCGGTGTTGAATCCCTGCAGAACCTCTGTGAGAATCAGGTCGCCGACGGCGAGAGGCTCCCGCCCCAGGAGCAGGTCCAGCGCTTCAGTTTCCGCTGTGTCCGCGCCGCGGAAATAGTCAATCCAGACGCTCGAATCGACCAGGATCAATCGTCTCTCCGCATGGCATCCAGATCTCCCTGCCAGTCAATTTTGCCGCGCAGTTTGCGCAGTTCCGCTTGCCTGCTCAGCCGCAGCAAAGTCTCAAGCCCGCGCTCGACCGCCTCTTTCTTCGTCTTGATGCCGGTGGCGCGCAAGGTGTCCCGCATCAATTTATCGTCGATGACGATATTAGTCCGCATGACTAGACGATAGCCTGTCAGGCGGCCGGGCCGTAGGTCCGGTACCGCCAGGAAACCGACGCCCCATCGACGGTCAGAACGCCGAAGCCTTCCGGATGCACGCCCCATTTCGGCCCGCGCCAGGATTCGCCGCACACCGAACCCGAAGTGATGTACTGGCAGCCGCGGTATTCCAGCGTTTCGCGGATATGCGTGTGGCCTTGCAGCACCGCCTTGATGTTGTACCGGTGCAGCAACTCCAGCACCTCGGCGGCGTTGTTGACGACGATCATGCGGTAATCGTGCTTCGGCATCATCCACTGCAGCACGCCGGTAGAAAGTGGGATGTGCGTCACCGCCACGACCGGCGTGACGGTGCCGGTCTTCTCAAGATCGGCCCGCAGCCAATCCATCTGTTCCTCGTCGATGTGGCCGATGTAGGCGCGGGCGGGTGTCAGGCCGATCGAATCGAGCACGACAAAATGCCAGCCCCGATAGTCGAACGAGTAATAGCGGCGTCCGATGCGATCCTCGTACATCTTCTTTCCGTATTCGGCGGCGGAGGGTGAGACGCCGCTGCGTTCATAGAGTCCGAAGACGTCGTGGTTTCCCAGCGTATTGTGCAGCGGCGCCTCGATTCTGGCGGCGGTATCGCGGTAAAGACCGTAGAGAAGCCTGGCGCGATCGCGCGGCACGGCGAGCGCATCGAACACCAGATCGCCCCCGGCGATGACGAACGACGGGCGTAAGCGGTTGATGGCGGCCAGGCATTCCCGGCACCGCTCGGCCGCGCGCAGTTCCGGTTGAATGTGGAGATCGGTGACGTGGACGAAGGTGAAATTCGCCTTCGCGGCGGACGCCAGGGGAGGCACGGCCATGGCCGCCATCCACGCCCGCCGGCTGAGGGGTGTCATCGGAACAGCAGCGGCGCGAGCTCGCCCAGATACTGCCGCCAAACCGTGTACGTGTGCGCCCCTTCGGTGCGGCGATAGTTGTGATTGACGCCGCGCGATTTCAGCAGCGCGGCCAGCTTGTCATTGCGCTCGATCAGAAAATCCGAACTGCCGCAGCCGATCCAGAGCAGGTTCAACTTTCCGTTGGTTGCCTTGGCATCGGCCAACAGGGCTTGAAAGCGGGTCTCGAAATCCTGCGGCACGGCGGAGCTGAAGGCCGCCACGGCGCTGAACAGCTCGAGGTGGCCCAGACCCACGGCGAGCGACTGGCCGCCGCCCATCGAAAGGCCCGCGATGGCGCGATTGGCGCGCCCGGGCGCGACGCGATACTTCGATTCCGCCATCGGAATCACTTCCTTCAACAGGTATTCCTCGAACAGAGCCGTGTTTTTGGCCTGTAACTCGCGGGGCGAACCGAAGGGCACCGCGTGCCCATACGGCATCACCACCACCATCGGCACCGCCTTCTTTTCGGCGATCAGGTTGTCGAGGATGAAATTGGCGTTGCCGGCCAGCGTCCAGCCGCCCGCGGTGTCGTTCGACCCGTGCAGCAGATACAGCACCGGATAACGGCGCGAACGCTCCTTCACGTAGCCTGGCGGCGTGTAAACCCAAACCCAGCGCGGCTCGCCGCCGGTGACTTTCGAATGCTGCCAGTTGATGTCCACCGAACCGTGCGGCACGTCGCGCGCCTGCCACAGCGCTGGGGAGTCGGCGGGCACTTCCACCATGCTGGCCGAAGTCAGAGAACGCAGCTTGATGCGCGGATTTACCGGGTCGGCGATGGTGACGCCATCGACGGTGAACGAATAGAGGTAAATGCTGGGGGGAAGCGGGCCGGACGTGTAACTCCAGACGCCCTCCGCCGATGGCGTCATCTTCTCGCGCGCATCGGTGGGCATCCAGTCGCCGAAGAACGCGACCTCGGACGCCTTGGGGGCGCGGATGCGGAAGGTGACGCGTTTATCGGAATGAACTTCGGGAGACACCACCGGCGGCGGGCCGGGCGACTGGGCGAAGGCAATCGCCGCTGCGAACCAGGTAAGCATCCCTTGATTCTGCCCGAAACCGCCGCCGGATGGGGAGCAGTCCACAAAAGGACTGAAGAGGCTTTACCTGCAGGACTGCCCGAAGGGGGTGCCTGCGCATTCCGTGGATAAGCTCCGCGCCATGCTGACCTTTTTACAAGACATCGCAGGACGCGGAGACGCTGCGAGCTTTTCCGCTCTGGAAAGCTCTGCACGTCAACCGCACTTGGCGGCTAACGTTCAGGGTGACGGAAGGCGAAATGGTGGATCCTGACTATGAAGACTACCATTGAGGAGAATGCCATGCGGATGCTAAGTCCCGTCCATCCTGGCCGCTTTCTGCGGTTCGAAGTCATACTGGCGCACGACCTCACCGTCACTGAGGCGGTGAAAATTCTGCGCGTATCCCGACTAACCTTTCGAGTCTTTTGAACGCGAAAGCCGGTCTTTCCGGCGACATGGCAGTCCGCTTCGAGAAGGCCTTCGGCGTTGACATGGAGACCCTGATGCGAATGCAGAATTCCTACGACATCGCTCAGATACGAAGCCGGGCCAAGAAGATCCGCGTCGACCGTTACGAACCGCGGTCCGCGGCGCAGTAATATACGGGCTCCGCCTCAGGCGCGGCGACTTTCCCGTTTAGACGAAGGGCCGCCGCCGCATGGGGGAACTACTGATTCCGCGAGCCGCGTCCACCGGACCGGCCGAAGCCGCCGCGGCGGCCTTCGCTGAGCATCCTCTCGTATTCCGCCATTTGATCCTTTGAGAGAACTTCACTCAGCTTTTGCCTGGTTTCCTCGCGCTGCTTGGTCATCTCGGTGCGCATCTCCTCCGTCGGAGCCTGACCGGGTTCGCCCTTCCGGCGCAACTCCATCATCTTTTTTCCGGCATCGGTGAGGATGGGCTTCACCTTCTGTTCCTGCTCGCTTGTGAGCTTGAGGCGTTCTTTCATGGCGGCCACCTGCCGGTCCACCATCATGCCGCCGCGCCGGCCTCTTTCCTTGGTCTCCGTCTGCTCCTGGGCGACGGAGGAAACCGCTAACAGGGTCACCGCCAGTAGGGCGCTTTGCAAGATTTGAAATCGCATGATTCTCCTTCTCTGACTGTGTAGACCGATCCATTGGCGGCCGGGTTGCCCGGTTGGACAAACTTTAACGGTACTTTACGTTGGGTGCGGCTTCCTTAATCGTATCGGACCGCTATGATAGAGGATCGGTGAACTTCCCTTCGCTTCTCATTCTGATCTTGCTGCTTCCGGGTTGCCGCTACTTCACTCGGGAACAGCCCGCGGCGCAAGCTCCTACCCAGGCCGAGACCGCCAAGGTGCGCTTTCCCCGTCCGAAGCATGTCCGTGGCATCTACATGACCGCCTGGTCGGCCGGACGCAACGACAAGCGCGAGGAACTGCTTGGTCTGCTCGACCGCACCGAGTTGAATTCGGTGGTGATCGACGTACGCGATGCGGGCAAGCACTACTTCAAGATGAACATTCCGCTGTCGGAGGAAAGCGGCGCCAATCACATCGCCGTCACCCGGCCGGCGGAATTGATGGACACGCTGGAAAAGCGCGGCGCCTATCCGATCGCGCGCATCGCCTGTTTTCGCGACAAGCTGGTACCGAAGGCGCATCCGGAACTGGCCGTCCGCCAGGCAGGGGGCGGGGTGTGGCGCGATCGCGGCGGTTATTCGTGGCTCGATCCCTACAACCGCACGAACTGGGAGTACATCGCGCAGGTGGTGGATTTCGCGCTCGATCTGGGGTTCCCGGAGATTCAACTCGACTACGTGCGGTTTCCGTCCGAAGGCCGCGTGAGCGCGCAAGTCTTTCCGGCGCGCGGCGCCTATCCCGATAAGAATGCCTCCTCCACACAGGTGATCGCCGCCTTTTCCAACTTCATCCGGGAGCGGGTCAAGAAGAAGAACGGCATCCTGAGCGCCGATATCTTCGGCATCGTCAGTGTGAACCGCGGCGACCACGGGATCGGGCAGGCCCTCAACACCGTGGCGGCGCCGTTCGATGTGCTGAGCCCGATGCTCTATCCTTCGCATTTCCACAAAGGCGAGTACAGCGTCGCCGACCCTTCGGCCGAGCCGCACGACATCGTCAAGCGGAGCCTCGAAGACTATGCGATGCGCGTGCCCAACAAGCAGATCCGTCCGTGGCTGCAGGATTTCTACAACTACGGCAAGTCGGAGATTCAGGCGCAGATTCAGGCGGCCAAGGAGTTGGGCTACGAAGAGTACCTGATGTGGAACGCCGGCAATCACTACGTCGAAGAGGCGTACAAAGACAACTCCGGCCTGGCGCCCAAGACGGGCGGCGATTGAAGCCGGCACCGGCCGATCGCATATGATGAGATCACATGCGGTTCATGGCGCTGCTCGTGTTTTGCGCTCTGCCCTCGTCCGCCAGCGACTTTTTTGAATCCAGGGTACGGCCGCTGCTTGCGGCCAAGTGCTACTCGTGCCATTCGGGCACTTCGCCGATGGCGGGCGTGGATCTTTCCTCGCCTGGCGGGGCGAAAGCGGCTGCCGGAAAGCTGGCGGCCGCGGTGCGATACGACGCCAAGGTGAAGATGCCGCCCGGCGGGCGGATGAAAGACGACGAGATCGCCGCGCTGGAGCGTTGGGCGGCCGAAGGCGCTCCGTGGCCGGTGGCGAAGGCGGGCGCAAGCGGCGCCCACTGGGCGTTTCAGCCGTTGAAGGCCGTCACGCCGCCGGAGGTTTCCAATCGCGCCTGGGTGCGCAATCCCATCGACCGGTTTCTGCTCGCCAAAATGGAGGCGGCCGGTCTTTCGCCCGCCGCGCCAGCCGATGCGGCGACTTTCCTGCGCCGCGTCCGCTTCGACCTCACCGGGCTGCCGCCCACCGAAAAAGAGATCGCCGATTTTGAGGCCGGCCGGATGGACCCCGTGGACGCGCTGCTCTCATCGCCCCGCTATGGCGAACATTGGGGCCGCCACTGGATGGACGTCGCCCGCTACGCCGATTCCACCGGCGCCGATGAGGATCATCGCTATCCGCACGCCTGGCGTTATCGCGACTACGTGATCGAGGCCTTCAATCGCGACCTGCCGTACGACCAGTTCCTTCGCGAGCAGGTGGCGGGCGATCTGCTGCCATCTTCCGATGGCTCTGGCGTGAACACGCGCGGCATCGTCGCCACCGGGTTCCTGGCTTTGGGACCGAAGCTGATCGCCGAACAGGATAAGGTCAAAATGTTCTACGACATCGTCGATGAACAGATTGAAGTGGTGGGCAAGGCGTTCCTGGGGCTCACCATCGCCTGCGCCCGCTGCCACGATCACAAGTTCGATCCAATCTCGACCAAGGATTACTATTCGATGGCCTCCATCTTCGCCAGCACGAAGCAGCTTTCGAAGCTGGAAGGCACCGTGTCGCAGCTCTATTTCGCTCCGCTGGTGGATCGCGAAACGGCCGAGCGCTGGAATGGGCACAAGAAGAAGGTGGAGGACAAGCAAAAGCAGATCGACGGCGTGACGGGCGAAGAACAGGCGCGCTACCGCAAGCGGTTCCTGCCCCGGCTGCCGGAATACATGATGGCCGCCCGCGACGTTTACGAAGGCGGCCGCACGGCCCAGCAGGCGGCGCAATCGCGCGGTCTGGACGCCTGGGTCGTCGAGCAATGGGCCAAGTACCTGAAGCCTTCGGGCGAGCGCCGTCCGCACCTGGAAGCCTGGGAGCAGGCCGCCGCGGCCGACCGCGAAGCCGTGGCGCGCCGCTACCACCAGGAATACGAAGCCACCGGGCGGATGCGGGACCAGGCACGCGAAAAATGGAAACAGGCGGTGGACACGGCCAAGGCGCGCGGTGAGAAGGAGCCGCCAGCGCCGGTCTTTCTGGCGGGCGACGACCGCTTCTTCACCGATGTCAACCTTTCGACGGGACCGTTCCGTCTGCCGGAGGATCGTGAACCGCTCTATCTGCCGGAGTCGCGAACCAGGCTCGCGCAGTTCCGTGCCGAACTGGCCGGGTTGAACAAAGCCGCTCCGCCCGAGCCTCCGCTCGCGTGCGCGGTGGGCGAGGGCGATCCGGTGGATCAGCGGGTCTTCGTTCGCGGCAATCCGGAGGCCAAGGGCGATGCGGTGGCCAAGCGCTTCCCGGTGGTAATCGCGGGCAGCCATGCCGCGGCGGTCGAGAAGGGAAGCGGGCGCCGGGAAATGGCGGACTGGCTGGCCGATCCGCGCAATCCGCTGACGGCGCGCGTGATGGTGAATCGCATCTGGCAGTGGCACTTCGGCGAGGGCCTGGTGCGCACGCCCAACAATTTCGGCAAGCTGGGCGCCGAGCCTTCGCACCCCGAACTGCTCGATTGGCTGGCCGCGCGGTTTATCGCCAGCAGCTGGAGCGTGAAGGCCATGCACCGTCTGATTCTCGATTCAAACGCCTACCGCATGAGCGGCAACGCCACGCCCGAAGCACTTGAGAAAGACGCCGAGAACCGGCTGCTGGCGCGATTCCCTTCGCGCCGCCTGGCCGTCGAAGAGATGCGCGACGCGCTGCTGGCCATCGACGGCTCGGCCGATTGGACCATGGGCGGCAAGATGATGGAAGGCGAAGGTACCGACAAGGAGTTCGCCGAGGCGCGCAAAAGCGTCAATCCGGATACCAGCCGGCGGCGCCTGGTCTACCTCCCGCTGCGCCGTTCCAATCTGCCGGCGATGCTCAACCTGTTCGATTTCGGCGACGCCACCACGTCGAACGAAGGGCGTTCGCAAACCAACGTCGCGCCGCAAGCCTTGTTCATGATGAATTCCGAATTCGTCGCCGAGCGCGCCCGGACCCTCGCCGCCGGGCTGCTGGCCGATGCGTCGCTTGACGATGAGGGCCGTGTCCGCCGCGCCTATTTGCGAATCGTGAATCGCGCCCCGGCGGCGCCGTTTGTGGCTGGCGCGCTCGATTACGTCCAAAAATTTCCAGGCGCCAAGGACCGGTTGGAGGCCTGGACCAGCCTGACCCGCGCCATGATGGCGTCAAACGAGTTTCTCTATGTTCACTAGGCGCGAAGCATTAAGACAAGCGGCGTGCGGATTCGGCCTGTTCGGCCTGCGCGCGATGTTGGCCGCCGAGGCCGCCAGTCCGCTGGCCCCGAAAGCGCCGCACTTTGCCCCGCGCGCCAAGCGAGTCATTTTCCTGTTCATGCATGGCGGCCCTTCGCACATGGACACGTTCGATCCCAAACCGCTGCTTGACCGCGATCATGGCAAGCCGCTGCCGTTCAAGCGGCCGCTGACGTTCGCCGAGGGCCAGACGGGTTCGCTGTTCCGTTCACCCTGGAAGTTCAGGCAGCACGGCCAGAGCGGGCTGCCGGTGAGCGAATTGTTCCCCAACGTCGCCACCTGCATCGACGATATCTGCGTGCTGCGCTCGATGGTGGGCGACAGCGTGGCGCACGGCGGCGCGGTGCTTCAGCTTCACACCGGATCGAACACCTTCACACGGCCGGGGATGGGCGCCTGGGTCGTGTACGGATTGGGCACCGAGAATCAGAACTTGCCGGCCTACCTCACCATCAAGCCCGGCCTTTCGCACGGCGGCGCCAAGAACTGGAGCTCGGCTTTCCTGCCGGCGGCCTACCAGGGAACGGCGGTCGCCCATGGTGGCATCAAGGTGGATGAGTTGAAGGAGCCCATCGAGTATCTGGAGAACAAGGGGCTCACGCGTGAGCAGCAGCGCTATGAGCTCGACATGCTGCAAAAAATGAATCGCGCCTCGGCCGAGCGCTACCGTAGCGATCCGGAACTCGAGGCGCGCATCCAGGCTTTCGAACTGGCTTTCCGCATGCAGACCGAGGCCCCGGAAGCCTTCGACATCGGCCGTGAATCGGACGCGACGCGCAAGCTCTATGGCATGGACGAAGACATGTCGCGCGATTTCGGGTGGCAATGCCTGATGGCGCGGCGGCTCGCCCAGCGCGGCGTCCGCTTCATTCAGATCAACCACGAATACGGACCCGGCAACGAAGTGGGCTGGGACGCGCACAGCGAATTGATCCGGCTGCACACGCGCACGGCAAGGATGGTGGACAAGCCGATTTCCGGGCTTCTGAAGGATCTGAAAGCACATGGTCTGTTAAAGGATACGCTGGTGGTGTGGGGCGGCGAGTTCGGGCGGACGCCCATTTCCCAGGCCGGCGACGGGCGCGATCACAATCCCTATGGCTACTCCATGTGGATGGCGGGCGCCGGTGTGAAAGGCGGCCATGCCTACGGCGCCACCGATGAATACGGTTACTACGCCGTCGAGGATCGCATGCACATCCACGACCTCCACGCCACGATGCTGCACCTGATGGGGCTCGATCATCTGAAGCTCACTTATTTCCACGGCGGGCGTCATCACCGGCTCACCGACGTGGCGGGCAACGTCGCGCACAAGGTGCTGGCGTAGCGCTCACTTCACGATGAGCGTGAACTCGACGTTCAGGATCACGGCTTCGGGCGTCACGCGAATCTGCGCGATTTGAAAATCCTTGAGCTCGTGCAGGAAGGGCTTGCCCTCGGCCTCGCGCATCAGGATCTTGCGTGCTTCTTCCGAAGCCTTGTAGTCGAATTTCTTTGGCAGCGTGGCGCGCACGGCTTCCCGGACCTTGTTCGAATAGAAGGTTTCCGGTCCCATGCTATCCACGCGCACGTCCTTCAGGCGGATGCTGCCGTCCTGATAGTAGGGCGTGGCGAGAATCAGCAGATCGAACGCATCGCTTAATCCGAAACAGAGCCCGAAGACATTGGTGGCGTTGCGGCCGGCAAACCGCGCCTGAATCGCCAGTTGTCCATCGGCGGTGCCGCGCACCAGCGGATGCTCGATGTAGGCATAATTGCAGCGGTTCTTGACGTCGCCGCGAACCCAGTAGCGTCCGTCGGTGGCGAACATCTGCTCGGCCAGCGCATTTTGAATCGCTGAATACTGGATCTGGAGTTCCACGCCGCCGGCAAACGCGGCGGAGGAGAACAGTAGCGCCAGAAGTGGAGCAATCACGATGGGTGTCTGGAACCTATTTCGAATCGTAGCATCGTAGGAGGGACTGGGTTGCCGGCATGCAGCTGATGGAATAATGGAAAGATGGACAGACGGGAAGCTCACCGGTTGCTCGACCAATTGGAACCCGCGCAATTTACCGCTGTGGCTCATTTATTGGCAGTGCTGGCGGGTGAACCCCTGCGGGATGCGCTCGCCCGGGCTCCCGTAGAAGAGGAAGAGGAAATTACTTCCGAAACCGCCGTGGCCCTGGACCGAGCCCGATCTTCGCTGGCACGCGGCGAGGGCATTCCTCACGAAGACATCCTCCGCGAGTTCGGGCTAAGCAAGTGAGCGAAGAGGCGGCTCCTGAGCGGATCACCGTCATTTGGTCCCCTGAGGCGCGCACGGATCTGCGCGCCATCCAACGCGAAACCGCCATGCAGATTCTTTATTGCCTAGACCGCTATTTGGCCAGCCGTTCCGGCGATGTGAAAAAGCTGAAGCCGCCTCGAAGCGAATTCCGTCTCCGTTGTGGTGACTACCGGCTTTTCTTTGAGCTCAAGGGTGAGAACACGATCAGGATCAGCGGAGTCCGAAATCGCCGCGAAGCCTACCGCTGACTCTGCCGCACTAAAACCCGCTGTGCGGGCGATAGCCGGGCCGCGCGCGCACCCGCAATTTCTTGCCCGCGTCGGAAAGGATCTCCACGCCGATCTTGCGGAACCCTTCGTTCGGGTTCGGCTGCGGATAGTACGTAATGGTGTACGAGTTGCCCAGCGATTCGCGGATGGATTCAAACGCCTCCACCTGCTTTTGCCAGTTCTTGGCGAAGTACACCTGGCCGCCGGTACGGGTCGAGATTCGTTTGAAAACGCTCGACGACACCGGATCCTTGCTGGCATCGTTGGTCGAGATGACGTAGATGGGGATCCCTTCGTCTTCGGCCACCGCGCGGACGTCGTCCGGGGCCACCATACTCGCATTGTCGGGACCGTTGGAGAACACGATGACGACCTTGCGTCCGGGAACCTTGGAAGCGTCGCGCAGCGTCAGCAGCAACGCGTTGTAGAGCGCCGCGTCGTCGCCCACCACCGCCTTGCGCAAACCCGAAATCGCTTCGTTATGCTCCTTGGCCAGCCCCGCGGCGCGCGACATATTGCGCGAGAACGTGTAGACGGCCACCGAATCGGCCCGGTCGAGACCGCGGATAAAATCGGCGATCGCGTCTGAGGCGTAGACGAATCCGCGGTACATGTAATTGCTGGTATCGAACAGGACGAACACGTTGGTGCCGACGAAAGCGTCGGCGGCGTTGCCCTTTTCACGCTCCTCGGTGTGGATCACCATCGGCTTGATCGTGCCGTCTTCCATGATCTGCACCGGCGCCTTGTTCCCTTCGGCGAAGGTATTCAGCCTTTGCACGATGCCATCTTCCAATACGCGGAAATCGGCCGGTTTCAGGCCGTTGATGTACTTGCCCTTGTTGTCGGTGACCTGAAAGCTGAGCACCACCATGTCCACTTTGACGCGGAACGTGGCGCGGTCTCCGTCGCCGCCCGTGGCCGGAGCCTGCGGGAAAGCCATTGAGGAAAACAGAAAAACGCCGCCAGTCAATGTTGCAACGATGATTCCGGGAATCCAAAACCTGCGCATCCAGTACATTCTCCCTTCCGCTTATTCTAATGCTCTTGCGCTGGCGGTGGAGCCATTACCGGCTGCCTGCTGCCGCACATCGGTACCGATGGTGCGCAGCGAGCGCAGCAGCGCGGGCCAATCTTCCAGGTGCGTGGCGAAAATCCGCTCCACGGTTTTCTGGGTCCACTCCGGCACCAGAAGGTTCAACTGGGACGGGCGCAGGTTCGCCTGGTCGGCGAGCGCGGCGTAATAGAGCAAATTCGATTCCCAGCTTTCGGCCATGATCCGGCTCGAATAACCCATCAGCGTCGGGAAGGTGCGCAGGTTCAACAGCTCGGGATGATAGCTGTGGGCGAGCGTCGGCTTGGGCGTGCCGAAGGCGCGGGAAATGGCGGCGTAGTTCACCTTGCCTGAGTCGGCCGAAGCCAGGCGGCGGATCTCGTCGATTACCGGGCCCTGGGCTTGTGTGCCGGTTTGGTTGCTATCGGCGGCCAGCAGGAACAGCTCGGCGGGCGTCGTCAGTTCGAGCGCCGCTTTCAGGTTGCCCTGCGAGAGCAGTTCTTCGATCTGGCGGACGCGGGCGGGCACGGCGTGACGTTCGAGCGCGTCCACCACCGGGCCGCGCCGGGCGGGATCGAGAGCGGCCTCGGCCAGCAGTTCTTCCCCGTAGTGCATGTGCAGCCCGACCCAATGAAGCTGCGCCGGCGTGACGTTCCAGAATCGTGGCACCTTGGCCATCACGATCATCTGCGGCACCAGGTCGCCCCAGATGAGAGCCTGTTCCCGCGTGGGGATCAGGAAGTTCTGCTCGGCTTCCGCCAGTGCGTAGGGCAGGCCGGCGAGCGAACCCACCAGCCGGCCTCCGGCCGAAGACGGCCAGCCGGTGCCGAACACTTCCGTGCCACGCCAGGTTTGCGGCGAGCCCTGCAATCCCAGGAAGTCGTGACTGCGCACGAAGACGGGATTGGTTTGCAGAATCTGCGCTCCGGGCGGCGCGTAGTGGACGTAGCTTAAGCCCACCAGCGAATCGCGCAGCAGCGGCGCGAGCAGCCCGCGAATCTCGCCGAGCTTCAGCGGATCGGCTCCGGCGCGTTCAAACTGGCCGCGGATATTGAGTTTCCGCTCGCCGTCGATGTGCCGCTCGGTCCAATAACCGAAGGCCAGCGAGTTCTTCTCCACCGTGCTCAGCGACGCGCGCGGCACCTGGATTTCCGACAGCCGGTTCTGCAGACGATTGAGCAGCGCGGTGTTGAGCTTCTCTCCCTTGGGGATCGCCTCGGCATGATCGGCGATATCGAACAGCAGCTTGAGCGACGCCAGTTTCTGCGTTTCGAAGATGCGGATCATGTCCTGCACGATCTGGCGATGCGCGTCCGGATCGTCGGGCGTGGCCGTGCCGGCAAGCAGGTCGAGCAGCCGCTCATGCGGATTCACGTTGGCGGGTGCGCCCGATTCTTCCAGCAGCAGTTTCACGCCGGCGCGGCCCGCGTCGAACACTTCGCGGCCCGAGCGGACCTTGGTGAACGAAGTCAACAGCGTGCCAAGCACGGTGTCGGCCGAGGCTGGTTTGATCGACTCCTGCCTGAGCAGAATCTGCCACAGGCTCACAAGCGATTGCAGCGTGCCGGCGGCATCGGCGCGCAACGCCTGGTCGCGAATCTGCACGATGGATTGCGCCGTGTCGAGATACTGCAGCAGCGTCTTGTCGGCGAGTCCCGGCACCTCGGCGAACACCGGATACTGCGAGCCGTAGGTGCGATGTTCGCGCATCAGGCGGTTGACCGTCTCCGGCGCCAGGTGCGTTGCGCGGCGGCGGTTGATGTCGGTCAGCGCCATGTAAATCTTGAGCGGCTCGTTCTCCACCGCCTTGCGGCAAAGGGCGAATAGCGCCTCCACTACGTCGTCGGGCTCTTTCCAGCCCGACGCGGCCTTGGTCAGCTTGCCGTCGTATTTGCCATGTGGATGCTTGATGAACAGCTCTTTCCACATCTCGACGCCACCCGGCAGGTGAGCCTTGCCGTCCGGTTCGAGGCGCATGCGAGTGGTCAACAGCATCAACTCGGTGTTGGCGCGAAAGACGGGACGCGCCGGACCGGGGCTGGTGATGCGGCCTTTCAGGGCCGTGTAGTATCGCTTCAGCCGCGCGGGCTCGGTGAGGTAGGCTTCGAGCGGGCCATGGACGCGCGCCAGCGAATCGAAATAGCTGGCCAGCCAGCCGTCGTCCTTCGCCACCAGCTTTTCGAGGAACAGCGCGCCCTGATCGGGAGACGCGCCGGCCAGTTCCGTCCACGCCGCCACCGCCCGCTGCCCGCCGGGCACCGGCACTTTTCCGTTCTTGACCTGCAGCATCGCGCCGAAGAAATCCACCACGTGGGCGAATGCCTTGATGCGCTGCACGGGAACCGCCTTGCGCAGCTCTTCCGCCGTGTGGGTATCCATCTTGGACAAGGCGAGGTAGAGACGGCACAGCGCCGGATCGCTCAGGAAAATATCGATGAACTCGCCTTTTTCCTTCTCCTTGGCGGTGACCCAATAATCGGGTGTGTAGAGAAGGGGAACCTGCGTGGGCTTGTAATCGTAGAGGAAGGGCTGATTGGTGCGCAGCGCCTGCTCGAGTTCCGCCAGCGGGAAACCGGAGTCGATGGTGACAAAGGCGCGCATCGCGTTCACGGTTTCGAGAACCACTTCGCTGCCGCACCCGCCACGCATGCGATAGCCCAGCAAACGCAGCAGGTCGCCGGTCTGCGTGGATTCGCAGGTCTCGATCTTCACGGTCTTCGATTCGCCCGCGAACTTGGCGATTTCCCGCGCCTGCGCCAGATACCGCACCACCAGCTTCAGGTACTCGGTCTGATCGAGCGCCTCACTTGAACTGGCGGCCTGATAGCCGTTGGTGACGACGTTGCGGGCCAATGCGCCCAAAACATCGTTGGGTGCCAGGTCCGGCGAAAGCGCCGCCATGCGGGCGAACGAGCGCAGCGGGCCTGGAATCTCGATGATCGTGGTTTGGCGCTGGGAGGGAGCGAAGGAGGAGGGCAGCGTGACGGCCGGTCCACCGGCCGCATGGGCGGCTTCCAGGTGCCGGCGCGCGGCCGCCTGATCGCCCGCAATCAGATCGAGCATCGCCAGGCGCCTGGCGTTGGCCGCTTTCTGCGCGTTGTCGCCGAGATTCAACAGGCTCTGGTAAGCCTGCCGCGCGGCGGGATCGCCATGATTTTCCAGATACCGTGCCCAGGCCGTGCCGGCGGCGGCGTCATTGGGGTTGTTCTGCGCCGCCCGTTGCAGGGCCGCGCGTTGTTCGGAGTTCTGCTGCGCCACCCCGATGCCCGAAGAAATTGCCAGAAAAATTACGACAAGCTTCCTCATGAACCCAACCTTCTTTGGAATCTCACTCTATCACTTCACGAGAGTTTCCCGAATACAGCCGGCCCACGGTGGCCCTCCGGAACCCTGATGGGGTCCAATTGTAGGCCAAAGCGCACAGGCATGCAATGGGTAGAGTCCGGCGCAACGACAAACGTGTCAGGGTTTGTGGACCCGGCTTACCGCACCAGCGCGCCATAGCGGCGGGCGGGCGCAACCGCGGTTACCGGCGCCACGTGCGGGCCTTCGAGCGAGAACACCGCCGCGGCGGGCACGCGCACCGTGAGCAGCAGCGGCCGGCCCGCGGGTGCCAGGAGGGCGGGCGCTTTGGGCAGCGCGATCCAATCGGGGCCGGGATTGAGCGGCGTCTCCCATACCGCCACGCCCTCCGCTTCGAAGCCGAACAGAACGCCGCCGGATTCCACCTTGATCCGGCCCTCGTAAACCGTGTCGTCCAGGGTGAAGGGCGCACCGGCCGGTATCGCCAGGCGGAACTGGCCGCCGGGGCGAACCTCGTGACGTACGGCGACCGCCGGCGATGCCTGGGCCGCCAGCGTATGCACGTAGAACATCGTGCCGCCCGGCGCTTCCGGAAAGAACAGATCGTGCAACAGGACGTGAAAGCCCAACCGGCGCCGTACGTCGAGATAAAAGTGAGTGAGAGCGGGCAGGGCGCCTTCCCGGCCTGGAGCGAAGCTTTCCACGGCCTGGGTTCGCGAGGCATAGCCCGGTTCTCCGTGCATGGCCGGCGGCCGCCGCGCCGTCACCAGCACCGCCGGGCCGCCGGGCAGCGCTTTGGCCACCGATACCTTACGGCTTTCCGCCGCGCCGTAAAACTGCCGTGCATATCTCTCGAAATACGCAATCACCGCGTAGCGGGTCTCCGGCGCCAGATCTTCCGACACCGCCAGAGCCAGACCCGTCTGCGCTTTCCGTTCGAGCGCGGTCAACACCTGCGTGAACTGATCGAGCGTATGCCCATAGCGCAGTGCCAGCCAATACCAATTGCCCACCATCGTGAGCGGAAACAGAATGGCGAACGCGATCGCCGCCGGCCTGGCGTACCGGCCGAGTCCCTCCACCGCCGAGGCCAGAGGGACGGCGAGCAGCACCACCACCGGGACGACGTAGCGGATCGCCGGATGCTGAACGTTCGAGGTGAATGCGAGGATGCCCGCCGCCGCCGCCAGCACCAGTGCGAGCAGCAACCGCCTGTCCGCGCCGGACGATTTCCAGAACCGGTATGCGCCCCAAGCCACCAAGAGCGGTAGCGCCACCTGGGAAAGATGCAGCGGAAAGCGGAGTGTGACGTAGTTCCAGTGCTCCGCCAGAACCTCCAGCTTGTTCGAGGAAGCGGCTTCGGGAGTATTCGCCCGCAACCCCTTGGCGACCATCCATGCCAGGTGCCAGATGGCGTAGGTGGTGAACGTCCAGAGCGGCAACAGCCGCCAACGGCCCGCGGGCGCCGTCCGCCAGGCGGTGGCCAGGCATACCAGCAGGGCGAATACCACGCCCGCTTCCTTGGCGCCCAACGCGAAGACGGTGAGGGCGGCGAACGCCAGGTAACGGAGCAGGCTCATCGGCGCCAGGTCGAACCATCGATCTTCACGAACCGCCACCGCCAGCGTGGCGGCCATCGCCAGCGCCAGCCATGTATCGTCGCCGAACAGCATCATGTCCGTCAGCGCCGGATGAAACAGAAGGAAGACGAAGACCGCCAGCCGCGCCGGCGTTTCGAATCCCAGCGATCGCAATAGGCTGGCCGTGAGCACCAGGTAACCTGCGCGGGCCGCTATCTTGAGTAACTGCAGTATCCAGAACTCACCACCGAAGACGAGATAGAACAAGTTATAGAAAAGCAGCATAACCGGCCGGAAGACATAGGACTCCCCGAACCAGTAATAACGAATGGCGGCGGGCAGGCTGGAGGCGTCGTGCGCCCATCCCAGGTACAGTTTGCCGGGAATCGTGAGGTCGTCCCAAAAGGCGAACGGGCGCTGCAACTGGCTGAGCAGCAGGGGAAAGATGAGAACGGCAAGGTAGGCGGCGAAAAGGGGACGGGCCCAGCGCTTTGGCAACTTTTCAACCATATCACGTACACGAGATGTGTATGATGGTGAGCGCGGCTTTACATGAACCATTTCGCGCACGCGACAGCGTTAGTGGAAAGCGGCTCGATCGGCGAGGGTACCACCGTCTGGGCCTACAGCCACATCCTTCCCGGAGCGAAGATCGGCCGCCATTGCAACATCTGCGACCACACTTTTATCGAGAATGAGGTATTGCTGGGCGATCGTGTCACCGTTAAGTGCGGCGTCCAGCTCTGGGACGGCATCACGATCGAGGACGACGTCTTCGTCGGTCCCAACGCCACCTTCACCAACGATCCGTTTCCACGCAGCAAACAACGGCCCGGCGAATTCGTCCGTACGATCCTGCGGCAGGGCTGCTCGATCGGAGCCAATGCGACGATTCTGCCGGGCATCGAGATCGGGCGCCACGCCATGGTGGGCGCGGGCGCGGTGGTGACGCACGACGTGCCGCCTTACGCCATCGTAACGGGCAATCCGGCGCGCATTTCCGGCTATTCCACCACAGGGCCTCAAGACTCCGAACCCGCGGCCACCGCGGCAGGCGGCTTGCCCCTGAGCGTCGTCCCGGGCGTCACCGTGCACAAGATGCCGCGGGTCGAAGATCTGCGCGGCACCCTTTCCTTCGGGGAATCGGCCCGCCATGTCCCGTTCGAAGTGCGCCGGTATTTCCTGGTGTTCGACGTCAACAACAAGGAGATTCGCGGCCAGCATGCGCACCGCGAATCGCACCAGTTCCTGATCTGCGTCCACGGCAGTTGCCATATTCTGGTCGACAACGGCACCGCGCGCCAGGAATTCGTGCTCGACCGTCCCGACCTCGGGCTTCATGTCGCCCCCATGACCTGGGTGGTCCACTACCACTACAGCCCCGATGCCGTGCTGATGGTGCTCGCCTCCGACTACTACGACGCCGGCGACTACATTCGCGACTACAACGAGTTCACGGCGGGGCGCGGCGGGGCATGAGCCGGCTGGCGCTGGTGATCCCGGTCTACCGGAACGAGGCGAATCTCGACCGGCTTCTGACCGAGGCCGCCGCGCTCGACGCACGCATGCCCGTGGCGATGGAGACCGTGTTCGTGGTCGACGGCAGCCCGGACCGCTGCGCCGGAATTCTCGCCGCCCGTCTGCCCGCGCTCCCTTTCCAGTCGCGCCTGGTGACGCTCAGCCGCAACTTCGGATCGTTCGCCGCCATCACCGCCGGCCTTGAGGCCGCGGATGCGGACTTCTACGCCGTGCTGGCCGCCGATCTGCAGGAGCCTCCGGACCTGATCGAGCAGTTTGCCGGGGTGCTCGCTTCCGGCCGCGCCGACGTCGTGATGGGCTCCCGTCTGACCCGTTCCGACCCGCTCCTTTCGCGCCTGGCGTCCTCCGTCTTCTGGGGCTTTTACCGCGCCGTGGTCATACCCGATATGCCGCCCGGCGGAGTGGATATCTTCGCCTGCACCCGCCAGGTCCGCGACCACCTGCTGTCGCTTGAGGAGCGCAACACCAACCTGGTGGCCCTGCTGTTCTGGCTCGGGTTCCGGCGTGAGTTCATCGGCTATCACCGTGCACCGCGCACCGAGGGCCGCAGCGCCTGGACGCTGTCGAAGAAACTGCGCTACGCCGCCGACAGCATCGTCAATTTCACCGACCTGCCTATCCGGCTCCTGCTCTATGTGGGCGGCGCGGGCATCGTGATCGCGGCCGTGTGGGCCGCCATCCTCGTCACGCTATGGTGGCAGGGCCGCATTCCGGTTCCCGGCTATACGCCCATCGTGCTTGCCATCGTTTTCTTCGGCGCGCTCACCAGCTTCGCGCTGGGCGTCATCGGGCAGTATCTCTGGATTTCGCTCAACAACACGCGCCGCCGGCCGCGCTACATCGTGGCGGGCCAACGGGAGTTTTCGGGGAAACGTCCTAAATTTGACGGACTTTGAGGGAATTCCTACACTGAAGGGGAGGTTCCTTCATGGCAGTTCCGGCTCCGTCGGCTCATTCCTGGCGTTCGCACTCCACCGCGCTGCTTGACGCGATCGGCAATACGCCGCTTTTCCGGCTTCCGCGCATCGATGCGGATCTGCCGGGAGTCGAGATCTACGGCAAGGCGGAATTCCTCAATCCCGGCGGGTCGGTCAAGGACCGGCCGGCGCTGAGCATGATTCTCGACGGCGAACGCACCGGCCGGCTGACCAAGGATCGTATCCTCATCGATTCGACCAGCGGCAACACCGGCATCGCCTACGCCATGATCTGCGCCGCCCGGGGCTATCGTCTTTTGCTGTGCCTGCCGAAGAACGCCTCGGAAGAGCGCAAGCGGATTCTGAAAGCCTTCGGAGCGGAAGTTGTATTGACGGACCCGGGCCAGGGTTCCGACGGCGCCATTCGCAAGTGCCGTGAGATTTACGAAGCCAATCCCGACATCTATTTCTACCCCGATCAGTACAGCAATCCCGCCAATTGGAAGGCGCACTTTGAGACGACGGCGCCGGAGATGATCCGCCAGACCGACGGACGCCTGACGCACTTCGTGGCGGCCATGGGCACCAGCGGCACATTCGTCGGCACCACGCGGCGTTTGAAGCGCGATCTGCCCGGAGTGCGATGCTATTCCGCCCAGCCGGCCACCGGCTTTCATGGTCTCGAAGGCTTGAAGCACATGCCCACCGCCATTGTTCCGGCGATTTATGACGAATCCCTGGCCAACGGGAACCTGTGGCTTGAGACCGAAGACGCCTACGCCATGACGCGGCGCCTGGCGCGGGAAGAGGGCTTGCTGGTGGGCATTTCGGCGGGCGGCAACGTCGTGGCGGCGCGCCAGTTAGGCCAGAGTCTGGTATCGCGCGGGGAACAGGGAGTGATCGTCACCGTATTGTGCGACGGCGCCGCCAAGTACCTGAGCGAGCCATTCTGGGATCAGGATTGACCGTCATCCACTTAATGCTTCACCTTACTTCGGCCGATTGTAAGGCGTGGGCATTGCGCGGTTGCTTTCGATTCTGACGGCGTTGGCCGCGTTGGCGCAGACCCAGTTGACGTGGGTGACTTCCGCCACGCTTCCTCCCGCCATCCGCGGCGCTTCCTATTCGGCCGCGCTGGTTGCCAGCGGCGGCACCGCGCCCTATACTTTCAGCCTTGCCAATGGATCGCTGCCGCCGGGCTTGCAACTGGCCGCCTCCGGCGCCATCAGCGGCACGCCCACCCAATCCGGCACTTTCTTCTTCATCCTGCGTGTTTCCGATACCTGCGCCAGCCCTGGCTGCTCGCCGCGCGTGGCCGATCGCGGATTCAGTCTCACGGCCGGCGGAGCGGCCGGCCTGTCCATTTCCACCGAGGCGCTGCCACCGGCTAACGGCTGCTCCCTCTTTTCGCTGACCTTGACGGCGAGCGGTGGCACTCCGCCCTATACGTGGTCCGCCACCGGCTTGCCGCTGGGTTTGACTCTCAACGCTTCCACCGGAATAGTCACCGGCACGCCGCAGGCGGGCAACCACACCGTCTCCATCACCGCGCGGGATAGCGCGGGGACGATGGCCTCGCGCAGTTATCCGCTGACCGTTACCGGCGGAAGCGGATTGCAATTTCTGACCGCCGCTCTGCCCGCCGGAACCACTGGAACGGCCTATTCGGGGTCTCTTCTTGCGAGTGGAGGCGTTCCTCCCTACAGCTTCTCGGCGATCGAACAGGCGATTCCCGGCGTCAGCGTCGCCTCGAGCGGCCTGATCGCCGGCACGCCCGCGCAAGCCGGATCGTTCGCCACGCTGTACCGCGTTACCGATGCCGCCGGATGCTCGGCGACCCAACGCATCACGGTGCAGATCGCCGCGCCGCCGCCGGCGGTATCCTCACTGGCCATCACCACACTCGCTTTACCGGCTGGACGCGCCGGCGCCACTTACTTCCAGTCGTTGAACGCGAGTGGAGGCACGCCGTCCTACACCTGGTCCCTGGCGGGCGGCGAACTGCCTCCCGGCTTGGAACTGAGCGCCGAAGGCGCCATCAGCGGATCGCCGCTCACACCGGGCGTGTTTCCGTTCCTGATTCGAGTCACAGACAGCGCCCAGGTCTCGCTGGTGCGCCAACTGAGCGTCGCCATCAACGGTGCGATGACCATCACCACCGAAACCATACCCGCCGGCCGCGTCGGCGCGCCCTACAGCGCCACCATCGCGGCCATGGGCGGTCTCGGAGGTTTGACCTGGACGATCTCCTCCGGCACGCTTCCCATCGGACTGCAACTGGGGTTGTTCAGCGGCCAACTGACGGGCACGCCGTTTGCCGCCGGCGAGTTCGCCTTCGAGGTGACGGTGAAGGACGCCGATAACGGCATCGTCACCAGGTCTTTTACGCTCACCGTCGGCGACCTGCTCAGCATCACGACCGAACGGCTTCCCAACGGCACGATCGATTCTCCCTACCAAGGGGCCGTGACCGCCATCGGAGGCGTTCCGCCGCTGGCCTTCGAAGCGGCCGGATTGCCGCCCGGTCTCATCATGGATCCAAGCGGCGTGGTATCGGGCGTGCCCACCAACAGCGGCGCCTGGGTGGTGACGGTGCGCGTGACCGATGCCACCGGCGGTTCGGCCACCAGGTCCGTCGTGATCTCGGTCGATACCGTCTTTCGCATCCTCACCGCCACGCTGGCTTCCGGTTCGGCGGGAACTCCGTACAACGAACTGCTCACCGCCGTCGATGGCAAGCCCCCCTATCGCTGGAGCGTGACACCGCGTTCCCTTCCCCTAGGGGTGCAACTGGGCGAACTCACCGGCCAGATCACCGGCACACCGGTGGAGCCGGGCGAATACGCCGTTCTGTTTCGCGTCACCGATTCGGTGAACGCCACCGCCGAGCGGTCGCTCACCATCTCCATCCAGAACGGGTTCCGCATCGTGACCGAATCGCTGCCGCCCGCGAATATCAACGTCGTCTATAACGCGGGACTGCAGACCGCGGGCGCGCGCACTCCGATCGTATGGAGCGTCGCGGGCGGCGCCATGCCCGCCGGCATTCTGCTCGATCCGGGCACCGGCACCATTTCCGGACGTCCAACGGCGGTGGGCGAATCGAGCTTCACCATCCGCGCCGTCGACGCCACGTTTACCGAGACCTCGAAGGATTTCAAGCTCCTGGTACGCGACGTGCTGCGGTTGAGTCCCACCACGCTTGCCATCGCCGAAGCGGGGGTCGCCTACGAACAGAAGATCGCCGCGCTCGACGCGCAGGGAGCGCTTACCTGGACGCTGCTCAACGGCGCGCTGCCCGATGGCCTGCGCCTGGAATTCACCTCCGATGGCGCGCTGCTGACCGGCACCCCAACGCGAGCGGGCTCGTATCCGTTTTCCATTCAGGCGCGCGATGCGTCCGGCCAGGTCGCCACCCAGGCGTTCACCGCGCGCGTGCTCGCGCCGCTTACCATCGTTACCGCCGATCTGCGCGACGGCTTCGCGCGCGTGGCCTACTCGGCGACACTGGCGGCCGAGGGCGGCGAACCGCCGTATTCCTGGACGGTATCCTCCGGCCAATTGCCCGCCGGACTTGAGATCGACGCGGCGCGCGGCGTTCTCGCGGGTCTCCCAACGGAGGCCGGTCTTTTCGATTTCACCGTGCAACTGCGCGACAGCAAGGGGCGCGCGTCGGCGAAAGCTTTCCGTCTGCGCATCATTCTCGACCTGACGCCCACTAACGAGAGTCTGAGCGCCGCCACGGTCGGCATGCCGTATCGCGAGCTGCTTCGCACGCTGTTGCCCGATGTGGCCTGGGCGGTGACGCAAGGCCGTTTGCCCGACGGGCTCGTCTTGAACGCGGCCACAGGCGAACTGCGCGGCGTACCGGCGCGCGAAGGTTCTTATTCCTTCACCATCGAAGCCCGCGACTCCGGCGGCGCCTCCGGCAGCAAGCCCTACACGATTGCCGTGGGGCGGCTCGACCTGCCACGCATCGCCATCGAAGCGCCTCCGGCCATCGCGGCGCGCCAGGCGCCGGTAGCCGTCACACTCGCCGGACCCGCCCCCACCGACCTGACCGGAAAGCTCAACGTCCGGTTTCAAACCGAAGCGGGTGCCGACGATCCGGCTGTGCGCCTCACCACCGGCCGTTCCGCCCCGTTCACCGTGGCACGCGGTTCGAACAGGCTTACGTTTCCCGGCGGCGCGTCCTCCCTTTTGCTGCAAACCGGCACCACGGCGGGGACGATCACGCTGGAATTGAGCGTGGCCGCAAACGGTGTCGCGGTGACGCCGGACCCTGTGCCAACGCGCACCATCCGCATCGCCCGCGCCGTTCCAGTGTTGACGTCGGTCTCGGCGCGCCGCGAGGGTGTGGCGCTCAATATCGAGCTCACCGGATTCGCCACCGGCCGCGAAGTGACGGCGGCCGAGTTCCAATTCACCGGCGGCCCCGTTTTCACCGTGTCGCTCGCCGCTCCGCTTGGCGATTGGTATCGTGCTACGCAGTCGGAGCGTTTCGGCAGCCTCTTCCGCCTCACGCTGCCGTTTCTCGGCATCGGCTCGCCGGGCGTGGCCGTTACGCTGATCAACTCCACCGGCCGCTCTCAACCGCTGACGGCCCGTCTCCCCTGAACTTCCGGGCAAGCTATCATCGGACCAGGATGCGCACCCTGGTATTTTCGTGTTTCGCATACGCCGGCACGCTGCTGTTTGCCGGCCAGGAAGAAGACAAGCGGCTGCAGAACGCCACCACCATGCTTGAAGAGATCATGGGCACCAAGGACAAAGAGATTCCCCGGGACCTGCTCGACCGGGCGGCCTGCGCGGTGCTGGTGCCCGGCCTCAAGAAAGGAGCCTTCGTCATCGGCGCCAAATTCGGCCGCGGCTTTGTGACCTGCCGCAAGAAAGACGGTGGCGGATGGTCGGCGCCGGGGGCTGTGCGCGTGGAAGGCGGCAGCGTCGGCTTCCAGATCGGCGGATCGGAAACCGACGTAGTGATGCTGGTGATGAACGAGCGCGGGGCCGACAGGCTGCTCGCGAGTAAGTTCACCGTCGGCGCGAACGCCTCGGCGGCTGCGGGACCGGTGGGCCGCACCGCCTCGGCCGACACCGACGCCACCATGCGCGCCGAGCTGCTCACATGGTCGCGCGCCAGGGGCGCTTTCGCCGGCGTCTCGCTGCAGGGGGCCACCTTGCGGCCCGACCGCGAAGCGATTCTCGGCCTGTACGGAAAAGACATGTCGAACAGGGACATCGTGCGCGGCGATACGCCCGTCCCCTCGAGCGCCGAACCGCTGATCGCCTCGCTCGGCAAATATTCTCAGATCGAAAAGAAGTAACCCCTTCCACCCGGCCGCGCGGTATAGAATAGCCTTTCGCGGACCCGATGAAACTCCTGCTTCCCATGGCGCTGGCGTGGACACTGGCCGCTCAGCCTGCGATGAACGACCCGGCGGCCATCGAGCGCGGCAAACAGACTTATCTCGGCTCCTGTGCCGGATGCCACGGCGCAACCGGAGAAGGCGGCCGTGGACCGAACCTGCGCGATGGAAAACTGATTCGCCGGTCCAACGACCAGCAGGTCTTCCAAACCGTTCAAAAAGGAGTCCCCGGCAGCGACATGCCGGGCTCGCCTCTGCCCGAGGACCAGGTCTGGGCCGTCGTCGCCTACGTGCGCGCGCTGGGGGCCCCGGCGTCGTCGATGGCCGTCGCCGGCGACAAGGTTCACGGCGAACGCGTGTACCGCGCGGCGGGCTGCGCCAACTGCCATGCCATCAACGGGCAGGGTGGCGCCCTCGGGCCCGACCTTACCAACATCGGCGGCACACGATCCTATGGCCTGCTGCGCGAATCGGTCGAAAAGCCGGGGGAACGGCTGGCTGCCGGATTCCAGCCCGCCACCGTCACCACCAGGGATGGCCGCACCGTCGCCGGGATGGTGAAAAATCATACCAACTACAATTTGCAGTTGGTGGACAAGTCCGGGGAGTTGCATTTGTTTCAAGCCGCGGACCTGGCGGACGTGCGGTTTACGATGAAATCGCCGATGCCCGAAGGTTACGCCGCCAAACTCGGCAAGGAAGACATGACCGACCTGCTCGCCTATTTGAGCGGACTTTCGGTACGCCCCGCCATTCGAGGAGCTCGAACCCGATGAGATTCGCCGTCCTGGCGGCCCTCGCGCTGCCGCTCGCCGCGCAAGTAACGTTCGAAGATCTGAAATCGAGTCCCAATCGGAACTGGCTCACCTATGCCGGCGATTACAAGGGCCAGCGCCACAGCCCGCTGAAACGGATCGACCGTTCGAACGTGCAGAACCTGGTGCCCAAGTGGACGTTCCACATGGAAACGGGCCGGCGCCTGGAAACCGTGCCGCTGGTCCACGACGGCATGATGTATGTCACCAACTCCAATGAGATCGTCGCTCTGGAGGCGCGCAGCGGCCGCAAAGTCTGGTCCTGGCGCGACGATCAATCGGAGGTGAATCGAGTCAATCGCGGCGCCGGCATTCTCGGCGACCGGGTGTTTTTCGTCGTGGGCGATTGCACGCTGGTGGCGCTGAACCGCAAGACCGGAGCGCTTTTGTGGCAGAAAAAATACGCCCGCGTGGACCAGGGTTACTTCGCCACGCTCGCTCCGCTGGTGGTGAAAGATCGCGTCATCGTGGGCGTGGGTGGCGGCGACACCGGCAATCGCGGATTTCTCTCCGCTTACTCGGCGTCCACCGGCGAGGAACTGTGGAAGCTTTATACCATTCCCGGCAAGGGCGAGCCGGGCTCGGAATCGTGGAGCGACAAACTGCTCGCCTGGGGTGGCGCGGCCACGTGGCTGAGCGGTACTTACGATCCCGACCTGAACCTGGTGTATTGGACCACCGGTAATCCATGGCCCGATTTCTACGGCGGCGACCGCAAGGGCGACAATTTATGGTCGTGTTCGCTGCTGGCGGTCGATCCCGACTCTGGCCGCATGAAGTGGGCCTTCCAGTTTACCCCGCACGACACGCACGACTGGGATGCCCAGGGCTGGCCCGTGCTGATCGACATCCCCTGGCAGGGTAAGCCCCGCAAAGTCGTCCTGCATGCCAACCGCAATGGCTTCTTCTATGTGCTCGACCGCGTGACGGGCGAGTATCTGCGCGCGACTCCTTTCGTCGACAAGTTGGATTGGGCCAGCGGGATCGACGCCAAGGGCAGGCCGATTCTGGTACCGGGCAAGGATCCGTCGCCTGGAGGAACCAAGGCATGCCCCTCGGTGCGCGGCGCGTCGAATTGGATGGCCCCGTCCTACAATCCCGAAACCGGCCTGTTTCACGTGGTTACGCTCGAGCAATGCGACATCTATGTGAGTTCGGCCAAGGAACCGGTGCCTATGCGGAACTTTGCCGGCGGAGGCGGGGAGCAGATTCCGCTGGAACCCGGTAAGTTTTATCTGCGCGCGCTCGATCCCAAGACCGGCAACCGCGTTTGGGAATATCCCATGACCGGCCCCGGAATCATGTGGGCCGGCACCGTATCCACAGCCGCCGGACTGGTCTTCTTCGGCGACGACGATGGCCACCTGGTGGCCCTCGACGCGCGCGACGGGCGCCACCTGTGGCACTACCAGATGGGCCAGCAGTTGTACGCCTCGCCCATCACTTATGAAGTGGACGGTAAGCAGTACGTCGCGATCGCCTCCCAGACCGACGTGTTCACGTTCGGTTTGTTCGAACCGGTGAAACCCGAGCCGGTGCTGCCAGGTCTTCGCGCTCCCATCCAGTAAAACGCTTAGTCCTTCACCCTCATAACTGACAAACTGGCCGTGCGTGCGTCAATTTGACATTCAATCCTGACATTTTGTTCAAGATGGTTTCTGGCGGGCCGATACATTTGGCATGACGACTCGCACATTCACTCTGTTGGTGTTGAGTTCCGGGCTGGTCTACGGTCAAATCCAGTACTCCGCCACGGACACCGATGTAACCCTCCGCTATGCGGCTTCAGGGGCGCGCGCCTGCGTGGTGGAAGCAAGCGAATCGGAAACCATGCGGCCGTTGGTCGCTTCCGTCGATCCGGCAGTTCTCGCGAGCAGTTCTTCCGATGAGCGCTTCGCTCATTTGCGCTCGGGCGATATCCGCACCTTCGTTCTCGGCAGCCGTTCGTCGGCACTGGCCAACGGCGTGGAGACGCCGCTGTGGCTGAAGCCGGACACTTCTTACTATGTGGCCGTCCGCTGTGGAGACGGCGCTCCCATTCGTGGCGTCGTCCGCACGGAGCCGGTGGGTGGCGGCGCTTCCCGCTGCACATACTCTCTGAACGTCACCAAGGGGTATTTCCCCTCGGGCGCGGCCCAGTATACCGTTGACGTACGCGCCCCCGGCGGCTGCCGCTGGCAGGCGGAATCGAATCAGGAATGGGCACGTGTCCTCAATGGAGCGTCCGGCACCGGCGACGGCCGCGTATCGTTCACAGTGGACGAAAACAACGGGGACCCACGGTCCGGCGCGTTGTCGGTGGCGGGCGTCACATTCGCTGTGGCGCAGGAAGCCGGCCCGGCACATACTCCTGAGCGCTGCGCGGTGGGTCTGCGAGGCGTGGGCGTTCCTTCCGCCGCGTTCGCCGCTTCCGAACGCCTGGAAGTGGGCACGCCGCCGGGCTGCTTCTGGCAGGCCAGGAGCATGGCCCCCTGGCTGCATATCGCCTCAAGCGGCGCAGGCTTCGGAACGGGCGAATTGACTTATCGTCTCGACCCCAACCCCGGCGCTTCCCGCAGCGGATGGATCCTGGTCGGCGATCAGGGTTACCGCGTCGATCAGAGAGGCGGCGCTCCCGAGGGCTGCGAGGTTACCTTCAGCGTCACCGAAGCTCAGCTTCCAGCCAACGGCGGAACTTACGACATCGGCGTCCGTGCGCCCGAAGGCTGCGCCTGGAGAGTCGAAACCAACAGCCGATGGGCCCGCATCGCCGGAACAGCCTCCGGCTCCGGCAACGGAGCGGTCCAGGTCGAAGTGGATGCCAACAGCGGCGCCAAGGGGCGCGGCGCCGAGATTCTTTCCAGCCATGGACGCGTCAGTCTCGTGCAGGACGCGCCGGGCGAGCGGGCCGTGACCATCTGCCCCACCATCACCTTCGGAGTTGGAACGACTCTGCTCGCCGCGTTGGGCGGATCCTACACCGTTCCCGTTGTCACGCTGCCCGGCTGTCCCTGGAGCGCTTCCTCAAGCGACCCCTTCATCCATGTGACCACACCCACCGGCACCGGGCCGGGCACGGTCAGCTATACCATCGACGCCAATGCAACCGGCAGTTCCCGTAACGGAAATATCTCGGTCAACGGCGTGCTGTTTGCCGTGAACCAGCCGTCCATTCTGTGCAGCTACTCCACCGATTTCAGCAGTTCCTGGTATGCGGCGGCCGGCGGTACTTATAACATCAACATCACCGCGGGGCTGCTGTGCGGCTGGACGGTGACTTCCCCGGTTGCCTGGATTCAGGTTACGGCCGGCGCCTCCGGTACCGGCAACGGCACAGCCACTATCGTCGTTAGTGCCAATACGAGCGCCGGAACCGTGCGCACGGCGAACATCTCCGCCGCCGGCCATTCCTATTCGCTCAATCAGATTGGGCCGCCGGTCGCGCCGCCGTCCTGCCCGTCGAGCCCTACCGCCTATGAAAGTTTCTATCCGCCCGACGCCGGCAACTATACCATGAGCCTGCAGATGCCCAGCAACTGCAATTGGGTGGCGGCCGTGGTCGGTTCCTGGAATCGCGTTACTTCCGCCAATAGCGGCTCCGGCAACTCCCTGGTTCAGTATCAGTTGGATCAGAATACGGGCACTTACCGCCAGGGCCAGATCTCGATCGGCAATATCCTGCTGACCACCAAGCAGATCGGCAGCGCCTGCCAATACGCTACCAGCTTCAACAGCTCCTTCTTCCCGGCCTCCGGAGGGAATTACACGGTTACCGTCAGCGCGCCTTCGGCCTGTTCCTGGACGGCCAGCTCCAGTTCGGGCTGGGTTCGTATTACCTCGGGTTCGAGTGGATCGGGCAACGGCTCGACCGGCATCGTGATCGATCCCAACAGCACGGGCGCCGTCAGAACCTACAGCATCACCGTCGCCGGTGTGTCGGTCCAGATCAATCAGGTTTCGTCGGCGCCGGTATGCTCGGTGGCTCCCGTCGCTACCGAATCCTGGTATCCGGGTGCCGCCAATAGTTACGCGCTCGGCGTCATAGCGGGCTCCGGCTGCTCCTGGTCCGCTTCCACCAGCACGCCCTGGATTACCATCACCGGCGGCAGCGGGTCCGGCAACGGCAATGTGTCGTTCACGCTCGCCGCGAATACCACGGGTGAATCCCGCCAGGGATCCATCTCGGTATCCGGTCAAACGTTCACCGTCAGGCAAGCCATTCCGTAGCGGTGCCCGGCGGAAGCCCGGAGCCGCATCCCCGCGCGGTTCCGGGCTGTTAGTTGCCTTCCTACTATTTCTTCCACTTAAACTTGTAAGTAAGTGCCAGACCGGCCACACCACCACGCGCTGGTGGATCGCAAGGCATTCGACTTACACGCCCGTTGAGAAACGCCTTTCGATGCTCCATCACTACTCGATATAAGGCCATTTGAACGCTCACGAGAGGAGACAAGTGGCCGGCGCATCTTCGAAAGGATACAAACCAATGAAGTTCTCAATTCGCGTTCTGCCGATGCTGCTAGGGTTATGGCTCACTACCTCCACCGGTTTCGCGGCCACCTGTTTTTGTAAAGTCACGGCCGATGGGCAGGAAATGCAGAGATACACCGACGGCGGTTACACACAGCCGTTCGGCAACAACAAGTGCGAGAAGAGGTGCGGCGGAATCTGGGATGGTCTCCCGAATGCGGACCTGATCCAGTGGGCGCAAGAGAAGAAGTTGTGCGGGCGCCAGGTCGACATCAAGATGGAGTCCGCCGTCGGCACCGGCAATTACCGGGAGGTGCGTGCGGGCAAGTTTGAGATCCCCGCGTGCGAATCGGCCGTCGAGCCAGCCGCATCGTGGTTCCGCTACGCTGCGAAGTTCGCCTGCGGCGTGATTCCCGCCCCGTCGAAAGCCGGAGACCTATTGGTGCCGGGACGCTTTTTGACAACGATCAATGTTCATAACCCGCACGAGGGTGACGTTACGATCCGCAAGCGCTTCTCGTTTGGCCTGGGCTTTGAGCAGCAGGGGCCGCTATCGCAGGGTTTCAGCACGACCCTTGGATCGGCACGCACGATCGACATCCAGTGCGCCGACATTTTGAACCACTCCAACAATCCGCAAGCCAACACAGGGTACGCGCTCATCGAGTCGCCCGTTGAGTTGGATGTAGTGAGCCTTTATTCGGCGGCCAACGCCACCAGCGAGGTTAGTACAGTTCATTCCGAGCGAGTGCCGGCGAGGGAGATCGCCGCGCCAACGTTCACGCCTTGCCCGGACGGCAACACTGGGGTCAACGCTTCCACAGGCACGGCTACGTGGACCGTCCAGCCATCCGGGGGGACCCAGGTGACGGCGTCAACCATTCCGGCGGCGAACAGACCGTCCTCCTGGGGTAATGTTGCCGGAGCCACTTGGATCGGCACTCCTCCCGGAATCGCGTCCTCCTTCACTTACCAAACGTGCTTTTGCCGGTGCCGTGAATCGGCGACCTCCATTCAGCTTCAAGGATTGGCCGACAATAGCGTGGCGGTATCGCTCAATGCCAATAACATCTATGCATTTGGCCATTTCGCCGGTAACCCTCCCCTGTCGACGGTCAACAATCCCAGCTTCTTCGTTCCAGGGCTGAACTGCCTGCGCGCGACTGTCACCAACCAGGCAGGGACACCAACGGGTTTGAACCTGATGGCGATGATCACAGGGGCGACTCCCACCAACGCCAATGGGACCTGTCCCTTCTGATAGGAAGTGACCTGTCAATACCCTTACGCACGCTTCGTGAGGAATTCTGAATCAGGCTGGCTCTCGTCCAAGTGCAGGGGAGCCAGCCTTTCCTTTTCGTGGTTCCAGTCCTGCCATCGGCGCTGCAGTCTACTCGAATTCATCCGTGGATTTTCTGCCGCGGGTAGTTGCCTTGCCAGCCGTGACAGACGATGCGAAGCGCGCCGCGATGACCCGGGTTCCGGCAATCGCACCATGCCGGCGGATCTCGAAGGCGCGAATGGAGCAAAATCCGGATAAAATAGAGGCGACCTCAAGATAGGAGGGGAAACCCGCAATGATTCGTCTCGATGCCGATCGTCCGGTGGAGTTTTGCGACGGCCTGCGCCGCCGCGATTTCCTGCATGCCGGCTCGCTTTCCGCTCTCGGGCTTGGCCTGACGCAGTTTGCCAGCCTCAAAGCCTATGGCGCCGTCGATAAATCGAAAGACGCCAACTGCATCATGCTGATGCTGGTGGGCGGTCCCTCGCAGCTCGACACGTGGGACATGAAGCCGAACGCCCCTATCGAGATTCGCGGGCCGTACAAACCGATCAAGACGAACGTGCCGGGCATTGAGATCTCGGAGAATTTCCCGCGCATGGCGAAGGTCGCCGACAAGTACGCCATCGTGCGGTCGATGTATCACACCGCCGCGGCCGTACACGATACCGGCCACCAGATGATGCAGACCGGCCGCCTGTTTCAGGGCGGCGTGGAGCATCCGCACCTGGGCTGCGTGCTCGGCAAGCTGCGCGGTCCCAAGGGCGACGTGCCTCCGCATGTGCTGCTGCCGCGTCCCATTGGCAACACCGGCGGCAACATGCCGCACGGCCAGTCGGCCGGCTTCCTCGGCAAGTCGCACGATCCGTTCGTTCTCAATGCCGATCCTTCGGACCCGAATTTCCGGGTGCCCGACATGCTGCCGCCCGATTATCTGACGGCGCTGCGTGTCGACCGGCGCCGCGACTGGCGCGCCATGGTGGATCGCACCGTGAGCAAATTCGAAACTTCGCAGGATGCGCGGCTGCTCGATTCCACGTTTCATCAGGCATACACGCTGATGTCGTCGGCCAAGGCGCGCGAGGCGTTCGAGCTGCACCGCGAGCCGGAAGCGATTCGCGAAAAGTACGGTATGAACCGCTTCGGCCAAAGCTGCCTGCTGGCGCGAAGGCTGATCGAAGCCGGGGTGC
This sequence comes from uncultured Acidobacteriota bacterium, assembly GCA_902826685.1. GTDB lineage: Bacteria > Acidobacteriota > Terriglobia > Bryobacterales > Bryobacteraceae > CADEFT01. The sequence continues at coordinate 39,540 of CADEFT010000019.1, forward strand.
GTTTCGTCACCATCAATATGTTCGAGACGGTGTTTGACGAAATCACCTGGGACATTCACGGGTCGAAGCCGTTCAGCCCCATCAGTTGTTATCGCGACCTGGTGGGCCCCATGTTCGATATGGCCTACTCCAGCCTGTTGACGGAACTGAGCGAGCGCGGTCTGCTCGACAAAACGATGGTCGTCGGCTTCGGCGAGTTCGGACGCACGCCCAAGGTCAACCCGGCCGGCGGACGCGACCATTGGCCGCAATGCTGGTCGATTCTCATGGCGGGCGGCGGCGTCAAGGGCGGCAAAGTGGTGGGAGCGTCGGACGATATCGGGGGCGCGCCCAAGGATAAGCCCACTACGCCGGCACAGGTCGCCGCCACCATTTATCATTCGCTGGGAATCGATCTGGAGACGGAACTGCCCGGCGCGCAGGGACGGCCGATCCCGATCGTCGACCGCGGCACGGAACCGATCCGGGAGCTGTTTCATGCGTAGCCTGTTCGCGCTGCTGGCGCCGGTTTCGTTGGTGGCGCAACTGGCCGTACTGCCTCCTTCGGTGGAATTGAGCACCAAGGAATCGCGCCAGCAGTTGATCGCGCAGGGCCCGGCCGGCGAGGCCGCCGCCAGTTGGACTTCCTCCAATCCCGCCGCCGCCACCGTCGATGCCCAGGGGCGTGTGACTCCGGTTGCCGATGGCGAGGCCGTCGTCACTGCGTCGGCCAACGGCCAGACCGCCACCGCCACGGTGCGCGTGAAGAATGCCGCTGCGCCGTTCGTCTGGAACTTCCGCAACCACGTAATGCCTGTGCTCACCAAGCAAGGGTGCAACCAGGGCGCCTGCCACGGCGCGCAGGCCGGCAAGAACGGCTTCAAGCTCACGCTGCGCGGCTACGACCCCGAACTCGACTACGACGTGATGACGCGCCAGGCGCTGGGGCGGCGGATTTCGCTTGCCGATCCCGCGGCCAGCCTGCTGTTGCAGAAAGCCACGTTCAAGATTCCGCATGGCGGCGGGCAGCGCATCAAGCCCGGCACGCTCGAATACCGCATCCTTGAGGAGTGGATCGCCGCCGGCACGCCACCGCCTTCCAACTCTGACGCCGAAGTGGTGGGGCTCGAAGCGTTCCCCAAGCAGGCGATCCTCAAACCCGGCCAGGAACAGAACATCGTCGTGCGTGCGAAGTACTCAGATGGCCGCGTCGAGGACGTCACCCGCTGGGTCAAATACAGTTCCAATAATGAGGGCGTGGCGCTGGTGGACGACTACGGCAAGGTGAAGATGACCGGCCATGGCGAGGCCGCCATCACCCTTTGGTTCTCTTCGAAGATCATTTACTCGCGCGTGATCTCACCGTTTGAGAACAAGGTTTCCGAGAGCGACTACCGCAAGTTCACCAGGCGCAATTTCATCGACGACCTCGCCCTGGCCAAGTGGAAGAGCCTCAACATCGCGCCTTCGGCCGCCGCATCGGATGAAGACTTCCTCCGCCGCGCTTATCTCGATACGGCGGGCATTCTGCCGACGGCCGAAGAGGTGGAGCAGTTCCTCACGGACAAATCTGCCGATAAGCGCGCCCGCTCGATCGACCGGCTGCTCGAACGCGACGAGTTCGTCGACTATTGGGCCTATAAGTGGTCTGACCTAATGCTGGTGTCCAGCCGCCGCCTGCGGCCGAACGTGATGTGGTCGTTCTACAACTGGATTCACGATAGCGTGAAGGCCAACAAGCCCTGGGATCGCTTCGCGGGCGATATTTTCACCGCGTCCGGCTCCAGCCGCACCAACGGCGCGCTGAACTATTTTCAGCTTCATAAAGATCCCATCGATCTCACCGAGAATGTCACGCAGGCGTTTCTCGGCCAGCGGCTCACTTGCGCCCGATGCCACAACCATCCGCTCGAAAAGTGGACGCAGAAGCAGTATTACCAGATGGCGAACCTGTTCGCCCGCGTCGGCATCAAGAACGGCGCGGAGGCGGGCGATGTGGTGGTGTTCGCCAAGCACCAGGGCGACGTCAATCATCCACGGCTGCTGCGGCCCCTGGCGCCGGCACCGCTCGACGGGGAACCGCTCGCGCTCGATGCGGAGACCGACCGCCGGGCCCATTTCGCCAAGTGGCTGACTTCGCCAAAGAATCCCTATTTCGCCCGTGCCGTGGTCAATCGCATCTGGGCAAGTTTCATGGGCAGGGGTTTGATCGACCCGGTGGATGACGTGCGCGAAGCCAATGCGGCTTCAAACGAAGAACTGCTGAGCGCCCTGGTGAAAGACTTCATCGCTCACGGCTTCGACACCAGGCACCTGATGCGCCTGATTCTCAATTCCGCCGCCTATCAGCTTTCCTCCGAAGCCAACGCCACCAATCAAAGCGATCAGATTTATTATTCCAAGTACATCGTCAAGCGCCTGCCGGGCGAAGTGATTCTCGACGCGATGTCTCAGGTCACCGGCGTTCCCACCGCCTTCGCCGGATATCCCGCCGGAACGCGCGCGCTGCAGTTGCCCGACGTGCAGGTGCAGTCGCAGTTCCTGACGGCGTTCGGCCGTCCCAATCGCGTGATTTGCGACGCGGCGGAGCGTTCGTTCGACCCCTCCATCGCGCAGGCGCTGCACGTGATCAACGGCGATACGCTGAATAAGAAGCTCAGCGCCAACGACGGCACGGTGAACCTGTTCCTGAAACTTGGTCTCTCCGATGCGCGGCTTCTTGACCATGTGTTTCTTTCCGCCTATGGGCGCTACCCGGCCGATGGGGAAAAGCAGCCGATGCTTTCGGCTTTGGCGAAATCGCGCGAGATCAAGGGCTCGGCCGAAGCCCAGCGCGACGCCCGGCGCCAGGCCCTCGAGGACATGCTGTGGGCCCTGCTCACCAGCAAAGAGTTTCTCTTCAACCACTGATGCGACGCCGCGACTTACTACTCGCCGTTCTGGCCCCCAAAGCCCAGGTCTTCTCTCTTGCCTGGAGCCCCGATGGCAAGCGACTGGCTCTTGGCGGCTTTCGCGAGGTCCGGTTGACCGGTCCCGCCGCCACCCTCACAGGCCACGCCGACGCCGTGCGTGCGGTCGCTTTTTCGAGTGACGGAACGCGGCTGCTAGCCGCGGGCGGCCGCCCCGGCGTCAAGGGCGAAGCGAGGATCTGGGACGTTGCGCAGGCCAAACCCGCCGCGCAGATCGCCGGCCACGCCGATTGCATCTACTCGGCCGCGTTTTCTCCCGATGGCAAACTCATCGCCACCACCAGCTACGACAAGCTGATCAAGCTGTGGCAGGCGGACACCGGCCAGGAAGCGCGCACGCTCAAGGATCACATCGACGCGGTCTATGCCGTGGCCTTCACGCCCGACGGCAAGCGCCTGGTGTCCGGAGCGGCCGACCGCACGGTGAAAGTCTGGAATCCGGAAACCGGCGAGCGTCTGTACACGCTGAGCGACGCGGTGGACGGGGTCAATGCCATCGCGCTCGATCCGGCGGGTGAGCGTGTGGCGGCCGGCGGCGCCGACAAAACGATTCGCACCTGGACGCTCGGCGAGCGGGGGGGAGAACTCCAGAACACCCTGATCGCGCACGAAGACGCCATTCTACAGGTGGCCTGGTCGCCCGACGGCGGTACCATCGCCTCCGCCTCGGCCGACAAGACCGTCAAGTTGTTCGACGCCAGGACGCTCACCGAGCGTAAGAGCGTCCCGCAGCCGGATTGGGTGACGGGGCTGCGCTTTTCGCCGGACGGCAAGCGCCTCGCCGCCGGCCGCTACGACGGGTCCCTCACGATCTACGAAATGGGGAGTCTTTCATGAAACTCTTGTTTCTCGCCGTGTTGCCGCTGCTGGCGGAAAAGAACGATCATCCCACCGGGTCGCGCATCACGCCGCCCACCATCAGCGTCATCGCGCCGGTGGGCCTGGCGCGCGGTGCGACCACGGAAGTGACCGTGGAAGGCTTCAATCTCGCCTCCGCGACGGCCATCTACTTCAGCGAGCCCGGCGTGAAGGGACGTATCTTGCGGGTGAAAGAACTGCCCGATCTGGCCGAGACGCGGCTTGGCTCGAACGGCACGGTTTCCACCGTGGATCTAGGTCCTCTGCCGCCGCGCAATCAGGTGACGGTGGAAGTGGAAGTCGCGCCCGAAGCCGCCGCCGGCGTAATGAAGTTCCGGCTGTTGACGCCGCTCGGCACCAGCCCCGAAGCAACGATGCTGGTCGAGCCCTACTTCGGTGAGGCCGCCGACGCCGAGCCCAACAACAGCCCGGAGACGGCTTTCGATACCTACCTGCCGGCGATTCTGGCGGGTGCGATTTCGCGGCCCGGCGATCAGGATTATTTCAAGATTCAAGCGGCGGCCGGTGAGGAACTGGTCTTTGAAAACGGCGCGATGGCGACCGGTTCCACACTGTCGCCGGTGGTGGCCATCCTCGACGCGGGCAGCGCGGTGATACGGGAATTCGGCTATAACGATCCGGCCGAAGCGGCCAGTTTCTCGCACAAATTTGAGAAGGCGGGCACTTACTACGTACGCATCGGCGACTACCAGCAATCGGGCCGCGCCAGCCATACGTATCGTTACAAGCTTGGCCGCTATGAGTTGGCCAAGACCGCCTATCCGCTGGGCCTGCGGCGTGGCGAGACACGCGAGGTCGCGGTCACCGGTTACCGCCTGGCGCAGGCAAAGGTAGCGGTTAAGGGCGAGCCCTCGCCGCTCGATGAGCACGCGGCCGTGATCCGGCCGGGCAAGTCCCTGCACGAGTTGAAACTCGCGCTGGGGGAGGAACCCGAAGTGGAGGCCGCTTCCACCGAAACCCTCACGCTGCCGGTCACCATCAATGGACGGCTGACCGCCGCCGGTAAAACGCAGCAGTTCCGCTTTCACGCAGTGAAGGATGAGAAGATCGTATTTGAGGTGGCCGCGCGGCGCCTGGGCTCCGAACTCGATTCGGAGATCGAAGTGCTCGATGCCAATCGCAAGCCCGTGGAACGTGCGGTGGCGCGCGGCATCAGCGAAACCTATACCGTTCTGCGCGATCACGATTCGGCTTCACGCGGCATTCGCATCCAGGCATGGAATGCGCTCGCGGTGGGCGATTACCTCATGGCAGGCACCGAAGTGATGCGCATCGAATCGCTGCCACGGGGACCCGACGACGACGCGGTCATGGACTCCTTCGGCGGCCAGCGCATTTCCTACTTCGGCACCACCGGCGAGGCCCACGCCATCGACCAGCCCGTTTATAAGGTCCAGATGCATCCGCCCGGCGCCAAGTTCACCGCCAACGGCATGCCGGTGGCGCGCCTTTATTACCGCAACGACGACGGCGGCCCCGGCTATGGCAAGGATTCCTATCTGCAGTTCACCGCGCCCGCCGATGGCGACTACTACCTTCGCATCCGCGATGTGCGCGGCGAAGGATCGCCCGCGCATTCCTACCGCCTGACCGCGCGCGCGCCGCGGCCCGATTTCCGGCTCTCGGCCGATCCGCGCAACCCGAATGTGCCCGCCGGAGGATCCATCCCGCTTACCGTCACCGCCTTCCGTATGGACGGCTTCGACGGCCCGATCGAGCTTTCCGTGGAAGGCCTGCCGCCCGGGCTGCGCGCCGCCAAAGGCACGCTTGGCAAAGGCCAGGTGTTTGCGACACTGCTTCTGTCGGCCGATGAGAACGCCAAGCTCGAAAACGCCGCGCCGTTCCGCATCGTGGGACGCGCCGGGTCCATCGCGCACGAAGCCGATACCGGCGACAAGATGCGCATGGTGGCGTTGATGCCGAAGCCCGATGTCTCCGTCGCCGCCGAAACCAGGGAAGTCGTGTTGCAGCCCGGCGGCACGGCCGAGGTGACCGTGACCATCGCCCGCCAGCGCGACTTCGGCGGACGCGTGCCGGTGGAAGTGCGCAACCTGCCGCCGCGTGTCCGCGTGCTCGATGTCGGCCTGAACGGCGTGCTGTTCAACGAGGACGAGACCAAACGTACATTCACCATCGAGGCGCTGCCTTCTGCCGAACCGGTGGAACAGTGGATCTATATTTCAGGCCGCGTGGAAACGCGCTCGCCGCAGCAGAGCTCCTACGCCGCTCCTCAGGCGATTCGTCTCATCGTGAAGCCGCGAAGCTGACCGCTTTCGAATGAAGGTCACCTACGGGTCGCTGAAGGGCCACGTCGCCGGGTTGCTGGAGAGGGTCGCCCATCTGGAGTCCGAGGTGGCGGCGCTGCGGGCGGCCGCCAGTGCCAATCGCCACATCGGGCTGGTCGATTTCGTCACGGTGCGCGCGTTCATGTTCACCGACGACCTGGCCTACCGGCAGGCTCCCGAAGAACAGAAGCGGGCCGCGCTCACCGATCACCGCCCGGTTCCCGTCGGGAGGTGTACGCCGGAAGAGGTGTTTGCCAGCCCCAAGTCGTCCGCCCTCGATATCCTGATGGCGCACTACTGGCGCCAGAATCTCGATTTCACTTACTTCGATGTCGGCGCGCAATACTGCAGCAGCAGCGTCTTCGCGGCGCGTCTGATTGAAGCGTGCGGCAAGCCGAATCGCGTGGTAGCGTTCGAACCGGGCGTGGCGTCGCAACTGGCGCCTTTCAATATCGCCATCAATCACCAGTCGGCGCGGATCGCCTTTGAAAGAATGGCCGTTGGGGCGGATGAGTTTCCGGCGCTGCTGTTCGGCGAAGCGGGCCACACCGAGAACAACCGCATCGTGAATCGTGTGCCCGCGTCGGAGGCCGTGTCGATGCTGGTGCCCTGCACGTCGATCGACGCCTACATCGCCGCTCGCGGCATCGAGGGCGGATTGATTCTCAAGATCGACACGCAAGGCGGCGAGTACGAGGTAGTCGAAGGGATGCGCCAGACGATGGCCACGCGGCTGACCACGTTCCTCGCCGAGTTCACGCCCTGGGCGCTTGAGACTCGCGTCAATCCGGCGGAGTGGCTGCGGTCTCTGCTGGCCGACAATCACGTGCTGGATACGAACATCCACACGAATCTCGCGTTTGGATCGGCGGCGGGAATTACGGCGGACCGGGCGGCGCAGTTCGTCGAGACGATCGCAGGTTCGGAGCACAAGTACACCGACCTGGCGGTGATACCGAAGCGATTGCCGGAAAGCGCGGCATTAGTGGAGCGGCTGAGCGGCTAGCGCTCCCGAGGCGCCGCCACCATCGCCCCCGCCGTCCGCAGCAGCAGCGTGGCGGGACTCACTCGCTCCACCGCCACTTCCACCGATCCGGGCAATCCATGCCGCAGCGGGATCCGCGTGGGCTTCAAGGAATCGACGCTCAGTTCCACGCGCACCGAGCCGTCGCGAACCTCGCCCGCCACATGCTTCACCGTCGCCGGCACGGTGCCCCACTGCATCCACGGGAACCCATCGAGCCGGACCTGCGCGCTCTGGCCCGGTTCCAGCCGGCCCAACGCGGCCTGGGGCGGAAACTGCGCCACTACGATCATCTGTCCACCCGGCACGACGATGCCGATCCGATCGCCTTCCTTGAGTACGCCGCCCACGCGCAGCACCGCCGCCTCCGCCAGCGTTCCATCGACGGGAGCGCGAATCGTGCGCAAGGCAATATGATTTTCGATCCTGGAGATGGCCGCGCGGCTGGCCGACATCTGCCCTTCGAGTTTCGCGATCGCGGCGCGCAGTCCGCCGATTCGCGCCTCGCGATCGCCTTCGCGTGTACGCTGCTCCCGCTCCAGGCGTCCGGCGGCCAGATTCTCGCGTTCCACGTTGAGACGCGATTCGGTGGCATCAAGTCGTCCCTTCTGATACTCGCGTTCGGCGATCAGACCCTGCGCGCGCAGTTCCTTCAAACGCTGTTCTTCGGCGGCGTTGTATTGCGCGGGCGCTTCGGATTGGCGGGCGCGGGCCCGTGCTTCCTCCACCGCCGCCGCCGTGGCTTTGCGCTCTTCCTCGCGCGCCGATTCTTCGGCCGCAATCTGCCTTTCGAGCGCTTCGACTTCGGGCGGCACCGCGGCCAGCCGGGCCTGTTCTTCCCTCGATTCCAAACGCTCCGTGCTGGTTTCGAGCTCCACCAGCGGATCGCCCGCGCGCACCGGCTTCCCCTCGGCCAGATAGGTAGCGGTGATGCGTCCAAGCGACGGGGATTGCACGGCGTAGTTGGCGCGGTCCACTTCCAGCCGCGCGGTGGAAGTGATTTCGTAGAGCGTGAGCCGGCTCAGTGCCGCCCACGCCGTCCAGCCGCCGAGCACGGCGAGTCCCAGGCCCACGCCTAGCGCGGCGCGCGAGAAACGGTCGGTATCAAGTGCACGATAGGTGCGCAGGAAGGCCGTCGGCATTCCCTTCTATCGTACGAGTAAATCTCTCTCGATGGCGTCGAGCGACTCGATCTCACGCTTCAAATGCCGCGCTTCGCGCCGGTTGAGCCAGATTACGGCGCTCGTCATCAGAAGGAACAGGAAAAAAGCGGGAACGGCAGTCTTCCAATCGGGCCTGCGCGCCATCTGCCCGATGAAGATTGCCAGAAAGCCGGGAATCAGCGGTCCTAAATACCAGCGCCAGACAGTGCTCAACAGGCGGCGCTGGCGTTCTACTTCCGTGCGATAGAACCGCAATAAGTCAATGCCCTCAAGCGACGGCGGCAATCGCAGCGGAGTGCCGTATTTCCGGAGCAGCCAGCCGGTGAGCAAGGCGCCCGCGCACATCAACAACGGTGGTGCAAACTGCGTCCAATCCTTTGCCCGCGACGCCGCGAATCCGAACATAAGCAGGACCATCCCCACACCCGCGTACTCGCGCAGATTGCGCCCTCGCACCGTCTTCTCGAAACGTCGTGCCCTCTCGGGAACCTCATCGAGAGAACCCGTCACCGCGCGCGGCGCGCGTGACTCCCCGCTGAGCCGCACCATGAGTAAGAGCGCCGCGCTAATTGAAGCGCCCAGCAAAGCGGTTTTCGCCGGAAGAATGCCGAACCCGAGTTGAATCAGCCAGCCGGTGACCGCCGCTTCAAACGCCGTGACCGGCCGCACGCGGCATTCGATGGCGGTGTAGGCGTCGCGTACCACCAAGGCCGTCAGCGTGATCGCCGCCGCCAGCCAGACACGTATCCCCTCGCCGCCGCCAAACACCGAGCCCGCATAATAGGCGAGCAGAATCGACGCCCCTTCCAGTGCCAACCGGCGCGGCTTGGCCGTACGCAGAATGCGTCCCACCACCACCATTGGCACCGTACGCAGCCCGTCGAAGGCGTACTGCGACGGCGACCGGTAGCGCTCCTGCAAATCGCCCAGAACGTGTTCCCGCACCGCCGCGGGCAGAAAGAACGCCACCATCGATTCCAGCTTTTTCGGAGGCATGTTCAATACTCCTTGACCCACTTCCGGCCGCCCAGCGCCGAGCCGATCATGTCCCACATGCGCTTGGCGGTAACGGCCGATTCCTTCAGCGCCCGCTCACCCAACGCCTCCAGCCGGTAGCAGCGCTTGGCCCGCCCGCCGCGCTCCGGCGTCGGATCGGTGAGGCGCGACGTCAGCATCCCCTTGCTCTCCAGCCGGTCGAGCGTCACGTAGATCGCCCCCAGCGAGACCGCGCGGGGCTTCGTCAATTCTTCTACCGTCGAGTGGATCGATACGCCATAAGCGTCGTCCCCCAAGCGCAGAATCGCCGTGAGAACCAGTTGCTCGAGTTGACCGATGGAATCCGCTTTCGCCATTACTCCAACAATGTAAGAGAAATCGGCGGAGGAGTCAAGTGATAAACTGCCAGGGTCTATGAAAGCCGGCCGCAACGACGCCGTCGATATCTATCGCGGCTTCGTGATGTTTCTGATGATGGCCGAAGTGCTGCGGCTTTCGCGCGTGGCGGCGGCGCATCCGGGAAACTGGTTCTGGAGCTTCCTCTCTTACCACCAGTCGCACGTGCCCTGGGCGGGCTGCTCGCTGCACGATCTGATTCAGCCTTCGTTCTCGTTCCTGGTGGGTGTTGCCCTGCCCTATTCCATCGCCAGCCGCCTGGCGAAAGGAGCGGCCTTCGGCCGGCTCTTCCTGCATGCGTTATGGAGAGCGTTCCTGCTGGCCGCGCTCGGCGTGTTTCTGCGTTCGACCAACAGCACGCAGACCAACTTCACCTTCGAGGACACGCTGTCGCAAATCGGCTTCGGCTATCCGTTTCTGTTCCTGCTCGGCTTCCGCCGGCGCCGCGCGATGTGGGTGGCGCTGGCTGTGATTCTCACGGGCTATTGGCTCGTGTGGGCGATCTATCCGGCCCCCGGCCCCGATTTCGATTACCCCGCTGTTGGCGTGCCCCAGAACTGGGAGCATCACTATACAGGCTTCGCTTCGCACTGGAATAAGAACAGCAATCCGGGCGCGGCGTTCGACCGCTGGTTCCTCAATCTGTTCCCGCGGCCCAGGCCATTCCTATTCAATGGAGGCGGCTATCTGACGTCGAGCTTTCTGCCTACGCTTGGCACGATGATACTCGGTTTGATCGCGGGCACCTGGCTGCGCGACGCGCAACCGCGAATTCCCTACGGCCTGTTTCTGCGCACGGGCGCGGCTGGAATCGCCGCCGGTCAGGCGCTGCACTTCACCGGCCTGTGCCCGGTGGTGAAACGTATCTGGACGCCGGGTTGGACGCTGTTCAGCGGAGGCATGTGTTTTCTCCTGCTGGCCGGATTCTGCCGGCTGGGCAACCGGCGGTGGCTGTTCCCGCTGAAGGTGATCGGGCTCAATTCGATTGCGGCCTATCTGATCGCGCATCTGTTGGAACGGTTCTTCGTGGGTTCGTTCCGCATCCATCTGGGGCCGGATGCGTTTGCGTTTCTGGGCGCCGGGCTGCAGCCGCTGCTCGAAGGCGCGGCGGTGCTGGCGATGTACTGGCTGATTCTGTTGTGGATGTACCGGCGCCAGTTGTTTTTGAAAATCTAACCGCGCAGCGTCTCGGCCGGATCCACGCGCGCGGCACGCCAGGCGGGCAGCGCCGCGGCCGTCCCCACCGCGAGCAGCAGCAAAACGACGACGGCGCATAGCGCAAGAGGATCGAGCGGCGCCACGCCATACAACTGGCTGCGCCAAAGGCTGGAAGCGGCGGCGAGCGCACCAATTCCCAACGCGAATCCCAGCACCGTGAGCGCCGCGGTGCGCCGCACCACACGCATCGCCGTTTGCGCCGCCGTCGATCCCAGCGCGCAGCGAATTCCGATTTCCTTGCGCGATTCGGCCACCGAGGCGGCGGCCGCCGCACTGAGCCCCACACCGGCCAGCAACAGCGTCACCACGGCGAAAGCGCTGAGCAGCCAGAGACTGAGGCGGCGATTCTCCATGCCTTGATCGCGCCGGCCGGCCAACGGCACCGTGTGTACGGCTTGCAGGTTGCGGTCGATGCTCCACACCGCGTCGCGAATCGCATGGCCCGGCGGCAGCGCCGTTCGCACGTAGTAAACGAACCCCTCCATGGCCACTTGCAGGGAGCTGAGCACCACCATCGGTTCCGGCTGCTTGTCGACGGCGCGGCTGCGCGTGTCGGCCATGACGCCGACGATCTCGAATTCCGACCAGGGCTTCATGGCGAAGCCGTTGTAGAAGCCCAACCGCAAGCGGCTGCCCACGGCTTCGCGGCCTTTCAGATGTTGCGAGACGAACGACTGGTTGACCAGCACCACCAGCGGCGTGCCCCAGCGGTCGCGATCGGAGAAGCCGCGGCCCCGCAATAGCGGCACGCCGAGCACGCCCAGCAAATCCGGCGAAGCGACGGCCGCATCGGCGCGGGCGCGTTCGCGCAGCGGAGTCGATTCACCCGCCAGCAGAATGTGAGTGCTCATCGGTCCCACAGGCAATCCCGCCGCTCCTCCCGCCTCACTCACTCCGGGAATAGCCTTCAGCTTTTCGATCACGTGGCGATGAAAGCCGATCATCTTTTCATCGCTGTCATAGCGGGCTTCGGGAATGCCGATGCCGGCCGAATAGATCCGCTCCGTGCGGAATCCGCGATCGACGTGCAACAGGTTCGAGAAGCTGCGCATCAGCATGCCGCTCACACCGAGCAGCGTAACCGTAGCCGCCACCTGCGCCACCACCAGCGCCTGCCGGGCGCGCACCGCCACCGGCGCCGAGGAAGCGTTGTGGCTCGCCCGCAGCAGCGCTTCGAGGTTGACGCGGCGCAACAACAAGGCCGGAGCCAGGCTCGCGATCCAAGCCGACGCCAGGGCCGCCGCGAAACAGAACGCCACCACGCGGCCATCGGCTTCGAGCGTGTGAACACGCGCGAATCCTTCGAGCGCGTCGGCCACCGCGGGCACCCGCATCGCACCGGCCAGCAGCAGCGTGGACCCCAGCAGCCCCAGCGCACCCGCCGCCAGCCCCAACGCCGTGCCATGCGCCAGCCGGTCGCGAACCAGTGCGCTCCAGCCGGCGCCCAGGCTCGCCTTGATCGCCGCCTCGCGCAGCCGCCCGGCCGTTTGCGCCAGCAGGATGCCCCCGGCGTTCAGCGCGCCCGTGAGCATCAGCATCGCCACCGCGGCCGCCAGCAGCAGCAGCGGTTGGCGGCGCTCCCCGGCGAGGAAGATACCAAGGTCCGATATCGCAAACTCCACGCCACGATTGGTGGAGCCGAAGCTCTCTTCGAGCCGCCGCGACACGGCCGCCATCTCGCCCCGGGCGGCGGCGAGGCTCACACCGGGCTTCCGCAGCGCGATCGCATCAAGACCGCGGCCGTCCCGCTGGCAGCAGTACACCGCGCGATCGAGAGGAATGTAGAGCTCAGGCGTACCCGCGCGCATGGGAAAGCGGAAGTCCTCGGGCAGCACGCCCACAACGCGATACGGCACGTCGTTGAGCGACACCCGCCGGCCCACCACGCCCCGGTCGCCACCATAGCGTTGCCGCCAGAACGTATGGGTCAGCCACACCGTCCCTGGATCGTCATCCCATGAAGCGTCCACTCCCAGCACGCGGAAAAAATCCTCGCTGACCATGCCCGAAAGCACCACCGACGGTGCCGGATTCGCCGCATCGGTGAAGCCCCAGGTACGTCCTCTGTAAACCGCGGCGGCTTCAATCGTGGAAGAGCTTTCCACCACATCGCGCACATCCTGCCACGATACGCCGCCGGGGCCCGTGCGGATCGCCATCAACCGTTCCGGCTCGCGGTAAGGCAGCGGCTTGAACAGCAGCGCGTTGGCCAGCGTGAACACGGCGGCCGACGCGGCGGCGCCAAGGGCGAGCGTGCCGATGGCGGCGAAACTGGCCCCCTTGGCGCTTCGAAAAGATCGGATCAGGTCCCTGAGAAACATCAGTGCGTCATCGAGTAAATCAGATAATTCAAGCCGAGCCGGATGCCGAGCGCGGAGTACTTCTCCGGGTACTGCGGGTTATCGGCCAACTGCCACGAATCACCGAGATCGGAGTTGAACGTGATCGCCACCACCACCCTGCCCTTGCCGTCGCGTACCGCGCGCCAGTAAGGAACGCTGCCATCGGCGCGATAGGTACGTCCGCGCGCCATGCTGCGAAAGTTCGCCACCTGATAGCGCTCCTTGATGTCGTAAAGCGTATGGAACAGGGCGTCGCCATCGCTGAGATCTTCCACATGCGCCCCCGGCAAGATGGCGAGCAATCCCTCTTCGAATCCCTTCCACTCGTCGCTACCGAAAAGGCTATCGCACAACAGGAAGCCGCCGCGCTGTAAATAGTCGCGGATCTTCGCCGCCTGCGCGTCCGATAGCGACCAGCTTCCCGGCATGCCCACGTGCAAATAGGGCCAATAGTAGATATCGCCGCCGTCGTCGGGATTGACGGGCTGCTCCACCGAACGTACGTCGATCAGCGTCAGACGCCGGATGGCGGCGGCGAAGGTGCGATCGCCGCGCGGATAATCGACGGTCCAGTTGGTGCCGCCATGGAGCCAGTCGCCCCCGCCGCGCCGCCCGAAGCCGCCGCGCGAAGGATACATCAGACGTCCCAGCACCAGCTCCGCTTTGGCGTTGTAGTCGCGAGGCAAATCCGCTTCCGACGCCGCGCCCTCCATCGCCTCAAAGACGCGAAACGCACGCTGTGCCTCAAGCAGCGCCGCCGCCGCGGCAACCGTAGCGGCCAGGCGAAACGGGGTCATCGACTCAACGATAGCTCAACGCGCGGGATACAATCTGGAAACGGGAATCCGCCATGAACCGCCGAACTTTCCTCCAATCCCTTGCCGTCGCGGGCGCCGCGATGAAAGCGCCCCTGGCAGAAGCCGCGCTGCCCAAAGCCAAAATCACACGCGTGCGTATCTGGCGTCCGCCCGACCTCAACCAGCTTTTCAATCAAAGCAACATGCTGGTGACGGTGGAAACCGACGCCGGCATCACCGGCATCGGCGAAGGCGGCGCCAAGGACACGCTGGAACAGTGCGCCGGCCACCTCATCGGGAAGAATCCCTTCCGCATCGAAGCCATCTGGCAGGAAATGTACATCGGCTGGTTCTATCCGCCGGGCCGCGAGAAGATTCACGCCGTGGGCGCGCTCGATCTGGCGCTGTGGGATATCAAAGGCAAGGCGCTGGGGCTGCCGGTGCATGAGCTGCTGGGCGGCGTGGTGCGCGATCACTGCGAATGCTATGCCACCGGAGGCGCACGCCGCGAAGGGCAGCAGGCGCAGCGGCTCAGTCTGCGCGAACGTGCGCGCGCCACCATGGAAGCGGGCTACCGCGCCTTCCGCATGGGCGCGGGCGATACGCAGATGGGCGAGCGCTTCAATACCCATGAGCGCGTGCGCAAAGTCGCCGCCGACTGCAAGGAAGTACGCGAAGGCGTCGGCCCCGATGGCGACTGGTGCATCGACTTCCATCAGCGCTTCGATTATTCCGACGCCGTTCGCGCCTGCAAACTCATCGAAGACTATGAGCCGTATTTCGTCGAGGATCCCGTCCGCGACGAGCATGCCCATCAGGATCTGCCGAAGCTCCGCCAGATGACCACCGTTCCGCTGACCCATGGCGAGGAGTGGGGGCAGCGCTACGATTTCAACAAGCTGGTGGAGAATCACGACATCGACTACATCCGCGCCACCCTGCCCAACGTCGGCGGCATCACCGAGATGATGAAGATCGCCGCCATCTGCGAAACCCACGCCGTCGGCATCGTTCCGCACTTCACCGGGCCCGTGGCCACCGCCGCGCTGGTGAACTGCCTTTCCACCTTCCCCGGCCCGGTCATCATGGAATACAACTATGGCGGCCGCCCGATCGCCCATTTGCCCGAATGCCTCGATTTCAAGAACGGCAAGGCGCTGGCCAATCAGCGGCCCGGCCTCGGCGTGACCATCGAGCCCAAACTGCTGACTCAAATTGGGGAGGTAACCGAGCCCGGCCGGAGGAACGTGTTCATCCGCCCCGACGGCTCCCTCACGCATTGGTAAGATGAAATACTATGCGTGTGTCGCGGGCAACCACAATGACGCTTGTGCCGGAGACGACCGCGATCAGCAGCCAGATCCGGCAGGCTCAGGCCACCGTGCGAGAAATCGCCCGCGAATTGACACCGGCCCAGATGCGCTGGCGGCCGGATGAGGGTTCCTGGTCGGTGGGGGAATGCATCAGCCATCTCACCGTGACGGTGAACCAATACCTGCCGATGCTCGACGCCTCGATCGAAAAGGGGATCGCTTCCGGAAAGAAGTCGAAAGGTCCGTTCCGCTACGGCTGGTTCAGCCGCTACATGGTGAAGTCGATGGAGCCGCCGCCCAGCCGGCAGTTGAGGGCGCCGAAGGCATTCCTTCCGCCGGTGGAGATCGACGCCGCCCGCGTGGCGCGGGAATTCCTGGCCGCGCACGACCAGTTACTCGATCGCATCGAGCGCGCGGCCGGGCTCGACCTGGCGCGCATCAAAGTGACGTCGCCGGTGACCAGGTGGATCCGGCTCAGCCTGGGAAAAGGATTCGAATTGATGGCTACGCACGCACGCCGTCACCTCTGGCAGGCCGAGCGCGTGATGCAGCGCCCGGACTTTCCCAAGTAGGCCGCTATTTCTTCACGGGCTTGTAGCCCTGCCACACATACTCAAGCGCCAGGGGAAGGGTTTGTGCCTTCACCGCGCGGTCGCAGTGCGAGGCGTTCCTGGCGAACACGAACTGGTAAGGATACCCCTTGGCGGCGAGCACCTTGGCCATGTTCTGATTGGCCAGAACCCAGTCATGGTAGTTGTCGCGCGTGATGAGGTTGTCGCGGTCGGCGACGTGCATCCAGATGCGCAACGGCTTCTTCGGGCTTTTCGGAATCAGCGACTCATGATAGTCCCAGGCGCCGTGCGGCGTTTCCGCGTTATACGGCCATTGCTGGTAAACATAGGTGCCGGAGTAACTGAGCACGCGATGATACAAGTCGGTGCGGTACCAGGCCATGCTGAACGCCGCCGATGCGCCCGAGCTGCAGCCCATCGTGGCTCGGCCGTCCGGTTCCCTGGTCAGCTTGACGCCATACTTCTGTTCCACCAGCGGCAGCACTTCGGTCTCGACGAATTGCGCGTAAAGGCCGGACATCGTGTCGTATTCCAGGCCGCGCTGGCTGCCCTGCGCATCGCCGCTGCCGTTGGCGATCGAAACGGCGATCATCGCCGGCACGCGCTTGGCGGCGATCAAATTGTCGAGCGCGGCGAACAGCATGCGGTCCGGACCGTCGGCGCCCACGATAAATGGAGCCACCGTGCCCTTCACATACTGTTTGGGAACATAGACGGCCACCTTGCGCGTGTAAGGCGCGGGGTAACTGTTGACGATCACCTTACCCGGGTCGGCGGGATCGGCCCGCGCGAACGTATTGGGCTCGCGCGCGATGCCGGGATAGATCTGGCTGTCCTTCGATTCCATGGTGAATTCGAAGACGTCGCCCTTTGGCACGTCCTCTTTCACCTCCATTTCGGGCGCCGGGTTATGCGTGGGCCCGATGATGAAGTTGCCGTTCTGCTTGGGCGAAGGAACCGCGCCGTCGGGCAGTTCCTTCGCCTTCACATAGCCGGGCGTGTTCGGATCGCGAGTGGGCGGAGGCGTGCGCCTTGGCCGAGCGGGCTCGGCCGGCTGGGCCGGTTGCTGCTGGGCCGCCGCCGGCAGCGCCAATAGAAAAACGATCGTGGAAAGCATGTCCGTTGCGTTTTCAGAACAGCAGTTTCAAACCGATCTGCACCGAGCGCGGCGGATTGTCCTGGCCCGTGATCGTCGCGAAGGCGCCAGATTCCACGTTGTTGTTGGGATTGCCGAACAGCGGCGTATTGGCGAGGTTGAACGCCTCGCCGCGAAGCTGCAGATTGAAACGCTCGGTGAAGCGGATGTTCTTGAACATCGAGAAGTCGATGTTGCGCGTCCAGTCCTTGCGCAGCACCGAATGGGTGCGGCTGAGGTTGCCGAAAGTATAGTTGGGCGCCACGCGGAACTGCGTGGTGTCGAACCAGCGGTCGATGGACCGGTTGGCCAACTGGGCGTCCTGGCCGGAGGAATCGGGACGTTGATAGCCGCCGAACGAGAAGCTGTTATTGGTCGTCTGGCTGAAGATCAGCGGTTGGCCGGAGCCAAGCGTCAGGATCCCGTTGGTCTGCCAGCCGCCGAGAATGCCGTTGACCAGCCAGCTCGAGTTGCCGCCAAAGCGCTTGCCGCGGCCAAACGGCAGTTCGTAGTTAAAGTTGATTACCGCGCGGTGCGGCACGTCGTAAGCGCTGAGCGAACGCTCGCAGTCGCGGCAGTACCAGTTGCGCAGCGTGCCGTTGGCATCGCTCCAGATGCCGTCGGAGGAATCGGCGATGGTCTTCGACCACGTGTAGGACACCATCACACTGGTGCCGCCGCCGAAGCGGCGTTCGAAACGCGACTGCAGAGCATGGTAGTTGCTGTTGCCCCAGGCCGGCGAACCGGGCCCGACACCGGTGAAGTGGGCATACTCTCCGCGCAGCAGGCGGCCGCGCAGAACCGTTGGCGTTCCCACCAGGCTGGCCGGATCGATCAATCCGAAGAAGGGATTCTGCACGGTGTCGTTGATCCCGCTGGCGGGGGTCAGCAGTTCCGGCCGCAACTGGCCGATATCGCCTTGCGCCAGTTCGTTGTGCGTTCCTTTGTTGCCGGCATACGCGACTTCGATCATTGTGTCGTTGGTCAGGTGGCGCTGCACCGTGAAGTTCCACTGCTGATTGTAAGGCGTGCGCATCTGATCGGGCCAGGCGGAGCTCAAAGCGAAGCCCACGCCCGAAAGCAGGCCCTGCGAGCGGCCGGTGGGCAGCACGAAACCACGCACGAAGGGATTGCGCAGCAGTTCGTTTGGCGTGATGCCGTCCAGGGTCGACTGCCAGGGCGTCGCGCTCGCATACGGAGCGCCCGTCCAGCGGTCGGTGGCGGCGAACTTCGGCACGCCGTAGAAAATACCGTAACCGGTGCGAATGACGGTCTTCGAGTTGACCTGATAGGCGATGCCAATGCGCGGATTGAGCTTGTGCTCCTTGTTGCGAATGCCGCGCCGGCCGAGGCTCTGATCCTCGCCCGCAAACAGATATCCGCCGAGCAGGGTTCTGCCCGCGCGATCCGACAGCGGATTGCGCAGATAAGGATCCATCACCGTCTGCTGGTCATAACGTTCGGTGGTGGAGCCTTCGATCTCATACCGCAGTCCTATGTTCAGCGTCAGCTTCTGATTGATTTTGAAATCGTCCTGGGCGTACATGGCATAGTAACGGCTCAGGTTGGCGGGCTTGATGCGGTGCGTGGCCGTGCCGCCGGTGCCGGTTCCCAGCAGGAAGGAAGCGAATCCGTCGCCGCCGACCGCCGTGCGCGGGTCCGGACCCTGTGTCATGGCGCGCGTGAACGAGAAGTTGGCGGGCGAGGAGCCGAACTGCGCGAAGCCGAGCGTGAACGTACGCCATTCGCCGCCGAACTTCATGCTGTGGCGGCCGGAGATCTTAGTGAGGTTACCCACCACTGTGTAAGACGTGTTGTCGCTGCGGTAAGTGGACCCGTTATTGGGGCCGATGGAAGTATAATCCTGCACGTCGAACCGCGGAATACGCGGGGCGCCGTAGCTCTGGGCCACATTCTGCAGCGCCGAGGGCAAGCCAAGCTGCGTCAGGTCGTAGCCATAGGAGAACGCGGGCCGCCAGGCGTTGAAGCGGCTGACGCCGGCGCGAATGTTGACAATGGTGCCCGAGCCGATGGTTTCCGTATAATCGGCGGCGCCGTTGTGCGAACCCCAGTACATGATGCCGTCGCTCGGTGTGGCGCCGTTATCCCAGAAATCGGCGGCACCGGTGGCCTGCTTGAACCGGTTGTAACGGACAAAAAAGCGGCGGTTTTCATTCAGGTTGTGGTCCACGCGGAAGTCGCCGCGGTCGGTGGGCGAGCGTGGCACCTTCTGAATGGCCACGTTGTTCTGATTGGTGAACGCAAAGCCGGGCTGGTTCGCCTTCGGCCACAGGGCCATCGCTTTCACCGCCACCGGATCGAACATCGAAGTGGGAATACGATTCCCGGCAAACGGCGTGCGGATGGAGAAACCGGCGCGGTTGGGGTCGGCCGTCGTGGTGAACGGATCGTAGATCGTGCGCAGGGCGCCGTTGGCCTGGCGCGTCTCCGAGAAATCGCCCGACATCTGCTGCGGCGTCGGAACCGTGTAAGTGGCGAAGCTGCCCGATTTCACCAGGCGCTTCTCATACAGGCCGAAGAAGAATGTTTTGTCCTTCTTCACCGGTCCACCCACGCTGACGCCGTACTGGTGCTGCTGGAACGCCGCCTTCTGCCCGCCGGAACGGTTGAGGAAGAAGTTCTTCGAATCCATGGCGCTGTTGCGCAGGAATTCAAACGCGCTGCCGTGGAACTGATTGCTGCCCGACTTGGTGACCATCGTCACCTGCCCGCCGCCCGACCGGCCGTATTCGGCGGTGTAGGCGTTGGTTTGCACGCGAAACTCCTGGATGCCTTCCACCGAAGGAATGGCGGAGGCGCCGTAAATGCCCTGAATGTCGCTCTGCACCATGGCCGTGACGCCATCGAGCTGAATGTCGTTGAGCGACTCTTTCCCGCCGTTGATCGAAAACCGGATGGTGCTGGTGAAGAAATCGCTTTCCTGATTGGGCGTCGAAGGCGTGATGCCCGGCACCAGCCGCAGCAGCGAGTAGACGTTGCGGTTGTTCAACGGCAGGTCGATGATCTTCTTGTTCTCCACCACCGAGCTGAGCGTCGCGCTCGAAGCTTCGAGCAGAGGGCCGGTGGCCGTAACCTGCACCCTCTCGGTCACCGCGCCCACTTCGAGCGAGATGTTGAGCGAGGCGTTCTGCTGCGTGGAAAGCGGCAGCGATTCGAGCACGTAGGTGCGGAAGCCGGCCGATTCCGCCGTCACCCGGTAAAGACCGGGCGTCAGCTCCACCACGCGATACAAGCCCGAGGCATTGCTCTCGGCCTTGTAGTCGAGGTTGCGCGACATATCGGTAACGGTGATCTTGGCGCCGGAAATGGCCGCGCCGCTGCCATCGGTCACGATCCCGGAAATGAGAGCTTTTGAAGTTTGGGCCAGAACGGCCGGGGATAACGCAAGAGCGAGAAACACACCTCGCCACCCAAGAGTCAACATGGAACCTCCCTAAAGACCAGTGCCTATTCTACTATCGTTAGCCCGCATTTGCGTCAAGGCGTCCGCGGCCAGATAGCCGCTGCGCACGGCGCCTTCCATGGTGGCGGGCCAGCCGGTCCTGGTCCAATCGCCCGCCAGCAGAAAGTTGGCGTAAGGGGTGCGATTGGCGGGGCGGTGCGCTTCAAGTCCCGGCGCGGCGGAAAACGTGGCGCGCATTTCCTTCACCACGTGCGCCTTTTCCAGGCGTGCGTGGCGGGCTTCGGGCAGGAACTCGGCGAGTTCGCGCACGGCGAGATCCACCACTTCGCCGCGGCCCATCTCAGTCAACTGGCGGGAAGCGCTCACCACCAGCATGAGATAGCGCCCGCCGTCTTTGTTGTAGAACCACTGAACGGTGCGGTCGAGCAGCGTTCCGTGCGGCAGTGTGGTCACGGCGCGGTCAAACCACAGGTGAATGCCCGTAATCGGCGAGTGGGTGAAGTGACGGATGGTGTCGTCGAGCCAGGGCGCCAATGGCTGCAGTTTCTCGAAAGGCAACGCCGATACGTAGAAATCGGCCTCCCGCGTCCGGCCGCCCGCCTCGATGGACTCCACGCGTCCCGCGCCCCAGTGGATCCGTTCCACCGCGGCGCGATAGTGCACCGTGACGCCGGGAATGCGCGCGGCGGCTTCATACAGATCGCCCAGCGGCACCGACGGCACGCCCATCTCATAGGCATCGCGGCTGGCCAGAAAGCCAAGCCAGAAGACCTGGAAGCCGTGCGCGGCGGCCATGCGGTCGAGATCCTCGTTCACCGCGCTCACCAGCACCTGGCGCCAGTAGCGGTCGATGGCCCGTTGCGGCTGCTTCTTTTCGCGCAGCCAGTCGAGCATGCTGATGCCATCCAGGTCCGTGCGGACCAGGCGTTCGCGGCGGATAGCCAGCATGGCGCGCGCGATAGCGATCTTATCCGCCGCACCGAGGAACTTCAACCCGAGAAACGACCCGGTGAAGTGCGCGGGCGCCGGCAACAGGCCCGCCTTCATCACCGACGTTCGCCCGCCCGGCTCGAGGAAATAGAATTCCTTGTGAAAGTGGATGCGGTCCGCCACGCCCACGCGCCCATAGAAATCGAGCAGGCTGGTGCAGCAGCGCAGCAGAATGTGCTGGCAGTTGTCGACGTGCTCGCCGGTGGGCAACGCGTAGGAAGTGGCTCTTCCCCCCAGGAACGGGCGCGCTTCGTACAGGTCGATCTCAAAGCCCCGGCCGCTCAGCCGGGCCGCGGCCGCCAGGCCCGCCAGGCCTCCGCCCAGGATGGCTACCCTGGGCATGCCGCTCCGGTGAAGATCAGGCGGCCATCATGGGCAGACGCGCGCGATGCCCGCCGCCACCGCCGTTGGAGATCAATTCCCAGGCGATCCAGACCACCAGGGCGATGAAGAGAACGTCGAGCAATTCCATTGTGGAACTCAGTATCCACTAGCCCGTTTGAGGCGGCAAGTCTCATTAGCCCCAGTACCCGTGCCTCCAACCGGTGATACCGGCCGCCACGAGTCCCATTACCGGGAATGCCGCGATGGCCGCCGCCAGCCGCGAAACGAACCCAAGCCGCGACCGGAACGCGATCCAAACCTGTGGAATCACCATCGAAAGCCAGATCGCCAACTGCCCGTTCTGTCCGATGGCGCACCACGGGCAATGCTTTGGCCCGGTGTGGATGTTGCAGTGATCGGCCGCGCCCGCCCAAAGCCAGGTGCAGCCGCAGCGGAACACCAGGTTGCAGAAATTGATGAAAAGCACGCAGGTGATCACAACGGCAATGCCGCCGATCAGCGCGCGCTGCCAGTGCGGCATGGTCAGACTCGAACCCGGCCGTAAGCCTTCACCACATTGTCGATGAGGCGCAGACCCGCGTCGCTATCAAGCGTAAGCATCGACTCCGGATGAAACTGCACCGCTTCGATCGGCAGGTCGCGATGACGCACGCCCATGATGACGCCGTCCTCCGATTCCGCCGTTACTTCGAGTACGGCGGGCAGCTTTTCGCGAATGGCGTACAGCGAGTGGTAGCGGCCGACGCGGAATTCCTTCGGCAGCCCTTCGAATACGCCTTTGTTGAAATGGCGGATCAGCGACGGCTTCCCGTGCATCGGATAGTCGAGCACGCCCAACTCCCCGCCGAAGGCTTCCACCACACCTTGCAGCCCGAGGCAAACGCCGAAGACCGGGACACCGAGCCGCGCGGCATGGCGCACCAGGTCCGGCACGCCGAAATCGGCCGGACGTCCAGGGCCGGGGGAAATCAGGATCAGGCTGGGGGCGATCTTACCGATCAGATCGAGCGGGAAGCCCGCGCGATAGGTCACCACTTCGGCGCCGGTCTGGCGGGCGTAGTTGGAGAGCGTGTGGATGAAACAATCGTCGTTATCCACCAGCAGCAGCTTGACGCCGTGGCCTTCCTGCCCGCCAGGCGCCGGCTGCGCCGCGGGCTCATTGTCCTTGGGCGCCAGCGCACGGAAGAAGCCGGTGGCCTTGAGCCTGGTCTCGCGCTCTTCGGCTTCGGGAATCGAATCGTACAGCAGCGTGGCGCCGGCCGGATACTCGGCGATGCCGTCGCGCAGGTAGGTGGTGCGGATCAGGATGCCGGTGTTGATGTCGCCGTTGAGCGACAGCATCCCAACCGCGCCGCCATACCAGCCCCGCGCCGTCTTTTCGAGATTCTCGATGGCCTGCGCCGCCGCGCGCTTGGGCGCGCCAATCACGGTAACGGCCCACATGTGCGTCAAAAACGCATCGAGCGAATCAAGCCCCGGCTCGAGGGTGCCCTCCACGTGATCCACCGTGTGGAACAGACCGGCGTAGGATTCGATCAGCCGCCGCCCGATCACCTTTACCGTCCCCGGCACGCAGACACGCGACTTGTCGTTGCGGTCGACGTCGGTGCACATGGTGAGTTCCGATTCTTCCTTGGTCGACGCCAGCAGTTCGCGGATCGCGTCGGCATCGCGCATCGGGTCGCCGGTGCGCCGCGCGGTACCGGAGATAGGACATGTTTCCACCCGGCTGCCATCCACGCGCACGAACATTTCCGGCGACGCCCCCACCAGTTGCTCATCGCCAAACTGGATCAGAAATTCGTAAGGGCTGGGGCTCAGTTCCTGGATGGATTCAAACAGCTTCGAAGCCCGCCCCGAGTAGTTGGTGCGGAAAGTCTGCCGCAGCACGACCTCGTAGTAGTCGCCCTGGCGCATGCCTTCGCGCACCTTCTCCACCTTCGCCATGTACTCTTCCGGCGTATGGTCGGCGGTGATTTCCGAAGGCTGGCGGCGGGTGGGCGGGGCGATGTTCTCGCCGTCGCGCGGGAGCGCCGCCGTGCTCAGACCGTCTTTTGAAAAATCGTACTGATAGCGCTCAATGATTTCCTTCTTGCGATCCATGAAATAGATGTCGTCGCACAGGAACAGGTGCAGCGTCTTGGTCTTTTGCCTGGGCAGGTGCAGGGCAATCGGGTCGAACTGAAACAGCAGATCGAAACCGAAGGCGCCCGCCAGGTTGAGCCGGCCGTCTTCGCGATTGCCGAGTTCGGCGATGAGCGCGCGCAGGATGGTGAACGCCGAAGGCTGGCGGCTGCGCTCTTCTTCGGTGAACAGTTCCGCAAGCGGCTTCAAGGTACCGCGCAGCATGGATTCGCCGGTTTCAAAGCGGTCCCAATGCGGATGCGATTCGAGCACCGGCGCGAGCATCCGGCACAGAATCCTGCCGCGCTCATTGAGCGCGCGGAACTCCATCTCGCGGCCGTAGCCAACGATTTCCAGAGGTGGATTGAGAGCCGCGATGTCCCAGCGCGAATACCGCCCCGGATATTCGTACCCGGAAGAGAAGTAAACGCCCCGGCGCGTATCCAATTCGCGCAGCAGCTTGCCAAGCCCTCGTTTGAACGAGACTTTGGAGAGACCACGCGTTACCTGGATGCCGCTGGGGGTGGAGTACTGAAGCTGTGGCATGGACACCTCGGGCTGGCAACTTCAGGATATCAGGCGGGGAGCGGCGGTGTAGTCGTCGGAATGCCGTTACCGGTGTGGTATCGTTGCCGCTAACTTGTCAAACCATCCCACGCTGCTGCGCTCGATCCGCAAATGGGATCTGGTGGCCGTGGCCATCAATTCGGTGATCGGCGCGGGTATCTTCGGATTGCCGTCGAAGGTCTTCGATCTCGCCGGCGTCTATAGCCTGGCCGCTTTCGTGCTGTGCGGTCTGTTTGCGGCGATGATTGTGCTCTGTTTCGCCGAAGTCGGCAGCCGTTTCACCGAAACTGGCGGTCCTTATCTTTACGCCCGGGAAGCGTTCGGACCCACCGTGGGATTCACCATGGGCTGGCTGTTGTGGATGGCGCGCGTGGCGGCGTTCGCGGCCAACACCAGCGTACTGCTGTCGTATCTGAGCCTGTTCTGGCCCGAGCTTGCCGAAGGGCCGGTGCGGCAGGCGGCCATTTGTGCCGTGGCGATGCTCGCCGGCGGGGTCAATCTCATCGGCATCCGCGATGTGACGCTGGCCACCAACATCCTCACGGTGGCGAAGATGACGCCGTTGTTTCTGCTGGTGGCGGTGGGTGTTTTCTATCTGGAACCGGCGCGGTTCACTCCGGGCGCTCTGCCCGCCGCGGCGCCGTTCTCAAGCGCCATGCTGCTTTCGGTCTACGCCTTCACGGGCTTTGAAATGGCCACCGTTCCTGGCGGTGAGATGCGCGACCCCAGGCGCGATCTGCCGGCCGCCATTCTCACCGCCATCGCGATGGTGGTGGTGATCTATATCCTGATTCAGGTCGTCTGCATCGGGACGCTGCCGGATCTGGCCACATCGGCCCGCCCGCTCGGCGATGCCGGGGAGCGAGTGTTCGGGACCTGGGGCGCCGGCTTCATCTCCATCGGCGCGGCGCTTTCGGTGGCCGCGAATCTGAACATCGTGGTGCTGGCCGCTTCACGGCTGCCCTTCGCCATGGCCAGCCGGGGGGAGTTGCCGAAGATCCTGGGCGCGGTGCATCCGCGCTTCCAGACGCCGCATGTCTCGATTCTTTTCACTACCGCGATGATGACGATCGTCACTCTGACCGGCGGATTCATCTACGCGGTGACGGTGAGCACGCTGGCGCGGCTGTTGATCTATGCGACCACTTGCGGGTCGCTGCCGGTGTTCCGCAAGCGGCAGGGCGACAACGCTCCGTTTCGCGCTCCGATGGGTAAGGCGGCGGCGGCGATCGTGATTGCGGTGGTGATGTGGCTGCTCGCCACTTCCACCTGGCGGGAAGCGCGGGATACCGGGATTGCGGTGGCGGTGGGACTTGCCACTTACGCGGTGTGCCGGCGTGGCTCTACGGCGCGGGCGGCCTGACGGAGCGCAACTCCACACCCTCCAGCTCCCACACACCACCCGCCTCGCTAACGCCCACGGCTTGCACCTTGAGTTGTGTGCGGCCCGGCCGCAGCGCCACCGTGCCGAAGCTCATCGATCCCCATTGCATCTGCGGCACTTCGGGACGCGGGATCAGGTCGCGGTGCGGTAGCGGGTCCATCGGAGTGGGATCCACCACCTGCGCTTCGAGCGTCCTCCCGCCAACCGTCAGCCGCAGCCGCGCGCCGGTGTTGGCCACCGGGCAGAGATAGCGCGCCGCCACCTCGTAGTTGCCCGCGCGCACCACTTCGATTTCCCAATGCGCCGCGCCGTTGACCGAATTCCAATCGGTGATCCACTCGTGCGCAAAGCCGGTGCCGCGTTTGTACCTCAAGCCGCCCGCGAGATAGGCCTGCGGGGCGGGTAGCGTCACCGGATCCTCTTCGGCATAGCCCACGGGGATAGTGGGGCGGCGGAACCCGCACTGCTCCGCCGCGACGCGGAACCACGACTCATACGCCGCCTTCAGCCGCTGCGCCATGGCTGGATTCTCCGCGGCGATGTTTTTGGATTCACCTGGGTCCGCCACGACGTCATACAGTTCGGCGCCGTTGACCAGGCTGTAGCGCTGCGTGCGAACCGCGCCGGGATACATGGCTTCCGGATTTCCAGACCCGCCGCGATGAGTGAACAGCATGCGATCGGGCCAGTGCGTCTCCTTTGCCTCAAGCAGCGGCCGCAGGCTGACGCCATCCCAGGGAAGCGCCGCGGCGGGCCGGCGCAGTTCGCACAGATCGAGCACCGTGGGCATGACGTCGATGGCGCCCGAGAGGCGGTCGATCTTCCGGCCCCCTTCGATGCCCTGGGGCCAACGCAGGAAAAGCGGGGCCCGCACGCCGCCTTCATAAACGCTGCCCTTGGCGGCGCGCAGCCCGGCGTTGTAGCGCTGCCCATTCGGCCCGTTATCGGTGAGGAACAGCACCAGCGTGTTCCCGGCGAGATTCATCCGGTCGAGCGATTGCATCAGCCGCCCGATGTTCTCATCGAGGTTGGCCACCATCGAATAGACCGCGGCCACCTGCGGCGGCAATCCTTTGTCCTGAAACTGCCGCCAGTTCTTCCCGGGCGCCAGGTAGGGCGCGTGCGGCGTGTTGTAGGCCAGATAAAGGAAAAACGGCCGCGCCGTGTCCTCGCCCAGAAACCGGATGGCTTCATCGGTGAACGCGTCGGCGATATAGCCCTTGGAAGCGAACGGCGTTCCGTTCCGCTCAAGCGGCGCATCCCAGTATTCGGTCCAGTGGCCGGTGCGGAATCCGGTGAACTCATCGAAACCCTGGGCGCGCGGGACGTGGGGATAATGCTCGCCCAGATGCCACTTGCCGATCAGCCCGGTGCGATAGCCGCCGGCGCGCAACGACTCAGCCAGCGTGATTTCATTGGCGCGCATGGTTTCGCGGCCCGCCGTGACGCCATGCACGCCCGAGCGCAGGTGATACCGGCCGGTGAGCAGGCTGGCGCGGGTGGGCGCGCAGACCGGCGAAACGTAAAAGCGCGTGAACTCGACGCCCTGTGTGCCCAGTTTGTCGAGGTTGGGCGTGGAAAGGTGCGGATTGCCGTGCAGGGAAAAGTCGCCGTAGCCTTGATCGTCGGACAGGATCAACAGAACGTTGGGGCGGCGGGAGAACGATTGCGCTCCCGCCACCCCCGCTCCTGAAACGAGGCTTCGGACCGCCTGCCGCCGCGTCACTTGGGCTTATAAGCGACGCAGTCGATTTCCACCTTCATGGCCGGATTCGGCATCACGGCCTGAACGGTGGTGCGAGCCGGCTTGTTCTCGCCGAAAAACTCGCCGTAGACTTCATTCATGGCGCCAAAATCCGTCACGTCCCGGAGAAACACCGCGCACTTGACGACATCGGAAGGAGAAGCTCCCGCCGCTTCGAGAATGCGCTTGATGTTGGCGAGCACCAGCCTGGTCTCATGCTGGACGTCGCCAAACGAGAACTGGTTCGTGGCCGGATCGATGGGACCCTGGCCGGAAACGTAGAGGAAGCCTCCGGCGCGCACGGCGGGCGAATAGGGCCCGCGGGGTTTGGGCGATCCCGCGGGAAAGATACGGTCGATCATCAGTTAGTCCTTCTTCCTCCGGCTTGGCGCCTTGCGGGCGGGCTTGTCACCAGAAGATGTTTTGCGCGGGGCGCGCTTACGGGCCGGAGCGGGCGCGGCCTTGGCCTGCGGCGGATTGGGCTCCATCATAGTCGGCTGGCCGGCCACGTAGGGCTGAGGTCCGTCGTCTTCCTCCTCGGGCTCCGGCGCCGTTGTAGGCGGAGGAGCGGGCGGGTAGAACTCGGCGCCAAGATAAACGATGGTGCCGCGATCCTGCGTCTGCTCGAGCCTGACAACGAACAGGTCCTGGGCGAAGTTGAGGAACTCGCCGAATTCCTGGAAGCCGAACGCTTTCAGATCGAAGTTCGGAAATTCCTGCATCAGCCAGTTGGCGAGGTCGGTGGATGCGCCGCCCTCTTCGAGTTCGAAGCGGTGATTTTCAAGCACCTCGCGCAGCGTGGGCAGCGCATCCTCGCGCTGCGGCATCGGAGCGCCGCTGGCCGTACCCTTCCGCTCGATGGTGTAATGGCCGCCGTGGCCGCGCGTTTCGATGAGGTTGGCTTTCTTGAGCCGCTCGACGAAATCGGAAAAGCTGGTGGCGCCATAGGCCTTTTCGCTGAACGCGGAATCGAGCTGCAGCATGGTGGACTTGAGCAATCCGAGTTGCGGCTTGACTTCGCGACGTTCGAGAACCTGCAGCGCCCGCTCGAGCAGCGGCATGGCCTGCTGCAACTCGAGCGGCTGGGGCTTGGAGCGCTGCCATTGGCCGCCCTTGTCCCCCTGGGGCGGGCGATCCTGGCGGTCCTGCCGCTCCGGGCGGTCCTTGCGGTCGCGCGGATCCTGGCGATCGGGGAGCGAAACCTGCTGCGGCGGCGGCAGTTTCTCCCCGCGCGCATCGAGCAGGGATTCGTAGCTGACGAACTCATGGCAGTTCTGCTGCAGGATCGTGCTGGTAAAAGCCTTGCC
This sequence comes from uncultured Acidobacteriota bacterium, assembly GCA_902826685.1. Classification (GTDB taxonomy): domain Bacteria; phylum Acidobacteriota; class Terriglobia; order Bryobacterales; family Bryobacteraceae; genus CADEFT01. The sequence goes on from CADEFT010000019.1 coordinate 68,493, forward strand.
GCCGACGATGAAGATCTTCTTGCCGAACTCGCGAAGCTTGTTGACCAGGGGGATGAAATCGCTGTCGCCGCTCACGATGGCGAAGGCATTCACGTGCGGGTGGGTGAAAGCCATCTCGAGAGCGTCTAAAGCGAGGTTGATATCGGCGCCGTTCTTGTCGCCCCGCGGCGACGGGTTCCGTTGAACCATTTGAACGGCGTTTTCCGCCATCTGGCGCGTGGCCATGTCTTGCCGGCTCCAGTTGGCGTAAGCGAACTTTGCGACGATGTCGCCGCGTTCCTTGAGCGCATCGAGCGCCAAAGCTACGTCGAAATCGCGCCGCAAAGTGGATTTCACGCCGATTTCGATGTTGTCGTAATCCACGAAAACGGCGATGTTCAGTTTTTCTTGCATGCTGCCTACACTCTTGGCTTCTTCCAAACCAGCGGTGGGCCAGAGCCCTGTAGCTTCCGTCGTTCCAGTCAGGCGGGTTGTTTGACCGTGGACCTGATAAATTCCACGATCTCCTCCAACGACGCGCCAGGCTGGAATACAGCCGCCACGCCGTGCTGGGTCTTCAACCGGTTGGCATCATCGTCCGGGATAATGCCCCCCACGACCACCAGCACGTCCGGCATCTCTTTTTCCCGGAGCAACTCCATGACACGCGGCACAATTGCGTTGTGCGCTCCGGACAGAATCGACAATCCAATGACTTGAACGTCCTCCTGCAAAGCGGCATTGACGATCATTTCGGGGGTCTGCCGCAGGCCGGTGTAGATTACTTCCATACCGGCGTCACGCAGCGCGCGAGCGATTACCTTTGCGCCCCGGTCATGACCGTCGAGTCCGGGCTTTGCCACAAGAACACGAATCGGGATGGCCATCCGCTGCCAATAGTATATGCCAGAACGGGATGGCGCGTGGGGATGGTTCAGGGAAGCGATGCGTCGAACTCCCGTTGCCACCTGTGGATGAGATCCATGAGGTCCCGGAAAGGAATCCGGAAATGGTCGAGTCCAAGGTTGGCGCAGATGACCGGCAGGTCATGGCGTAACGACTGGTAGTCGCCATCGATATATGCCGGACCGCGCATCGCACACCCTGTGGCTCCTTGAAGCCAGTTACGGACTGCTCCGATCGCTCCCCGCGGGGAGGCTCCATGCGGCTCGGGGTCGAAGCCTGCCAGATCGGAGAGGAACGAAAGGTAGCGGTGCTGGTCCCGGTCCAGAATCAGGAGTTGCTTCCCGCGGTTCGCGGCTCCTCCCCATCGCTTGCACCCGAAAAAGAGGCCAAGTTCGAACGGCATGTTGAATCGCGGCAGCCCCGAGCCGTTGAGCTCAGTGCGAGAGAGATCGTGAATCCCGAAATCGCACTGGCTTATGATCCGGCAGATCTTCTCCAGGCGGCTTTCCCCTGCGCCCGTCACTTCGAGCGCCGAACGAGGATTGAATCCGCAGCGGATCACCGTAAAGCAGACTGCGTGAAATAGCGGTTCGTACTCTTGATCGAACGGGCAGTTGAGGAAGACGTCGCGATTGGATGGGCGCATCTACGCCCATTGTGCCAATTCGTCCCCCTAGGATTTTTCCGAGAGCCGCGCGGCAATTGCTTTCTTGATAGCGGCACGCACCTTGGCCGCCGGAATCGACGACCGGTAAGGCAGACGCGGTGTCAGCCGCGGCGGCCCTTCCTCTTCCATCGAAATCGAGGCGGGCTTCTTTCGAGGCGCCAATTGTGGCTTGGTACCAGTTGCTGCCATGTGTCCGTGCCTGTTCTTTGAACCTGCCATTATCCCACCATCGCGGTCAAACCTCTGATCGACCGCCACGGCGAAACTCTTCATCCGCCGGGCAGCGAAGCCATTCTACGCCTGTTCCCCAACCCCACATAGGGCTTTTCCCCGGTCTCAATCGCCTGCTCTTCTTCCGATGGAAGAGCGTGCCAGAAGGAAAAGTGTTGCGATTCGGGTGCTCCGCCCGCCTCAAGTTACTGCTGTCGGCGCTGATCCTGGTTTGCGCCGGCCTGGTCTGGAAACTGCTTCCAGGTTGGGAAAACCAGATCATCTTTATCGCGGGCCTGCCGCTGGTGTTCCTTCTGCTGTGTCTGGTGGCCGCGACGATCGCGGTGTGGAACAGCTTCGAGGTCAGCGGCAGCGGCGTCAAGCGCCAATCGGCGCTTGGGTCGCGGCACTTCCGGCGCGAGGATTTCGTCGCGCACGAACTGCTTTCCGAACGGCCCGGAAGGAAGCCGTCGCTGATGCTGCGATTCCGCACCGGCGTGCTGCATCTGGAAGCCGAGCAACTGGCCATCGACCCCAAAATCGTCCTCGACTTCATCCGGGAGGAGTGGGGCACGCGGGCCGAAGACTCCGCCGCCACGGCACCGCTCGGAGAAGTGGACTCCTCGCAGGTTTTCCGCTACGAATCGCTGCACGTGTCTCTCGCCCTCATCACCGCGGCCTGCCTGATGGCCGCCGCTGTCCGCCTGCCGCTGGTGTGGGTCGCCGCCGTTCTGGCCGTGCTGTGCCTGCGCATCGTGTGGCGCGCCCTCGGCCGTATTGAAACCAGCGAGAACAGCATCATCTATGTGCATTACTTCCGGGCGCCTATTCGCCTGGACTGGAGCCAGGTCGAACGCGTCGACTATTGGAACTCGTTCTGCCAGGGCGGCGTGCGCATTCGCGGGGGCGGGCAGTCCATACGCGTTTACCGCTGGATCGAAGGCTATCCGAAGCTCAATCGGCTGTTGCACGACAAAGTCGCCGCCGAACGGTTCACCCCGTCGCTCGACCTGCCCGTGCGCATGAACCTGAATCAATGGCAGCGCACCGGGACGCTTTACTCCGTTGGACTGGTGGCCGCCAACGCCCTGCCGTTCCTGTTTAGCGGCAGCTACTTCGTCTTCCTGGGCTTCGTGGTGATTCCGGCCGTGGTGGGCGTGGCGCTCATGCTGATCTCGCAGCGCACGCTTGAGATCGACCGGGATGAGATTCGCGATACTTCCGTCATCTTCGGCGTGAAGCGCGTCAACCGGTTCAAACGCGCCGATATCGTCGATGCGCGCCTCGGCCGCCAGATCAGCGCGGGCGGCCTCTGGATCAAGTTCAAGAATTGCCGCCTGGAAGTGCGCAACCTGCAGGCGGGACTGGCGCCCGAGCAGGTCCTGGCCTGCATGCGCCGCGAGTGGGCGTGGGAACAGAACCCGCGCATCGTGGAAACGCAGCGTCCGGAGAGCGGCGGCATTCGCGGCGTCGCTTAGCCCAAGGTCAATTCTTCCCGTACCAGCCGCGATCCCAAGGATAGGCGAACGTCGGCGGGTTGGCGTACCGCTTCATCTTGAATTCGAGCCGCGAGCCCGCGCCAGGCTCCAGCCGCACCGATACCACCGGCCCGTTGATCGCCACCGTCTTCCCGTTCATCGTCACCGCATCGAGCTGATGCTCGCCGTAGCCGCCGCCCTGCACCACCACCGTGCGCGCTTCGATGGGGTTCACGTTCACCAGCGACACCGTCGCCGAATCGGCGCTCATTTTCTCGACCAGCGCGCCCACATCTTCCGGCAATCCAGACCGGCGTTTCTGCGGATCGAAATACCGGAACCGGCTATGGAGCACCCAGACCCGGCCGCGAGCGAAATAGCCGCCCAAGGTCAGATTCACCAGGGCATTGGTCGCCGCCGGATTCAGATCGAGCAGGTAATCGGCAAGCCGCGTATCGGCCGTGGTCTGATCGGTGCGGATCATCTCCATGCGCCGCCGCACCCAGGCGAGATCGCCGCGCAGAGCGCGCTCCGGATAATCGGGCAGCTTGCCTTCGAGGAACCCAAGCCACGTGGCGGCGCGGTCGGGTCCGCTGTAGCCGTCGCGATTGCGGCCATCCGGCTCCCAGGAGGAGGCGACCGGCACACGCTCCAGGTCTTTGCGATCCATCGACCAGAGGTAGATCTCGGTCAGCCGGTCCGTCCGCAGGTTCGGCGTAAAGTGATACCAGCTTGGCGAGCCGTTGTATTTGTAACCCTTCGGATCGCCGTACATCTGCGGCAGCAGCGTTCTCCCGTTCTCCACTTTCTTCTGCGCATAGATGTTATCCATCTGGCGGCGCAGCACATCGACATAAGATTGATCGCCGCTCATCAACAATGCGTTCGAAAAGCCGGGCCACGTGCCGTCGGTGAAGTAATTGCGATGCGCGATCTGCTCTAGCTCGCCGTCGAAGATGGTGAAATTCCAACCGTAAGTGCCTTTCCACCACTGGCCGTTATATTCGCCGCCCGGCTTGCCGTCGAGCCCCACGTTACTCGGAACATTGCCGCCGGAAAGCGCGGCGCGCTGCTTCCAGGCGTCCATGTACTCCAGTACCCATTTCCGGTATTTTTCGTCGCCGGTCAGCGCGAAGGCGTTCAACCCGAGAATCGTCGAAGCGAGGTTGAGCGAGTTATCGCCCACGCTATCGAGATACTCGGCGCAATGGGCCAGCATCTTCTTATAGTGCGTCTCCATGTCGAGCATCTTGCCTTTGCCGGCCGGATTATGCAGCAGGTGATAGACGCCCGGAACCGGATCGCCCACCCAGTCATACACGGTCGCCTTGCGCATCATCGGACCCTTGCTGCCGTTCCAGATACTCTTGATTACCTTGTTGACCGGATCGTAGTTAGGCGCCTCGGGATCGTCGCCCATGTACATCGCGGCGAAACGCTGCGAGCGCTGCCGGTAGAGATCGTCGTTCGGATCGGCGAGCCCCTGCAGCAGGAACGCGCGCATCCCTTCGGCCGAATGGAACCAATCGGATTGGGTGATGAATTCCTTGTGGTAGGCTCCGTTGGCGGCGAGCGTGGTCAGCTTGGTGCGCAGCTCGCTGTATTGCTTCAGGTGCCCCTCGTAACCCTTCTTGTAGAGTTGCAGCACTTTATCGGAGCCGCCGAGGGCGTGCAGCAGCGTCCAGTTGAAATACGTCTCGATGGCATCGTCGGGTCCATCGAGGGTGCCCCAGCGCGGCGTGTGCAGCAGGTAGCCCTTCTCGTCGACGAAGCGCTCATAAAACTTTTCGACGGCGATGGAGTTGAAGCGGAGCAGGTCGCGCTCAAGCAGCGCCCACGAGGGAGGGGCCATCGGCGTTTTCACATGCACCGTGGTCTCGGCCAGCGCCATGGCAGGCAGGGCCAGCACGCACAGAAGGGCGATTCGCATCCCAAGAAGATATCACGCGGTGACGCAGTTTACCGGATTGCCGTCGAGAAAGGCGCGCACGTTGGCGATGGCGATCGCGACCAAACGGGTGCGCGCCTCCTTGGTCGCCCAGGCGATGTGCGGCGTCACGACCAGGTTGCGCGCCGGAAACAGGGGATTGCGCGCATCCGGCGGCTCGATCGAAAGCACGTCCAATCCGGCGCCCGCGATCTCCCGGGCATTCAGGGCATCGGCCAGATCCTGGTCCACCACCAGCGGCCCGCGCGACGTGTTGATGAGAAACGCCGTAGGTTTCATCAGCCGGAGGCGGTCGCGATTCATCAGGCCGTGGTTGACGGCGGTAAGCGGGCAGTGCAGGGAGACGACGTCGGATTCGGCCAGCAGCTCCTCCACCGGCGCCCAGCGGAAGCTTTCCAGCGGCGGCGGGTCCGCCGGCGCGGGATCCGATGCGATCACCCGCATGCCCATGGCGTCGCCAATGCGTGCCGTCTGCCGGCCGATGCGTCCGAAGCCGATGACCCCCAGCGTCTTCCCTTCCAGTTCCACCAACGGCGCTTTGGAAAACATCCAGTCCGGGCTCGCCGCCCACTCCCCCGCTCGGACGGCGGCGTCGTGCAGACCTACGCGATTGCATAGCTCCAACAGCAACGCGAACACATGTTGCGCGACCGAGGCGGTGCCGTAAGTGGGAACGTTCGAAATGACGATGCCGCGCCGGTGTGCCGCCGCCACGTCCACTATGTTGTACCCGGTGCCCAGCACGCCGATGTAGCGCAGTTCGGGTAACGCGGCCAGCGTCTCCGCCGTCAAGGGCGTCTTGCTGTTGAGAATCAACTCCGCCCCGGTGGCCCGTCCCACCGCCTGCGCGGCGGGCGTGCGGTCGTACACGGTCACATCGGCCCATTGGCGCAGCGCGTCCCACGAAAGATCGCCCGGATTCAGGCAGTATCCGTCCAGAATGACCAGCTTCACATCCGCTGATGATAAGCGTTGGCGGCTCTCTCGATCAAATCAAACTCATGGTCCAATAAAAGATGTCATGCGCAAGCTGATTGGAAAGATTCTGGCCTGGATCGGGGGCGTCGTCGTACTCCTCTTTTTCCTGGCGTTCGTGATGGCCACCATGGTGCGTTCGGGCGCCGGCAAAGTTCCCGCCAATGCCATTCTGGAGCTCAACCTCGAAACCGCCGTCACCGAGGATTCGCCCGACGATCCTCTGGCGCGGCTGAGCGGGCAGCATACGCCTTCGGTGCGCGACATCGTCGAAGGGTTGCAGAAGGCCGGCGACGACGCCAGGGTGAAAGGACTCATCGCCCGGCTTGGCACGTCCACCATGGCCATGGCGCATGTGCAGGAAATTCGCGACGCCGTGGCCGCTTTCCGCGCCAAGAAGAAATTCGCCGTCTGTTTCGCCGAAACGTTTGGCGAGTTCGGCCAGGGCAACGGGTCCTATTATCTGGCCACGGCGTTCGATGAAATCTGGCTGCAGCCTTCGGGCGACGTGGGCCTGCACGGCCTCATGATGCAGGCGATGTTTCTGCGGGGTACTTTCGACAAACTGGGCGTGGTGCCGCGCTTTTCCCAGCGTTACGAGTATAAAAACGCCATGAACGTTTACACCGATAAGAAGATGAACGATCCTTTCCGCGAAGCGATGCAGAAGGTGCTCGATTCTTCTTACGGCCAACTGGTGCGCGGCATCGCCACGGGCCGGAAATTGAGCGAAGAACAGGTGCGGGCCATCATCGACAAAGGTCCTTACTACGGTAAGGAAGCGATGGATCGCAAGCTGGTGGACGGCGTCGCCTATCGCGACGAGATCTATTCGAAGGTGAAGGCAAAGGCCGGCGCCGGCGCCGCGTTCCTCTATCTGGGCAAGTATCTCGATCGGGCGGGGCGGCCGAATCAGAAGGGTCCGCGCGTGGCGTTGATCTTCGGCGTGGGCGGCGTGCAGCGCGGCAAGAGCTCTTACGATCCGCTGGGCGGCTCGGCCGCGATGGGCTCGGAAACGGTGGCCGCCGCGTTCCGCGAGGCGATTCAGGACAAACAGGTCAAGGCGATTCTGTTTCGCGTCGATTCGCCGGGCGGATCCTATGTCGCCTCCGACACCATCTGGCGCGAAACGTTGAACGCGAAGAAAGCCGGTAAGCCGGTGATCGTTTCCATGAGCACCGTGGCCGGTTCCGGCGGTTACTTCGTAGCCATGTCGGCGGATAAGATCGTCGCGCAACCCGCCACTATTACCGGGTCCATCGGTGTGCTGGGAGGCAAGATGCTGACCAACGGCGTGTGGGACAAGCTCGGCATCGGCTGGGACGAAGTGCATCGCGGCGAAAACGCCAAGCTGACTTCGACCGTCCACGACTTTTCGAAGGAGGAGTGGGCGCGCTTTGAAGCCTGGCTCGATCGCGTCTACACCGATTTCACTGGCAAAGTGGCCGAAGGCCGCAAGCTGCCGAAAGAGAAAGTGCTGCAGGTGGCCAAGGGCCGTATCTGGACGGGCGAAGACGCCAGGCAACTCGGCCTGGTGGATGAGGTCGGCGGCTATCCGATGGCGTTGAAGCTGGTCAAGGATGCCATTCGCGTGAAGGAAGCCGACGAAGTGGAGTTGCGCGTCTACCCGAAGAAGAGGACGCCGCTGGAAGCGTTGATGGCTCGGCTGCAGGGCGACGAAGGCGAATCGAGCGATTCGGCGCAGGCCGAAGTGCTGGCGCGCGCCGTGGAGTCCATGCGTCCGGCGTTGAATGCCCTGCGCCAGATGGGAGTACTGGGACCCGGCCAGGACGTGCTTTCCATGCCCAGCCTGAATCTGATTCACTAGTAGAGCGGAGGAAAGAAAGAGTGATCCATAGCGCCATAGTGCCCGTAGCCGGACACGGAACGCGCCTGCTGCCGGCGACGAAATCGCAGCCCAAGGAAATGCTGGCCGTCGCCCGCAAGCCCATCGTGCAATATGTGGTCGAGGAACTGGTGGCCAACGGGATTTCCCAGGTCCTGTTTGTGACCGGGCGGAACAAGTCTTCCATTGAAAACCATTTCGATTCGGACCCGGAACTGACCAGCGTTCTTAAGGCCGGCAATAAGTCCGATCTGCTGGCGGAGATCGATTTCGACGAGCTTGAGGCGCACTTTTTTTATACGAGGCAGCGGTTTCAACTGGGCCTGGGCGATGCGGTGGCGTGCGGGGAAAACTTCGCCGGCGAGCAGCCGGTGGTGGTGGCGCTCGGCGATTCGATTCTCGGCATCAATGCGCAATCGAAGGCCATTTCGCGCATGGTGCAGCTTTTCGAAGAGAAGCGCGCCAGTTGCGTGATCGCCGTGGAAGAGGTCCCGCACGACCAGGTGCGGCATTACGGCGTGGTGGATGTGACCGAGAACAGCGACGGCAGCCTGCGCATTACGCGGCTGGTGGAAAAGCCCAAGCCCGAGGAAGCGCCCAGCAACCTGGCCATCGCCGGCCGCTACGTTTTTTCGCCGCTCATCTTCGACATGATTCGCCGCGTGCGTCCCGACAAGCGCAGCGAGATCCAGTTGACCGACGCCATCCAGATGCTGTGTGAAGAGGGCAAGCGCGTGCTGGCGCTGAAGCTGCGGCCCGATGAGAAGCGTTACGACATCGGCAATTTCCCCAGTTATTTCGAGACGTTCGTCGAGTTCGCGCTCGCCGATCCGCTGTACGGGGCGGAGTTCCGCCATACGCTCGAACGGATGCTGGCCAAGGTGGAATGAAGCCCAAGGCGGCCTTCGCCCTGATCGGGCTATGCGTTCTGGCGGCGCGGTTGTGCCACTGGAACGTGGTCTGGGTGGAGGAAGCCTATCCGCTGGCCGCGGCGGCCGAAATGCTGCGCGGCAAGACGCTCTATCGCGATATCTGGTTCGATAAGCCGCCGTTATTTCCGGCTTTCTATATGCTGTGGGGCGCCACGGCGGGTGTGCCTCTGCGCATCGCCGGCGCGGTGTTCGTGCTCGCCTGCTGCTCGATTGCCTGGTGGGCGGCGCGCGAGCGTTGGGGACAGCGGGAAGGCCTGGCGGCGGCGGCGCTGCTCGCTTTCTTTCTCACCTTCGATTTCGCGCCCGCGGTGATGGCGCTGGCGCCGGATTTGTTGATGATCGCGCCGCACCTGGCGGCGGTGGCGTGGAGCATGCGCGGGCGCCCGTTCGCCTCGGGTGTCGCCGGCGGGCTGGCGCTGCTGGTCAATCCCAAGGCTCCTTTCGTGTGGGCGGCGTGCCTGGTCTGGCAATGGCGCGCGGCGCACCGGTTGGCGTTGGGCATTGCCGTCGCTGTGGCGCCGGCGTTCCTCTGGTTCGGCTCTGAAATGTGGCGGCAGGTGTGGGAATGGGGCTTGGTCTACAGCCGCGCTTCGCTCGAACCGTTGAGCGTGGGCCTGGCGCGTACCGGCGGTTGGATGTGGTTTCATGCGGCGCTGGTGGCGGGCGCGGGGGTGGCGTTGTGGCGCACTCGCGATTGGCGACTGGCCGCCTGGACGCTGATTTCCCTGGCCGGCGTGTTCGCCGGTATGCGATTTTTCCCGCGCTACTATTTCCTGTTGCTGCCCCCGGTGACGATGCTCGCGGCGCGCGCTTTCACGCTTCTCGAAGGGCGCTGGAGGATCGCGCTGTTGCTACTGCTGGCGATTCCTTGGGTTCGTTTCGCACCCCGCTATCCCATGATGGCGATGGGTGCCCCGTGGACCGATCTCGCCCTGCACGACGATGCGCGCGCGGCGGGCGAGATCCTGCGCCGCGCCGGTGCGAAGTCCCTGCTGGTGTGGGGCTACCGGCCGGAAATCTTCGTCTATTCGGGAGCCGCGGCGGGTACGCGGTTCCTCGATTCGCAGCCGCTGAACGGTGTGCTGGCGGATCGCCACCTGCAATCGGCGGAATCCGCGGCGCCGGAACTGGCGGCGGCGAACCGGCGGGAACTGATCGCTTCAAAGCCCGAGTTTATCGCCGATGGATTGGGTCCGCTCAATCCGGCGCTGGCGATCACGGCGTACACGGATCTGGGGCCGTGGCTGAAGCACTACCGGGAAATCGCGCGCACCGCGCATACCGTTCTTTACCGCCGGCTGCCGTGAGCCGCGCTACGACGCGGCCTGCACTTGTTCGGCCATGCGCACGATTTCCTGCCCGATGGCCAGCGAGCAGGTGGCGCCGGGACTGGGCGCGTTCACCACATGCAGCGCCCGCGGACTGGTCACGAAATGGAAATCCTGCACCAGGTCTCCGTTGGGGCTCATGGCCTGCGCGCGCACGCCCGCGCCGCCGGGCTCCAGATCCTCCTCGCGCACCTCCGGCACCAGTCTCTGCAGCGATTCGCAGAACAGTCGCCTGGAAAACGAGCGCCGCAGTTCGTCGTAGCTCATCCCCGGATAGCGGCGCAGGAACGACCACAGACCGGAATAAGTGAGCGCATCCCACAGGTCGCCGGGGATGAAATCGGACTTCTTGTACCCTTCGCGCGCGAACGCCAGCACGGCGTTGGGGCCGCATTCCACGCCACCGCGAATCAGGCGCGTGTAATGCACGCCCAGAAACGGAAACTTCGGATCGGGCACCGGATAGATGAGGTGGCGGACCAGGCTCTGCCGCTCCTTGCGCAGCTTGTAATATTCGCCTCGGAAAGGCACGATGCGCACGTCGCGCCGGCTGCCGGTGAGCTCGGTGACGCGATCGGAGTGCAGGCCCGCGCAGTTGATCACCATGTCCGCTTCCTGCGCACCTTTGCCGGTTTCGGCGACCCATCCCTTGTCCTGGCGGCGCAGCTTTTCGACGCGCGCGCCAAGCAGCACGCGCCCCCCGCGCCCTTCGATCAGCCGCACCAGCGTTTCGGCCACCTTCGGGTAATCGGCGATGCCTTCCTGCGGGACGCGGATGGCCGCCACGCCCGCCGCATGCGGCTCGATCTCGCGAAACTCGGCGGGGGTCATCCATTTCAGACCTTCGAGTCCGTTTTGCGAGCCGCGTTCGAGCAGATCCTTGAGGCGCGGTACTTCCTCTTCGCTGGTGGCCACCACCAGCTTGCCGCAGATCTCGTGCGGAATCGCATGTTGCTGGCAGAAGGCCACCATCTGGCGGATGCCGCCCACGGCCAGGCGCGCCTTGAGCGAGCCCGGCTTATAGTAGAGGCCGCAGTGGAGCACGCCGCTGTTGTGGCCGCTCTGGTGGCGGGCGACGCCGTCTTCCTTTTCACAGACTGTCACGTCCGCGTCGGGATACCGCTCGCCGATGCGATAGGCGGCTCCTAAACCGAGCAGCCCTCCGCCGATAATCAGAAACCGCGTACGCGCCATGATCCAGTCTCAATTATCGTATGGGGTCCGGCTTCCAGCGCCACAAGCCGCGGCCGTAAGTGGCGGCGGTCAGCGTGCCCGAACCATGGTGATAGACCAGATCCACCACCATGACGTTGGGCAGATTGCCGGAGACGTCGTGCCAGGCGCCGGGCACGGGCCGGCCGCCCTTGAGCGCGGCGTTGCAATACACTCCGCCGTCGCCGCAGACGAAGAGACGATGCGGCGGCACGCTTTCGAAAACCGCGGCGTGGTGCGGCACGGCGGGAAGCCTGCCTTCGTCAATGTCGGTCCAATTCAGGCCGCCGTCGGTTGACAGGAAGACATGGGAACTTCGCGAGTCCGCTTCGCCTTCGGTGAACGGCCCCTTCTGGCGCGCTTGAGACTCGATCGGGTACTTCCGCCTTGCCGGCAGTTGACCGCCGCAGGTGGCGACGACGATGTCCGGATAGACGGGGTGGGTTTCGATTCTAGTGACGATGCGGCCCGGCAGCTCCGGCCCGGCGAGGTCGCCCGACCACGTCACACCGCGATCCATCGACCGGAAAATCCCTCCGTTGGTGGTTCCGGCGAAATAAACGCGGGAATCGGTGGAGGCGATCTCCAGGGCGGAAATGGCCGACCCGTCGAGCACGCCCGACAGATCGACCCAGAAGTCGCCATCGTCGGTCGATCCCCAGACACGATCGGAGCCGAGAAGGATCACGGGAATGGTTCCGCCACGGGGGCGGCGCTGAGAGCGGTCGATACTCTCCATGGCGATGAAACTCATCCAGACCTTGGCGCGCTCGGCGCCGGAAACATCGGGCGGCGTGATCTCGGCCCAACCCTCGTCCTTGCGATGCCTGTAGACGGTGATCTGCTGTGCCGAGCCGATGAGATGCGTTTCGTCGGCCGGGTCGACGATCGCCCAGCCGCCATCGCCGCCGAGCACCTGTTCGAAATCGGCGCGGCGCGACTCGCGCATCAGCGTTCCATTGTCCTGTGTGCCGCCAATCACGAAATCCACGTTCTGCGCCGAAACGTCGATGTCATAAAACATCGTGATGGCGAGGCCCGCGCTGCGGTTGGTCCAGGTGTCGCCGCCGTCTGTACTGACATCCAGGCCGCCGTCGTTGGCGTCCAGGATGAGATCTCCGGCCGGCATCAGCAACACATGGTGGTCGGCGTGCGCGTAGAACGGCGACTCTCGCTCGGCGTCCCAGAAGGTGACCTGCTGCCAGGTGCGTCCGCCGTCCCGGGTGCGATGAAGGTCGACGCCGCCGCAGATGGCGAAGTCTGGATCGTCCGGATGCACGGCGATGCAGTTGCCGTAGGACATCTGCCCTTCGCGTTCGAAGTGGGTGCCCTGGATCTGGTTCCAGGTATCGCCGCCATCCTGCGACCGGAAGACGCCCAGGACCCCCTCCACGCGGTTGGCGGCCATCGCATACAGCACATTCGGATCGCTGGGGGAGAGGGAGAGGCTCGCCCGCCCGAACAGGTCGCCGGGTGGCAGACCCTTCTCCAGTTGCCGCCAGGTGGCGCCGCCGTCGCGGGAACGCCAGATACCGCTACGGGAGCCGCGCGCGTCTATCGTGGCGAAAACAAGCCCCGGCGCCGTGGGATGAAATTCGATGCGGTGGACGAAATGGTTGTATCCCGAGACGAACGATTGCCGCATCCAGGACTGGCCCCCGTCGAGGGAAGCGAACAGGGCGGCCGGGCTATCGTCCTTGTGAGTCACACCGCCCAGCAGGATGTGATTGGCGTCGCGCGGGTCGACCGCAAGGGCACCGATGCGCAGCGGGAGTTCCTGGCTGACGGCATCGGCGATGTGAGTCCAGGAGTCCCCACCGTCATCGGACCGGAACACGCCGAGTCCGGGATAGTTGTCCGAGGAAAGATTCGCTTCGCCGGTGGCGCAATAGATCCGCGCGGAATCGGCCGGATCGATGGCCAACGATCCGATATTGAGAGTCGGCTGGCCGTCCCAGACGTTCTTCCAGGTCTTGCCTTGGTCCGTGGAGCGCCAGACGCCGCCGGCCGCCGCGCCTGCGTAGAGCGTAGGCTTTTGCCCGGGCGTCAGGGCGAGCGCCGAGAGCCTGCCGCCGATATTGAAGGGCCCGAGTTCGGTCCAATTCTGAGCGCCCGCCGCGCCGTCGCGCGAGACGGGAGGAGAAACGTCCCTGGCTGGAAACGCGGCCCGCTCCTGGAACCAGCCCGCGCGGTTCTTATGCGTGGTGAACCGCGCGCCGGGAGGAGCCGACCGCCGTTTTTTGCGCGGACCTTCCGATATCTTGGAAGCCATGCGGCCGTGAGGGGCTACACTCCGATATGCTTGCTCGGCGCCTTCTTGGCTGGTTTTTTCTTCGTTCCGATATGCTTGCCCGGCGTTTTCTTGGCGGGAGCTTTCTTAGCGGGGGCTTTCTTTGCAGGAGGCATCAAGGTTCCTTTCGTGGCCTGGGCCACTCACAAGTTTGGAACAAGCATACATCAGGATCCTAAAGCATCCAAGAAGAATTCTTCTGTTTAGAACTGCCTGGACCAGATGTTACCGGAAAGCTCGCCGGTGGCGAAAACCAGCATCCGCGGAGCGACCGAGAGTCCGATGATTTCGGTGCGATCTCCGATGCGGCGCAGGGAAAGATTGGCGTGATGGAAGTGATGCACGCTGAACGGCGGGCCGCTGGTACGGCGCCGCGAATCGAGCGCCTGCGCCCAGATGCAGCGAAAGCCGTCGCGGTCCGAAAGGAAATAGAGAAGATTGGCTTTGGGCGACCAGGCGGGGCTATGATCCTCGGTCTTCTCTTCGGTGACGGGGATCCAGGCGGCCGATCCCACCGGCCGCTGTGGATCGAACGGCGCTACAAAAAGCCTGGACCGGCCGACGGCGCCCGTCTCGCCGAGAAAGGCGATCCAACTTCCGTCCGGCGAAGGTTTCGCGGCGGAGAGCAGGGACCCGGGCCCACCACCCGTCTGAATCGCGTTGCGTGTTTTCTTGGTTTGGGTGTCCACCAGAACCACATGCTCGGGCGGCTCCAACGGCTCGATGAGGGCGTACCCACCGTCCGGGGCGATACCGGTGGCGATGCCGCAGGACTGGCAAAGCCGGTCAACGGTTCCACCGGCGGCGCCAATCGTGTAGATGCTGTCTGCGAAATCGCTATAAACCAGGCGGGATCCGTCGCCGGAAATGTGCGAGACCATTAGCGTGGAGTTGGCGGACACGAGCGTACGTTCGGCGCCGTCCGGCAGATCGCGGATGCGCAGGAACCAGGTATCGGACTGGCGGCGGACGTAGGCCAGCCGCTTGCCGTCGAACGATATCGAAGGATAGTCCTCCACCGAAGTCTGCCGCGTCAATGGGTAGAGGGCACCCGCCGGCGTGCCGCGTTCGGCATCGATTGGCAGCGCCCAAATGTCGATGTTCAGCGAGAGGCTGGAATAGACCAGCCTGCCGGAGGCGGTGGCGGCATGAAGATCGAGCCCCGTGCCGGCGGTGAGGCGGCTGGGCTGGGCTTGCACCGCTCCGGTTTCCGTATCGAGGGGAACCTGCCACACGTTGGCGGAATCGCCGGTGGCGGCTGAGAACAAGGCACGCGACGGATCGGCAACCCACGACGCGGGCGCGATGTGCATCTGCCCGATGGGGGCGCGAAGGCGCCGTTCCTTGAACTTCTTCAGCGCGCCGGTTTGCCTGGGCGGACTCGAGTCCGCCAGCGGCAGCAACCACCAATCGACCGCATCGTCATAGGGCGCCTTCTTGTCCGGACGGCCGAGAACGAGCAGGCCGTTTCCTTTCGGCGACCAGACCGGATAAAGGGCGGCTCCGAATTCCGGATGGATTTGCTTCAGCTCACCGCCGCCCGCGGGCACGACGAAGACCTTGGCCGAACCGGGCTCGTAGCCTCCGGTTCCTTCGCGCCCGGTCCAGCAGGCGATCGAATTGCCATCGGGCGAGAAGCGCGGATTGCGGCAGCCGGGCACCAGCAGCGTCGCGGTGCCACCACCGAGGGCCGGGACCACGTAGACGCCGCCTCCGGCGCGTTCGGAGCGGAAGGCGATACGGGTTCGATCGGGCGATATATCGGGATCGGAGTCGTCGGCTTCCTCGTGCGTCAACCGGATCGGCTCACCGCCGCGCACCTGCTGCACCCAGATATCCAGGTTGCCGCCGCCCGAGCGGTCGGAGGCGTAAGCCACCAGGCTGCCATCCTGCGAAAGAGCGGGATAGGCGGAAAGTCCGGCGTCCGCGGTGAGGATAGTGTCGGTTCCATTGAGTGCCGCGGACGGCTGTGGAACCGGCCTCCAAAGGGGGGCGACGAACAGAGCGGCTCCGGCGGCAAAGGCCGCGATGGGTGGGGCCGCCTTGCGCCACCGGCTGGGCGGCGGGACGGGCGTGGCCGCGGAGGGATGGCTCAAACCGTCCAGCGCCTGGTCGATGACGATGCGCGCGTCCAGCATGCTCTGCCATCTCTGCGAGCGGTCTTTTTCGAGGCAGGAAAAGACCAGACGTGCGATCTCCGGCGGCACGGCCGGAAGCGGCGCGGGCAGCGAATAGAGCACGGCCGCCGCGATGGCGATGCTCGAGCTTTCGACGAAGGGCGCCTTGCCGGAAAGCATCTGGTACAGAACGCCGCCGAACGAGAAGACATCGGAGCGCGGATCGACCGGCTCGCCGCGCACCTGCTCGGGGGACATGTAGGCGAAGGTGCCCACCACGGTGCCAGGCGTGGTGACGCTCGCTTCGCCCGCCGGCGGCAGGGTGCGCCGCGCCAATCCGAAATCCAATACCTTGATGCGCCCATCGGCGGTCACCATGATATTGCCGGGCTTCAGATCGCGATGCGTGATGCCGTTCTCATGCGCCGCCGCCAGGGCGGAAGCGATCTGCGAGGCCAGGGCGAGAGCCTTCGGGATCGTCAGGCCGGAGCGGATCGTGTCGGCCAGGGTGCGGCCGGCAACGTGCTCCATGACGATGTAATTGGTGGCGCCTTCGGACCCGATTTCATGAACGGTGACGATGTTGGGGTGATTGAGGCTGGAGGCGAGTTCGGCCTCGCGCGTGAATCGCGATTCGCTTTGCGGATCGCCGGCCAGGGCCTGCCGCAATACCTTGAGCGCCACCGTCCGGTGCAGGCGCGTGTCTTCGGCACGATACACCACCCCCGCCCCACCCGCGCCCAGTTCCGCCTGAATACGATAAGGTCCAAGCAGCCGGCCAGGCGCCAGAGGCCGCAAGGCGATGGGAGGGCTACCGAGGAATTCCGAAGGCGTGTTGGTATCGAGCAGCCGGCGCAATTCTTCCCGCGCCGGATCGCCCGGCGGGCACTGCGCGTCGAGAAACGCCGTGCGCGCTTCCAGGCTGAGGCCGATCGCTTCGAAGTACAGATCCTTCACGCGCTGCCATTGCGAAGGCACACCGGCGGGCGGATGGTCGCTCATGCCCCGCCTGAGATTTCCAGATACAGCCACTTGCGGGCCAGTTCCCACTCACGCTCCACGGTGCGGCGGGAAATTCCCAGGAGCCTGGCGATATCCTCGCCACCGAATCCGGCGAAGTAGCGCAGCTCGACGATCTGGCTCTGCCTGGGGTCAAGCCCGGCGAGCTTTGAAAGAGCTTCGTCCAGGGCCAGGATTTCGTCCGATTGTTCGCCGGTCTGGATCACGGCGTCTTCCAGGTTGATCTTGCGGACGCCGCCGCCGCGCTTGGCGCTGCGATGCCTGCGGGCATGATCGACCAGGACACGGCGCATGGAAGTGGCCGCGGCCGCGAAGAAGTGGGATCGGTTCTTCCAACTGCGGTCCGCGCCCGCCACCAGTTGCAGATACGCCTCGTTCACCAGCGCCGTGGGCTGCAGGGTGTGATCGGACCGTTCGTTGCCGAAGTGGCGTTGCGCGATGCGATGCAACTCGTCGTAGACCAGCGGCAGCAACCGGGCCTGGACTTCGGGATCGTCATGAAATCCATTCAGCAACTGCGTGATTTCATTCGATCTCGATTCTGGCGCCGGTTGCGGAGCGGAACCCATTGACCCTAGAGTATATCTTCATGAATGCGGGGTGGGCACTGATGGGGAACTGGGTGCTGTTTTCCGGGCTGCTGGCGTGGAACCATCTGCGCGTGCGCCGGGTGCGCCGGGAACAAGGCTTGGCCGAAGAGCGGCCTTCGATTCGCGATGCACGATCGATGCAGGGGCTGGCGCTCGAGGGGCTGGCTTTCGTGGTGGCCTTCATGTTTCGCCAACCGTCCGGCGCGGCCGGTGGGACTTCACGTGTTCTTTCCATTCTGTTCGGGATCGCGGCGGTGGCGATGCTGTTCTTCGCGCTTCGGCATCTGGGTTTGGAATGGCGCATCAAGGCGGTGGTGACGGAGGATCACAAGCTGGTCAAGACCGGGCCTTACGCGATCGTGCGGCACCCGGTGTTTGCGGCGCTGTTGTGCCTGTTGCTGGCGACGGTGCTACTGATCACGCGTCCTTGGGCGGCGGCGGTGGCGGTGGGTGTTTATCTTTTGGGTACGGAGATTCGAGTGCGGGCCGAGGATGGATTGCTGGAGCGGCGGTTTGGGAAGGAATTCCGCGAGTATCGGGCGGCGGTGGCGGCTTATCTACCCTACTTAAGGTAACGGGACCCAGACGAAGTTGGCCGTCAGTATCACGCCCTCGGTGACATCCACTTCGCTCTCATCCTTCAGACCATTCAACTGCACCTGGACTTTGTGCTTGCCTACCGGCAACAGGATCGAAGCCGGAGTTTTTTCTTTCCGCAGTTGCCCGTCTATGAGAATAGTGGCGCCGGGCGGCGTTGTCCGGACTACGACGCGGCCACCCAAAAGTTCGAGGGGAATTTCTATTTCGAGTTGTTCCGGCACTCTTACCGTGCGGGTCGCTACCCGGTGTCCATCCAGTCTCGCGACAACGATGTGCTGGCCACCGGCCAGCAACAGATCGCACGGCGAAGTGCACTCGCGCGTGCCATCGACGGAAATCCTGGCACCCGCCGGAGTGGTGGCAACCCGAACCTCCACTTCTTTCAACTCGGGCGTCGCGGGCGCCGTCACGGCAGGCTTCACGGCCGGAACGGGAACCGGGGCCTGCGCGGCCTTTGGCGGCGCCTCGGTCGATGGCGGAGGGGGCGTCGCTTGGGGCACTCCCTGAGCCGGCCCTATCGGCGAAGGTTTCACCGCTTCCTTGGCGGGCGGCAGTGGCGCCACAGGTTCGCTGCGGACCGCCTGCTGCCGCGGCTTGTCGTTGGTGAACAGCAGCAAATACCCGGCCCAACTCAACCCGGCGATCAGCAGCGCGCCGAGCGCGATGGCGATGCCCGGCCCCATCCATCCGCCCTTGCGAATGGAAGCCGATTGGGCCGATCCATCGCTCAGGTTTTCCGCCGGCGTGCGGATCGTCGATTGGCCCGGCTTCGGGTTGGCCGCGGGCGGGGCCACGGCTCCAGCGACGGTTTCGGCGCTGTCGACCGCACCCTGGCCCATCAGACGCCAGCCGGAACGTCCCTCGCAGGCGGCGGAGAGCGCCTTGGCAAACTGCGCGCAATCGGGGTAGCGGGCCGCAGCATCTTTCTCCATCGCCTTCCGCAACACGATTTCCACCGCCGGCCCCAGGCTCGGATTCAAACGCTGCGGCGGCACGGGCGCTTCATTGACGATCTTGAACATCAGCGACGGAAGCGTCGGACCCGAGAACGGCTTCTCGCCGGTCAGCAACTGATAGGCGATGACGGCCAGCGAGAATTGATCGCTGCGGCCGTCGAGGGGCTTGTCGGCGATCTGCTCGGGCGACATGTAGCTGGGCGTCCCCATCACCACGCCCGTCTGCGTCGCCTGCGCGGATGCGATCTTGGCCACGCCGAAATCGGTGATTTTGACGCTGCCATCGGAGGACATCATGATATTGCCGGGCTTGATGTCGCGATGCACGATGCCGCGCGTATGGGCGTAATCGAGCGCGGCCGAGGTCTGGTCGATCATGCGCAGGAAGATGGTTCTGTCGATGGCCGACTTCGCCATCAGCTTCTCAAACGACGGCCCGTCGACGAACTCCATGAACACGTACGCCAGATCCTCGTGTTCCTGCACGTCGTAAATGGTGACGATGTTGGGGTGGGAAAGAATGCCCGCCGAGCGCGCTTCGCGGAACAGGCGGTCGCGAAGAAAGGTACGCTCCTTGTTGTCGGTAACGTCGCCCAGCCGGATGGTCTTGATGGCCACGGTACGGCCTATCGTGGGGTCCTCGGCCTTGTAGACGACGCCCATGGCGCCTCTGCCGAGTTCTCCTGTGATGCGGTAGCGGCCGATCTGGTCCATCGGTGAGCCAGTCCAATTGTAGCAGTGGCTAAAATAGAGGGTTCTTACGCAATGTTTCAATCTTTGTTTGGCAGCACCGAGCCCGAGCCGAATCTGCTCGAACGCCTCAAGCAGGGCGTTCAAAAGACGCGCGCCGGAATCTCGTCGATGCTCGAAGACGCCGTTCACGGCAAAAAACAGATCGACGCCGATCTGCTCGAAGAACTGGAATACACGCTCATCACCGCCGACGTCGGAGTGCGCACGGCGACCGAAGTGCTTGAAAGCATCCGCCAGCGGGTGGATCGCAAGCTGGTGAACGACCCGGCGGAATTGAAAGCGCTCATCGGCCAGCATCTGCTTGAAGTGCTGCAAACGGCCGAGCGGCCGGTGCCGCTGGTGAAGGATCCGCCGGCCGTGCTGTTTGTGGTGGGCGTAAACGGAGCGGGCAAGACCACCAGCATCGGCAAGCTGGCCAACCGGTTCAAGAAGGAAGGACGCAGCGTGCTGCTGTGCGCCGCCGATACGTTTCGCGCCGCCGCCATCGAGCAGTTGGAAGTATGGGGCGAGCGCACCGGCATCGAAGTAATCCGCCAGAACCAGGGCTCCGATCCAAGCGCGGTGCTGTTTGACGCGCTGCAGGCGGCCAAGGCGCGCAAGACCGATTACGTCATCGTGGACACGGCGGGGCGGCTGCATACAAAGGCGAATCTGATGGCCGAACTCGAGAAAATGACGCGCACCGCCAATCGAGTCGTACCCGGCGCGCCGCACGAAGTGCTGCTGGTGCTCGATGCGGTCACCGGGCAGAACGGGCTCGAACAGGCGCGGCAGTTCACGCAGGCGAGCGGCGTCACCGGCATCGTGCTGACCAAGCTCGACGGCACCGCCAAGGGCGGCATCGTGGTGGCCATTTCGCGTGAGCTGAATCTGCCCATCCGCTACATTGGAGTAGGCGAGAAGATCGACGATCTGCTGCCCTTCGAGGCCGATCGGTTCGTGGCGTCGCTGTTTGAATCATGAACCAGGACTACATGGCGGAAGCGCTCGGGCTGGCCGCGCGCGGCTTGGGGCAAACGAGTCCGAATCCGGCGGTGGGCGCGGTGCTTGTGCGGGACGGCGAGACGGTGGGCCGGGGCTTTCACGTTTACTCGCGCGTCAGCCACGCCGAGACGCTGGCGCTCGAAGAGGCGGGCGGCAAAGCGCGCGGCGCCACCCTTTACATCAACCTGGAACCTTGCGCGCACACCGGCCGGACGCCGCCGTGCGCCGATGCGCTGATCGCGGCGGGCGTGGCGCGGGTGGTGGTGGCGATGGAGGATCCGGATCCTCGTGTGCGCGGGGAAGGCATCCGGCGGCTGCGCGCCGCGGGCGTGGCCGTGGAGATGGATCGCGCCCACCTGGATGCGGCGCGGAAGCTGAACGAGGCTTTCGTGCATTTCAAGACCGCGGGCCGGCCCTTCGTCACTCTGAAATCCGCCCTCACGCTCGATGGGAAGATTTCGGCGCCGGTGGACAACGACGGCTGGATCACTAGCGAGCGGGCGCGGGGGCACGTGCAGAGCCTGCGGCACAATTCCGATTGCATCGTTTCTGGGATCGGCACAGTGCTGGCCGACGATTGCCTGTTGACCGACCGCACCGGGCTGCCGCGCAGCCGGCCCCTGCTGCGCATCGTGCTCGACAGCCAGTTGCGCCTGCCGGTGGATTCGAAGATGGTGGCGAGCGCGGAGGGCGACGTTCTGGTGGTCACCACATCGGCGGCAAGCACGGACCGGCGTTCGGCGCTCGAAGGCGCGGGGGTCGAAGTGGTGACGCTCGACGGCAAGGATGGCCGCACCGACATGCGCGCGCTCGTGGCGCTGCTGGGCCAGCGCAACTACCAGTCGCTGATGATCGAGGCGGGCAGCATGGTCAACTGGGCCGCGCTTGAAAGCGCGCTGGTCGATCGCGTCTATCTTTACTACGCGCCGAAGATCCTGGGCGGGCTGCAGTCGCTGCCGGTGGCCGGAGGCCAGGGCCGTTCGCGCCGTAAGGACGCGCTGCAACTGCGCGGCGTCAAGGTCCACATGATTCCGCCGGACGAGTTCGCCGTCGAGGCGTACCTCGAGAAAGAGATCTAGGCGAGTGTTCACCGGGATCGTGGAAGAACTCGGCACGGTGGCCGCCGTGGACGGCCGCGGCGGCGGCGCGCGTCTGCGCCTGGAGGCGCGCCAGGTGACCGAAGGCGCCACCGAAGGCTGCAGCATCGCGGTCAACGGCGTGTGCCTGACGGCGGTATCGCCCACTCGCGAGTCCTTCGCGGCCGACCTGGCGCCGGAAACGCTGCGGCGCAGCAATCTGGGCGATCTGAAGCCCGGCCACCGGGTGAACCTCGAACGGCCGCTGGCGGCCAACGGGCGTTTGGATGGTCACATCGTTCAAGGCCACGTCGACGCCACGGGCGAGTTTCTCGGCCTCGATACCGCGGGCGGCGAGCACTGGTGGCTGCGCATCGGCGTGCCGGACGAAATCGAGAGGCTGCTGGTCTACAAGGGCTCCATCGCGATCGACGGCATCAGCCTGACGGTGGCGTCCATCGAAGGCCGCGTTCTTTCGGTGACCATCATTCCGCATACCTACCGGTTGACGAACCTGCACACGCGGCGGCCCGGTGATCGTGTGAATCTGGAGTGCGACATTCTGGCCAAGTACGTGGATAAGCTGCTGCGGCGCGTGGAGCGTCCGGCGGGGTTGAGTCTGGAGAAGCTGGCGGAACTGGGCTACTAGCCCGCCGCTTTCGCACTGCGCCGGTCGAGCAGCACCATCTGGCTGTTGACCGCGCGTTCCCCTTTGGCCCGCTGCGCCTTGCGATAGGTTCCGTCCGGCTGCATCAGCCATGCCTTCACGTTGTCACTCAGGTAGACCGCCAGAACCTTGTCGCGGATGGTGCGGATCATGGCTGTGCGCTGGATGGGGAACAGCACTTCCACGCGGCGGTCGATGTTGCGCGGCATGACGTCCGCCGACCCGAGGTATAGCTCCTCCTCGCCGCCGTTCAGGAAATAGAAGACGCGGCTGTGTTCGAGGAACCGGCCGACGATAGAGCGCACTCGGATGTTCTCACTCACTCCGGGAACCTGCGGCCGCAGGCAGCAGATGCCGCGAATCAGCAGATCGATGCGCACGCCCGCCTGCGACGCCTGGTAAAGCAGGTGAATCATCCTGGCGTCCACCAGGGCGTTCATCTTGAGAATGATGCGCGCCTCCTGTCCGGCGCGGGCGAGCGCCGTTTCCCTGGTAATCAGGCTCTGCAGCCTCTTGCGCAGGTTCACCGGCGCCACCAGCAGCTTGTTGTAATCGGACTTGGCCGAATATCCGGTAAGGTAATTGAACAGATCGGTGGCGTCGGCGCCGAGTTCCGGGTCGTTGGTGAAGAAGCCCATGTCGGTATAGAGATGGGCCGTCACGGCATTGTAGTTGCCCGTGGAAAGGTGTACGTAGCGGCGGATGGCGTCGCCTTCGCGCCGCACCACCAGGGCGACCTTGGCGTGAATCTTGAGCCCCACCAGGCCATACACCACGTGCACGCCCTGCTCTTCCAGCTTGCGCGCCCACCCGATGTTGCTTTCCTCGTCGAAGCGCGCCTTCAACTCCACCAGCACGGCCACCTGTTTGCCGTTCTCCTGCGCTTCGAGCAGCGCTTCGACCACCGGCGAATTGCGGCCCACCCGATAGAGCGTCATCTTGATGGCGAGGACGTTCGGATCGTTGGCGGCGGCGCGAATGAAATCGACCACGGGCTGGAACGAGTCGAATGGATGATGGAGCAATACGTCGTGGCGCCGGATGAGCGCGAAGACATCCTCTTCGTCGGCGATGCCGGTGAGCGGCGCCGCTACGAAGGTTGGATCCTTCAACTCGGGCCGGTCGAGCGACGCCAGGCCGCGCAGCCTGGAGAGCGCCAAAGGCCCATCGATGCGGTAGATATCGTAGTCCTGCAATTCGAGGTTCGAGCGCAGGATATCGAGCAGGCTCTCCGGCATTTCCGGATTCACCTGCAACCGCACCACGGCGCCGAAGCGGCGGCGGCGGACACCTTCCTCGACGGTCTCAAGCAGATCCTCGGCTTCCAGTTCCTGAATGGCGGAATCGGCGTCGCGCGTCAGATGGAACAGGTGCGATTCCAGGACTTCCATCCCGGGAAACAACTGGTGCAGGTTGGCTTGAATCACCTGTTCAAGCCACACGAACGCGAGCGGCCGTCCGTTGCCTTTGGGCACCTTTTGCAGCGGTACCAGTTGCGGCAGGGTGTCGGGTACCTTGAGCCGCGCAAAGTGCCCTTCGCCCCGGTCGTCGCGAATCAATACCGAAAGGCTGAGGCTGAGGTTGGAAATATGCGGAAACGGGCGGCCCGGATCGTAGGCGAGCGGCGTGAGGCAGGGATACACGGTCTCGCGAAAGTACTGCGCGGCGTAATCCCGCTGCGCGCCGTCGAGATCCTTGTAGTCGAGAATGGCAATACCGTGATTGGCCAGTTCCTTCAAGAGCCGGCGCATGCATTGCAGCGCATCGGCCATCAGCCCGTTTACCAGGCTCTGAATGGATTGCAACTGGTGGGCGGGCGTCATGCCGTCCGCGCCAGGTTCATGAATGCCCGCGTCCACCTGATTCTGCAGGCCCGCCACGCGGACCATGAAAAACTCGTCGAGATTGGAGCCGAGAATCGAGAGGAACTTGACACGCTCCAGCAGCGGGTGCGATTCGTCCTCGGCTTCGGCCAGCACGCGGCGCTGGAATTCGAGCAGGCTCAGTTCCCGATTGACGTAGAGATTGGGATCGTCGAGCGAAATCGACGTGGGATGCGTTGCGGCAGGTGGCCGGACACGCGCCAAGGCTTTCTTGCCCATGCGAACCCGTGAATATAGCTAACCCTTCAGCCAACGGTCAAACCACGCAAACCCGTCGCGCTGCATGTCGCGATCGTATTTATGCGGGCCGGGGTAGAATTTCGCCTGGTAACGATCCTTGGCGCCGGCTTTGGCGTAGACGTCGGCGAGGATGCGATCGGCACGCTCCATCTCAGGGACGGTGAAGAGCTGATCTTCGCGGTTGTTCAGCACCAGCACCGGGTTCGGGACGTTGAGACCGAGAATTTCGGGATAGTCGAGGTCGCGCGCCATGCCGGGGATGTAACACATCCAGGTGTGCGTGTAGCACTTGTTGAGAAGATAATCGCGCCAGGTGGTCATCATGCCCACGCAGACGGAACAGCGGATGCGCGCGTCGGCGCCGGTGAGCATGACGGTGCGCAGGCCGCCGCCTGAAAGGCCGCTGCAGCCGACGCGCGAAGCGTCCACGTCGGGACGCGAGCAGAGGTAGTCGAGGGCGCGCTGGTCTTCGCCCACGAAGACGCCGGGCCACGTCGCGCCGGCGCTGAACAGGCTTTTCGCCATCAGGTGTTCGTGATTGCCGGCGAAGGTGTTGTACTGCTTGATCTCGTCCTCCGACTCCGGATTGGCTTCCACCAGATCGCGCTTGATGACCTGCGGCAGATCGCCCGCGCGCACGCGGCGGCTGGCGAAAGCGAACGTATCGTGGACCAGAACCACGTAGCCGCGCTTGGCCAGTTCGTTGGCCCACGCCATGCCGCCGTAGTAATGATCCTGGTGGCGCACCATCATCGGATGCGGATCGGCGCTCATGCGCGTGATCTTGCGCACACCGAAATATTTGTTGCCGCCGTGGTCGTGCAGGCCGAGCACGGCCGGCAATTTGCCCGATGCCTTGAGCGGCTTCAGCACCAATGCCTCGGTGGGCGGTCCATAGGGAAGCTGCCAGGTGACATGTTCGATGGCGAGCCCGTCGTATTCAAGCTGATGCTGCACGGTGGCGCGGGGCGTGGCGCCGCTCGGCGGCGAGGCGATGGCATCCAGATAGCGGGCGCGGGCCTCCCTCCGCCAGGCTTCGATGTCGCGGAAGTCGTCGCGGCGGTAGGAAAGCCGCGGCGGGTCGGACACCAGTTTCGCGGCCCATTCGCCATAGGCTCCAATCATGTTGGGCATTCTGTCGCTCCTTATTTCAGTCCGAAGCAGAGGAGGTTCGGACCGTTGGCCACGGCCACGTATTGTTTGCCCCCGGCGAGGAACGTCATGGGTGAAGCGCGCCAGCTATGGCCGTCACCCTGTTCGGCGGAAGCATTGGTCTGAATATGCCACAGTTCCTTGCCGGTCTTGGCGTCTACGGCGGCGAAGGCGCCGCTGTCCTCGCAATAGAAGACGACTCCGCCGGCCGTGGAGAGCACGCCGCCCCAGCTGTCGGCGGGACCGGCATGCGGCACTTCCCACACGCGCTTGCCGGTTTCGATGTCGAGCGCGCGCAGGAAAATCTGCCCGGGCTCAAGCGGGATCGGACGTGGGCTGAAGCCTCCGTTCTTGACGTAAATGCCGCAGGCTTCGCGCGCGTTGACGTAGAACAGCCGGGTTCCGGGGTGATAAGCCACCGAAGGCCAGTTGGCCGCGCCTAAAACATTCGGGCAGGTTTTTGTTCCTTCGCGGGTGGGCTCCGAGCCGGGGATAAAAATGGGCCGTCCGTCCTTGCCGATGCCCTTGGCCCAGGTGAGCCGGTCGACGAATTTTTCGGCCAGCAGCAGTTCTCCGCTGGTGCGATCGAACACATAGAAGAAGCCGTTGCGATTGGCCTGCAGAAGCAGCTTGCGATCGCGGCCGCGATAGTTTGCGTTCACCACCATGGGCGTCTGGCCGCCATCCCAATCCCACAGGTCGTGCGGGGTGAATTGATAATGCCACTTCAGCTTTCCGGTGGCCGCGTCGAGCGCCAGCACGCAGGCCGTGTAGAGATTGTCGCCCTGCCGCTGATCGCCGTCATAGGCCGGATAGGGATTGCCCACGCCCCAGAAAACGGTATTGGTTTCGGGGTCGAAGGTGCCGGTCATCCAGGTGCCGCCACCACCGCCGTACTCGGCGAGCGCCGAGCCCTTCCACTGCTGTTCGGCCATCGGCTCGCCGGGGGCGGGCACGGTCCAGAACCGCCATACCCGTTCGCCGGTATCGGCCTTGTAGGCGGAAAGGAAGCCGCGCATACCGAGATCGCCGCCCGAGACGCCGGCCACCACCATGTCGTTCACCACCAGCGGCGCGGCCGTGTTGCCGATGTTTTTTCGGTCGAGGCCTTCGGGAATATCCACTTCCCAAAGAAGCTGGCCGGTGACGCGATGCAGCGCCAGCAGGTGCGCGTTGTCGGTGACCAGAAAGACGCGATCGCCAAGCACGGCCACGCCGCGATTGGTGCCTTTGGCGGGATCGCCGCGCACGCCTTCCCCGCGGGCGCGCTGATAGTGCCAGATGGTGCGCCCGGCGCGGCCATCGATGGCGAATACCTGATTGGGGCCGCTGAAATAGAGCACTCCGTCGACGGCCACCGGGGTCGCCTGCACCACGTAGTGATTCATGGGAAAGACCCATTTCAGTTCCAGGTCCTTGACGTTGGCCGGCGTGATCTGATCGGCGGCGCTGTGCCGGTTGCCGCCAATCTGGCCGTGGTAGCTTGGCCAGTCGCCGGGCTTGGGATTGGCGATTTGAGGGAAGGCGAGGCCGCCGGCCGAAGGAAACGCAACCGGCTTGGCGCCCGCCCGCACGCCGGCCAGCGAACTGACATAGGCGAAAAGATCGCGGCATTCGTCGGCCGTGCAGTTGGGAGCGGGCATCAATGAGCCGGGCTCGTGTATGATTTCGGCCAGTTCCGAGCGGCTCAACAAGTGGAAGCGGCCGTCGAGATCCTGAAGCTGCAGGTTGTAGCGATTTTCATTGCGGGCGAAGCCACGCAGAGTGCGGCCATCGTGGAGCTTCGCGGTGACGGCGCGATATCCCGCGCGAACCTTGGCTTCCGGCTTGCGGACGGATTCCTCGATTTCCGCGAAGGTAAGCTCGCGGCCCACGTTTGAAAGATCGGGACCGGCGGCCTTGCCGCGCCCCAGCGCCATGTGGCAGCCCGCGCAGCCCGCCTTGCCATGAAACAGCTTCTCGCCGGCGGCGCGATCGCCGGGCACCATGGATTCCGCGGCCGGCGCCCCGAAGGATTTTACGGCGGCGGTGACAGCATCGAGTTCCGCCGCGGGCAGATCGTAGCCCGGCATGCCGCCCCCGGGGATGCCGTTGCGAATGACGGCGCGAAGTTCTTCGAACGATCGGGACCGCACGCGGCGGTTGCTCGCCAGGTTGGGACCGCGCTCGGTGCCGCGCCCGTCGCCATGGCAAACCGCGCAGTGGCGCACGAACAGTTCCCGCCCGTCCTGGGCGAACAGCACGGCGGTGGCCGCGAAGAGGAAGAGTTTCATGGTCAACGCCGATTGTATCGCCTGCCTACGCCGTGTCGTCCCCGGTAAACAGCACTCGCCCCAGCACAGCGTTCTTCTTCACCTCCACGCCGCGGCGCGCGATCCACTCCGCGCCGCCGAGCACCAGCATGGATGCCAGGAACGACCACAGCACGATCAGCACGGCGTGTTCAAACGGCCCGTATTCGGGATAGAGCTTGGCATCGATCCACTTCCAGAACGTGATGGGCACGTACTTCAGGACTTCGATGAGCAGGCCCACCAGGATCGACACCGGAATCACCCGCGCCGCCGAGATCTTCGTATTCGGCAGCAGCCAATAGACCAGGAACAGAGAGAAGATGGTCACCGGAACCGCCGCCAGTTTGAACACCAGCGACGTCAGAACGGAGCCGCCGCGCCAGTCTCCGCCGAAAACTAACGCCAGGAAGGAATGGTTCGCCGCCGTCAGCAGCAGCGAGATCATCACCAGCGTGCCGCAAACGAGGATCA
The DNA here is from genome assembly GCA_902826685.1 of uncultured Acidobacteriota bacterium. Classification (GTDB taxonomy): domain Bacteria; phylum Acidobacteriota; class Terriglobia; order Bryobacterales; family Bryobacteraceae; genus CADEFT01. The sequence goes on from CADEFT010000019.1 coordinate 97,067, forward strand.
GGCCGAGGCTCACCACCTGATTGCGGACGAAGCTGCGGTTGACCCGCACGCCCCAGACTTTGTTCAGCGCCACTTCGAGCGGCTCAAATACACCGTTGGCGGTGAAAAACAGCAGGAAGACCGACACCCAACTGAAGCCGCGCACCGTCACCCAATAGCGCAGGTTGCGCTTGAGCAGGTCCGGCAGACTGCCGGGGAATAGCCCGTCGAAAGCGAGGTAAATGGCTTCCTCGGCCGCCTGCCAATGCAGTACGTGGCGGCAGATGGACACCAGGACGAGTAGAAACGGAAAGAAGGAAAGCAGGACATTCGCCCCGATGGAAAATCCATAAACATGGACTTCCGTTTCCATCCAGTAACGGAAGGTGGGGCGAAGGGCGCCGGCGAGTCTCTTCACGATTCCCGGGTCAGCCCGCCATCATCTCTTCCCAGGTCACTTCACGCCCGGAATCGATGGCCATGCGGCCCAGAATCGCGGTCAGGGTGCTTTCGATTCCGCGCGCGCCGGTATTTTCGGGCTTGCCTTCAGCCACCCGCTGCACGAAGGCGGACACCGAATCGATGGCGATACTGCGCGGCGACTTCTCGCCGTCTTCCTGCTTCAATCCGCGCAGCAGGCGCCAATAATTCTCCGACACTTCGATGGTTCCCGTGGGCCCGTGGAACTGCTCGAACACGTTGCGGAACCCAGGGGCCGCCAGTGTGGAACCCACCAGCAAACCCTGCACATCGTTGGGGTAGGTATAGGTCACATGCACGTGATCGCGAATATCGCCGTAGCCTTTGCGCGTGCGTCCGCCGGTGCCGTGCGCTTTCGACGGGCGCGCGCCGGCGAACCAGTTCATGACGTCGATCAAGTGGATGTTGTTCTCCACGATCAGATCGCCTGAAAGATCCTGCCAGGCGCCCCAGTTCCTGACCTTGTCCACCATCTCCGAAGGCCGCGCGGCCGCGGGCCTTTCACGGTCGCCGACGCTCTTGACGAATTGCACCTGCGCCCAACGCACTTGGCCGATCGCGCCCGAATCCTGCGCCGCCTTCGCCTTCTGATACACCTGTCCGTAGCGGCGCTGGAAGCCGAACGATATGTTCAGGTGCCGCGGCGCGGAGTCGACGATACGCAGCATCTTCTTGCAATCGGCCAGCGACGATGCAGCCGGCTTTTCGATGTAAATGTGTTTCCCCGCCGCCACCGCGGCTTCCAGATGTTCGGCATGCAGAAAGACGGGAGTGGCAATCACCACCGCGTCGATGTTGGAGCGCAGCAACTCGCGGTAATCCTTGAAGACTTCCGCTTGAGGCGCCACTTTCTTCGCCGCCGCCAGCTTGTCGTCGAACAGATCGCAGATGGCGGTGAGGCGCGCCGGCGTGTTCCCGGCGGCGATCCGTTGCAGGTAGGCGCCGCGGTTGCCCAGGCCGATGAAGCCGACCTTCGGCCCATCGGCGGTCTGGCCGGAGGCGGCTCCCTGCAAAAGCGAAGCGGCTCCTAAGAGAGTGCGGCGGGAAAGATCGGACATCATTTATCTCCCAGTAATTTGCGCGTGGAGCGCTTCGATTGCGGCGGCGCGGACTTCGACATCTCCATGCCGCCTTGCGTGTTGCGGAAAGGCACGCTCAGCACGATTTCACGAATCAGTGTGCGCGCGCGATAGCCATCCTTTTCGAGCGTATCGGCCAGCCGCTCGATCGTACACTGGTCGCCATCCTGCAGGTTGCGGCCCAGCGCATAGCCCAACAGCTTGCCCACCATGTGACGCACGAAATCCCGTTGGCGGCCCATCAGGACCTGGCGCAGTTCCACCGGTCCGTTGAAGGCTTCGCCCGATGGCATGACGCCCGAAGCGTCCACCGGCTTGCCGGCTTCGGTATCGCGCCAGCGGCCCATCCAATCGAAATTCTCAAGGCCCAGGCCGATGGGGTCCATCAGGTTGTGGCAGGTGGCGCAGGCCGGCTGCGCGCGATGACGCGCCAGCATCTGGCGCATCGTGAGCCCATCGCCGGATTTGGCCTTCTCAAGCGGCGGCACATCGGGCGGAGGCGGCGGCACCGGCGTACCAAGAATCGTTTCCAGCACCCAGGCGCCCCGCAGCACGGGACTGCTCTGGCGGTAATGCGAAGTCATGGCCAGCACCGAGGCCATGCCCAGCACACCGGCGCGGCGGTTATCGGGCCATTCGACGCGATCGAACGTATCGCCGGTGGCCCCTTTCACCTTGCCGTCCACCTGATAGAACTTCGCCAGGCGCTCGGTGAGGAAGGTGTAATTCGCCGTCAGCAGTTCCATCAGGCTGCGATTGGCCGAAAGCAAATACTGGAACAGAAGGGCGGGTTCCTGGCGCAGGTCGGCCGCAACCTCTGGCGTGTAGTAATACTGAAGCTCGGTGAGCAGCGGCACCGCGCGCCCGCCCACATCCTGCGTGCCGAGCCACTGGCCCGTGAACGCAGTGGCGAAGGCGCGCGAACGCGGATCGTCGAGCATCCGCTCCACCTGCGCCGCCAGCACCTGGGGATCCCGCAGCCGGTCCTGCGCGGCGAGCGACAGCAGCTCGTCGTCGGGCATCGTCGACCAAAGAAAATAGGAGAGGCGCGAGGCCATGTCGTAGCCGCCCAGCGGCCGGATGCCGGGCTGTGCCGCACGCTCTTCTTCGCGAAACAGGAAGCGCGGGGAAACCAGCACCGCCTTCAACGCCAGCTTGACGGACTCTTCATAAGGATCGCCACGCTGGGCGGCGCGATCGTAAAGCGCCAGGAGCCGGTCCACATCGGCCGCTTCCACCGGACGGCGATAGGCCTCTGGCAGGAACCGTTCGAGCAGCCGGCGGGCCGCCACGCGCGGCTCTACCGGAAACTGGCCGGGCTCCATGCCGAACAGGCGATAGTGCAGCGCTCGCTTTTCCGGGGCCGGATCGGCGGCCTTCTGCTCGGCGGTGAAGCTGTAGAACACCAGTGGCAGGGCGCCTGCCTTGACCGTTACCGTATGAATGCCCTTTTCGAGCGTGGCCGTCACCAGGCGCGCCGTGGGCCCGCCGTTGGAATCGCGCGGGAAGGCGAGCATGCCCACCGGGGCGCCATCGAGCTTCACTTCCACTTGAAAGGGAGTCTCGCGCGGGCGCTCCACCGAGACGCGCAGGTTGTATTCCCCGTCCAGGAAAATCGGGAAGGAGGTGGAAAGCTCCTCGCCCGGCGTCAGATTCCGGGCCGGCTTGTCGCTCGGAAGAGGCGGCTGCATCTCCGCCGCGATCACTTTCCTGTTCAATGGCGGCGTCACGACGACGCGATCGAGAATCTTCTGCGCCGCCTCCAGGTACCGTTCGAGCAGCATCGGCGGCAGATACAGCGTTTCGCCGTTGGTATCGAACCCGGCGCCGCCCGATTCATCGGCCGGGAAAAGATCGGCGGCGGGCGGGTCGATACCCAGCAGATCGCGAATGGTGGCCTGATACTCCCGCCGGTTGAGCCGCCGCGGCGCCACCGCGCCGGCGTATTCGCCGGTGGAGCAGGCCGTCTCGCGCAGCCGGCTCTCGAGCCAGGAGGCGATGCTGAGCCGGTCCTCTTCGGTGATCTTCGAGGCCACCGGCGGCATGGTGCGATTGCGCAGTTGAATCGCGACGTCGCGCCACATTCCGCGCTTCAACTCGATGTCGGAGGCGGCCTGCGCTTTCAGGAAATCGACGCGGTTCCGGGGATTCGAAGGGTCATGGCACGACTGGCAATGGGTGACCAGCACCGGACGGATCGACTGGGCGAAATGCGCCGCCGCATCGGGCGCCGCCTGAGCGCGAGACACCGCCAACAGACAGGGAAGAACGAACGAAGACCGCACGATGCAACTCTACATCCGCGCCCAAGGAACGCGCAACCGTAGTTGTTATACTGATCCCACCAGGGTTCCAAAACCCATCGTTCAGGAGGTTGGTGTGTCAACTCTCTCGTTACGGTTTCTGCTCGCTTTCTCTCTTTTTGTCTCCCTCTTGCCCGCGCAAGAGGTCACTGCCGGCGTCTATGGCGTCGTGCAGGACGCCACGTCCGCCGTCATTCCCAACGTAACCATCCGGCTCCGCAACACGCTCACGGGCCGCACTCACCAGACGGTTTCCGATGAATCGGGAAACTATTCGGTGGTTCTTCTCCCCATCGGCACTTACGAAGTCGCGGCCGAAGCGCAGGGCTTCAAGAAAGCCGTTGTGCCCGACGTCGCCTTGCGCGTGAATGAGAATCGCCGCATCGCGTTCACCATGGAGGTCGGCCAGCTTGCCGATCAGGTGACGGTCGAAGCGACGGCGGTCGCCGTCAATACCGCTTCGGGCACTACGAGCCAGCTACTCGATGGCGCGGACATGGTGAAGCTGCCGTCACGCGGCCGCAACGTGCTGCCGTTCGCCCTGCTGATGCCGGGCGTGGTCAGCGACACTCCCTACGACCGCCGCAACAACCGCTCCATGGTGAACGGCATCCGTCCCACGCACAACGCGTGGCTGCTCGACGGCGGCTATAACATCGACACGGGCGGAAACTGGGGCACGCCGCTCGCTCCCAATATCGAGACGGTAGCGGAGTTCCGCGCGATTCGCGGCAACTATTCGGCCGAATTCGGCATCGGCGGCGGCAGCCAGTTCAACGTCATCACCAAGGGTGGCACCAACAACGTTCACGGCTCGCTTTACTGGTTCCACCGCAACGACAAGCTGAACGCGCGCAACTTCTTTTCGCCCGCGCGCGAGCCTTTCAAGGGCAACGACTTTGGATTTTCGCTGGGCGGCCCGGTGTATATTCCGAAGGTTTACAACGGCAAGAACAAGACCTTCTTCTTTGCCTTTCTCGGGTGGATCAAGGAACGGCGCAGCACCAACTTCCTGCAGATCGTGCCGACGCCGGCTTTCAAGGCGGGGAACTTCTCGGCCCTCAATCGCGTCCTCTACGACCCCGATAATGGTGAGCCCTTCGCCGGTAACATCATCCCCACGGCGCGGATCGACCGCAACGCACTCGGTTACGCCCGCATGTATCCGGATCCGAACTTCCTCGATTCGGCCGGCCGCAACTGGAGCGCGTTCGTCGGGCGCCAGGACGATACAAACGAGAAGAACTTCCGCATCGACCACAATTTCTCCGATAAGCACCGCGCGATGTGGCGTTATACGCCGGAGTACCGGTTGATCGACTTCCCCACGTCCTCCGGATTCTCCTTCCTGCGGCGCGTGGACCGTACCCCGGCGCGCAACATGACGGGCAACTACAACGCCACCTTCAAGCCGAACCTCATCATGGATCTGACGCTGGTGCGCTCCCACAACCGCATCATGCAGTTTCCCCCGGATTTGAGCGGTTCCACGTGGGGTATCAATATTCCGCAGTTGTTTGCCGACACCGATCAAACTTACCCGCTGAGCAGCCTGAACCTGGATAAGATTCCCGATCGCGTGCCTTCCATCGCGCTCACCAACTACGCCGGCGTCGCCCCCAGCGCTCCCTGGTCCAACTACCAGACGATCTACGAACTGCGGGACAACTTCACCTGGATCAAGAACCGGCACACCATCAAGACGGGGTTCGCCTACTCTTACGAAATCAAGTTCGAACCCACCAATACGGACGTGTTCGGCCGGTTCAACTTCGATGGCCGCTTCACCCGCCAACCCGGTCAATCGGCGGGCGGCGATGCGTTCGCCGATATGCTGCTCGGCCGCACGTGGCAATACGACGAGACCGACACCGTGGCGTTCAACGACAACCGCCGCGGCTCGTTCGAGCTCTACGTGGACGATTCGTTCAAGGCCACCAACCGGTTGAGCCTGAACTTCGGAGTCCGCTGGTCTTACTTCCCGCCGGCCCATGAGCCCGACGACCGGTTCCGCGTCTTCGTGCCCTCGCAGTACGATCCCGCCAAGGCCGTCACCATGAACGCCGCCGGTCAGATCCAGCGCGGATCGGGTGAGCGTTTCAACGGGCTGGTGAATCCGAAGTCTTTCTGGAGGACTTCCAGGAAGAACTTCGCTCCCCGCTTCAGCTTCGCCTACGACCTTACGGGCAAAAGCAAGACCGTGGTTCGCGGCGGCTACGGCCTGTTCTTCTCTCGCGAGATTCTCGGCGCGTTCATCCTGATGTCGGGGAATCCGCCGTTCTCGCAACTGGTCAGCATTCAGAACACGCGGCTGTCGACCCCCGGCGGCGGCACGACCCGCGATTTCGATCTGCCGATCGAACTGGGCTCGATCGACACCAATCAGCTCACGCCCAACACTCAACAGTGGAACTTCGGCGTCGAGCACGGCCTGGGCAACAACACGGTGATCGAGGTGGGTTACGCCGGTTCGCGCACCATTCACATGATGCGCACGCAGGATATCAACCAGCCGCTGCCAAGTGTCGCCATCGCCAATGGCGCCAGCGCCCATCCGTTCCGCCCTTACAGAGGCTGGACGGTGATCAATCACCGCGAGCAGAGCTACATGGCCAACTACCACGGTCTGCAGATCGGCGCCAAACGCAACTACGCCAATGGCGTGATGTTCCAGACCGCTTATACGTGGTCGAAGACCATCGACAACGCCGATTTCTCGGCCGGCATCTACGGGTTCGTTCCCAATACCAGGGACTCCTCTGGCGAGCGCGGCCGCGCCAGCCTGGACGCCAATCACAATTTCATCGGCAGCGTGATCTGGGACGTTCCGTTCCTCAAGGAGCGTAAAGACGTCGTGGGCAAAGCGTTCGGCGGGTGGCAGGTTTCCACCATCTATACGGTACGCACGGGCATGCCGATCAGCCCCGAACTGGGGCGCGACAACGCCGGCGTGGGCACGTCGACCCGCCAGCGTCCCTTCGCTTCGGGAAGCCCGTTCATCGGCTTCGGGGAGCGGACGCTGGGGCGCTGGTTCGATGGCAGCGTCTATTCGGCGCCGACTCTGGGCACGTTCTCTCCGGTGGCGCGAAACGTCATCAGCGGCCCCGGCTGGAACCAGTTCGACATGTCGTTTGTGAAGATCATTCCCTTGGGCGAAGGCAAGCGCGTGGAATTGCGCGCCGATGGATTCAACGTGTTCAACCACACCCAATGGAACGGCGTGGGGACGACCCTCACCACCCCGGCCACCTTTGGGCGCATTACGTCCACCCGCAATGAACGCAGTTTTATGGTTGGCACTCGCATTCAGTTCTAAAGGAGCTGAGTGCGGGACCTGCCATCCCGCCATCACCGAAGCGTATCGACGGACCGGCATGGGCCGGTCCGTTTCGCTTTCCCCGAACCCACCGGCGGGGACGTTCTACCATCGCCTTTCGAACCGCCATTACTCGGTCTCCGGGCGTGCCATGCGGCGGCATCAACTGGACGCGCAGGGGCGGGAAGTGAACGTGGTCGAGAAGGCGGTTCACTTCGCGATCGGGTCCGGCAATCATGCCATGACGTATGTGCATCGCTCCCCCGAAGGCCGCCTGCTTGAGCTGCCCATTTCTTTCTACGCGCTGGACGGTTGGGCGATGTCGCCCGGCTATGACACGCCCACCCATCTCGACTTTCGCCGCGAAGTGACGGAGGCGTGTCTGTTCTGCCATTCCAATGGCCGCGAACCGGCGCCGATCGGGTGCGGGCGCTGTCATGGCGACGGCGCGGCGCACGCCGCCAAGCCTACCCGGGGGAACATCCTCAACCCCAAGCGCCTGCCCGTGGAACGCCAGCTCGATGTTTGCCTGCAATGCCATCTGGAGACCGCGTCCTCGGGCTTTCCGGATTCGCTGCGTCAGCCGGGCCGCGATATATTTTCCTTCCAGCCGGGAGAGGCTCTGACCGGCTACAAAGCTTACTTCGACCGGCCCGGACCGCCGCGCTTTGAAGTGAACCATGCGGGCTACGGCCTGCTGCAATCGCGATGCTTTCAGGCCAGCGGCGGCCGGATGACCTGCACTACCTGCCACGATCCGCATGGCTTCCAGGCGCGGAACGTGTGCGCGGGCTGCCATGAGTCCACCCATGCGCGCCGGCAGCAGGCCGATTGCGCCGGATGCCACATGCCCAAGCGCGCCACCGAAGACGCGCCCCATGTGACGATGACGGATCATCGCATCTCGCTGACAGCCCCCAAGGCGCAACCGCCCGGCGAACTGGCGCCGTTCCGCGGCACTGGGCGGCTGGACCTCGCCCGGCTCCGGCACACCATCGATTCCGGCCGCGGCACGGAAGCCGATTACCGCCGTTGGGCCGCGCTTGAGCCGCGATCGGTCCCGGCACTCGCCTCGCTCGGCGAGGCGCTCATGCGATTCGGGAAGCCGGCGGAAGCGCTGCCGGTGCTGCAGCGGGCGCGCAAGGCCGATCCAGGCAATGTGGTTGTGCTCAACGCCCTCGCCGTGTACGAGGCCACGCGAGGCCGTCTGCCGGCCGCGATGCGGCTGCTTGAAACCGCGCGCGCCGCCGATCCGGATCATCCCTTGACATGGATCAACATCGGTGTCACGCGCGAGGCGCTCGGCGACCGGACGGGGGCCGAAGCCGCTTACCGCGAAGCGATCCGCCATCAGCCCGATTCCAGCGGGGCGCGCCGCCGCCTGGGCGCGCTGATACAATGACCAGCGCATGAAGCGCCCCGAGTTGAAGGAAACCCACTGTCCGTTCATCCGCACGATGCTGAGCGCTCCGGACGCACCGGCCTGGGACACGGCGGCGCACCGGATGAAAGTCGCGGATCTGCTGGCGTTCATCCGCGCGCAACCGGGCAACGGCAGCATGGACCGTGTACTGAAATTTTTCGCCGTGACCAACCACGGGCTCGGCAACCGCGCCCAACGGTTCTTCGATCTGCTGGGGGAAACCAGCAGCTTCTCGACCAGGCTCACCGGTTCCGATGGCGATCACGGCGGCGATTCGCGCATCCTCAACCCCGAATCGGGCGAATTCGACGAGGAGCAGTTCCGCCTGTTCACCGCTTTTTCAAGCGACGGCCTGTCGATGACCCTGGCCGGCTTCGGCGCCGCCATCGTGGACGCCAATCTGCGCCACGCGGGCACGCCTTCCGACGCCGTTCTCTCGGCGGGCGAATTCGGGCTGCTGGCGGCGTTGCTTGGCGATGAGCAAGGGACGGTGGCGATCGCGCATATGCGGCTGCTTTTTGAAGAGAACGAATTTCCGCCACACGCGCGCGCCAATCTCGGCGGCCGCACGGCGCATCAATGGTTCACCTTCACGCAGCGCATCAGCGAAGCGGCAGCCAAGGCCGCCGCGCACTCGGGCCGGCCCTCGGCGGCTTTCGCCGGAACGGAACTGCAAGCGGGGTTGCGGCTGCTGTTCGGGCCGCTGCTTTAAATGCGCCTTCACACGGCGCATCGGCGAAGGGCAGTCTGCCGCTGCGCAGTCGTGCCGTTCAGGCGCTACCGGCGGATATCCTCGACGATCTTCCCATCGCGCAACCGGATCGTGCGAGAGCAGCTTTCGGCGACTCCCATGTCGTGCGTCACGATCAGAATCGTCGAATTCAATCGCGTCTGCAGGTCCCGTATCAGTTGCAGAATGGCGGCGCCGTTTTGCGAATCGAGGTTGCCGGTGGGCTCATCGGCAAGCAGAACCGGCGGATAGACCGACAGGGCGCGGGCGATGGCGACGCGCTGGCGCTCGCCTCCGGAAAGCTCTTCGGGCAGGTGGTCCAGCCGCTTGCCAAGTTGCACCAGATCGAGCAGTTCGCGGGCGCGATCCTCGATCTCTTTGCGATTCCAGCCGCGCAGATGCAGCGGCAGCGACACGTTCTCCAGGCAGCTCAGCGTGGGCAGCAGGTTGAAGAACTGGAAGATAAAGCCGATCTTGTCGCGGCGCACGCGCGTCAGTTCGTCGTCGGAGACTTGGCTCAGTTTCCGCCCATCGAGGATCAGTTCCCCCGACGTCGGATGATCCAGGCCGCCAATCAAATTGAGCAAAGTGGACTTGCCGGACCCCGACGGGCCGACGAGCGAAACCATTTCCCCCCGGTCGATCCGCAGGCTCACCCGGTCGAGTGCCGTGACGCTGCGCTTGCCGTCGAAGCGCTTGGTCACCGACTGCAATTCAATCATTCGCCGCGCTAACGCTTCGGCGCGAGCGGCCCCACTTCCACCTTGCCCTGCGTGTTGGCGAGCGGGCCGAGTTCGGCGGCCACTCCGCGGGCGATGGCGGCGGTTTCGCTGCTGGCCTGGAAGCAGGTGAAATCGGGCCGGTCGCGCCAGGCGAAGGGTCCGCAAAGGCGCTTGCCGGCCGCGAGCGTGGCATCGTGCACGACGTTGATGAGCCGCTCGTAATCGGGCGTGCCCTGGCGATATCCGGAGTAGTTGCCCAGATCGCCGCTGGCGGCGAAGACGCCGGTGATGCCCGGCACTTTGGCGATCTCGGCGGCGTTCTGGATTCCCTCGAGCGTCTCAATCATGACGATCAGCACGATGTTGTCGTTGATGGTGTTGCGGTAGCCGCCGGGAACGGTGCCCCACATGCCGGCTTCGAAAGCTTGTCCACCGCCGGCGCTGCGCTTGCCGAGCGGCGGGAAGTAAGTGAAGTCGACGGCCGCTTTCGCCTCGGCCACGGTGTCGACCGTGGGAACCACGATGACCAGGGCTCCGGCGTCGGTGGCATGCTGAATCTCGCGCTCATCGGCGTAGGCGATGCGGACGCCGGGCACTGCCTTGGCGTGCGGGCAGGCGCGCCACATGCGAGCCACCTGGTTCCAGTCGCGCGTGTTGTGCTGCATCTCGGTCCAGATGAAGTCGTAGCCGGCGTTGGCCATGGCGCAATAAGTTTCGGGATCGGTGGCGCTGAATAGCGTGCCGCCGGTCACCTTCTCGCCGTTCATCATTTTGAGCTTGACCGGATTCCAGATCTTCGCGCCACCGGGCACGTCATAGGAAGGGCCGAACTTCCAGGCAGCCTCGCTGAACTTGCCGGTGTTCACCGCGCCCGCGGGCGGAGTCAGGAAGGCTCCGCTGTCCTTGCCGGCGGGCGCCGCCAGGGGAAACTTCATCTTTCCGGCTTCCATGTTGGCGTAAGGATCGGCCACCGGCTTGGGCGCCTGCGGAGTCTGGTTCTGCGCCAGCAGCAGCGCACCGATTCCCACCACCGCCAGAGCGGCGGCATTGCGTAACGACTGAGTCATTGAAAGTCTCCTTGAGAGATCGAGCCGGTTCAGTTTCCGGATTTTATCAGATCAATTTACGCGAACGCTGGCCGGCGCACCCTTTTCCTTCACGAAGAAAACCAGGAACCGGGCGGGCTTGGTAGCGCTGGCGTTCCTCGCCACCGAGTGAATATCGTCGGGCGACTCAAAGAACGTCTCGCCCGGCCCGAGCGTGACCGGCTCGCCGCCCTTGACCTGCATGATCAACGACCCCTCCAGAACATAGACGAAGGTCGATGCATTATGCCGGTGGGCGGTGGAGCTGTGGCCGGGTCCGAACTCGACGACCAGCATCTGCCCTTCCTTGCCGGCGATGCCGGCCAGATCCTTGGTGAGTAAGGGCGTGAGTTTCGACTCGGCGAAGGCCAGGGCCTGGAAGGCGAGCAGCAGAATCGGTTTCATGAACCACAGGGTAGCAATGCGCTCAAACATTCGCTTTGGCGGCCGAAGAGATCTTTATGAACGGCGTGTTCTGGGAGAACGCATCGAAGTTGATGGAAGCGGCGGTGGGCGCCTCGGCGGCCGGCAATGCGACGGAGAATTTCACCGTGCTTATCGGGCCGCAGGGCGGCATCCACCTGATCGCCAACAGCGATTGGCCACTCGAACGAATCGCCGAGGAACGGGGCGCGCAGACCGCTTATCGCGTCCAGCACGGCGGCGGACGCATCGCCGTTGAGGGCCGTGAGGGCGAGACCATGTGCCGTTTGGAGACCGAAAGCTCGCCATCGCGCTCGCGGCGGATGCTGCGCGATAACCCCCGCTATTTCCTGGCGTGACCGCCCGTTCCTATTGACTGCCGGAGGCTCTGACTCCAGCCCATTCGCAAGCCTGCCGCCTGTGGGCAAAGGCGCGCATCTGAATGGCCTTGCCGCCGCGAAAGGTGTAGACATCCGCCAAGCGCCCTTCGTGCCATTCCGTGCTGTGTTTCAATCTCACTCGCACGTAAACGAACACGACGATCCTGCCGCCAGAGGCAATGAACGCTTCCGGCTCGCAACTTCCTTCGGCCCAACCCTCGCGTGATCGCGACAGGTGTGCCTTGACTCCGGCATGCCCGCGATAGGTCCCCGCTCCCGGATACCCGGCCGGTTCGATCCACTCGATTTGCGGGTCGAATGCTTTGACGGCCGCCGGAATATCGTTCCGGTTGATTGCGGCGGTTACGTCTCAGCCGTTAGAGCCTTCCAGAAACTCCGCCAGCTTATGATGTCCGGAATGGGCGGCCCATCCCGCCGGAGTCGATTGCCACAGCTTGTCCTTGACGTCCAACCGCGCGCCATGGGCCACCAGCAGCTTCACTACCGCTTCGTGTCCCGCTAGCGCCGCCTGATGCAGCGGCGTCGAATGGGCATGGTGACCTTTGGGGTTATAACGATTGGGATCTTCGCCCGCGTCGAGCAGCATCCCGACGATCCCGGCGTGCCCAAGCTGCGCAGCCAGTGCCAGCGCGCTGTGCCGGACTTCCGGACCGGCTCCGGCCAGCATGGCGGTGGCCGACGGTGCATCGCCCAATCCGGCCGCGAAACTGAGATCCTCCACCTTGGCGCCGCGTTGCACCAGAGCGCGGGCCGTTTCAATGAAACCGAACGTCAGCGCGGTCTTCACCGGGCTGACCCAGCTCCCGGCTCCACGGCTTTCAAGCGACGCGCCAAAGTCGATCAGGGTATGGGCAAGCTTCCCCTGAAGACCCGCCGCCGCCGGATGCAAACTCGACACCAGCAGGCTCATGGTGGTGCATTGGCCTCCGTAGAGACCGGCGAGCGAATCCACTTCGGCGCCCGCTTTGAGCAGCGCGGTGGCGATGGCGACGGCATTCGGCGGCGTCCGCTGGCGGTGATTCTCGACGCCATTGGCGGCCACGTAATGCAGCAGCGTCGCGCGATGCACGGCCGGATCGAAAGGCGTGACGCGCGCCGACCGGGCATGTACCAGGTCCGGACGCCGGCCGAGCAACTCCGTGAGCGTATCGAGATCGCCATCGACGACGGCCTCCACGGCCTGTTCGAAAAGCTGCGTATCGGAGCCTGGCGCCGTCACCGCCTCGACGTGAGCCGCCAGCGCGCTCCAGTCGAGAAAGTCGTACCAGCGCGCCAGCGTGAGGCGCGCGTCCGCCAGATCGAAGGCGGCGCCGCGAATCTCGGAATCGGGAATCCGCCTGGGCAGCCATCGGACCTCGTCGTCGAGGAACCGTGGATGCTTCTCGTGAATCAGCCGGATAGTGTCCGGATCGCCCGCCGCGTGTGCCCGAAGCAGGCTCTCGGCCTGCGCTTCATATTCCTTAAGTGGGGCTAATAGCGGCAGTGGGGTCATTCGTAGCGGTCCGGTTCCGGCAGCGCGGCACCGTCCTTGCGGGGCGAAGAGGCTCCGTAGTTCACCTTCGCCTCGTAGTCGCGCAACACGGCCTGGCCGCCGCCCATCCAGCCGGAGAAATCGCCCTGCACTTCCAAGCGGTGCCCGCGCGCGGAAAGCGTCTCGCGGACTTCGGCGGGCACGCGTCCTTCAAGCATGACGTCGCAGCCGGAAAAATTGAGCTTGGTGAACCGCGGCGCTTCGAGTGCGGCCTGGATGTTCATATCGTGATCCACGATGTTGCTGACAAATTGCGCGTGCGCCTGGGCCTGGTTGAGGCCGCCCATGATGCCGAACCCGATGCGCACCCCGTCCTTTTCCATCAACGCCGGAATAATGGTGTGGAAGGGGCGCTTGCCGGGACCGACGGCGTTCGGATGCTTTTCGTCGAACTCAAACAATCCGCCGCGGTTGTGCAAATGAAATCCGTAGCCTTCGACGGCCACGCCGGAGCCGAAGCTTAAGTAGACGCTCTGAATCAGGGAGGCGATGTTGCCCTGGCGGTCCACGGCGGCCAGATAGATGGTGTCGCCGCTCGAGGGCAGCGGATTGCCTGGCGTGAAATCGCAGCTCGCTTTCTCCGGGTCGATCAGGCGCGCCCGCGCGGCGGCATAGCTTTTCGACAGAATCTCGTTCAGCGGAATTTTCGCCGCGCGCGGATCGGCCAGATAGCGCCGCAGATCCTGATAGGCCAGCTTCTGCGCCTCGATCTTGTAGTGCAGCGCATCGGCCGGCGCGGTGGAGGTGATGGGAAGCTTTTCGAGGATGTTCAACATCTCAAGCGCGGCCATGCCCTGGGAGTTGGGCGGCAGCTCATGCACCTTCCAGCCGCGGTAGGTGGTCTGAATCGTATCCACCCACTCCGAGGAAAACGCCGCCAGGTCGGCGGGCTCCATCAAGCCGCCCAGCTTTTTGCTGGTGGCGATCAATGCCTGGCCGATGGCGCCGCGATAGAACGCCTCGGGCCCGGCTTCGGCCAGCGTGTCGAATGCCTTGGCGAGGTCGGCGTTGCGAATGATATCGCCCACGCGCGGAGCCGATCCCTCGCGCAGAAACGTTTTGCTCGTGTAATCGGAGAAGTGCAGCTTCGAAACGCTGCCGCGCCAGTGATCCTGAATGATTTCGGTGAGCGGAAATCCATGGCGGGCGTAATAGCGCGCCCCGCCGTGCAGATCTTTCCAGGGAAGCTTGCCGAACTTCTGATGGAGCTTGCGCCATCCATCCACGCAGCCGGGAACGGTGACCGAATGGATGCCATCCTGCGGCATCGAATAGTGGCCCATTTCCTTGAGCTTCTTGAGCGTCATCGCCCGCGGCGCGGGACCGCTGGCATTCAAGCCATGGATTTTGCCGGTCTTGGCCTCGTAGTAGATGGCGAACAGGTCGCCGCCGAGGCCGCAGCTCATCGGCTCGACGACGGCGAGCACGGCGTTGGCGGCAATCGCCGCGTCCATGGCGGTGCCGCCGCGGGCGAGGATCTGCGCGCCGGCCTGCGACGCCAACGTCTGGCTGGTGGCGACGATTCCACCGGGTGTGATCACCATCGAGCGGGCCTGGGTTCGTTGTTGCGCGGAACTGGCGGGCGGCATAAGGATTCCGGGGATGAGCAGCAGCGTCGATAAGCGTGGAGGCGTCATTCAACTTCTCTCCGCGGCGAGAGCCTTCGAGTATAACGTTTCGCCGGCCACGTCCCTCAGCGTCACTTTCATTTCGCCGGAGTCCACTTCCACCTCGCCAAAGAATTGCAGCCCGGCCGAGGGCGGCAGGTTCGCTTCGCCCTTTGGCGGCGCTTTATAAAACATCACCTGCGGGCCGAAGGTATTGTCCAACTGGCCGGGCCCGAACGTGCCGGCGTTGAGAGGACCGGAGATGAACTCCCAGAAGGGCGCGAATTCGTTGAAGCGCGCCTTGGCCGGATCGTAATAGTGCGCCGCCGTGTAGTGCACATCGGCGGTGATCCAGACGGTATTGCGCACGCGATGATCGCGCAGAGAGCGCAGCAGACCGGCGATTTCCAGTTCCCTGCCAAGCGGCGGTCCGTCGTCGGCGTTGGAGGAATTCTCAAACACCGGCCGGCCCTGGGAATCCTTTCCATCGCCGACGATGAGTCCGAGCGGCATGTCCGAGGCGATCACTTTCCACACCGCGCGCGACGCGCGCAGTTCCTTTTCGAGCCAGGCAATCTGCGGCCGGCCGAGAAAGACGGTCTCCGCCGAGGGCGTGGTCTGGCGGTTGTAAGTATTCGGCCCGCGATAGGAGCGCATGTCGATTACAAAAACATCGAGCAGCGGCCCATAGGAAATCCGCCGGTAAAGGCGCGGGGCCCGCATCGGGGCGTATTCGAGAAACGCCTGGCGCGCCCGCGCCACCAGGGTTTGAATATTCTTTTCCCGGTAGCGGGAGTCGGCGGATAAGTCTTTGGAAGAAGACCAGTTGTTCAGAACCTCATGGTCGTCCCACTGCCACACCTGAGAAACTTCGGAACCGAACCGGCGGACGTTCCCGTCCAAGAGGTTGTACCGATGCGCCCCGCGAAACTCAGCCAGCGTCTCCGCCACCTTGCTCTTCTCTTCGGTGACCAGATTTTTCCAGAGCGAGCCGTCTTTCAGGCGAACCTCGGCGGGAATCGGCCCATCGGCATAAATGGTGTCGCCCGAATGCACGAAAAAATGCGGCTCGCGGCGGCGCATGGTTTCGTAAATACGCATGCCGCCCCATTCGGCATTGATGCCGTAACCCTGGCCGGCCGTGTCGCCGGACCACAGAAAGCGCACCGGCCCCTGCCTGGGCGGCGTTCGAAACTGGCCTTTCATTACCGGCCCGCCGCATTCCACTTCGTAAAAGATCCGCTGTCCGTCCGGCAGTCCTTCGAGCGCGAGGCGGCCCGTAAAATCGGACGCTTCGGTGAGGTTGGGTCCCTTTACGGTGCGGACGGTGCCGCCCGAACCTTCCACGGTGCTCCATCGAACCACCATGCGGGCGTTCCGGCCGGATCGGGCCCAGACGACGGCGCGGCCCGGTGTGACATCGCCCGACGCGATGGCCGCCAGATCGCTGGGCGGCGGCGGCAATCCTCGAAGAAATGCGGGGGCGGCGGCAAACGCGCCAAGCAGATTCCGTCGCAGCATGAGGCTATTGTCGTTCACTTGGGGTGCGGCGGGTAATATGAAAGGAGTGCGCATCGCAAGGCTCGTGTGTTTGGCGCTCGCCCTGGCGGCGGCCAGTCCGGCGGTGGAATTGAAGCCCGCCACCGAAAAGGCCTACCAGGACTACATTGCCGGATTCGAGCGGCGGCTGAGCGCGCGCAAGAATTTCCTGCTGGTGGATGGCGAGCCGGGCGTGCGCGACCGCGTGCAACGCGGTGAGATGTACGTGGAAGAGAAGCGCGTGAAGCGTGAGCCGCCCGACGGCCTCATCCATCACTGGGAAGGAGCCATCTTTCTGCCCAAATTGA
Source organism: uncultured Acidobacteriota bacterium (assembly GCA_902826685.1). Taxonomy (GTDB): domain Bacteria; phylum Acidobacteriota; class Terriglobia; order Bryobacterales; family Bryobacteraceae; genus CADEFT01. The sequence continues at coordinate 113,993 of CADEFT010000019.1, forward strand.
AGATGGCCGATGTCCTGAAATTCCTGCAGGACTACGACAGCCACGAAAAGGTGTACGCGCCCGAAGTGGTGGACTCGCAGATTCTTTCAAGGATCGGAGACGAATTCCGCGTCCGCATGCGCCTGGTGAAGAAACAGATTCTCACCGTCGTGCTTGAAACCGAGCACCAGGCGCGCTACCGCAAGGTGGACGACTCGCGTTGGGAGAGCGTGTCGCGGTCGACGAAAGTGGCCGAAGTCGAGGATTCCGGCAAGCCCAAGGAGAAACAGATTCCGCCCGGCACAGGCAACGGCTTTGTGTGGCACATGGACAGCTTCTGGCGTTTGCTCGAAAGCGACGGCGGAGTGTTCGTGGAATGTACCTCGGTTTCGCTTTCGCGCGACGTTCCGTTCGGAATGGCGCGGCTCATCCGCCCCATCATTGAAGAGCTGCCCGCCGAGAGTCTGCGCAACCTGCTGACCAAAACGCGCGCGGCTTTGAAACGGTAGCCTAACGGGGGAACGAACCCAAGCGCTTCCAGAGGGCTGAGCAATCGCCGGCCGCGAGCGTGTACCGGGGCATCGCTCGATCGAGCACCACGCCGGCCGGATCCACGCCCGTCTGAAGCGTCCCGCAAAACGCCGTGAGCGAGTAGGAAGAGGGCGGCCCGCCGCGGCGGCGCGTGGATTGGGTCAGCTTGAACTGGCGGATATCCGAGCCTTCGATGCCCGCTTCGCGCACGCCACGCCCATCGGCCCCGTGGCAATTGACGCAGCGGGCCGCCACCGGCGCCAGTTCGTCGCCGCCACCGGCCATGCGCGCCGTCAGCTCCGCCGGACCGCGATACAGCTTGTCGCCGCGCGTTTCGTCGAGTGCGAGCAGCGCCGCCAGAAACAACCACGCCTTCACTCGATCTTCCTCAAGATCGCCGCCACGCCCGCCGCGTCGGGCAGGCCCGTCGTCCGGCCCATCACCTCGCCCCCCGGCTTGACGAAGAAGACCTGCGTCGAGTGGCTGGTGGCGGGTCCGCTTTGCTGCTGGAAGGCGCCCAGCAGCTTCTTCAGGGCAGGTTCGGAAACATGGACAGCCCGCCATTTGTCCGTCCGGCGGAACTGATCGAGCCACGTCTTCAGGCGCGGGGCGTCGTCCCGCGCGGGATTGACCGATACGGACAGCAGCAGCGCGCGGCCCGGCTCTTCCAACCGCTTCTCAACCGACCGGAACAGACTGCCCAACAGCGGACAGGCCGTCGTGCAGTCGGTAAAGATGAACTGGATGGCTGCCGGCCGGTCCTTCAGCAGTTCGCGCAGCGGCATCGTCTGGCCAAGCTCGGTCGTCACGGAAATATCGGGCAGGGGAGTGGCGGGCAGCGGGCCAAACCCATGATCGACGCCCGCCGCCAGCGTCAGTACGAACCAGGCGATCACGGCAGAATCCGGATCGTCTGGCCGGTGGAAGGCGTGCCGTTCTGGTTGACGGCGAAGAGCCAGTAATCGCCAGGCACCAGGACATTGCCGTTCGACGGCAGGCGCAGGTAGTAGTCGATCAGACCCGATCCCACCCAGTTGCCGCCCCAGATGGTTGTGGGAACGAAACGCGTATCGGTCTGCATGCCATGCGTGGTGGCCTGCAGGCGGATGAGGTTGAAAGAGCTGATGCCCGAGCTCGATCGGGCGACGATGAAGTTTCCCGGCCGCGCCTGTCCGGAGCCATTGATGCTGAGCGCCGGTCTGGACGCCACCGCGCCGTTGGACGAGAACAGGTACGGGGGAGAGTAGATCTGCCCATCGGGGTGATTGGCGCCGCAGGGCCCGCATACTCCGCCGCCGATGATCAGCACCCGGCCGTCCTTGAGCAGCGCCGCCGTCGAATGATAGGGCCTGGGAACGGACATGGGCGCCGCCAGCCGCCAGGAATTCGAGTTCGGGTTCCAGATCTCGGGGGTGAGAATGGCTCCGTTATCGGTGAACTTCTGGCCGTTGGTGTTGCCTCCCGCCACGAAGATCTCGCCGTTGGGCAGCGTGATGGCGTGGTGGAAGGCGCGGGCGTAGTTCATGGGCGCGGTGGCCGTCACCACCGGCGAATTGCCGTTGATGTCGATCGACAACGTCTGGCTGGTGGCCGGCGGATTCTTGGTCATGTCGCGGCCGCCGGTGATCAACAGCTTTCCCGGCCGGTACATGATGGTGCTGGCCCAGATTCGCATACGGTCGCCGGCGACCCGCGGCCGGATGTACTGCACGTTGTTGGTGCCGGTGCTGTCCGGGTCGATCCAATACATTCCGGGCGTGGGGCCGGAATAGAAAAGGTTCGAATTCGGAGCCACGTGAAGCCACGGGTACCACTCGTAGTCGTCGGGTGAGAATGTCAGGTACTCGTTCAGGATCGCCGCGAGATTGATGTTGTATTTGATCGACCAACTGTTGGTGTTGGGCGTCCAGACCTCGGGCCAGGGATTCTCGGCGGAGCCAAGCACCGTGAAGAGTTGACCGCTTGGAAGCGTGACCGCCGTGGGGTACCAGCGCCGCAGAGCCGTATCGCCTCCGTTCGTCCAGGAGGAATTCGAGGGATTGAACAGGCTGGTCAAAGTAGTGGCGGCGCCGCCGCCGACCGCCATCACCCGTCCGTCGATGGTGCGGCACAACCCGGAGCAGAACATGTTCTGACGCGGGTTCGGGCTGTTTTGGAAGCTGTTGAACCGGGGATCGAAAACCGACGCAACCGTATAGTTTGGGGCGGAAAGATTGAAATCGTCCGGAGTGGCGGCCGCCCAGGTGAGCATGCGGCCGTCGTTCAACTGCGCGATATGGGCGGGAACGTGAGGCCAGGCGACGACCGATCCCCACTCGCCGCGCTGTGCCCGGCTTTGCGCGGCCAGCGGCAGGCAGACCAGAGACACTACCGCGTAGGCGCGCGCGCCTTTACCCAAAATTTGTAAGGACATTTTTACAGAGTGTAATTATTTCGCGTACTTTTAGAAAGTACGAAGGCCCAATTTGAGCGCTACAGTACCCTGTTAGAAACCTTGTAACCCGCCCGCGCGAGCGGACCGTGTATTCAACCGCGCCATGGGCAGAAAGACCCTCACCAGAGCCCCGTTGTCCGGCGCCTGCTCGACCAGCAGGTTGGCGCCATTCGATCGCAGAAGCGCGTGCAACCCAGGCAGAGTGGCTTGCAGCGTGGCGCCCGCCGACGATTCATGGAACGGCGTAAACAACAGCGCGTGCAGTTCGGAATCGGGAGATGACGGCTGATAGCGCAGCCCGAGCACGGCATAACTACCGCCGCGCAACCCGCCGAGACTCCGCGCCTCTATGCGGTCCAGATTTACGGCGCTGGTGGTGAGCGACACTTTGCCGCCGGTTGGCATGCCGTGGCGGCCAATCCAGACCAGCGTGAGACAGACCTCGTCGATCAGCGCCGGGTCGCCCAGCACGGAGTCGAGTTCGAGATCGAAGGTGCTTGTCAGGCGCGCACGGCCGCCGAGCATCCGCGCCAGTCCCGGCTTGCGCCGCCGTAAATGCTCGTTGAGATTGATCTCACGGAAAACGGGGGACTGGCGTTCGGGGATGCCGAACTCCTCGGCCAGCGCGTGATAGTCGGCTTCCATTTGCCTCGCTTCCATATGGCTGATCCGCTTGGGCGGATCGTTCAAGGTGAAGGAGGGGGCGGCGAACAGGGGCGCCGGGCGGTCCATCAGGGGAGTGACGGGCGCAAACGGCTGTATCGGAATCGGCTCCGGCGTCTTTGGCGCCGATCGGGTGAGCGGGGGCGGATACTCATCGCGCGAGCGGTCAAACGGTGGAATCTCCCGTTTGGGCGGCGCGGGCGGCGGCGGTGGCTCGGGAGCCTTCGCCAAAAATTCCGGTTCAGGCGGCGACTCCAATTCCGCTATTGACGGCAGCGCCTCCGTCTGGGTTGGCGTTGCAGTGCGGGCCGGCATCGCCGCGATCACGGCGAATCGCGAGCCACCGTTGACCGCTTCGAGCCGGCGCATCACCAGCACCACTTCGGCGTGGCTGCCGTCCTTGAGCTTCCAGGACGCCTCCTCGGAATGGGATTCGCCCTGCAGCAGCAGATCCAGAATGCTGGCCGTGGCGCGCTTGCGATCCTCGGGCGCCAAAAGGCGCTCGGCGTAGGGCGCCTGGCGCAGTTCGTCGGCCGAAAAGCCCGTGTAATCCTCCAAGGCGGTGTTGTGCTTGACGATCTTGCCTTCGCCATCCAGCACGAAAATCGGGTAGCCGACAAATTGCAGGGTGCCGCTGGCCAGCTCAAGTTCCTGTTCCCACCGTTTGTTGATCTTGGTCTGGGTCAGGTCGCGCGCGGTGATGAGAATGAACATGTCTTTGCCGAGCCGTATATCGCTGAAGCGGAGTTCCATCGGGAAAACGGAGCCGTCCTTTCGCTGCCCTTCCATTTCGAGACAGGTGCGGTAAAGCTCCTGCTGCCGCCGGTATCTCTGCACCAGCGCCGCGAGCGGAACCTCCGGCTGGCCCTGGATGATCAGCTTTTGCACGTTGATGCGGGTAAGGTCGCTCGCGCGCCAGCGGAACAGGTCGGCTGCCGACTCATTGACGGCGACAATGGTGCCGTCTTCCTCTGTCATCAAACGCGCTTCGAAGGTGCCATCCTCGAAAAGGGCATGAGCGGCGACGTAGAAATCGTGCGCCATCTCGTGCCGGACGTGCACCCACTTGCGGCGTACCAGCCACGCCGCAGCACTCGCGCTGGCGCAAACTGTCAGGACTGCGGGCGTAAACTCCATGCTGTTGCAGGTTACCGCAACGGAACGGACCTGAGTCAGGGATTCTCGGCCTAGACCGTACCACTCCTCCAGCCAATCGGTAAGGGTGCGCACTGCTGCGCTCCCGCTCTGCCATAATATACAACCGATGCTCCCTGTGCGTACACTGCCTTTTTTGTTGCTGGGCGCGGCGGCACTGCCGGCCCAAATCAAGCTTGGGATTGTAGGAACCGATACGTCCCATGTCATCGCGTTCACCAAGGTTTTCAACGATCCCAAAAACCCCGACAATGTGCCGGGAATCCGCATCGTCGCGGCTTACAAGGGCGGCAGCCCGGACCTCGAGTCGAGCCATACGCGCGTCGAAAAATACGCCGCCGAACTGGCCCAGAACTGGGGCGTGGAGATCGTTCCCGATATTGCCACGCTGGTGAGCAAGGTGGATGGCATTCTGCTTGAAAGCGTCGATGGTCGCAAGCATCTGCCGCAGTTCCGCGAAATCGCCAAGGCGGGCAAGCCGGTGTTCATCGACAAGCCGCTCGCCTCGACGCTCGAAGACGCGCGGGAGATCGCCCGCCTGGCCGCCCAGCACAAGGTGCCGTGGTTCAGCACGTCCAGCCTGCGCTACGCCGATTTCATGATGAACAACCGGTCGGAGCAAAATAACGGCGTCATCACCTGGGGGCCCGGTCCCACCGACCCCACCCATAAGCTGGAGCTTTCCTGGTATGGCATCCATCCGGTGGAAATGCTGTTCTCGCTGATGGGACGGGGCTGCGAGGAAGCGAGCATGATCAGCACCAAGGACATGGACGAAGCCACGTGCCGTTGGGCGGGAGGCCGCATCGGCACCGTCCGTACCCTGCGCCCCTATGGCGACTACGGCGCGGTGGTGTTTCGCAGCGGCGGCAAGGAAGTGATGCAGACCACGCCCAAGTTCCGCGTGAACTACTCGCCGATGCTGAAGCAGCTTGCCGAGTTCATGAAGACCAGGCAGCCGCCGGTCTCAAATGAGGAAACGATGGAGATTTTCGCCTTCATGGACGCGGCGCAGCGCAGCAAGGCGGCAGGCGGTAAGCCGATGAAGTTGCGGTGACCGGCCGGCTGATTTTCCACGCCGCGCTTGTTTGGTCCGCCCTGGTACTGCCGGCGCGGGCGGCCGATTTCTCCACGCTTCAGCCCGAGGGCTACGTCAGCGATTTCGCCCGGGTCATCAACGCCGGCCATAAGGCCGAACTCGAACGCTATTGTTCCCGCGTGGAGGCGCAAACCGGCGCGCAGATCGCGCTGGTGACCATTCCCACCCTGGACGGCGACCCCATCGAAGACGTCGCCAACTCGCTGTTCCGGCGCTGGGGCATCGGTCAGAAAGGCAAGAACGAAGGCGTTCTGCTGCTGTTTGCCGTGCGCGACCGCAAGATGCGCATGGAGGTGGGCTACGGCCTGGAACCCATCCTGCCCGATGGAGCCTCGGGCGACATTCTGCGATCGATGCGGCCCGCCCTGCGCGCGGGCGAATACGGACCCGCGATGCTCGAAGCCGGCCATCAACTCGGCGCCCGCATCGCCCAATCGAAGGGGATTCAGCTCGATACCTCGCTGCCCTCGCGCCGCCAGCCGCAAGGCGAAGACGTGCAATCGATTCTGGGACTGATTTTCCCGTTTCTTCTGATCTTCCTGCTAATCTGGATCGTCAACCGGTCCAACCGGCAGCGGCGCTACTATGGCGGCCGCGGCGGCGGAGTCTATCCGATCGGCTTCCCGATGGGCGGCGGCTGGTCCGGCTCCGGCGGCGGGGGATTCGGCGGCTACGATTCCGGGGACGGCTTCGGCGGTTTCGGCGGCGGGGACTCCGGCGGCGGAGGTGCATCCAGTGACTGGTGAGCAAAAGCTCGATAAACAGCTCGGCCAGGTGACCGAGCGGCTGACCAAGATTTTCGAGGGGCGTCTGGTTTCGGTGGTCCTATATGGATCGGCCGTCTGGGGCGAGTACGACGGCGACTATTCCGATCTCAACATTCTGTGCGTGCTGCGCGCCGTTACCCCCAGGGAATTGCGCGACGCCGAACCGGTGTGCCGATGGTGGCGCGAGCAGGGCAACCCGGCGCCGCTATTGATGAGCGAGGACGAAGTGCGCACCTCCACCGAATGCTTCCCGATCGAGTTTCACGACATGCGGGAGCGGCGGCGTATTCTGGCGGGCGCCGATGTCATCGCCGGTCTGGCCATCGACGATTCGAGCTACCGCGCCCAGATCGAATATCAATTGCGCTCGAAGCTGATCCGGCTGCGCCAGAAGGCGGCTGGGCTGCTTTCGGAAAACGACCTGTTGCGGCGCCTCATGGCCGATTCGGTTTCCACGTTTTGCGTCCTGATGCGTCACGCGCTGCGGCTGTCGGGCAGTGACACACGCTCCAACCGGCGCGAGATCGTCGACGAAGCCGAACGCCGCTTCCACATCGATCCGAAGCCGTTTTTGCAGTTGATTTCGCTGCGGGAGGGCAAGATCAAACCCGCGGACATCGATGCGGTTCCGACGCTTGAAACCTATATGGCCCAGATCGGCGCCGTCATCGAAAAAGTGGATACGGTCACGACAAGGGGATAACGACTATGAAAATGATGGGAATCGTCCTGGTGATCCTGCTGCTGGTAGGTGTTGCATTCGGCGGCAAAATGGTGGGGGTACGCAACGACCTGGTGACGCAGAGGGAGGCCATCAACGGGGCCTGGTCGCAGGTGGATGTGGTTCTGCAACGGCGTGCCGATCTGATTCCGAACCTGGTGGAAACGGTCAAAGGATTCGCCAAGCAGGAACAAGGGGTCATCGACTCGGTTACCAGTGCGCGGGCGGCTCTGATGGGCGCCAAATCGCCGCAGGACCGCATTCAGGCCAACCAGCAGTTGGACGGCGCTCTCAGCCGGCTGCTGGTGGTTGTGGAGAACTATCCGAATCTCAAGTCCGATCAGAACTTCCTCCGCCTGCAGGACGAGCTTTCGGGTACCGAAAATCGCATTGCCGTCGAGCGCCGCAAATACAACGAAACGGTGCAGAGATACAATACGAGCATCGATCTGTTCCCAAACAACATTGCGGCATCATTGTTTGGCTTTGCGCGTAACGACGCTTATTTCAAGACCGAGCCCGGCGCACGCCAGGCTCCCCAGGTGAAGTTTTAATTTTCATGGCAACCACGTTTCCCAACTACATCAACGGCGAATGGCGTAAAGCCGAGGCCACGTTTGAGAATCGCAACCCCGCCAACACCGATGAACTGGTGGGGCTGTTCGCCAAAGGCTCCGCGGCCGACGTGAATGAAGCGGCGGCGGCGGCGCAGGCGGCATTCCCCGGCTGGTCGAGCATGCCAGGACCGGCGCGGGGCGCGCTGTTGTTCAAAGTGGCCGATATTCTCGAAAAGAAGTTCGACCAACTGGGCGAGGAGATGACGCGGGAGGAGGGCAAGACGCTGCCCGAAGCCAAGGGCGAGGTACGCCGCGCCATTAACATCTTCCGCTACTTCGGCGGAGAAGGCTCGCGCCAGGGCGGCATGCTGGTGCCAAGCGAACGCGACCGCGTCCACATGTTCGCCATCCGCAAGGCGGTCGGCGTTACGGGCCTGGTCACGCCGTGGAATTTCCCCATCGCCATTCCGGCCTGGAAGATCGCGCCGGCGCTGATCTGCGGCAACACGATTCTGGTCAAGCCGGCGTCGGCCGCGCCGCTATGCGCCTGGCGCATCGTGGAAGCCTGTCATGAGGCGGGCATCCCCAAGGGCGTGGTCAACTTCATCGCCGGTTCGGGCGGCACGCTGGGCGAAGCGCTGGTTCATGCCGCGCCGCTCAAGGCCGTCTCGTTCACCGGTTCCTGCGAAGTGGGCAACTGGCTGCACGCCGAAGCGTCGAAGCGGCGGCTGCGCATTCAGCTCGAAATGGGCGGCAAGAATCCCACCATCGTGCTGGGCGATTGCGATTTCACCGCGGCGGTGGAAAACGTAGCCAACGCGGCGTTCTTTTCCACCGGCCAGAAGTGCACCGCCACCAGCCGCGCCATCGTCGAAGAGTCCATCTATGACAAGTTCGTCGAAGCGCTGGTGGAGCGCACCAAAAAGCTCAAGGTCGGCAACGGCATGGAACCGGGCATCGACATCGGCCCGGCGGTGGACCAGGGGCAACTCGATACCAACCTGCGCTACATCGAAATCGGCCGCAAAGAGTGTGGAGAACCCGTGGTGGGCGGCAAACGGCTCACCGGCGGGGCCTACGACAAGGGCTTTTTCGTCGAACCCACCGTCTTTGCCGGCGCCACCGAGAATATGCGCATCGCGCAGGAGGAAATCTTCGGCCCGGTGCTGGCGGTGATGAAGGCGAAAAATTTCGACGATGCCATGCGCATCGCCAACAACATCCCGTTCGGCCTTTCCGCCTCCATCCAAACCTCGAACGTCTCGCGCGTGTTCGACTATGTGTATAAGATGGAAGCCGGCCTTCTGACGGTGAACCTGCCGAGCGCGGGCGTGGAATACCAGTTGCCTTTCGGTGGCACCAAGGATTCCAGCTTCGGGCCGAAGGAGCAGGGACCGGCCGCGATGGAATTCTATTCCGACTACAAGACCGTTTACTTGAAATACTGAGGATTCGCGAAAAGTCAATGAAACTGGGACAAATTCGCTGGAACAACGAGATCACGGCGGCCGTGTTCAACGGTACGGGAGCGCGGCCCATCCCCGAATACACCTTGCAGGGGTTGATCGAACGGTCCGAGAAGGAAGGAACCGATCTGGGCGTCCTGGCCGCGCGCCATGCCAGTCCGCATTCGGAAGCCGCGGCTCCCATTATCCCCATACATCCCAAGGAAGTTTGGGCCTGCGGCTGCACCTATGAGACCAGCTCTTCGTTTCGCGACGCCGAGCATGGCACGCGCGAAGGCTTCTACGCCTACGTCTATCGCGAGGCGCGGCCCGAGATTTTCTTCAAGGGCACCGCGCGGGTCTGCGTGGGGCCGAATAAGCCCGTAGGCGTGCGCAGCGATTCCAAGTTCACCGCGCCCGAGCCGGAAATGGCGGTGGTGCTGGGGGCCAAGGGCAAGATCCTCGGCTTCACGGTCGCCAACGACGTTTCGGCCTGGGATATCGAGCGTGAGAATCCGCTCTACTTGCCGCAGTCGAAGGTCTACACCGCCTGCTGTTCCCTGGGCCCTTACATCGTGACGCCGGACGAATTCGGCGATCCTTATAACAAGGACGTCACCTGCACCATCAGGCGCGGGGACAAGACGATCTTTTCCGGGTCCACTTCCACTTCCCTGCTGCACCGGAAGCTGGAGACGCTGGTCGAATACCTCTACCGCGCGAATCCGGTGCCGTCGGGTTCGGTGTTGTGCACCGGCACGGGGATCATCGTGAAGGAAGACGCCGCGCTGCATCCGGGCGATATCTGCGCGATCACGATTGCGGGGATTGGGGAGTTGTCGAATCCCGTCGCGATTGTGGAATAGAAGTTCACGCGGTTTTTCGAGTGGACCGGGCGCGCTTGGCGACTTCGAGCAGCGCCCGCAGCGCTCCGTTCACCGATTTCGAGTCGGGAAAAGCAGCCATCACATCGGGATCAAGCAGAACGACGTTGGTCCCGCGATTGTACTGTACGGCGTATTTTCCCCGAACGCCGCCTGAGAAGTCGTACTCGGCACGCATTTCAGGTGGCTTGGAACGGATCCTCTTCGTAGTAGCGTCTTTCATGTTTCGTCGCCAGCCGCGTGCTGATTATTCGGATACGGCCACTTCTAATAGTATGGACCACAACCAGAAGTCTCTGGCGGGAAGAAAGCCCGATCAGGACAAATCTCTCTTCTTGAGCGGCATCAGGATCAGGTACCGTTGTTGAAAGGACATCCCCAAACGCCGAAGAGGCCTCGTCGAAACTCACTCCATGCTTGGTCTGATTGGATGAATCCTTGGCAGGATCCCACTCGAAGCAAATTCCGTTGGGCATACTCGAGCCTCGCCGCCCCTCGACACTAGCACAGGCTTGATAAAATCGAAGCACCGTGTTGCTGCGACTGTCCGTCCCCCTGCTTGCGGCCGTCAGCGCCTTCGCCGACGACCTGCCCCGCCAGACCGCTGAAATTCTCGCCGCCAATTGCATCGCCTGCCACGGCTCGGCCATGAAGATGGGCGGGCTCGATCTCAGAACGCGCGAGGCGATGCTGAAGGGCGGCACGCGCGGGCCCGTGCTGGTGCCTGGCGATCACACCAAAAGCGCCCTCTATCTTCACGCCGCCCACGATGCCCAGCCGGCGATGCCGCCGGGCAAGAAGCTGCAGGATTGGCAGCTCACCGTGTTGCGCCGCTGGATCGGCACGGGCGCGCCGCTTGATCGCGAAATCGGCGGGGCCACCGACGCCAAGTCCGCCATGGCGGCCATGGAAGAGCGCCCCATCACCGAGCAAGAGCGGCAGTTCTGGTCCTTTCAACCGGTGAAGCGCGTGGCCCCGCCCGCGGTAAAGAACAAGGCTTGGGTGCGCACGCCCGTGGATGCCTTTCTGCTCGCGTCCATGGAAGCGAAAGGATTGAAGCCATCGCCTGAAGCCTCCCGCCGGGCTCTGATCCGCCGCGCCTATCTCGACTTGTGGGGCTTGCCGGTGTGGCCCAATGAGATCGAAGAGTTCGTCAACGACAAGCGGCCCGATGCGTGGGAGCGCGTGGTGGACCGGCTGCTTGAATCAAAGCATTATGGCGAGCGGTGGGGCCGCCACTGGCTCGATCTGGTCCGCTATGCCGATTCCGGCGGCTTTGAGTACGACCGCGACATCCGCAACGCCTGGCGGTTCCGCGACTGGGTGATCGATGCGCTGCACAAGGACATGCCGTACGACCGGTTCGTGCGGCTGCAACTGGCGGGCGATGAGATCGCGCCCGAGGATCCGGGAGCGCAGACCGCCACCGGCTTCTACCGGCTGGGCCTGGAGCACAACGTCAAGAGCGAGCTTACGCGCGTGGAAGAGTTGGACGACCTCATTCAGATCACCGGCAATTCGTTTCTGGGCGTGACGATCGGATGCGCGCGCTGCCATAACCACAAGTTCGATCCGATTCCGCAGAAGGACTACTACCGCCTGCAAGCCGTTTTCTACAACACCAAGGACGCCGATTTCCCGCTGGTGGACGAAGCGACGCTCGCCCGGCACAAGGAAGCGACCAAGGCCTTCGAGAAACGGCTGGAGCCGCAGAAGAAGGCGATCGAAGAGCTGGAAAAACCTTACCGCGATCTGTTGACGTCGCGGGAACGCGACAAGCTGCCGCCTTATATGAAGGATGCCCTGGCGGTTCCGGTTGAGAAACGAACCGAGGGGCAGAAGCTGATCGCGATTCAGGTCGAGAAGACGCGCAACTTCTCCGCCGACGATGTCATCAACGCGATGACGCCGGAGGATCGCCGCAAGCGCGACGAGTTGCTCGATCAGATCAAGGAGATCGAAAAGCAGCGTCCGGAGCCACCTGCCGCGGCCGCGGCGGTCGGCGAAGGCGGGCGCGTCCCCGAGCCTTCCTATTTCCTGCACCGCGGCAGCACCGATTCCAAGGGCTCCGTCATGAAGCCCGGCGTGCTTTCGGTGCTGGTGCGCGAGGAGCCGGCCTTCCCCGAACCGCCCGCCAGCGCCAAGTCGAGCTACCGGCGCAAAGGGTACGCCGAGTGGCTCACCGCGCCATCGAATCCGCTGTTTGCACGCGTGATGGTGAATCGCATCTGGCAGCATCATTTCGGCGAAGGCATCGTGCGCACGCCCAGCAACTTCGGCAAAACCGGCGAGCGGCCGACGCATCCGGAACTGCTCGATTGGCTCGCTTCGGAATTCGTCGCCCGCGGCTGGAGCCTGAAGGCGATGCACCGCCTGATGCTGACGTCTTCGGCATACCGGCAGGCCTCCGGCGACATCGCCGCCAACAACGCCGTGGACGCCGAGAATCGCCTGGTGTGGCGTATGCCCCGGCAGCGCATTGAAGGCGAGATCATTCGCGATCAGATTCTGGCCGTGGCGGGCCGGCTCGATTCCGCCGCCGGCGGTCCCGGCGTGCATCCGTTCATCGATCCTTCGCTCTATCAGGGAAGCTCGGGCCGCACGTGGCCGGGCAAGAAGGATTCCGACGCGTCGACGTGGCGCCGGTCGGTTTATGTGCATTCCAAGCGCACCATTCCGCTGCCGATGCTGGAGGTGTTCGACAAGCCGGATGCGATCACGCACTGCGCGCGGCGCAACCGGTCCACCATCGCGCCCCAGGCGCTGATCCTGATGAACAATTCCTTCGTGCGGCTGCAGGCGGGCGAGTTCGCCAGGCGGCTGGAGCGGGAAGCGGGCCGCGATCTGAGCAAACAAGTGGATCTCGCGTTTTCGCTGGCCTATGGGCGCGCTCCCTCGCCGGCCGAGCGCACGGCAGCTCATCGTTTCCTTGAAGGCAAGCCCGAAGCGCTGTCCGATTTCTGCCAGGCGCTGTTCAATAGCAACGAGTTCGTATATACGCCGTAGGTGACTCCCATGTCTCAACGATTTCTTTCCCGGCGCGAGATGCTTTGGAAGGCCGGAGGCGGCATTGCCGGCCTCGCCCTCACCGATTTATTGGCCGCCGAATCTCCCTTGGCGCCCAAGAAGCCGCACTTTGCGGGCAAGGCCAAGGCGGTGATCTCCATCTTCTGTTATGGCGGCGTCAGCCAGATGGACTCCTTCGATCCCAAGCCCGAACTGTATCGCCGCCGTGGCGAAGCGATGACGGGCAAGGGCGAAGTGGTGGTGTCGCAGGGCAACCCCGGCGGCTTCATGCCTTCTCCCTGGGAGTTCCGCAAACACGGCCAGTGCGGCATGGACGTCTCGGCTCTGTTTCCAAACGTGGCGCAACTGGTGGATGACATCGGCTTCATCCGCTCCATGTACGCGGTCTCGAACGATCATGCCCCGGCGCTTTTCCAGATGAACACAGGCAGCATTCTGCCCGGCAATCCGTCGATGGGCAGTTGGGCGACCTATGGCCTGGGTACCCAGAATCAAAGCCTGCCGGCTTATATCGTTTTCACCGATCCGCGCGGCGGACCGATCGGCGGCGCGCCCAACTGGGGCAACGGCTATATGCCCGCCGCCTATCAGGGGACGCAGTTCCGCTCCACCGGCGATCCGATCGTCGATCTGAAACCGGCCAGCGACATGACGCCGGAGCGCCAGCGCCGCTGGCTCGATCTGCTGGCGAAGCTCAATACCGAGCACGCGCAGAAGAATCCCGAAGACACGGAGCTTTCGGCCCGCATCGCGACCTACGAGCTTGCCTTCCGCATGCAGACCGAGGCGCTAGAGGCGGCGGCGCTCGACAAGGAATCGGCGGCCACCCGCAAGCTCTACGGGCTGGAAGACAAGACCACGGAATATTTCGGACGCCAGTGTCTGCTGGCGCGCCGCCTGGTGGAGCGCGGCGTCCGCTTCGTGCAGCTTTATTCCGGCGGCGGCAACTTCCAGACAAGCTGGGATGCGCACTGGGACATCGAGTATAACCATGGCCTGCACGCCAAGGAGACCGACGCGCCCATCGCCGGGCTGCTGCGCGATCTGAAGTCGCGCGGGCTGCTCGATTCCACGCTGGTCCTCTGGCATGGCGAATTCGGACGCATGCCGATTTCGCAGCGCATGTCCGGGCGCGATCACAATCCGCATGCCTTCACGGTCTGGATGGCGGGCGGCGGCGTCAAGGGCGGCGTGGCCGTGGGCCAGTCCGATGAGTTCGGCTACAAGGTGGCCGAGAACGGCAAGTCGATCAACGACCTGCACGCCACCATGCTGCATCTGCTGGGCTTCAATCACGAAAAGCTGACGTACTTCCACAACGGGCGGCACATGCGGCTGACCGATGTTTCGGGCAACGTCATCAAGGATCTGGTAGCGTAAGTGACCCGGCGTGAGAGTCTGCTATTGCTGGGCGCCGGGTGCGCTTCGGCGCAGACGAATCTCATCTATCAGAAACGGGGCCGCTACAGCGAGGGTATCCGCACCGCGCCTTCCACCGGCCCGAGCCTGGATCTGATCGCCGCCATGGGCGACTACACCGAGCCCTACCGCCAACTGCCGGCTCAGTTTCGCGCCCGGTTCTATCTTCCCGGCCCCAAGCCGCACCTCACCATCCGTGAAATCCAGCCGGATGTTTATTTCTATTGGCTCGAATCGCTGAAGGAGGAGGAAGAACGCTGGCAGGCGGGGCGCGTCAACGTCTTCGAATGGCCGACTGGCACCGTCATCCGCTCGCTCACGGGTAAGGGCCAATCGCTCGGGCTCGCCGATCTGGCAGCCGTGGTGCGTTTGGGCCGGACATCGCCCGCGATGGAAGAAACGGTGGCTCCGGTGGCGCTCTATCACTCGCAGCCCCCGCAAACGATGGAAACTTACCGGTTCATCTTCCGCCCCAGTGAGCGCATGCGCCTGCAGTTCGAACTGGGCGGGGAGCGGCAGGTGTTTCCGCGCGTGATGGGTGCGCAGCCGCATTCGGTCACCTGGAATTTTCGCGGCCGGGCCGAAGGTTGGCATCGGATGGTGGTCAGCGGCTACGCGCTGGAGAATAACTCGGCGGTGGCGGCATCGGTTCGGTTCTATCACTCGCGGCGGGCTTGAACGATGGCGAGCGTCTTTCTCAGCTACGCGCGCGCCGATTTCGAGAGCGCCAAGGGATTCGTGCAGGCGCTCGAAGCCTGCGGCCATTCGGTGTGGTGGGACCAGGATCTGGAAGCCAATGACCAGTGGCTGAGCACGCTGGAAGAGCACATCGACGAGGTTAGCCATGTAGTGGTGCTCTGGACGCCGCGATCGGCCGAATCGAGGATGGTCTGTCATGAAGCATCGCGTGCCGGAGGGAAGCTGGTGCCGGTGCTGCTCGAAGACACCAAGCTCCCCGAGCCCTTCGATCAGAAGAACGCACTCGACCTGCGCGGGTGGGACGGACGCGTATCGGCCGAGCCGTTTCAAAAGCTGCATCGAAAGCTGACCGGCAGGCGGTTCCCGAAGCCCGCGCCTTGGATCGCGGCCGCTTTGACTCTGGGTGTGGCGGCTGCCGCAAGTGCGTGGGTCCGTGTGCCCACCACCGCCGATATCGACGTGCTCGCCAGCGGCGTGCAGTTCCGCACTCACGGCGATGGCCCGCACGAGGTGCTCGATTCCGTGCGAGTCAAGGGCCTGGATCTGCGCGGCTTCGACACGCTACGCCTCGCCGAAGCGCGGATCAGCATCGCCGACCCGGCACGCTACGACCTGCAAACGGATTCCTACCCGCCCAACGCCTGGAGCGAACTTCCCCAAGGCGAGCTGGTGCTGAAGTCGCGCTCGGAAACAGCGTCGCTGATGATCACCGCGCTGGGACCCGGCGCCGGAATCGGCATGGACCGGCTGCGGACCGGCGCCGCCGATATCTCTCTGACAGTGCCCGAGCCGGGGAGCCTGTCGCTGCGTGTGCGCGGCATAAGCGCGCAGGGTTCGGTTCTGCTGCCCGCGGAGTTCCTGGCCGTGGCCGATTCGTGCGTGCGGCAGGGCAAGGCGTGGCCCTACGCAACGCAGCAAGTCACCTTGCGAATCCGCCTGCCCCGCGAACCCCGGCTGATGCAATTCACGGCCGAGGATCGCGGGATGCTGTTCGGCCTCGAACTGCCTTCACAGGCTTCCGTCTTGGGCCGCGCTTCGGTGGCCATCGAAGAGGTGACGTTTCTGACGCAGGGCGCCTTGCAGCCGGAATCCACGCTCGCCGGGCCGGGACAGATCCGTTATCCCGACCGTTCCGCGCGGCCGGTGGATTTGGCGAGTGGGATGTTTCTGCATCTTTCGGCGCTGCGGGATTTCCGGCTGATGGAGGCGGCCTTGGCCGAAAAGGCGCTCCGCGTAAAACTGCGCGGTACCGCGGGGTTATTGAGGAGCGGGCCGCCGAAAGGTGAGAAGGACCGGCGGCTTACCTGGTGGCGGAGCTTCTGAAGTAAAGTACAATCGGGTAAGTTTCCTGATGCGTGTTCCCCTCGGTATAGCCGTCCCGGCCTTGCTGTTCGCGGTGTATGGCGAGCTGTGGGCGCAGGCACCTGCCTGGCATTCAGGTGTCGCCAAGGTCAGTGTTAAGAGCGAGTTGGATCGTAAGCCGGGGACGGGTTTTGTGGTGGCGCTGCGCGGCGGCAATGCGTATCTGATTACCAGCGCGCACGTGGTGGAAGGCGACGCGTCACCTCAGATTGAGTTTGTGGTGGATTCGGATCGAACTTACCGGGCTACCGTGCGTGGGTTGGAGGCCGGCGAGGAGCGTGGTTTGGCGTTGCTGGTTGTCGGCGGCCCGCCCGCTGGCGCGGCCGCGATCACCGTCTCCGGCGACGGTCCTCCAGCAAGACAAAGTAAGGTGGACGTAGCCGGGTTTCCGGTTCCCTTCAGCACGTTCAGCGTGGTGGATACGACCGTGGCTTCGCGACGGGGCCGGGACATCATGCTGTCTCGCGAGACCGGAGAAGGTTTTTCCGGCGGCCCGGTGCTGCTCAACGGGGCAGTGGTGGGAGTGATCTTTGGCCGTGAGCCGGGCTTCGGGAAGATGGTCGGAGCAGTAAGCATCCGCGACTACCTGGCCGGGCACCAGATTTCAGTGGACGCCAGCGCCGTTGTTGTGGAGCCGCCGAAACCGCCGTCCGGCCCGCGCCCCGGCGAGGAGCGCACGAACCCGCTCGATGGATTGACGTATGTGCGGATTCCGCCGGACACATTCACAATGGGCTGCTCACCGGACGACAAGGAGTGCGATACCGGCGAAAAGCCAGCACACCCGGTCACGATCAGCAAGGGCTTTTGGCTGGGCAAGTCTGAGGTGACGCAAGCAGCGTATGAGAAGGTGACCGGGACGAATCCAAGCAATTTCAGAAGCGCGAACAGGCCGGTGGAACAGGTGAGTTGGACCGAAGCCGACGCCTACTGTAAGAAGGCCGGTAGAAGGCTGCCGACGGAGGCTGAGTGGGAGTACGCCGCCCGTTCCGGGTCTACCGCGGCCCGCGATGGCGATCTGGACCAGGTCGCCTGGTATTCCGGCAATTCCCAGGCGACGACGCATGACGTGATGACGAAGGGGAAGAACGCCTTCGGCTTGCACGATATGCTCGGAAACGTTTGGGAGTGGGTCGCTGATTGGTCTGGTCCCTATTCGGCCGCCGCCGCAACGGACCCACGTGGAGCGCTCAGTAGCGACGGAAAGGTCGTGCGCGGGGGCTCGTGGTACATCCATCCACAGCTCGTCCGCGCCTCGACCCGGTACGGGTACGGGGTTTCGTATCGGAACTACAATTTCGGGTTCCGATGCGCTGGGGAATTCCGTTAAGTGTTTTGTTTTTTCCGTTCATGTTCGTAATCGTTCTAAAATTTGGTCGGCGAAGCCGGCGGGAAAAATTTTGAGGCGTTTTCCACAGCCTTCCCTCGCCCCCAATATAATGGCAGCATGATCCCCCGTCGCGCGCTGCTCCGTCAGGCCGCCTCCGGCTTCGGCCTCCTCGGTCTGCGCGGACTATGCGCGGACGAAACGGCCGCCGATCCGCTCGCTCCCCGAACGCCGCACTTCGAACCGCGAGTCCAGCGCGTCATTTTTCTGTTCATGCACGGCGGCCCGTCCTCCATCGACACCTTCGACCCCAAGGAACGCCTGGTGCGGGATCACGGCAAGCCCGTTCCATTCAAACGCGGGTTGACCTTCGGCGAAGGCGCGGTGCGCGGCCTGATGAAACCGCTATGGGAATTCAAAAACCATGGCCACAGCGGCATTCCGGTCAGTGCGCTGTTCCCCAACGTGGCCCAATGCGCCGACGATCTCTGCGTCATCCGCTCGATGGTGGGCGACGGAGTGGATCACGGCGCCGCGCTGCTGCAACTGCACACCGGCATGTTCCAGTTCAAGCGGCCCAGCATGGGTTCGTGGGTGTTGTATGGGCTGGGCACACAAAACCAGAATCTGCCGGGTTTTATCACCATCAAGCCGTCGCTCGGTCATGGCGGCGCCAACAACTGGGCCTCCAGCTTTCTGCCCGGCCAGTATCAGGGCACCGCCATCGGCAATTCCGGCATGAAGGTGGAGGAGATCGAGCGCGAGCCGGTGCCTTACCTCATCTCGCGCGGCCTGCCCACCGAGCATCAGCGCTTCGAGCTCGACATGCTGCAGAAGATCAATCGCCGTCATGCCGAACTCAACGAACACGACCCGGAGTTGGATGCGCGCATCGCGGCGCTGGAACTCGCCTTCCGCATGCAGATCAAAGCGCCGGAGGCGTTTGAAGTGGGCCGCGAGTCCGAGGCCACGCGAAAGCTCTACGGCATGGACGACGAAGTGACGCGCGATTTCGGGTGGCAATGTCTTCTAGCCCGCCGGCTGTCGGAACGCGGCGTGCGCTTTGTGCAGTGCTCGCACAGCTACAAGTGGGATCAGCACGTGGAGCTTGAGAAGCTCCACACCAAGAACGCCGCCGAGGTGGACAAGCCCATCGCCGGCCTGTTGAAAGATCTGAAGGCGCGCGGGCTGTTAAGGGACACGCTGGTGATGTGGGGCGGCGAGTTCGGACGTACGCCCTGGGCGCAAGGCGCCGACGGCCGCGATCACAATCCCTACGGCTACACCATCTGGATGGCGGGCGCCGGCGTGAAGCCTGGCTTCATCTACGGCGCCACCGACGAGTTCGGCTACCACGCCGCCGAAAATCGAATGCACCTGCACGATCTGCACGCGACGCTTCTTCACCTGATGGGTATCGACCATTTGAAGCTCACCCACCGCTATGCGGGCCGCGATTTCCGGCTGACCGACGTGGCCGGTACGGTGCACAAGGGGATCATGGCGTGAGGTGCGCCCTTCTGTTGGCGGCGCTGCCGCTGGCCGCGCAAACCGAATCGCTTGAGTTCTTCGAAAAGAAAGTCCGGCCCGTGCTCGCCGAACGCTGCCAGACCTGCCACGGCGCGAAGGTGCAGATGGGCGGATTGAATCTCGCCACGGGCGCGGGAAGCCCAGGCGCCGGCCGCCTTTACGAAGCGCTGCTTTATTCGGGCAAGGTGAAGATGCCGCCCGCCGGAAAGCTGCCGGCGGCGGAACTGGCCGTGCTCAAGACGTGGATTGACCAGGGCGCCGCGTGGCCTTCCCGGCCACCGCTGGTCTCGGAACCCGCCGCCGCGGCGACGCGTCACTGGTCGTTCGAGCCGGTCGCCTCGCCGCAACCGCCGAAGGTGAAGCTCGAAAGTTGGATCCGCGATCCCATCGACCGCTTTCTGCTTGCCGCGCTCGAAGCCAAAGGATTGCAACCCGCGGCACCGGCCTCGAGGCTGGCCCTGCTGCGCCGCGTCACCTACGATCTGACGGGCCTGCCGCCCACTCCCGGTGAGATCGGCGCTTTCCTGGCCGACGCCTCGCCCGCCGCCTACGCCAAGGTGGTGGACCGGCTGCTCGCCTCGCCGCGTTATGGCGAGCGCTGGGGCCGCCACTGGCTCGATGTCGCGCGCCTGGCCGATTCCACCGGCATGGACGAGGACAATCTCTATCCGCATGCCTGGCGCTACCGCGACTTCGTCGTCGATTCCTTCAATCGCGACACGCCCATAGACCGTTTCATCCATCAGCAAATCGCCGGCGACCTTCTGCCCGCGGCTTCCAAACAGGAGCGCGGGCGCAATCTCACCGCCACCGGCCTGCTCGCTCTCGGGCCGCGCGCCCTCGCCCAGCAGGACCGCCTGCAGGAGGTCTATGACATCGTCGATGAGCAGATCGACACGGTGTCGAAGGTTTTTCTCGGCCTGACGGTGGCCTGCGCCCGCTGCCACGACCACAAGTTCGATCCCATCCTCACCCGCGACTATTACGCGCTGGCTTCGATCTTCGCCTCCACCCGCCAGTTCCGCAACTACGGCCGTCCCGGCTCCATCTCGTATATGCACTATGAGCCGCTCGACGCCGATGCCCATGCGCGCTATGAACTGCACCGGCGCACGATGTTCGCCAAGCAGTTGGAGATGGAAGATGCGCTGGCGGAAGATCTGGGCCGCGAGACGGCGCCGCTGCGGCAGAAGATCGCCGCATCGATGGAGGCCGCATGGAAGGTGATCCATCGGAACGCCGCGGCCGGAGACGAAGCCACCGCGCGCGGACTCGACATTGGACATCTGGAAGGGTGGGTCAAGTGGCTGCGGACGGCCGAGCTCGAAAAATTCGACCAGGCGGCGGAGGATACCATTGCCCAAACGGCCGCCGGTTACGAGAAGGAGTACGGCGAGAGCGCGGCCAAGTGGGATCAATCGCTTGAGAACTGGCGGTCGCGTTATGCCCGGGAGGTAGCGCAGGATCGCGCGTTGCCCGATCGTCCAAAGCCCGATCCCAAAGCGCATCCATTCTTTGCGCGAACCACCTTCGACGGTGGCCCCATGGATGTACCCGAACCATCGCGCGCCGCGCTGCTGCGGCAGGAATGGGAGCAACTTAAGAAGACGCTGCCCGAAGAGCCTGCCCTGGTGAGCGCCGTCACCGATGGACCCAGTATCAACCAGCGCATCTTCGTGCGCGGCAATCTGCACAACCCCGGTGAGGCCGTCGCCAAGGGGTTTCCCATCGTGCTGGCCGGCGAGAATCAGCCCGCCATCGCAAGCGGCAGCGGGCGGCTGGAACTGGCGCAATGGCTCACCAGCGCCGCCAATCCGCTCACGGCGCGCGTCTTCGTCAATCGCGTCTGGCAGGGGCATTTTGGCGACGCACTGGTCCGCTCGGTGAGTAATTGGGGCACCACCGGCGAGAAGCCTTCGAATCCGGAACTGCTCGATTACCTGGCGCGCGAGTTCACTTCGGCCGGATGGTCGCTCAAGGCGCTGCACCGGCGCATCCTGCTTTCGAGCGCCTATCAAATGGGCACGCACGCTTCGCCGGAAGCGCGCGCGGCGGACCCCGCCAATCGCCTGCTCTCACGCTTCCCGCGGACGCGCCTATCCATCGAGGAGATTCGCGACAGCCTGCTGGCGCTCGACGATTCGCTCGATACCGCCATGGGCGGCACACTGCTGGTGACCTCCGGCGGCAAGCGCCAGAAAGTGGACGCCGATGAAGTCCGCCGCCGCACGCTCTATCTGCCGGTGCGCCGCGGCAGCATTCCGCCGCTGCTGGCGGCCTTCGACTTCGGCGACGCCACCACGCCCGGCGAAGCGCGGACCCGCACCAACGTCGCGCCCCAGGCGCTGTTTCTACGCAACAGCAAGTTCGCGGTGGAACATGCGCGCGGCCTAGCCAGCCGTCTGTTGGCGGACAGCGCCCTCAACGACGCCAGGCGCATCGAACGCGCTTATCTGATGACGCTCACCCGCGCGCCCGAACCCGCGGAAGTGGATGAAGCGCTCAGCTACATCGCGGCGCTTGAAAAGCGGCTGACAGAGAAAGACGCGCGCCTCACGGCGTGGCAAAGCTTTTGCCACATTCTGGTCTCTTCGAACGAATTTCTGTATTAACGCTTGACCAGGCGCAGCGCCATCAGCCCCGCGAAAATCGCGCCGTACAGCACGGGCATCCGGATGTCCGACTTCACCAGCCACAGATAGTGGATCACGCCGAACGCCACGCTCGGATAGATCAACCTGTGCAGAAGCTGCCAATTCTTGCCGCCCATCCGCCGGATCCATCCCGTGGTGGACGTCACCGCCAGCGGCACCATCAGCAAAAAACTCAGCATCCCCACCGTGATAAAGCGCCGCTTCATCACATCGGCCCACATTTCGTTCAGATCGAAAAACTTGTCGAGCCACACCCACGTGATCAGGTGCAGCACGCCGTAGAAAAACGCGAACAGACCCAGCATGCGGCGATAGCGGATGAGGTCGGGTAGTTTCAGCAACCGCCGCGCGGGCGTGATGGCAAGCGTGAGCAACAGGAACCGCATGGTCCAATCGCCCAGTGCCCGCGTGATGAACTCGATCGGGTTGGCGCCGAGGTTGTCGCGCCAGGCATCGACGCCGAGCCACGCGACGGGCACAAGGCTGGCGGCAAAGACGGCCGCCTTCAGCCAACGGCTCCGCAACGGCGACGGCATGAGCTTAGTAGTGTTTCTTCAGATCCATGCCCGCGTAAAGCGAAGCGACCTGGTCGGCGTAGCCGTTGAACATCAGCGTCTTGCGTTTCGAAAACTCGCCGATGCGGCGCTCCGACCCCTGGCTCCATCGCGGATGGTCCACTTCCGGGTTGACGTTGGAATAGAACCCGTACTCGTTGGGAATCATGATGCCCCAGGTGAAGGGCGGCTCCTTCTCGACGAAGCTGATCTTGACGATCGACTTGATGCTCTTGAAGCCGTATTTCCACGGGATGATCATGCGCACCGGCGCGCCGTTCTGATTGGGCAGCACTTCGCCATAAAGGCCGAAGGTGAGCAGCGTCAGCGGGTGCATCGCTTCATCCAGCCGCAGTCCTTCTTTATAGGGCAACGGGATGCGCGACCCCTTGGCCAGCGGCATTTGCTTGGAATCGTAGTAGGTCTCAAAAGCGACGTACTTCGCTTTGCTGGTGGGTTCGGAGCGCTTGAGGACTTCGGAAAGCGAAAAGCCGATCCACGGCACCACCATCGACCACGCCTCGACGCAGCGCAGCCGGTAGATGCGCTCTTCGAGCGGAGCCAGCTTGCGCAGCGAATCGAGATCGTACTTGGCGGGCTTGGCGCAGTGGCCTTCCACGCTCACCTGCCACGGCTCGGTGCGGAACTCCCCTGCGTTGCGCGCGGGGTCGTCCTTGTTGGTGCCGAACTCGTAGTAGTTGTTGTAGCCGGTGATCGCCTTGAGCGGCGTCACGGTTTCCGCGACGGTGTAGCCGCTCTTGCGAGCCTCCAGTTTCGCCGCCTGCGCGGCCGGACCGCCAAGCGCAACCCCCGCCGCCGCGCTGGCGAGAAAACGCCGGCGGTCCAGGAAGTCCTTCTTCGAAGTGACGTCGGAATATTTCAGGTCCGGGGCGGAACGGATGAGCATTGCTGGAGCACCTCTAAACACTATGATGCCATTCGGCGGGAAGAATATTCCAGAGGGGGCCGTTGCATGCGGCGCGCGCGGGTGGTAGTAGATAAGGGCTTACCACGGATAGGCTATGAAAGTACCGGCCGATGACCTCGTCGTCCTCGACGAACTGCAGCGCATTCTCCAGTTCCGTCCCTTCGCGGCGTCGCAAAACAAGCGCAAGCTGCTTGAGGCCGTAGTGGAGAAGACTCTGCGCGGCAAGACCGAAGAACTGAAAGAAAAGCCGCTAGGGATTCATGTATTCGGCCGGGGCGACGATTTCGATCCCCTCGAAGATTCCATCGTGCGGACCGTGGCCAGCGGAGTACGGCGGGATCTCGAAGCGTACTATAAAGGGCCTGGCGGTCGAAGCACTGTGCGCATTTCCCTGCCGACTGGAAGTTATGTCGCCGTTATAGAGCGCGTTCAGCCTGAGGCTATAGCGCCGCCACCACCGGTCGCTCCGCCCGCCCGCCGCCGCTGGAAGCCCGCGATTGCCGCCGCTTCTGCTGTGGTTGCTTCGGCCGCTATATGGAGCTTTCGAAGTCCTGCGCCTTCTATCGAGAAACAAGATGTGCCGTCCAACTATCGTATAACCCGAGGTAGCGGTTATTCTTCCCATCCGGCACCCTCCCGGGACGGCAAGTGGATCGCGTTCACTTCCGATCGCGGGGCTGACGGTCAATTGGATCTTTGGCTGCTCTCTACAGATCAGCAGGGTGTGATGAGGCAACTGACTTTCACACCGGAAATGGAGATGTCGCCCGACTTCTCACCGAATGGAAAATATCTGGTGTATCGCTCGTGGAGAGAGGGCGGGGGGATATGGCGAATTCCTATTCAAGGCGGTCCGGAACTAAAGCTGGTGGAGAGAGGCTATTCGCCCCGCTATTCTCCCGATGGCAAATGGATAGGGTGTGGCTACTTTGGAACGACGGCGCTCGGGCCGGCGTGTAGCCGGTTTTGC
>CADEFT010000020.1 GCA_902826685.1 uncultured Acidobacteriota bacterium
GGTGTACTGAGACAGCACGTTGATGCGGGCGGTAAACCGTTTGTCGGATTTTAGCTGCAGCGATTGGTAGTTGTTACTGGCGTCGCTGCCGTAATAGCGGAGGTTCTGGCTCCAGCCGAAGAGATTGAAGAACGGCTTGCGCTGGTTGGTGGTGGTGACGCCGAAGCCGTTGATATCGGCCTGATTGGGATCGTAGTCGCCGCCGGTGCCGGCAAATACGTGAGTGCCCTTGGTGCCGACGTAGCCCGCTTCAAACGATGAGGTGGCGTTGATCTGGCGCTGGATGGTGAAGTTCCAGGCATCGACGGTGGGGAAGCGCACGGGGTTGGTGATGACGAAGGCGGTGACGCCGTTGGGCAGCCGGTTGCGGCCGTTGGGACCTTTGGGCTGCGCGGCGAGGATGGCGCCGGGGTCGAGGGCGACGGGTCCGCGGTCGAGGGTAAACACGGCATCGAAATTGTTGGCGGGCTGAAGCGATTGAATGCCGAGGACGGGCAGGTTCTGGGTGACGTTGTGACCGAAGATGGAGCCGAACACGCCGAGGTTGTAGCCGCGGCCGTAGCCGGAGCGGATGACGGTTTTGGGGTTGAGCTGGTAGGCGATGCCCAAGCGCGGCGCGAAGTTGTTGAGCGGCGCCTTGACGTTGAGGTCGAGGCCGACGCCGTCGCGTCCGGCGACCATGACCTCGCCGGTGGCGACATCGACGAAGCCGCCGTTGCCTGGGGCATTGACCCGCTGGGGACGGTAGATCTCCCAGCGCAGGCCGTAGTTGATGGTGAGCTTGGAGGTGACCTTCCACTGATCCTGGCCGAAGAAGAACCAGCGATTCTGGGATTCGCGGGCATCGAGGGAGTTGGAGACGTAGCGCTCAAAGCGCGATACGTCGCCCATGAGGAAGGAAGCAAGGCCGGTGCCGCCGCCGTTGGGGCCCTGGGTGCGGGCGGCGTCGAAATTGAGCTCACCGGAGCGGTGGCGGTCGCTTGGGACGCGCAGGTTGCGCGCCTTGCGGATATCGGCGCCGAATTTGAAGGTGTGGTTGCCTTTGATGCGGGTCCAGTTGTTGACGAACTGGAACTGGTCTTCATCCTGGATCAGGGGGCAGTTGCATCCATTGACGCCGAGCGCATAGCCGAAGCGGAAGAGGTTGTTGCTGTAGCCGTTGACGAAGAAGGCGGGCATGCCGGAATTGAATTCCTTGTCGACGTTGACGCCGGGGATGCCGGCGTCGAGGGCGGGCGTGGTGCCGATGCCGTTGGGCTGGCCGAAGACTTTGTAGCGGAACCAGCCGAAGCGGAAGTCGGTGAGCAGGGTGGGGGAAACGTTGTAGTCGAAGCCGCCGGCGATGGAGTGATTGCGCGAATCGGAGGCGCCGGCGTAGGCGTTGGTGGAACCGGAAGCATCGAGTCCGGGACCGCCGGCGACGAGGCCGAACGAGCCGGGCGCGACCATGCCGAAATCCTGGAGGGAATAACGGCCGAACAGGTGCAGCTTGTCGGTGGTGAAGTGATCGACGCGGACGTTGAAGGCGTCGTCGTTGAACCGGACGCCGCCGGAGGAGGCGAAGTTCGGCTGATCGAGGGTGGCGTTGATGTTGGGGCCGGGAATCAGCTTGAGCAGATTCTGGGTCTGGGTGGAGAGGCGGTTGGCGGGGATGATGTCGTTCGGGAAGCGTGTGCGCGCGGCGGGGCTGGCGCCGGAAAGCGGATCGAAGATGGGGAAGCCGGTGGCGCTCAGATCGCCGGAACGTTCGGCGAGGGAGGGAACGCGAAGGAGAGCGCCGCCGCCGGTGTTGCGGCGGGTGCCCTGATAGTCGCCGAAGTAGAACAGCTTGTTGCGGACGATGGCGCCGCCAAGCGATCCGCCGAACTGGTTCCATTGCGTGAGGGGCACGAGGCGGCCGTTGGAATTGGGGATGGCGCGGGACTGGGTGAAGGGATTGCGCGCCTGGGTGTGGTCATTGCGCAGGAACTCGAAGGCGGACCCGTGCAACTGGTTGGTGCCGGACTTGGTTTGCGCGCTGACGACGCCGGCGCTGGCGACGCCGAACTCGGCATCGTAGTTGGCGGTGGTGATCTTGGCTTCGGTGACCGATTCGAGGGTGGGATTGATGACGATCCAGCCGAGGACGGCATCGTGATTGTCGGTGCCATCGAGCAGGTGAGAAGTGCCGGCGAAGCTCTGGCCGTTGACCAGCATGCGGTAGGAGCCCTGCGGATTTTCGGCGGAGGCGGCGGTGAGGCTGGTGGGGAAGGAGACGACGCCGGGCGTCATGAGCTGGAAGTTGGTGAAGCGGCGGTTGAGGATGGGCAGGTTGGTGATGACGCGATCGCTGTAGGTGGTGGCGACATCGCTGCGCTCGGTTTTGAGAATGCCGACCTCGGAGGTTACTTCGACGGTCTGGGTGACTTCGCCGACTTCGAGCTTGGCCTCGATGCGGACCTCGGTATCGACCGAGACGGCGACGTTGTCCTGCACATAGGTTTTGAATCCGGGCGCCTCGACGCGGACGCGGTATCGCCCGACGATGAGATAGCGCTGGGTGAAGAAGCCGGATTCATTGGCGGCGGTGTTGTTGGAGACGTCGCGGCCGAGATCGGTAATGGTGATTTTGGCGCTGGGAACGGCGGCGCCGGTGCCGTCGACGACGGTGCCTACGATGGAGCCGTAGACGGCCTGCGCGTGCAGGTTCCCGGCCAGGAAAACGAAGGCGAATAACGCGCTGACATAGCGGATCATCGGTAACCCCCACCGGAAAGACCGGTTCTTGCAAGGGTAAATAGGCGTTTCGGCGAAGTCAAGGCCCGGCCGGACCGCGCGCCATATACTGAACGGGTGGCCCAGGTGCGGTCGGTTTCGGTGGTGAGTTTGCTGCTGCTGGCGGGTTGCCGGCGGGAGGCTCCCGCGGTGGCGAACCGCTATGTGGACTCGCGGGTGTGCGCAGGCTGCCATGGCGCGATCGCCGCTTCGTTTGCGCAGACGGGGATGGGACGGTCGGTATCGCGGCCGTCGGCGGCGAACCGCATCGAGGACTTCGAGAAGCGGAACCGGTTGACGCATGCACTTTCCGGGCGGAGCTACGCCATGACGCTTGAGGAAGGGGCGGTGAGAGTCAAGCGGCACCAGGAGGACGCGGCGGGACGCGACATCAATCCGATGGAGAAGCGGGCGGAGTGGATTATTGGATCGGGCAACCACGCGCGTTCCTATCTGGCGCGAAACGGCGAGGGCCGGCTGGTGGAAATGCCGGTGAGCTGGTATGCGGAGAAGGGCGGCTATTGGGGGATGAGCCCGGGGTTCGACCAACCGAATCACGAAGACTTCCGGCGCGTGGTTCCCGATGGATGCCTGTTCTGCCATGCGGCGTATCCGAAGACGGCGGGGTCGCTCGAGGCCATCGACTGCCAGCGGTGTCACGGGCCGGGCGGGGCGCATGCGGAGGCGGCGGGGAAGGGGCAGAAGGCGGCGATCGTGAATCCGGCGCGGCTGAGCCGCGAAGGGCAGTTGGAAGTCTGTATGCAGTGTCATCTGGAGACGACGAGCAGTCCGCTGCCGAACCAGGTCCGGCGGGTGGAGCGCGAGGTGTATTCGTATGAAGCGGGTGAACCGCTGGCTTCCTACGCCGTGTTTTTCGATGGCGGCCCCGGGGACCGGTTCGAGATCGCACATGCGGCCTACCGGCTGCGCAAGTCGATGTGCTTTCAGAAAAGCGCGATGACGTGCGTGAGCTGTCACGATCCGCACAAGGCGCCGCGGGGCGGGGAGGCGGCGGCGCAGTATCCGGCCGCGTGCAAGCAGTGCCACGAGAAGGCGCACAATGCGCAGGCCAACTGCGCGGAGTGTCACATGCCGAAGCGGCGGGCCGAGGATGCGGTGCACGTGGTGATGACCGATCATTTCATTCAACGCCGGGCGAAGGGGAACCTGACGGCGGATCGGGCGGAGCCGCGTCCGAAGGCTCCGGCGGGTGCGGTGTCGCTGTACTATCCGCCGGAGCTTCCACAGTCGGCGGAGAACGAAGCGTACCTCGCGCTGGCGCAGGTGCAGCATGGCGCGGATCTGCCGCGCGGGCTGCCGCGGCTCGAGGCGGCGGTGAAGGCGCTGAACGCGGCGGGTCCGGATTTTTATTTTGAGTTGGGCAAGGCTTATTCGAAGGCGGGGAACGAGCAGGCGGCGGTGAGCCGGTATGAAGAGGCATTGCGGCGGCGGGGCGATTTCGTGCCGGCGTTGAAGGGGCTTTCGGCTTCGCTGATCGCATTGGGACGCGCGGACCGGGCGGCGGCGGTGTTGGAAGGCGCGGCGAATCCGGATGCGAACATGCTGACCAATTGGGGCCGGGCGCTGCTCGAAGTGGGGCGCGTGGATGAGGCGGCGCGCGTGCTCGAGCGGGCGCTGGCGTTGAATCCGGACGTTTCGGAAGCGGCGAACCTGTTGGGTCTCGCCTGGCTGGGGCGGCGGGACACGGCGCGGGCCGAGGCGCAGTTTCGCGAGGCGATCCGGCTGCAGCCCGACATGGCGGAGGCGCATGGAAATCTGGCCAACGTGCTGGCGGGCCGGCAGCACCTGACCGAGGCGCAGCGGCATTTCGAGAAAGCGGTGGCGCTTGGTCCCGGGGATGCGAAGGTGCGGCGGAATTACGCGTTCCTGCTGATGCTGCTTCAATCGTTCGACGCGGCGCGGCGGCAGTTGGAGGAAGCGGTGCGGCTCGATCCAAAGGAACCGCGGGCGCGGGTGGAACTGGCGGAAATATTGGAGGCGGGCGGACGGGTGCGCGAAGCGATGGAGCATTACCGGGCGGCGCTCAAGCTGGATGGGGCGCTGGCGGAGGCGCATCTGGGACTGGGTCTGCTGCTGCGAAAGTCCGGCGACGCGGCGGCGGCACGGAGCCATCTGGAGGCGGCGGCGGGCGGCGCCGACGAGCGGGTGAGAGAGGCGGCGCGCAAAGCGCTTGGGCAGTAAGATGGGAGCTATGCGTTTCTGCATCGCCTTACTGGCGCTTACTCTGCCTGGCGCCGACCGGAGCGACATGCTGGCGCGGATGGACGTCCGGGCCGGTCAATTCGGAGAGATTTCGCGGCAGATCTGGGAGTTCGCCGAGACCGGGTATAAGGAGCACAAGAGCGCCGCGCTGCTCAAATCGGAGCTGCAGAAGGCGGGGTTCCGGATTCAGGACCGGATCGCGGAGATTCCGACGGCGTTCACGGCGGCGTGGGGCGAAGGCAGGCCGGTGATCGCGATTCTGGGCGAATACGATGCGCTGCCGGAGCTTTCGCAGGACCTGGTGCCGCAGCGCCAGCCTAAGGCGAGCGGTGCGCCGGGCCATGGGTGCGGGCACAATCTGCTGGGCACGGCGAGCGCCTTCGCGGCCATATCGGTGAAGGAATACATGGAGGCGAACAAGCTGGCGGGGACGGTGCGGTTCTACGGGACGCCGGCCGAGGAAGGGGGTGGCGGGAAGATCTACATGGCGCGCGCGGGCGTGTTTCAGGACGTGGATGCGGCGATCACATGGCATCCGGGCAACGCGACGAGCGCGGGGCTGGAGAGCAGCCTGGCCAACATCAACGCGAAGTTCCGTTTTTACGGGAAAGCCGCGCACGCCTCGGGTGCGCCGCAGGCGGGGCGATCGGCGCTGGATGCGCTGCTGCTGACCAGCCACGCGGTGGAGATGCTGCGGGAACACGTGCCGCAGACGACGCGGATCCACTACATCATCACGCGGGGCGGGGCGGCGCCGAACATCGTGCCCGATTTTTCGGAAGGCTATTTTTACGCGCGGTCGCCGAGCATGCCGGTGCTCGACAATGTGTGGGACCGCGTGATCAAGTGCGCGCAGGCGGGCGCGCTGGCGACCGAGACGCGGATGGAGATGGAATTACTGAACAGCGTTTACAACATACTGCCGAATGAGCCGCTGGCGAAGCTTTTTCATACGCATCTGATGGCGATGGGCGGCGTGAAATATACGCCGGAGGAGCGCGCTTTCGCCGAGGCGCTGCGCAAGACGTTTCCGCTTGAGGGGCAACTGCCGCTCGGTAGCGAGGAGCGGATCCAGCCGTTCCAGCAGGAGGGCGCGTTGATGTCCGGGTCGACGGACGTGGCGGACGTGAGCTGGATGGTCCCGACGGCGAATTTCTCCGCCGCCACGTATGTGCCGGGTACGCCGGGCCATAGCTGGCAGGCGACGGCATGCACGGGCGGATCGATCGGACGCAAGGGAATGGTGCTGGCGGCGAAGGTGCTGGCGCTTTCGGCGGTGGATCTGTTGACCAAGCCGGAACTGGTGAAGGCGGCGCGGGCGGATTTCGATGGACGGCGGGGAGTGCACCTTTACAAATCGAGGGTGCCGGCGGAGCGAAAGGCTCCGCTTAATTACCGGGACGCGGGGATTCCGTAGAGTTTGGAGGCACCAGATCGAAGTAGATGCGATCGGCGCGGACGCCGTCGCGTAGAGCCGCCGAGCGGAGACGGCCGGCCTCGCGGAAGCCGGCTTTTTCGAGCACGCGGCGGGAAGCGCCATTTCCGTCGACGATCCAGGCATTGAGGGCTTCGATGCCAAGCTCATGGAAGGCGGTGTCGACCAGAAGCCGGAGGGCGCCGGTGGCGATACCGCGGCCGCCCATTTCCCGCGCGCCCAGCACATACCAGACCATGGCGATGCGATCGACGGCGTCCCAGTCGGCGAGGGCGACCAGGCCGCATGGCCGGCCCTGATGGCGGACGAGGAAGAAGCGGTTGCGTTTATTGCGCATGGCGACGCCGAGCACGACGGGGTCGACGACGCGGCCGCGCCAGTCGCTGGTAAGCCAGCGATTGATTTCCGGGTGCGACAGCCAGGCGGCGACGGTGGCGACGTGTTCGGCGGTAAGCGGCTCAATGGCCGTCATACGGCGGCTGTGGCGGCTTTGCGCGGAAAGCCGGCGGAAGTGAACTCGCGGTACTCTTCGCGCAGGCCGGCCGGCCACTGGGCGGGGTCGAATCCGAACTGGCTGAGCAGCGCGTAGACCCAGCGTTCGCAGCCCCAGCCAACGCATCCGCTGGTGGCCGGACGTCCACCGACGGTGATGCCGAAGGCTTTGCCGAAGGTCGTGGAGTGGAAGTTGGAAGAGAAGACGCTGAGGGAGCCGCCTTCCGATGGGATATCCATGCGCAGTTCGCGCTTGGCTTCCTGCTGGCGCTGAAAGGATGCCTTCACGGAGAAGTCATCGGTGAAGAACATGTCATTGGCGGCTTCGAGGGTGCAGCTCAATTCCCAATCGCGCGCCCATTGTTCGATGAGCGCTTCGGAGCGTGCGCGGCTGTTGATGACAAACGGAGGCTGGCCTACCCAGATCACCTCGCGCATGGTGAAAGCGCGGAGACGGCTGAGGTACTTGTGATTGGAGCCTTCATAGCGGTGGCAACCGAGGATGGCGGTGATGCTGCGGCCCGGCTTTTCAAGATCCCAGCCTTCCATTCCTTCATAGGCGTGATAGCAGCAGGAAGGGCTGATAGCGAAATCGTTGACGCTCATACGGCCATCGTGGTGGCGCGGCGCCCAGCCTTCGTCGCGGCAGGCGGTGGAGAAATCCTTGAGTACATCGAGATCGGGCTTGAGGTGCGCGACGAAATCCATGTGCTCCGGGAACGACGTGAAATGATTACAACGCTGGAGGGTTTCGGACCGGATGGTGGAGGGGAAAATCTCCAACTCGGCCTGAAACTCGCTGGCGAACACGGAGAGCACCTTATGGTCGATGAGGGCCATCAATTGGGCCGCCGGGCCGCGCAGGATCGCATGGCCTTCGCCGACGGGGGTGGCCCACTTCCGCTCCAGCATGCCGGCCCAGGCATCGATGGGCGGCAGGTCGCGCTTCTGTTCAAAGTTGACCTTGGTTTTCAGGCCGAACTCATTGGTTGAGTAACGCTCGAGCAGCCGGTCGACGCGGGTCTTCATCTCCTGCATGTCGGCGCCGTCGCGGAATTCGACGCGGACCTCGCCGTCGCTCTCGCGAATCTCGTAGGCAACCAGATCCTCGGAAACGAAGGGGAGGGCGTAGCGGACCTGAGCGAGGTATTCACCTGCCGTGTTCGGGAGTTTTACGACGAGGTGGGGCATGTCAGACCTGCCCCTGTTGCCGCAAGGATACGAAGGTGGCGATTTCACCGATGGAGTTCATAGGATAGGCGATCAGATCCGCCTGGCCCACATTGATTCCAAACTTGGTTTGAACGAAGTTCAGGAGGTGAACGGCTCCAAAGGAGTCGATGTAGCCGTAGTCGAAAAGGTGGACCTCGTCATTGAAGTCCACATCGCCGGCGGGGATGGAGAACTGGGTGACGATATAGTCGCGCAAACCTGTCTTAATCGCTTCGATTTCCATAAGTCTTCCGGCGCCCGCAGCCGTACCGTCCGGTACGAAGTACTGCGCTTGGTGAGTATTGCTGGTAAATCCTCTAAGGCAGCAGGATAGAGCACAGGGAAAGAGTTGTCAATCCCGAATGACATGCGAAAGGCATTTGAACAGGTGCCTGGGATGCATTTTTATTTAGGCCGGATCTAGCTCCGGCAGAATTCTATGATATGCTCTCCTAAACAAAGCAGCCACACGTTGTTTTTCGTGCAGTTGCCGCGCGGCCCTTGTCTGGATGTGCGCTCATGCTGTTTTCGAGCTTTCTCTACCTCTTATTCCTTCCGTTGGTTGTGGTGGTTTACTGGGTTCTGCGGAATCGCGCAGGGCACCGGTGGCCGCAGATCTGGCTACTGAGCGCCTCCCTGTTCTTCTACGCCTACGGCAAACCATCGAACCTGTGGTGGCTGGGGGCGTCGATTCTGTTCAATTGGGCGGTGGCGCGGCGGATGATGGCACAGACCGGCGTGGACCGGAGAAGAAGATATCTCTGGCTGGGTCTTTCGGTCAACGTGGGCCTGTTGTTTCTGTTCAAGTATGTCAATCCGGTGCTGGGGCTATTGGCCCGGTGGATGGATACGGCGCCGGTGACGGTGGAATTGGGTTTTCCGCTGGGCATCAGCTTCTTCACCCTGACACAGATCATGTACCTGGTGGACGCGTTTCCGCGCGCGCCGGAATCGCCCGCGGCGCGCAAGATCTACCAGGGAATGCTGCAACCGAACTCGCTTTTCGACCACGCGACTTTCGTCACGCTGTTCCCTTATGTCATCGCCGGGCCGGTGGTGAAAGCGCGATCGATGGTGACGCAGTTACAGGCGCTTCCGGGGGCGGAGGTGAACGGGGACAAGATCTGCCGGGGGCTGCTTCTCTTCAGCCTGGGGCTGGCGAAGAAGGTAGTCCTGGCGGATTCGTTCGACGCCGTTGCCGGGGCGGGTTTTGCGGCGGTGGGGGATTATTCGATGGCGGAAGCGTGGATCTTCTGCCTGGCGGCGCTGCTGCACGTCTATTTCGATTTCAGCGGCTACTCGGACATGGCGGTGGGCTCGGCGTGGATGCTGGGAATCGACATTCCGCAGAATTTCAACGCTCCGCTGCTGGCCAAATCGATTTCCGAGTTCTGGCAGCGCTGGCATATTTCGGTATCGAACTTCATCACCGAGTACCTTTACAAGCCGCTGTTGCGGGCGATGCCGAAACCGACGATGGCCGCCAGCGCGGCGGCGACGACGGTGGCCATGGTAATCGCGGCGCTGTGGCACGGACCGGCGTGGACCTTTCTGGCATGGGGGGTGACGCATGGGCTGGCGCTTTCGATCAATCAGTGGTGGAAGCGCAGCAAGCGGAAAATGCCGGATTGGATGGGGCTGGCGATCACGCTGATCTTCGTGACGTCGACGTTTGCGCTGCTGCGGGCGGCGAGCCTGGAGGAGGCGCTACGGATGATTTCGCGCCTGGTTCCGCACTCCGATCCGTTCGGGCTATCGGCGCTGGCGGGGATTCTGCCGCTGTCGCCGGCGGTGCTGCTGCGGCCGGCGGCGCTGGGAGTGGTGGCGGCGTTCTTTTTCCAGACGGCGATGCGATATGCGGAGACGCTGCGGCTGGAAATGCGCACGGCGCTGGCGACGGCGGCGGCGGTGATCGTGAGCGTCCTGTTTTTGAATTCGGCTCCGGCCAAGGTCTTCGTCTACTTTGCGTTTTGAGGGAAAAAATGAAGGCATCCGCGTGGCTTCTTACGTCCGTTCTGCTGATGGCCGCCGGAGGGGCGGCGGTGGCGGGATTCAACATCACGGCCGATCCCTATGGCTTGTTTCACGCCACGAAAGGGCGGGAGATGGTTCCGTACGGCGATGAGCGGCTGGCCAAGTTTCTGTTGAGCGAGCGCTATGTGCCGGAGAATTTCGACAGCGTCATGATCGGGGCGTCGGTTTCGGCCAATTGGGATCTGAGCGGCATCGAGCGATTCCGCGTTTACAACGATTCGCTGAACGGGAGCAACGCGATGGAGGGGCGGGCGCTGCTGAGGCAGGCGCTATCGCGGCCGGGAATCCGCACGGTGTTTCTGCTGGTGCATCCGGCGGCGACGGCGACGAGCTATTTTCCGACAGTGGACATGACGCCCGAACTCAGGCATGCCGCCCTGGGATCGCTGCATCTGTGGAACGCCTACCGGCACATGCTGCGGGTCCGGTTCCTGCATTCCAAGACGATGATCGACCACCGGGGCCGCCAGGATTTCGGAACGTTCCCGAGTGAAATGAACGCGGATATGAAGCGCATGTGGAAACCGGGCGAGGATTTTTTCGTGGATGAGCGTGCCATGAAAGCATTCCAAGACACGATCGCGATGACACACGAAAGAAAGCTGCAACTGGTGTTCGTGGTTCCGCCCATTTACGAGCCGATACTCGACGGCAAGCGGGCGGCGTTTGCGAACTACTTGCGGCGCATTGGAGCCGAGAAGGCTCCCGCGGATGAATGGATCGACTTCACAGGCGAGGAATACCTGGAGTTCCGCAAGACGCGTTCGAACTTTGGAGATGGAGTCCACTTTCTGCCGCCGGCCGCCAAGATGGTGGTTTCCTATCTCAACTCCGAAGTAAACGACAGGGTGGCATCGGGCAGGCTGCGGTCTGAGCGGAGGGAGCAGGCGGCACGGTGAGTTCCCTATCAAGCAGAACCGCCAGCCGGGCGACCCTTGCGGGGACCGGCTGGCGGGTGACGCGGACGGGATGGCCTAATTTTTCTCGAAGCTCAGATCCATCGGATAAGCTTCCTCGCCGTGCAGGCTGAGATCGAGTCCGGTCTGCTCTTCGGACTCGGGGACGCGGAGGCCGACGGTGAGGTCGACGACTTTTAGGATCACCAGCGTGCCGACGATGGCGAGAGCCCAGGCGATGCCGGCGCCGATTAGCTGATTCATCACCTGGCCGCCATTGCCATCGACGAGGCCGAGCGGGAGGGGCTTGCCGGCCGCATCCTTCAGCGCGTCGTTGACGGCGTTGGTGGCAAAGACGCCGGTAAGGATGGCGCCGAGCGTTCCACCGGCACCGTGCACGCCGAAGGCGTCGAGTGAGTCGTCGTAGCCGAGCTTCACTTTCACCATGGTCACCATGGCGAAGCAGATCAGGCCGCCGGCGAGTCCGATCATCAACGCGGCGGTGGGAGTGACAAAACCGGCGGCGGGGGTGATGGCGACCAATCCGGCGACGGCGCCGGAGATGGCTCCGAGGACGGTGGGTTTGCCGGTCATGATCCATTCGGCCAGCATCCAGGCGAGGGTGGCGGCGGCGGCTCCGATGTGAGTGGAGACGAAGGCGCTGGTGGCGAGGGGGCCGGCGCCGAGCGCGCTGCCGGCGTTGAAGCCGAACCAGCCGACCCACAGCATGCAGGCGCCAATGACGCTGAGCACGAGATTGTGAGGCTTCATGTCAAGCGACGGATAGCCGGTGCGCTTTCCCATATAGAGGGCGCAGACCAGGGCGGAGACGCCGGAAGTGATGTGCACGACGGTGCCGCCGGCGAAGTCGAAACAGGGGATGGCGCCGCCGAGGAAGGCGTTCAACAGGCCGCCCTTGCCCCACACCATGTGGGCCATGGGGAGATAGACGATGGCCAGCCACAGGGTTGTGAACAGGAGCATGGCGGAGAACTTCATGCGTTCGGCGAAGGCGCCGGAGATGAGGGCGGGGGTGATGATGGCGAACATCATCTGGAAGACCATGAAGGTGAGCTGGGGGATGGTGGCGGCGTAATCGGAATTGGGCGCGGCGCCGACGCCATTGAGCATGAGGTAGCGCAGGTCGCCGATGAAACTGGATCCTTCGCCAAAGGCGAGGCTATAGCCGAAGATGGTCCAAAGGACGGTGACCAGGGCCATGAGGATGAAGCTCTGCATCATGGTGGCGAGCACATTCTTGCGGCGCACCAGGCCTCCGTAGAACAGGGCGAGGCCGGGTCCGGTCATCATCAGCACCAGAGCGGAGCTGACGAGTACCCAGGCGTTGTCGGCCGAGGATTGGGCCGCCTTCACCGCGGCCTCCGTGGCCATGGGAACGGATTGAGCGGCGGCGGCAAAGGCCGCCAGAAGGGTGGATAAGAGGAGTCGGGTGATCATACGGAGCCTATACTTGGCCATCTTGCCTGAGCATGGGCTCAAGCGTCCAATCAATTCTTTTTGTTGACCCGATTAGCGGGCTAGGCGATGGCGCGTTGAATGGCGCCGAGCAGGGCGTCGGTCTCGGCCTCGGCGACGGTGCGCAAGTCGAAAAGAAGCGCGCCGCCGGAGATCAGCGACACTACCGCCGGATCCCCTTGCCGCAGGGCCTTTTCCGCCGCTACGGCCGATGGGCAGGGCACCGATACGCGCCAGGTGGGCAGGGACTGTTCGGGAGTGGATCCGCCGCCGATCAGCGATTCGCCGGGGACGACGGTGGCGCCGGGAAGGGAGGCGGCGAGGGCCTGGGCGCGCCGGCGAATTTCATCGGCGCTCTGGCGGATCATGGCGAGGGCGGGCACCTGGTCCCATTGCTCGAACAGCAGGTGGCGCAGGGTGGTTTCCATCGCCTGGAGGATGAGCTTATCGAGGCGGAAGGCGCGGAACATGGGGTTGCGGCGCAGACGGGCGAGGTGTGCGGCGGTTCCGGCGACGATGCCGGCCTGGGGGCCGCCCAATAGTTTGTCGCCACTGAAGCTGACCAGGCCGACGCCGTCGCGAAGGGCGTCCTGGACCAGCGGCTCGTGGATGCCGTGGGCCGAGAGATCGGTGAGGCAGCCGCTGCCGAGATCCTCATAGACGGGAATGCCGCGCGAACGGCCCAACTCGACGATCTGGCGGCGCTCGGGCTGGCCGGTGAATCCGGAGATGCGGAAGTTGCTCGGATGGACGATCAGCAGCAATGCCGTTTCCGGGGTGATGGCGTCGCGGTAATCTTCGATGCGGGTGCGATTGGTGGTTCCCACCTCGCGTAGGCGGACACCGGCGCGCTGCATGATTTCGGGGATGCGGAAACCGTCGCCGATTTCGATCAACTGGCCGCGGGAGACCACGACCTCGGCGTTAGAAGCGAATTCATTGAGAACCAGCCATACCGCGGCGGCGTTGTTGTTGACGGCGATGGCGGGGCTGCCGAGCAGGCGTTCAAGCAACGCGGCCACGTGCCCATCGCGCTTTCCACGGCGGCCGGTGGCGAGATCGTATTCGAGGTTGGAATAGCCCGCGAGCGGTTCAAACGGGGCGAGCGGGGCACGGCCCAGGTTGGTATGGAGCACGACGCCGGAGGCATTGATGACGGGGCGCAGCGAAGGCCGGGCGAGACGTTCCAGCGCCTCGAGTACATTGCGGCCGATGGTGCCGCCGGCGGCGCCGGTGAGAATCGCCGCGCGGGCGATCTCGATCTGGCGGCGAATTTCGTCAATCACCAGCTTGCGCGGAAAACGGGCGGTGAGCGGATCGAGCCGGACCGCCACCTCCTCTACGGAGGGAAGCTCGCGCAGCCGCGCGGTGTTGTCCATGTTGTTTACTTAGGGAACAGCGAACGCAGTTCTTCGAGTTTGGGCTGGCGTCCGTATTCACAAAGCTCGAAGGCTTCGGCGATGGTGACCTTGGCGGCCAGGTCCTTCCCGTAGCGCTCTTCGAGCGAGGCGCGCGCGGCGGGTGAAATGTTGCCGCGGTAGCGCTGTTTGGAGAGCCAGTTTTTGCGCTCGGCCCGATCGCGCGGCACGCTGTCGAGCGATCCTTCGACCCAGGGCAGCCACTCATAGACCTGGGAGGTGTGGGCGTCGAGGGCGTTCACTTTCGTTTCCCAGATATCGTCGAGCGCCACCACGACATCGGGCCGGAAGGGCGCGGGCTTTTGGAAGCCATCGGAGTAATAAAGGAAGATCGGATTCTTTTTGAGCGGCGGGGTATCGGAGACGGTGTTGGGCACCACCACCATATAGGCGGCATCCTGTACGAGTACGCCGGTGTAGCGATGATCGGGATGGTAGTCGTTGGGCCGGGGCGCGATGACGATATCGGCGTTCCATTTGCGAATGGCGCGGATGACCTGCTTGCGGACTTCGAGGTTGGGTGTCAACTCGCCGTCGTGATTGTCGAGCACCTCATATTCGGCGATGCCCAGGCGCCGGGCCGACTCCTGCGTTTCGAGGAAACGGCGCTTGGCGAGATCGCCGCCGCCCTGGGACTGATGGCCCGCATCGCCATTCGTGACCGAGAGAAACTTGACGGCGTGGCCGGCCTTGGCGAACTTGGCCGCCGTGCCGCCGAACTTGATATCGCAATCGTCGGGATGCGCGCCGATGGCGATGATGCGCAGGGTTTGGGCCTGGCCGAGGGAGGCCGCGGCCGCCAGCAGCAGCGCTATTTTTTTGGTGTCCATTCGGTGATCCATTCGATGAAGGAGTTGTACCACACCATCGTGTTTTGCGGCTTCAGAATCCAGTGGCCTTCATCGGGAAACAGCAGCAGCTTCGAGGGCACCTTCTTCATCTGCAGGCTGGTGAAAAGCTGCAGGCCCTGGCCCATGGGGACGCGAAAATCCTGTTCGCCGTGGATGACCAGCGTCGGCGTCTGAAAGTCGTTGACGAAGTTGGAGGGGGACCACTTCTCGTAGACGTCCGGGTTCTCCCAGGGCATGCCGCCGAATTCCCATTTGACGAACCAGAGCTCTTCAGTTTCGCGCGCCATGCTCTTCAGGTCGAACACGCCGGCGTGGGAGACGAACGCTTTGAAACGGTTGGTATGGCCGAGCATCCAGTTCACCATGTAGCCGCCGTAGCTGCCGCCGGCGGCGGCGAAGCGATCGGTGTCGGCCCAGCTTTGCGAGGCGGCGTTATCGACCACGGCGAGGATGTCTTCATAGACTTTGCCGCCCCAATCGGCATTGATGTCGTCAGTGAATTTTTGCCCGTAACCGGTGGAACCGCGGGGATTTGGCATTACGACGACGAAGCCGGCGGCGGCGAACACCTGAGGGTTCCAACGGTAGCTCCAACTCTGTCCCCAGGCGCCTTGCGGGCCGCCATGGATGAGAAACAGCACGGGGTATTTGCGTTTGGCTTCGAAGTCCGGCGGGCGGACGACGAAGCTGTGGATGCGCGCGTCGCCCGAACTCTTGGTGTAAAAATCCTCAAGCGGTGACAGCGCGTATTCGGCCAGCAGGGCCTGATTGATTTTGGTGAGCGGCTGCGCGGTGCCGCCACCCGAGGATACTTTGTAGATCTCGGCGGGCGAGGAGCCGTTCTGTTCGGTATAGACCATGGTCTTGCCGTCGGAGGAGAACTGCACGTCGTCGAGGTGGCCGGCGCCGGTGACCAGGATTTTTGAGGCGCCGCCGGTGGCGGGCATCATTTGCAGAGACGTACGGCCGCGGTCTTCGACGCTGAAAATGAGGCGCTTGGAATCCTGCGACCAGGTCATCGCATTGACGTTACGATCGAGGTTGTCGGTGAGGACGGTGGAACGGCCGCTGGCGCGTTCGAGAACCATCAGGCGCCAGCGGTCGCTCTCATAGCCGGCGCGGCTCTGGGAACGGTAGGCGATCCAGCGGCCGTCGGGGGAGTAGACGGGGGCGTTATCGGCGCCGGAACTCAAAGTGACGCGGCGCGCCTCGCCGCCTTCGGCCGGGACGACGTAGAGGTCTGAATTGGTGCTGAGGGCCTGATCGGCATCGGCATTCATGACGTAGCAGACTTCCTTGCCGTCGGCGGCGATGGCGTAGTCGTCGGGCCCGCCGAGTGAAAACGGCGGCACATGATTCCTGCCGGGCGTCAGATCCTTGGGCGTGCCTCCGGCGGTGGGAACGAGGAACAGATGTTTGCGGCGGGCGCCTTCCCAATCGCTCCAGTGGCGGTAGAGGAGCGATGTGTAGACCCGGGCCTTCGATTTCGACGCTTTCTCGGCTTCGAGCTTCGTCTTGTTGCAGGCGTCGCCGGCGCATTCGGGATACACGTCGCTGGTGAATAGAAGTGTCTCGCCGGTGGCGGCGAAGACGACGCCCGAAGCCTCGGTGGAGAGGTTCGTAATTTGTTTGGCGTTGGCGCCATCGGCATCCATCAGCCAGATTTGCGAGGAGCCGGAGCGGTTGGAAACATAGGCGACGCTCTTGGAATCGGGCGACCAGCGCGGGCGCTCATTGGCGGTGCCATCCTGCGTGATGGCTTTGGGCTCGCCGCCCTCCACGGGCACGATGTAAATCTGGCGTGGCTTGGCGTTCTTTTCGAGATCGACGGTTTGCAGGGTAAAGACGATCGACTTACCGTCGGGAGAAATCTGCGGCTCGCCGATGCGGCCGAGTTTCATCATCGCCTGAACATCGAAGGGCTTCCGGGCAGGTGTTTGTGCCCATGCCAGGGCCGCCACGCCCAGAGTTACAAGGATGCGCGAACACTGCATACTGGTGATTGTACCGAGGCCGCCCGATTCCGATGATTGTCAAACATTCATTTCCACTCATGCTGCTGGCGGTGTGCGCCGCATCCGCCGAGACGCACGTGACGGTGTACCGCGAGAAGGGCCGGTTGGGCGGATGGCCCGCCAATCATGGCATGTGGTCATGGGGCAATGAAATCCTGGTGGGTTTCAGCGCGGCGTGGCACATGGATCGCGGACCGGAGCGTCATCCGATGGATCCGGCGAAGCCGGAGGAGCCGCGGCTGGCGCGCTCGCTCGATGGCGGCGCGACGTGGAAGGTGGAGACGCCGCGATCGCTGCTGCCTCCCGAACAGGACGGCAAGGCGCCGGTGCCGTTGACGAAGGCGATGGATTTCAACGGGCGCGATTTCGCGATGACGGTGCGGTTCCGCGACGTGAACGCGGGCGAATCGCTGCTGTGGTATTCCAACGATCGTGGGCGCCGTTGGGAGGGTCCCTACATGTTTCCGCTGTTCGGGCAGAAGGGCGTGGCCGCGCGGACGGACTACATCGTGAACGGGCCGAAAGATTGCCTGGTGTTTCTCACGGCGTCGAAATCGAACGGCAAGGAAGGGCGGCCGTTCGTGGCGCGGACGCTCGATGGGGGGCTTACGTGGAAGTTCGTGAGTTGGATTGGGCCGGAGCCCGAGGGATTCGCCATCATGCCGTCGTCGGTGCGGCTGGATTCTTCGCGGCTGCTTTCGACAATTCGTGTGAAGCAGGATGCGGCGCATAACTGGATCGATGGGTGGCGCAGCGAGGACGATGGAGTGTCGTGGACGCGGTTGGGCAAGGCCGCCGAATCGACAGGCGAGTACAGCGGTACGCCGCCGAGTCTGATCCGGCTGAGCGACGGAAGGTTGTGCCTGACGTATGGTGTGCGGTCGAAGCCCTACCGGATCGCGGCCCGGCTCAGCGCCGACCAGGGGCGGACGTGGTCGCCGGAAAGGACGCTGCGCGGCGATGGGGTGGCGTGGGATGTGGGGTATGTGCGGAGCGTGCAGCGGCCGGATGGCAAGGTGGTGTCTGTTGTGTATTACTTCAATGATGCGGAAGCGCCGGAACGTTTTGTGGCGGCGACGATTTGGGATCCGGGTTTCTGAGGAGAACTGGCCTGGGCAATGCGCGGGGGTTGGCGGTGGGTTGCAAGTTCCGGGCTCGGATTGGGGGCTGTGTGGGCTTTCGAGAATTCGCTCGCGCAAGGTACCGGGTTTATTGGTGTCGCGCGGACGGCTGGAGGAGCTCTTGCAGACTCATCTGAGCACGCCGAGCGCTCGGGCTGGGGGCGGGCTGCCGCTTGGAGTTGGCGCGGCCTTTCGAGAACTCGTTCGCGCAATGTCCGGGTTTATTGGCGTCGCGCGGGTTGCGGAGATCCCTGTTCGCTACTGAAACAGCTCGGAACGGTCGATGCGCTCGCCGCGCAGGAACACGGCCGAGATGCGTTCGGTGGCGGCGATGTCTTCGAGTGGATTGCCATCGACCAGAAGCAGACTTGCTTCCATGCCGGGCTTGATCGAACCGGCGCGCGCATCGAGGCCCAGCCGTTTGGCGTTGCCCGAAGTCGCCGCTTGCAGCGCGGCCGCGGCGGGGATTCCCGCGCGTACCCAAAGCTGCAATTCGCGATGGATGGCCGGACCGTGAATCAGAGGAAAATTGCCGGAGCCGGTTCCGGCGGCCAGATCGACGCCGGCATTCCAGGCGGTTCGTAAGGTTTCAGAAGCGGCCGCCAGATCGCCAGGACCGGTGGGGTGAAGCGCGGCGCGGGTGGCGGCGATCATGCCTTCGGGCGCGACGCGGTGCAGCAGCGTTCGCTCCAGCAAGTTGGGATCGGCGGCGGCGCCTT
The DNA here is from genome assembly GCA_902826685.1 of uncultured Acidobacteriota bacterium. Lineage (GTDB taxonomy): Bacteria > Acidobacteriota > Terriglobia > Bryobacterales > Bryobacteraceae > CADEFT01. The sequence continues at coordinate 18,647 of CADEFT010000020.1, forward strand.
CGATGGCGGTGAGAGCGGGAATGAGGCCCGCTTTCCTGCCGAAGACGACCTCCGCGCCTGGCCGTTCGCCGGCGGCGATACGGCGCGAGGCCGATTGCACCAGCGGTTCCGGATCGCCCACGCTGCGCACGGCAACGACACCGGAATAGAGATAAGCCGAGAGCGCGCGCTCGATGGCTTTCAGCGGATCGGTGGGGGAGGGCGAGAGGCCGCCGGGCTTTGCAAGATGAACTTCGGCGTCGATGAGGCCGGGGAGGAGGGTCTGGCCGGCGGCCTCCATGGTTTCGGCGCGCAGACCGGCATCGGAGGGCACGGTTTCAAAGACGCGTTCGATGCGGCCGTCGCGCAGCAGCACGGCGCCGGAGGCGATCACCTTGCCATCGCCCACGAACACGCGCGGCCCGCGGATGAGCAGGGCGCGATTGCGTTTCATGTCGCGATAGAGCACTCTCGCCTTCACGATGTTGTCCTGCTTGTAGGTCTGCCAGACGCCCATGGCGAGAAAGGGGAGAAGCACGGCGGCGAGCCACATTTTCGCCTTGCCGGGCAGCTTCTCTTCCTTTTCCCAGCGGAACAGCTTCACGCCCAATAGCAGCGCCACGGCGGTGGTAGCGAGCATGCCGCAGACCGGGATCCAGTTTTCGGCCAGGCCTTCGTGGCGCACCAGGATGCCGTTCAAGCCCGTATATAAGTAAGTGGCGGGAAGAAACTGCGCCGCCACCTGGAGCCAATCCGGCAGCATGCTGACCGGGAACGTCGCGCCGCTGAGGAACAGCATGGGCAGGTAGAGCAACTGGATGATCATCTGGCTTTCCTGCATGGAATTGGCCACGGCGGCGATGGTGAGGCCTACGCTGCGGAAGGCCACCAGACCGAGCGTCAACATCGCCACCAGCGAGCCAAGCCGCGCGGGCAGCGGCATGCCGTAGTAAAACCGGGCGATCAGCAGCACCATGGCGAGCGACGGCAGATAAGTGATGACGCCAGTGACGAGGCTTGAGACCAAGATCGGCAGCGGGGTGATGGGCGCCACTTTGAAGCGGCGCAGGATGTTCAATTCGCGCTCCTGCACGGCGCGCAGTCCGGCGCCGAAGAAGCCGCTGCCGAGCACGCCCATGATCAGGACCATGGTGATGACCTGGCTGATGGCGCCTCCGCGGGCGGCGCCGAAGCTTTGCGCGAAGACGATGAAGAACAGCAGCGGCAGCAGATAGTTGAAGAACAGGACGCTCTTTTCGCGCAGCGTGAGCCGGAGGGAAGCGCGGATGTAGGCCCAGTAGGTTTTCATGTCAATCGCGCAGGCGCTTGCCGGTGAGTTCGAGGAACACGTCTTCGAGCGTTGGGCGCTTCAGATGTATGTCTTTGAGCTCGAGTCCGGTTTGATCGATCCACTTTACGATTTCCACCAGCGCCTGGGCGGGCTTGGCGGAGTAGGCCGTGAGCCCAAGTCCGTCCGGTGCGGTCAGCACACGCGAGGCTCCGGCAAAGGCGGGGAGGGCCGGCAGCGGCTGCACGGTCTGCACCTCGATGACGGATTGGCCCATGGTGCGCGATTGAATCTCGCGCGGCGTGCCGATTTCGACGATGCGGCCGTGGTCGATGATGGCCACGCGATCGCACAATCGCTCCGCCTCTTCGATGTAGTGCGTGGTGAGCAGAATGGTACGGCTGGCGCCGCGCAACTCCTGAATGAGGCCGTGAATTTCGAGCCGCACCTGGGGATCGAGCCCGGTCGTCGGCTCATCGAGAAAAACCAGTTGAGGATCGTTGACCATGGCAAGCGCGAGGGCCAGGCGCTGTTTCTGGCCGCCCGATAGCGTGGAGTAGAAAGCATTGCGCTTCTCTTCGAGCTGCAGGCGTTGGAGCAAGCGCCGGGTACCGGTGGTGCGCGTGTAGAAGGCGGAGAACAATTCGAGAGCCTCGCCGACGGTGATTTTGTCGGGCAGGTTGGTGGTCTGGAGACAGACGCCGATGCGGTCCTTGATCTCGCGGCTCTGGCTGCCGGGGTCGAGTCCCAGGACTTTGACGTCGCCGGCCGAGCGCGGGCGCAGGCCTTCGAGAATCTCGACGGTGGTGGTTTTGCCGGCGCCGTTGGGACCGAGGAGTCCGAAAACCTCTCCCTGCTGGACTTCGAAATCGAGGCCGCGCACGGCTTCGACTTCGGCGTAGTTCTTACGCAGGCCCTGAACGCTGATGGCGGGAGTCACGGCTTACGCCGCTACCGGGGCATGGGAAAGCACTTCCACACAGGCGCGGCAGAAAGCGGGCAGATCGTCGGGTTTGCGCGAAGTGACGAGGTTGCCGTCGACGACGACCTCGGCGTCTTCCCAGCGGGCGCCGGCGTTGACCATATCGTCCTTGATGGCGAAGAAGGAAGTCGCGCGGCGGCCCTTCAGCATGCCGTGAGCCGAGCAGAGCACCCAACCGGCATGGCAGATGGCGGCGATGAGCTTGCCCTGGCCGTCCATCTCCTTGACCAATTGTAGCGCCTTGGCGTGGCGGCGCATGTGATCGGGCGCGTAGCCGCCGGGGATGATGAGGCCGTCGAAATCGGCGGCGCTCACTTCGTTGTAAGATTTCTGAGCCGTGCAGGGATAGCCGAGTTTGCTCGTGTAAGTCTGGCCGGCCTTGGCGGCGACGACGACTACTTCGGCGCCCGCTTCCTGCAGGCGGTAGAGGGGAACCCAGAGTTCCATTTCCTGATAGATGGCGTCCACGAAGATCGCCACGCGTTTGCCCTTCAGTTGCATGGAACCATGGTAGCGTTCAGCGGGTACCTACCGAGCACGAGTCGAGCGGAGGAGGCCAGGCGGTGCCCTGCATTAACCGCCGCGGCGTGTAATCGGCCTGCCGTGCGAGCTTCTCCATCGCGGCGATGCGGTCGCGGGTTTGTGGATGCGAGGAGAGATAGCGGATGGCGCCGGGCAGATCGCCGGCCTCCTTGTCGAGCGTCTTCAACAGCTCGACCATGCCCATGGGATCGAGCCGCGCGGCCTGCATCGATTTCATGCCTTCGATATCGGCGCTCTCTTCGTCCTGGCGGAGGAAGTGAAGCTCGCCGAGGGTGCCGGTGAGGTCATAGAGCCAGCCGGCGTCGCCGATCATGGCCGCCAACAGGATGCGAATGCCGAGGCCGCGCAGCATGGCGCGTGTGCCGTGGCGCTGCACGACGTGCTGCATCTCATGGGCGAGCACACCGGCGACCTCTTCGGGCGATCTGGTCTTTTCGATCAAGCCGCGGTTGAGAACGATGAATCCGCCAGGGGCGGCGAAGGCGTTGACGATCTTGTCATCGACGACGTACAGGCGAAAGCGATAGCCGGTGCCGGTGGTTTGCTTCAGCTCGTCGAGGATACGCTCCATCTTTTGCGCGATAGCGGGATCCTTGCAGCGTTTGGATTCCGGAGCGAGCGCGCGCACGACCGCTTCGCCCAGCTTTTCTTCCCACGAGACCGGGATCAACGAGGCGACCGCCTGCCCGATCCATGGCGAGGCGATCCACAAGGCGACGCCGAGGATCGCCGTCGCCCCGAAGCCGATGCCAGCCACCTTCAGAACGACGCCGGTGGCGGCGGTGCCGGAATCGAGCAGGGCGGGGAACTGACGGCGCAATTCGGGTTCGAAGCCGGGAGCGGCGACGGTGAGCTTTTCGGGAAGCTCACCCTTGGTTTCGAGATCGACGCGGGACTGGCTGGCGGTACCGCGAATCGACCAGTAAGGCCACACGGTCAGAGCGCCGCCGGCGTGGCGCAATTCCAGTCCATCGGCGCCGAACGAGACGGCCACATCGTGCCGCGCGGCGGTGCGTCCGTCGAAATAGGTTCCCGGCCAGGTCACAGTCCGATCCCGCTATCGATGCCGCTCGATTCGAGCCACGGTCCGAAGCCCTCGCCCATTGCACCGGCGGCGAGCGCTTCCTGGCGGATCCGCTCGTAAGAGACGGCGCCGTCGAGCGTCATCTTTTCGAGCACGTAGCGCAACAGGCGCACCTGCGTCCACGGATAGGCGAGGAAGAGCGTGAAGATGTTGAGAAGGAAGTTGCTGACATAGAGCCAGACCATGCCGGGGGTGTGGATATCGACGCGCAAACGCGCGCCTTGAAAGGTGGTGTGGTTCCAGAAGAAGCGGAAGCGCTCGACCCAGAACCAGACCAGGCTGACGCCGAGCGTGGGAACGGCCAGCAGCCAGCAGACGGCCCAGCGGCCAAACAGCGCGGAGCCCGAGCCGTCATAGCCGAAGCGGGCGCTGCCGTAGTAGGTGTTTTCGCAGAGAAAGCGGCGGATGTTGTTTTGCCAGATGGGCGTGTAGAGGAAGAGCGTGAGAAAGCTCAGAAGGGCGCCGGCGACGTAGACCCTGACGAACTCCGCGGGCTTGCCGCGGAAGCTGAAGCGGAGTCCGCGATAGGAGGTGCGGCTGAAGCGGTAGCGCCACGCGCCCACCATCGCCAGCGGCATGAGGAAGAGAAACGCGGCGTAGATGAGCAGGGTTCCGGCGACTTGCCCGGCCATCTCATCGAGCGTCACGGTGGCGATGCCAACGACGAGCAAGAGCGCCAGCAGAAGGCCCATGGCTTTGAGCCATCCGAGGAGAAGCTCGAGACCCGTGCCGTGATAGTCGAACCGCTCGCCATCGAGTTCCGTTTCCCTGGCGATATAGCGGCGAATGTTGGTGCGGCCCCAGAAGGAATAGATGCTGGCGGTGACCATGCTTAGCAGGATCATGACGGCATAGAGGGTGAAGAAGCGTCCACCGGTGCCGTGAAACCGGAAGCGGCGCGTGCCGGATTCCACCGGCAAAGAGGCCGCGGGCACGTTGGCGATGGCGGTTCCACAGCGCACGCAGAAGCTGGCGCCGGCGCCGTACTCATCGCCGCAGACTGTGCAGAAGGGCATTTCTACGGATGATACACTCCCCCAATGACGCTCATCTGGACGCTGATGGCCGCGGCCGCCTGTCTGGCCGAGGTGCGCGAGTTTCCCGGCGGGAAACAGCTACCGCATGAAAAGTACATCCACGTTGTCAGCGAGGTGGAATCGCCCATCGAGCAGGTGTATATCAAGTCGAAGGACGGGCTGTACGTGGCGGCCGCGATGCGCAGGCCGAGAGGAGCCGGTCCGTTTCCGGCGTTGATTCATTTCCACGGCGCCCCTGGCGGGCGTGGCATGGAGCAACTGACGGGCTGGGTGCGCGGCGATCACGGCAGTCCGGTGTTTGAGCGCTTCCTGAAGGAGGGCTACGCGGTGATCGTCGCCGACTATCGCGGCGGGCTGAATTTCAGCCGGATCGCCGAAGCGCCGGATCCCGATCAGATCACCTACACCGACGACGCGGTGGCGGTGGTGGAACACGTGCGCGAGTTAGCCTACGTGGACGCCGCCCGCATCCACGTGTACGGCGTAAGCCTGGGCGGCGACGTGGTGATGCACCTGATCCATCGTCTGAAGGTGCGGGCCGCGGTATTGGGCGCACCGGCTCCCTTCCGCTTTCTGGGGGCGCGCGGTTCGGGAACCGGCGCGGACCGGTTCAAGAATCTGACCGTGGATGCGGAACGGACGGCGCGGAATGTGGCGCCGGTGGAGACGCCGGTGCTGATTCTGGTGGGCACCAAGGACAGCCTGATCGCCATCGACCGGCCGCTGCACGACGCGCTTGAGAAAGCCGGCAAGAAGGTTTGGCTAGAGATCTACGAAGGCGGCTATCACGATTTCGTGATCGGGCCGCAGGGCCAGGCCGGCCGGAGCGAGCCGCTGCTGGACGTGACGCTGACGGCGCTCGAAAATACGCTGCGGTTCCTGAAAGATCCCGGTCGTTACAATTAGAAGAAGTGAATCAGCAATTGTTAGAAGCCGCGGGGCGGGTGGTGGAACTCGCCCGGCGAAAAGGCGCCCACGAGGCCGAGTGCACGATCAGCGAAGGCAGCGAGTTTTCGGTCTCGGTGCGGATGCGGGAAATCGAGACGCTGAAGGAGGCAGGTTCGCGCGGTGCCGGTGTGCGCGTGCTGATCGGCCAGCGGGTGGGGTCTTCGTACTCCTCCGACCTGACGGCGGAAGGACTGGATCGAATGGTGAGTTCGGCGATCGAACTGGCCGGGCTGACCAGCGAAGATCCGTTTGCGGGGCTGCCCGATCCGGGCGAGTTTGGGAAGCTGGAAGGCGATTTGAAGTTATACTCGCCCGACGTTCTGTCGCTCGACACGCCGGCGCGGATCCGGCTGGCGAAGGATTGCGAGGAGGCCGCGCTTTCGGCCGACGCGCGCATCAGCAATTCCGAGGGGGCGGGTTTCGGCGCCTATTACGGGACGCGCTATTTCGCCAATTCACGGGGTTTTGCGGGCGGCTACCGCTCATCGTCGTGTTCGATCAGCGCGATGCCGGTGGCGCGTGAAGGCGACGCGATGGAGCGCGATTTCTGGTATTCGATCGGCCGCGATCATAAAGCGCTAGAAAGCGCGGAAGCGGTGGGGCGCAAGGCGGCCGAGCGCGCGCTGCGGCGGTTAGGGGCGCGCAAGGTGCCCACGCAGAAGGTGCCGATCGTGCTCGATCAGCGAACTTCGCGCACGCTGTTGAGCAGCGTGTTCGAAGCGGTGGCCGGCGATTCGATCTATCGCAAGGCTTCGTTCCTGGAAGGCAAGCTGGGCCAACAGGTGGCGTCGCCGCAATTCACGGTGATCGACGACGCGACGATTCCCGGTCTGTTCGGCACGCAGCCGTTCGACGACGAAGGGGTGCTTTCGCGGCGCACGGTGGTGGTGGAAAACGGAGTGTTGAAAAGCTACCTGTTGAATACCTACACGGGGAGAAAGCTGGGCATGAAGAGCACGGGCAACGCCTCGCGCGGCATCACCGGCAATCCGTCGGTGGGTCACGGGAACCTGTTCCTCCAAGCCGGCGTCCAAACACCGGAGGAGATCATTCGTTCGGTGAAGAGCGGGCTGTATGTGACCGAACTCATCGGGTCGGGGATCAACATCGTGACGGGAGATTTTTCGCAGGGGGCGGCGGGCCTGTGGATCGAGAACGGCGAACTGGCGTATCCTGTTTCGGAAGTGACCGTGGCGGGCAATCTGCGCGACATGCTGAAGAACGTTCAGGCCATCGGTTCCGATCTCGAGTTCCGCGGGTCGCTCGCTTCACCGACCGTACTGCTTGGGGAGATGACCGTTAGTGGCAAGTAAGCCCGAACCGAAACCGCTCATCAGTGCACCGGCGCTTGTGGTGGCGGTGGTGCTGGCGCTGGTCAGCGGCGGCGTGTGGTACCTGAACCGTCCCGCCGGGGCGTCACAAGGTCCGGTGCTGACGGCGGAGGCCAAGGCTTACGTGCGCAGCCTCAACCTGGCGGGCGTCGGCATGAAGGCTACGGTGAACGCGGCCAATCAGCAACTGGTGGAAATCACGGGCACCATCACCAACAACGGCGACCGGCATTTGAAATCGGTTTCGGTGAACTGCGTTTTCTACGATCCGTATGGGCAACTGGTGCTGCGGGAGCGGGTGGAAATCGTCCGCGCGCGAGGCGGCGGGCTGAAGCCCGGCGAGACGAAGCCGTTCCGGCTGCCGTTCGACACGCTGCCGGGAAGTTGGAATCAGGGCGCGCCGCAACTGGTGATCGCGGAGATCCTCTTCGGATAGCGCATGGCGAAGATCCTGCTGGTGGAGGACGATCCCGATCAGTTGCAGTTGCGGACGCTGACGTTTGAGCGCGCCGGACACCAGGTGCTGGGCGCTTCGAATGTGGCCGAAGCGTTGAAGCTTCTGGCTTCAAGCCAACCCGATATCGTGGTGACGGATCTGCATCTGCCCAAAGCCAAGGATGGCGCGGCGCTGATTCGCGCGGTGCGGGAGCGGTGTCCGAAGACGCGCGTGGCGGTGCTTTCGGGCCTTGCCGAAGACCTGGCGCCGTTTGCCGAAGCGGGCCTGGTGGATGAGGTGTTGAAGAAGCCGGTGCGATCGCAAAAGCTGCTGGCGGCCATCGCCCGGCTGGCGGTTTGGACGCTGTGCTTGTGGCAGCCGGCCGCCGCGGAGTCGAAGGGCGCGCATCCTTTTCAACTGGATGAGGCGGCGGAAGTGGTGGCCGATTTCGAGCTTTCGGCGCCGGGCGCCGATTGGGGCCGCGCCGGCCGCGAATCGGTTCTGGCGAACGTGACGGTGGACGGCGCGCCGCAGCAGCAGGTGATGGTGTTCCTTGGCAGCGAGCGGCATCATTACCGCGTGTTTCTGGGGGAACTGGCGGCCGGCGCGCATCAGGTCGTGATTGAACGGAATCCGGATCATTCGGCACGCGGCATCAATCTTGAGATTCATGGCGTGACCTACCGGCAGTTCAAGCCGCCCGACGCCGATTACGACGCGATTGCCAATGCGCCGGTAATCTATGCGCGCGCCAACACCATGCGCAAGTTCACCGATATCCCGCTGTTGGTTTATTGCGAACGGCTGCCCGACAAATCGCTGCGCTATTCGGTGATTTTCTCGAACGAAGATGGGGGCACCAGCACGCGCGCCCTGATGGCGCGCTGGGGCCGCGTCACCGACATCGAGCATGTGTACCAGGTGTGGCCGGGCAACAAGACTCTGATTCAATCGCCGGGTCACAAGGACGTGGAGTTTCACGGGCAGCGGCAGGGATTGCATCCGGTTCTGGCGGTTGTGACGGATAACAACATGGTGAGCGGCGAGGGCCGCTCGGCCGTGCGGTATCAGCTTGCGCCGGTGGTGGTGGACCTGGCGAGGACGGCGCGAGAACAGGTGATGGATCAGAATCCATTCACGTATTCGATCAGCGCGCGCGAACTGGAGCGCGAAGGCAAGATCCGGAAGTTCGGCGCGATCGAGGGATCGAACGTGAGCGCGCCGGAGAACTATCTATTTGTAGAACTGCACGGCCTCATGAAGCAGGCGCGGCTGGCGGTTTGGGTGCGGCTGGAAGGTGAGAATTTCTTTCGCGCTTCGAACCTGGGCATGCACGATCTGGCCATTGAACGCAGCGGATGGATGCGCACGGCGATCGAACTGCCGCCCGCGACGCAGCCTCCGCAGATCGCCGAACTTGGGTTGCAGTGCCTGGCCGAAGCGAAGACGGACGGGGCGGGCGCATGCCGGGTGGAATCGATCGGCCGGCTGTTCTTTCTGAACGCCGCACAGATACCGGGGGAGAATTTTTTCCGGCCGCGCACCGATCGTGGACCGTGGAATATACCGGCCGGGCAAATGCGCATGGTTTCGGTGCGTTGATTCTCAAAATCAAAGTCATTCCCAAGGGCGGCCGCACGGGATTTGCGGGCGCGATGGACGATGGTACGCAAAAGATTCGTGTCAACGCGCCGCCCGAGAAAGGCAAGGCCAACGACGAGCTTCGCGCGTTCCTGGCGCGGCATTATGGCGTGCCGAAAGCGAACGTGACGATCGTGAGCGGAGAGAGTTCGCCGCACAAACAGGTCCGCATCGATGGAGTAGAATAGCGGGCTATGGAATCCACTCGCCGTTCGTTCCTTGGCCAGGCAGCCGCGGCCTCCGTTCTTGCCGAAGAGGCGATCGCACAATCGCCAGGCACGGGCATTCCCACTCGCGTGCTGGGGCGTACCGGGGTCAAGGTGTCGATGATCGGCATCGGCGGGTGGCATATCGGCGCCGTGAAGGATCCGAACGAAGCGATCCGCATTATGCACGCGGCCATCGACGAAGGCGTGACGTTTTTCGACAACGCCTGGGACTATCAGAACGGCGGGGCGGAAACGGTGATGGGCAACGCCCTGGCGCAGGATGGCAAGCGCAAGAAGGTCTTTCTGATGACCAAGAATTGCGAGCGGGACTATGCGGGGTCCAAGCGCGGTCTGGAAGAGAGCCTGAAGCGGTTGAAGACGGATCATCTCGATCTGTGGCAGTTCCACGAAATGGTTTACGACAACGATCCGGACTGGGTGTTTGAAAAGGGCGGATTGAAAGCGGCGATGGAGGCGCGCAAGGAAGGCAAGGTGCGGTTCATCGGATTCACGGGCCACAAGGATCCGCGCATTCATCTGAAGATGCTGGCCAAGCCGTTTCCCTGGGACACGGCGCAAATGCCGATCAACGTGATGGACGCCACCTATCGCAGTTTCCAGAACGAAGTGGTGCCGGTGTGCCGCCAGAAGAACGTGGGCGTTATCGGCATGAAGGGTCTGGCGGGCAGCCATCCGCAGGGGCGCCTGATCAGCCACGCCGGTCTGACGGCGGAGGAATGCTACCGCTATTGCCTCAGCGTTCCGATCGCGGTACAGGTGATGGGCATCAATACGATGGAACACCTGAAGGCCGATGTCGCCCTGGCGCGAGGGTTCAAGCCGATGACGGCGGCGGAGAAGGCGGCCCTGCTCGATCGAGTGAAGGAAGAAGCCGGCGACGGGCGGCATGAACTGTTCAAGTCGACCAAGACGTTCGACGGGCCGCATCATCGCCGGCAGCACACCTTCGCCACCGATGGCGTCTAGAAGAGATAGCGCAGCGTATACTGCACTTCGCGGCCGTAGTTGCCGGGATAGATCCAGGTGCTCTTGCCGAAGGTAGAAGCGGTCACGTTCATATTCGGTGAGGACCGGATGAAATGGTTGGTGGTGTTGTAAGTCTCCAGCCGCAATTCCAGCTTGTGCTTTTCATTGAGGCGGAAATCCTTGGAAAGAGTCGAATCTAGCTGCCAGAATCCCGGCCCGCGCAGCCCTTCGTAATACCAGGGATTGGTGCGCACCGTGTAAGCGGGCAATTGAGCGAACTTGGTTGTATCGAACCAGTCGCCGGGGGCGCGGTTGCCGGTCTTGGGATCGCCTGAAGCCAGCATGGAATCGAACGTCAGCATGGCGCCGTTGTTGAACATGAAGATGTGACTGGTGCGCCATCCGCCGACGACCAGGTCGGCCACCTTGCCGATGCTGGACAGATAGGTGCGGCCGCGTCCGAACGGCAGTTCGTAGGTTCCGGCCAGCCGCAGGTTATGGCGCGGGTCGCGGGTATCGAACAGGCTATAGCGATTGGCGTACTGCGCGACGTCGTTGTACCATTCGGCGCGATATTCGCGGTTGTAGTTATAGCCGAGCATCAGGCTCAAGCCGTTGCGGAAGCTGCGCTCGATCTTCAGTTGCAGAGCGTAGTAACGGTTGTAGCGATCGGGCGTGAGGCGCTCGGTGAGATCGCCGTACTGGGGATAAGGCCGTAATAACTGGCGGACGGTCACCTGTTCCTGGGTGCGCAGGTTGCCGGGGAACTTGTCGATGGGCAGCACCTGATAGAACGGATTGTTGACGCGCGCATCCACCAGCGCTTTCTGGCTGTAAACGATGGCTGGATCCACCATGTTGCGGTTGAGCGAAAATTCGCCGCCCCACATGCTGGGGCCGAGAATGCGATGTCCGAAGTTGGTGAAGAACGTCACGTCGGAGAGGATGCCTTTCGGGAGCATGCGCTGGTAGGAGACGTTGAGGCGATCGTTCACCGGGCGCTTCAGGTCCTGGTAAAACCAGTTGGGCGAATTGCCGAGATTGGTGTAACGTCCGCGGCCGTTGCCGGCCGGAGCGCGCAGCGGATTGGTGGAAGGGAACGGATCGTCGATGGTGGTGCGCGGACGGCCTTCGATGGGCGTCAACACGCCGGTGCTTTCCGAGTATCCGTCGCGCGGGATGGAGAAGCCCTCGGTCCAGGCGCCTTTGAAGGGGACGGCATAGCGGGCCCAGCCGGCGCGCAGCGCGCTTTTATCGCTGACGCGGAAGGCGACGCCGATGCGAGGCAACAGGTTCCATTGAGCCGGGTAAGTGCGGGGATTCGAGCTATCGGTGAAATTCCACGCGCCATTGAACTTATAGGGGACTTGCGCCAGGCTGGTTACCTGTGTGGGCATTCTGGGAGCGTTGGCGCCCTGGAACTCGGGAATCGGATTGGTGAGATCGAGATAGCGGCTGAAGAGATAGTTCTTGTCGCGAGGCGCGTTCTCGATCTCCCAGCGCACGCCGAGGTTGAGCGTCACGCGCTGGCTGAGTTTGAAATCGTCCTGGATGAACAGGCCCCACTGCTGATAGTTGCTGCGGAACAGCGGGTTGATGTTGCCGTTGCCGCTGGTGACGACGCCCAGCAGGGCGGTGGCGAACATATTGCCGCTCTCGGCCGGCCGGTGATTCAAAAACGAGGAACCGGTTTCGATGGAGTTGAATCCGAAGCTGCCGGGTCCCGGACTGCCGTTGTGATCGAAGCTGTGACGCAACTGCCAGCCGTACTTGAGGTTGTGTTTGCCTTTGGTGGTGGAAACGCTCGCCTGCCAGTTATGGACGCGTCCATGCACCTGCCACCAGCCGCCGATGCCGGTGGAAACCCCACCGTTGCCGGAGAAGGCGAAGTTCGGGTAGTAGATGCCGGGCAGAGCGGCCAGCACCGGCTTGTACCAGCCGGATTGCCAGAAATTGCCCCACACGCTTTCGGGCACTTTCGCCCACTGCGAATCGTAGTCGTCTTCGAGGTAAGTGGCGCCGAAGCGGACGTTCACGGTGGTGGTAGGCGATTTGATCCACAGCAGATCGCCGGCGGCATTGAGGGCATCCATGATGCCGCCGTTGTCGGACCGCACGGCGATGGTGCCGCCGTGGTTGGGGTTGTCGAGCCGGGTTTCGTACTTGGAGAAGCGCGCGTAGGCGCGCAGTTTGTCGGAGATGTTCCAATCGACGCGCTCGCTGATGTTCCAGTATTGGATCCACCAGGAGTAAGTTTTCGAGTAGTTATTGACGCCGGTGATATCGTTGCCCGCGGTGTTGGGCTTCCACAGATCGTTCATGATCTTGCGGCCCGTGGGGCTGATGCGGGCTTGCGGCAGGATGTTACCGGCGAACGGCATACGCGAAACGGCCTGGGTGGCGGGATCGAACTGGGTGGTGAGGGGATCGTAAATCATGCGCAGGGCGCCGGTGGGTGTGCGCACGGCGGAGAAGTCGCCATTGCGCTCGGCGTCGGTGGGCAACGTATTCTGCGTGGTCTGCGGCTGCGTGGTTTTCCACTGCTCATAGGAGAAGAACGAAAAGACCTTGTTCTTCTTGATGGCGTTGGAAAGGGTGCCGCCCCAGGTGTGGTTGCGCACCACGCTCGGCTCGCGCGAAATGCGATTGGTCATGGCGTTCAGGGCCGGATTGCGGCCGAAGTAATAGGCCAGGCCATGCCAGTCGTTGGTGCCGGTTTTCATCGACAGGTTGAGCACGCCGCCGGCGGAGAAACCGAACTCGGCATCCACCGAGTTTTGTTGCACGCTGACTTCCTGGACGGCATCCATCGACGCGTTGTAGGACCCGCGGGCGGCGTAGCCGAGCGGCACCCCATCGAGCAGCATGTCGTTCTTGCCGCCGGTGGCGCCGCCGACATCTAGCCCGTTCGACGACCACATATAGAAAGGATTGCGGTGCGCCACGTCCCAATAACGGTTGACGACGGCGGGATTGAGCAGCGCGAGGGTGAAGGGATTGCGCGCCAACACCGGCACGTCTTTGAGCAACTGCCCCTGCACGGTGGTGTTCATGGTGGAAGTGTTGAAGGAGACGGCGGCGGCTTCCGCCTCGACGTTCACCGTTTCGGCCACGTTGCCGATGGCCAGTTGGACGTCGAGGGTCACGTCGCCGCGGGTGAGCACGGCGACTCCTTCTCGCGTCGCTTTGGCGAAGCCGGGATTTTCGACCGTCAGAACATAAGTTCCGGGTAGAACGAAATCAAATTTGTATTTCCCGCCCTGATCGGTATCGGCGGCGGCCTCGGTTCCGGTCTGGGTGTTGCGGAGAGTTACCTTGGCGGCCGCCACGGGGGCCTGGCTCGGGTCGGTTACGGCGCCCTGAACGCGTCCGCGATACTCCTGGGCGGACAGACTGGAAACCATGAAGGCACAAGTGAGAAAGAAACCGCGAGACTGCTTCATTGCAAAGCCCCCCATTTCTATCAAGAATCGGCGGATCTTTTGATGTAATCTTCAAAAGATTCCCGATACTATAACATCGGAATTGTTCAAAAGGGATGGCCAAACGGCCAGTGAACTAACGCGTGGGGAGGCCGACGGAGGCGGCGATGCGGTTCCGGTACTCCTGCGCTTTCTTCAGGATTCCGGGGGCATCCAGGGTAAGATGGCCGCGGTCGCGGATGAGCCACTTTCCGTTCACCATGACGTCGCTTACGTCGGAACCTTTGAGCGCATAGACCAGTTGCGGGACCACATGATAGAGGGGGGTGGCGTGCGGGGAGCCGATGCCGACGGCGATGAGATCGGCGCGCTTGCCGGGTTCGAGCGAGCCGATTTCCTTCTCCAGACCCAGGGCGCGCGCGCCGCCGAGGGTAGCCATTTCGAACACCTGCGCCGCCGGCAGCGCCCGTGGATCGAGCGTGGTTACTTTCTGCAGCTTCGCCGCCAGATCCATTTCTTCGAAAAGATTGGCGTCGTTGTTGGAACCGGCGAAACCATCGGTGCCGAGTCCCATGGCGATGCCCGCCTGGAGAATGGCTGGCACGCGTGCGACGCCGCTGGCGAGCTTGGAATTGGACGACGGGCAGTGCGCCAGGCCCGTACCGCGACGTTTGAGAATGCCGAGATCGGCATCGGTGAGCCACACGCCGTGGGCGCCGAGGGTACGGCCGGCCAGCGCTCCGATGGACTCCAGCACGGCGGTGGGAGTCATCTTGCGCTTGGCGAGCGCGTCGTCGTTTTCTTTCCTGGTTTCGGAAAGATGAATGAGCATGGGCACGTTGTATTTGTTGGCCAACGCGCGGGCGGAGCGAATGACATCGTCGGAAGTCGTATAGATGGCGTGCGGCGCCGGGGCGGGAACAATTAGTGGATCGTTGCGGTAGCGCTGCAGGAACCGCTCGGTGCGCGCCAGACCTTCTTGCGGTGTTTTGGCGTCGGGGACGGGGAAGCCGATGACGGTCTGGCCGAGCACGGCGCGCAAGCCCGCCTGTTTGGTCGCCTCGGCAATCACCTCCTCGAAGTAATACATGTCGGTGTAAGTGGTGGTGCCGCTGAGCGACATTTCAAGGCAGGCGAGCAGCGTGCCCCAATGGACGAAATCGGCGGTGACGTTCTTGGCCTCGGCGGGGAAGATGAATTTTTCGAGCCACTCCTGAAGGCGCATGTCGTCGGCGATGCCGCGGAACAGGGACATGGGGGCGTGAGTGTGGGTGTCGATGAGGCCGGGCGCCAGTATGGCGGCGCCGCGATCGAGGCGCTGGGCGGGGGTGTAGCGCTTTTCGAGATCGGCTTTCGATCCCACGGCGACGATTCGTTCGCCGCGCACGGCGACTGCGCCATGCTCGATGACGCGCCGGGCGTTATCCATGGTGACCACGTAGCGCGCCGAGATCAGCCAATCGGCGGGCTCGGCGGCGGCGAGGAGACTGGCGGCGGCGAAGGCGAGCAGAAGCTTTTTCATTTGAGCATGCCGGCGTCAAATGGCAAAGGGAGCAGGGTTCGCAGGGGCAGGGTCTGCTGTAGTCCGGTGAGGTTGGCGAGGGTGAGATCGATATCGCCGCAGAATTCCCAAAGGATCTGGCGGCAGGCGCCGCAGGGAGGCGTAAGGATGGGCGTCCCGGCCACCACGGCGACGCGGCGGAAGCCACCGGGCTTGACGCCGTCGGAGATGGCTTTGAAAACGGCCAGGCGCTCGGCGCAGATGGTCAGGCCCAGGGTGGCGTTCTCCACGTTGCAGCCGGTGAACACGCGGCCGTCGTCGCATTCCACTGCCGCGCCCACCTGAAAACGGGAATGGGGCGCATGCGCTCTCAAGCGGACCTCGGTGGCGGCGTGAATCAGACTATCCAATTGGGTCTCCTTGCAGGTGGGGCAACACGGCGGTCAGCAGTTCGATAAACGTATCCCGCACGCGCAGTCCGGTTTCCATCACTTCCTGGTGGCTCAGCTTCTGCGTTGAAATCCCAGCGGCCATGTTTGTTACGCAGGAGATCGCCAGGACCCGCAGGCCCATGTGGTGGGCGGCGATCACTTCGGGGACGGTGGACATGCCGACCAGGTCGGCGCCGATGGCGCGCAGATAGCGGATTTCGGCGGGCGTTTCGTAGCTCGGACCGGCGAGCGCGGCGTAGACGCCCTCGGGCAAGGGAATGTTCAGTTGGGCGGCGGCGTGTTTGGCGATGGCGCGATAGGCGGCGTCGTAAGCTTCGCTCATATCGGGAAATCGCGGTCCCAGGGAATCGTCGTTGGGGCCGGTGAGCGGGTTGGCGCCTTGCAGGTTGATGTGATCGGAGATCAACACGAGCGAGCCCTGGCCATAGGAGAGATTGATGCCACCGGCGGCATTGGTCACCACCAGCGATTTGACGCCGAGCCGGCCAAGCACGCGCACGGCGAACGCCGCCTGTTGCGGGGTGTAGCCTTCGTAAAGATGAGCGCGGCCGGAAAGGACGATGAGGTTCTGTCCGTGGAACCGGCCCGCCACCAGTTTGCCGGCGTGTCCAATGGCGGTGGATTGCGGCCAATCGGGAATGGTCGAGTATGGCACGGCCACCGCGTTGTCCAGGCTTTCGGCAAACGCGCCGAGGCCGCTGCCCAGAATGACGGCGACGGAGGGCGTTTCGGTGAGCCGGGATCGCAGATAGGCGGCGGCATTCATAGCAGCATCCCGGCGATGCAGGCCGACATAAAGTTAGCCAGCGTTCCGGCGGCCACAGCCTTCAATCCGAGCCGTGCCATATCGGATTTGCGATTGGGCGCGAGCGCGCCGATGCCGCCGATCTGAATGGCGATGGAGCTCAGATTGGCGAAGCCGCAGAGGGCGAAAGTGGCGATGACGAACGAGCGCGGATCCAGTTGCGCCTTGAGTGGCGCCAGTTGCAGGAAGGCGACGAATTCATTTAACACCAGGCGCGTGCCCAGCAGGTTGCCCACGGCCTGGCAATCCTTCCAACTCACGCCCATCATCCAGGCGACGGGCGCAAAGACATAGCCGAGCAGTTCCTGAAGCGTGGCGGGCACCGCCGCGATCAGGCCGTGCAGCCAGCCCATGCCGCCGTTCACCATGGCGATGAGAGCGAGGAAGGCGATCAGCATGCCGCCGATGTTCAAGGCCAGATGCAAGCCTTCCCCGGCCCCGCGCGCGGCGGCGTCGATCACATTGACGCCGGGTTTTTCGAGATCGATCTTCACCGTGCCGCGCGTTTCGGGCGTATCGACTTCGGGCATGAACATTTTGGCGAGCATGATGGTGGCGGGCGCGGTCATGATGACGGCGGTCAGCAGGTGTTCAATGGAAACGCCGGCGATCTTCACGTAGGCCGCCATGACGGCGCCCGAGACATGGGCCATGCCGCTCACCATGATGGTAAACAACTCCGATTGGGTGAGATTGGCGAGGAAGGGGCGGATGGTGAGAGGCGCTTCGGTCTGTCCCATGAAGATGCTGGCGGCGACGTTGGTGCTTTCGGCGCCGCTGGCGCCCATGATGCGCAGCATCAGCCAGGCCATGCCCTTGATGACGTACTGCATCACGCCGAAGTAATAGAGAATCGAAAACAGCGAGGCGATGAAGATGACGATCGGAAGAACCTGGAAGGCGAACACGACGCCGAAGGAGCCGGACTTGGAGCCGAGGGGTCCGAAGACGAAGCTGCTGCCGGCTTCGGCGTATTCGAGCAGGGCGTTGACGGCTACCGATGCGGCCTGAAAGACGCGGCCGAGCGGCGTTTTCAAGACGAGAAAGGCGAAGGAAAACTGGAGGCCGAGGCCCCACAGCACCGTCTTGAGCTGAATGGCCTTGCGGTGGGAAGAGAAAAGATAGGCGGAGGCCAGAATCGCCACGAGCCCGATGAGTCCGGTGAACCGGTCCACTCACTCTCCTAACAGGATTGCGGAATCGATCAGCCGACTACTTCGAGAATGAGCTCACGCTCTTCCGGCTGCGCGGCCGAAATGCGGAACGCGTCTTCCACCTGTTCGGCGGCCTCATCCACGCGCTCTTCGCCAGTGTAGTAGATGCGGCAGAGCACGCCGCCGGCATCCACTTTCTGGCCGGACTTGACTTCGAGAATCACGCCGACGGCGGGGTCGATCGAATCTTCCTTGGTATCGCGGCCGGCGCCAATGAGGACCGACGCCTGGCCGATGAGAGCGGCGTCGATGGCGCTTACGTAGCCGGCCCGGGGCGAATAGATTTCGCGCATGCCGGTGGCGTTGGGCAGCAATTCGAACTGATCCATCACCTTGGGATTGCCGCCCTGGGCGGCGATCACTTCCTTGAACTTGCGATAGCCGGAGCCGTCGAGCAGCCGTCCCTGGGCCATTTCGCGCGCTTCATCGAGCGTCGGGGCGACCTTGGCCAGGAAGATCATGCGCGAAGCGAGTTCGAGCGAGAGGCGGGTGAGGTCCACCGGCCCGGCGTTCTGCAGCGTCTGCGAGACTTCCATGATTTCGAGCGCGTTGCCGACGGCGAAACCGAGGGGCTGATTCATGTCGGTAATCAGCGCCTGCATACGGCGGTCGTTGCGGCGGCCGATGGCCACCATTTGTTGAGCGAGGCGGCGCGCGTCGACCTGCTTCTTCATGAACGCGCCGGCGCCCACCTTGACGTCGAGGACGATGGCGTCGAGGCCCACGGCGAGTTTCTTCGACATGATCGAAGAAGCGATGAGGGCAATGGATTCCACCGTGCCGGTGGCATCGCGCAGGGAATAGAGCTTGCCGTCGGCCGGGGCCACCTGTTCGGTCTGTCCAATGAAAGCGAGTTTGTGGGCGGCCAATTGAGCGCGGAATTCGTCGATGGTCAAATTGGTGCGCAACCCGGGAATTGCTTCCAATTTATCCAGCGTGCCGCCGGTAAATCCGAGCGAACGGCCGGAAATCATGGGCACCACCGCGCCGGCCGCCGCGGCCAACGGAGCCGCGATCAGACTGGTCTTGTCGCCGACCCCACCGGTGGAGTGCTTATCCACCTTTGCGCCGGGCACCATCGACAAATCCACGCGTTCGCCCGAATTCAACATGGATGCGGTCAGCGCGCCCACTTCACGGTCCGTCATTCCCTGCCAGCAGACGGCCATAAGGAAAGCGGACATCTGGTAGTCGGGGATCTCGGCCCGGGTGTAGCCGTCCACAAGAGACTGAATCTCTTCGGGCGCGAGTTCCTCGCCATCGCGCTTGCGTTGGATAAGGTCGACAGTTCGCATTAGAAGTCTATTAGCGTATCATCATATCTGCTTGGAAGTAAAGGAAGATCCAAACTGATGAAGAACGGGTTCCAACTCTATGATACGCACGCGCACTTGGGGTTGGCACGGCATTCCGGGCGCCGCCAGACGGCCGAGACCCTTCTGGAGGCCATGGACCGCCACGGCGTGGACCGTTCCATGCTGCTGCCTTTTCCGGTTGTCGACGACTTCCGGCGGGAGCATGACGGGATCGCCGAAGCGGTTCGCCGATACCCTAAACGGTTCGCGGGGGCGGCCTGCGTGTACCCGTTCGTATCGCCGGAAGCGTTTCGCGATGAAATCAAGCGCTGTGCGGAGGAACTGGGCTTTCGTGCCATTAAGTTGCAGCCGCAATATCAGGCCTTGAATCCGGTTGGGACGCGCGGCGATTTCCTTTACGAAGCGGCCGCCAGGCACCGTATGGCCGTCATCGTACACACCGGCTCCGGAGTACCCTTCGCTCTGCCTTCGCTCTATATTCTGCCGGCCCGGCGGTTTCCGGAATTGCCGATCATTCTCGGCCACGGCGGCGGCAGCGTGTACATGCTGGAAACGATTGTCGCGGCCAGCGTGTGTCCGAACATCTACATCGAACTGTCGAGTCTGATGCCGCATCACATCGCGGACATTTTGGCGCATGTTCCGTCGAACCGGCTGATGGTGGGATCGGACCTGCCGGAGAGCATGGAGACGGAGATGCACAAGATGCTGACGATGGCGATCCCCGATCTGGCCAAAAGGGACGTGCTGTGGAATACGGCCGAGCGCGTGTTCGACGCGCCGCTCGGATAAACTGATAGTCGTGAAGGTACTGTGGGCCGCGTTCGCCTTTGCCACGGCGGCATGCGCGCAGTTTGAGCCTGGCGCGGTGGTGGCGGGCACTATCACGAATCAGCAAGGCGGGGCGCCGGTCGGACAGGCCGAGGTGACTCTTTACCGCGTGGACGTTCGTCCGAGCCAGCAACAACAGCAGCCGCTTTCGACACGCACCGACGCCGAGGGGCGCTATCTTTTCCCGGCGGTGGCTTCGGGCCATTACCGGGTTGTGGCGGGCGGCGATGGGTTCGAGCAAATTTCCTATGGGGCGCGGGCGGCGGGGCAGCCGGGGCGCCTGTTGCTGCTGGGTCCGAATGAGACGATGCTCGATGCCGATATCGCGCTGCGGCCGACGGGAACGGTGGAGGGTTTGGTGGTCTCCGAGGGGCAGCCGCTGCGCAACGCGCAGGTGGCGCTGCTCTATCCGGTTTATGAGCGGGGCAAGGCGCGCTACGTGCCGATGATGCAGACGCTCACCGATGAACGCGGGCGTTACCGGATGGCGGGAATTCGCGCGGGCAGTTATCGCGTGGCGGCGATGGGGCCGCTTGATCGCGCTCCGCAGCCTGCCAATGGCCGCCCCAGGATCTTCGCCCGGCAGTTCTATCCGCAGGCGGCGCGGCTTGAGAACGCGGAAGTTCTGCGCTTGACGCCGGGAAAGCGATTCGCCAATATCGACTTCCAACTCCCGGTCGAAACGGCGGTGCGTTTACAAGGGCGTGTGGTGCCACCGCCTGGAATCGAGATTGGCGGGCCGGTGGCGGTCACTCTGATGGAGGACGGAATGGACAGCGTCACCGGAGTGAGCGCGCAGCCGCCGGACTTTGCCGTTGCCGCCGATTTCCTGCGGCCGGGGAAATATCTGGTCACGGCCAACGCTCGCACCGCCGGACGCAGCTACCATGGCTCGGGCCATGCCGCGCTGGGACCGGAGGGGCTTGAAGGCTTCACGCTACCGCTCGAAGTTCCCGTCGATTTGAAAGGTCAGGTGAAATTCGACGGAGAGGGTACGGTGCGGTTCCAGGTACAAGCGGTGCCGGCCGGCGCGGCGCCCATGCCCGTCCTGCTGCCGCCGGCCGCGGCAGGCGCCGACGGGAGTTTCGTTCTAATGGGTGTGCCGCCAGGGGAGTGGAACCTGGAAGTCCGCCCCATGCCGCGCGGCGCTTATCTGAAATCGGTGCGGTTCGGCGAGGACGAGGTGCTGGGGAAGAGCCTGAAGGTCACCGGCGGATCGGCCCAGCCGCTGCATATCGCGGTCAGTATGAAGGGCGCGACTCTCGATGGAGAAGTGGATATTCCCCAGTCGCATATCGGCCTTGAAGCCTCGGTGCTGCTTGCGCCGGTGGGCGCGCGGCGTGAAATGCTGAGCCTCTATCAGCTTCGCGGCATCAACACCGAGGGCCAGTTTCAGATGGCGGGCATCGCTCCCGGCCAATATCGTGTGTTTGCCTTTGCCGAATTGAATCATCGCGCTTATCAGGATCCAAGCTTTTTGCTGCCTTTTCTTGAAAATGGCGTTCCGGTGGAGTTCAAGGAAGGCGAGGAGGTTGTGCTGCCCAAGCGCGTACCGTTGATTCCGCCCGGGGTCATCCCTTTGGACTAGGTGTAAGAAACGAAATGGCTAGGAAGACGTAAGGCGGTGTACTGATTCCTAGTAAATTGGCCAGAAATTCCAACCGTCATTCTCTTTACGCTTTACAATGATCGTAACGATCCTGACAGGATCGCCAGGCGAGTGATCGGAAAAGCAAAACACTGGGCCCCTGTTTTCGTCTCTGTCCCCCTGATTTTAGTGTGGGTTCGCCAGCCTTTGAAGGCGCTCGATCCTGGCAAAAGTGTCTTTCAATACGTAAAAACAGTATTTGAAAGCCCAGTAAAAAGCCAAGATGGAGCGATTCGCACCATATCGCAAACCGCGGATGGATACCTTTGGCTGGCGACCGCAGGGGGAGCGATCCGGTTTGACGGAACCGGCTTCCGGCTGTTCAGCGACAAGCGACTACCGGCGACGCCGGCCGTCAGTACTACCGATGGCTTGGTATGGAGCATCGACGGGGCAGGGATCCTGCACGGCGTCCGGAACGGGGGCGATCAGGTCTATGGCACCGCCAACGGACTGCCCGAAGGCCGCGTGCGGGCGATGGCGGCGCGGCGGGATGGAACGCTCTGGGTGGCATCGGGTGGGCAACTGTTGTCGTGGAACCGGGAACGCTTTGAGCCGGCGAATATCCCGCCTCCACCCGGCTCGCCGGCCGCTCTGCTGTGGAGCCGGGACGATCGGCTATGGGCGGCGTTGGACGCCGGAGAGATCTTTCAATGGAAGGGAAGCTGGACGCGGCTTGCGCAGACCATCCCCCCGCCGGGCGCGCACCGGCTCTTGGAAGACCGCCGCGGCAACGTGTGGGCCGCCTCGCGCGGAGCGGGTGTGTTTCGCTTCAATGGCGACGGCGCCGCGGCTCGTCTCGGCGCGCGGGAGGGCCTGCCTTCCGATCAGGTCAACGATATTTTCGAAGATTCCGAAGGCACGGTCTGGTTGGCGCTCGCCACCGGTGGCCTGGTGCAACTGCGCGATTCGCTCTTCACGAATTTCGGCATACCTGAGGGGCTGGCTCCGGCGCGTACGCTGAGCGTGGCCGAGGCGGCCGATGGAACGATTTTCGCCGGTTCCGACGGCGGCGGACTGTTTCGTATCGCGGGCGGCAGGGCGGAGCCGTT
Source organism: uncultured Acidobacteriota bacterium (assembly GCA_902826685.1). Classification (GTDB taxonomy): domain Bacteria; phylum Acidobacteriota; class Terriglobia; order Bryobacterales; family Bryobacteraceae; genus CADEFT01. Next base: position 41,353 of record CADEFT010000020.1, read on the forward strand.
TCCCACCTATCCTTCGGCGGGCAGTCATATCTACAGCATGCTGGGCGGGCGCGACGGTTCGCTGTGGCTCGCCACGGAGCGCGGCTTGCGGCGTTATCTGCGCGGATGGGTAGGTGCCTACGACATGCCGTCGAATGAAGTCACGGCGATTGTCGAAGACTCGCGGGGCACGGTGTTTGTGGCCTATCGCGGGGCGGGACTGGTGCGGTTCGATCCCGTCCTCGGGCGGATTCGTCACGACCGCCAGAACCGTTTCCCGTCCGATCGGGTAACGAACCTGCATGTGCGGCGGTCGGGCTCTCTGCTGATCGCGGTAGAGGAAGGCGCGCTGTATGAAATGAAGCCGGGCGCCACAAGTCCGGCCGAACCGCTGCCCGCTTTGCCGCAAGCGCTGGCGGGCGGAATCAAGGCGATGGGCGAGACTCTGGATGGCGCCGTCTGGCTTGCGGGCGGATCGGGCACGCTGGTCCGCTTTCAAAACGGACAGTATACGGTGCACGATGCGGCGCAGGGATTGCCCTCCGAGCCGGTCAACTCCATCCTGGGCGACCCGGACGGCGCGCTGTGGCTTAGCGGCGACTTCGGTGTCTTTCGCATCGACCGTCAGACGCTCGAAGATTTCGCCACCGGCAGGAGCAAGGTTCTGGCGGGCCGCCGGTTCGGTACGGCGCAGGGCATGCGCAATCCGGATTGCACGGGAAACTCGCCGAGCGCGAGCATCCGCGCGCGCGACGGACGCTTCTGGTTTGCGACGGCTTCCGGCGCTGCCTCGCTCGATCCGGGCGCGGCGGGGGTGCATCATCCGGCTCCGGCGCTCGCGATCGACAGCGTCAGCTTCGACGGAAAGCCGGTGGCGCAGGGAGGCTCGTTCGACCTCGGACGCGGACGCGGGACGCTCGAAATCCGCTACACCGGCATCCATTTCAGCGGGCCGGGGGAAGTGCGGTTCCGGCACAAGCTGGACAACTTCGACGCGGACTGGATTGACGCCGGGCGCCGCCGTGAAGCGATCTATCGGAATCTGCCGCCGGGCCGGTACGTTTTCCGCTTGCGTGCGCAGAACGTCGACGGGATCTGGAGCGAATCGCCTACGACGTTGAATCTGACGCTGAAGCCGTACTTTTACCAGACGCTGTGGTTCTTTCTGCTGAGCACGCTGGCGCTGGCGGTGGCGGGTGGATGGTGGGTCCACTGGCGCTACGTGAAACGGGCCGAGCGCGAGCGGGAACTGGAGGAAGCCGTCCTGTCACGCACGCAGGAACTCGAGGCCGCTTCGCGCGCCAAGTCGGACTTCGTGGCGAGTATGAGCCATGAAATCCGTACGCCGATCAACGCCGTGCTGGGGATGGCGGAACTGACGCTGAAGACACGGCTCGACCCGGAGCAACGCGATTACGTCACCTCGCTCAAGGCTTCGGGGGAAACGCTGCTGCGGCTGGTGAACCAGATTCTCGACATTTCTAAGATCGAGGCCGGACACATGCTTCTCGATTCCGCTCCGTTTTCGGTGGGCGCGGTGGTGCGCACGCTGGCCAGCGTATTCGCCGTGCAGGCCCAACAAAAAGGTCTGGCGATGCGCACCGACCTGCGGGGTCTATCGGCCGACTGGGTGAAAGGCGACGCGGCGCGCCTGCAGCAGGTGCTCTTCAACCTGGTAGGCAACGCCATCAAGTTCACCGATCGCGGAGAGGTGTTGATTCTGGTTCAGGCGAGGCCGGCATCCAATGGGGCGATCGACGTCACGTTCTCGGTCTCCGATACCGGTCCCGGCATCGCGCCCGAACGGCATCAGGCCATCTTCGAGGCTTTTCAACAGGGCGACGCCTCCACGGCGCGACGCTTCGGGGGCACCGGTCTTGGACTGCCGATCGCTTCGGCGCTGGTGCGGCAAATGGGAGGCCAGATTGAGCTTGAGAGCCAAGTAGGGTCGGGGTCGACATTCCGTTTCACGATCAACCTGCCGGTGGCCGATGAAACCGAACCCGATCCCAACGAGTTCGGGCAGGCCTATCGCACAAGCCAGCCGCGCCGTGTGCTGATTGTGGAAGACAACGCCGTCAACCAGAAGATCCTCTATCACCTGCTTGAAAAAGCGGGGCATCGGGCGCGGGTGGCCGAGAATGGTAGGGACGCGGTCTCGCTGCTGGAGCGCGAGCATTTCGATCTGGTGCTGATGGATGTGCAGATGCCGGAGATGGATGGTTTCGAAGCGACGCGCGCGATCCGGCTGCGGGAGATGGAACTGGGCCGGCACACGCCGATCGTGGCTCTTACCGCCAATGCGATGGCGGGCGATCGGGAAGCGTGCCTGGAAGCGGGCATGGACGCGTATCTTTCCAAGCCGGTGAGCGCCGCCGGTTTATACAAAGCGGTGGAGAAGCACGGCAAGGCTCCCGGTAGCGCCGCGTCGGCGTGACCATAATTGAGCATGCAGGTTCTCATGGACGCCGCCGCGCGCGCCACCGCTTATCTCCACCAGATTCGCCAGCGGCGTGTCTTCCCTTCCGATGACGCCATTCAAGCGCTCGAGCAGTTGGTAGAGCCTCTTCCCGAAGCGCCATCCGATCCTCAAGCCGTTCTGGAACTGCTCGACCGCGTGGCATCGCCCGCAACGGTGGCCAATGCCGGCGGCCGTTATTTCGGCTTTGTAAACGGCGGTACGCTGCCTGCTTCGCTTGCCGCGTCCTGGCTGGCGGCCGCCTGGGCCCAGAACATGGGTCTGCGAGTGCTGTCGCCCGCCGCCGCCCTGCTCGAAGATATCGCGCTCGATTGGATTGGCGATCTGCTGCACCTGCCCGAAGGCTGCGGCGGAGGGGTGGTTACCGGCGCTACCGTGGCTAACTTCTGCTGCCTGGCCGCCGCCCGCCACGCGCTTCTCGAAAAAGCCGGATGGGATGTAGAGAACGCCGGACTCTTCCACGCCCCGGAATTAAAAGTAGTGGTGGGTGGCGAGGTTCATATTTCCCTCATCAAGGCGCTTGGCATGCTTGGTCTCGGCCGCCAGCGTGTCCATCGTGTGCCGGTCGATGGCCAGGGAAGAATGAAGGCCAGTGAACTGCCTTCCCTGGATGACCGGACCATTCTTTGTTTGCAGGCAGGCAACGTGAATACGGGTGCATTCGATCCGGCGGACGGGATCTGTGACAAGGCGCGTGCTTCAGGCGCCTGGGTACACGTGGATGGTGCGTTCGGATTATGGGCGGCCGCTTCGCCCCGCTACCGCCATCTGACCGAAGGCTTCAGCGGCGCCAGCTCCTGGGCGGTGGATGCGCACAAATGGCTCAACGTGGGATATGACTGCGGCATCGCGATGGTGCGCGATCCTGGCGCCCTGCGCGCCGCCATGACGTTTTCAGCGCCTTACGTGGTGACAAGTGAAAAGCGCGATCCATCGCAGTACACGCCCGAGATGTCGCGCCGCGCCCGCGGTGTCGAGCTGTGGGCGGCTCTTCGTTCGTTGGGCCGCCAGGGCTTTGCGGAACTCATCGACCGCACCTGCGATCACGCCCGGCATTTCGCCGAGGCGCTTGCGTCCCACGGCTTTCGTATTCTCAATGACGTTGTGATCAATCAGGTGCTGGTGTCATTCGGCGATCCGGCGTTTACCCGCGCCGTGATCGACGCTTTGCAGCGCGACGGTACTTGCTGGTGCGGCGGCACCGTATGGCAAGGCCATACCGCCATGCGCATCAGCGTCTCTTCCTGGGTCACTTCCAGCGAAGATGTGGACAAGAGTGTGGCGGCCATTCTGCGAGCTGTCAAAAGCATCCGGTAACAAGCATTAGATTCTGTGTTTTCATTCAGTTAAGCAACCAAGTCCGTTTCCTCGAAGTAACATGATTAACGTTCAACCGCCCTGGCGCCGATTTTTTGGGGTGGCTATACTATGAACAGAATACCCATGAGTCCGGCACCAGCGTTAACGGCGGAACGGCCGCGGCATTTGCGGGCTCGGGCGCTTCAATCATCCGAGCGGAACGACTTTCTGCGCCTCCACGGCTATCCGCCGGACCCCCTGTTCCCTGAGCCTTTCGCGGTCGATTTGGGCCCGTGGAATCGTGGCCTGATTGAAATCGACTTGAGCGGTATCGTAGCGGTGGATAGGCAGGAATCGGTGCTGACCTTGGTCGCCATGCCGCCATCGGGCGAGAAGCGCTTCGTATCCGCCGCCTGGTCCGGAAAATCCCTTTGCCTGGAAGCAATGGATTTTCCTCCGGAAGTGATGAAATTCGCCGCCATCGAACTGGCCGCGCTGCCCGAACTTGAGCGGAAGATGGTCCAGGCGGAGGGTATCATGCTCCGCTACCGCGACACGCTCCACGCTCTCGCCCAGTGACCGCGCCAATTTGGATTGAAGAGCGCGAGGTCCTCGCGCTTCATCAAATGGTGCTCTCCCGTCATGGCGGAATCGCCGGAGTCCGGGATTCCGGCCTGCTGCTCTCCGCGCTGGCGAAGCCTAAGCATCGGTTCGCCTACGGCGAAAGCTGTGACATGGCATCGATGGCCGCGGCTTACACTGCGGGCATCGCACGGAACCATCCTTTTCTGGATGGCAACAAGCGCACCGCTTTTGTTGTGGGTGTCCTCTCTCTCGAACGGAATGGACACCGATTCAAAGCCACACAGGACGAAGCCACGGAAGCGGTGTTAAGCCTGGTCGAGGGGCGCATGGATGAAATCGCTTACGCCGGATTTCTGCGCACGGTCACTTGCCCCGCCGAAGCTTGAGCCGCCTTTCGATCTCGGCCGCCCATGCCGCATCCGCTTTGGGCGGATCCACAACCGTATCTTCCTTGGTAACGATGACGGCGTCGGCTGCCTGCGCCAAAGTTGTGGACGAGGCAAACAGGGGAAATGGAATACCGCGACCCAGATAGGCGTTTGCCGGCAGCTTACCAAGGCTGCTTGAATCGAGCGGCGCAAATCCCGGTCCAGCCCCGTGAATTCGATGCACGGTGTAAACGCGTCGAGCGAATTTCTGGTCCAGACGTGCAATAAGCGTGGCATCCAGCTTCGTATGGCGCCATAGATGGCCTGCGCCAAAGACGATCAGCGCCTTTTCGCCCCGCGCCAGGACGCCGGAAACGAGTTCGGCCGGAAAGGAATCAAGGTGCGAAACGAACCCACGGACCTCATCGGCCGAAGCACGGTTCCAGTCAATGGGTGGGCTGCCGGCCAGAACGCGGACCCTCTGCTCCGGTCCGCGGCCACGGTTGATACTCCGCACCTGGCGCAGGAACTGTTCATAAACCGGCGCCATGCAGGCTCCCGGCGTCATTACGTCCCGCCAGACGTTTCGCAACTCACGCTCTGGCACATCCCCGCCCGCGGTAAACCGGTCGAGCGTTTCCTGGTGAAACGCGCTGGCACACTCGAACACCACGCTCCGTACCGATGCCGCGAAGGCCGGTGCGCGAATCAGGTTAATGCGGATATCCGAATCTTCCTTTGTGGAATGCCACTCGCCGAGCGCCACCACGTCGTGGCGGCCGAAGGCGGCGAGCAGGGCTTGCGTTATATCGTCCGCGCGAGTCATCGGCGGCCGCGCCGCCGCGCTTTCGCTGGACTCGGCCGGCTCAGCCCGGTGTGTCTGCACGAGTGTGCGCGCCTTTTCAAAATAGGCATCGAACAGGCTGGCGGTTTTCGGCTGGCGCAAGGCCGCCGCCATAATCAGCAGCAGCACGAGCGCGGGCGCCAGCCCGCGAAGAAAGGCGAGGGGGAATGATCCTGGAACATCCACCGCCGTCAGCGCCAGTCCCGGGCCGCTGGCCGCCGCTGCCTCCTGCCGCCGGGGCCGCAACACCCACTGCCGCATCAGCGACACCATCGCCTCCGCCAGCAGCCATCGTCTGCCCTCGGCGAATTGATCGAAGATCGCCAGCATTTCGCTGGAAAAGCGGTCCCGGAAACCGGCCGGATGGAGCCGCAGCAGCAAGCGGTAAAGGGAGCGCATCAGGATGCCTCCTCCCCAAGCTGCAGGATCGCGTGACCGCGCTTCACCAGCGCGTCCAAACGTCCAATCTCGGCGGCGAGCGCGCGCCGTCCGGCCGCTGTCAGCCTGTAGTAGCGCCGCCGCGGGTCGTCGTCCCTTGCCGGTTTGGGGCCTTCGCGCACCAATCCCGCGGCCATCAGCTTCTGCAGATTGTCATAAAGCGTTCCCGGTCCCAGTTTGTACCGGCCGCCCGATTCGCGCTCTACCTCCTGCATGATGGCGTAGCCGTGCCGGTCTTCAGCCGCCAGAGCCAGGAGGATGTGTAGAGAGGCCGGGGAGAGCGGCTGCATAACTCGCATTCCGTTATATCGGAATCCGAGTTATTTGTCAACCGAGTTTTTCTTTTACCAACTGATTGGCCAGCGCGGGATTGGCCTGCCCGCGGGAAGCCTTCATCACCTGCCCCACCAGGAAACCCATCACCGCCGTCTTGCCGCTCTTGTACTGCTCCACCTGTTTGGGATTCGCGGCCAGCACCTGATCGACGATGGCGGCGATGGTACCGGTATCGGAAATCTGCTGCAATCCTTCGCGCTGCATGACGGCGGCCGGGGCATCGCCGGTGGCGAACATCTTCGGGAAAATCTCTTTCGCCAGTTTGCCCGAGAGCTCGCCTTTGGCGATCAGCGTGACCAGTTCGCCCAGCCGTTCGGCGGACACAGGCGAGGCGGCGATCTCCTTGCCTTCGGCTTTGAGGGTGGCCATGAGATCGCCCATGACCCAGTTGGCGGCGGCTTTGGCGTCGGGCGAGGCGGCGGCGGCTTTTTCAAAATAGTCGGCCAGATCGCGCGAAGCGGTCAGCACGCCCGCGTCATAGTCGCTGAGACCGTACTGATGGAGGAAACGATTGCGGCGGGCGGCCGGCAATTCCGGCATGCGCGAGCGAATCTCGCCGAGCCAGCGTTCGCCGACGCGCAGGGGAACCAGGTCGGGCTCGGGGAAATAGCGGTAGTCGTGCGCCTGTTCCTTGCTGCGCATGCCCGCCGTTTCGCCGGTGTCTGGATTGTAGAGCCGGGTTTCCTGCATGACGCGTCCGCCGCTTTCGATGACGCCGATCTGGCGCAGGATTTCATAGTCCACCGCTTCGCGGAGGAAACGGAATGAATTGACGTTTTTGACCTCGGCCTTGACGCCGAGCTTCGTAGCGCCTTTCAAACGGACCGAAACGTTGGCGTCGCAGCGAAGGTGTCCTTTTTCCATGTCGCAGGTGGAGACTTCGGCGAATTGCAGCGCCTGTTTGAGCTCGGTCACATAGGCGTAGGCCTCGGCGGCGCTGCGCATGTCGGGCTCACTGACGATTTCCGCCAGCGGCGTGCCGCAGCGGTTGAGATCGACGTAGGTGTTGCGCTCGGAATCCTTGAAACCTTCGTGCTGGCTCTTGCCGGCATCGTCTTCGATATGGACGCGGGTGACGCCGATGCGCTTGCCTTCGATCTCGACCCAGCCGTGTTCGGCGAGCGGCTGATCGAACTGCGAGATCTGGTAGCCCTTGGGCAGATCGGGGTAGAAGTAATTCTTGCGGGCGAGGCGGGACAGCGGATTGATGCGGCAATTGAGTGCGAGTCCCGTCATGACGGCGAGTTCGACGACGGTTTTGTTCAGTACCGGCAGCGCTCCGGGCATACCCAGGCAGACGGGGCAGACGTTGGTGTTGGGCGCGGCGCCAAAGCCGGTGGGGCAGCCGCAGTAGATCTTGGTTCGGGAGGCGAGCTGAACATGCACTTCGAGTCCGATGACGGGCTCGTATTTGGCGATCACGTCCGGGGTTGGCCGGGCGAGGGTTTCCGAAGGCATCGACTCATTGTAGCGGCAGGGCTATGAGCAGACGGCGTGCCGACGGGGAAGCCTTCGACAATTCGGCACATGCTTCGGAGTCCAACGGAAACGGCTGCCGATTTATGGGCGGCGGTCCGGCAAGCGATTGGACGCTTCCTCGGCCGCGACCATCGAGACCGTAATCCGCTCGCTTAGCCGGGCGTCGCCTTGTCCTTCGCCTTCATCTCCAACCGGAACTGACGGCGCTCGGCCGCCTTCTCCCAGCGACGGATCTCGTCGGGCGTTTCCGGCACCACCTGCTCGAGCTTCAACCGCTGGCCTTCGGAGTCGATGGCCACGAACGTGAGATAGGCCGACGAGGTGTGACGTATTTCTCCGGTGCGCAGGTTCTCGACCAGCACCTTCACGCCGATCTCCATCGACGTGGTGAACACGCGGTTGACCGAAGCCTTGCAGGTCACCTGTTCGCCGATGCGGATGGGGACCAGGAATCGCATATGGTCGATGGAGGCGGTGACGACGGTCTGGCGGGAATGGCGCATGGCGGCCAGGGCGGCGGCGGTATCGACCAGGTGCATGACGCGTCCGCCGAACAGGCTGCCATGGGGGTTGGCGTACATGGGCATGGCCAGCTCCGAAATCTCGGAGGCGGATTCGCGGACACGCCGGCCCGCGGTGGGCAACTCGCTCATACTGCGATAATACTGAAATGGATCGCGTTGACGCCCTCACCAAGCTTCTGGAACAGGATCCCGGAAACAGCTTCGTCCGCTATGGGCTGGCGCAAGCGTATGCCGGAAGCGGACGGCTGCGGGAAGCGGCGGAGGCTTACCGGCAACTGGTGGACACCGACCCTCTATATGTAGCGGCCTACTATCACGGCGGGCAGACGCTGGAGAAACTCGGGCTTGCCGAGGACGCGCGCGGGCTCTATACGCTTGGCCTGGACGCCTGCCTGCGTAAGGGCGACATGCACACCCGTTCGGAGATTCAGGCGGCGCTCGATTTGCTGCCCTGACCGTCGCGCTTCAACAACTTGTTGAATTTTGCCTTGCACCACACCACGGCGCGCTGCGCCCATTCGAAGTGTTCGGAAAGCAGCACCAGGCCGAAGAAGACGATGGCCAACCCGGGGCCTGGCACACCCGGAATCGAGAGCAGCAGCCCGATGGGGATGAGCACAAATCCGGCGGTAATGCGAGCAATTTTCTTCAACCGGCTCTCCGTGTCCTTGCCATACATTGTCTCAGACGGAACGATGCCGCGACCAGTTCCCAAATCTTCACTCCGTAGTACCGTTTGTGCGTGCCCGGATGGTACACACCTTAGCCTCTATGTACCAAACGCTATTGACCTTTTAGGCGGAAAGACCTTAGAGTGAAGTGTGCCCCTGAGAGACCAGCGAAAGAACCAGAGATACAATCTCAAGCTCCCTTTTGAGCTCGTGCGCACCGGATCGCAGCTTGTCGGAAAAGTCGGCGAGACGCGTAATCTCAGTTCGGGCGGAGTCCTCTTCACGTCCGATGCCGACGTCTATGTCGGGCAGCCCATCGAATTCATGATCACGCTTCCCACCAGCGCCCATGGCGTTCCCGTGCGGCTGCGTTGTGTAGGCAAAGTGGTGCGCACCGAAAAGACGGAGGCGGAAGAAACGCCCATCCCGTCGAGTGTGGCGGCCACGCTGGAACGTTTCGAATTCGTTCGCGTCAAAGAGTAACGCCGGCCTGTTATACTGGCAAACAAAAGGCGAAGAATGAATCTCGACCTGTTTGCCGACACTTCCTCCATTGTTCATCGCCCTTCTCTCGAAGCCGTCTTGCGCCGGTTTCAGGAATGGATGGGCCATCCCAATTCCCCGGTTCGCACCATTCGCCACCTTCCCGCGCAGCCGGCCCGCTTTGTCGAGATTCCTTCCGGTGCGGACACGCGGCTGGTGCAGGCGCTGGAGGCGCGGGGCATCCGCAGCCTCTACAGTCATCAGGGCGAGGCGTTCACAAATGCGTCTGCCGGACGTAACGTGGTTGTGGTAACGCCCACCGCCAGCGGCAAGACTCTCTGTTACAACCTGCCCGTTCTGAACCGGATCGCCGCCGACCCCGGAGCGCGCGCCTTCTACCTGTTTCCCACCAAGGCTCTGGCCGAGGATCAACTGCACGAATTCAAGGCGATCACCGACGCCATGGGCACCGGGATCCGCGCGTTCACCTACGATGGCGACACGCCGCAGGATGCGCGCAAGTCGATCCGGGAACGCGCCAACGTGGCCCTCACCAATCCCGACATGCTGCACAGCGGCATTCTGCCGCAGCATACCAAGTGGGCCAAATTTTTCGAGAACCTGCGCTACGTCGTCATCGACGAACTGCACTACTATCGCGGCGTGTATGGCAGCCATCTGGCCAACATCCTGCGGAGGCTGCGGCGCATCTGCGAGTTCTATGGATCGAAGCCGCAATTTCTCTGTTCTTCGGCGACCATCGCCAATCCCAAGGAACTGGCCGAAGCGTTGACCGGCGAGCCCTTCGAACTGGTGAATTCGAGCGGCGCGCCCAGCGGCGAGAAGTACATCGTCTTTTACAACCCGCCGGTGGTCAACGCCGAACTGGGGATCCGCCGCGGCTACCTGCATGAAACGCGTCGCATCGCGGTGGAGCTGATCGACCGCGGCCAGCAAACGCTGGTGTTTGCCAACAACCGGTTGGCGACCGAGATTCTGATCACCTACTTGAAGGACGCCTGCGAGAAGGGGTTGGCGCCGCCGGGAACGATTCGCGGCTACCGAGGTGGCTATCTGCCGCGGGAGCGGCGCGAGATTGAACGCAAACTGCGCGATGGCGAAATTCGAGGCGTGGTGGCTACCAACGCGCTCGAACTGGGGATCGACATCGGGTCGCTCGATGCGGTGGTGATGGCGGGCTATCCGGGCACGGTGGCTTCGACGTGGCAGCGCTCGGGCCGCGCGGGGCGGCGGCAGAACGCCTCGCTGGCGGTGATGGTGGCTTCGAGCGCGCCGCTCGATCAATATATCGTCGAACATCCGGAATATTTCTTCGGCCAGCCACCCGAACACGCCCACATCAATCCGGACAACTTGGAGATTCTGCTTAGCCACTTGAAATGCGCGGCATTCGAGCTGCCGGTGGCCGACGGGGAAAAGTTCGGCGGCAACGATACGGGGCCGCTGTGCCAGTTCATCGGGGAACTGGGCCTGCTGCATCATTCGGCGAAGGCGTGGCACTGGACTTCGGACACGTATCCGGCCGACGCGGTGAGCCTGCGCGCGGTGACCAGCGACAATTTCGTAGTCGTCGATATCACGGCCGAGCCGCGGGTGATCGCCGAGGTGTCGTTTCCCGCCGCGCTGGTGGAGTTGCACGAGAAAGCGATCTACCTGCACGAAGCCCGCCAGTACCAGGTGGAGAAATTCGACTATGAGCAGCGCAAGGCGTTCGTGCGCCAGGTGGAGTGCGACTACTTCACCGACGCCATCGATTACACGCAGGTGAAAGAGATCGACCGCTTTGGCGAGGCTCGGCTGGCGCAGGCCGTCGCCGCGCATGGCGAGGTGAGGGTGAACCGCCAGATCGTGGGCTTCAAGAAGGTCAAGTTCTACACGATGGAGAACGTGGGGGCGGGGAATCTCTCCATGCCCGAGCAGGAGATGCATACGACGGCGTTCTGGCTCCATTTTCCGGCGGTGTTCTGGCAGGCGTTTCCCGATATGACGCCGGCGCAGAAGCTGAACGGGCTGACGGGGCTTGGCAATGCGATGCGAGCCCTTGGCGCCCTGCTGCTGATGTGCGATCCGCGCGACCTGGGCGTGGCGCTGACCGAAGACATCGCCGGGGGTGCGCCGGTCTTTGAGCCGAATCTTTACCTATACGACAGCTACCCCGGCGGCATCGGGCAGAGCGAACCGTTGTTCCGGCTGCGGGACCGGCTGCTGAAAGCGGCGGCGGAAATGATCGCCGCGTGCGGTTGTGAACACGGATGCCCCAGTTGCGTGGGTGCGCCGGGTGAGACGGGAGAAGGCGGCAAGGACGGGGCGCGCCGCATTGCTTCCGCGCTGCTCACAGCGGCTTAGGCAGCAGGTGTTTCTGCACTTTGCCGAGCGCATTGCGCGGCAGCTTCTCCACCATGACGAAGGTGCGGGGAATCTTGAAGCTGGCCAGTTTCTCGCGGCAGCGCTTTTCGAGCTCCACCGCGTCGACTGCCTGGCCGCAGACCAGGTAGGCCACCGGCACTTCGCCGCGCAGGCGATCGGGCTGGGCGGCGACGGCGGCTTCCTGAACTTCCGGCTGTTCGAGTAGAAACTCTTCGATTTCGCGCGGATAGATGTTGAAGCCGCCGGAAATGATGAGATCGCTTTTCCGGCCGCAGAGGGTGTAGTAGCCGTCGGGGGAGCGCACGGCGAGGTCGCCGGTCTTGAAGTATCCATCGCGGAAGGAGGCCGCCGTCGCCTCTTCCCGGCGCCAATAACCGGGGAACACGTTGGGGCCGCGCAGATACAACTCGCCGGTCTCGCCGTCGGCCACGGGCGCGCCTTCGGCGTTGAGCAGCCGCACCGACAGGCCGGGCATCGGCAGGCCGACGCTGCCCGGGCGCCGCTCACCGGCATAAGGATTGCTGGTATTCATCAGCGTTTCGCTCATGCCGTAGCGTTCGAGGATGGTGTGGCCGAACAAGGCGCGGAAATCTTCGAGCGTCTGGGCGGGCAAAGGCGCCGAGCCACAGACGAACAGCCGCATGCGGCTTCCGATCAGGCGCGCCTCGGCTTCGGGGATTTCGAGCAGGCGCACGTACATGGTCGGAACGCCGAACAGCAGAGTCGGCTGGAAATCGAGCATCTCGGCGGCCGCTTTCTGGTGTTCGAAGCGTTCGAGCAAACGCATGCGGCAGCCGCCGATGAGCCAGGCATGCAGCCCGTTGCCCAGGCCGTGGACATGGAACAGCGGCAGGCTGAGCAGCAACCGGTCCGCTTCGGTGATCTGCCAGCAGGTGAGGATATTCAGCGCATTGACGGCGAAGTTGGTATGGGTGAGCACGGCTCCCTTCGATGTGCCGGTGGTGCCCGAAGTGTAGATGATGCCGGCGGGGGAATCGCCATCGAGCGCTATCGTTGGGCGGGTGGAAGGGAAGCGGCTGGCGGCTTCGGCCAACTCGCGCGGATTCCACTGCGGGAGCGCGGTTTCGACGGGGGTTGCGGTGACCAGCGCCGCCGGTTCGGCATCGCCGAGGATGTGGGCGATCTCGCGGCCCCGGTACAGAATATTGATGGGAACGAAGATGACGCCCGTCTTGACGCAGGCGAGAAACAGATCGATCATCTCGAGCGAATTGGCCAGATAGACGCACAGGCGGGCGCCCGGTTTCAGGCCGCGGTCGAGCAGCAGCCACGCCATACGATTGGCGCGCCCGTCGATCTCGCCGAACGTGTATTGGCGGCCTTCGAACTCGAGCGCGATGCGCTCGCGGCGGTTCACAAACGACAGATCGAACAGGTCATTGAGAGTCATGGGAAGTTTCAGAACAGGAGCCAGCAAGCCAGCGCGCCCGCCGCCGACATTGCAAAACCCCAGGCCAGCAGTTTGTTGAAGAGAGAGCGCGCGTCCTCGCCGGGCGGTATCGCAGCCAGGCACAAGGCGCCGATGGTGGATAGCGGCGAGACGTCCACCAGGTGGCTGCCCACGTTCATGGCCGAAGCGATGGCCAAGGGATCGCCGCCGCCCAGGCGTTCCACCAAGCCTGGGACGGTGGGCAGAAAGGCCGGCAGCACGACACCGGAGGTGCTGCTGTAGATGGAGACGACGCCAGTGACGAAGGCTACGACACCGGTGGCCGTCGCGGGCGTGGAGAGCTTCGCCAGAAGACCGCTGAACAGATCCATGCCGCTGGTTTTTTCGAGCAGCGAGATCAGAATGGTGACGCCGCAGACCATGACGATCACGCTCCAGGGCATCTGGCGGAAGGCGTCCTTGTGGTTGGCGCAGCCTAGCGCGGCCAGAAGCACCGCGCCCGTGAACGCCGCCATCCCGACGTTGACCTTGAATACCACCGCGCCGATGACGAGTGCGGCGATCACGGCGGTGGTGATCCAGTGGCGGGCTTCGAAGGGTTCCTGCCTTTCGCCGCCGCCGGCATCGAAGCTTCGCCGGAACAGCTTCCAGCCGCCCAGCAGAAAATAGCCGCCGAAGGCCACGGCGGCGTGGGCGAGCAGATTGTTGCGATAGGTGAGCCACTCCGCGCCGGGCATGCCGATTTTGGCCATCAGGTTGTTGACGATGATACCGGTGGGGGCGAATGGGGAAAGCGAACCGGCGTTGGCGCCGTTGCCGACCATGATGGCCATCAGAAAGGCGGGAATGCCGGCGCGCCCGGCCACGCGCATCGCCATGGGGGCCATCAGGGCGGCGGTGGAAATGTTGCCGGGTCCAATGGTCGCAAGACCGGCGGCCAGTAGAAAGAACATCACCGGGATCCATCCGGCGTTGCCGCGGCACAGCTTCACGGATCGATGCGCGATGCGTTCGAGGGTGCCGTTGTTCTGGGCTTGGGCGAACAGCATGGTGACGCCCGCCAGCGTGAGGAACAGCGAAACGGGAAAGCCCGCCATCAAAGCTTCCACCTTGACGCCGCCGACGACTACGCCCACGACCCAGGCGAGGGCAATGGCGAGCACCCCTACGTTCATCTCACTGACGCAACTGACGACGATGGCGATTGCCAGGGCGGCAAGAGACAGAGAACCCAGGTGCGCGGAGGGAAGCAAAGACGCTATTAGACCATACCTCTGTTATTCTTTTTGAAATGCCTGCCGTCGCCACGTCCCGCTCGCAGCGGTTGCAGTTTTTGAAGCCGACGGCCGTGAATTCGATTCTGGCCGAGGTTCGCCAGGCGCAGGAGCGCGGGGTGAAACCGGTCTCGCTGATGCGCGGCGAGCCCGATCTGAAAACACCGGCCCACATCGTGGAAGCATGCGTGGAAGCGCTGCGCAACGGCCGCACCGGATATCCCGATAACCGGGGAGAAATGGCGCTGCGGCTGGCCGTGGCGGCCAAGCTCCACCGCGACAATTCCCTCACGTTCGACGCGGGCACGGAGATTCTGGTCACGCCGGGCGCGACGTTTGGCATTTACGCCATTCTCACGACGCTGTTGAATGAAGGCGACGCGGTGATGCTGCCCGATCCCGTTTACGACGCCTATCAATCGCCGGTGCGTCTGGCCGGAGGCGAGGTGCGGCCGGTATCCTCGCGCATCGTCGAGGGACGATTCGAACTGACCGTCGAGGCGCTCGAAAAGGCCTGGACTCCGGCGGCGAAAGCGTTGCTGCTCAATACGCCCTGGAATCCGGTGGGCACGGTAATGACGCGCGAGGAACTGCGGGGCATCGCCGGTTTCTGCGAGCGCCGCAACCTGGTGCTGATCAGCGACGAAATCTACGAAGCCATTACCTACGATGGCGCCCGGCACGTTTCGCCGCTCGCGGCCGAGCCGGCACTGCGGGAGCGCTTTGTGCTGGTGAACGCGCTATCGAAGACCTATTCGATGCCTGGCTGGCGGGTGGGCTATTGCGCCGGGCCCGCCGCGTTGATCCAGTCGATGTTTCTGGTGCTGCAGCAATCGAGCCGCGGGCCGGCGACGTTCGCGCAGGATGCGGCGGTGGCGGCGCTTGCCGGGCCTCATGTCTGCGTGGAGGAGATGCGCGGCGAATACACGCGGCGGCGGGCGCAGGTTCTGGCCGCGCTCGATGGAATTGCGGGCGTGAAGGCCATGCCGCCCGAGGGCGGATTCTTCGCCATGGTGGACGTGAGCGGCCTGGGTTTGCCTTCGAACACGATCCGCCAGCGCCTGCTGAACGAACATGGCGTGGTGGTGGTGCATGGCGCCGCTTATGGGCCGGCGGCCGAGGGCACGCTGCGCGTTTCCTTCGCCAGCGGCGGGGAAGTGCTGGCGGGCGGACTCAAACGGCTGCGCGAAGGATTGGAACGGATTCGATGAGTCTGGTGCAACTGGAAGCCGGCGCGAGCCCGATGGAGACGGCCCTGCGCTCGGCGGTTTCCGGCGAAGTGCGATTCGATAAAATCACGCGCGCCCTCTACTCCACCGACGCCAGCGTCTATCAAATTGAGCCCGCGGGTGTGGTGATCGCGCGCAACCGCGAGGACATTATCCGCGCCGCCGCCATCTGCCGCGAGCATCGGGTTCCGCTCACCATGCGCGGCGGCGGCACGTCGCAGGCAGGCCAGGCCATCGGCGACGGGCTGCAGATCGACACGTCGAAGTACTACAACCGGCTGCTCGAACTCAATGCCGCCGAGCGGTGGGCGCGGGTGGAACCGGGCATCGTACTCGATGAACTGAACGCGCAACTGGCCGCGCATGGGCTGCGCTTTGCGCCCGATATCTCCACCGCCAGCCGCGCCACGGTGGGCGGCATGATGGCCAATAACTCGGCCGGCGCGCGCAGCGTTCTTTACGGCAAGACCATCGATCACGTGCTGGAACAAACGGTGCTGCTGGCCGATGGCAGCATCGCGCATTTCCGTGAAATGCCGCGGAGCGAAGTGCCCACGGGCGATTCGCTCGAAGCGGCGTGTTACCGCACGGTGCTCGGTTTGGCGGCCCGCCATGCGGCCGAGATTGAACGGCGCTATCCGAAGATCCTGCGCCGCGTGGGCGGCTACAACCTGGACGAATTCCGCGACCCGTCGCGCGCGGTGAATCTGGCCAGGATCATGGTGGGTTCGGAGGGCACTCTGGGCGTGGTGCTCGAAGCCAAGTTGAAGCTGGTTCCGCTGCCGAAGGCGAAGGCGGTGATGGTGATTGAATTCGCCGAGTTGCTGGAGTCGCTGGCGGCGACGCCGGTGATTCTCACGCACGGCCCGTCGGCGGTGGAGGTGATGGACCGGGCCATTCTCGCCAATACCGCCCAGAATCCGGCGCTGGAACGGTTGAAGCGGACGTTCATCAAAGGCGAGCCGGGCTCGACGCTGTGCGTGGAGTTTTACGCCGATCGCAAGGAAGATCTGCCCCCGCGTCTGGAAGCTCTGGAGCGCGACCTGCGGGGCAGAGGCTTCGGATACGCGTGGCATCCGGAAACGGGTCCGGCGCAGCAGCAGATCTGGAGTTTGCGGGAAGCGGCGCTCGGTCTTTCGATGGCGGTGAAGGAAGACGCCAAGTCGATTTCCTTCGTTGAAGACACCGCCGTTGCTCCGGAGAAGCTGCGCGATTTCATTGCGCGGTTCCTGGAAGTGATCGGCAAGCACGGCACGACGGCCGGCATCTACGCGCATGCTTCGGTGGGCTGCCTGCATGTGCGGCCCGTGGTCAACATGAAGACCGAAGAGGGCGTGCGGAAATTCGAAGCGATCGCGCAGGACGTGGCGGATCTGGTGCTGGAGTTCGGCGGCGCGCTTTCGGGCGAGCATGGCGACGGGCTGGTGCGCAGTCCGTTCATGCGGCAAATGTTCGGGCCGGAGTTGTATGAAGCTTTCCGGGAAATCAAACGCACCTTCGATCCGCACAATTTGTTCAATCCCGGCAAGATCGTGGATGCGCCGCCGCTGACGTCGAACCTGCGTTTCGGAGCGGGCTATCGCGCGGCGAATCCAAAGACCTGGTTCGACTATTCGGAATGGGGGGGACTGGCGGGCGCGGTGGAAATGTGCAGCGGCGTGGGCGCCTGCCGCAAGAAACTGAGCGGCACCATGTGCCCTTCCTATATGGCGACGCGAGACGAAGCGGACTCGACGC
The DNA here is from genome assembly GCA_902826685.1 of uncultured Acidobacteriota bacterium. Taxonomy (GTDB): domain Bacteria; phylum Acidobacteriota; class Terriglobia; order Bryobacterales; family Bryobacteraceae; genus CADEFT01. Next base: position 58,877 of record CADEFT010000020.1, read on the forward strand.
GCGGACGCGCCAATACGCTGCGCCTGGCCATGACGGGCAAGCTGGGGGAAGCGGGCCTCGGCGATCACGGCGTGAAACAGGTGTTGAGCCTTTGCCTGGAATGCCGGGCGTGCAAGGCGGAATGTCCGGTGGGTGTGGACATGGCGCGGTTCAAGAGCGAGTTTCTCGCCGATTTTTATGGGCGCCACGGAACGCCGGCGAAAGCGAGAGTGCTGGGGAACGTGCATCGCATGGCGGTTTGGGGCAGCCGGTTCGCTCCGGTGTCGAACTGGATTGCGGGCAGCGCGCCGGCGCGGTGGCTGAACCAGTCGCTATTGGGAATCGACGCGCGGAGGCCGGTGCCGAAGTGGCGCCGCGATACGCTGCTCGGGACGGCGCTGAGCGCCTACAATCCTTCCGTCACGCTTTTCGCCGATACTTTTACCAACCACTACGATCCGCAAATCGGCAAGGCGGCCATTCGGATTCTCGAACGGGCGGGCCACTCCGTTGGACTGACACGTCCAGCCTGTTGCGGCCGTCCGCTGATTTCGCAGGGCCTGTTGAAGGACGCCGCCGTTCAGGCAGCCAAACTTACCGCCGGGCTTCATCCTTTGATCAAGCGGGGGCAGAAGATCCTGTTCTGCGAGCCCAGTTGCCTGTCGGCCGTCAAGGAAGATATCCCGGATCTGCTGCGCGGCGTGGGGCGTGAAATGGCGCGCGAAGTGGCGGCGGCGAGCATGCTGTTTGAAGACTTCGCTTCGGCCTTGAACCTGACGGTTCGCCCGGGGCCGAAGCGGATTCTGTTGCACGGCCATTGCCACCAAAAATCGATGGGGCTGCTGCGGGCGACGCAATCGCTGCTGGCCAAGATTCCCGAAGCGGCGGTCGTCGATCTGGACGCGGGCTGCTGCGGCATGGCGGGCTCGTTCGGGTACGCCAAGGATCATTACGAGGTTTCACGCGATATCGCCGGGCGGAAGCTGCTGCCGGCGATCGAGGCGATGGATGCGGAGACGGATGTGCTGGTGGCGCCTGGAACGTCTTGCCGTCACCAGGTGTCGGACCTGGCCGGGCACCGCGCGGTCCACCCGGCGGTACTGATCGAGTCTTTGATGCGTTGACGAGGTTTCCAAACATGAAGTGGACTTTGGCGGTAGCGATTCCCCTGTTGGCGTCTTGCGCGGCGGGGCAGGGCAGCGGAGCGTTCTATCTCAAGGACGGCGACCGGGTGGTTTTCTACGGCGACAGCATCACGCAGCAGCGCCTCTACACGACGTTCGCCGAAACGTTCGTGGTGACGCGATTCCCGAAGCGGAACGTGACGTTCGTACATTCCGGCTGGGGCGGCGACCGCGTGGATGGCGGCGGCGGGGGCGACATCCACCTGCGGCTGGAGCGCGACGTGTTCGCCTACCGGCCGAACGTGGTAACGGTGATGCTGGGCATGAACGACGGTTCCTACCGGCCGTTCGACCAGGTGATTTTCGACCGCTATTCGAACGGGTACACCGAACTGGTGCGCAAGTTGAAGGAGCGGCTGCCGGGCGTCCGCATCACGGCGATTCAGCCGTCGCCTTATGACGATGTAACGCGGCGGCCCACCATGACCGGCGGCTACAACGCGACCCTGCTGCGCTATAGCGACTTCGTGAAGGAACTGGCGGGGCGCGAGAAGCTGGATCTGGCCGATCTCAACAATCCCGTGGTGGAGATGCTGCGGAAGGCCAACGCCGCCGATCATGCCAACGCGGAAAAGATCGTGCCGGACCGCGTGCATCCGGCGGCGAGCGGACATCTCATCATGGCCGAGGCGCTGTTGAAAGCGTGGAACGCTCCGGCCGTGGTGACGGCGGTGGAGATCGACGCCAAGGCGCGGCGCGTCGCTTCGGCTCAGAACACCGAAGTGAGCGGGCTTAGCTCTTCGGGAACACTGGAATGGATTGCGGTGGATGGCGCGCTGCCGATGCCGGTGGATCTGGACGATCCGGTGATGGCGCTGGCGGTGAAATCGTCGGACTTCACCGAGTCTTTGAACCGGCAGCCCTTGAAGGTGACCGGCCTGGCCGATGGCTACTGGGCGCTGCGCATCGATGGACGGATGGCTGGCGTCTTTACGGCGAAGCAATGGGCCGAAGGCGTCAACCTGGCGGAGCTTCCGACTCCGATGGCCGATCAGGCGGCGCGGGTGCACGCCCTCACGCTGCGCCACAACGACGTTCACTTCACGCGCTGGCGCAGCGTGCAGGTGCCGCTTGAGGACGACAGTTACGAAAAGACCGCCGCGGCGATGAAGGCGCTCGGTGAACTGGAAGCCGAGGTGTTGGTGAAGCAGCGGCAGACGGCGCAACCGGCGCGGCATCGCTTCGAGATCGTGCCGTCGACCGCCGCCGGCGCCGAACTGCCGCCGGGCTTTGAGCGAATTTTCAACGGCAAGGATCGTACCGGCTGGCACGTCAGCCAGACCAATCATCACGGCAACACGGAAAGCTGGACGGTGGAGAACGGCGTGCTGAAAGGCACGCAGGATAAGCCGGGCCATGGCGGCATTCTGCTTACCGACCGCAAGTACCGCAACTTCGAGGTGTCGCTTGAAATCCAACCGGATTTCGGCTGCGACAGCGGGCTGTTCCTGCGGGCGAATGAGAAGGGACAGGCCTACCAGGTGATGCTCGATTACCTGGAAGGCGGCAACGTGGGTGGGATTTATGGCGAGCGGCTGGAAGGCGCGCGTCTCTCACAAGCCAACTTCCAGCCGGTCTGGAAAAAGGGCCAGTGGAACCATCTGCGTGCGCGCATCGAAGGCAAGCGCCCGCACATTCAGGTCTGGATCAACGGCACGCGCGTGACCGACTATCGCGATACGGCCAATCACCTGGCCGATGGCGCCGAGGACGGCATGATCGCCGTTCAGGTGCATCGCGGCAACCGGTGGGTGCCGGGCGGCTTTCATCGCTTCCGCAATATTGCCGTGCGCGAGCTGCCCTGAAGATCAGGATGCGGCGGCGATGACGCGGTGCACCATGTGGAGTTTCCGCACCACGGCGCGCGACAGAACGAAGGGATAAAAGTCGGCCAGGCCCATGGCGCGGGAGAGCTCATTGAGCACGGCGGAAAGCCGCGTCCAGGAATTGAGAAGATCGAGGAATTCGGCGCCGGGCGCGGCGAGAACGTCTTCCCCGAACGGTTCGACTTCGATACCGATCCGCGAGGCGTCGAGGCCAAAGCTTCCGGCGGTGGATAGAGTATCGACGATGTGGAGATGGTGGGCCCAGGTTTCGGCCCAATCCTCCCACGGATGGGCGCTGGCGTAAGAGGACACGAACCACTGCTGCCAATCGGGCGCGGGGCCCTGATGGTAGTGGCGATCGAGGGCCGCGGCGTAATCCTGGCGCTCGTCGCCGAACAGGCTGCGGAACTCGTCGAGCCAACCGCCGCCGTCAATCAGCCTGTCCCAATAGTAGTGACCGGATTCATGCCGCAGATGGCCGAGCAGTGTGCGGTAAGGCTCGCCCATTTCGGTGCGGATGCGCTCGCGCGTGGGATCTTCGGCCTCTTCGATGTTGAGCGTGACGACGCCATCGGCGTGGCCGGTCACCACGCGCGGGCCGCCACCGGGCGTACGCAGAAATTCGAACGCCAGACCGCGCGCCGGATCTTCCTCCCGGGAGGCCACCGGCAGTTTCAAGCTCAGCAGCAATGCCACCAGCCGCCGCTTGGCGAAGCTGATGCGGCGGTAGCAATCCGCGTCGGATGGTATCGACAGATTCGGAATCACACGGTCGAGACGGCAGGATCTACACAGCACCGGCCCTTCGCCGGCCGGTACCAGCCAGTTGCAGCCGGAAGGCGAGTCCAGGTTGGCGCAACGTAAATAGGTGCCGGTAGCGCCCTGGATGAACCAAGTACCGGGTGCGCCCGCCGCGGGTTCCAGCGAAGCAACCAAACCAAGATAAGGTTCAAAACCGAGCGCGGCGCCGCAACCGAGGCACTGGCTGTTGCGGAAGAAAACGGGCCGTCCGCAGCGGCAGTTGTAAGATCGCCGGGCGTCCGGCGCGAGAATCGTCTCGGGAGTCAAAGTCACGATTGGTCTCTGGCACGTCAGGTGCCATTAACCCCATCGTACTACCTCAATCGAGCCGCAGCGTCCGCAGCGGTTCCATTCTGGCGGCGCGAATCGCCGGCACCAGGCTCGCCAGCAGCGCCACGCCGCCCACGATTACCAGGGCGGAAACGTAGGTCGCCGGATCGGTGGCCTCGACGCCGAAAAGCAGGGATTGGAACAGTCGCGACGACCACCAGCCGCAGGCGACGCCGATCAGCAATCCGGCCCCGGTCATTTTCAATGCCGCGGCGAGTACGCTATTGACGATGCTGGTCTGACCGGCGCCGAGCGCCATGCGGATGGCGATCTCGCGCCGGCGCCGCGTGACGATATAGGAGATCACGCCGTAGAGTCCGCTGAGCACCAGCACCACGGCCAGGCAGGCGAACAGGGCCACCAGCCACGAATAGGCGCGGCGCATCCAGATCGACTGTTGCAGCCGTTCGGCCATGGTGGTGAGCCGCGTCACCGCCACGTCGGAATCCATCTGGCGCAGGATCTGGCGCGCGGGATTGGCGAGGCTGGCAGGTTCGACGGAGGTGCGGATCACGACCGACAGGGAGCCAATAGAGTTGGCGGCGAACGGCAGATAGACGGAAGGGCGCGAGGGCTGATCGAGTCCGTAGTCCTTCACATCGGCGATGACGCCCACCACTTCCATCCAGGGCTGATTCTTTCCGCCGTTGTAACGGATCCTTTTCCCCAGGGCGGCCTGATCGGACCACGACAGCCTGGCGAACGCCTCATTGACGACGACCACCACCGGGCCCCCGCCGCGGCCGTCGGCATCGGTGAAAGTGCGGCCTGAGCGCAAGGTCATTCCCATCGCCTCAAGATATCCGGCGGTTACGATGCGTTGAAGCGTGACCGGGCTCGGGTCGCCGGAGCGCTTCGGCGGTGCGTTCTCCACTTCGAAAAAATTGCCCCAATGGCCGCCGAGCGGAGTGGCGCTGGTGGCGGCGGCGATTTCGGCGCCTGGCAGCGCGCGATGGCGCGCCAGCAGCTCGTCCACGAAGGCCCGCCGCTGCTCCGGCTTGCCATACTTCGCATTGGGCAAGGCGATCTGATAGGTGAGGATGTTGGTGGCGCGGAAGCCGGGATCGACGTTTTCCACTTTGCGGAATGCCTGAATCAAAAGGCCGGCCGAGGTCAGAAGAACGGCGGAAAGAGCTACCTCGGCGGTGATGAGCCACTCGAGAGTCCTTCGCTGCCCGCCCGAATCGGACTGGCGCGCGCCGCCGTCCTGGAGGTCCGAACGGATATCGGCGCGCGACGTTTTCCAGGCCGGCCAAAGACCGAACAGGACCGCCGAGCCGACGGAAGCCGTCAGGCTGAAAAGCACGAAACGCCAGTCGGCATCGAACCGCACCCAGTTGGGAAGCTGTTGGGAAGGCATGAGCGAAAGCAAACCCTGCAAGCCCCAACTTCCCAAGATCGTGCCTAGGATTCCACCCAGCGCGCCGAGCAGCAGGCTCTCGGTGACCAACTGGCGAACGATGCGCCATCGCGGAGCCCCGAGAGCCGAGCGAATGCCCATCTCGCGCGTGCGGGTCGCCCCGCGCGCCAGCATGATGCCGGCGATGTTGGCGCAAGCGATGGCGAGGACGAGTGCGACGGCGCCCAGCAGAATGTGTGTGGCCTGGCGGAAGTTGCCGACATACCATTCGCGCAGCGGCTGAACGGTGGGCGACGTGATCTTGTTCATGTCGCGCGTTCCGATCAGCGCCTTGTGAATACGCAGAAGATCCTCGCCCGCCTTGGCCTGGGCCGCCTGCGGCTTGAGACGGCCGACGCCGCCGAGGTACCAGCCGCCGTCGTCGCTGGCGTCCCGCGCGAGCGGTATCCACAACTCGGCCCGGTTGGGGAAGTCCACGCCGGGCGGCAGGACTCCGGCGATTTCGTAGGGCTCCGAGTTGAGGCGGATGGTCTTGCCGATCACGTCCTGGGCGCCGCCGAACCGGGCGAGCCAGAAGGCGTGGCCGATCACGGCGACCTTCGGACCGTTGGGACGGTCCTCTTGCGGAGTGAACCACCGGCCGAGTTGAGGCTGGATGCGTAGCACCTGCATCAGGTCGTGAGTGGCCCGGGCGCCCTGCACGGTCTCGGCGCCGTTCTCATCGGAAATCTGAAATCTGTTTTCCCAGAACGCGGCCATGCCTTCGAAGGATGAATTTCCCTGGCGCCAGGCGTGGAAATCGGGATAGGCGATGCCGGTCCGTTCCAGATTCCACTGCGGCGCCTTTTCGTTCAGATAGACCAGTTGTTCAGGGTCTTCAAAGGGGAGGGGCCGCAGGTAGAGGCCGCTGAACAAACTGAAGATGGCGGAGGTGCCGGCGATGCCGATGGCCAGCAGCGCCGTTACGGTCATGGTGAAGGCAGGCTGCCGGGCCAGCATGCGCGTGGCGAAGCGGATGTCGCGAATCAACGTATCCCATGAGAATCCCATTCGAACCTCCCGGACCTGTTCCTTGACCTGCTCGATGCCGCCCATCTCGATCGCCGCGGCGCGGCGGGCTTCTGCGGCGTCCATGCCGGCGGCGGACTTCTCGCCGGCCAGCATCTCGCAATAGCCTTGCAACTCAGTGTCCAGATCCCGCTCGACGCGCCGGGAGTGGAAGAGATTGCGCCAGAGGCTGCGAGTTTTGGAATAGGCGCTCACGGGTACTCTCAGGCTTGAAGGGCGGCAGCGATCGCGATCGAGATGCGCCGCCACTCGGTGGTTTCCGATTTTAACTGGCGCCTGCCCGGCGGTGTGAGCCGGTAGAACTTCGCCTTGCGATTGTTGTCCGATTCGCCCCACGAAGAGGCAAGCCATCCGGCTTCTTCCATGCGATGCAGGGCGGGGAACAGCGAGCCCGGCTTGACGAGGAACGTGCCCTGTGTCACTTGTTCGATGCGGCGGGAAATGCCGAGTCCATGCATGGCGCCGGGGGCGAGCGCGTTGAGGATGAGCAGATCGAGCGTGCCTTGCAAAAGATTGGGCATTCCTATAGAGCCTCTATAGGAGTATGGGGACGCTCCTACAGAATGTCAATAGGAGTCCCAAAGGCGGACACCCGTTCCCGCCAGCGGACACTTATTGCACCTGGATCTGGCGATCGGAGCCGCGCTCAAACAGCGTGATGCGCCCATCGCGCACCGCGACCCGTTCCACACCCTGGAACTCCTTCGGGATTTTCACGAGGAAACCCTGGTAAGAGCGCGTCTCGGTCTGCCCGGCGTCGAGATAGGCGAACAGACGCCGTCCGAAGATGCGCCCTTTCTCCATCAGCACCGGGAACGGCTGATGAAGACCGGTGGTGCCGAACTCGAGTCCGCGCGCCTTGGGACGTCCGTTCTCCACATGCCGCCAGGCGTTGAACCAAGGATAATCGGCGGTTTTCCAGACATAGCCGAGCAGCAGTTCGCTCGTGACGCTCGCCGCGGTGGTCCAGCCCCACTCGTCGTCGACGACGTAGGACACGACGTTCGGCATTGGGTCGTCCTTGAGGTGGCGCAGGTTCACCGCCATGCCGTCCTTCAACGCCTGCGGCCAGACGACGGTGGGATGCTCCGGATTCGGCATCGGGCTCGACTGCATGAATCCCTGCCGCGCGTTGGCGTCGATGAGGGTGGCTTCGTCGAGAAACGGCGGCCCGATGGTGGGATGTTGCACCATGTTATAGGGCCGGCCCAGCTTATTACGGTTGGTGGCCGATTCGGTCACGGTGAAGATGGCGCCGGATTCCGAGAGGCGCACCTCGCGTTTGACCTCGATGCCGGCCATGGGGAGCAGGGCGGACATGCGGGTGAGCCGGGCGCTTTCCGATTCGACGTTCCAGACGACGCGCGTCGCTTCGCCGTGGAACCACATGCCGTTGTTCTTTTCGGCATCGGAGGGGGCGCCCCAGCGATCGAGGCACAGGAAATGGCCCATGGGGCGCGGCTCGGCGGGTCCGCCGGGACTCTCCCACCGGAAGGGGTTGACGCTCGAGTCCTTGAGATGGAAATCCACGATCGATCCGCCCGCGATGTCGATCGTCAATTGGCCCGCCATGACGACGGCGCGCCTGCCGTTTACGGTCGATTCGCCGAAGGCGGGCAGCGCGGCCACGCAGGCCAGAATCGAAAAGGACGCGATTTTCATAATCCCCGAAAGTAACACATTACCTGTCAGGGGGCGGTGAACGGGTTGCGTACGGTGAGGCCGGGGAAACGCGAGAAATCGCGATCGGCGGAAATCAGCGTGGAGACGCCGTTGGCCAGGCAGATCGCCGCGATTCGGGCGTCGTGAATCATGGGGCCGGCGATTGCGGAAGCGGCGATGAGGCCGCGCAGGGCCGGCCAGTATCCGGCGGCTTCCCCAATCAGGCGCAGGCTTGGCGATTCGAACCATACTTCGAGATCGGCGACGGCCCGGACGGCCGGGGTGGGAGGCTTGAACGCTCTGGGATGGGTCACGACGGAGAAAAATTCGTGAACGCAGGGCCAGGGAATCGCCCAAGCGCTATGGCCTTCCGCCAGGGAGACGAGACATTCGGCCGCGCGGGTGTGCCACGGCGAATCCTTACGATGGGCGTAGACTAGGATGTTGGTATCGACCGCGATCACTCTGGAATTCCGCCGCGGCCTTCGTAGATCATCTCCCGGATCCGGGACCAGTCGTGAACCAGTTGGCCTTCGCCTTGAAAACCAAATGGCTTCAGGCGGAAGCGGCCTGCCTGCCTGGGTTGCGTGAGGGCTTGCCTGAGGCCGGACTCGAATAACTCGCGCAATGGGATTCCGCGCTCGGCACAATGCTTCTTTGCCGCCCGGAAGAGGGAATCCGGAATCTCCACGGTGGTCTTCATATCCTCAAATTACCATATTTATGGATTTGAGGTAAGGGAATATGGGCCTTAGCTCTTCCCCTTTGGCCACGCCACGCCCTGATCCTTCTTCGACACCGGGCCCACGCCTTTAAAAACGAACTTCTGCACGCGCTGGCCGCGATAGGTTTCGGTGGTGTAGAGATTGCCCTTGGTGTCGGTTGCGATGCTGTGGGGCGCATAGAACTGGCCGGCCTGCCTGCCGCCGTCGCCGAAGCTGGTGAGTACCTGTAGCGTTTCGCGGTCGAGCACATGCACTTTCATGTTCGATCCGTCGGCGACGTAGAGGTACTTCTGCTTGGCGTCGCGCGAGAGGGCGATATCGAATACGGCGCCGTCGCCGAGCGTGTTCTTTTCGATGAAGGCTTCCTTGAGGTAGGTGCCGTCGGTCTTGAAGGCCTGAATGCGGTCGTTGGTGCGGTCGCAGACGTAGAGCGTTCCGTCGCTCGCCAACTGCACACAATGCACCGGCGTGCGGAATTGCTTGGCGGGCGGGTCGGCGGGATTGTAGGGCGGCAACTGGGTATCGTCGGGCTTGTTGCCATAGGCGCCCCAGTGCCGCTTGTATTTGCCGCTATCGGCGTCATAGACGATGACGCGGCGGTTGCCGTAGCCATCGGCCACGTAGAGCTCATTGGCTTTGGGATCCACCAGGGTTTTGGCGGGCAGGCGCAGGTTGGCGGTGTCGTTGCTGCCCTTGCTCAGGTTGGGCTTGCCGATCTGCATCATGAATTTGCCGGCCTGGGTGAACTTGAGCACCGTGCTGTCGTGGACGGGACCGATGGCGGCCATGCGGCTCTCATCGTGGGCGAGGGCGGCGGGCTGCCGGCCGCGGCCGTTGCCACCGATCCAGATGTTGCCTTTGTGGTCGACATCGATGCCGTGATTGGAGGACGGCCACTCGAAACCATCGCCATCGTTGCCGCCCCAGGAATTCACCAGGTCGCCGGCGGCGTTGAATTCGAGCACGGGCGGGGCGGGAGTGCAGCAGGCCGAGGCGGGTGGATTCCACGTCTGGTAGCGCTCCTTCTCTTCGAGCGAGCCGGGGCGGTGGATGATCCAAACGTGATCGCGCGCATCGACGGCGACTCCGATGACCGCGCCGATCACCCAGTGATTGGGCAGGGGCTTGGGCCAGAACGGGTCGACTTCGAATTGCGGTGCCTGCACATTGGCGGCTTCGACCCGCGACCTTCGTTCGAGCATCGAGGAACCAATGGCGAGGGCGGCAATTGCGCCGCAGAGTGCGAGGCCGTAGTAGTGTGTCCGCTTCATGGCGTAGGCTATGATACACGATTCAGTTTCGAGGCAACAACGTGATCAGGCTGGCATTGGCGGCGATGTGGATGGGCTCGGCGGGCGCGCATGAAGTTCCCGCCGACGCGGCCGTGCAGGCGTGGTTCCGGCCGGCGGGCGAGCGTCTGCAACTGCTGATCCGCGTGCCGCTTGGGGCCATGCGCGACCTCGACTTTCCGCTGCTTCCGGGCGGCGCGCTCAATGTGGAGAAACTGGCTCCGCAGTTGCCGCATGCCGCTACGCTTTGGCTGGCGCAGGCCATCGAGGTTCGGGAGGACGGCGCTGTGCTGGCACCGCCGCGTGTTTCGGCGACGCAGGTTTCCATCGCCTCCGACCGCTCGTTCACCAGTTTCGAGGAGGCGCTGCGCCACACTACCGGGGCGCCGCTGACGGCCGGTGCGAACGTGTACCCAAACCAATTGCTGTTCGACGTGCTGCTGGAGTATCCGATCCGGTCCGAGCGCTCGGCGTTTGCGATTCATCCGAGGTTCGAGCGGCTGGCGGCGCGCGTGGTTACGGTGCTGCGCTTTGCTCCGCCCGGCGGCGCGGTGCGCGCGTTCGAATTTACGGGCGACCCCGGCCTCGTGGCGCTCGATCCGAGATGGCATCAGGCGGCGCTGCGGTTCGTTGCCATGGGGTTCTGGCACATCCTCGAGGGCACCGACCATTTGTTGTTCCTGGCCTGCCTGGTGATTCCGTTCCGGCGCCTGGGCGAACTGGTTTGGGTGGTGACCGCTTTCACGGTGGCCCACTCCATCACGCTGATCGCCTCGGCGTTCGAGATGGCGCCCGATGCCTTATGGTTCCCGCCCTTCATTGAAACGTTGATCGCCGCCTCGATCGTTTACATGGCGCTTGAGAATATCGTGGGCGCCGAGGCGGGTGCGCGGCGCTGGGTGATGACGTTCGGTTTCGGATTGATTCATGGCTTCGGGTTCTCCTTCGCGCTGCGGGAGACGCTGCAGTTTGCGGGATCGCACCTGGCGGCCTCGCTAGTGGCTTTCAATCTTGGTGTGGAACTGGGCCAGCTTCTGGTTCTGATGGTCCTGGTTCCGGTGTTGAACCTGCTGTTCCATCGCGTGGTGGCGGAACGTATGGGCTCCATCGTGATTTCGGCCTTCGTGGCGCACACGGGCTGGCACTGGCTGGGGGAGCGTTGGGAAACGCTGCGGCGCTACAACTTCGAATGGCCGGGCGCGGTGGTGGCAATGCGCTGGGCGATGTGGATTCTGATTCTGGGGGGAGCGGCTATCGCACTCCAGCGCTTGGCCGAAAGTGCAGGTCGACGGTATAGAGGGCCATATCCACGCGCACGAAATAGCGCACTTCCAGATAAAGTCCGGCAGCCGACTTCGTGATGCGGATTTGATCGGAGGAAACCGGCAGGCCCAGTTGCGCGGCGTGGTTGGCGATATCGGCGCGGGTCATCAGTTCCGGTTGCGTGGCGGCCGTCTGGCCGAAAGCGACGGTTTCCAGGTAACTTTGAAAACGCCAGTTTTGCTGGTACGGGCGGAAGAGCAGGACGCCGAACGCGGCCAGGGCGGCTACGATGGCGGCGGCAACCAGCAGGCGCCATCGCGCGACGCCGGCCGTTAGCGCTTGTCGCTGCCCAAGGTTTCGAGTTCGGTCCAGATGTCCTGATGTTCGGCCCAATCCGGCGATTCCTTTCCGGTCAATTGCAGATCCGGAACCTTCAGTGTGCCATGGCCGAATGGGCAGATGTATTCGGTATGCGGCTTGCCGAACAGGAACATGCGGCTCCAGGAGCCTTTTGTGATGGGCATCACCAGGCGCCGCGCGCAGGTGCGGCAGCGGTACCGCTGGTCCCAGACGACCAGGTAGGCGAGTCCGGCGGCGAGCATCCAGAAGGCGTAGACGCCGGTGGTGTATCCCAGGTCATGCCACATCGGGCTGAGATGGAAGAAAGCTTCCTGCCTGGGCAGAAGGCGCTTGACGAGCGGCCAAAGGGCGCTCAAAAAGACGACCAAACCGGTGATCTTTGCTGCGAAGTAACCCCAATATTTCATACGTTTAGACCCGCGTCAAATTCCGCACGACGAACCACAGGTTGGCGGGGCGTTCCGCCATCCTGCGCATGAAGTAGGGGTACCAGGCGTCACCGTATGGCACGTAAACTCTTAGACGAAAGCCGGCTCTCACAAGTTCCCTCTGTAGATCGCGCCGGATGCCAAAAAGCATCTGAAATTCGAAGTTGCCTGGGGCGATGCCACGATCGCGGGCAAACTGGACGGCTTCCCGGATCAACTTCTCATCGTGGCTGGCGATCGCCGGTTGCACTCCGCCCTCCAGCAGCCTACGCATCAGCATACTGTAGTTGGAATCTACTTCCTCTTTGGATGGAAATGCGACCGTCGCGGATTCGTTATAGGCGCCTTTGCAAAGGCGGACCGGAATACCCTGAGAGCACAGGCTATCGATATCGCTGGCGCTTCTCTTCAGATAAGCCTGCACGACGGCCCGGACGTTTCCAGTCTGTTGATGCTGATCGCCAACGATGGCCAGCGTTCGTTCCGTGTAATCGCTCGACTCCATATCGATTTCGACGCGCATGCCCGCGTCGCGCGCCCGTTCGGCCAGAGTGCGAACGTTCTCGCGGCAATGGCCTTCCGATAGATCGAGTCCCATTTGAGTCAGCTTGACCGACACCGTCGCCCCTAAGTGTCCATCGGCAATTCCCCCTATGGCCGATAGGTAGGCGTCGCGGCTTTTGCGCGCCTCTTCAAGCGACGTCACGTTCTCGCCCAAATGGTCGAGCGTGGCGGCAATGCCTTCCGATTGCAGGCGGATAGAGGCGGCCAGTGCCTGATCCAGTGTTCTTCCGGCGACAAAACGCTGGGTCAGCCTTCCCACGGCCGAGGAATTCTCCACCCAATTCCGCAGCCATCCCTGGCGGGACAAGGTAAGCAGTATCGATCGAAGCATCGCGGCACCCTGGTTGGGGTTTTTACCCATTCTTCTCGAGTCGAAAAACAGGCGGGGGGCATGGCTAAAGCCCCCCGCGCCGAATCGCCGTCCACGGAGGAAAAAGACGGCTATCGGTGATTCCGGCGGCGGACCCGGCCGCGGTCACCCGCGAATCGGGCTACCACCTCCATCACTGTGTATAACGTATGAAACCTGGAAATGGTTCCTCTTAGCGCCCCCTGTTGAGAATCGGCGGGAACGGGCGCGGAGTTGAGCGAACGGTGTCATTTCGCGTTTTATTTGGCGTAGAATTTCGCACCACCGTTTGGCGTATCGGGCGGACTCCTGGGTAGGCCGACGGATGTCGTAGCGGGACTTCTTGACCCTGTGGCGTTTTCGGCGACCTACCATTGGAGGGACCACCAACCCATTGCAAAAGAGCGGCTTGCGCGCCCCACTCCTCGACGAGACAAAAAGGTCATACTCGTTCGAACAGTTTGGCTCCAGTTACGCCTCTTATCAATGAGTCGTCAATGATGAAACGGAACTCAGCCGTGCATCCCGAGATGGGATCTGTGATCGATAGAGAGGAGGAGGCCGTCCTGGTCATGCGCACGCAGTGCGGTGATTTGGCTGCTTTTGAGCATCTGCTCAGGGGCGTGCACGGTCCAGTCCGCAAGTACGTAGTAAAGCTGGTCGGCGAATCGGAAGCAGACGACATTCTGCAGGAGGTGGCGTTGAAGATCCACCAGCAGATTCGGCACCTCCGGGAGCCCAGAGCGTTCACGGCATGGACGTACCGCATTGCTACGCGCATCGCATTTGTCTACTTGAGGAAGGCGAAGCGGTGGCGCGAACTGGAAAGCGATCCTGAGCTGATTCGCTCAATGGCGGTAGCCAACTCCGTCGAGGAGGAGTTCGATGCCGATTTTCTGAGGATGGTGGATCGCACACCCCCGGCAAGCCGGGCGGTCCTTCTGCTTCATTATCAGCAACATCTTTCCTTGGAGGAGACGGCGGCGATTTTAGATATCCCTGTGGGAACCGCGAAATCAAGGCTCTCCTATGGGGTCGCAACGATACGAAAGCTTGTCTTGGGAGGCAAACCATGAAGAATGAAGAGGACGTTTTCATCCGCAAGGCGCTGGCAAGCGCTGAGAAGGCAGAGCGATTGAGTCGCTTGAAAGAGATCGCAGCAACAGTGCTGGCCTTCGGGGCCGTCATTTGGTTGACGGAACGGAGCTCAAAGCCTGAACTGAGACTGGAGCCATTGCTCATTGGAGCCGGCCTCATCGCAGCGGTCTGCACGGCAAAGATCAAGAGGCTGATCAACGAGAATACAAAGGCAGTGCTACAAGCGATTTCTGATCAGCGTCGAGGGTGAGATCTCGCCGCCCCCGCGACTTCTCGCGATCTGTCAGGAAGACTGGGGCGGCCATCGGCGATCTATCCGCCAATGGCGTATACTCGAAACAAGTGGAACTGATCGAAACCTCGGTCTTCACGAAACAAATGATGGAACTTCTCGAGGACGAGGAGTACCGGACATTTCAGACCGAACTCGCTGCCAACCCAGCAAAAGGACCTATCATTCGGGGTGGCGGTGGAATTCGGAAGATTCGTGTGGCTGTGGGATCGAGGGGCAAGAGCGGCGGCGCCCGAGTGATCTACTACTGGGCGGTGCGAAGGAACTTGATCGTTCTGTTGTATGCGTTTCCGAAGAACGTTGCGGCCAACCTGTCTGCCAAACAGACAGCACTGCTGGCAAAAGCCGTGAAAGAGGAGTTTGGAGATGAAGCACAAAGGACTTGACGCGAAGACCTTCGGAGACCTTCTTGGAAGCGTTCGAGAGGGTGGAGCGATCTTGCGTGGCGAGCGCAAGCCTTCGCGCCGATTCGTCGTTGAGGCATCGGGTGTGCGCGCAATTCGAGAACGGACGAGCCTTTCGCAATCGGAGTTTGCAAGCCTTATCGGCGTGAGCGTCAAGACTCTGCAGAATTGGGAACAGGACCGCCGCCGCCCCACTGGCCCAGCCGCAGCGCTGCTTCAAATCATCGCGCACGAGCCGCGGCTCGCTCTGCAAGCGATTCATCGTGGATAGTGGCTGGAACGATGCCAGTGATGACCCGGGCGCGGACGACAAAGAACGATATGTCGCGGTTGTGAACGTAGACTGGTACGCGGCGCTGACCCGTACCGGCTGTTTGCGGAAACGACGGTTCCACAACTGTGGCGCCGATGGCCGCCAGACAATTTGCAGAGTGTCGAGCGCAAGCGACGAAAAACCGGAGCGGATTCCAGTATCGCCCGGCCGCGGATTATCCTGTAGGGATGAAAAACACCCGCCGCAACATCCTCGGCGCGGCGGCGGCAGGACTGGCCGCTTCCTCCGCCGCGCAAGCGCAAACCAAGCCCGAAAAGAAGGTGCATCGCAAGAATGGAGCGGCCGCTCCCGCCAAGACGCCGCTGTTTAACGGCGCGGTGTCCTATGGCAACCTGCTGTTCATCGCCGGCAAAGGCGCCCACTTTGAAGGCGACATCAAGGCCCATACCAAGCACGTGCTGGATGAGATTCAGAAGGAGCTCGAAAATGCCGGCTCCTCGATGAACAAGGTGCTGAAATGTAACGTCTACCTCAACGATCTCAAGGATTATAAGGAGATGAACGAAGCCTTCCACGGACGTTTCGGCGCAGAGCCTCCGGTGCGCACCACCATTGCCGCCGCCGGCGGCATTCCCGGCAATTCGCTGGTGGAAATCGACGTAATCGCGTTCATCTGATAGAATTGCGCTTTTCCGGAAAGGGAGGACCCTCCAAGTATGCGCCGATTCGTTCTCGTTTTTGCCTTGTGTGTGGCGGCCGCGCCCGCGCAGACCAAGAAAGTGCTGGCCATGGGCATGACCGACGCCGAAGTGTCCGAGTTGCAGGCCGTCAGCAATAAGGTGAAAGTCGTCGGAGTCACCAAAGAAAACGTGATGCAGGAGATCGCCGATGCCGAGGGCTTCATCGGCACCATCACGCCCGACATGGTGCGGGCCGGTAAGAAGCTGCAATGGACCGCCATTCGCAGCGCCGGCGTGGAAACCATCCTGCACCGGACCGGTTCCACCGCCCTGCGCGATTCCAACATTGTCGTCACCAACAACCAGATCGTGCAGGGGCCGGAAATCGCCGATCACGCCATGGCGATGCTGCTCACCTTGAGCCGCGGCATCCACACCTTCATCGAACACCGCAAGATCGAAAAGTGGCAGGCGCGGCCATACCCGGGCATCGAACTGCGCGGCAAGACTGGAGTCATCATCGGGCTGGGCGGCATCGGGCAGCAGATTGCCCAACGCGCCTGGGCGTTTGGCATGAACATCATCGGCGTCGATCCGGAAGACATTCCGTTCTCGCCGTTCTGGCAGCGCGTGGTGAAACCCGATCAACTGGATGAAGTGGTGCCGCTTGCCGACGTCGTGTTCATCTCGGCGCCGCACACCGAAAAGAGCCACAAGATGATGGGGCCGAACCAGTTTGAGCTGATGAAGAAGAACTCCTACTTCATCGCCGTCAGCCGCGGCGGCATCTACAACATGGACGCGCTGGTGAAGGCTCTCGACAGCAAGAAGCTTTCGGGCGCCGGCGTCGACGTGACCGATCCCGAGCCGCTGCCCGCCGGCCACCCGCTGTGGAAGTTCGACAATGCCATCATCACGCCGCACATCGCCGGACGTTCCGACCACGACGCCGAGCGCATGTCCAACACCATCAAGGAAAATCTGCGCCGGTTTGGCGACGGCCGCCCGTTTGTGAACGTGGTGGATAAGTCGAAAGGGTACTGACCGCTACTTTTCGCGATCCCAGAAATCCCGGCGCGAGGCAGGCTCGCGTTCGGTGGTGGTGCCGCGCATCGCCTTCCTCTGTTCGTAGTCGAAATGGGCGGCTGCCGACTGCAGCAGCCGCGCCGCCGTTTTCTGATAAGGCGAACCGGCATCCTGAGCCACGGCTTTGAGAAAGTTCGCCGCCTCCGGCCCGCGCAGCTTGAAGATCTCCTCGACGCAGGTGCTCTTGCGCCAATAGTTGCGGCCCGCGTCGCTATCGCCTTTCTCGCGAACCGCCGCCCATTCCTGTCCGAACCGCTCCGCTTCCGACAGCAGGAAGCGCAGATCCTGCTCGGTGGTTCGAGTGGCCAGTGTTTGCAGCCGCTTCTTTGGAAGGTATTCGAGTTCGCACTCGGCCAGTATCTCCTTCCATGACTCCTGAAAGCGGCCCTCCGTCATCTCCAATAATCCCCTTAGAACCATCGGCACCAGGGCCGGGTGACTACAGACCCCGCGCCAGTGCGGACGCTCGATTGGATGAATAACTTTTAAGCGCGCGAAAACCGGGCGCATGCTACGCTGTGGCAAACGTCTTAAGGGGGCCTTGGCAAATATGACCAAGTCGTTGGTTGCCATTTTCGCCATCAACTGCGCGTTGATGGCTCAGGAATTTCGCGCCACCATTTCCGGCCGCATTACCGACGCGCAGAGCGCGGGTGTACCGGCGGCGAAGATTACCGCGATACACACCGAAACCGGAGCGAAGTCCGAAACGGCCGCCGACGCCGAGGGGCTTTACACGATTCCTTTTCTGCCACCCGCCACCTATCGCATCATCGTGGAAGCGAGCGGCTTCAAGAAGTACCAGCGCGACGGCATTGTGGCCGGCGCCAACGAGCGCCTCGGTTTGGATATGGCGCTCGAAGTGGGCGCGGTGACCGAAACGGTAAACGTGACCGCCGAAGCTCCGATGCTGCAGACCACCACCGCCTCAAGCGGCCAGGTGATCACGACGCAGCAGATCGACCGCATGCCGGTCTCGGGCCGCACCCCGCTGGCGCTGGCGCAGTTGGCGTTCGGCGTCACGCCCAACACCGACCCGCGGTTCACACGCCCCTTCGACAACGCCGGACCTTCGGGGTTCTCGATGGGCGGAGCGCCGGGGCAGGGCAATGAGTTACTGATCGACGGCGCACCCGACACCACCGGCAATTTGCGCGTGGCCTACAATCCGCCCATGGACGCGGTGGCGGAGGTGAAGGCCGAAAGCTTCCAGGCCGATGCCGCCTATGGACACACCGGCGGCGGCACGGTGAACGTGATTCTCAAAAGCGGCACCAATAATTTCCACGGCACCCTTTACGAGTTCAATCAGAACTCGGCGTTCAACGCCACGCCGTTCTTCACCAACCGCAGCGGCGCCAAGAAACCGGTCAGCCGCTTCAATCAGTACGGCGGAACGTTTTCCGGCCCCGTCACCATTCCCAAGGTCTACAACGGGCGCGACAAGCTGTTCTTCTTTTTCGCCTATGAAGGGGTAAGGGATGCGCTGCCGGCTCCCTCGCTGCACACCTTGCCGACACCGGCGCAGCGCGGCGGCGACTTTTCGCAATTGTTGAGCCAGGGCGCCGTTTACACGATTTGGGACCCGGCCACCGGCATCGCCGAAGGCGCGCGGGGTGCGGCGCACCGCGTTTCCGAACAACGTCATACCGGCCAGCCGGATTTCGCCCATCGCCCGCAATTACCTGCAGTATTACGTGGACCCTAATCAGGCGGGCCGCCCCAACGGGCAGGATAATTTCCTGTCCAACACCAACGGGGAGCGCAACACCTTTTACAATTTCCTTGGCCGGATGGACGTCAACGCTTCGGACCGCCACAAGTTCTTTTTCAACGCCCGCCACAACATCCGCATCGGGCAGGGCGGCAACGGATTTGGCAAGAGCCTGACCGACAACCCGACGGCCACCAATCCGCTGCGCCGCATCAACTGGGGCTACATGCTGGACGACGTGTACACGCTCACGCCGACGTTCATCATGAACACGCGCCTCAATTGGACGCGCTTCATCGAGCCGCGCATCAACTACTCGGAAGGCTTCGATTCGACGACGCTGGGATTCCCGTCCTCCCTCTCGGCGGCGTCGCCCCGGCGCGTGCTGCCGCGCATCCGCATCGGATCGTCGAGCGGTGCCGGTGCCGCTGGAACCACGACTTATAACGGCCTGGGCGATTCGGGCGGCGTGGAGTTCCCCTTCGACATCTTCCAGATTTTTTCGAGCTTCACCAAGATCGCCGGCAAGCATAGCCTGAAATTCGGCGCCGACTTGCGCGAGTTCCGCGAATCTCAGATCGACTACGGGTTCAGCAACGGCGATTTCTATTTCGGCACCAACTGGACCGTGGGACCGCTCGACAACGCCGCCGCCGCTCCGCTGGGCCAGGATTTCGCGGCCTTCCTGCTGGGTATGCCGACTTCCGGCGCCTACGATCTGAACGCGTTCCGCACCAATCAGAACCGCTATTACGCGCTGTTTCTGCAGGACGACTTCCGCGTGAAATCGAACCTGACGCTGAACATCGGCGTGCGGTATGAAGCGGAAACGCCCACCACCGAACGTTACAACCGGACGGTGAACGGTTTCTCCGACGCGGCCAGCCCGATCTCGGCCGCGGCCGTCGCCGCCTACCGCGCCAATCCGCTGCCGGAACTGGCGGCCTCTCAATTCGCCGTCAACGGCGGGCTTCTGTTTGCGGGCGCGGGGAACCGGGGCATTTACTCGACGCCCAAGGCCAACTTCTCGCCGCGGTTTGGCTTTGCCTGGACGCCGGGCCGCCTCGGCAGTAAGTACGTCGTGCGCGGCGGCGTGGGTCTTTATTACTTCAATTTCGGCGTCGTGGGAAACAACTCGTTCGGCTTCAGCCAGCAGACGCCGATGGTCGCCACTCTCAACGGGTTCCTCTCGCCATCCTCCACGCTCGCCAATCCTTTTCCCAGCGGCGTGCAGCAGCCGACGGGCTCGTCGCTTGGACTCGGCACTTTCATGGGACGCGCCGTCAACTTTTACACGCCTAATCCCAGCTACCCGTATTCGACGCGGTGGCAGATCGGCATTCAGCGCGAGCTTTCGAATAACCTTGTGGTGGAGTTCGGCTACATGGGGAACAAGGCCGTCAAGCTCGGTGTCGATCATCAGCTCGACTGGACGCCGCTCGACTACCTTTCCCGCTCGCCCAATCGCGACCAGGCCAACATCGACCGCATGACCGGCAATGTTTCGAATCCGCTGGCCGGACTGATTCCCGGCACTGGATTGAACGGTGGCGTGATCGCCCGCAATCAGATCCTCAGCCGCTACCCGCAATTTACCGGCGTCACGGCGCAGTTGCCGACCGACGGCTCGTCGGCTTTCCACGCGGCGCAGATGCGCGTCGAAAAGCGCTTCTCGCGCGGGTTCCAGATGCTCGGCAACTTCCAGTGGTCGAAGCTGATCGAAAAGCGGAGCCGGCTGAACGACGCCGATCCGCTGCTGGAGAAGCGCATCGCGGCCGAAGACCGGCCTTATCGCGTGGTGCTTTCGGGCTCCTATGAATTGCCCTTCGGCAAGGGCAAGGCGATCGGCGGCGGCGTGGGCCGAGGGTTGAATCTCGCCATCGGCAATTGGGTCCTCAACGGCATCTTCACTTTGCAGCCTGGCTCCCCGCTTGGCAATTGGGGCAATCTGATTTACTACGGCGGCCCGCTGAATCTCGATCCGCACCGGGTGGATGGCTCCTTCGACACCACGCAGTTCAATCGCATTCCCGGGCAGCAGCTCGACTGGAACGTGCGGACCTTCCCCACGCGCTTTGCAAACCTGCGCGCCGACGACGTCAACCAATTGGACTTTTCGGTCATCAAGGGAATGCCCATCACCGAGCGTCTGCGGCTGGAATACCGCTGCGAGTTTTTCAACTCAACCAACCGGCCCATCTTTTCGGGTCCGGTCATCAACCCGACTGCGGCGAACTTCGGATTGATCACCAACCAGGCGAATCAACCGCGGCGGATTCAGATGGCTCTGCGTCTGGTATTCTGACCGGCGATGCTCGCGTTGCTGTTGGCGGTACTGCTGTACGCGCAAGGCGACGGTTCGGCGCCGGCCACGACGAACCTGATGAACCAGTCCTATCCGCGCGTTTATGCCGACGGCCGCGCAAGCTTCCGTTTGCTCGCGCCGAAGGCATCGAAGGTGCAACTGGCGGGCGCGTTGGGCGCGGCTCCGCTTGAAATGGCCAAGGGCGAGGATGGCTTCTGGACTCTGACCATTCCGCCCGCCGTGGCCGGATTTCATTACTACTGGTTCCTGGTGGACGGCGTGGCGGTGAACGACCCGGGAAGCGAGGCTTTCTTCGGCTACGGGCGGCCCACCAGCGGCATCGAGATTCCCAAGCCCGGCGAGGATTTCTATTGGCCGAAGGACGTGCCACATGGGCAGGTGCGCAGCCTGCCCTATCTATCGAAGGTGACGGGCCAGTGGCGGCGCGCCATGGTTTATACGCCGCCCGGTTACGACCAGAATCCGCGCGCCCGCTATCCGGTTCTGTACCTGCAGCACGGCGCCGGCGAGGATGAGACCGGCTGGTCGCGGCAGGGCCATGTGCATTTCATTCTCGACAATCTGCTGGCGGCGGGAAAAGCGAAGCCCATGATCGTCGCGATGGACAAAGGCTATGCCATGCGGCCGGGCGAACAGGCTCAGCCAAGAGATCCGGATCGTATGGCGCGGGAGCGCGCGGCGGGTACTCTGCGTGCCTCGACGTTTGAGAGCGTCGTGGTCGAAGATCTGATTCCATTGATCGACCGTACCTTCCGCACGCGGCCCGGGCGCGATCATCGCGCGATTGCCGGTTTGTCGATGGGTAGCATGCAAGCGATGCAGATCGGGCTGCGCCATCTCGACAAGTTTTCCTCCATCGGGCTGTTCAGCGGCGCCACGGTGACGGCCGATCTCGAGACGGGCTACGACGGCGTTTTCCGGAATGCGGTGGAGTTCAATAAGAAGGTGCATCTGTTTTGGCTGGGCGCGGGCGGGGCGGAATCGCGTCTGGTGCAGGCGCTGGAAACATCGGATGCGGCGCTGAAGAAACACGGCATCGAACATGTTGTCTATATCTCGCCCGATACGGCTCACGAATGGCATTCCTGGCGGCGGCATTTTCACGACTTTGCGCCGCGGCTGTTCCGCTGATCGCTCATGCTACGCTGATCACGAAGACAGTTGTTCCTATGCCAAGCGCCGCAATTGCCATTCCTCCGGTTTTACAGGAAGGGGATCGTTTGGACAGCACCGAATTTCTGCGGCGCTGGGACGCGATGCCAGATTTGAAGCGTGCGGAACTCATCGGAGGAATCGTTCTCATGCCGTCGCCCGTTTCGCTGGATCACGGCGATCTCCAGACAGCGCTTGGCGGGTGGCTGAGTCATTACGTGGCTCGAACGCCGGGATGCAGAGCTGGATCGGATTCCACTTGGGTCATGAGCCGCATGGATGTTCCCCAGCCCGACCTGGCCTTGCGCATTCTGCCAGAGCACGGAGGGCAGTCGAAGCGAAAAGGCAAGTACGGAGCCGGTGCCCCGGAACTGATCGTGGAAGTGACGATGTCGAGCCACGGCCGGGACCTGCGAGCGAAGGTGTCGCTATACGAACGCACTGGCGTGCAGGAGTATGTCTCGGTGTTGGTTTCCGAGAAACGAATCGTCTGGCGCTGGCTCTCCGAAGGCAAATATCGAACATTGCCGCCAACCGGAGGAGTCTTCCGTTCCAGGTGCTTTCCCGGTTTATGGCTCGATCCAGCGCCGCTGTGGCGCTCGGATGCCGCGGCGCTGGAAGCCGCCATTGACCGCGGAGTGCTCTTGCCCGCTCACGCCGAGTTCGTCGCACGGTTGAACCGGCGAACCCGCAAGAGCGATCTGATACGCTAACTCCGTGAGGCTCCTCCTGCTTGCCGCGGCGGCGGTTTCGGCCGGTGCCGATCCCGGCCTGGACTTCTTTGAAAGCCGCATCCGGCCGCTGCTGGCCGCCAAGTGCCACTCGTGCCATAGCGCGAAACTGGCCTCTCCGATGGCGGGCCTCCGGTTGGACGATCCGGCGGCGCACCGCGACGCGATTCTCACGCGATTGCTCCCCGCCGTGCGTTACCAGACCAAGGGTATGCCGCCCACTGGCAAGCTCGCGCCCGAGGAAATCGCGGTGCTGGCAAAGTGGGTGGAAATGGGCGCGCCCGCTCCGGCCGCCGCCGCGCCCACGATGGCGCGGAAATCCACCGGCGCCGATCATTGGGCGTGGCAGCCGCTTCGACCCGGCTCCGGTTCGATCGACGATCAGATCCGCGCGCGCCTGAAGGAAGCGGGCCTGGCGATGTCGCCCCGCGCCGATCCACGCACTTTGATCCGCCGGGCGAGCTTCGATCTCACCGGACTTCCACCGGCCGCCGGCGACTATGCGCTCGATTTCGAGGCGGCCGTCGATCGCTACCTCGCCGCGCCGCAATTTGGCGAGCGCTGGGCGCGCCACTGGATGGACGTCGCGCGCTACGCCGATACGGGCTTTCTCGGACGTGCTTTTCTGGTCTCGTTCGGCTATCGCGACTGGCTGATCGGCGCCTTCAACCGCGACGTTCCCTATGACCGCTTCCTCGCTCTGCAACTGGCCGCCGACCAGATGGAAGGCGTGAGCAAGCTCGACCAGGCGGCGCTGGGGTTCCTGTCGCTGGGCGTGAATCCGAACCGCGCCACCGATCTGCCGGACGTGGTGGACGACAAGATCGACCTGGTTACGCGCGGCCTGCTTGGTCTCACCGTAAGCTGCGCCCGCTGCCACGACCATAAGTTCGATCCGATTCCCACGCGCGATTATTACTCGCTCTACGGCATCTTCGCCAATACACGCTATGGCGGCGAGCCGGTGGAGGCCGGCCCTCTACCCGATTTCTACGCGCGGCGCGCCGCCGAGCGAAAGAAGATCCGCCAGGATTACATCGCCGAGCGCTTGCAGGAACTGCGAGCCGAGTTTCGCGACCCGAAGGAAGTACGCCGTTATCTCGATGCGCTGTGGGAGGGCAGGGAACTCAATCGCGCCGCGCTTGAAAATCTGGCGCGGGAAAAGAATCTCAACTCGCTGGTGCTTGGCCGCTGGGCCGGGCGGCTGGGAACGTTGAAGGACCGGCCCACCGGCGGCCAGGTGAACGCGCTGCTCGACGGGCCCGATGCCCCACCCGACGTGCCGGTGGAAGATTTTCCTTCCATCATGACCGAAGGGGACGCCAACACGGTGCGCAATCTGCAGTGGCAATACGAGCAGATGCTGAACGATGCGGCCTATCGCGGCTCGCGCGCGATCGTGCTCGGTGCCAACGATCGCGCCGTCATCAAGCCCGCCTACGTATTCAATCGCGGCAATCAGCACGATCTTGGCGAGCAAGTGCGCCGCTGCTTCCCTTCGGTGCTGGTGAAGGATCAATGTTTTTCCACCGGCACGGGGCGCCTCGAACTGGCCAGGGCCATCACCGGCGATCGCGATCCGGTGGCCGCGCGCGTGATGGTGAATCGCGTCTGGCAGAAGCTGTTCGGCGAAGGCCTGGTGCGCACGCCGAGCGACTTCGGCGTCCGTGGGGATCCGCCCACGCATCCGGCGCTGCTCGATTCGCTGGCATCCGATTTTATTCGCGACGGCTGGTCGATGAAGCGGCTCATTCGCCGCCTGGTGCTCTCAGAAACCTATCGCCAGTCGAGCGCGAGCCAGGCCGAGGCACGCCTCAAGGATCCGGAGAACAAGCTGCTGTGGCACATGCCGCGGCGGCGTCTGGATTTCGAAGCCTTGCGCGACGCGATGCTCGCCGTCTCGGGACGCCTCGACGCCACGATCGGGGGCCAGCCCATCTCCATCACCGCGATTCCCGCCGACCCGCGGCGCACGCTCTACGCCATGATCGAACGAGAGCGTCCGCTGGCATTACTGAAGACCTTCGATGTCGCCGACCCCGAGCAGCATTCGCCGCAACGCTATCAGACGACCGTGCCGCAGCAGGGATTGTTTCTGCTGAACAGCCCGTTTGTAGGCGAAATGGCGCGCCACCTGGCGGCCCGCGCGGGCGATGTGCGGGAGCTGTATCAACTGGCGTTGGGACGTGTACCTTCGGCCTCTGAAGCCGCTCGCGCCGGGATGTTCTGGCGCGCCGAACCCGCCGCCGAACCCACGCCGGAGAAATCAGCCTGGCAATACGGCACGGCGCGGTTCGATCCGGCGTCCGGCCGCGTCACCGGGTTTCAACCGTTCCGGTATTTCACCGGCAAGGCATGGCAGAACGCCTCGGCGGGCCTGGACGCGAAAACCGGAGTGGCGCGGATTACCGCGACTGGCGGCGCTCCGGGCGACGATCTCGCGAATGTGGCCGTGCGCCGCTGGGTTTCGCCGATCGACGGCGCCGTGGATCTCGACGGCAAGCTGGTGCTGGCGGTGGGCGCGTTTGAGCTTCGGTTCAAGTTGAGCAACGGCATTCGCGGCTGGCTGGTTTCGAACCGGCGCGGCGTGCTGGGGCAATGGCGGGTCGATCCTCCGCCTCCGCCCAAGGATCAGATCAGCTACCAGGCCAACCCCGGCGTTGCGACGGAACTGAAAAGTGTCGCTGTCACCCGCGGCGAGATCCTCGACTTCCTCGTCGATTCCGATGGCGACTACGAAGCCGACGATTTCCAGTGGAGCCCCACACTCACCGCCGCGAACGCGGCCTGGAACGCGCAGAAGCAGTTCGCGGGTCCGGCGATTCCAAAGCTCACTCCGCGGGAGCAACTGGCGCAGGTGCTGCTGTTGACCAACGAATTCGCTTTCCTGGATTGAATCTCTATGACCCTCGGCCGCCGTCAATTTTTCCAACTCGGGCTCGCCGCCGTGCTGCGGCAGGCGGCCCACGCCGGTCCGCTTTCTCCGCGCCAGCCGCATTTTGCGCCGCGCGCCAGGCGGGTGATCCACATCTTCGCCAACGGCGGCCCTTCGCACATGGATACCTTCGATCCCAAGCCGGCGCTGGCGAAATACGCCGGGCAGCCGCTGCCGGTTCACCTGCGCACCGAGCGGCGCACCGGCACCGCCCTGCCGTCTCCGTTCGCCTTCCGCCGTTTTGGCCGGAGCGGCCTCGAGATCAGCGAAGTATTCTCCAAGACCGGCGCCCATGCCGACGATTTGTGCGTGATTCGCTCGATGCACACCGAAGTGCCGAACCATGAGCCGTCGCTCATGATGATGAATTGCGGCGCGCAGCAGCAGAGCCGGCCGAGCTTTGGATCGTGGGTGGTGTATGGGCTTGGGTCGGAAAATCAAAACCTGCCGGGATTCATCTCGCTTTGTCCCGGCGGTCTGCCGGTGCGCGGCGCGCAGAACTGGAAGTCGGCGTTCCTGCCTGGCGCCTACCAGGGCACGCACATCGACACGCGCGAAACCGAGCTCGACAAGCTGGTGGAGAACGTGCAGAACCGCCTCACGCGGCGCGAGGATCAGAAGAAGCAACTCGACCTGCTGGCGGCGATGAATCGCGAGTATCAGGCGCCGCGCGCCGAAGACGAAGCGCTGGAATCGCGCGTCCATTCGTTCGAACTCGCCTTTCGAATGCAGATGGAAGCCGAAGACGTGTTCGACCTTTCCAAGGAACCGCGGCACATTCGCGATCTTTATGGCGACACGCTGCATGGACGCCAGATGCTGATGGCGCGGCGGCTGCTTGAAAAAGGCGTACGCGTGGTGCAGGTGTGGCATGGAGCGGGACAGCCCTGGGATACGCACGACGACGTGGCCAAGCGCGTCAAGCAACTGGCGTTCGAGGCCGACCAGCCCATCGCCGCGCTGCTCACCGACCTGAAGCAGCGCGGAATGCTGGACGACACGCTGGTCGTGTGGGGCGGCGAATTCGGGCGCACTCCGGTCGTCGAATTGCCGGCGTTCGGATCGAATGCCGGGACGGCGGGGCGCGATCACAACTCGTATGGCTTCTCGGTCTGGCTGGCCGGCGGCGGAAGCAAAGGCGGCATGGCCTATGGCGCCACCGATGAGTTCGGCTTCCGCGCCGAAACCGATCGCGTGCACGTGCACGATCTGCATGCCACGCTGCTGCACCTGCTCGGCTTCGATCATGAGCGGTTCACGTTCCGCTATGCGGGGCGCGACTTCCGCCTCACCGACGTGCACGGCCAGGTGGTCAAGCCAATCCTGGCGGGCTGAGGAACTTTTTTCCCGCGCCTTACGTATGATTGAAACGGGAGGGGTGTGACTTGTTATCCGGACTATCTTCGCTGAGCGGGCTGCTGGGAATCGCTTTCGCCTCGGGTATCAACCTTTACGCCGCCGTGCTGATGGTGGGATTGGGCTTGAAGTTCGACCTGTTGCATGGACTGCCGGCCGAACTGCAGCCGTTGTCGCATCCGGTGGTGCTTACGGTGGCGGGCGTGATGTATGCGATGGAATTCATCGCCGACAAGATCCCGGTTGTGAGCGCCGTCTGGGATACGATTCACACCGTGATCCGGCCGTTGGGCGCTGCGGCGATGGCGCTGGCGGCGACCGCCAAGCTGGGCCCGATGGAGCAAACGCTGGTGGCGCTGCTTGGCGGCGGACTTGCCTTGACATCGCACACCACCAAGATGGGCGTGCGCCTGCTCGCGCACGGCACCGGCGAACCGGTCACCTCGGCCGGACTGAGCTTGGCCGAAGATGTGTTCAGCTTCTCGCTGGTGGCGCTGGCCGCGCAGTATCCGGTGTTCACGGCGGTTTTAGTGGCCGTTCTGGTGGTGGTCTGCCTCATCGTGATCCGGCTGGTTTGGAAAGCGCTGCGCGCGGTGTTCCGCGGCGCTACTGCCCGAATGCGCTCTTGGTTCGGCGAACCGGCTCGCGCTTAGGGCAGCAACTCTCGCTCTTTCATCCAATCCATTAGCTGCTGGGGCCACTTCATCACCGGCGCGGGCTTCTTGGTCGGGCGCAGTGCGAAGCCATGGCCGCCGTATGTATAGATGTGCATCTCGGCTGGCACCTTTTGCTGTTCCAACTCCAGGTAGAACTTGACGGTGGGCTCGACGTGCGAGCGGTCGTCGTCGGTGCAGACCATGAAGGTCGGCGGCGCATCCTGGGGCACGGGGAACAGCGGGGTGGCTTCGGGCTTGTTGGCGCCAGGCCGGTACCAGGGATAGATCAGGATGTTGAAATCGGGCCGCGAACTGGCGCGCTCGATGGCATCGGAGGCGGTGGCGTTGCCAGCGTCGAATTTCGTGCCGATCATGCCCGCCACTTCTCCGCCCGCTGAAAATCCCGCAAAGCCGATTCGGCTTGGATTCAGCTTCCATTCCCCGGCGCGGCTGCGCACCAACCGGACGGCGCGGGCCGCATCGGCGTACACGTCTGCGGCCAGAGTGTACTTCGCACCTTCGGCCTTGGCCAAGCGGTATTTCAACACGAAGGCCGCGATGCCGCGCTCGTTCAGCCAATCGGCAAACTCCCAGCCTTCCTTTTCGATCACCAACTGCCTGTGCCCGCCGCCCGGCGCCACCACCACGGCCACGCCGGTGGCCTTTTCCGCCGGCGGCAGGAACACAAACAGCGATGGATAGTGGGTCACCGTGTAATTGGCGGCGCGCCCCTGGTAGGCGGCGGTGGTGGAAGGCTTCGACACCTCGGCCGCGGTAACGCTTTCCCAACCCGGCGCGCCTTGCGCCCACAAACGGATCTCTTCGCCGCGTTCGGCCGCCAATGCGGCGGCGGTCCATAAAATCAGAGTCAGTTTCATAGCGTGATGATGTTTTTGATCCCGGCAACTTTCCCACTGAGCGGATCGAGCGCACGGTCGATGGGGATACGGTTGGTCAAAATGCGGCTGAGCGCATCGGGCCAGCGTCCGGCGAAGATCGACAGGTCACGCACGGCCGCCTCGAAGCTCGACCGCGGGGCATTCACCGTTCCAAACACGATCTGATTCTTCAACACGAAGTCGCGCATCAGAAGATCGGTATCCACTTCGATGGGCGCCTTCCGCCCGGGCACGCCCGTGAAGATGAACACCCCGTTTGGTCCCAGCGCCTTCAGAAACTCGAACGCGAGGGAACTGGCGCCCACGGCTTCATAGACCAGATCGAGCGTGTGCCCGAGGCTCGATGTGATTTCAGACACCGGCGTCCGTTCGGCATCGAGGAAATGGGCGCCCATGGCGGACACGATCCCGGCGCGTCCGTCGCCCGGCGTCTGGCGGGAATAGACCCATACATCGAAGCCCGCCACGCGCAGCGCCATCGCTCCCAGCAATCCAACGGGGCCGGCGCCCAGAACCACCGCCTGATGGCCCGTGCCGATATCGCCGCCTGGCGCCTTCTTCCAGGGCAGCCGGTTCTGCACGTCGCGCACCTGCTCGATGGCTTTCTCGGCGATGGTGAGCGGCTCCACCAGGACGCCCCAGGGCCGCAGCGACGCCGGCACTTTGTTGAGGTAGCGCTCGTCTTCCACGACGTATTCGGTCATGAAGCCGTGCTCCTGCTTGATGCCGCGTTCGGTGAACTCGCCGGTGTAGCAGAAGTCCTGGCGGCCGGCCGGGCAGGCGATACATTCGGTGTTGAGGCAAGGGCGCCGCACCGTGGGCACCACCAGGTCGCCTTCGCGCAAACCGCTTGAACCCGCCTCCACGACTTCGCCCAGCGACTCATGGCCGATGATCAGGTAGTCGCACCCGTCAGGCGGCGTGCCGTACTGAAAGGCGACGATTTCCTTGTCGGTGCCGCAGACGCCCACTTCGAGCATGCGCAGCTTCACCTGCGACGCCGCGGTGAGCGCGGGTTCGGGATGATCGAGGATTTGAACTTCGCGCTTGCCGGGGAAGACGGCGACGGCTTTCATCCCCCGGATGATAGCGCGATCAGCTTTTCTTCGCCTTCTTGATGGCGTCCTGAATCTTCGCCGTCAGATCTTTGGTGTCCTTGCCCTCGGGCAGCTTCTTGGCTAACTCAAGCGCATGGTCGCAGAAGAACTTGTAGCGGTCGGGCTGATCGAGTTTGATGGAACTGAACACGTCGGCGCGGTCCAGCGACGCCTGCGCCATGCTGCGGAAGAAGGTACCGACCGGGACGGCCGCCGGGCCGGCCTTGAAGGCATCGCGCGCCTTGGCGGTATCGTCGCCGGCGCCCACGGCGCGCGCCGTCGCCAGCAGAACCGACCGCTGCAGCGCCTGCTTCGATGCGGTCTCAAGCTCCGGTCCGCCGATCAGCATTCCCTCCTGCGTCCTGTTGATTGCCGCCACGGGCGTGCTGGCGCCGCTGGGGAACGGGAAGTCGAGCGTCACATCACCCGCCGGATTGGTCTTCTCAAACGCCTGCAAGGTCTCGGCGAAACTCAACGCCAGCCGCGACGACATGGAGCGGAAGTCCGATGCCTGCCGGCGGAACGGCGCGGGATTGGCCTTGTTGACGCGCGCGCCGGTTTCGAACTTGTCGGCCATGTCGGCGTAGCCGTGGGCCAGACCGTCGATCAGAATGAGCCGCCAGGGCGCCGCCTTGGCCGCGAACTCGCCTTTGGTCAGTTTCTCCAGATGGTCGTTGGTTTTGGCGTAGTCCCCGGCGCGAAACGATTCCTGCGCCGCGCTCCAGTAGAAAGCGGGTGTGCCCTTGGCGGGCGGTTGCGGGCCGGACTCCGAACAAGAGGTGAGAGCGAACGACAGCAACGCGATCGAGGCGTGATGGTACTTCATGAGAGGAATGAGATACCACAGCCGTCGTCCGGAAACAAGGGGTGGCCGTTCGTCAAAAATACAACTTCAGCGCGAACCGGAACTGTCTTTCGGTGTTCTGCGCGGCCGTGACTTCGGTGTAGCCACCCAGATTGACGATCTCTCCCGCCGCATTGCGCGTCGCCGCGGACGCCGTCGCGCCGGGATTGTTGAACGCCGGTGTATTGGACAGATTGAACGCCTCGGCACGGAATTGCAGTTTGAAGCGCTCTGTGATGGCGAAGTCGCGGAAGATGCTGGCGTCGAGGTTCGTCAGACCCGGCCCGCGCAGGATATTGCGTCCCGTGTTGCCGAACCGCACGGCGGTAACGGGGATGAAAGCGAGAGGATCGAACCAGGAATTGCCGCGGCCCACGCCGCCGAGCGTGCGCACGTCCGCCTTCACCTGATCGGCGGTCTGCGTGGCTCCCGCCGCGTTCAAGCTGGTGCCGGCCGATGCCACCGTGAACGGCGTGCCAGTCATCCTGCTGAAGATGCCGTTCAACTGCCAGCCGCCCACCAACCGGCCGGCCGCCCCTTTGCTGGCCCAACGCTGCCCCTTGCCAAACGGCAGTGTGTACACGCCGTACAACTGGAGATTGTGGGTGCGGTCGAATCCGGCGGGCGCGCGGTTGCGGCCCCACAACTCCGGCTGATGCCACGACAGGCCCGAGTCGTTGTTATCGGCAAAGGAAATGGACTTCGACCAGGTGTAAGTGGCGCCGAACATGCCACCGCCCGCAAACTGCCGCCGCAACTGGTTCTGGAACCCGTTGTAGTTGGAGGAATTGAACGGCGTATAGAGATTGACGTCCGCCGTGCGCTGCCAGCGCTGGCCGAGCACGCGCCCGAGTCCTGTACCCGCGCCGGGCAGCGAGTAGTTCAGATTCACGATCGCCGTCTGCCGCACGGCGCGCGTTGCCACATACGACGTCTGAAGGTTGAAACCCAGGCCGAGGTCGCGCTGCAGCGTGACGTTCCAGCTTTGGAAATAGCCGCGCCGGTAGTCGACCGGCCAGGTCACGGTGCCCACCGCCTTCGGGATGGCGATCGATCCGGTGTTGAGGCTTGGCACTACCACCGCCGGAATGCCGGTGCGGAACGAACCCGCCGCTTCGAGCGTGCTGGGCGCATTGAACTGCGACGATACCGTCGCCGGATAGGAGTCGCGCATGCGGCGGAACGAATCCGGATCGACGGAGATGCCGTATCCGGCGCGAAACACCGTTTTCTCGGTGAAGCGATAAGCGAGGCCGAATCGCGGCGCCACCTGCAGCTTCGGCACCTTCACGCCCGTATCGGTTGGCGTACTGCCGACGCCGCCGATCAGCACCAGGTCGGTATCCGGATCGTAGCGTTCCCCGCCGCGATGGTCGCGCGTGGCGAAGGGGTAGCGCTCGAACCGGGCTCCATAATTCACCGTCAGCTTGCGGGTCACCTGCCACTGGTCGCGGGCGTAGAATCCCCAGCCAGGCATGCGTACGGCGGCCGGATTGATGTACTGCACGTCCTTGCCCATAGCGTTAGGCAGCCCCAGCAGAAAATCCGCGTAACCGTTGAACTGCCCGGGCGCCGGCCCACCGCGCTGCGACGTCACCCCGCCAGTCAGATTGAATCCGCCGCGCGGGCCGAATGCCGCCTGCGGCTGAAAGTGATTGATCGTGTAATAGGTATACTCGCCGCCGAATCGCAAGCTATGCGTGCCGCGCATATAACTCAGGTTGCCGCCGGCCACCCATTGGTTGTCGCGGAACAGAAAAGGATTCGACACGTTCGGATTGCCGAACGCGGAGATGCTGGTGACATTGAAGCGGGGATAGCCGCCCTGCAGCCGGTCGGCGCCGTTGGTGCCGGGAATCTGTAATTCTTCGAGTCCGTAGTTCTTGTCGATATCGACGTTGACCGATCCCAGCCGCTGGCGTGTGAAGCCGAGCGTGGCGTCGGCCAGCAGCCGCGGCGTGACGGTGTAGGTTCCACCCACCGACGCCGATTGAACGCGGCCGGGCGAACTGCCGGGCTGGCCGCCCGCGATGGCGTTGCCGCCCGCCGGACCGAGCGCCGGAGGATCGAAGATGTCACTGGGAGAATAGCTGTAGCGGGTAAACAGGCTCGACTTCTGGTTCGGGTTGTAGTTCACCTTGAAATCGAAGTTGTCGCGATCGAACTGGTAGCTGCCCGCGGCGAAATAGTTGTTCGGATAAGTCGGCTGATTTGGCGCGGGCAGAAGGGCGTTCATGCGCGCCGCCGCCAGGTCGATACGGCTCGAGGGAATCGTCTGATTGGGAAACAGAGCGCGGTTGGTTCCGTTTGGTTCCCCGGTCAGCGGATCGTAGATTTGAGGCAGAGCGCCGGCCACCGGCAGCGCGGAAAAATCGCCTCGCCGCATCGCCTCGGTTGGCACGGTCTGGAACGTCGAGCGGAATTCGCGCCGCACCGTGCGTTCCCAATCGGTGAAGAAAAACAGCTTGTTTTTGCGGATAGGTCCGCCGGCGGTGTACCCGCCCTGGTTCAGGATGTTTTTCGGAATGCCGTTGGTGGCATTGAAGAAATTTCGCGCCCGCAGCGCGGAGTTGGTGTGGAACCAATGCGCGGTTCCGTGGAAGTCGTTGGTGCCGGATTTGATGGAAACGTTGATGGCCGATCCGCCGGCCATGCCCTGTTCGGCATCGAAAGAATTCGACACGATGTTCACCGCCTCGACGGCATCGACCGGAGGCACATAGGCCACGATATGCGGCAGCCAGGGATACGACACCGTGGCGCCATCGAGGCGCGTGTTGTTATTCGAATACGAGGCGCCGTTGACGTTGGTGCCTAAGGCGCGCTGCGGATTGCCCGCATCCGAATGGAGTTCGGCGGGCGGCGAAAAACCGGGCAGAATCTTGTAGAGAGCCTGCCAGTTCCGCCCCGCATTGCCGGTGAACGGAAGGTTCGCCATCTGCGACTGCTGAATCTGATGGTTCACCTCGGCGCGGTCGGTTTGCAGCACCACCGCGCTGCCCGATACCGTGATGGCTTCACTCACCTGAGCCACCGCCAGCGCCGTATCCACGCGCCGCACGGCGTTGGTGGCGATCTCCACGTTCTCTTGAATCACGGTGCGGAACGACGTCGCCGTGAACGTGATCCTGTAGCTTCCGGCCTGCAGGTCGTTGAAGGAGTAAGAGCCGGTGCCATCGGTGGCGGCCGTGCGGTTCACTCCCGTTCGTACGTTGGATGCCTCCACACGCACATCGGGCACCGCCGCGCCGGACGAATCCGTCACGTTGCCGGTTAGCGTGCCATATAAAACTTGCGCCGCGGCGGGAGCGGCCAAGGAAAAAGCGGCGACGGCCAGCGCGGCCGCGCGCAATGAGCGCTGCACTTGAAACATACGTGGTCCCCCAACTTCACCTGAGCTTGGTAACAGGATACCGCTGAAACCAGGAGTGTGGGGGACCGGGCGAAATCAGCCGACCTCTTCGTTGGCCCGCCGCAGCAGCGCGCGGAAGTAGGCGATGCAGTAAGCCAGTCCGGCGCGCCGCTCCGCCGAATCGGAAGCGAGCGGCGGAATATGATCGGGCACGATGCCGTCGGAATACTTCACCTGGCGCAGCGCCTTCATCACCTGGTACATGTCGGTGTAGCCTTCATCGGGGAACGTCTCGTGAAACACCGGCAGGGGCGAACTGACGTTGCGGAAGTCGATATCGAACAGCTTACCGCGTCCGCCGAAATCCTGAATCATCCCGATGGTGTCCTTGCCCATGCGGTCGCCGCCTTCCATCCACGTGCCCACGCAAAGACGCAAGCCCCAGTGCTTGCTCGCGCCAGCGATCTTTTCGGCGCGCTTGTAGCCGTCGTAATGGACGAACAGCTTGGCTACGCCGTTCATCTTCGCCAGCGGCGGATCGTCCGGATGCAGGGCCATTTTCACGTTCGCTTCCTCGGCCACCGGCAGCACGGCCTTCATGAAATAGGTGTAGTTGGCCCAGATATCCTCGGCCGAGTATTCGCGCTCGAAGGCCTGCTTCTCGATCTTTTCGCGGAAGTCCTTTTCGCTGAACTGGCGGGTCTTGTAGCCGCGGTGTTCCACAACCGAAGTGGTGTAGGTGTTGGCGGGATGGAAATCGTAGTTCACCGCCGGAATGCCTAACTGGCCCATAATGCGCACGAACTTGCGGAACTTTTCGATCTGCTCATCGCGGCCGGGCCGGCCGAGCTGCACGTCGAGTGAGCGATAGGAATAATGGCAGCCGCTATAGAAGCGCACGCCGTAGTTTTCAAACCGCTTCTGGATGCCGCGCAGCCGGTCGAGTTCCGGCTCCTCGTGATACATCAGGCGGGCCCACTTCAAACCGATCTGCTTGCAGAACAGCAGAAAGTCGTCGGTGGCGTTCCAGTTCATGATGTGGCCGATTTTGAGATTGGCCGGATCGTCTTCGCGAATGATGTTGCGTTTGACGGGGGCTGCAAAGGCGGCTGCGCCCGGCAGGACGAGAGCGGAACGGCGGCTGAGTTTACTCATCGTAGGATCCTCGGTTCCTAAGCTTATAGACTAAGAGGCGATGATTTCAAGACGCACCCTGCTATCGTCTCTGGCCGCGGCCGGCGCCATTGGTGCCGTTGCTCCGGCGAGGCCGTTGACGCGCGGTCCGAAATTTCACTGGTTCGGCTATTACGACAAACTGCAGTTCGATCCCACCAGCCGCTACGCACTTGGCATGCAGGTGGATTTCGAGCATCGCTCGCCGGGCCCGGACGACGTCATTCGCATCGGGATGATCGACACCGCGGGCGGCGGCAAATGGACCGGGCTTGGCGAGACGCGCGCCTGGAACTGGCAGCAGGGCTCGATGCTGCAGTGGCTGCCGGGCTCGCGCGACACGGTGCTTTGGAACGATCGCGTGGATGGCGAGTTCGTCTGCCACATCGTCAACGTGCGCAGCGGCAAGAGGCGCACCATCGGGTCGCCGGTCTACGCTATCAGCCCCGATGCGAAATGGGCGGTGACGTGCGATTTTCGCCGCCTCAATCATTCGCGGCCCGGTTATGGCTACGCGGGTATCGCCGATCCGAATCGCGACGTGGCGGCGCCGGAGGATGTGGGGATCTGGAAAGTCGATCTGGCTACTGGCAACAAGCAACTGATCGTCTCCATCGCCCAGGCCGCGCGCATTCCCCATCCCGGCGGCTATTCCAAGGGCGCCAAACACTGGTTCAACCACTTGCTGATCTCACCCGGCGGGCGCCGGTTTATCTTTCTGCATCGCTGGCGCGGCGAGAAGGAAGGCGCCGGTTTTTCCACGCGTATGTTCACCGCAAGCGCCACCGGCAAGGATCTGCACATCCTCGATCCGCACGGCAAGACGTCGCATTTCGTTTGGCGCGACCCCGCCACGGTGCTGGCCTGGGCCTGGCATCCTTCGCATGGTGACAAGTTCTATCTGTTCCATGACCGCACCGAGCGGGTGGAAGTGGTGGCGCCCGAACTGATGCCGGTGAACGGCCACTGCACGTACCTGCCCGGCAATCGCTGGATTTTGAACGACACCTATCCCGATCGGGACCGGCTGCAGCACGTCTATCTTTACGACACGCAGAACCGCAGGCGTCACCCGCTGGGCGATTTTCATTCCCCCAGGGAATACACCGGCGAGTGGCGCTGCGACACGCATCCGCGCTTCAGCCCAGATGGAAAAAAGGGTGGTGATCGATTCGGCGCACAACGGCGGGCGGCAGCTTTACCTGATCGACATCGGCGCGGTCACGGCATGACCACTCGCATACCGGCGCGCTTCATCAAGCAGCGGCGGCGGTGCCGGGCGCGCAGGCAACGTCCGTGGCTGACCGCATGCAGCCGGTACGCGGTTACAAACCGCGCACGACGTCCCAATCCACATTCCCCCCCGAGAGCACCACGCCCACCGATCGCACCTCCGGCGGAAGCTTCCCGAACAGGACCGAGGCGAGTCCCACCGCGCCGCTCGGCTCCACCAGGATCTTGAGCCGTTCGAGCAAAAACCGCATGGTCTCTCGGATCTCCTCTTCGCTGACTAGAACGAAGCGTTCCACCAGCCTTTGCGCGATCGCGAAGGTCAACTTACCCGGTTTCAGCGATCGCAGACCGTCGGCGATGGTATCCGGCGGCGCAATCTCCACGATTTTTCCCGCCGCCATCGACAGCGCCCAGTCGTTGGCGATCTCAGGCTCGACTCCGAAAAGGCGCACGCCCGGCTGCATCGCCGAGGCCGCAATCGCCGAGCCGGAGATCAGCCCGCCGCCACCCGCGCAGATGGCCAACGCATCCACCGGGCCGACCTCTTCGAGCAGTTCCTTCACCGCGGTGCCTTGTCCGGCGACGATCCATGGGTGATCGAACGGAGGGACCAGCACGGCGCCGCTCTCCTCGGAAATCCGCCGTCCGATCGCCTCCCGATCTTCTTTCATCCGGTCGAAGCGGACCACCGTTCCGCCATAGCCGCGCGTGCCTTCCACTTTCGACACGGGCGCGTCATGCGGCATCACCAGCGTCGCACTGGTGCGGCGAATGCCGGCCGCGATGGCCACCGCCTGTGCATGGTTGCCCGAAGAGAAAGCCACCACGCCGCGGGCCGCCTCGGCTTCGGTCAGCGACATCAGAAAGTTCGCCGCGCCGCGGAGCTTGAACGCGCCGCCGCGCTGCAAGTTCTCGCACTTGAGAAAGACGCGCTTGCCCGTCCGGGCGTCGAGCGTCCGCGACGTCATCACCGGCGTGCGGTGCACATGCGGCCGGATGCGCTCCGCCGCGGCCTGGATATCGGCGAATCCCGGCTCCACTTAGTAACCGGCCTTCTTATCCACTAAGTTCTGAAGCGGCTCGCCGCGATCGAATCGCAGGAAGTTATCCACGAAGAACTGCATCGATTCCTCGATCCAGTTGGCCGTGTGGTCGGCGCAGTGCGCCGAAAGCAGTACGTTTTTGAGCCGGTAGAAAGCGTGACCCTTGGGCAACGGCTCCGTGTCGAATACGTCGAGCGCGGCCCCGCGAAACCACTTCTCCTCAAGCGCCTGAATCAGATCCTTTTCCACGATGACCGGCCCGCGGCCCACGTTCATCAAAACCGCGGTGGGCTTCAATAATCGAAGCTGCTTCGCCGCGATCATGCCGTTGGTCTGCGGCGTATTCGGAGCGCACACGACCACGTAATCGCACAGCGGCAGCATGGTTTCAAGTTCGCCCGGGCCGTACACTTTATCCACTTCGGCATCGCCGCCCGAAAGCGCCGTATTGCGGCGCAAGGCGAGCACCTTCATGCCCATCGCCTTGGCCCGGCGCGCGGTTTCGCGCCCAATGCCGCCATAGCCTACGATGCCCATGGTCGAGCCGGTCAACTCATCGATGTAGTCGAAGCTATCCCACTCGCCCTTTTCCTGGCTCGCCAGCATGCGCCGGAAGTCTTTGGCGAAAAACAGCGCCGCCGCGATCGCGTATTCCCCCAGCGACCGGGCGAATACGCCCTTGGCGTTCGTCATCGGCATGGAACTTTCCACCAGTTCCGGAAACAGGATGTTCTCAATGCCCGCGCTGAACGAATGCAGCCATTTCGCCCGGGAACAGCGCGGCCACATGCGCCGCAGCAGGCCGGCCTGGCCGAGGCCGCACATGATGGCATCGGGATCGGGGGCGGCGGCGAAGATCGGCTCGGAATCGCCGGTTACGATGTGCGTCGAATCGGGCAACTGATCGAGCAGCCGCAGATACGGCACGGCCGGTGATGAAAGAACCCACAGTGTTTTCGAAGGCATGCGAATCAACGAACTTAACACACATCGTTATACTGGGTTGGTGTCGGCTACTTGCACTTGCGGCGCTCCATTGCTTGAGGAATCGCGATTCTGTCACAAGTGTGGACGTCCATTGTTTGAGACGCCCGCCGAAGCGATTCCGGAAGCGGCGCCGCCCGAGCCTCCGGCCGCCGCGCCGCCCGTGGCTGCCGCCATCGCCGAAGTGAATTTCAGCAACCCGGCCGCGGTGCGGACGTCGATGCTCGCCTCCATCATCGGTTTTCTGCTGGTCTCGTTCCCGGTGCCGCTTCCCATAATCTGGCCCATCCTGGCTCTGCTTCTGGCGGGGATGCTGGCTGTCTACATTTACCAGCGCCGCACCGGGCAAAGCCTTTCCGTTTCCGCCGGCGCGCGCATGGGATGGCTCACCGGCATCTTCACCTTCGCCATCGCCACCATCTTTTTCACGCTGTTCGTTTATTCCGTGTCGACGCAGGGCGGCCTGAGCAATTTCTATCGCGAGCATCTGCCGGGATTGAAGCCGGGCGATCCGAACGTGGAGAAGGTACTGGAGTATCTCCAGAACCCGGCCGGCATCGTGGTGTTTCTCTTTCTTTCCCTCGCCGTGTCTTTCGTGATGTTCACGCTGCTGCCCACTCTCGGTGGCGCGCTCGGCGCGAAGATGTTCGAAAGGGACCACGCTTGATTCTGACCTTGACCGTGAATCCGGCCATCGACCGGAACCTCACCGTGGATCGCCTGGCCTTCGAAGACCGCGCCTACATCCTCAACACCGAAGAAGCCGCGGGTGGACGGGGCATCAATGCGTCTCAAGTAATCCAGTCGTTCGGAGGCAGGACCGTGGCCGTCGCTCCGGTCGGCGGCGCGACCGGGGAGCGGCTCAAGCACTACCTGCGCAAGCGCGCCTTTACCGTCGATACGGTGGAAGTCGGCGCCGCTACGCGCATCAATCTCAATATCACCGACGCGCAGGGGCTGACGATCAAGCTCAACGAGAAAGGCGAGCCGCTCACTTCCGCCGAGCAAACGGCCATTGAGAAAGCGGTGGCGAAGCGGCTGCCCGAGGCGCGATGGCTCATGCTGTGCGGCAGTCTGCCGCCCGGTGTGCCGGCCGATTTTTACGCCCGGCTGATCGCCGCCGCGCGCAAGCATCAGGTGAAGACGCTGCTCGATACCGACGGCGAGCCGCTCGAAGCCGGCATTGAAGCCAGGCCCACCGTCGTATCGCCCAACCAGCATGAAGCCGAGCGTTTGTTAAACAAGATTCTGCTCACGCGCATCCAACTGATGGAAGCGGCCGAGCGGATCCGCATGATGGGTCCCGAACTGGTGGTGGTTTCCATCGCCGGGAAAGGATGCCTGGGCGCGCGCGAAGGCATGATCGTCGAAGCGATTCCGCCGCGCGTGGACGCCGTTTCGCCCATCGGCGCAGGTGACGCGCTGGCCGCTTCCTTCACGTGGTCGATGGCCGCCAATGGCGATTTCGCCGAAGCGTTGCGCTGGGGCGTGGCCGCCGGCACGGCGTCGGCGCTGCTGCCGGGCCTGCATTTTGCGAATCTCGATCAGACCAGAAAAATTTACGAGCAGGTGCAGTTGCGGGACAATCCGCGATAGGATCTTCAGGACATGACGTTGAAAGACAAAGTCGCAGTGGTGACCGGAGGCGGCACCGGAATCGGCCGTGGCATCTCGGAAACGCTGGCCCGCGCCGGCGCCAAGGTGATCGTGAATTACGCGAGCTCAAAGGACGACGCCGAAGCGGCGGCGGCCGCCATTCGAGCCGAGGGCGGGGAAGCCGTGGCCGTGCGCGCCGACGTGACCAGCGAGGCGGAGGCGAAGAAACTATTGGAAGACGCCATTGCCCGCTGGGGCCGTCTGGATGTGCTGGTCAACAACGCCGGCTGGAGCAAGCGCGTTCCCCATCATCAACTCGAAGACCTGACCGAAGAGATCTGGGACAAAACGCTCAACACGAATCTGCGTGGCGCGTTCTACTGCATGCGTTCGGCCGCTCCGATTCTGAAGAAGAATCCCGGCTCCACGATCATCAACATCGTCTCCATCGCTCCTTACAGCGGCGGGGGCAGCTCGATCGTTTACGCCGCGTCGAAGGCGGGCCTGATTTCGATGACCAAGTCGTTCTCGCGAATCCTGGCGCCTGAGGTGCGGGTGAACGCGGTGGCCCCGGGCTTCGTTCGTACGCGCTTTGCCGGCTGGCCGCAAGCCACCTTCGACGAGGCCGAGAAGGCGTCGATGCTCAAGCGGATCGCCGCGCCCGAGGACATCGGCAACGCCGTGCTGTTTCTCGCCGCGGGCGCCCCTTCCATCACCGGCGAGGTGATCAACGTGGATGCGGGCCAGTCTTCGGTGGGCCGCGGCATCTGATGGCCTGGCCGCGCTTTGAGTGGTCGCTTGAGCCGAACGATCTCTCGCTTCTGCTCCAAGCCAAACGCGCGGCCGGCACGCCCATCATCGACCTGACGGAATCGAATCCCACGCGCGCGGGATTTCAATATCCGGCCGAAATCGCCGCCGCGCTGGGCACTCCCGCGTCACTGCTCTATGAGCCGTCCCCGTGGGGCTTGCCATCGGCGCGCGAAGCCGTGGCGCGCGTTCATGACGTGGACCCGAGCCGCGTCATGATTACGGCCTCCACCAGCGAATCCTACAGCTTTCTGTTCAAGCTGCTTTGCGGACCCGGCGATGAAGTGTTGGTGCCCGCGCCCTCCTACCCGCTGTTTGAGTTTTTGGCCAAGCTGGAATGCGCACAGGTGCGGCCCTATCCGCTGGTCTATGACGGCAGCCGCTGGCAAATCGACTTCCAAGGGCTTGAGTCCGCACTTACGAAACGAACCCAAGCCATCTGCGTTGTGAATCCGAACAATCCCACCGGGTCGTATTTGAAACGGGACGAAGCGGACCGGCTGGTAAGCGTCGCCGCTTCGAGAGGCATCCCTATCCTCAGCGACGAGGTGTTTTCCAGCTATCCGTTGACGGACGATCCCACCCGCGTGGAGACGCTCGCCGGCGTGACGGAGGTTCCCACCTTTTGCCTCAGCGGGCTTTCGAAGATGGCCGGCCTGCCGCAGATGAAGGCCGGGTGGATCGTCGTGTCGGCACCCGAAGCCGCTCGCGAGCGATTGGAACTGATCGCGGACACGTTTCTATCGGTTTCCGCTCCCGTTCAACACGCGCTGCCCCGGCTGCTCGAGTCCGGCGCCGATGTGCGCGGCCAGATCCGCCGGCGCACCGCCGCGAATCTCGAATGGCTGCTA
This sequence comes from uncultured Acidobacteriota bacterium, assembly GCA_902826685.1. Lineage (GTDB taxonomy): Bacteria > Acidobacteriota > Terriglobia > Bryobacterales > Bryobacteraceae > CADEFT01. The sequence goes on from CADEFT010000020.1 coordinate 100,651, forward strand.
GCCACCGGGCTTGAAAGCCTTGCCGTCGAGGGTGGTTGGTACGTGGTGGTGCCGCTACCCGCGCACCTGGCGGAAGCGGAATTTACTTTGCAGTTACTTGAGGAACAGGACACTCTGGTGCAGCCGGGTTTCTTCTACGACTTCGCCGAAGAACCCTATGCGGTGGTAAGCCTGCTTGCCTCCGCGGATCGTTTTCAAGAAGGCATCCGGCGCCTGCATTTGTTGCTGGGATAATTTATTTGTTCTGTTTTGTTGATGTTGCGGACAGGGGGGATTGAACCCTGACGCCGAATCCGTATAATCAACCTCGTGCGCTCCCTCGCTGATCGTCCAATTTAGACCGCTCCGGTCGAAACGTCCCCGTCCCTCCCTTCACTATTGTTAGAACCAAAAAGGAGATTACCTGTCGTGTTTCCGTTTACTCTGCTGCTTGCGGCAGCGCTGGTGGGATTCGTGTTTCTGCTCCTGCTCAGCGCCCTGATTGTCATACGCGAGAACCAGGTTGGCGTAGTCATCAAGAAGTTCGCGGGCTCGGGCAAGCGCCTTCCCGAAGGCCGCATCGTGGCGCTCGACGGTGAGCCCGGCTACCAGGCGCGCACGCTTCCCCCTGGAATGCATTTCGGCTATTGGCCGTGGCAATTCAAGGTGGAAAAGCATCCGTTGACGGTGATCGCGCCCGGCCGTATCGGGCTGGTGATCGCCAACGACGGCGCGGCCATGCCGATGGACCACATTCTAGGTTCGGCCGTCGAATGTGCCGGCTATCAGGACGCGGAGCGTTTCCTGCGCAATGGAGGCCAGAAGGGCCGTCAGATCGCCATTTTGACGGCCGGCTTTTATCGCATCAATCCGGTATTGTTCCGTGTGATCGCCGACGCGCCGATGACCAAGATCGATTCCAACAAGGTCGGTATCGTCACGGTCCTTGATGGCGCCCAGATGCCTGTGGGCCAGATGGCCGCCAAGCCGGTCGATGGGCATGACAGTTTTCAGAATCCGGGCGCATTCATCAGCAATGGCGGCTGCCGCGGCCTGCAGGAACAGATCCTGCTGGCGGGCAGCTACAACATCAATCCGTGGTTTGCGGAAATCGAAGAGCACGACCTGCTCGAAGTGCCTATCGGCCACGTGGGCGTGGTGGTGAGCTTTGTCGGCGACGATGCACGCGATATTTCCGGCGAGCACTTCACGCACGGCAACATCGTGCACAGGGGCGGCAAGGGCGTGTGGGACGACCCGCTCTATCCGGGCAAGCACCCCGTGAACCCGCGCATCATGAAAGTGGAACTGGTGCCGACGACCAACATCGTGCTCAACTGGGCTTCGGCCCGCAGCGAAGCGCACAAGCTCGACGAGAAGCTTTCCACCATTACCGTGCGCTCGAAAGACGGTTTCACGTTCAACCTGGACGTTTCGCAGATCATCAACATCGGCGCCACCAAAGCGCCCTGGGTGATCTCGCGCGTGGGCAGTGTGCGCAACTTGGTGAATCAGGTGCTGGAGCCGATCGTCGGCAATTACTTCCGCAACAGCGCGCAGAACTACACCGTGCTCGATTTCTTGAGCAATCGCAGCGAGCGGCAGCGCGAGGCGCGGCAGCACATCTCGGAAGCCATTCGCGAGTACGACGTGCAGAGCGTCGATTCCCTCATCGGCGACATCGCGCCGCCCATCGAACTGATGGTGACGCTCACCGCGCGCAAAATCGCCGAGGAACAGCAGAAGACTTTCGTCACCGAAGAGCAGACTCAGCGCACGCGCCAGGATCTGGAGCGCCAAAAGGCATTGGCCGACAAGCAGAAGGAACTGGTGAACTCCGAACAGGACGTTCGCGTGGCGGAGATGCGAGCCAAGGCGGCGGTGGAATCGGCGCAGGGCGATTCGCAGGTTTCCGCGCGCCGCGCCGAAGGTGAGGCGCTGGCCAAACGACGCCTCGGTGAGGCCGAAGGCGAAGTGGTCGCCATCAAGGGCCGCAACGAAGCCGAAGCGATCCGCGCCATCGGTCAAGCCAAGGCGGAAGCTTTCAAACTGGGCGTGGAGGCGATGGGCGGCAACTACGCCATGCTGCAGATTTTTTCCGTGCTGGCGGAGAAGGGCATCCGTCTCACGCCCGACGTGCTGGTGTCGGGCGGCAACGGCAATGGCGGATCGCCGTCGGAGGCCATGCTCGCGATGCTGCTGCGCGACGCCATCGGCAACAGTGCGAAAAAATGACGGTATATTGATGTTCTGAGCAGCCCATGACCTTGATGCTGGCGGCGCTGGTCGCCGGATCTCTGGTTTTTTCCCTCCTTCTGATCGAAGCCGCGCGCCGCTATCTGGCCGTTCCCAGGCCGGTTGGCGGCGCGTTGCCGTCTATTAGCGTATTGAAGCCGGTGAGCGGACTGGATGAAGGACTCGAAGAGAATCTCCGTTCGTTTTTTGAACAGGACTATCCGGATTTTGAGATTCTGTTCGCGGCACATGCGCCGGGCGACGCCGCGGTACCCGTCGTCGAACGCCTGCGCGCGCGCTATCCCCAAATTCCCTCGAAGATCCTCTTCACCGGTGAGCCGCCTTATCCCAATCGCAAGGTGCGCAGCGTCCACCTCATGACCGGCCAGGCGCGGCACGATTTGCTGGTGATGAGCGACAGCGATATCCGCGTGGAGCAAGGATTCCTGCGCGGCATCGCCGCCGAGTTCAACGACCAACGGCTCGATCTCACCACATGCCCGTATCGCGCCGTGCCGGGCGCCAGCTTCTGGTCGCGCCTGGAAGCCATCATGATGAACACCGAATTTCTGGGTGGCATTCTGGTGGCGCGAATGCTCGAAGGAATGCGCTTCGCGGTTGGCCCCACGATCGCCGTGCGGCGCAAGGTGATCGATGCGATCGGCGGGTTCGAATCGCTGCGGGAGTATCTGGCGGAAGATTTCGAATTCGGCCGGCGCGCCGCCGGGGCTGGATTCGGCGTGGCTCTTTCGCACTGCGTGGTTGAGCATCGCATCGGTTCTTCGAAGTTCACGGCGAACGCGGCGCACCGGCTGCGGTGGGTTCGTTCCACCAGGCGTTCGCGGCCGGCCGGATACTTGGGCCAGTTGTTCACTTACCCCGTTCCATTGACGATGATGCTGGTGGCCTGGCAGCCCGCCGCGTGGCCGGTGGTCGTCCTGACGGCCGGCATTCGCGGCGCGGGGGCGTGGCTTGTGGCGTGGCGGATTCTGCGCGACCCGCTGACGGCGCGCCACTGGTACCTGGTGCCGCTGCAGGATCTTTACAGCTTCACCTTCTGGTGCGCCGGTTTTTTCGGCAACACCATCCGCTGGCGCGGCGTCGCCTACCGGCTCAAAACCGACGGCCGGTTTGAGCGAATCTGATACCCTGACAGGTTCATGCCCGATTCTCCGGCCACCTGGGCTTTACTGTTAGGCGCCGCATTCGTTGCGGGCATGGTGAACGCGATCGCGGGCGGCGGCACGCTGCTCACGTTTCCCAGCCTGTTGACGGTGTTGAGCCCGGTGGCGGCCAACGCCACCAGCACGGTGGCGTTGTTGCCCGGGTCGCTTGCCGCCGCCTGGGGTTACCGTACCGAACTCGAGCGCTGCCGCGAGCATCTGGTGCGATTGTGGCCTCCCAGCCTGCTCGGCGGCATCGTCGGATCCCTGCTGCTCACGCGTCTGCCGGAACGCGTATTCGCCTCCGCGGTGCCGTGGCTGCTGGCTGGCGCCTCCGTGATGCTGCTGGTGCAGAAGCCGCTGGCTCGATGGTTGGGCACGCGGCCGCACGAGAAGCCGTCTTCGCGCATTCTGGCCGCCATCGTGTTTTTTCAATTTCTGGTGGGTGTGTATGGGGGCTACTTCGGCGCGGGCATCGGCATTCTCATGTTGAGTTCGCTGGCGTTTGTGGGCATCAGCGACATCCATGAGATGAACGCCGTGAAATCGGTGCTGGCGGCGACGATGAACGGTGTGACTGTCCTGATCCTTGGCGCGGCGGGCGTCATTGTCTGGAAGTACGCGCTGGCGATGGCCGTGACGGGCGTCCTCGGCGGGTATATGGGGGCGCGCGCGGCCCGCGCGACCAAACCGGAATACGTACGCGCCCTGGTGGTCGCTATCGGCTTTGCGGTGGCGGCGTATTCGTGGCTATCGAAGTGAAGGTGCGGCGGAAGAATCCATCGGTCATGCCCGCGATGTAATCGCAAACGGCGCGATGGAGCGGCGCCTGGCGTGTCCGCTCGCGATAACCGGCGGGCAGGCGTTCCGGATGCCGCATCAGAAAATCGAACAGCCCGGCGATGGCGGCGGTGGTGTGGGCGCGCTCTTCCACCAGCGCAGGCGCGGCGTAGACGCGCTCATGCAGGAAAGCCTTCAACTCCCTCACCGTTTGACGCCCGGATCCGGTGAAGCACGCCAGTCGCGAGGGCGCGGCGCGGACGGCTTCCACGTCCGCCGTGTTCCGGGCCGTGGCGAAGGTGCCCTCGATGAGCGAACCGGCCAGCGAGTTCACCAGGCTCCGCACGCATTCGAGAAAGCGGATTCGTTCCGGCGCGCCCGGATACCGCATCTCGATGGCCTCGCGCACTTCCCCGAACTCACCCACATGCGCGGCGAGTTCTTCCGCCTCGAACAAGCCGGCGGAGTGCCCGTCGTCGAGATCGGCGGTGTCGTAGGCGATCTCATCGGCCAAGTCGATCAACTGCGCCTCAAGCGGCGGGCGCAGGTGCGGCAGATAGCCGTCAAGCTCGGCCGATGCGCCCGGCACCAGATCGCGCGAATGCTTGACGATGCCTTCGCGCATTTCGAAGGTCAGGTTCAGGCCGGGGAACATGGCGTAGCGCTGCTCGAACTCCTCGACGATGTGCAGCGCGTGCAGGTTGTGATCGAACCCGTCGCCGAAGCGCCGCATCTGGCGGTCGAGTTCCTCTTCCCCGGCGTGGCCGAACGGGGGATGGCCGATGTCGTGCGCGAGAGCCAGAGCTTCGGTCAGATCCTCGTCGAGGCCGAGCGCTGCGGCGGCGGTGCGGGCGATCTGGGCGACTTCGATGGTGTGGGTCAGGCGGTTGCGGAAATGATCGGAATAGCCGGGCGCGAAAACCTGCGTCTTGTCCTCCAGGCGGCGGAACGCGCGGGCATGCACGACGCGGTCGCGGTCTCGCTGGAAATCGTTGCGGTAAGGGTGCGGAGGCTCCGGGTAGCGGCGGCCGCGGCTCAAGGCCACGGGAAATCGCAGGTGAGCCAGCGCGGGCACGGCCACGCCGGTTACTTGGCGGCCGAAAGCTCGCCCATGGCGGCCACGGCGGCGCGGCTGACGGGCGGCCGGGTGGAAGATTGCAACCCTTCGAGCAGCTTCCGCGCTTCGGCGTTCTTGGTCTTGCCGATGAGGCGCGCCAGAGCGATGGTGGCCTGTTCTTTCGAAACCATGGCCGTGGGACGATCCATCAACTGGCGCAGCAGCGGTTCGGCCTGATCGTTTTTGCCTTGCGCCTGATAGTAGGTGGCGAGGGAAAGCTTGCCGAGCGAAGCGCCTTCGGCATCGCCGCTAGCGGCCGCCGTTTGCAGCGCCTTCTCGCAATCGGCTTCCTTGCCCTGATCGCAAAGCAGAGTGGCCGCCTGCAACTGAGCGATGGTTCCTTCGCGGGAGCCGCTATATTTGGAGGCCATGTCGTTGAACGCCTTGAGAGCGGCGGCGTCCTTATCGGCGATGGTCTTATAGACGTCGCCGGTCTGCGCTTCGAGAATCGACTGCGCCTTGCGCAGATCGTCGCGGCGCGCGCCGCGCTGCCACCCGAGAAACGTCCAGATGCCGATGGCTACAAGCACCAGAGCGCCCGCCGCCATTCCATACTTCCGCACCGCGTCGCGATGCGCCGACAGGTAGTCTACGGTATGGCCGACTTCCTCGACGAACTTATCGTGTTTTAACTGCTCACGAAGCTGCTTATCCACGCTTGATCACACTCCCACTCGGTCATGGCTGAAACGCAACCACCCAGTTTAGCGCATCAGGTGCTCAGTCGCCGACTTCCTCAAGGTAGGTATAACCGTTCAGCCCGTCTTCGTAGTACCGAAGCAGGCGGCCGGATTCCTCGAAGCCGATGCGGCCCGCGCGCACCGCCAGTTCCACGTCCTTGCGGAAAGCCTCCAGCAGAACGCGGGAATTGAACTGCACGTAATCGAGCACTTCGCGCACGGTGTCGCCTTTCACCACCGCGTCGAGAATCGGTTCGTTGTCCTTGCCAAGCCGCACGTGCACGGCGTTGGTGTCGCCAAACAGGTTGTGCAGGTCGCCGAGGATCTCCTGGTAGGCGCCCACCAGGAAGGTGCCGAGGAAATACGGCTCGCCGTTAAAGGGATGCAGAGCGAGCGTGCGCTTGACGTCGCGGCGGTCGATGAACTGATCCACCTTGCCGTCGGAATCGCAGGAGATATCGCCGAGAATGCCATGGCGCGCCGGATTCTCGCGCAGCCGGTGGATGGGCATGATGGGAAAGAGCTGCTTCACCGCCCAGCTATCGGGCATGCTTTGAAAGAGCGAAAAATTGCAGAAGTAGGTGTCCGACAGCATGCCTTCGAGGCCTTCCAGCTCTTCCGGGAAATAGTCGAGCTCGCGGCCCAGCTTCTGTATCCGCGCGCAGATGGCCCAATAAATGTTCTCCACCATGCTGCGCTGTTCGATGGAAAGATAACCCAGGCTGAACAGGTTCAGCGCGGAATCGAGCGCCTGCTGGGAATCGTGAAAGCTTTCGAGCAGATTTTTGGAGGAAAGCCCGCGATAGGTTTCCATCAGGTCGACCAGAGGCTGCTCGGCGTCTTCGGGGACTTTATCGGGAACCTGCTCCGTGCCGAAGCCCGTCACGCCCACGACGTTGAAAACCAGCACGCTGTGATAGGCGGCGATGGCGCGTCCGCTTTCGGAAATGATGCTGGGGTGCGGTACTTCGGCTTCGTCGCACACGTTCTGAATGTGATAAACGATGTCGTTGGCGTACTCCTGCAGCGTGTAGTTGACGCTCGATTCGAAATCGGTCTGGGAGCCGTCGTAATCGATGCCGAGCCCACCGCCGACATCCAGCATCTCAAGCCCGGCGCCCAGTTTCTTGAGCCCCACATAGCAGCGCGCCGCCTCGATCACCGCGCCCTTGATCTGGCGGATGTTGGTGATCTGGCTGCCGAGATGGAAGTGCAGCAGCTTGATGCAATCGCCCATGCCGAGCGCCTTCATCTGTTCGAGCGCCTGCAGCGCTTCGCTCAACGTCAGGCCGAACTTCGAACGATAACCGCCCGACGATTTCCAGCGTCCGGCGCCGCGCGTGGCGAGTTTGACGCGCAGGCCCACTTCCGGCCGCACGCCGAGCCGCTGCGAATGCTTGATGATGAGATCGAGCTCGGTATATTTCTCCACCACCGGGATGATGCGGCGGCCGATCTTTTTGGCCAGCATGCAGAACTCGATGTACTCGTCGTCCTTGAAGCCGTTGCAGACGATGGGCGCTTCGGCATCGGAAATGGCGAGCACGGCCAGCAGTTCGGGCTTTGAGCCGGCTTCGAGGCCGAACTGGAACGGACGCCCGTACTCGACGATCTCTTCCACCACGTGCCGCTGCTGATTGACCTTGATGGGATAGACGCAGCAGTAAGCGCCCTTGTAGCCGTGATCCTGGATGGCGTTCTTGAACGCCTGGTGGATCTCGCGCAACCGGTCCTGCAGAATCTCGCCGAAGCGGATCAGGATGGGCGGCGAGATGCCGCGCAGCATGAGTTGATCGACTAACTGCTTGAGATCGGCTTTGCGATCCGGCTCACGCGTGGGATGCACCCACAGATTGCCATTGTCTCCGACGGAGAAGTAGCCCTTACTCCAACTGGCGACGTCATAGAGCTCGGCGGCGTCGGTGGCGGTCCAGCGGTCGGTTGGTTCCCAGACCGTGTCACGGTCCATCTTCACGTTCAAATCGATTCCTACCTCGTTCGGGCGATTGGCCAATCCTCAGTGTCCAATGAAAGTACCGGCGGAGCAAGTGTAATCTGGTTACAGAATCTCAACTTGATTCGCCTGGGGATCATTGCCGTGCTGCTTGGCTCGCTTCCAGCGGGCGCGGCGACGGCTATTCTTAACGCGATCGCCGAAATGCAAAGCGCGCGTGAGCTGGTGGTGGAGTTTCGCGCCGCCAGCGCCGAGGGGTGGAAGGTTTCGAGGGCTGCGCTGTTCCTGCATGCCGCCAAAGGCGCACCGCCCAAGCGAGTGCGGGTGGCGCTGGTGGATGGCCGGAAGCCGCGCCGCATGCGCGCTTTCGAGGCTTCGCCGCAGCCGCAAGGCTGGGTGAAGGTGAGCCTCGACGCCGCGCTGGTGGAGGCCATGGCGGCGGGCAGAGGCTCGGGCCTGGCTGTCGAGCAGGGCAAGGTTCGCTTCCACGGCTTGGACCCGATCTCCACGCAACCTTATTTGATCGTCGAAGGCAATCCTCGATAGATGTGTTACGCTGTTTCCCAGCGTGAAGGGCGCTACCCGTCCGCGGGAAAGGGCTGAGCCCACCGGAGGCCGTCTCGTCGATTGCCGGATTGACGATCTTCTTTCGCCCGCCGCGCGGACGCGGGCAAACGAGAGGAGATCATCATGTCCGATCCACGCACGCCCCTTCCCGCCAACCCATCGCTGGCGCAACTCCGCAAACAAGCCAAGGAACGCGTTCGCGCCATGCGCGCGGGCGGAAGTCCGGACGTCACGCTCGCCGATGCGCAGTATGCCATCGCGCGCGAACACGGCTTTGAAAGCTGGGCCCGGCTGAAGCATCACGTCGAGGCGCTGCGCCCGGCGGGATTGGAACCGTTCGAACAACTGGCGCGTGAGCTCGCCGTGGCTTACACATCGGGCGATGAGAGGCTGGTGCGAGCCATCAACGCCGATCACGGCACTTCGTTCCCTGCCGATTTTCACGGCCGGCTGCCTGAAGTGGCGATCGCCGGCGCCCGCCAGATGATCGCGCATGCCTTCGGGTTCGACGACTGGGCGAAGTTTGCGAGCGTACGGCCGCCGTTCTATTCCATCGACCGGCAGGAGGGCCGTCTCGCGGTGAGCGGCCCGCAAACGCGCAAGGACTGGGAGGAGATTTTCGCGCTCGTTGAGGAACACGGCCTCTCGAAATTGCGCGCCGGCGGCATTACCGACGATGCCATGAAGGGGCTGGCGGAACTGGAGTGCGTTACCGAACTCGATATCAGCGGATCCAAACGGCTGACCGATGAAGGCGCCGGGCACCTGGCGCGCATGCCGCAATTGACGCACCTTGAGATGGGAGGCTGGGGCACGCCGCTCACCGCCCGGGCTTTTGAGCCGCTGCGGCAACTTCCGCGGCTGCGGCAGTTCCAATCCTGTTGGACGCAGGGCTTCGACGAGGAAGCGGCGGCGCACCTGGCGGCTTGTGAAAGCATCGAGACCGTTAACGTGATGGGCACGGTTTCGGGGGACGGTCTGATTCGCGCGCTGGCCGGGAAGGCCGCGCTGCGCTTTCTCGACACCGGACGTCTGGTGACGGACGCGGGGCTGCCGGCGCTGAGCGACATTCCGGTTTTCCGGCGATGGCTCGGCGGCGACGTGGTGACGGGGCTGATGGGGGCCGCCAGGCTGCCCAACCGGCTCATGATCGACGGCGCCTTCACCGACGCGGGAATCGGCGCGCTGACAGCGCTTGAAGGCGTCGCCGCGCTGTCGTTCTTCTGGCATTCGAAGACGTTCACGGCGGCGGGCCTCGAGGCGCTGAGCGGCCTGCCGCATCTTCAGGTTTTTGGCATTGAGGGCGATCAGTGCGGCGATGACGCGATGGCCCGGATCGCGGCGATTCCCCGCCTGCGGCAACTACATGCGCAAGGCGCAGTAGCCGGTGAGGCGGGCTGGAGAGCTTTATCGAAGGCGGGAGCGCTCGAACAGTTCTGGGGCCGCGACTGTCCCAACTTCGATAGCGATGGATTCCGCGCGCTCGCCACAATGCCGTCGCTAACGGGCATGGGGATCGATTGCAAGCGGGTGGAGGATGAAGCGCTCGCGCTGCTGCCCGTTTTTCCGCAATTGCGCGAGCTTGTCTCCATGGGAATATCGGATGACGGATTCCGCCACGTAGGGCGGTGTGCGAATCTGGAAGCTCTCTACTGTATGTATTGCCGCGACACCGGAGACATCGCCACGGCGCATATCGCCGGGCTCGAGAAGCTGCGCGGCTATTACGCCGGGATGACCCGGATCACCGACCGCAGTCTGGAAATTCTCGGCCGGATGCTGGCATTTGAAAAGATGGAGTTCTGGCAGTGTATGGAGATCAGCGATGCTGGAGTCGCGCACCTCGCCGCGCTGCCTCACCTGCGCGAGCTCATCGTCGACAACTCGCCAAAAGTCTCGCGGGGTATAGGCCGAGCTTTCCGTGAGAACGTTCGGGTCGTTTGCAGGGGCTAAGAAAGGAAGCGTGTCAAGTTGCACCGGACGATTGTGGGACTGCTGCTGGCGGGCATGGGTCTCGCCGCCGAACCGCGGGTGGAGAAGAACGTCATCTACGGCATGTACTCGGGCCTGGCGCTGCTGCTCGACGTTCATCATCCGGAGAAGGCGAACGGCCGCGGGATTCTCTTCATCGCCGGAAGCGGCTGGAGCGCGCGGACCCCTTACGGCGCCACGGGCCTGAAGGAAACGCAGATCGGCGATTGGGCGCCGGCCCTGCTGAGCGCCGGATACACGGTGTTCGCCATCAATCATCGCGGCACGCCGAGGTTCCACTATCCGGCTCCGGTCGAAGACGTGCAGCGCGCGGTGCGCTATCTACGCCATCACGCCGGGCGCTACGGCATCGACCCGGGGAAGCTCGGCGGGGTGGCCGGATCATCGGGCGGCCACCTGCTGGGACTGGTGGCGATGCTGGCGGCGCCGGGGGCGGACGGGGATCCAGATCCGGTGAATCGCGAATCGTCGGCCCTGCAGTGCGTGGTGCTGCGCGCCGCACCCACCAACCTGGTGAAGATGATCGGCGGCAGCGTGCCGGGTACGGCCGCGGTGACGGCGTTCACCGGCCGCCTGCCGATGCCCAATCCCGAAGATCAGGAAGTATACCGCCGTGCTTCGCCCATTACGCATGTCTCAAAGGCCGCGCCGCCCGTCCTCCTACTGCATGGCGACGCCGACGATACGGTGCCCTATCAGCAGTCGGTGGATATGGAGACCGCTCTGCGAGGCGCGGAGGCGACGGTGAAGCTGATGCGCGTGGCCGGCGGCGCGCACGGTCCCAATTTCGGCACCGGCGGCAAGGCGCATGCGCAGTTTCCGGAAGTGTTGAGTCAGACGGTTGCCTGGCTTGGCCAGCATCTGGGGGTCAGCGCGCCTTGATGTCGTAACACCACAGCGTACCCAGATCGCGAACGTACATTCTGCCGTTGGCGACAACCGGATAGGCCCAGGCCGCTTCTCGCGCCCCGTGGATACGCTTGGGCGGATCGGGCGGCGTGAAGCGGGCCTTTTCGCGATAGGCTTCGGCGGAAGCTTCCACCAGCGCCACCGCACCGTCTTCGCCATGCACGTAAAGATTTCCGTCGGCGTAAAGCACCGCGCCGGGGCCGCCCTCCTCGGCCTGCCACTTCGTTTTGCCGGTCAGAAAATCGGCCGCGGTCATTCCCTTCGAATTGGTTCCGTAGAGCACGCCGTTGAGAAGAACCTGGCCGCCGAGCGTATTTGGTGCGTTGCGCTCAAAGTAAACCTCCTCGGCCGAGACGCCATCTTTGGCGGCGTGCAGTTGAACCAGCGCTCCGCCGAAGCGGCGCGCGTTGGCGCTGTAGACGTAGCCATCGTTGGCGATGGGAGTGGGAATGTTGGCGGGTCCATTGGCGGTGCGATCGTAGCGCCAAAGAAACTGGCCCGTCTTGGCGTCGATGCCGACGATTCCTTTATCCACGAACTGCACATACTGTTTGCGGCCCGCCGATTCGGTAACGATGGCCGAGGCATACGCGGCGATATCGCCGCCCGGCACCGAGGACTTCCAGATCGGCGCTCCCGTCTTCTTGTTGAGGGCGATCATGGTGGCTTCTTTACCGCCGGGAGTGGCGACCAGGACGTCGCCATCGATCAGCGGCGATTCGGCGTAGGCCCACTTGCCCGCGATACCTCCGAAATCGCGGCGCAGGTTTTTCCGCCAGATCACCTTGCCGGATGAAGCCTCGAGGCAGGCGAGATCGCCATCGGAGCTCTGCGCATAGAGCATGTTCCCATCGAGCGCCGGCGTGGACCGCGCCATCGGATAGGCGGGGTTCTGATCGGGGTTGCCGACTCCGCCGAGCTTGGTGGTCCACACCGGCTTCCCATCGTCGATCGAAAGCGCCTGCACATACTCGTTGTCCATGCCCTTGTTGCCGAGCACATAGATTCGCTTTCCCGCTACGGCGGGAGTGGCATAGCCTTCGCCGATATCCTTAACCTGCCAGAGAAGTTTCGGACCCTCCTTGGGCCAGGTCTTGAGCAGCCCCGTCTCCTTGGAAATGCCGGAGCGGAACGGCCCGCGCCACTGAGGCCAGTCGGCGGCGGTGGCCAGGAAAGCGAGCAGGGCGGGCAACAGACTCGGACGGAGATTCATGAGTAGCCCTCACACGGAAATCTTCCGGCAGCATAACATGGAGCGTGCAATGACAAGTTCCTATCTCGAGCGGCCGTTCCCGGCGCTGGTGCTGCATTTTGCGCGGTCGATGTTCCGAAGCGCCGAGGATACCGAGCAGGAATGGAGTATCGCCGGACTTCTCGGCGTGCTGGCCGTGCCGGGCGCGCTGCTGTCGTTGACGCTGATCGACAAGTACTCCTCGCTGCTGGCCTGGATTCGCGGGCAACAGGCGGCCGACGCGCTGGTGACGTCGATGCCCGACAAGTATTTCTTCCTCGTTTTTTCGATGGCGGCCACGGGGCTGGTGGCGATCCTGCAGTGGGATCGCATTCTGCCGGGGCGGATGGATTTTCTGAATCTGGGGCCGCTGCCGGTTTCAACCGGGGCCGTGTTCAGAGCCAATCTGATGGCGATTCTGCTGGTCGCGGCGGTGTTCGCCGTGGTGGTGAACGGGGCATCCTCCATTCTCTTTCCAGTGATCGTGACGGCCTCGCAGCAGATGTTCTCGTCGTTTCTTTCCTTCGCCGCGATTCACGCCTTCTGCGTCGCCGCCGCCAGTCTCTTCGCTTTCTTCGCCTGCCTGGCCGCGATGGGAGTGCTGATGGCCGCGCTGCCGCACGCCTGGTTCCGTCGCGTTTCTCTTTACGCCCGCGTGGCGATGGTGATGGCGCTGGTGGCGCTGCTGGCCACCGGGTTCGCCGTACCCGGACTGCTGCGCGCGGCGCCCGATGGCTGGGTCCGCTATCTGCCGCCGGTGTGGTTTCTGGCGCTATACCAACAACTACAGGGACGCGCGATGCCGGGTCTCGCTTCGGCGGCGTCGATGGCGATGCCGGCTCTCGGTGTGGCGTTTCTCGCGGCGATGGCCGCCTACGGGCTCGGCTACAGGAGGTTCTTCATGCGCCTGCCGGAAGCCGCGGAACGATCGCCGCTGCGCGCCCCCTTTGAATGGCCCATGCCCGCGGCGCTGCTCGCCACACCGTTTCAGAAATCCTGCTATTGGTTCGGGATGAAGACGCTGTTGCGCCGCGAGAGCCATTCGATCCTGCTCGGTGCCTTTACCGGATTCGGACTGGTGGCGGCCTTCCAGGCGCTGATGCCGGGCGGCGATCCGATCGGCCGTCTGGAAGCGCCGCTGATGATCGCCTATGCGTTGCTGTGCGGGACGCGTCTGGCGCTCGATCTGCCCGCCACGCTTCAGGCCAACTGGATCTTCCGGCTGGCGCTCGATCCGCAGCGTCATGAGGCGGCCGCGGTGGCGCGCCAGATGGCGTTCACGATGCTGGTTCTGCTGGTGGTGATTCCTACCGCCGCCGTGGCGGGCGTCTGGCGGGCGGCCTACGTCACGGCGCTGTCGTCGCTGCTCGCCGAAGGGATGCTGAGCCGCTATCGCCGCGTTCCGTTCACCTGCCCGCTGCCTGAGTTCGGCAGCGGGGTTACGGTAGCGTTCGCCGTCTATCTGGTGGGGTTCTTTCTGTTCAGTTGGGGCGGCGCGCGGCTCGAACATTGGGCCGGAGCCGAACCGGGCCGGTTCGCGGCGCTCGGGCTTGGGTGGTTGGGGGCCTGGGTCGCGCTCTATTATTGGAAGAAGGAAGCCGGGGAGCGGGATCTCGAATTCGGTGAGAGCGGGGAGCCCGCTTTGCGGCTGGACGCTTAGTCGATCCACTCGACGGCGGAATCGACGAGCGCGCCGCCGAGAAAATTTGCCGCGTCGTTTTCCACCGTCTGCAACACCTGTTCGGCGCGCACGCGATCCTTGGACACGGTCACCGCCGCGATGGTGGCGCGCTGCCAGGTGTCCTGCCCGTCGATCTCCGCCACGGCCACGTTGAAGCGGTGGCGCAGCCGGTCCTTGAGCCCCTTGACGACGCTGCGCTTGTCCTTGAGCGAATGCGCGTCCTCGATGCGGATTTCGAGCGTCAGCACTCCGATGGAAGGCATTTGTTTAAGCCGCGTCCTGGCGCGATCGGGTAGCGAAGTAGTGCAGGGAGAGCGCGAGCAGCAGCCAGCCCGTTCCGGTCCAGTAGGGCGACGCCTGCCCGAAAAAATCGAACGTCCAGCCGGCCCACACCGGGCCCAGCACGCGCGTGGCGCTCATCACCGATTGCGCGGTGCCGAGCAGCCAGCCCTGCTCCCGCGCGCTCACCCGATGCGACAACAGCGCCATCTGCGACGGACTGCACAGCCCCACTCCGGCGATGAACACGACGGCGAGATAGAGCATCCAGGGGGCGCTCGATATGGCGATGGTGAAGAATCCGGCCGTCATGAGCGCCAGCCCGATCGCCGCCAGCCGTTTCTCGCTCACCACCGCGCTCAGCCGGCGCACCAGGTAGCCCTGCGTGATGGCCGCGCAGAGTCCGATGAAGGCGAAAATCCAGGCGTTCTGGCGCGGCGTGAAGGAAAACCGGGCCAGCGTGAAAACCGAGAAATTGGCCTGCAATCCGCTCATGGCGAAGTTCATCACGAATAGCGACAGCAGCAGCAGGCGCAGCGGGGCGCGCGCGAACGCTTCAAAGACGGGACCGATCGGATTCAGATCGCGCGCCCTCACCGGCGCCGCCCGGCGATGCTCGGCATCGAGCGATTCCGGCAGCGCGAAATAGCCGAAGACGGCCGTGGCGAGCGAGATCGCGCCCGCCACCAGCGGCGGCGTGTGGATGCTGATGGTGCTGAGCAACCCGCCGAGCGCGGGGCCGATGATGAAGCCGAGTCCGAAGGCGGCTCCGATCAGGCCGAAGTTCTTGGCGCGATCTTCGGGCTTGGAAACGTCGGCGATGTAGGCCTGCGCCGTCGAGATGTTGCCCCCGGTGATGCCGTCGAGTATGCGCGCGAAGAACATCATCTGAAGCGATCCGGCCGCGGCGAACAGAAAGTATCCGATCGAGGTGCCGAGGATGCTCAGCAGCAGCACGGGGCGGCGTCCATGGCGGTCGGAGAGAATGCCCATGAAGGGGCTGGCGACAAACTGCGCCGCCGAGAAGCTCAGATACATCAGGCTGACGGTGGTCGCGTCGCTGCGGTAGGGCAGGACGTAATAAGGAAGAATGGGCAGCAGGAGGCCCGCCCCCAACAGGTCGAGAAAAACGACGATAAAAATGAACAGCAGCGCTTTACGGGAAGCGCCGTCAGATCTGGGCGGCAACTTTTTCCGTGATGAAAGCTTCGATCACGTCGTTCGCTTTGATGTCGTTGTAGCCGGCGATGCCGATACCGCATTCGTAGCCGAGTTTCACCTCGCTGACGTCGTCCTTGAAGCGCTTGAGCGAGCCGACACGGCCCGTGTAGACGACGATGTTGTCGCGCAGCAGCCGCACCTGGCATTCGCGCGTGATCGAGCCGTCGGTCACCTGGCAGCCGGCGATGGTGCCGATCTTGGTGATGCGGAACGTATCTCGAACCAGGGCGCGGCCCTTGTAGGTTTCCTTGTTGACCGGCTCCAGCAGGCCGGCCATGGCCTTTTTGATCTCGTCGGTGAGCTCGTAGATGATCGTGTGCAGGCGGAGGTCGACGCTCTCACGCTCGGCGAGCGCTTCGGCGTTGCGATCCGGCCGGACGTTGAACCCGACGATGACGCCTTCCGAGGTCGAAGCGAGAAGCACGTCGGATTCGGTGATGGCGCCCACGCCGCTGCGCAGCACGCGCACCTTGACTTTTTCCGTGGAGAGCTTGACCAGGGCGTCGGCCAGCACCTCGCAGGTGCCACCCACGTCGGCCTTGAGAATGATGTTGAGTTCCTTGGTCTCGCCTTCCTTGAGCGTCTGATGGAGGGTTTCGAGCGTAACGCGCGTGCCCTTCTTCATCTGCTCGTCGCGAGCCTTGCCTTCACGGTAGTAAATGATCTGCTTGGCCTTGGCCGTGTCGGTCACCACCTGGAAGGCGTCGCCGACTTCCGGCACCGATTCAAGCCCCAGCACTTCCACCGGCATCGACGGCGGCGCTTCCTTGACCGCGTCTCCGCGATCGTTGAACATGGCGCGCACGCGGCCGAACACCGAACCGCAGATGAAATAATCGCCGACCTTCAGCGTCCCCTTGCGGACGAGTACGGTGGCCACCGGACCGCGGCCGCGATCGAGCTCGGCCTCAAGCACCGAGCCTTCGCCCGGCCGCTTCGCATTGGCCTTGAAGCCCTGCACGTCGGTGAGCAGCAGGATCATTTCGAGCAGCAGATCGAGGCCCTGGCGCGTTTTCGCCGAGACCGGAACGGTGACGGTTTCGCCGCCCCACTCCTCCGGCATCAGGCCGCGCTCGGTAAGCTGCTGCTTCAGGCGCTCCTGATTGGCTTCGGGCTTGTCGATTTTGTTGATGGCGACGATGATGGGCACTTTCGCCGCGCGCGCATGGTCGATGGCTTCCTGCGTCTGCGGCATCACGCCGTCGTCGGCGGCCACCACCAGAATGACGATATCGGTCACCTTGGCGCCGCGGGCGCGCATGCGGGTGAAGGCCTGGTGTCCAGGCGTGTCGATGAAGGTGATCTTGCGGCCGTTGCGCTCCACCTGGTAGGCGCCGATGTGCTGGGTGATGCCGCCGAACTCGCCGGCGACTACATTCGATTCGCGAATGGCGTCAAGCAGCGACGTTTTGCCGTGATCGACGTGGCCCATGATGGTGACCACCGGCGGACGCAGCGACTGATCGGCCGTTTCCTCGGCCATATCGATGTCGAAGGTGTGTTCTTCTTCGAAGCTCAGCTCGGTGGTGGCGGCGCCGAAGTCCTTGGCCAGATCCTCGGCGAGCTTGGCGTCGAGCGCCTGGTTGATGGTGGCGAAAATCTTGCGGTCGACCAGTTTCTTGATGACCAGGTTGGCCTTGACGCCGAGTTTTTCCGACAGTTCCTTGACGGTGATGCCCTCGGAAATCGTGATTTCACGATTGATGGCCATCACCTGTTCCGGCTCCTGGCGGCGGGCCAGGCGAAGATCCTTTTCAACGACCTCGATCTCGCGATGCCGCTCGCGGGCGCGCTTGTTGGCGTCGCGGCGCTGGGCGTCGGTGGGCGGAATCGGAGGCGCGGCGCCGGGTCCGAGCGGCGTCGTGGGATGCATCGGGCGGCCGCCAGGGCCGCGCATCATGGGACGGGCGCCGGGTCCGCCGGGTCCGGGCGCACCCGGACGGAGAATCGGCTGGCCGGGACGCAGAGGTCCACGGTAGATCGGTTGGCCCGGTTGCGGCCCCGGTCCGGCGGGCCTGCCGGGCATCGGCGGCCGCGCGGCGGGTTGACCCGGCGCGGGTTTCGGCTGGGTCTGCTGCAGACGGGCGAGAACGTCGGGACGGGGTGGCACGATGGGCCTCGCCGCGGGCTGTCCCGCCAGAGGCTTGGCGCCGGCTCCCGGAGGCGGCTGTGGCAGGCGCGGCGTGGGCGCGATCGGACGGCCCGGAAGGGCGGGGGACACGACGGCGGCCGGAGGCACGGTGGGACGCGGCCGGGCCGGCAGTAGCGTGCCGGGCGCCGGGGCGGTCTGGGCGGCGGGCGGACGGGCCGGGGTGGGCGGCGGGGCGCCGGGTATGGTCACCGCAACCGGAGGACGCTGCGGCTCGGCCGGCAGCGGCTGCCGCGGTCCGGAAAGAATCTGTCCCGGCCGCGTGGGCGGAACGGGTTTGGCCGGAATGGCGATGGTGCGCTGGGGCGGCGCCGGAGTCGGCGCCACGGCCGCGGGCGCCGGTGGCGGCGCGGCGGGCGTTTCCCGCTGCGGCGGTGTCTGCATCAGGCCCGCCAGCGGCGGACGAAGTGGAATCGACGGACGCGCCGAGGCGGGCGGCGCGGCGGCGGCAGGGGGCGCCGCATCGACGGGCTCCGGCACGGCTTCGGGAGCCGAAGCAGCGGGAGTCTCGATGGCAGGCGCCGGAGCGGCGGCGGCCGCCGGAGAGGCCGGGCTCGCCTCGCGGTGGTGCGGCACTTCCGGCGCTTCCGCCCCGGTGTCCATGTCTTCCGGCGGTTCGGCGACAGCCGTGGCGGTGCTGTTGTAGTAATCCTCGGCGTCGGCGCGAGCCTCGGCGCGGCCTTCGCCGACCGAGAAATAGCGCCGCAGCTTCAGGGCCACGTCGTCGTCAATCGAGCTGGAGTGCGTTTTCTTTTCGGTCACGCCCAGCTCCGGGAGCACTTCGAGAATCCGATGAGGTTTGACCTCCAGTTCCCGAGCGATCTCGTTGATCCGAATCTTGCTCATACCGTAATTCAGGCGATTCTCCCCATGCACCAACGAATAAGTGACTGTGCGCGCGGGCACAAGAACAGCACGCGTCTGGCCGGGCTCGCCGTCGTCGTCCTCAATCCGCAGTACTTATCCTATCAGATTCATTCTGTTGACCGGCTGCGCCGCCTTCGGAAACCTCGGCGTCCGGAATCGTTTCCGTCAATCCCCCTTCGGCGGGGAGGTTTTCTTCCAGCTCTTCGCCAAGCGCGGTACGCGGCGATTGCTCCGACACCGAGCCCTCGGCCGAAGGCGGCGTCTCATAGTTGCCGTAGTAATTGTTGATGGAGACCTGGATCTGCTCCACCATGCCTTCGGTGATGCCGGCGGCTTCGAGATCCTCGGGCGTCATGCCGCCCAGACGTTCGACGGTGGGGATGCCGGCTTCGAGCAGCCGTTCGGCGATGCGCTCGGCAAGGCCGTGGTCGATCAATACCGACACCGGCGCGCCAGGCACCGTCAGAGCGGCCATCGCGCTTTCCACTTCCTGGCGCTTCTCTTCCTCGCTCTTGATGTCGATCTTCCAGCCAAGCAGCTTCGACGCCAGGCGCACGTTCTGCCCCTTCTTGCCGATGGCGAGGGAAAGCTGGCTGTCGTCGACGATCACTTCCATGTGGCGCTCGGCCGCCGAAACGATCGCGACACGCGTGATCTTGGCGGGGCTCAAGGCGTGGGTGGCGAAGGAAGACGAATCTTCGGAGAATTCGATGATGTCGATTTTCTCGCCGCGCAACTCGCGGATGATCGACTGCACGCGCATGCCTTTCATGCCCACGCAGGCGCCGACGCTATCCACGTCGCGGTCGCGGCTGGCCACGGCGATCTTGGTGCGCTCCCCGGCTTCGCGCGCGCAGCCGCGAATGGCCACCGTGCCGTCGTAGATCTCGGGCACTTCCTGTTCAAACAGGCGCTCCACCAACTCCGGCGCGGCGCGGGAAATGATGACTCCGGCGTTCTTGCCCGATTTTTCGACCGTCTTGATCACGCAGCGGACGCGATCTCCGATGGAGAAGTTCTCAAGCCTCGACTGCTCTTTCTTGGGCAGACGGGCTTCGGTCTTGCCGAGGTCGCAGATCAAATCCTGACCTTCGATGCGCTTGACCACGCAATTGACCAGCTCGCCCACGCGATTGGTGTACTCGGAAAACACCGTTTCCCGCTCGGCCTCGCGCACCTTCTGCAGGATCACCTGCTTGGCGGTCTGAGCGGAAATGCGGCCCAGGGCTTCGCGCGACTTGACGACGCGGATCTCGCCGCCGGCCTCGGCCGCTTCGTCGTGTTTGCGCGCCTGCTCGACGGTCATTTCGCGAATCGGATCCTCTACCTGGCCCACCACCTTGTAAACGGCCAGAATCTTGACGCCTTTACCGGTCTCGTCGAATTCGGCCACCAGATCCTCATTGGTGCGAAACTGCTTCCGCGCGGCCACCAGCATGGCGTCTTTCACCGCGTCGAGAATGATCTGAGGGTCTATGCCCTTTTCTTTGCCCAATAGTTCGATGGACTGTAGGATGGTATCCAAACCCTGCTCCTCTCTTACCTTTCGACTTGTCTCTGATTGTTATCCGGGGAGGATCTCACCACTCAAACTTCAGATTCGCCCGTTCGATATCGTCCACGGCGAACTGAATTTGCCGTCCTGGCGAGGGCTCCAAGATTACCGTTTGACCGGCCACTCCGGCCACGGTGCCCTCCCAGCGGCGCTGGTTCTCGACGGGAATCCGCAGAAGAACCTTCGCTTTCTGTCCCTTGAACCGCTCAAAATCCCGGGCGTAGCGGAGCTTGCGCTCGACGCCGGGCGAGGAAACCTCAAGCGTGTACGCACCGCCCGGTATCACGTCCTCGACGTCCAAGATGGTGCCCACCTGCTGCGAAACCTGCTCGCAGTCGGAGTGGGAGACACCACCCGGCTTGTCGATAAAAATGCGCAATACGCGATTGCGGCCGCCGCCCAAAAGCTCCACTTCGACAATCTCCAGATTTTCAGACGCACCAACGCGAGCCGCGATTTCCTCGACTTTAGTCAGCGTCGTCTGTTTGACCGGTTGTGTCATTCGGTGTCCGGACAGCGAATAAAAAAAGTGGGCTTGCGCCCACTCTCTGCTCCTTATTATACCGGATTTGCAAGACGCCGCAGCCTATTTCAACACCAGGCGGATGGGGCCGCCGAGCGAAATCAGGGGCACACGTACCGGATCGGCTATGGCGGGCCGGGCAAAAAGAGACACCGGGGGCTGAAATCGCGCCGTGAGGTGATAGGGCACGCCGTCGGCGCCGTCGTAGCTGTAAAAGCCGGCTTTGCCGCGCACCGGCTTCATCGCCGCGCAGCGCCGCCCATCGGCATCGTCCCAGCACAGACCGGCCGACGCGCCCGGTTCCGGCTCCCCGGTCATCCATTGCACTTCGGCCTCCACGTGACGGTTGCCCACGCGGTAAGGAACGCGAAATTCGCCGAGGTCCACTTGCCTGCTTTCCCCGACATCGACCGGCTGTGCCTGCTGCCGCAACCGGACGCCTGGATAGTAAGTGCGCGGAAACGGGGCGTCGGTTTCGGTCCACGAGAAAAGATTCAATCCCAGAAAGTAGCGGCCCGCCGGGATCTGCGTAAGCGAAAAACGGCCGCCGGCGTCCGTGACCGCCTCGCTCGCCCAGTCTAGCGATCCATCCTCGGCCGCCGAAGCCAGCAGCAGGCGAGTGCGATTCAGCGGAGCGCCCGCGCTATCCCGCAACGTGCCCGCGATCTTTGAAAGCGGCAGCGCGGCGGTTCGCGCCAGCCCTTCGAAATAGAACCAGTTCCCGCGCGCCGGAGTAACGCGCCGGCCGCGGGCGTCGGCGGGTTGACCGGCCCACGCCTTCAGGCCATCGAGAGCGGCCGCGTCGCCGGGCGGGGCGTAGCGAAAACCGTAGGATTCGGAAAACGGCGCCAACTGCACCTGCACGTAGCTGCCTTCCCGGGCGCCGAGCGTGACGCCTACGTTTGAAAGGCACGTCACCGCGAGCGTGTCCATCTCGCCGAGGAAACGGTCGATGCGGGCGGTGGTGGTGCCGAGAACGCCCGCCACATCCTGAAGCGATTTGAGGTCGATTCCTTCGTTGCGGGCTTCGTTCACACGTTCGAGCTTCCAGCCGAACACGCGGCGCGACACGGCCATTCCGTTCCACTCAAAGCCGCCGCCGGGTTCGCGGCACACTTCGCGCTGGCCCTGGGCGCGCCAGTCCCCGGCCAGACGCTCATAGGCCGCCAGGTTGCGCGACAGGTGGGCTACCGCTTGCTCCCGCGCCGGGAATCGCCGCGCGGTCGCGCCACAGCCGGCCGCCAGGGCGGCCAGTGCCGCCACGAGACTGCGCCATCGCATGAATCTCTTTTTGTAGCTCAACGGGGATAGGGGTGTCCACGAATTGTGGCAAAAGCGCGGTAGATCTGTTCGGCCAGCATGGCGCGCGCCAGCTCATGAGGAAACGTCATCGGGGAGATCGAAAGCAGCAGATCGGCGCGCGGTTTCCATTCGGGCGGCAATCCGTCATGGCCCCCAACGACAAACAGCGTCTCACGGCCTTCGTCTTCGAGGCGCCGCATCAGCGACGCGAACTTCGCCGAATCGTAGATCTTACCGGCCGGGTCGAGATAGATCTTGTAAGCCGCGGCGTGCTGGCGCGCCGGATCGAACCGTTTGGGATCGATCTCGCGCATCTGGCAATCGGCCCAGCGGCCCGTACGTTCAAGGTAGTCGGCCGCCATGCGATTGGCCGGTTCGTCGCGCGCTTTTCCGATGTAATAAAGACGAAGTTTCACCGCGGCTACATGAAGTAGTCTTTGACTTTTTCGAAGATGCCTTTTTCCCGCGGATCGTTTTCCACCGGAAGCGTCTCGCGAAGCTGTTCGAGCAGCTTCCGTTGTTCGCGGGTGAGGCGATCGGGCACGCGCACTTCGACGTGCACATAAAGATCGCCGCGGCCGCTTGCATTGACGCGCGGCACGCCCAGCCCTTTCGAGCGTACGCGCGATCCGTGCTGGGTGCCTTCCGGAATCTCGATGGTCTTCAAACCGTCGAACGTCAGAAGATCGACCTTCATGCCAAGGGCGGCTTGCGCCACGTTCACCGGCACGGTGCAATGCAGATCCGATTCGTGCCGTTCATAGACGGCATGATCCTTCACCTTGATGACCACATAGAGATCGCCGGATGGACCGCCGTTCATGCCCGGCTGCCCTTCGCCCTGCAGTCTGAGCCTTACGCCCGTATCGACGCCAGCGGGAATGTTCACCTTCAGCTTGCGGTCCGAACGGATATGTCCCTCGCCCTTGCATTGGGTGCAGGATTTGCGCACCAGTTGGCCCCTTCCGCCGCACTGGTTGCAGGTGCGCCGGATGGAAAGAAACCCTTGTTGATAAACCACGTCGCCGCGGCCTTTGCAGGCCGGACAAGCGGTGAGGCCGCCCGGTTCGGCTCCGGTCGTATTGCAGCGCGAGCAAGGGTCGAGACGCGGCACCTGCAGCTCCGCCACCTTGCCCTGCATCACCTCTTCGAGCGTGATTTCGAGATCGAAGCGTACGTCGTCGCCGCGCTGGGCACGCGACCCGCCGCCGCGACGGCCGCCGCCGCCGAACATATCGAAGCCGAAAAAATCGCCCAGAATATCGTTGAAGTCCTGGAAGACCGACGGATCGAAGCCCGGGGGCCCTCCGCCGGCGCCCTGCAGGCCCTGATGCCCGAAGCGGTCGTATGCCGCGCGTTTCTGCGCATCCGTCAGCACCGAATAGGCCTCGGCCGCTTCCTTGAAACGCTCCTCGGCTTCCTGGTCGCCGGGGTTGCGGTCCGGATGGTACTTCAGCGCGAGCTTACGGTAGGCGCCTTTCAGGGCCTGATCGTCCGCATCGCGCCCCACGCCCAATACTTCGTAGTAGTCTCGTTTGGTTCCAGGCATGTGATTTTGCTTTCCGGGGGGAGCGGGCCTTAGGGCTTGGCCGCCACTTTCACCATGGCCGCGCGGAGCAGCTTGCCCTTGTAGTTATAACCCTTCTGATATTCCTGCAGAATGGTATCTTCCTCTTGCTCGGCGGTGGGTTGCGTGTCCAGTGCCTGGTGCAGATTGGGGTCGAATTTAGCGCCCATGGAGGCGATGGGCTCAAGACCCATTTTGGTCAAGGTTTCAAGCAGACGCTGCGAGATCAGCTCCATGCCGCGGGCATACTCGGCGCCGGCGCCTTCCACCTTGAGGGCGCGCTCGAAATCGTCGAGCACGGGCAGAATGGCGCGGATGGTTTCCATCGTGGCCTTTTCCCAGAATTCCCCGCGCTCGCGTTCGGCCCGCTTGCGGTAATTGTCGAATTCGGCCTGCCGGCGCAACAGCCGGTCGTAGACTTCCGCCTTCTCGGCCGCCAACTGGTTGCGCTCGGCGAGCAGGGCGGCATCGGGGGCGGCCTCGGGCGTGCTATCGATTTCCGGGGTTTTCGCTTCCCCGGCCGTGCTTTCGGACGCTTCAGAACTGCCTGAAGCCGAAGCCTCTTTCACTTCTTCCATAACCTTCAGACTAGCAGAAGCGAACCGGAAGCGGCCCCTTACGCGGTCCGGCGAAAGTACTGCCACATCCCCTTCCACTTGCGCATCAGCAGTTCGGCCAGATTCAGGCCGATGGCCGCCGCCAGCAGGCCGGGCCATAGCCTTACGCTCGACGGCACCGAACGCCCGCCGGAGCGGAAGATGTCGCCGGGCGCGGGCTGGAACCGGCCGCCGGTGTGGGTGGAGATCTGTTTCAGCAACTGCTCATCGGAGCCGTATTCGTTCAGCTCCTCTTCCGGCCGGTAGAGCCCCACTTCGGGAAAGGCCGCCGATTCGGCCACCGGCCGGGCGCGGAACAGGCCGCGGCGGTTACCGATGGCGAGCCGCCCGCGGAACTGGCCGCCGGCCAGCTTTTGCATCTCGATGGGGCGCTGGAAACCGTCCGGGCCAAATACGAACACCGGCGGAAGAGGATTCGGTTCCGGCGTTTGCGGGCTCAGACGGTACTCGGCGATCAGGTCGCCGCTGGCGCTGTCGTAATCGAGGCGCGCTTCTCCGCTTTGGGAATGCGGCAGCAGGTCGCGCAGCAGATTCGCCCAGAACCGGTCGAACGATTTCCAGGTGATCCAGTCGGCGGCCCAGCGCGGCTTGGCGTCGGAGGTGAAAACGGCGGCGCGTCCCAGGCCGTACTGCCAGCGGGCGAGCAGCGGGTCGCGTTGATCGAGCTGCAGGATGGTATCGGCCGTCGGACGCGACAGGAACTTCACGTATCCTTTCAGCGGCGGCGCGCCGGCGATGTCCACGCCTTCGAGGATATCGGTGTTCTTCAACACCAGCGGAACGATCGGTTTCTCGATCGCCGTCGAGCCGGTGTGCTCCATGACGTCCTTGAGCAGGATCTGCTCGAGGCCCGAAGGGTCGTTCAAAAAATAGGATCGTCCCTTGGCGAAGGACGCGATCTTTTCGAGATAGGCGCGGTTTACATCCTGCCCCAGGCCCACCGTGGAGATGGTGATGCGCTCCATCGCCGCTTCCTTGGCGAGCGCAATGCTGTCGCCTTCCTCGGAAATCCCGTCGGTCAGCAGCACGATGTGCTTGAACGTGGCCTTCACGGGAAGCGAGCGCCGGTAGGCCTCGCTCAGCGCCGGGGCGATCTGGGTGCCGCCGTCGGGCGTGATGCCCGCCACCAGGCGCCGGATGGCGGCGCGCTCCTCGGCTTTGCGGATCGGTACCGCCCACTGGAACGAATTGTCGAAGATCAGCACGCCCACCAGGTCCACCGGCCGCAGGTTGTCGATCACGCCGATCGACGCCTGGCGCGCCAGGTCCATCTTGCGGCCTTCCATCGACGACGACTTATCGACGATCAGCACCACCATGGTGCCTTCGGGGGAACGCGGCGGCGCGAGCTTGGCCGGCAGCGCGCGCTCGAGCGGATCCTCTTCCTTTTTGCCTTCAATGAAGATGTTTTGCTCGCCGCCGATGACCAGCAGTCCGCCGCCCTCCTTGACGAAGTTTTCCAGTTCAAGCTTGCGCCCGGGCGGGATCGCTTCGAGGTTGTGATTGTTGAACAGGACCAACTGGTAGCCCGAGAGGCGGCGGGTATTGGCGTCGGGCACGCGATCGACCTCAAACCTCGCCGCCTGCAGAACCGATAGCAGATGCTGGTCGGCGGCCGGCGAGTCCTGCGAGACGAACAGCACCTTGGGACGGCGCACGGACAGTGCCTGCTCAAATACGACTTCTCCCAGTCCTTCCGCCTTCAGCTTTCCCGATACGTCGATGGCGCCGGCGGCGTTCAGCGAAGAATAGATCCGAACGTTGTTTTCGCCCGCTTCGAGGTTGACGTTGCTCGATCCGAGCAGCCTGCCTTCGGCATTGGTCTCAATGGCCGCCGCCGTGCGGCGCGGCGAGCTGACGGTCAGGTCGATGGGGAAACGCTCGCCGGTGAAGGCGACGGCGGGAAAGTGTACGGCCTCGATGCGCAGGTTCGGCCGGGTGCGTCCCTTGAGCGGGAAGGTATCGACGGGGATGCGCAATTGCTGCGCCTGCCAGGCCGCGCGCGCGATGCTGCCGCGATTTTCCTTGCCGTCGGAAATGAGCGCGATGCGTCCCACCAGCCCGGCCGGCAGCGAGGCCGAAGCCTCGCGAATCGCCGTTTCGAGATCGGTCGCCTTGGCCGATTCGCCGGACGTGAGTTTGAGCGCGAAACCTTTCTGTGTTTCCTCGGCGGTGAGCGCGCGCGTTTCGCGGGCGAACGGAACGATCCTGACGATGTGGCGGCCGCGTTCCCGCTCGATGCTCGAAGCAAGGGCCGAAGCCTGTTTCAGATCCTCTTCGGAAACGCTGGCCGAGGTATCCACCAGCACCGCCACGGCCATCTTGGTTTCGTTCACGGCCATGTCCGGTTCGGCCAGAGCCAGCAACACGGCCACGAAGGAAGCGGCCTTCAGCAGCAGGCCTGTGCGCGATCGCGCCCGGGTCCACTGGTGTATGACAAAGGCGGCGACGAACGGCAGCAGGTAGAGGACCCAGGCGCGGTCGAAGTTCATTGCGGGATCCGCTCCTTCATCGCCAGCAGGCGGGGCAGCCGGCCCGCCACCGGCGAGGATCCGAACAGCAGCCATTCCACCAGCAGCAGCAGCGCGCCCAGGGCGGCGAGCCACGGCCATAGATCGCGCGCCGAATAGCCTCCGCCTCCCACATTGGCGAGACCGGTGCGAGTGGCGGGCGGCACCTGCCAGCGCGCCTCGGCGACTTCCGGCAGCGTGAGCGAATGCACCAGCTCGCGGTCGGCGATGTGTGTGCGCACGATGCCCGGCGTTCCGCTGAAGAATCGCAGCGTCCGGCCGCGGACGGTGAACGGCAGCGGCGCGCCTTGTTCGGAATCGACGCGAATCGACGCCGGGTCCTGATCGGAATCGAGCGCCACGGCGACGGTGCCCGTCGCACCCGCCTGCACCTCGATACGTTGAAAAATTTCCGGCGCCATCCAGCGCATGATGTTTGCGAATACCAGCGGCGCCGCCAGCTCAAACCGCATCGAAGAACGCAGCGGATGAAATCCGAAGACGGCCAGTTTCGCCGGGCCGGGCCGCGCCAGGATCACCGGCGAGCCATCCACTTCGGCCACCGGAATGTCGTTGGCCGCGGGAACGAACATCTGCGCGCTATCGAGCCTGGTATCGCGCGTACGCAGCCCCGCCGCCAGAAACTGATCGGACCGCCAGCGCACCGGCGCGCCCTGCTTCACGCCCTTGACGCGTACCGGCGAGGTCGCGGCGGGGGGCTCGATGTAGATCGCCGGCACGGCGGCCGGTTGCGGCGGGCGGAACCGGTCGAAGATCACGATCGCGGCGGAGGGATCGGCCTGGTATTGATCGGCCCGCCGGAAGACGGTTTCGAGGCGCGGGTGCGCTCCGAGCAGAGGCCGGAACGATTCCGGCTCGGGCGAATAGACGATCACCCGCAGCGGCTTTTCCCCCGGCAGCTCGAGCGTGGCGGTATCGTCGGCCGCCAGCGCATCCTTGCCCTCGATACGCGCTTCGAGCCATCCGGCGGCGCGGGTGCGGAAATCGAAGTTGACGTTCACTTCGGCGCCCGGCGCGGCGGTGAGCTTGCGTGTGGCGATGGGCGCTCCGCCGAAGCTGACCGTGATGGGCAGCAGACGCGGACGAGTGCCGTAATTCCTCGCCGTAACGTAGACTTCCCACAATTCCGGATCGCGCGGCGCGCGGCGCAGCGAGACTTTGCGGATGCCCGAGTTTTCCGGCTGCGCGGTGGTGGAAAGCAGCCGCAGGTTGGCGGGTGGTTTCGCTCCCTCGGCCGCCTCTTCCTGCGTGATCCGCGCCGGACCGGCATACACGATCTCGCCGCCGCGCTTGCCTTCCAGCTTCAACGCCTGCTGGGCGAAATCGAGCGCCTGCGCCAGGTTCAACGCATTGGCGCCGGGCTCCACCGCGTTCAGCGCCTGCTCAAGCTTGGCCTTGTTCGATTCGAAGCTGGTCAGCGGCGCCGCCATCGCATCGGCCCGCACCAGCATCACGCGGTCGAGCGAAGGCAGGGCGCGTACGTAGCGGCGGGCGGCGGCGCGCGATTCATCGATCAGGCGGCTGGTGCCGGTGGTGGTAGCCTGCATCCACGCCGACGTATCGACCAGCAGCACATGATCGCGCGACGATTGATCGGGCGAGCCCAAGCGCAGTTGCGCGATCGCCAGCAGCAGCAGCGCCAGGCCCGCCAGTTGCAGAATCAGCGACAGCGGCTGCTGGATCCTGCGCCGGTGTTTGCGACGCGCCGGCAGTTCCGAATCGCGCCAGAAGCGCAGCGTCGGCACCACCTGCTTGCGGCGCGAGCGGTCGAGCAAATAGAGAAGAACCGTGATCGACGACAGGGCGGTGAACAGCGTGAGAAATTCGGCCAGCGAAAGGTTAAAGAAAAACATCGCTTAAGTCAGTAAACGGCCTGGACCTGGTTCAACGGGCCGAAGACGGCCTCCTCGACCGGCGTGCTCGTCGTCAGGCCGATGTACCGTCCTCCTTTTCGCTGAGCCAGCTCGCGCAGGCCTTTGGCATAGGCGTCAAACCGCTCCGTATATAAGGTACGTACATCTTCCTCGAAGGTGAGCTGCAATCGCTCGCCGGTTTCGGCATCTTCCACTTCGAGCTCGCCGCTCCATGGCGGTACGCGATCCTCCTCGGCCCAGACGTGCAACAGCAGTAGCTCGTGCCCCAGGTCGGCCAGGTACTGCATGGGCCGGTCCGGATCGTCTTCGCCCAAAAAATCGGAGATCACGATCAGCAGGCCGCGCTGCGGATAGCGGCCGGCGAACTCGCGCGCCACCTGCAGGAAATTGGTGTGTCCGGTGGCTTCGAGGTTGCCCAGAAAATCGGCCATGGGGGCGAAGCGATGGCGGCCGCCGCCGCCGGGAATGGAATCGCGCAGATGGGTGGAGAAGGGCTGCAGCATGATGGTCTCAAGCCGCACCAGGCCCACATAAGCGAGCGCACCGGCCAGGCGGCGCGCGAAATCCCATTTGCCGGTGCCCGTGTTCATCGAGGCGCTGGCATCGAGCAGAATGCGCACCGGCACCCTCGGCTCCACCTGGAACATCTTGAGGAACAGCTTTTCCAGGCGCATGTAGGCGCGCCAGTTAACGGCGCGCAGATCGTCGCCGTGATGGAAGTGCCGGTGGTCGAGAAATTCCTGGCCCGCGCCCGCGAAGCGCGAGGCGTTGTGGCCGCCCACCAGGCCTGGAAACGACTTCATCCAGTGGATGGTGAGGCGCTCCAGACGCTCGAGGAACGCGCGGTCGAGCAGGGGCGCGGCCATTTTCGAATTACCTCTTGGCCGCGGACGAGACCGAAGCGATGATTTTCTCGAGCACCGTGTCGGCCGTTTGCGCGTCGGCGTGCGCGTCGAAATTCACGATAATGCGGTGACGCAGCACCGACGGCGCCACCTGGCGGATGTCGTCGAGGGAAAGCTGAAACCGGCCGCGCATCAGCGCCAGCACACGGCCGCACTCAAGCAGCGCCTGCGCGCCACGAGGCGAACTGCCGTAGCGGATGTATTTATTGGCGATTTCATGCGCGTGCGGCGTGCCGGGCTGCGTCGCCATCACCAGATCCACGGCGTAATCCTGCACGTGCTGCGCCACCAGAACCGACCGGCACACCTGGCGCAGTTCGAGGATCTCTTCGCGATCCATGATCTGGCCGAGCTCGGCTTCATCGCGCTGGATGGTGCGGTCGAGAATCTGCGAAAGGTCGGTGCGCGAGGGATAGCTGACCAGAATCTTCATCAGGAACCGGTCGAGCTGCGCTTCGGGCAGCGGATACGTGCCTTCCATTTCGATGGGGTTTTGCGTCGCCATCACCAGAAACGGCGCTTCGAGCACGTGTGTCGTGGTGCCGCTGGTTACCGTGCGTTCCTGCATCGCCTCGAGCAGCGCCGATTGCGTCTTCGGCGTGGCGCGATTGATTTCGTCCGCCAGAACCAGATTGGAAAAAATCGGCCCCGGCTGAAAGCGCAGCATCTTCGAGCCGCGCTCGTCCGATTCCATAATCATGCTGCCGACGATATCGGCCGGCATCAGATCGGGAGTGAACTGAATGCGCGAGTACCTCAGATGAAGCACCCGGGCCAGCGTGCGCAGCAAAGTGGTTTTGCCCAGGCCCGGCACGCCTTCGAGCAGCACATGTCCGCCCGCCAGCATACAGATGAGGACGCCATCCACGGCATCCTGCTGTCCAACGATGATTTTTCCGATTTCCTTGCGGACACGGTCCAGCAGCGCGGTAGACGATTCTACCTTTTGATCGATTGACACCCCTACATTCTATTGCATGAACGGCGGATGCCGTTTCACTGGCGGAAGTCGTAACAGATGAGACGCGGCTGGGTGCCTTTGACGACGTCGCGCTCATGCTGCACGATGTAAAGCAGGCCGCGGCTGACGATGGGCGGACTCCAGGTCGAACGCGCCGCAAACAGCCAGGCGCGCGAGAGCTCCTTGTAGCCCTTGGGCGAAAGATCGAGCCACAGCAGATGCCCCATCTCGCCGAGAGCGAGGAACCGGCCGTCGACGTGAATCAGGTTGCCGCGAAACGTGCTGAGCGCCTGTTCTTTTTTGGTTCCGTTGACCTCGAACGTTTCGTTCCATTCGGGCGTCTCGCGCCACACCGCTTTGCCCGTCTTTACATCCAGGCAGGCGATGGAAGCGTCGGGTTCGTTCCGCCCGTCGTAGCCGTACAGATAGCCGTCCTTATAAACGGGTGTGTTGAAGTGCAGGCCGAACTCGCTGGTGGTCCAGGCTACCTTGTGGCCGCCATCGGGCTGCAGGTTGAGCAGCGCGCCGCCGGTTCGATAGGTGGCCGAGACGAACACCGAATTTCCGAAGATCACGGGACAACTGGCGTTCACCGATTCATAGCTCCGGCTGCGCCACGGGAATGTGGTGTCCACCGCGCCGGTGCGCGCATCCACCACCAGCAGTCCGCCGGTGGGAGGCTGGCTGTCGCCGCCCGCGAAGACGAAAATGCGGCGCTTGCCGTGCACGGTGGCGGGAATTGGCGAGGCGTAGCTCGGTCCCCATTCCTTGCCCGCGCCCCAGGCGAACTTACCCGTCAGCTTCTGAAACGCGGCGACTGTCGGGCCGCCCGGCGCGCCGAGGTTCACGACCAGCAGATCGCCTTCGATCAAAGGCGTGGAGGCGGTGCCGAAGAAATCCTGGGGCACCTTGAACTCGGTGTTGAGGTCGTGCTTCCAGACCACTTCGCCGGTGGCCAGGCGCAGGCAGTGCAGTTGGCCCTGCGCGCCCACCGTATAAACGAAATCGCCGTTGATCACCGGACTCGCCCGCGGGCCGTTGTTATAGCCATAGCGGTCTTCGTAACTGGTGGCGTAGGTGAACTGCCAGAAACGTTCGCCGGTGTCCATCTTCAGGCACTCGACATGCTCTTTGCCGCCCTGCCGGTGCAGGAACACCAGGTAGTCGCCGGAGATGGCGGGCGAACTGTAGCCGGTGCCCTTCTTCATCTCCCACACGATGGGCGGGCCGGAGGCGGGGAACGATTTGGCGAGCTTGGTTTCGGTGGAGTAACCGTTGCTCGTTGGGCCGAGAAACGATTTCCAGTCGTTGGTGACGGCTCCGGCGGGCAGCGGCTTCGGCTTCTTATGGAACGTGACCGCGGGATTGGCGCTCGGTTTCGGCGGCGCCTGTTGCGCCAGAAGGGCGGCGAGTGTGCATGCGAGAAGATGCATCGGCGAACTCCAACTATATCGCGGCGGTCAGGATTCGAGTCAGAGCTTCAGCGGGCAGCACCACCGGGTTCGCTTTCATGCTGCTCGCCTTGGCGGCGTTCCCGGCGATCGGGCCCACATCCGCCGTTGAGACGCCATAGGTGCCAAGCGCGGGAATGGAAAGGTCGCGGCATAGATCGGCCACCCATCGCACACCGTCTTCGGCCCGCGCGGTGCCGTCGCCGGTGACCAGACGCGCGACCTCGGTGTAGCGCGAGGCATCGGGCATCGCCGCCAGGTTCGCTTCCATCACGTGAGGCAGCAGCGCCGCGCAGACCGCGCCATGCGGAGCGGCCCACATGCCTCCAATGACGGCGGCGAAACCGTGCACGGCGCCGAGCCCGGCGTTGGCCAGCGCCAGGCCGCCCATCAGACTCGCAAACGCCATTGCGGGCCGTGCCGCTTGTTGTCCCTCGAAGGCTGCCCTTAGCGAGCGTGCGGCGAGGGGAATCGCCTGGCGGCAAAGCGCGTCCGTCGCGGCGTTGGCGCGAATCGAAACGAAGGGTTCGATCAATTGAGTCAGCGCATCGAGGCCGGTGGCGGCGGTGAGGGCGGGCGGCAGATCGTATGTCAACTCGGGATCGACGATCGCCAGGCGCGCCAGCAGGAACGGGCTGCGCAGGCTTGCCTTCACCCTTCGATCCCGGACGCCAAGCACGGCATTGCGAGTCGCTTCGGCACCCGATCCGGCGGTGGTGGGAATGGCCAGAAAAGGCAGCGAGGGCAGGCGCAGCGGCTCGCCTCGTCCCACGACTTCGAGGTAGTCGAGGGGCTCGCCTCCGTTGGCCGCAATCGCGGCGGTAGCCTTGGCGGCATCGATCGCGCTGCCGCCTCCGAAGCCCACCACGCAATCGCAGGATTCCCGTCGCGCCATCGACGCCAGGTCTTGGATCAGGTCCGTGGCAGGTTCCGATGTGACACGCGCAACCACTGCGTTAAAGCCGGGCAGGCGGTCGAGCGCGCGTTCCGGGCGGCTGCCGGTGACCAGCAGCGGGCGCTTTCCGAATCCGCGAACCGCATCGAGGGAACGCGCGAGCGCGCCGCAGCCGAACACGATTCGCTGGGGCGTGGCGAGTTCGAAATCACCAACCGCCGTCAGCGGGGAAGACATTCGAGTATTTCAGGCTGGTTCGGGGCGAGGCCATCATCTCCGCTACCGTGTCGCGCCACTTGGCATAATGCGCGGTTTCCTTGTGGGGGGCGGGAGCATCGGCATCACGATACACCTCCACCAGCAGGAATCGGGTGGGATCGTCCAACTGTTCGATCACGTCGAAGCGCGCGATGCCGGGCTCTTTGACGCTGTGGGAAGCATTTTCGACAGAAGCCTGGCGGAAGGCGTCGATACACTCCGCCTTCACGTGCACATGCACCTGTACGATGAGCATGAACTCAGGCCGCGATTTTGACCAGGCGGGCCGTCAGGCGCGACTTGTAGCGGGAGGCCGTATTTTTCTTGATAATGCCCCACTTGGCCGCGCGATCGATGAGGGAAAACGTTTGCGGCATGGCCTCGGTCACGCCCCTGACGTCTTTCTTTTCGAGCAGGCGCCGCACCGCCCGAATCTGGTGCCGCAGCCGCGATTTGCGCTGCTGGTTCACCGCCGTCTTCCGCTCGGTCATCCGCACTCGCTTCAGTGCAGAGAATGTATTCGCCATCTGTTACACCAAATCCTTGAATTTGAAACTCCTCTTAGGATACCGCACGCGGCGAAAAAAGTGTCATACCCGCTCCGCCGTGCCCTCGTAGTACCGGAACCTCGTGCGGAATCCCAGCCGCTGGTATGCCGCGATCGCCGCCGCGTTGGTATGTTCGACGTTCAAACCGATGGTATCGATGCCCACCGCTTGCACCGCCGAGACCACCGAGGAGAGGACCGTCTGCGCCAGGCCGCGTCCACGGTGGCTTGCCTTGACGAAGACGTTGCCCACGCCCGCCACGCCTTCGCCGGGCGAAACCACATGGATGCCCGCCGCCGCCACCAGATCCCCGTTGTCGCGAATGCCGCGGAAGAAGCCGGTCCGTAACTGTGCCGGGGAAAATGCGATGCCCGCGCCATCGCCGCTGGCAAAAAGAGCTTCGATGGCCCCCAGATCGGCCATCGTCAACGCCTCGGTGTCACCGGCGCGGGGCGCGAAACTCTCGAGCATCATGCGGCACATCTCGCTCCGTTGGCGGTATTGAAAGAGTCCTTCGGCCGCGCCAATCGTATCCAAACGCAGGTTCAGGTAACCGGAGGCCACCGGCATCGCCTGCAGCAGCTCCCGGATCCCGGCTGCCTCGCCCATGACGAAAATCGGGCGGATGGCGATCGCATGGAACACCAACCCCAGCGCGCCACCCGACGCCCACCACTCGCTGTGCTCGAACATCCCGTCGTCGAGGTCGGCCAGCGCATAGAGAGCCCAGGCGCGATCCTGGTTCAGAATCTCGCGGATTCCAGTTTTGGCGGTCAGGCGCCGGAGCATATCCGATAATAGAGGACCGGCATGGAGATTCGCGGCAAAGTAGTGCTGATCACCGGGGCTTCCGAAGGCATCGGCGCGGCCTGCGCCCAGGTGTTCGGCGCCCGCGGCGCGATGCTCTCCGTCACGGCGCGCCGCGAGGACAAGCTGCGCGAAGTGGCGGGCGCCGATGGACTCGTAACGGCCGGCGACCTCACCGACCCCGCCGTGCGCCGCCGCGCCGTCGAGGAAACCGTGCGGCGTTTCGGACGTCTGGACATCCTCATCAACAACGCGGGCGCGGGACTTTACGGCGCCACCGCGGACGCGCCGATGGAACAGGTGCGACGTCTTTATGAATTGAATCTTTTCGCCCCGCTCGGCATGATCCAGCAGGCGGTGCCGGTGATGCGCGGCCGGCGGGAAGGCGTGATCGTCAACGTCGCCTCCATCGCCGCCAAGGTGACGCTGCCGTGGCTCACGCTTTATTCGGCGTCCAAATACGCGTTGCACTCGATGACAGACGGGCTGCGCATGGAATTGCGGCGCGACGGCATCCACACCATTACGGTTTGCCCGGGCTACGTCTCCACCGCCTTTCAGCAAAACGTCCTCGGTGGCAGCGTTCCGGAAAGCGTGCGCGAGGGCAAGTGGTTCCGCATCACGGCGGGCGAATGCGCGGAGGCGATCGCGCGCGGCGTCGAGCGGGAATCGCGCACCGTCGTCGTGCCCCGCGCCGGATGGGCGTTCGTGATAGCCGGACGGCTGTTCCCGTCGCTGGTCGATGCGCGCCTGGAAAGGATTCTGTTTCGCGGTCCATCCCGATGAACCTGAAGCTGAAACGCACGCCCGCCATCTACCTGGTGGGATTTATGGGCAGCGGCAAGACGACAGTCGGCCGGAGTCTGGCGGAGACTCTCGGTTGGCGCTTTGTCGACATCGACGACGATATTGAAGCGCGCGCGGGCCTGCCGATTCCGCGCATCTTCGAAGAGCAAGGGGAGCCCGAGTTCCGCCGCATCGAATCGGAGTCGCTCGAGGCTCGCGTGCGCGCCGCCGAGCGGGGCCAGGCGATGGTGGTCGCGTTGGGCGGAGGCGCTTTCGTGCAGGCCCGCAACGCCGCGCTGATTGCGCCGCACGGCGTTTCCGTCTGGCTCGACTGTCCGTTCGACCAGGTGAAGGCGCGCGTGGAGCGGCAGGGCAACCGGCCCCTGGCGCGCGATCCGGAAGCCTTCGAGCGCCTCTATCACGCCCGCCGTCCGGTCTATGCGAAAGCCGATTTCCGCGTGACCGTCGATGGCGACGATCCGCGGCCCGCCGTCCGTGAGATTCTGGCGTTGACAGGTTTGCATCCGGCATGAAGAAACTGCGCAGGGATTCGCTCGCTATCTTGAAGGCCGCCTTGAAGGCCGCCGATCCGGTGGAGGCGGTGGCCGCGCGCTTTCGCCGCGAAGGCGAGACGCTGATCGCCGGCGGGCGGAAGTACTCGCTCAAAACATTTCGCCGCATCTTTGTGGTGGGCGCGGGAAAGGCCAGCGCGGCGATGGCCATCGCGGTGGAAAGAGCCTTGGGGGCGCGCATCGCAGGCGGTCTCATTAACGTGAAGTACGGCCACACCGCTCGGCTGCGCCGCGTGGAACTCAGAGAGTGCGGCCATCCGGTGCCCGATGAAGCGGGCGTCGCCGGGGCTCTTGGCATCGCCCAAATCGCCTCGCAGGCGCAGGAAGACGACCTGGTGATCTGCGTCATCTCCGGCGGCGGCTCGGCTCTGCTGCCGGCGCCCGCCGCGCCCATCACGCTCGCCGAAAAGCAGGAGACGACAAGACTGCTGCTCGCCTGCGGGGCCAATATCCACGAGATGAACGCGGTGCGAAAGCATCTGTCGATTCTCAAGGGCGGGCAACTGGCCGCGATGGCGTGGCCCGCCACCGTGATCACCTTGATCCTTTCCGACGTCATCGGCGACAACCTGGACGTCATCGCCAGCGGGCCCACCGCCGCCGACGCTTCGACATTCGAAGACGCCGTGGCGATCCTGCGGCGCTTCGGCATTCTCGAACGCGTGCCCGATGCCGTGCGCAAACGGCTGACTGAAGGCGCGGCGGGCCGCTTGCCCGAAACGCCCAAGGCGGGCGATGCGCGTCTGAGCCGCACGGCCAACCTGATTGTGGGCAGCAATCGAGTGGCGGTCGAAGCCGCCAAAGCCAAGGCTCGTGAGCTCGGCTATCGCACGCTGGTGCTTTCCACCACCATTCAAGGCGAGACGCGCGATATCGCCGGCATGCACGCCGCGATTGCGCGCGAGATTCGCGAATCGGGCCAACCGGTGGCCGCGCCCGCCTGCGTCATCAGCGGCGGCGAAACTACGGTGACCATTCGCGGTGTGGGCAAAGGCGGCCGTAACCAGGAATTCGCCCTGGCCGCCGCGCTCGACATCGAAGACCTGCGCGACGTGGTGCTGCTCAGCGCGGGAACCGATGGCACCGATGGGCCCACCGACGCCGCGGGCGCCTTGTGCGACCCTGGCACCGTCGCGCGGGGCGGCGCCAAAGGCCACAACGCGCGCGCCTTGCTGGCGGAAAACGATTCCTACCGCTTCTTCGACTCCATCGGCGATCTGATCCGCACCGGTCCCACGCGCACCAACGTGATGGACGTGCGCCTGGTGCTGGTGGGAAAGTAGGGCCATGGCACTGTGGCGGGAAACGGCCGAATTCGCGCTCGATCAGGAGACTTTGAAACACGAGCGCGAGCAGATGGAATGGATCGCGCGGGAGCCTGCCAATCCTCGCCCATACTTCCATCTGGCTCAACTGCGGCGCATGCAGTGGAAGCCCGATGAGGGCCGCGCGCTGCTGCTCGAAGCCGTGCGGCTCGACCCCGCCTTCGCCGACGCTCACGTCGCGCTGACCGAGATGTACGCCGTCGGTCAGGAGTACGCCGCCGCCCGCCGCCATGCGCGACTGGCCGAGGAGTCCGGCAATCCCAAGGGTGTGGAACTGCTCAGCCGTCATGGCATACCCTAGCAGGCTGCTGAAAAAGCGATTTGCAGGGCTGCCTGCTTCATCCTTGGCA
>CADEFT010000021.1:0-91593 GCA_902826685.1 uncultured Acidobacteriota bacterium
ATGGAGGACATCAAATGGCTGGCCGCCATGATCTGGCAGAGCGAACGTTTCGGCACCAGCCTGTCGCAGGCGTTGAAAGTTTACGCCGATGCCCTCCGCACCCGGCGACGCCTGCGCGCCGAAGCGACCGTGGCCAAGGCCGGCATCAAGATGCTGTTTCCCATCGTGCTGTTCATCCTGCCGGCGTTGTTTGTGATTACGCTGGTGCCGGGCATGATCAGCGTGCTGCGCGATTTGCGCGGCGGCATCGGAGCGAAGTAAAAGTCAGTACCGCGGCACCGCCGGATCGATCTCCAAGCTCCATCGTTCGATGCCACCGGCCATGCTCTGGCAATTGTCCACTCCCTGCTGGCGCAGCCAGTTGACCACCGAAAGACTCCGCACGCCATGGTGGCAGAACACCACCACCAGCGCTTCGTCGGCCGCCGATTCGAGTGTCTGCACTCGCGCCGGCACGGTGTTCATCGGAATCAGATGCGCGCCGCCGATCGAGCAAATCTGATGTTCCATCGGCTCGCGCACATCTACCAGAAGGAGACGCGCGCCGGAATCCAGCTTATTCTTGACCTCGCGCGGTGTGATCTCGAAGTCCAGCACGCTTCGATTGTAGCGGCATTGACCGTGTCCCGTAAATATGGGAGTGTGGAAGAGTGAAGACCACGCTCGAGATGCCGGATCCGATTTTCCGGCGGGCCAAGGCACGCGCGGCTGAAAGCGGCATACCGCTGCGCCAGTTCGTGACGCAAGCCGTCCAGGAGAAGCTGGATCGAGCTCCAACGGCCGAGGAAAAGCCATGGATGAAGCACGCCGGCAAGCTCAAGCACTTGAAAGCGGAAAACGCCAGAGTCCTGAAGGTGATTGAAGCCGAGTTTGAAACGATCGACCACGAGGATTGGAAGTGATTCTCGACACCAACGCCCTATCGGCCTTCGCCGAAGGGGAACGGATGGCGATGTCGAAGATCGACTCCGCCTGGCGCGTCGCGATCCCCGCCGTAGTGCTTGGAGAATACCGTTTCGGAATTCTTGGGTCCCGGCGTCTGGCTGAATACGAGGCCTGGTTGCAAGCCGCACTTCCGGACTGCGAAATACTACCCGTCGACCGGGACACCGCGACCGCCTACGCCGAAGTACGCAGAGAACTCAACATGGCCGGAAAGCCGATTCCGGTCAACGATCTCTGGATCGCGGCCCTCTGCCGCCAGCACCAACTCCCGCTCATGACCCTCGACCTGCACTTTGAAGCCGTGCCGGGCTTGCGCCTCATCCGCTGGTGAGCGGTAACCTCGTCCGCCCCCGCCCACGTCCAAGAGCTTTGATATCTTGGGTGGAAGCATGACGAAACCAATCTGGATGCTGGTCTTGGCAGGTTCACTGGCCGGCTCACTGCCGGCGGGCGATTGGAACGATTACCGTGGACCCAGGCGCAACGGCGTTTCCGATGAAAAAGGTCTGCCGTCGTCCTGGTCTCCCACCGGCGACAATCTGGCCTGGAAAGTACCCATCGGCGGCCGGTCGGCTCCTGTCGTCCATGGCACCCGGCTGTACATGCTCACAACCTCGGGCAAGGGCGCCACGCTGCAGGAACGCGTCGTCTCGATCGATGTCGTCTCCGGCAAAGTCGCGTGGGAACACGCGATGCCAATCTACTTGAGCGACGTGCCGCCGCACCGTGCCGCCTGGGCGTCGCCCACCGTCGACCCGGAAACCGGCAATATCTACGCGATCGGAGTCGGCGGCTACATGGTGGCGCTCGATAAGACCGGAAAGCTGCTCTGGAAGCGATCGGTGGTCGAGGAGTTCGGTCTGGTGACGACGCATGGCGGCCGCACCGCATCTCCCATCATTTATCAGGACATCGTGATCGTCAGTTCGGTTTCCACTGGCTGGGGCGATCAGGCGCGCGCCGCGCACCGGTTCTTCGCCATGAACAAGAAGACTGGCGTGATGAACTGGATCAGCACGCCCGGCGGCCGGCCCTTCGATACCACCTACTCGCCCCCGGTGATCGCCGACGTGGAGGGCATGCCGCTGTTCATCAGCGGAGGCGGCGATGGCGCCGTACACGCGTTGAAGCCTCTTACCGGCGAGCCGGTTTGGAAGTTCGAGATGAGCAAGCGCGGCGTCAACACCGGCGCCGTCGTGCTCGGCAAATACGCCGTGGTCAGCCATAGCGAGGAAAACTTCGACACCAGCGAGATGGGCCTGCTCGCGGCCATCGACGCCACATCGAAAGGCGCCATCAAGAAAGAGAGCGCCCGCTGGTCTCTCAGCGGTTTTCAAGGCGGCTTCTCCAATCCCATCATGGATGGCGACCGCGTCTATCAGCTCGACAACGGAGCCAATCTCTACGCCTTCGACTTCCACACCGGCAAGCAAATCTGGAAACAGAACCTCGGCACCATTCAAAAAGCGTCGCCCGTGCTCGCCGACGGCAAGATTTACGTCGGCACCGAAAACGGAAAGTTTTTCATTCTGAAGCCGCACTCGGACCGCTGCGAGATTCTCGATTCCGATGAGCTCGGCCAGGCGGGTTCGGAACAGGTGCTGGCCTCGACGGCCGTTTCTCACGGGCGGGTGTATGTGGTGACCACGCAGGCCGTCTATGCGATCGGCAAAGCGCGCACCGGTGGCAATGCGGCCGACCCCTATAAGCCCGAGCCCGCGCCCGCCGCCGACGCCACCAGGATCTCGCATGTGCAGATCGTTCCGGCCGAAGTCCTGATGAAGCCCGGCGAAACCGTCGCCTTCAAGGCGCGTCTATACGACCAGTTGGGCCGTTTCTACAAAGAGGAAACCGCCACCTGGACTTTGGAAGGTTTGAAGGGCACCATCGACGGCGGTGGCTTCCATGCCGATGCGGCGCCGGCCCCGCAAGCGGGCCTGGTGAAGGCGAAATGGAATGAGATTACCGGCACGGCGCGGGTTCGTGTAATTCCGCCGCTGCCCTGGTCGCAGGATTTCGAAGCGATCCCCGCGGGACAGGTGCCGCGTACCTGGACCAATACCGCCGGCAAATACGTTGTGCGCGACATCGAAGGGAAGAAGGTGCTGGTCAAGCTCGCCGACAACGCCTTTACCAAGCGGGCCCGCGTGTTCATGGGTCCCACTAACTGGAGCGATTACACCGTGGAAGTGGATGTCAGCGCGACCGAGAAGCGCCGCCAGATGGGCGATGCGGGCGTAGTGGCGCAGCGCTATCAGTTGGCGCTGTTCGGCAATCACCAGCGGCTGGAACTGCAATCCTGGCAGCCGGAAACCGAGCGCACCGCGCTCACCGATTTCGCCTGGAAGAAAGACACGTGGTACCGGTTGAAACTCGAGGTTTCCAACATGCCAGATGGCAAGGTGCGCGCCCGCGGCAAAGCCTGGCCGGTGGGGGAAGCCGAGCCGGACAAGTGGCTGCTCGAACGGATCGACACGATCGCCAATCGCGAAGGAGCTCCCGGCATTTATGCCGACGCCCCCTTCGAAGTGTTCTTCGACAATCTCACGGTAACGCCCAACGCTTCGGCGGGCACAAAGGTGGCAGCAAGACAATGAGAATCCCAGGCAAGTTTTTTTGGTTCGCC
This sequence comes from uncultured Acidobacteriota bacterium, assembly GCA_902826685.1. Classification (GTDB taxonomy): domain Bacteria; phylum Acidobacteriota; class Terriglobia; order Bryobacterales; family Bryobacteraceae; genus CADEFT01. Next base: position 3,572 of record CADEFT010000021.1, read on the forward strand.
GGCGCCGCCGCTCTCACCATGTGGATGGCGCCCGATTTCGCTTCCGTCCAGGCGGGCGATCCAGGCGGCGGCGATTGGCCGATGTGGGGCGGCACCGCCGACCGCAACATGGTCTCCAAGCAGAAAAACATCCTCACCACGTGGGATGTCGCCAAGAAGAAGAACGTGAAGTGGGTGGCCGCGCTCGGTTCGCAGACCTACGGGAATCCGGTGGTCGCCGGCGGCCAGGTTTACGTCGGCACCAACAATGAGGCGGTGCGCGACGCCAAGCAGCCGGGCGATCGCGGCGTATTGATGGTGTTTCGCGAATCGGATGGAGAGTTTCTCTGGCAGCACGCCAATGAAAAGCTTGCCGCCGGGCGCGTCAACGATTGGCCCTTCCAGGGAGTCTGCTCGTCGCCAATGGTGGAAGGCGATATCGTCTATTACGTTTCCAACCGCGGCGAGGTGATCGCCCTCGACGCCAAGGGTTTTCGCGACGGCAAGAACGACGGTCCGGTCACCGATGAAAAGCTGACCTCGGAAAAAGACGCCGATATCCTTTGGAAGTTCGACATGATGGAAGAGGTCGGCGCCTTCCCGCACAACATGTCCAACTCGTCGCCGGTGACTCACGGCGACCTGCTCTTCGTCATGACCGCCAATGGCCAGGATGAAAGCCACGTGCATGTTCCCTCGCCCAAAGCGCCCGCCATCATCGCGCTCAACAAGAAGACCGGTAAGCTCGTTTGGGAAGACAACTCGGTTGGCGAAAAGATTCTGCATGGGCAGTGGTCGTCGCCGGCGGTGGGAACCATCGGAGGCGTGGTGCAGGTGGTCTCGCCGCAGGGCGATGGCTGGATCCGCGGCTACGAAGCGGTCACCGGCAAGAAGCTTTGGGAATTCGACTCCAACCCCAAGGAATCGGTCTGGCCCAAGACGCGTAACGAACTGATCAGCACCCCCATCATCGTCGATGGCATCGTCTATGTCGCCAACGGCCAGGATCCGGAACACGGCGAAGGCCCCGGCCATCTCTACGCCATCGACGGAACCAAGCGTGGCGACATCACCAAGACCGGCATGCTCTGGCACTACGACAAAATCCGCCGGTCCGTTTCCACTGGCGCCATCTACAACGGCATGCTGTTCTACTCCGATTTCTCTGGGTTTCTGCATTGCGTCGACGCCAAAACGGGAAAAGCTCTCTGGACGCACGACATGCTGGCCGCGATCTGGGGATCTCCGATGGTGGTGGATGGGAAAGTCTACCTGGGGGATGAAGACGGCGACGTCGCGATTCTCGAAGCGGCGCCGGTTAAAAAGCTGATCGCCGAAGGTACCATGGGCAGCTCGGTTTACTGTACGCCCATAGCCGCCAACGGGACTCTGTTCATCGCCAATCGCAACCAGTTATACGCGCTGGCCGAACCGAAGAAGTAAAAAGGCGGAAGGCCCGGAACCGAAGTCCCGGGCCTTTGCCGTTTTACGCGGTTGCCAAAGCCCGCGTCACATACTGGCGATAGTGCGACGCGACCATAATGACAGCCGGTGCGATCATCAGACTGAGCCAGGCCGGTGTGGCACCGGTTCCGGTGATCAGGCAGGCGGAGATCGCTCCTCCCGCCAGGTAGTAGGGAAACGCCCAGAAGCGGCAGGTATCCCAGAGCGTGGTGAAGGAACCTCTTTGCAACAGGCAGATCACCAGGCTCACCATCAGCGTATTCGTCACGTACAGCAGAAGGCAGGCCAGGCAGATCTGGGCGGCCTCCGAACCGGGCATCGCTGCCTCCGCGAAACCGTTGGCGAACACGGCGCAGATCACGACGGTGGAGGTGTTAAACGCCACCTGCACCGCGGTCTGACGCGTGCGCCAGCACGATTGAACCAGGGCGGTAACCACCGCCATGAGAACGATCTGCTCCCATCCAAACTTCCCGATGGCGAGCAGGATAAAGGCGAAGCCGCCGGAGATGGTGCCATTCACACCGGGCAGCTTGACTTTGTGGGCCGATACAGCGGCACCGAGCATCAGAGAGGCGGCGAAGAACGGGTCAATGGCAAGACCGCCCGAAATCAGCGCTGCGCTCAGGATCACCGCGCCTAGCGCGGTTACCGCTCCTATGTAGAGTAAAGCTCGTTTTGGCATAGTCTCAATCCTTGAAGGGATCTTGAGCCGTATGGCCGACTTACTCTACGTCTCCTTCCGCCGATAGCCCTTCCGGGAAGAGCGTCGAAGTGCCCCACACCACGTTGGTGCCCCACACCACGTTGAAACCGGCAGTGGCGGAAGTGCCCCAAACCACGTTCGAACCCCAGATCACGTTGCTGGCGTTGATGACGAAGGTGCCCCAAACCACGTTGGTACCCCAAACCACGTTGGTGCCCCACACGACGTTGGTGCCCCACACCACGTTGTTGGCGAGCAGGGAAACCGTGTTATTCGACGAATTGAAAACAGCCTTGGGCGAGAGCGCGCGCCTGGTGGTGGGCACCAGGTCGATCGCGTTGAGGGCGGCCATGGCGTCCAGGTAGCCGGCGCCCACCGCGAACACGTCGTATTGACGGTTGTAGGTGACCGAGGTCGGCCGGTGGAAGTAGGTATCGGAAGTCGGGAAGCCGGTCTTGGTCGCGGTCTTCATCAGCCGCGCCTTGATCGTATCCGGCGTCAGCGTGGTATCTTTTCCGATCATCGCGGCCACGACGCCGGCCACCAGCGGCGTCGCCATGCTGGTGCCGCTCAGGCGAACGTAGGGCGACTGGCCCGTGCCGGTGCTGTAGTAGTTCTTGTTCACGATCTGCGCGGGATAGCGCGTGGCGATCGTGCTTCCGGCCGCGAGGCCCGCCACGATGGAGTTGCCGGGAGCCACGAGGTCGGGCTTCACCACCTGGTCGATCATCGTTGGGCCCTTGGAGCTGAAGCTCGCGAGCTTGTCATCGAAGCGGCTGAGGGTACCCTTGTCGTCCATGGCGCCGACGGTGATCACGTATGGGCTGTTGCCGGGCGAAGCGATCGTGCCGTAGCCGTTGGTGCCCATCGAATTGTCGCGGCCGCGATTACCGGCGGCCACCACCACCGTGATGCCCGCTTCCCAGGCGCGCTGCACGGCCTGGCACAGCGGATCGGTCGTGTAGCTCTCCATCACGCCGCGGCCGAGCGACAGATTGATCACGCGGATGTTATGCGTGGTCCTCAGTTCGATGGCGCGGTCGATGGCCGCGATCACGCTGGTGTCGCTGCCGGCGCCCTGCGCGTCGAGCACGCGAAGGTTGATGATGTTGGCCTGCATGGCGCCGCCGTAGAAGGTGCGCGTCATGCCGGTGCCGGTGGACTGCTTGGCGTTGCCGGCGATGATGGTCGCTACGTGCGTGCCATGTCCGTAAGCGTCGGCCGTGCTGGTGTCGCCAGGCACGAAGCTCTCCGCGTAGACCACGCGCAGGACGTTGCTGGCATTCGTCAGATCGCTGTGCGCGCCCACGCCGCTATCGATCACCGCCACGCCGATGCCCGAACCCTTGAATCCGTTGTTGCGGACCAGGTCGCCGTACACTGCCGGAATCGCGAACTCGGTGGACGGCTTGATCGCCCGATCCTTGCTGACGAAGGTGACGCCCTTGAGAGCGGCGAGCTTCGACAGGTTCGTGGTCGGCACCCGCATCGCAAAGCCCTTGAAGGATTTGAACGTACGCAGGATCGTACCGCAGGCGGTCAGATCGGTCGTCTTGACGGTGCTGCCGGCTGCGATCTGAATGACGACATCTACGGAGGAGACCCGAGACACCAGGCTGGTGCTCGTGCTGGTGCTATCGGTTCCGCTATCGGTCACCAGGTTGGTTGAATTAGTGGTCGAGGTACCTCCCGCCAGCGGCGCGAGATCCTTTGAGAGCGCCCCGGCGTGGGCTGAAACTGCGCCGATCGCCGCCAGCGCGACTGGGAGCAAGAGCTTCGTCTTCATGCCTCCTAGGAAAGCAAGGCTCATGCCGTTTCAGAAACCGTGCAAAATCAATCGGTTGCGGCCAGCAAGCGGCTGTTTCTCGACACTCAGTCCGGCCGTGCTGTCCGGCCGCCAGACAGTCTGTCTGGACCTCTCCGGTCCCGATTCCTATCGCTGCTAAACTGGGAACCTCTTTCGGAAGGAGTCTCAATGAAGCTCATTCTCGTCCTGGCGGCCGCGTTGTGCTCCTCTTCGCCGGCCGCCGATCCGCTGACGCTCGATCAGGCCGTTGCCCGGTCTATTGAAAACTACCCCGCGGTTCGCGTCTCGCTCGAACAGGTGTCGGCCGCCGCCGCCGGAGTCCAACTCGCCCGCACTGGCTTTCTGCCCAAGGCCGACTTTCTGGCCCAGGTCAATCGCGCCACCCGCAACAACGTATTCGGGATGCTGATGCCGCAGGCGACGCTGCCCTCCATCTCAGGCCCTCCGCTACACGAGAACAAGATGACCAACGTCTGGGGCACCGCGGTGGGCTTCCTGGTTTCCTGGGAGCCATTCGACTTCGGACTTCGCCAGGCGAATGTAGCCGCCGCCGATACCGTCCGCCGGCGCGCCCAAGCCGGCGTGGCGCGCACGCGGCTGGAAGTGGGTACCGCCGCCGCCGACGCCTTCCTCACGATTCTGGCCGCCGAGCAGACCGTCCGTGGCGCCGAAGCCGCCATCGCGCGCGGCCGCACGGTGGAAGGCGTCGTCTCCGCCCTGGTGAAATCGGAACTGCGTCCCGGCGCCGATGCCGAGCGGATCAAGGCGGAGATCGCGCTGGCTGAAACGCAGCGGATTCAGGCCGAACAGGCCGTCGCCGTGGCCAGGGCCGCGCTGGCCCAACTCTTGAACACGCCACCCGGCGAAGTACGGGCTCTGGCGGGCCGCCTGCTCGACGCGCCGCCCGATGCCGAGCCCGCCGCCGCGCCGCTTGACGAACATCCAGCCGCCCGCGAACAGAGCGTCGCCATCGACGAGGCCAAGGCGCGTCTCGCCGTCCTCGACAAAGCGTATTACCCCAAGTTCCTGCTGCAGGGCGCCAACTACGCGCGCGGCACGGGGGCTTATCCGGACTTCCGCACCGGCGGCGCCGCCTCCGGCCTTGGGCCCAATATCGTGAACTGGGGCGCCGGCTTCACCATGCAGTTTCCGCTGATGGATCTGCCCTCCATACGGGCCCGCAAGGAAATGGAGATCCACAAGGAGCGCGGCGAGCAGGCACGCCACGAGCAATTGCTGCGCGATATCAACGGCCGTTTCGAGAAATCGAAAGCCATGCTGGACGGCGCACGGCGCGTGGCGCGCCAGACCCCGGTGCAGTTGAATGCCGCCCGGACACTCGAAACGCAGGCCGCCGCGCGATACAAAGCGGGTCTTGCCACCATCGTGGAAGTAGCCGAAGCGCAGCGGTTGCTGGCGCAGGCCGACGTGGACGACTCGCTGGCGAAGCTCAACGTCTGGCGCTCCCTGCTCGCCGTGGCCGCGGCTCAGGGCAATCTCGACGATCTGCTGGCGAAGGTGCGGTAAACGATCATGTGGCTCGTTCTCACCGCGCTGCGCCGCCCCGTCACCGTCGTGGTGGCCGTTCTTTCCCTCATCCTGCTGGCGGCGCTGGCCGTGCGGCGCATGCCCGTCGATATCTTCCCCAAGGTCGGCGCCCCGGCGATCTACGTCGCCCAACCCTATGGCGGCATGGATCCTTCGCAGATGGAAGGATTCCTGACTTATTACTACGAGTATCACTTCCTCTACATCACCGGCATCGAGCACGTGGAATCGAAGAGTATTCAGGGCGCCTCGCTGATGAAGCTGGTCTTCCACGAGGGCACCGACATGAACCAGGCGATGGCGGAAACGGTGGGCTACGTGAATCGCGCGCGGGCGTTCATGCCGCCCGGCGCCGTGCCGCCCTTCATCACCCGTTTCGATGCGGGTAGCGTGCCGGTGGGCCAACTGGTGTTCACCGCGCCCAATCGCACACCGGCGGAGATGCAGGACTTCGCGCTCAACCGCGTGCGTCCGCTGTTTGCCACGCTCGAAGGCGTCTCGGCGCCTCCGCCGTTCGGCGGCAACCAGCGGACCATCGTCGTGCGGCTCGATCCGGCCAAGCTGCGGCAATATCGCGTCTCGCCGGAGGAGGCCATCGCCGCCGTCAATCGTGCCAGCGCGGTTTTCCCGTCGGGCAATGTGCGCACCGGCGATCTGAATCGCATCGCGTCGACCAACGTCGTCGTGGGCGGCGATCTGCGGGAACTCGCCGATGCGCCCGTGCGATATGGCAGCGGCGCCACCGTCTTCCTGCGCGATCTTGGCGTCGTGGAAAATGGCGCCGATATCGTGACCGGGTATGCCCACGTCAACGGCAAGCGCACCGTCTATATCCAGGTCACCAAGCGCGCCGACGCCTCCACGCTCGCCGTGCTCGAACGCGTCCGCGCCGCGCTGCCCGCTTTCCGCAACGCGGTTCCCGAAGACGTTCAGATTTCACTCGAGTTCGACCAGACCTTTTACGTGCGCCATGCGATCGGGAGCCTGGTCCGCGAGGCGCTGCTGGGCGCCGCGCTCACGGCGCTGATGGTGCTGCTGTTCCTGCGCGATTGGCGCAGCGCGCTCATCGTCATCCTTACGATTCCCTCGGCGCTTCTGGCCGCCCTGGTCTGGCTGTGGATCGCCGGCCAGACCGTCAACATCATGACGCTCGGCGGGCTGGCCTTGGCCGTCGGCATCCTGGTGGATGAGGCTACGGTGGAAATCGAGAACATTCACGCGCACATGGCTTCGGGGGTTACGCGCGCCCGCGCCGTCCTCGACGCCTGCCGCAAGACGGCCGCCGCCCGGCTGCTGGCCATGCTTTCGATGCTGGCGGTCTTTCTGCCCTCGTTCTTTATGGCCGGCGCCGCACGTCAGCTGTTCGTCCCGCTGGCGATGGCCGTGGGCTTCGCCATGATCTCCTCTTACGTGCTTTCAAGCACGCTGGTGCCGGTGCTTTCGGCGTGGCTCATGCGCCAGGGCGAGGTGCGCGACGAACGCGCCGGATGGATGGCCCGGGTCTATGGCCTCTATCTTTCCGCCGTGCTGAAGCTGCGCTGGGCGCTGGCGCCCGTGTACCTCCTGATCTGCTTTGTCCTGGTGCGCCTGCTTTATCCCACCCTTGGGACGGAACTGTTTCCAGCCGGCAATCCCACCCAGTTTCAGATGCGTCTGCGAGCGCCGACGGGCACTCGCGTGGAGCGCACCGAACTGCTCACCCTGAAGGCGCTGGATCTGATCAAAGCCGAAGCGGGTGCGGACAACCTCGCCGTCTCCACCGCCTTCATCGGAGTGCAGCCGGCCAGCTATCCCATCAATACCGTCCACTTGTTCACGGGCGGTCCCCATGAAGCCGTGCTGAAATGCGCCCTCAAGCCGGGCTTCGGCCGCATGGAAGAGGTGAAGGAACGGCTGCGCCGCCGGTTCACGGAGGCGATGCCGGAGGTGAAGATCACCTTCGAGGCCGCCGACATCGTCACGCAGGTCATGAGCTTCGGCGCCCAAACGCCGATCGAAGTCGCGGTGCAAGGTCCGGCCCTGCCCGTCAATCGCGCCCATGCCGATAAAATCTTCACCGAACTGAAGAAGGTGAAGGCGCTGCGCGATCTGCAATTCGCGCAGGCGATGGATTACCCCACCATCGATGTCAAGGTCGACCGTGAGCGCGCGGGCCAGTTTGGGCTTACCGCCGCCAACGTGGCTAAATCGCTGGTGACGGCCACCTCTTCGAGCCGCTTCACCGATCCCAACTACTGGCGCGATCCGGCGAGCGGTAACGCGTTTCAGATCCAGGTGGAGATTCCTCAGAACCGCATGGCATCGCTTGACGACGTGCGCCAGTTGCCCGTCATGCAGAACGGCGAATCGCGTCCGCTGCTGGGCGACGTAGCCGAATTGAAGTACGGTACGGCCGTTGCCATGGTGGAGCGCTACAACATGCAGCGGGTCGTCAGCCTGACCGCGAATGTCGAAGGCATGCCGGTGGGCCAGGCGGCGGAGGAGATTCGCGCCGCGCTGAAGCGCGCGGGCGACCCGCCGCGCGGAGTCAACGTGATCCTGCGCGGGCAGGTTCCGCCCCTTGGCGAGACCATCGCTGGGCTTTCGGTGGGACTCTCGCTTGCCGTCGCCTTCATCTTTCTCCTGCTGGCGGCGAACTTCCAATCCTTCCGGCTCGCGCTGGCGGTGGTGGCGACGATACCCGCCGTGCTGCTGGGCGTGCTGCTGTGGCTTAAGTGGACCGGCGATACGGTCAATATCCAGTCGTTCATGGGAGCCATCATGGCCATCGGCATCGCGGTGGCCAACTCCATCCTGCTGGTGACGTTTGCCGAAGCGTCGCGCGCCGGCGGACTCGACTCCCGGGCCGCCGCTCTCGAAGGCGGGCGCGGCCGGCTGCGCGCTATTCTGATGACGGCGGCGGCGATGATCGCCGGTATGACGCCCATGGCCCTCGGCGCCGAACAGAACGCGCCGCTCGCACGCGCCGTCATCGGAGGTCTTCTGCTGGCCACCTTCGCGACGCTCACGATGGTGCCGGTGTTCTATGCGATTCTCGGAGGCAGTGCCGCTCGAAAGTCGCCGTCTCTCGATCCCAACGATTCCGCGAGTGCTTACTATGATCCTGCTTAGCCTGTTCCTGGGCGGATGGCTTGAAGCCCAGCCCGTTGAAACCACGGCGGTCGTCTCCAAAACACTGGAGCAAAGATCGCGCCTGCCCGGCGAGTTCACGCCCTATCAGACCGTGGACCTCCACGCGCGCGTCGCCGGCTACATCGAAACCATGCACGCCGATCGCGGCAGCGCCGTCAAGGCCGGCGATGTGCTGGTGACTTTATCGGCGCCTGAGATGGCGGCCCACGCCGCCGAAAGCGAAGCGAAAGTGCAGGCGCTTGAATCGCAGAGAGCGGAAGCCGAAGCCAAGGTAGTGGCGGCCCAGAGCACCCATGAACGGATCAAGGCGGCGTCGGCCACGCCCGGCGCCATCGCCGGCAATGAACTGGTGCTGGCCGCCAAGGCGGTGGAAGCCGCCCAGGCCGTCGTCCGGTCGCTTGAATCTTCGCAGAAAGCCGCGCGCGCCGCGGTCGAGGCGCAACGGGATCTGATGAATTACCTCAAAGTCACGGCACCTTTCGATGGCGTGATCACAGAGCGTTACGCCCATCCCGGCGCACTGGCGGGCAAGGAGCCTCTGCTGCGGCTCGAACAGCACGCCCGCCTGCGCCTGGTGGTGGCGGTTCCCGAACCCTCCGTCGGCGGCATTATCCGGGGCGCGCGAGTCGCTTTCACCGTGCCGGCTTATCCCGGCGAGACTTTCACGGGCGTCGTCGCGCGCATCTCCCGTGTGCTCGATCCCAAGACCCGTACCATGCCGGTCGAACTCGATGTAGTCAACTCCGGCGGCAGGCTCGCGCCCGGCATGTACCCGGAGGTTCAATGGCCGGCGCGCCGCGCCCGCGCTTCGCTTATGGTCCCGCCTTCGGCGATCGTCACCACCACCGAGCGCACCTTCGTCGTTCGCGTCAACGGCGGCAAGGCCGAATGGGTGGACGTTAGTCGCGGCGCCATGCAAGGAGAACTGGTGGAAGTGCTCGGTTCTCTTGCCGTGGGCGATACGCTGGTAAAGCGGCCAACCGACGAGATCCGCCAGGGCTCCACCCTGGTTGTCAAAAAGTGAACCTGCCCGAAGTTCGGGTTACCCGGAAAGCCCAGGCGCGAGTGGCATCCGGTCATCCGTGGATCTTTGCGAGCGACGTATCGAGCCGCGGTACCGCCCAGCCGGGCGACGCGGTGAAAGTGGCCGATTCCAATGGCCGCCCGCTGGGCACCGCGCACTACAGCTCCACTTCCCAGATCAGCCTGCGCATGCTGTCACCGAGGATCGAGACCGTCGACCGCCAGTTCCTGCGCGCCCGCATCGAAGCCGCCGCGCAATACCGCCACCGCGTCGTTGCCGGCACCGATTCCTATCGCCTGGTCTTCGGAGAGGCGGATTTCCTCCCCGGCCTCGTAGTCGATCGTTATGGCGGCGCGTTCGCCCTTCAAACTCTGAGCCAGGGCATGGACCGGATGCTGGACGATATCGTCCAATGCCTCACCGGTCTGTTCGCCCCGGACGTTGTGGTGGCGCGCAATACCGCCGCGGCGCGCTCGCGTGAATCGCTGCCGCTTGAGACCAGGGTTCTGGCCGGCACGCCCGCAGAGCTGACCTCGATCGCCATGAACGGGCTCAAGCTGGCGGTCGATATCGTGGGCGGACAGAAAACCGGCATCTTCCTCGACCAGCGTGAGAACTACCTGGCGGCGGCGCGATGGGCACGCGGCCGCGCTCTCGATTGCTTCACCTGCACCGGCGGCTTCGCGCTCCATCTGGCGCGGGTCTGCGAGCACGTCGAGGCAGTCGATTCGTCGGCCAGCGCCTTGCGCATCGCCGGGCTCAACCGCGCCGCTAATGAAATCGGGAACGCCGATTTCCGCGAGGCAGACGTCTTCGACCTGCTGGCCGGACACAACGCAGCGGCGCGGCGCTTCGACACCATCGTGCTCGATCCGCCGGCCTTTGCGAAATCGCGCGCTCACATCGATCAGGCGCTGCGCGGCTACAACGAAATCAACCAGCGGGCGCTAAAGTTGATGAACCCGGGCGGCATTCTGATTACCTGTTCCTGCTCCCACCACGTCAGTGAAGCCGAACTTCTGGGAGTAGTGGCGCAGGCGGCTCTCGATGCCAACCGCACCATCCGAATTCTGGAACGCCGCACGCAGGCGCTCGATCATCCGATCCTGCTGACCGTTCCCGAAACGCACTATTTGAAGTGCCTGATTCTGGAAGTGCTTTAGGGCAGCAGGCGGAACGTGTAAAGCTTGCTCATGCCGGTGCCGCTGCCTACCGTGCTGAGCGGCAGAATTCCATACTCGCCCGGCGCCAGCGGACTGACCGGCGCGATCCGGTAGTGGTTGCCGCCAAGCTTTTCCAAACCGAAAGCGATCGCGCCCTTGGCCAGGCTGGTATTCTTCTGCGGCGGGCCCACTTCAAACTCGCGGCGGCCCTTGCTCGGCTTCATCGGTACCAGCAGATATTCGCTCACCGGAACGCCCGCCGGCGGCGCGATCAGAATCTCGTTTCCCGCCGATAGAATGTTCCGGCTATTCAAACCCGCAATGCTTCCCTTGAGATTCTTTTTCACGATGCCGGCACTTACGAAATTCTTCATGACGCCGGTGGATTTCCAGTCCACCGTTTCCTCGATCAATTCGAGCCACTCCGAGCCCTTCTTAAAGAACACGCCCGGTCCCGCCGGTAAGGCGGGCCCGGCGGTGGCTGATGCGGTGGCACCCGGGCCCGCCGCCGGCGCCTTGCCGGTGCTCTTTTCGAGCATGACGGCGATGATCTTCTCGGAAACGCCGGAATTGCGCAGCTCCACCAGCCGGTCGGCGCCCAGGTCGTAGTTGGCCGGCGTCTGGCGGAGCACATTGAGAATCAATGTTTCGCTCATGCCGGACTTCACCAGCTTGACCACGGATTCATTTGTGAAGACATCCTGCGCCAGAAGCGCGATGGCCGCCAATATGAATAAAGATCTGATCATCTTCTTATTTTAACGGCATGGGGATGGCCGCGGAGTTTTCCGCGGAACTTTTCATCGCCCGAAACGTACAGAGACTAATATGACTCGCGACCTGCTGCACGCTCTCCGCATTCTGCGGCGCAATCCGTCGTTCACGTTGATTGCGGTGGCGGCGATTGCGCTCGGCGTCGGCGCCAACGTGGCCCTATTCTCCGTTGTGCAGGCCGTCATCCTGCGCCCGCTGCCTTATCCCGAGCCGGAGCGGCTGGTGATGGTCTGGGAAACCAGGCCAGACCGCGGCTATCTCAACAATGTGGTTTCAAACGCCAACTACTTGGATTGGAAGACGCGCAACAAGGTGTTCGACGGCATGAGCCCAATCCTGGCCAGCACCGCCACGCTGATCGCCGGAGAGGCGGAGGAGGTCCCCACGCAGTCGGTCGGCGAGGAGTTTTTCCCGATGCTGGGCGTCACCATGCAACTGGGCCGCGGCTTTCGCGCCGGGGAATGCAAGCCTGGCGCGCCGCCGGTGGTGATTCTTTCCGACGAACTTTGGCGCCGCAAGTTCTCGGCCGACCCCGCCGCCCTGGGCCGCACGGTCCGGCTCGGCTCCGATGCCGCTACCGTCGTCGGCATCGCGCCGCCCGGCCTGCTGGCCATCGGCGAACGCAGCCCGCTGCTGTGGCGCGCGCTGCGAGTTTCCGGGCTGAGCCCGTCCGGCAGCCGGGCGGCCGGGCGCAATTTCACCGTCCTGGCGCGGCTGAAACGCGGAGTTTCCACGGCCGTGGCGGACGCCGAAATGGTTGTCATCGCGCGGCAGCTCGAACAGGAGTATCCGCAATTCAACTCCAACTGGAGTGCCCGCGTTTCCCCGCTCACCGACGAGTTGATCGGCCGCGCTCGCGCGCCGCTGTTCGTCCTGCTGGGCGCCGTGGCCTGTGTGCTGCTGATCGCCTGCGCCAACGTCGCCAATCTGCTGCTGACGCGAGCCGCGGGCCGGGCGAGGGAACTGGCCGTGCGTGTCTCGCTCGGCGCTACGCGCTGGGCGATCCTGCGGCAACTGATGGCCGAGAGCCTGCTGCTGGCGGCCATGGGCGGTGTGGCCGGTATCGCCCTTGGCTGGTGGCTGCTCGAGATCATCAAGATCACTTCGCCGCGCGACCTGCGGCGGCTCGATACCGCTTCGCTCGACGCTACCGTGCTCGCCTTCGCGTTCCTGCTGACCTTGCTGACGGCGATCTTCCTGGGCCTCGCACCCGCCCTCAGCGCGTCCCGGCGCGCTCTGAACGCGGCGATGCGCGACGGCGCGCGCGGCGCCACGACCACTTCCGGCCGCTTGCGCGACGCCTTCACCATCGCCGAAGTCGCCCTCTCGCTTATCTTGCTGACCGGCGCCGGTCTGTTGCTCAAGAGCTTCAGCCGCCTCACCGCGGTTGAACCCGGATTCCGCCGCGACCACGTCCTCACCCTCAACCTGTCGCTTCCCGGTTCGCGTTACCCCGATCCCAAAGGCGTGGCCTTCTTCGCCGAACTGAACCGCCGCGTGCGCGAGATTCCCGGTGTCCTGGCGGCCAGCAACATCACCTTCCTGCCGTTTCGAGGCCAAGGCTCAGGTACCTACTATTGGCGCGGCGACAAACCCAAGCCGAGTCCAGGCGAGGAGCCGGTCACCGACGTCCGCATGATCCAGCCCGGCTATTTCGAGGCGATGGGTATCCCGTTGAAAGCCGGCCGCACATTCACCGATGCGGACAATCAAAGCAAGGCGCCCCTGCGTTTCGTGATCAACCAAACGCTGGCGCGCGCGGCGTTCGGCGGCGAAGATCCCATCGGCCGCACCATCGTCGTCCTTATGAAGAACGAGAACCCGGCCGGCGAAATCGTCGGCGTCACCGGAGACATCCGTCATGGCGCGCTCGATTCCACTATCCGGCCCATGGTTTACTATCCGCAAGCCCACCTGTTCTTCAACTTCGGCACCCTGGTGGTCCGGACCGCCGCCGACCCCATGTCCACCCTGCGCCCGGTGCGCGCCCTGATTCGCGAAATGGATCCCGAACTGGCCGTGGCCGACCCCGGAACCATGGAGCGCTGGATCGACGAGTCGGTCGCACGTCCCCGGTTCCAGGCCAGGCTTCTGTCCGCCTTTGCCGGGCTGGCGCTGATACTGGCCATCATCGGCATCTACGGCGTCATGTCTTACGGAGTCGCGCAGCGCACGCGCGAGATTGGAGTGCGCATGGCGCTGGGCGCCCGCCGCGCCGACGTTTCGATGCTGGTGCTGAAGCGTGGATTGAAACTGGCCGCTGCCGGTTTGGTCATCGGCCTGGCCGGCGCCCTCCTGCTCGGCCGCTACCTCGAAACCCTGCTGTTTGAGATCCGTCCCGCCGATCCGGCCACGCTCGCCATGGTCGCGGCGCTGGTGCTGGTGGTGGCCGCCGCCGCCAGTCTTCTGCCCGCCCGCCGCGCCGCCCGTGTCGATCCGATGGAGGCGCTCCGCTCCGAATGAAGCATGCCACGGGAAGTACCTAGTACGATAAGAATAGACTCGACTAGTTCCTCATGGCTGAAAATCAAACGGACCTCAAGAAGACGGTCAATCTTCCCAAGACCGGCTTCGCGATGAAGGCAAACCTGCCTCAAAACGAGCCCAAAATGCTCGATCAGTGGAAGCAGGGAAAGCTGTACGACCGGATTCGGGAAGCGTCGGCCGGCCGGCCCCGCTACGTATTGCACGACGGGCCGCCCTATGCCAACGGCCGCATTCATCTGGGCACCGCCTTCAACAAAATCATCAAGGACTTCATCGTCAAGTCCAAGACCATGGCCGGCTTCGACTCCCCTTACGTGCCGGGCTGGGATTGCCACGGCCTGCCTATCGAAATCAAGGTCGATAGCGAACTCGGCAAAAAGAAAGCCGGTATGAGCGCGGTGGAGATCCGCCGCGCCTGCCGCGCCTACGCCGCCAATTTCGTCGACCTGCAATCGAAGGATTTCCAGCGTCTGGGCGTCTTCGGCCGGTGGGACGATCCCTATCTGACCATGAACGCGCCCTACCAGGCGCAGATCGCCCGGGCTTTCGTCGATTTTCTCGACAAGGGCTATGTTTACAAAGGACTCAAGCCGGTCAACTGGTGCCTGCGCTGCCGCACTGCGCTGGCCGAGGCCGAAGTCGAATATGAGCCGCATTCAAGCCCCTCGGTTTGGGTTCGTTTCGCACTTTCCTCCGATGCCGCCGCCATCCATCCGGACCTGGCCGGCCGCCAGGTGTGCGGCCTCATCTGGACCACCACGCCGTGGACGCTTCCGGCCAATATGGCCATCGCCTTCCACCCTCGCTACGAGTACGCCGCCGCGGACGTCCATGGCGACGTATACATCGTGGCGAGCGCTCTGTTGAACGAGACCGCCGAAAAATGCGGCTGGGCCGATCCCAAGGCGATCGCCACATTCCCGGGCGCCAGGCTTGAAGGTGCGATCTTCCGCCATCCCTTTCTCGATCGCGATTCCCAGGGCATCCTGGCCGATCACGTCACGCTCGAACAAGGCACCGGGGCGGTGCATACGGCCCCCGGCCACGGCCAGGAAGACTACGTGGCGGGCCAGCAGTACGGCATCGCCACCTATTGTCCGGTGGATGCGCGCGGCATGTTCTTTCCGGCCGAAGGCGCCGCCGGCACCCTGCCCGAAGAACTGCTTGGCAAGGTGGTGTGGGACGCCAATCCCATCGTCATCGGCATCCTGCGCGAGCGCGGCGCCCTGCTGGCCGAAAAGCGCGTCGATCATAGCTATCCGCACTGCTGGCGCTGTCATCAGCCCACCATTTTCCGCGCCACCGACCAGTGGTTTATCGGAATGGAGCGCAACAACCTGCGCCAGAATGCGCTCGATGCCATCAAGCAGGTGAAATGGATGCCCTCCTGGGGCCAGGAACGCATCTCGAACATGATCGCCTCGCGCCCGGATTGGTGCATCTCGCGCCAGCGTGTCTGGGGTGTGCCGATCCCCGTCTTTTATTGCGAGCAATGCGAGGAGCCGCTCACCAGCCGCAAGGTGCTCGATCGTGTGGTGGATCTGTTCGCCGAAAAAAGCGCCGACGTCTGGTATGAACGAAGCGCCGCCGAACTCATCGGCCCGGACCTGGTCTGCGGCAAGTGCGGCTATTCGAGCTTCCGCAAAGAGACCGATATTCTCGACGTGTGGTTCGACTCGGGTTCGAGCCACCTGGCCGTACTGACTAGCCGCTACGGCCTGCCATGGCCCGCCGAATTGTACATGGAAGGCGGCGATCAGTACCGGGGCTGGTTCCACAGCTCGCTGCTGGTCGGCGTCGGACTCTGCGGCGCCGCGCCCTACCGCCAGTGCGCCACCCACGGCTGGGCGCTCGATGGCCAGGGCCGCGCGATGTCGAAGTCTCTCGGCAACACCATCCTGCCCGAGGAAGTCATCAAGCAACACGGTGCCGACGTTCTGCGGCTGTGGTCGGCCTCGGTCGCCTTCAACGAAGACGTCCGCATCTCCGATACCATCCTCACGCGCCTCACCGAGGCCTATCGCAAACTGCGCAATACGTTCCGCTATGCCCTAGGCAATCTGGACGATTTCGATCCGGCCAGGGACATGGTGCCGGCGGGCGAACAACTGGAGTTCGATCAGTGGATCCTGGTGCGCGCCGACGGCATGGTTGGACGCTGCCTCAAACACTACGAGGATTTCGCGTTCCACCTGGTCTATCAGGCCCTGTCGAACTTTGCCACGGTCGATCTCAGCTCGATTTACTTCGACGTCATCAAGGACCGGCTCTATACGTCCGCGCCCAACTCGCGCGCCCGCCGCAGCGCGCAGACTTCGCTTTACAGGATCACGCACGCCTTGCTGCGGCTGATGGCGCCGCTGCTCACCTTCACCACCGAAGAGGCATGGAGCCATTTCCGCCGCCTGCCGGGCGACGCCGATAGCATCCATCTCAACCCTTTCCCGGCGCCCGGCTCGCTCGCCGCCGGACTGGCCGCGCCGAATCTCGACAATTGGGAAAAGCTGCTGCCGGTGCGCGAGCGGGTGCTGAAGGCGCTCGAAGTCGCGCGGCAGGAGAAATTCATCGGAGCGCCGCTTGAGGCGCGCGTACGGCTCAAGGCCGGGGCCGAGCTTTACCCCCTGTTGAACCAATATGCCACGCAGCTTCCGGCGTTCTTCATCGTTTCGCAGGTGACGCTCGAAAGCCAGGTGGACGCCGAACTCGCCGTGCATGTCGAGCGCGCCACCGGCGAAAAGTGCGAACGCTGCTGGAAGTATTCAACGCGCGTCGGCGAAGATTCGAAGCATCCCACGGTGTGCGAAAACTGCTCGGCGGCGCTCAAGGAAATGCAGGAATGATTTCGCGCCTGGCGCGGTTTGCCATCGCCAGTTCCATCGCCATCGCCGACCGTGCCAGCAAGCACTGGATTGAAACCAACGTCGGAGCATGGGATAGTCATACGGTTATCCCAAACGTGTTCAACATCATCAATACCCAGAACCGCGGAGCCGCGTTCGGCGTTCTGGCGCAATCGGAAGGCGCGGCCCGCCATTTCCTGTTGATTGGCGTGGCGGCTTCGGTGATGATCTACGTCGCCGTGCAGTTGTGGCGCATGCCGAAAGGATCGTGGCCCGCCACCAACTGGGTCGCCGTCGCCCTCGCGCTGCTGGTGGGGGGCGCCGCAGGCAATCTCTACGACCGCATCTTTCGCGGCTCGGTGACCGATTTCCTGCAGGTCTTCATCGGCTCCTACGAGTGGCCCAGCTTCAACGTGGCCGATAGCGCCATCTCGGTGGGCGCCATTCTTCTTCTGCTAAGCCTGGGCCGCGCGCCGGGCCGGACGGTTTCCTGAAATGTTCCCCAAGCTCATCGGCGTTGGCGATTTCTTTCTCCCCACTTATGGCGTGCTGGTGGCCATCGGCTTCCTGCTCGGTCTGTGGGTGGCTGGAAAGCTGGCACGCCGCAACGGCCTCGATCCAGACGCGGTGAAGGATCTCGGCATCCAACTCGCCCTCGCCGGCATCATCGGCGCCAAGCTGATGATGATCCTCTACGATTTCAAGCACTATCTGGCCAACCCAGGCGAATTGTTCTCAATCGCGACGCTGCAGGCGGGTGGGGTCTTTTACGGTGGATTTCTCGCCGCCCTGGGCGTGGCCTTCTGGTATCTGCGTTCGCGCCGGATGCCATTCCTGCCTACCGCCGACATCTTCGCGCCGGCCATCGCCCTCGGCCACTCCATCGGCCGCCTCGGCTGTTTCGCCGCCGGCTGCTGCTGGGGACTCGAATGTGAACGTCCCTGGGCCGTCACCTTTCGCGACCCGGAGGCGCACAAACTGGTCGGCGTCCCTCTGGAAACGCCGCTCCACCCCACGCAGCTATACGAAGCCATGGCCGAACTCGCCATCTTCGCGATTCTCTACCGCGCCATCGCCAGGCCGCACCCGCCAGGGCGCATCATTGGGCTCTACCTGGTGCTCTATCCCTGTGCGCGCTTCCTGGTCGAGTTTTTCCGGGCCCATGAGCAGGCGAATCCCTTTGGGGGCCCGCTTACGGCGGCCCAATGGACGGCCTTAGGACTCTTAGTGCTGGGGTGCGGATTGTTGGTACGCAGGTCCAATGCGGTTGTGGTACGAACCGCGAAACAGGCTTAAGAAGCGTCAGTTACGGGGTGCTTTCGTCCTGCATAGATTACTTCGGTACCTGCCGGAATAAGGCCACCTGAGTTCAAATCTACGGCCCTCCAACCTTCCAAATCAGCGACCATCCGTATTCTCAAAAATGTGTATCTCGCTTTACTGTTGATAGTGAAGCAACGCAACGAATTGAGATTTGGATCACGAAGGTGAGGACCATGGGGCAAAGTAGTGTGCGCAACCCGATTTCCGAGGCCCGCCACCGGCGCCAGCGAGGCACCGGTTTCGTCGAGACGGCGCTGGTGTATGTGCCGTTCTTCGCGCTGTTCTGCGGCCTGTTCGATTTCGGCATGGCGATCTTCCTGCGGAACACGTTCCAGCACGCGGTGAGGGAAGGCGTCCGCTACGCCGTCACCTACCAGACCGCCAGCGGGCAGCCCAACGGGCACGATTCATCGATCAAGGGTGTGGTGCAGTCGCAGGCGATGGGTTTTCTGGGCTCCGGCGACCTGGACAAGATCAAGATTCGCTACTACAACCCGGTAACTTTGGCTGAAACCGCGTCGAACGCGCCGGGCAACGTGGTGGAGATATCGGTGGAAGGTTACAACTGGGGGATGGTGACGCCATTCCTGGCCAGTTTGAATCCGATTCCTTTGAACGTCGCCGCAAGCGACAGGATGGAATCGCTGCCTGGCGGCGTGGCGCCGCCGGCACGGTAAGACGGACGTGGGGAGAACAGACGAGAGAGGGAGCTGAGAAATGAAAACGAATATCCACATCAGCGTAAGGCGCAAAAAGAACCAGCGCGGCATCGAGATCACCGAGTTTGCGCTGTTTTCGATTCTGATGATTCCGCTATTCATGGGCGTAACCAGCACGGGTATCGCTTTGGGCAAGGCGATTCAGACCGCGCAGGTGGCGCGCGACGCCGGCCACATGTTCGTGCGCCAGGTCGATTTTTCGCAGAATGCCAACAAGGACCTGATCGTGCGCGTATCCGCCGGTCTCAACATGACCCGCACGGGCGGCAACGGGAAGGTGACGCTGACCCAGGTGCTGATGATCGGCCCGAACGAGTGCGCGGCCGCCAACCTGACGACGGCGCAGTGCACCAATCTCAACTACGCCGTCATTACGCAGCGCATCGTGGTGGGCAACGACGGTCTCACCACCAGCACGGTGGGCAATCCGCCTTCGGCGCTGCTGCAGTCCGACGGCACCATCACCTCCACCAACTACCTGACCAATTCGGCCGTCCGCGCCAATACGCTCAGCAACGCCAACGGCACCGGACTGCTCACGCTGCAGCCGGCCGAGCGCACCTTCATCGCCGAGGCCTACTTCACGGCGCCGGAACTGGCGTTTCTGAATCGCGGCCAGGCGCTCAACATGTATTCGCGCAACTATTTTTAAGCCGTCCGCACATACAAAAACGAGAAAAGACAGAGAGAACGAGAGAGGGCAGACATGAAACGTAAGAGGATATTGACGAACAAGGAAAAGGGCTTCGTTTTGCTGGCCGGCAGCCTGATGCTGCTGTTCACCATACCGATGGTGGGCCTGGCGATCGACGCGGGATTCATGTACGTCGTCAAGGCGCGTCTGTCGTCGTCGGCCGACGCAGCGGCGCTGGCGGCCGCCCGCCAGCTCTCGGTCGGCCAGACCATGTCGGCGCAGGAAGCCTCGGCCATCAGCCGCGCCCAGGCGTTCTTCGCGGCCAACTACCCGGCGGCCATGTGGAACACCACCAATCGCAGCCTGACGGTATCGGTGGCCGAAACCGGCTTCCGCACCCGCACGGTAACCGTGAACGCGACGGTGGACGCGCCGCTGTTTTTCACGCGCATCCTCACCACGTCGCCCACCACCGTGGTGGGCACGGTGGGCCGCGCCTCGCGCCGCGACGTGAACGTCATGATGGTGGTCGACCGCTCGGGCTCGATGAACACCAACGGCGGATGCGCGGCCATGCGCACCGCCGCCAATTCGTTCGTCAATCTGTTCGCCCATGAACGGGACGTGCTCGGCATGGTTACCTACGGCATCTCATACAGCCTGACCTATACGCCCACCAAGTATTTCAAGAACGGCTCGCCCACTCTGCCGCAGAGGATCGACAGCATCACCTGCGCCGGCGGCACGGGTATCTCCCAGGCTCTCTATCGCGGATATGAGCAGATCGTCGGGCTGAACGAGCCCGGCGCCCTGAACGTGATCCTGCTGTTCACCGACGGAATTCCGAATACCGTCTCGGCGAACTTCCCGGTGAATGCGCTCGACGCCACGCGCGTGGCCGACTACAGCCTCTCCGCCAGCTCCAACAAGCGCAGCCGCTGCTACGACTACGAACACGGGCGCCGGTACAACTACTCAGGCACCGGAACGCCGTGGTCGCCGTCCACCAACATGGTCTATCGCGGCGCCGTGTATGCGCAGGAAGGGCTCGGCTCCGGCGACACGATCAGCGGCATCCTCGGAGCGTCCACGACCACGTTTTCCGACGCCTCCAGCGTTTCGCGGCCGCATCAGTCGCCTACCTCGAATACGCAGTACACCGCCAGCGGCAATGAAAACGACTGCTGGTTCCGCGGCGGCAATGGCGCTGGCACCGGCAGCACCGCGCTGCAGTACGACCTCGCCTACTATCCCGATAACGATATGTACGGCACGTCCATGATCAGCTCCGATAATTTCCGCACGCTGTCGTTCTATCCGACCAGTCATGTGTACGCCAACCGGATCAGCGTCAACGATACGACCAATATGATGAACGCCGCCATCAACACGGTGGACAACATGGGCAAGCGCATCCGCGCCAACGACCTGAACGCCAACATCAACACCGTTGTTTACGCCATCGGCCTCGGCGAGGCGAGCACCGATCAGCACACCCTGCTCCGTCGCGTTGCCAACGACCCGCTCAGCCCGATCTTCGATGCGACCAAGCTGGAGGGTATGTACGTCTTCGCCCCCACGGCGGCGGACCTGAACTCGGCTTTCGTTAAGATCGCCGCCGAAATCCTGCGTTACGCGCAGTAACCGTTTTCTCCCGTCCGAAGAGCGACTCGGCCCGTGCTCGAGGGGTAACACCCGAAGGCACGGGCCATTTTTTTGCTATCAAAGGAAGAATGGTTCCCGGCTTTCTGTTCATCGACCATGTCGCCATCGCCGTGCCGCCAGGCGGCATGGACGCTCAGCTTCGTGTCTACCGCGACCTCGGCTTCCGCATCGTCCACGAAGAGCGCGTTCTCGGTACCGATCAGGTGCGCGAGGTGATGCTCGAACCAGGCGAGGGCCCGAACCTGGTGCAGCTGCTGGAGCCGCTCTCCCCCGATTCGCCCGTGCAGAAGCTGATCGACCGCAATGGAGGACGAGGCGGCTTCGCCCACATCGCCTACCGTGTCGCCGACATTCACGCGGCTTTCGAGGAAATGAAGCGCCTGGGTTTTTCAATGCTCGATGCCGCCCCGCGCCCGGGCTCGCGCGGCACCACCATATTTTTCGTTCACCCGAAATCTCGCGACGATGCCGCCCTCGGCTATCTGATGGAAATCGTTCAGGCCGCGCCGGAGGCGGTAGGATAACAGGTATGAGACGATTTCTGCCGTTGCTGGCCGTAACCACGCTGTTCGCGGCGAACCCGAATCTGGTCAATATCAAATCGGTCTACATTCTGCCGATGACCAGCGGCTTCGACCAGTACCTGGCCAATAGCCTGCGCAACGGCGAAGTGCTGACGGTCACCACCGATCCGCAAACCGCCGACGCGATCCTGACCGACGCCATCGGGCCTTCCTTCGAGCGCCGCCTGACGGAGCTGTATCCGCCTCCGCCGCCGGAAAAGCCGGCCAAGGCGGAAAACAAGGATGGCGATGAAGCGGAAGCCAAGGAAGAAATCAAAGAGACCAGCGGCGTGGCGCATCGGGCCTCCTCGTTCCGCAAAGGCCGTGGCGTCGTCTTCCTGGTGGACCGGCGCACGCGCCGGGTGGTCTGGTCGGCTCACCAGTTGCCGCGCGACTACACCTCGCAAGGGCTGAACCGCGCCGCCACTCGCGTCAGCGAACATCTCAAGAAGGACTACGCCGCCAAGTAACATGATCGCTGCCATCTCCTTGCTGCTCGGCGTCACCGCGTGGGGCGGGGAATTGCGATGGACCGAATCGGCGGGCCGTTTGGACTTGACCGAAGCCGGCAAGCCCGTGCTCGCTTATCGTCACGGACCGGGCCGGGATTGCTGCTACCTGCATCCTCTCGTCACCCCCGCTGGCGTGACGCTGACGGACGACGCCCCCGCCGATCATCCGCATCATCGCGGGCTGTTCTGGGCGTGGCCGGTCGTGGCGGCGCAAGGCGGCGAAGCCGATCTCTGGATCCTCAAGGGAGGCGCGCATCGCTTCACGCGCATCCTGCGCCGCACCGGCGGTAAGCGGGCCACGTTGGCCGCCGCGCACACCTGGATTGTGAACGGGCGGGAAGTGGCGAGCGACAATCTGGAACTCACCGTCCACCCGTCGCATGGCGGCAGCCGCGTGCTGGAGGCAGCTCTCGCCATCACCGCTATCGGGCAGCCGGTGCGCATCGCCGGCACCTCCGATCACAACAAAGGCTACGGCGGCCTGACGCTGCGCCTGGCGCCCAGGGAAGAGACCGTGATCCGCTCCAAGGAAGGGGCCGTTCCCAAGGACGAAGACCATGGCCGTCACGCGTGGACCGAACTCGAAGCGTTGTTCCAAGGCAGGCGCGCCGCGGTTCGCATCGAGTCGGCGGCCGGCAATCCAGGCCACCCGAACGAGTGGATTCTGCGCCATTACGGCCTGATCGGAGAGAATTACCCCGGCACTTCCGCGGTCACGATCGAGCCCGAGCGCCCCTTGCGCCTGCGCTACCGGATCACGCTATTTGACCGTTGAGCGCTCAGTCCGTCTTCATCACTTGCATGATGTCCAGACGCGGGATGCGGCGGGTCGCGATCCATATGGTGATCGACGCGGCCGCGGCCAAGGGTACGGCCAAGGAGGCAGACGCGGCGAAGCCAACCTGACTGGCTCCAGGGATCAGGTGTTCGAAGAACCGTCCCGAAAGGAACGCGCCAACCACTCCCGGGACCGCTCCCCCGGCGATCACGGTGAGGTTTTGCCTCAACAGCATTCCGCGAACCTGGGCCGGTGTTGCGCCGAGAGCCATTCGCAGGCCCATCTCCCGGTTGCGTTGCACCACGGCGTGAGTGACGATTCCAAACATGCCAATCAAGGACAGCAGCGCCGCGCATGCGGCAAACAGCCGCACAGCCGTGCGGTAGGCTCTCGGCTGGACGTAAAAGTCGTTCAAGCGGCGCTCCATGGTTTTCGCTCCGAACACCGGCACCTGAAAATCTACCGACCGGATCGCCTCGCGGATCGCGGCTACGTGATCCTCCGCCCTACCATCGGTTCTGGCTACGAACGTCGAAAAGAAACCTCCGGGGCGCTCGGCCGGAACGAAGACCTGATTCGAGTTCGCCAGTGAAGGATCGGTCTCAAACTCCATTCCCGCCGCTATTCCGACGATCTTCCAACCCGCCGTCCGGCCGATGGTGAGTTGACGGCCCAAGACCTCATTCGCGCCACCGAAGGCAACCGCGAAGCGCTCATTGACAAGTGCGACGCGGGCGCCAGAGCGCACTTCCGCGTCCGTAAAGTCGCGGCCCTGGAGCATCCGGCCGCCCATGGTTCGGATATAGTCGGCCATGGTGGGAATCATGGTGGAACCGCGGCTCGCCGGATTTCCGTCCACTCCGAACCGCCCGCCTACAAAACCGGTCGAATAGAGCGGAAGGAACTCGGTGGCGCTGGCGCTTCGAACTCCGGGAAGACTTCGCAGGCGCGCGAGCGCTTCCTCGAAGTAGACAAGCTGCCGCTTGCCTGCTTCGTAGCTGGTGCCTTCCAGAGATACGTTTACGGTAACGATTCCCCTCGGGTCAAAGCCACGGTCTTTGTCCATCAGTTGGACGAACGCGCGGCCGGCCGATAGCGACGCCGTGAGAAGAACGATAGTCAGTGCCACCTGCACGGCGGTTAGAGACCGGCCGGCCGTTGCGAAGGCACGGAAGTGGCCGAGAGACAAAACCGGAAACGCGCCGGATAGCAAGCCCGTGACAATCGAGACTGCCAGGCTGAAGGCCAGAATGCGGCCGTCGAGAATGGAATAGGAAAGGGCCGCGAGCGGGGGCGGCTGAACCCTGGCCGCGATGGAAGCGATCCCGGCGGCCAGAAGCAGGCCGGCCAAACCACCCGCGACCGACAGCATCAGGCACTCGGTCAGCAACTGCTGGATGAGCCTTGTCCGGCTTGCTCCCAGGGCGGAACGAATGGAGAGTTCCGCGGTGCGGCCGGCAATCCGTGCCATCAGCAGGTTTGCCACATTCGTGCATGCGATCGTCAGGACCAGCACGACCCCGGCCATGAGCATCAGCGAAGCGGCACCGGACGAGCCCAAGAGGCTATCTCTGAGAGACCGCATCCGTGGGAGCGGATCCGCGCTCCTGCCGCGATTGGGCGAATGGCGCGCCACATCGGCGTCAAAACCGGCACGGGCTTCCGCCCAGGACAACCCCGGTTTCAGCCGCGCCACGGTGGCCCAACCGTTGTTACCCGCCGAGTAATGCGCCGGTTGCCAGAGAACGGTATCGCGCGGATAGTCGAATCCGGACGGTGCGACGCCGATAATCGTCAAAGGCTTTCCATCCACGTGCACCGTGGAATTCAAAGCGGCCGGGCCGCCCGCAAAAAGTTGCTGCCAAAGCCCGTAGCTGATCACCGCCACATTGTTTTGGCCTGGGCTGTCCTCTCCCAGCACGAAGGCGCGTCCCAGCGCCGCGGGTGCGCCCAGCGTCGCGAAGAAGTTCCAGGAGACGCGTGCCGCGTGAGCGCGGATCGCTTCGTGCGCTCCACCAAGATTGACATCCTTCTCCTCGACAAGCGCCGCGCTCATCAAATAAGTGCTTTGCCGCTGCCACCGGTGGAACTCCGTGGAGCTGTCATGAGGAGGAATGAACTCGTTCGGATGAAACGACGCCAGCCGGTCCGGCTCGTGAAACGGAAGGGAACTCAGGAACAGGGTATGGACGACGCTGAACCCTCCGGTCGCGCCTCCGATGCCAACGGCCAGCGCCGCAATCGCGAACCCGGTGTGCCATGGGTTCAAGGACCAAAGCCTGAGCGCGTGCGTGCCATCCTGAATCGCTTCCCGTGCGATTTGTACCGGAATCGAGCGAGCCAGGTCCGCCAACAGGCGAATCCAGAGCAAGGTCAGCCCCCCAATCCCGCTCGTTTCCGCCAGTTCGTCCCGAAACGCGCTCTCCATCGCGCCGGCGTAGCGATCGTGAAAGGTGGCTGGGAAGATCCGGAGCAGCCACCGGTAGAGCCGGATTGAAAGTGCGGGATCAGGCATGCTTCGGCCTCCCAAACCGATCCGCGGCGAGTTTCGCCAAGTCACTCATTCGGGCGGCTTCTAACTGCATCGTCTTCCGCCCAAGTTTGGTGATCCGGTAGTAACGCCGGCGCTCGTCGTCCAGGTGCGGATCGGGCCGGTCCTCGGCTTCCTCGATCAGCCCCAGTTCCAGAAGCCTGGCGATCGATCCATAGAGCGCGCCGGGTCCGAGCTTCAGGGCGCCTCCGGTCCGCGCCGCCACTTCGCGCTTGATGGCGTAGCCATGCCGGTCGCCGGCGCCAAGGGAAAGCAGAATGTGAAAATGCGCTGGCGGCAGGGAGAGATCCGGTGGTGGCATACTAGTACAGAATGAGACCTAGTATGGTATTGGCTGACTGTCTATGTCAAGGCGGGGCGCCCGAGGGAAGCGCCCCGCGGTGGCAGGCAATCAGTATCCGGCCGCCGGCGCTTCCTCGCCCACGAACTGGCCGTTGCGATAGGTATTGATGCACTTGGGGTGCGTGAACACCGAGCCGCCGTCGATGCCGTACACGATGTCGTCCGCCGTGGCGCCGCCCGATGGATTCATCCCGGCCATGTGTCTTACCCGCTTGGCGACTTCATGATCGGCGCACGAGGTGTCGCCGGAGACGCCCAGACCGCCCACGATTTTGCCGTCCTTGTAGAGTGGAACGCCGCCGCCGAAAAAGATCAGGCCGCCGGCGATCTTGTTCTTGCCCGCCTGCGCTCCAGGGCTCTGTAGCGCGGTGGGGTCGAATAGATTCGACTGGCCCAGGCTCCACAGCGAATGTCCCGGTTGCGTAAACGTGTAAAGCCGCGCGGTGGAAAGAGCGAAACTGTCGAGACTGAAGGCGTTCGCGGTATAGGCCTTGGCCTTGGCGATCGCCTGGCTGCCGGGCCACACCTGCGAAGCGTCGCTGGTGGATGTGGTGAAAGCGCAGACTTCTCCATCGCGGTTGACGACGGCGCCCCACATGCGCGCTCCATTGAACAAACCTCCCACCGTGCCGCCCAGCGCGCCGGATAGCGCCGGTGCCCCGCTCAGATAGGTTTTCAATTGGGATTCGGTGGGCAGGTCAGCGCATTTGGAATTGCCCTGGCCCTGGGCGAAGACTGGCGCGGCGAGCGCGGCGAGGATCGCCGCAAATCTATAGCTCATTGTGATGGTACTCCTTGGTTTTTGGCGGACATACTATCCTGCTACAAAAACCGTCTATTTGGATCGCGAATGGGATCTTTATTTCGCCAGAAGAATCGCGAATTCCGCCCCACCTTCGGACCGGTTGCGAACCGACACATGGCCGCCGTTGCGTTCCACCAGCGATCGCACGATGTGCAGGCCTAACCCGGAACTGGATGGCTTGGTCGAAAAATGCGGCTCGAAAATCCGTGCCAGGATCGCCGGAGCGATACCCGGCCCGTTGTCCGACACCGTGATTTGCAGTTCTTCGCCTTCCCGCGCGGCGCTCACCATCACGCGTCCGCCCCTGGGCATGGCCTGGGCCGAATTCAGCAGCAGATTGACCAGAATGCGCTCCCACTCCGCCGGATTGCCTGGGACGGCCACGGTCGCGTTGCCTGAAACTTCAAACTCCACCGGCGGCAAACGGGTGGCCTCGAGCAGATCGCGCGCAAACTGGATGGCGCTTTCGGCGACCGGGCGAAACGGTGTAGGCGCCGCGTGCCGTTCCACCAGTCCGCGCACCAGCCGCTGCCCGTGTTCGGCGCTGCGCTGCACCGCGCCGGCCGCCACGGCCCATCGCGGATCGCCCGCAATCAGATCGGCGGCGTCGAGAATGGTCTGGAACACGTTGCTGAGATCGTGTACGACGCCACGCAGATTGAGGTCCGATTCGTCGGTCATGCCGATAGCTCGCGGAGCAGTTGATAGAACTCCGGGAACGAAATCGAAGCCGCGCCCGGGTCCTCGATCGTACAAGGGCCGCCGGCGATCAGGCTGGCGACGGAAAAAGCCATGGCGATGCGGTGATCTCCGAACGAATCGAGCGCGGCGGCGTGGAACGTCTGCTTTCCGGGAATCTCGAAGCCGTCTTGCTTCACGTGAACCGTGATGCCCATGCGTTGCAGGTTTTCGGCGATGGCGGCGATACGGTCGGTTTCCTTGACCCGCAGTTCGCCCGCGTCGCGCACGATCAGTCCCTGCTCGCTTACCGCGCCGAGAATCGACAGAACGGGAATTTCGTCGATGAGCGCGGCGGTGACGGATTTCTCCATCACCCCGCCCTGCCAGCGCGCCGATTCCACGATGAGATCGCCGGAAAGTTCGCGCGAGCCTTCGGCCAGTTGCGCGATCCGGATGCGCGCGCCACCCGCCGCCAGGAAATCGAGCAGCACCGAGCGTGTGGGGTTCAGCCCCACGCCGTGAATGACGATGCGGGAATTGGGCACCAGGGTTCCCGCCACCAGGAAAAACGCGGCCGAGGAAAGATCGCCGGGCACGGCCAGTTCACGCGCCATCAGGCGCGGCCGTCCTTGAATCGAGATGACGCCCTTGATCGAGGTCACCTCGGCGCCGAAATCCTGCAGGGCCAGTTCGGAGTGATCGCGCGTGACGATGGGTTCGCGCACCGTCGTTACCCCGCCGGCATAAAGGCCGGCGAACAGGACGCAGCTTTTGACCTGCGCGCTGGCCACCGGCAGCGGATAGTCGATTGCCTCGAGCGGCCGCCCGTCGACGGTAAGAGGAGGAAACTTCCCGTCGCGCGCTTCGATGTGCGCGCCCATTTGCGCCAGCGGCGTCAGGATGCGCGCCATCGGACGCCGGCTCAACGACTCATCCCCGCCAATCGTGGTGCGAAACGGCTGCGCCGCCAGAATGCCGCTCAGCATGCGAATGGTGGAGCCTGAGTTACCCGCATCGAGCGCCGCCGCCGGAGCCTTCAATCCGTCAAGCCCCACGCCGTGTACCGTGATTTCCGTCCCGTTCTTTTCCACGCCAGCGCCCAGCGCCTGCATACAGCCGAGTGTCGAATGGCAATCGGCGCCGGTGGAAAAGTTGTGCAGCTTCGAAGTTCCTTCGGCGATGGAGGCCAGCATGGCGTAGCGATGGGAGATGGATTTGTCGCCCGGCAGCTTCACCGCGCCCCTGAGCGCGCGCACCGGTTGGATGGTTTCAGTCATGGGGACATTCCATTGTACTTTGCCCGGTTCAGTTGCTAAGGTCGTGTCGATGAAGAAGAAAACTCATGGAGCGGGACACAGCGCCGTACGCACGCGGCGCGTGGATGAATGTACCTCGCTCGAGCAATTGCTGACCGGCAGCCTGCCCTCTTTTGGCGGCGCATTCCTGCGCCGCGTGTACACGCTGCTCGATCAGGCGGTGGGCATGGGATGTCCCATGACGCTTTCGGTCTCCGGTCCGGTCACCGTCAGCGGCCAGCACCAGGCGTGGCTGATTCCGCTGCTCGAATCGGGATGGGTGGCCTATCTCAGCACGACCGATGCGGTGTGCTATCACGATGGCCACCGCGCGCTCCGGCATCACGCCAAGGATCCGATCTTCGAGGTGCCCATCTGGAGCGACGACGGCGCGCTGCGCGACCAGGGCACCATTCGCGTGACCGATATGGCGTTCGCCGAACAGGTGCTGCTCGACCAGGATGCCTATCTGTCGGCCATTCTGCGGCGGCCCGAGTTTCAGAAAAAAATGACCGGTACCGAACTGCGCCATCTGCTCGGTCAACACTACGGCGAACAGGAAAAGGCGCTCGGCGTCGAGGGGGGCTTGCTTGCCGCCTGTCATCGCCTGTCGATTCCGGTGCTGGTGGGCGCGCCTGGCGACGGCAGCGTGTTTCTGAATTCGATGAAGCTATGGGCGATGACCCGCGCCGGTCTTCTCGACGGCTATGCCTTCGAACTCGACCTGCATGCCGAGGTCTTCGAGTCGTGCGCCTATCACCGTTGGGGACTGTTTGAGGACAAGGTGGGAAAGCTGGCGGCGCTGGTGCTGGGCGGCGGGGTGCCGAAGAATTACAACCTGCAGCCGGAGCCGGCGCTAGGCCAGGTGCTTGGCCTGCCCGATATTCGCGGCTACTACTTCGACGTGCAGATTGTCTCGGCTCCGGTGACCGACGGGTCGCTCTCCGGATGTCCACCGGCCGAAGCCGTCACCTGGGGCAAGGTGGATAAAGACGTGTACACCAAGACCACCGAAAGCATGCAGGCCGATTATTCGATGGTGATGCCGTTTCTGGTCAAGGCGCTGCTCGACAAGCGAGCGAGGTTTGAGCGTCTGCGCGAAGAGATCGGGGAAAAGAAGCTGTTCGCCGCGCACCCGGAAGCGCGCGGCTATCTGAGGCCGCGCGAGGGCTACAGGCTGTTTGAAAAGCGCGACCGGCTGGTGGCGCGCCTGTTCGAAGACGTCAGGAAGAACCGCAAATGGCTGCTCAAATCCATTGAGGAGCGGACCCGCTAGGAATCCGCTCCTTCCCGGATTCTTACGAATCGCTGAGAGCCGCCACCAGCGCACCCTTGGCGGTGGAGTACAGCGGATTGGCCGCCAGCCGCACTTCCGAAACGGCGATGGGGAAATCCGATGCCTTCAGCGTCTTTTCAAAGCGCTCGCGGAATCCGCGCGGCATGGCGCTGCCGCCGGCCAGCACCAGCGGAATCGGCCGGCCGAGTTTCGGCAGGGTCTTGGCGTTGCCCAGCGACTCGTTGAGCCCCGCCACCAGCGAATTGATCATGTCTTCGTAATAGACGCTGATCACCTGCTTCACCTTGTCGGCGAAGTGGCCGTTGAAGTGGAAGTCGTTCTCCTTGGCGATGCGCACGCGAGTGGCGATTTCGCCCACCGCCGTGGCGGCGCTGGAGTCGATGAAATCGCCGGCCTTGGCCACGCTGAACGTCAGCACCGGCACCGACAGATAGGACAGGCACACGTTGCAGAGTCCGCCGCCGCAACTGATGCCGATGCCGGTGTAGTTGGAGCCTTCCATTTCGGCGTACACCACCGCCAGGCCTTCGTGAATCGGACGGACCTCGTAGCCCATCCGCGTCAGAATGCCTTTCACCGACGCTTCGTGATAGGTGGTGTTTTCGTCGCTCCCTTTGGGCGCCGAAGGAACGCTGAAGTAAACCTTGCGCCCCGCGCCCGCGCCTTCGCCCAACAGGTTGCGGAAGATGAGCGACATCTGCTGTTCCGATTCCGGCTCGGCGGGATTGAGCACGCCCGCGCGCATGGGCCGGCGCATTTCCTGGCCCAGCAGATCGGCGAATCGTTCCGATTCGTTGCCATGCACGATCAGGTCGCTACCCTGCACGGTGAAGGGGATGTTCTCCTTGCGCAGCACACCCTCGGTGATCTTGGAAAACGGGATGCGCACGAAGGCGTTCAACTGCGTGTGGTAGTCGAACTCTTCCTGGTTGCGCCGCGCCAACACGACGCGGCTGGTGCCGACGTCGAGGCCAATCGCATTGCTGACTTCCTGGGTAATCATAACAATCTCTGTCCTCACTTCTGCTGCTGATTCAGAGCGTCGGTCGTCTCCTTGTAACGCTGGTTCAGGATGGCCCGGTAGGGGCTCACCTTTAGGTTCTGCGCGCTGGCTGCTTTGCGGACTTCTTCGTCCGCGAACAGCAATCCTTTCCATAAGCGGGCCTCCGAGGCCTGCACGTAGGCAGGGTCATACGAAAATCCAAACGTCGTGATCGCCGGGATGGGCACTGAGTAGTTGTCCGGCAGCCCCATCTCCTCGTACGGGAAGCGTGTTGCCCAATCCGTATGGGCGCCGATGAGCCAGTTGGCGGGATTGACCGACACCTGGCCGTGGGTCGTGCAGTTTTCACTGCGGATCTTGTAGCGGCTTCGCAGCATGTCCACCAGCACGCGGCCGGCGTGCACCTGCGCCTTGGTAACGGCGTCGGAGCCGTCCTGCGGGCGCGTCTGCGCTTCAAACGAAACGGCCAGAAAGCTGTGATTCAAATTCACGTAAACCGAATCGCGGTCGGCCCAGACCGACGAGCCCGCGTGATGCGCGATTCCTTCTTCGGCCAGCGCCTGGTGCACCCGGCCGAAGCGGTCCACCAGGTAGTGATAGGCCTTGATATTGCGCACGTAGGAAAGCACGTTCTCGCCCGCCCGCTTCAGGTTCTGGCTCTGCGATTGCTCAAACGGCAGCATGTCGCTTTCGGTGGTGTGGAATACGATGCCCACCGGATCGGTGCGATAGTTCGTCAATACGCCCGCGTTCTTCCACTCCTCCGGATGCTTGCGGTCGAGCGCGATGAAACGCCGCGGCGGTCCCATCACGACGCCTTCGGTTTCCACCCGCAGGCCGTTGCTGTAAACCTCGTAAGCCGGCGTTTTCTCCACCTGCCAGACTTCCGGAATATCGCCGTTCAGTGGCGCCGGCGGCGCGCCCAGACTCTTAATCCGCTCCGGTGCGCGCCAGGCGCTCGCCAGTCGCGGAATCACAGGCACCGCCAACAGTACAGCCGCCACCACCACTCCCGCGATGGCCGCCCACTTGCGGTTGCGGTTCACCTTCGTCTCCACGGTGAAGGCCAGGTTCGAGGCTTCCCGCAGGTACTTCAACCGCGCCACCGGATCCCCGATCTGGCGCGCGCTCCAATCCAGCATCGACGCGGTGTGCCCGCTCGGCAGCTTTTCCGGTTTGGCCATGAGCGCTGTCATTTCCTGAAATGAACGCGAATTCCGTTCTTGATCCTCGGGTATTAGATCGGACCTGGATTGGGGAACTTTAGATTCCTTCTAAGGTTCTTTCGCCGGGAGGTACTAAAGTCGATCTGGTTATGTAATTTAGATAACGCTAAATTCGGCTGGCTTTTCGTGATACTCTGAAGCCTTACCAACACCAACTAAGAACAGGCAGCAACGACGTGCGACGCCTCAATCTACCGGCTCCCCTTCTGCTGACCGTCGCGGCCCTCGCGGCGTCCTTATGGGCGGCCTACGAGGGGCGGGCCGTCAACCGGTATGAGCCGAAAACCCTCGAACTCCAGACGGCGCCCACTGCCGCCAAAGCGAGAGAAGTTCTGAACGGGTGGAATTGTTCCGCGATTCCTGGTGAGCCGTGCAAGGCCGCGGGCGAGTCGCTGCATGCCGACTCACGGCTGATTGCCGCCTATGTGACCGCTGGCATCCTTGCCGCGTTCGCCGCCGTGTCCGCCGCCGGCGCCCCGCTGTGGTGGGGATGGATCCTGGCCGGATTCATCGTTACGGCCGGCATGTGCGACCTGGCGGAGAACTGGCTGATGGCTTTGTGCCTGGGAACCGCCCCTGGCATGTGGCTTTCCTGGGTGTTTGGCTCGCTGCCGGGATTGGCTGCGCTCCCCGGCCGGAATCCGGTGCCCGACCAGGCCTTCGCCTTTATACGGCTGGCATCGATGACCAAGTTCACCTTGCTTCTGACCGGCGGCTTCGGCATTCTGGCCATTGCCCTCGGGGCCTTTCGAGTCGCATTGGTACGCCGCAAGAGTCCCGCAGCCGGCCAGCCCGCGGAGACGTTGGGCAGTCTCATCAAAAAGGAGACGGAAGGCATTTTCCGGCACTGCCGGAATCGATCCACCGACGATCCGCAATGTAGCGTTCATGCCGCCGCCGATGAGGCGTTCGTCAACTTCCGCGAGGCGGATGTTGTCGGCCTTGCTCTCTCGGGCGGGGGCATTCGATCGGCCACCTTCAACCTGGGCCTTTTGCAGGGCCTGCATAAGGTCCGGCTGCTGCCGCTTGTCGATTACCTCTCCACGGTTTCCGGTGGCGGATACGTGGGGGCATTCTGGTCCGCCTGGCTGAAACGGCAGGCCGAACCGCATGGCTCTGTCGCTCCGGAGAAGCTATTCCCGGCCGCGGCAACAACCTCCAACGACACCGATGAAGTACGGCATCTGCGCGAATTCAGCGGCTTCCTCGCGCCGCGCTGGGGATTCTTCACGGTGGAATCCTGGACGGCGATCGTCGCCGTCGTTTCAGGCCTGGTGCCTGCGTTGATCATCGCCCTGGCGGTGATCGCCGCCGCCTGGATCGGTTGGCTGGCGCTCACCTTTCCATTGGCGTCCGGTTCGCCCTGGGCTTCGGCTCTGGTGATCGGCTTCGTTACGCTGCTCGGCCTGGGTGCTTTCGAACTGGCCTGGCATAAGCTCAAGCAGGAAAGCGCCGGGAAACCTCCAACAGGAAAGCGAAAGCTTCCGTTCCGCGCGATTGCCTTCGGCGCCATGGTGCTGGCGATTCTGTTGCAGGCCGGGCTGCCGGCCTTCTACCAAACGCAGTTGGGCAGCGCCTGGCCGATGCTGTTACGGCTCGATCCTCCCATGGAAAGCGGCTTGACCCGATGGTTCGCGCTGACCGGCATCGATGTGGAGCGGCACATCTGGGTGTTGAGCCCGCGCCTGTTCGACTACGGGGCGGTGTGGCTGGCGTCGGGGCTGATCTTCGTGATCGCGCGGTTCTTTACCAATTCGTTCCGCTCCTGTCCGCGCCATTGGCTTGCGGCTTTCGATCGCGTGCTGATGCGCCTGCTCGGTCTTGGCGTGCTGTGGTGCGTTTCCTGCGCGCTGTGGCATGCCGCCATCAATCTGGAAAGCCTGGCGGCCGTCGCCGGCACAGCCATCGCTTCGGCCGGCGCTTTCGCCGCGCTGCGTAATTGGATGAGCGTCGCCGTCGACCGGCCGCGCGAATCCGGCATCCTGCATCGCCTCAAGCCCTATCTGCCCCAGGTGCTCGCCTATCTCACCGTCTCCCTCACCGCCGTCATCGTGGGCCGCGGCCTGATCGCCTTCGCCGGCAGCGGCTGGATGCGCTGGTGGAGCGCCGCCGCCTGCACCTTCTTTACTCTCATCGTTACGCTCTTTGTGAAGCCCGAAAAATTCGGACTGCACCAGTTCTACCGCGACCGCATCAGCCGCGCCTACCTGGGCGCTTGCAATCTGGGCGCAGGCGAAGGCGCCGGGGACAATCGCGCCACCGAATACCGCGAGGGCGACGAGATCAGCCTCAGCGATCTGGTGGAAAGGCCGCTTCACCTGGTCTGCTGCGCCGCCAACGATCTTTCCGGCGATCAGGTGGAGACTCTCGGCCGCGGCGCTCGCAGCGCCGTGCTTTCCCGGTACGGGCTTTCCCTCGGACAGTACTCGCGCGAGTTGACCAAGCACTCCGAAGGCGATTGGCTTGGCTCCGCCGTCACCGCGTCGGCGGCCGCGTTCAATTCCAACATGGGCCATGTCTCGGCCAGCGTCGGCCCGGTGGTGTCTTTCCTCATGACCGCCCTCAACCTGCGCCTGGGTTTGTGGCTGCGTCATCCCGCCGCAGGCGATGCAGGTCCACGGCGCTGGCCCGGCCTGCTTTACTACCGGGAAATGTTCGGTCTCACGTCTTCCTCCGGCCGCGTGGATGGAAGACCGTCGGTCCTCATGCGCGATGTGCACCTTTCCGATGGCGGCCATTTCGAAAACCTGGCGCTCTACGAACTCGTCCGCCGCCACTGCCGCTACATCGTCGTCTCCGACTGCGGCTCCGACCCCACGCTCGCCTTCAGCGATCTCGGCAACGCGATCCGCCGCGTGCGGGAGGATTTCGGCGTCGACATCGAACTCGACGTCACGCCGCTGCGCCCCGGTTCGAACTCGCTGTCGCGCCAGCACATCGTGGCGGGGACCATCCATTACTCGCAAACCGACAAAGGCATCCTGCTCTATTTCAAACCCACCATTACCGGGGACGAACCGGCCGATATCGTGCAATACCGGAATCGCAACAACGCGTTTCCACATGAGTCCACCGTCGACCAGGTGTATGACGAAGCGCAGTGGGAAGCCTACCGGCGCCTGGGTCTGCACGCCGCCGAGACCGCCTTCGAATTCACCGGGCGCTTGACCGAGACCGACCACAAGGGCGACATCGTCTTCGCCCAGGCGCGACGCCAATGGGGACCTACGCCCGAAGGCCTCGAAGCTCAAGTGTTGAAGATGACCGAGCGCTTCGGCGCACTCGAATCCGAGCTGCACCAGATGCAATCCCGTGGGTTGCTGCGGGACGTGTTTCCGGAGATCGATTGCATCATCGGGCCGCCCAACGCCGCCATCGAGCACACCGAAGAGCAGTCCGCCGCAGAGCTCACCACCCTGCTGCGCATGATTCAATTGATGGAAGACGTCTGGCTCACCTGCGCGCTCGACAAGTGGTGGGCGCATCCGCTCAACATCGGTTGGATCAATCTTTTCGCCCGCTGGGCCACCAGCCCGGCTTTCCGTTTCTGGTGGCCGCTGCTCTCACCCATGTACAGCGACGACTTCCGCCAGTTCATGACGAACCGCTTCCCCACGCGCGCCACCGGAACGGCACATCCTCACGACGGCGAAGTGGAACGTATCGGCAACATCAAGGAGTCGAAAGGATTGGCGGCGGTCTGGTGCCGGGAGCGTTCCGCGCATCCTATCCACCGCGAGCAGGGCTGGCAGTTCTATCAGAACATGCTCACGCTGCATCGCGGCGGCGCCGGCGTAAAGATTCAAGCCGGCATCGCGGCGGTCACCCGGAGTGGCACTATTGCCGGCTGGACCAGCGACGACTTCTTCGTTCCTCCCAGCCTGTGGGGCGCGGGTATCGGATCCCGCTTCCTGCGCAATTTGCTCCACAAACTGCACGAGGAAAAATCAACACTCTGCTATGTCGTCGTGAAGGCGCCGCTGCCAGGTGCGCGGCATCGCGTGGCACTCGACGATCGCCGTTCCTACGCCGACCAGTACCGCCGCCTCGGCTTCTCGACCGCACGGGAGGGCGAGGAAAAAATGCTGAAGGCGCTCGACTACCAACCGAATGACGATACCTTGATGCGCCTGGACCTGGTGCAATGGATCCGCCACGAATCCGGCGAACCGCCGAAGTCGGGCAGCGCATCCGCTGGCGGCTCCTGACCCGATAAAATAAAGACATGTTCATCTTTGCCCTCGCCGCGGCCTTCCTCGCCGCCGAGGACGGCGCGCTCTTTTTCGAAAAGAACATCCGTCCCGTCCTGGTTGAGCGTTGCCTAAGCTGCCACTCGGCCACGAGCAACCCGGTGATGGGCAACCTGAAGCTCGACTCGCGCGAGGCGCTGCTCAAAGGCGGTTCGCGAGGGCCCGCCATCGCACCCGGCAACGTGCAGGACAGCCTGCTGCTCAAAGCGCTGCGGCATATCGACGGGACACCGAAGATGCCGCCCGGCCGCAAGGTGCCCGACGCCGAGCTGGCGGCCTTCACGCAGTGGGTTCAGATGGGCGCACCATGGGGCTCCACCGCGGCGGCGGCGCCCAAGCAAGCCGCGAAGTTCTGGGCGTTCGTGCCACCCGCCGAACCGGCCGTCCCCGCGGTCAAGAATCCCGCTTGGGTGCGCGGCGCGCTGGACGCGTTCATCCTGGCCGGGCTTGAGAACAAGTCGCTCACTCCGGCCCGCCCGGCCGACAAGCGCACGCTCATCCGGCGCGCCACTTACGACCTCACCGGCCTGCCTCCCCAACCCGAAGACGTGCAGGCATTCCTCAATGACCCCAGCACGGACGCTTTCGCCAGGGTCATCGACCGTCTGCTGCAATCGCCGCGCTATGGCGAGCGCTGGGGCCGCCACTGGCTCGACGTCGCCCGCTATGCCGATTCCAACGGCCTCGATGAAAACCTGGTTTACAAGAACGCCTTCCGCTACCGCGACTACGTCGTCCGCGCCTTCAACAAGGACAAACCCTACGACCTGTTCGTGAAGGAACAACTGGCGGGCGACCTGTTGCCGGAAGCGGATCAGGAAACCACCTTCGAGCGCTGGACCGCCACCGGCTTCCTCTCCCTCGGCGCCAAGATGCTGGCCGAAGACGACCCCGTGAAGATGGAGATGGACATCATCGACGAGCAGCTCGACACCACCGCGCGCACCTTCATGGGTCTCACCGTCGGCTGCGCCCGCTGCCACGACCACAAGTTCGATCCCATTCCGCAGGCCGACTACTATTCCATGGCGGGCATTTTCAAAAGTTCCAAGACCATGGAGAATTTCAAGGTCGTCGCCAAGTGGCATGAGTACGTGCTCGCGCCCAAGGCCGATCGCGACAAGCTGGCC
Organism: uncultured Acidobacteriota bacterium; assembly: GCA_902826685.1. Taxonomy (GTDB): domain Bacteria; phylum Acidobacteriota; class Terriglobia; order Bryobacterales; family Bryobacteraceae; genus CADEFT01. Next base: position 41,270 of record CADEFT010000021.1, read on the forward strand.
GCGCACGAAACTGCCATCGAAGCGAAACAAAAAGAAATCGGCGCCATTACCAAAACCGAAAACACGCGGCTTTCCGAAGAGGCGCGCGCCCAGGCGGCGGCCTATCTGCTCGCCTCGCACGATGCCGCCGAAGCCGCCAGGATTCCCCTCACCGCGCTTGGATCCGCGGATGGAGCCATCGTGGTGGAGGCCGCCGATTTCCGCTCCGGCAATGTTTCGAAGCCGCTCGAAAAGCAAAAGTCGAATGCGCCGAAAGACTCCAAGGGGCCCTATTTCGCCGAGTACGCGATCCGTGTGCCAGCCGCCGGCGAGTACCGCATCGAGTTGCTCGACCAGGAGCGCGGACGCGGCACGCAGGATCTGCTCGTCAACGGCGAACTCACCAGCCGAGGCGCGCCGCCGGTCGAGAATCGCGAAGCTTCCCCTGACCAGGGTGGCTGGTCTTCGCTCGGTGTCTTTGAGCTGAAAGCGGGTGAGAACGTCGTCCGCCTGGAACACAAATCGCGCTTCCCCTATTTCGCGAAACTGCTGGCGGCGCCCAAGCCCGCCGCCATGCGTGCGCCGCGCACCAGCGTGCAGATCGCCCGCGCCCATGGCGTCAACCCGAGCTTCCTCGAACAGATGGTGGAGCATCTCGGCCGCTCCAACGGTGCCCCCGCTTCGCCGCTCTACGATTGGGAAACGCTTCCCGCCGCCCGCGATCGCGAACGCCCCGCGCTCGCCGCCGCTTACCGGGAACGCTTCCGCCAGGCACTCGCCGATCAAGACCCGAAAGATCCCGGCCTGAAGGCGCTGCGCGAACTGCTGTACGAAAAGTTCGGTCCGTTCCGCGCGCCCGCCGACGCCCGCCTTTACTACACCGCGCCGGCCATCGAACAACTCGCCCGCCTGGAACGCGAGCACAAGGCCCTCGAAGCCGCCACGCCCGACTATCCCCGCGCCATGGGTGTCACGGAGAACAGCAAGATTCAGGATCTGGCCGTTCACCTACGCGGCAGTCATTGGAACCTGGGAAAAGTCGTCCCCCGTCAATTTCTGTCGGCGGCCGGCGGTCAGCGGCCGCTCGGCACGCAATCGAGCGGAAGGCTGGATCTCGCCGAATGGATGACGCGCAAAGACCATCCCCTGACTGCCCGCGTGATGGCGAATCGCATCTGGCGCTGGCATTTTGGCAAGGGCATCGTACCTTCCGTCGATAACTTCGGCCGCCTCGGCGAAGCGCCCACCAATCAGCCGCTGCTCGACTGGCTCGCCCTGCGCTTTGTCGAAAGCGGATGGTCCGTTAAGGCCATGCACCGCCTCATCATGCTTTCGAGCACCTACCAGATGTCGAGCGCCTACGATGAGCGTGCCGCCGAGACCGATCCCGAAAACAAGCTGCTGTGGCACATCAGCCGCCGCCGTCTGGAAGCTGAAGCGATTCGCGACGCCGTCATGGCCACCGCCGGGGACCTCGATCTCACCGCCGGCGGCTCCATCATGAACTACAAGGACCGCCAATACGTCGCCAACACCTCGCGCCGCGGCGACGTGGATTACGAGAAAAATATCCGCGCCGTCTATATCCCGGTGGTGCGCAGTTCGATGTACGAAGTTTTCACCGCCTTCGACCTGCCCGATCCTTCCACGCCCAACGGCGACCGCGATTCCACCGTCGTCGCGCCGCAGGCGCTGTTCATGATGAACGGCGCGGTGGTGCTGCGCCATTCGCGTTCCATGGCCGAGAAGCTATTGGCCGACGGGAGCCTGGACGACGCCCGCCGCATTCAACAGGCGTACGAGCGAGCGCTCTCCCGGCCTCCCTCGGCGCGGGAGACCGATCAGGCGCTCACCTTTATCGCGCGTATCGGCAAAGCGCTTGAAGCCCAGGGCAAGGAAGAGAAGGAGCGCCGCGCGCTCGCCTGGCAAAGCTTCTGCAAAGCGCTCATCGCATCGAACGAATTCGTTTACTTGAACTAGAGGCCCACCATGAATCGACACTGGAACGGATCCCGCCCGCTTAGCCGCCGCCAGATGCTTCAGGCCGCCAGCGCCGGCTTCGGCAGCCTGGCCCTCACCGGCTTGCTGGGCCTCGAACAGGCGCGCGCCGCCACCGCCGCGCCGCTCGCAATCAGGGAGCCGCACTTTGCCCCCAAGGCCAAGCGCGTGATTTTCCTGTTCATGCACGGCGGCCCGTCTCAAGTGGATACCTTCGACTACAAGCCCCTGCTCAAGCGCGATCACGGTAAGCCTCTGCCTTTCGCCCGGCCCAAAGTGGTATCGAGCGAAACCTTCAACCTGCTGCAATCTCCCTGGGAGTTCAAACAATACGGCCAAAGCGGCATGTGGGTCAGCGATCTGTTTCCGGAAACGGCCAGGCTCGTCGACGATATCTGTTTCATCAAGTCGATGTACGGCTCCAACTCACGCCACGGCGGCGCGCTGCTCGAAATGCACACCGGCTCGGATACGTTCATCCGTCCCAGCATGGGTTCGTGGATCACCTATGGCCTCGGCAGTGAGAACCAGTCGATGCCCGGCTACGTCACCATCTGCCCCAGCCAAAGCCACGGCGGCGCCAACAACTATGGTTCGGCGTTTCTGCCGGCGCCTTATGCCGGCACTCCCGTCGGCTCGGTGGGCGTGCCCGCGCGCGAGGCGCGTATTCCGTTCATCTCCAATCGCGAAACGCCGCGCGGCATTCAGCGCATGGAAATCGACTTCACGCAACAGCTCAACCGGCAGCAGCTGGAAACCACCGGGCCCGACCGTGCGCTGGAAGGGCGCATCGAATCCTTCGAACTCGCCTTCCGCATGCAGGCCGAAGCGCCCCAGTTGCAGGACATCTCCGGCGAAAGCGAGGCCACGCGCAAGCTTTATGGCCTCGACAATCCGGTGAGTGAAGATTTCGGACGTCAATGTCTGATGGCGCGCCGTCTCTCGGAAAAGGGCGTCCGCTTCGTCCAGGTGAGCCATACCTACAAGTGGGATCAGCACACCCAGCTACGCCGCGATCACGATCAGAACGCCCATGAAGTGGACCGGCCCATCGCCGGCCTGTTGCGCGATCTCAAGGCGCGGGGTCTGCTGAAGGATACGCTGGTGATCTGGGGCGGGGAGTTCGGCCGCACGCCCACCGCCCAGGGGTCGGACGGGCGCGACCACAATCCCGAAGCGTTCACCATGTGGATGGCCGGCGGCGGTACCAAGGCGGGTCTCGCCTACGGCGCCACCGACGACTACGGCTATTATTCCGTCGAAAACAAGGTCCACTTCCACGACCTGCACGCGACCATTCTGCACCTGCTGGGGCTCGATCACCTGAAGCTCACGTTCCGCTATGCGGGCCGCGATTTCCGCCTCACCGATGTGCACGGCAAGGTTGTCGACGGCATCATCGCCTGATCAGACGCGCGATTCCTCGGCCGTTTCGGCCGCCACCGGCTTCGGCGGCTCCACCGCCGGCAGCCTGGCCACGAACTTCGTTCCCTTGTCCGGCGCCGACTCCACGTCGATCTGCCCGCCGTGCGCCTTGACGATCCACGACACGAAGCTCAAGCCCAACCCCAGCCCCTGCTTCTCGCGATGGCCCGGCACCCGGTAAAACCGGTCGAAAATATGGGGCAGCGCTTCGGCGGGAATGCCCACGCCGGTGTCTTCCACCTCGAATACCACTTCGTCGCCTTCGTTCCGCAGCCGCGCGGTCACCGTGCCGCCGGCGCGTGTATATTTCAACGCGTTTGAAAGCAGATTCGAAATCAACCGGCCAATCTGAATGCGATCGGCCTCCACCCAGCAGGGCTCGCCCGCCTCGGCGCTGAGGGCGACCCTCGCCTCCTCGGCCGGAATCTGAAACTGATCGACGATATCGCGCAACTCCGGCGTCAGGTCGAGCGGCGCCTTCTGCAGCGCCAACTGGCCGGATTCGGCTTGCGAAAGCAGCAGCATCGCGCGAATCGTCTGTCCCAGACGCTCCACGTCTTCGAGCGCGTCGATGATGGCCTCGCGATACTGCTCGGCGGTGTTGGCCGCAAGCAGCGCCACTTCCAATTGGCCGCGCACGGCCGTCAATGGCGTTCGAAGCTCGTGCGAAACGTCGATCGAAAACCGCCGCGTCATCTCGAAGCTGCTTTCCAGGCGCGCCACCATGCTGTTGAACGTCTGCGTCAGATTTTCGATTTCGTCGCCCGAAGGCCGCGGAGGGATGCGCAGGCTCAGGTTGGTGCCCGAGATCCGCTCGGCCGCCTGCGCCAGGTCGCGAACCGGCATCAGCGCCCGGCTGGCGACAAACCATCCGATCAGGCTGCCCGTCAGAATCAGCAGCGGCAGCAGAGTGAAATAGTTCTTCGAGAACTGATCGAGAATGCGCTGCCTCTCGGCCACCGGCTTGCCGATGGCCACGAAATACCGTTGGTTGTCGTCGTCCACGAACAGCCCGCCGCGAATCATGTACGGTTCGCCCTCCGGCGACCGGCGCTCTTCAAGGTAGGGCTGGTTAGCCGCCAGCGCCGCCCGGATCCGTTCCGGGCTCAGCGCGCCCAGGCCCGCGAACACGGGCGATACCTCCATCACCTTGCCGTTCGAATCGGCGCAAAGATACACGCGTTGAAGCTGTTTGACGATCAGCGACTCTTCCGCATCCTCGGGGTCGTAGCGCCATTCCGCCTCCCGGCGATGAATGATCAGGTAGGCCTTCGTGGCCGCCCATTCCTCGTCCAGAACGTCCTGCAGTTGCTCCTGCAGCACCGTCTCCAATCGCTGCCGGACGAAGACGCCGATGCCGGTCAACAGCAGGCTCAGGAAAATCGCATTTACGATGGTGAACCGGAACCGCAGTCCCCGCACGAACCGCATCTTGGAGAGCAGCGTGCGCATGGCGGAATCTCTAACGCGCGGCCCTCTCGTTCAGATCGAGCATGTAGCCGATGCCCCGCACCGTATGAATCAGCCGCGACGGCCGTCCTTCGTCGATCTTCGAGCGCAGGTGCCGGATGTACACGTCCACGATATTGGTGAGCCCGTCGTAGTCCATGTCCCAGACGTGTTCCACGATCATCGTCCGGCTCAGCGGGCGGCCGGGATTGCGCATCATATATTCGAGGATGCTGAATTCCTTCGGGGCCAGATCGATGTTGTCGCCGCTGCGCGCCACCTTGCGCCGGATGCAATCGAGCACCAGGTCGCCCACCTGCAAACGCTCCGGAGTCGGCTGCCCGCGCCGCAGCAGAGCCCGCACCCGCGCCAGAAACTCAACGAAGGCGAACGGCTTGGTGAGGTAATCGTCGGCGCCGAGTTCCAGGCCCTTCACCCGGTCGTCGACGGCGTTGCGCGCGCTCAGAATCAGCACCGGCGGCGACGTCTTCCGGTTCCGGACTTTGCTCAATACATCGAGCCCGTCCATGTCCGGCAGCATCAGATCGAGAATCATCAGGTCGTAGGCGGTGTTATGGGAAAGGTTGAGGCCCGTCTGTCCGTCCGGCGCAACATCCACCGTGTATCCGGCGCTTTCAAGGCCGCGGCTGAGAAAATCGGCAATCCGTTTCTCGTCTTCAATTACCAGGATGCGCATCTAAACACACGATATCAGAGCGTGTGCGAAGTCTTCAGACTAACCCGTTTGCGGGCGTTCCTGTCTTCCAGCACGATCTCGCCGTTTTCCAGCCGCGCATCGTCCACTTTCTCAAAGCCCGCCGGAACGCGCGTCAGAAACATCAGGAAGTGCGTGGAGATTTTCGATTTCGCAGGCAGCCAGCCGAATGTGTTCGCTCCGAACATCGGCTGAAGAGCGTACAGAGCGCGCTTGGTCATGTCATAGGGCTGCATGCCGAACTCCAGCCCCCAGGCGTACATGCCGTTTTCGGGGAAATTCATCCAATGCTGCACCCACGCGAAATCGCGCCGCGGGAATAGATAACCGATCACCATACGCTCGTCCAGGTTCAGCGCCGTGATGAACTCGATCTCGCGGCTGGTGTCCATCAGGCAGCCGATGTGATTCATGACGCCGTGCTTTTCCGGCGCCACGCGCAGATTCAATTCCTTTCCGTCCAGCGTCAGCTTCGGCCATGTGAAATCCTCACCGCTCGGAAACGTGCGGTTGCTGCGTTCGCTTTCCAGATGCGGCTTGGTGCGGCACTGCGGAGCCGATTGATCCACCACCGTACGCCCCAGCTTGAGGAACGGCGCGCCGACGGTGGCATGTTCGGCCCACAACAGCGGCCGGTCGAAGGAAAGCTCGCTCTCAAGCGTGGCCTCCACCGAAACCACCTGTTCCCCGGGCGCGATCTTCACCGTCCGCTGATACATCTCCTGCACCACCGGCAGATGGACTTTTTGCGTCAGCGCCATCTCGCTCGAATTCACCGTTTCCCACGGCAGCTTGTGCGCCTCGCCGTGCGAGGAATAGCCGGCCTTCTGCTCTTCCTTGCTGATGGGGCCGAAGCCGTCGACGCAAAGGAAGTGGCCCGCGCTCGCCCCAAAGCGCGGTGTGAGATTGGCTTCGCGCGCCATCCGCGCCGGATCCCAAAGCGGGTTCAGCTTTTTCGAGTCGTCCTTTAATGTGAACTCGACAAACGCCCCGCCCGTGGTCAATACGGTGAACTCGATCTTGTCGTTCGAAAGCACCAGGCCGGACCGTGTTTCGTGCGTGGTGGCGCGCTGTGCCGCCGCCGGCAGGGCGCAAAAAGCAAGGAAAGCGGTAAAGAGACGCATTCGAGAGGATGATACCTCTATCGAACCGGCGCCGTCTGCTGCGTCAACCAGCGCCGTGCCTCCACCGCCGTCAGCGGCGCGCTCAACAGATGGCCCTGAATGTAGTCGCAGCGCTGTTTCACCAGCAACTGGAATTGCGCTTCGGTTTCCACGCCCTCGGCCACCACCGTGAGGCCCATGCTGTGCGCCATCGCGATGATGGCTTCCACCAGCGTTCGTGTGTGCGCCGAAGCGACCGTCTCCGCCACAAACGAACGGTCGATCTTCAACGTGTCCACCGGCAGGGATCGCAGAAAACTCAAGGCCGAATAGCCGGTGCCGAAGTCGTCGAGCGTCAGATGTACGCCCAGCTTCCGCAGCCGTTCGAGCTTCGCCGCCGCCGCGGGCATGTCCTTGAGAATGGCGCCTTCGGTCAGCTCCAACTCGAGCGCTTCCCCCGGCAGCGAGTTCTCTTCAAGCGCCGCCTCCACCAGTTCCACGAATCCCTCCGCTTCAAACTGAAGAGGCGACACATTCACCGCCAGCCGCACCGCGGGCAACCCACTGGCGCGCCACTCGGCGCTCTGGCGGCAGGCCGTCCGCAGCACCCACTCGCCGATCTCGGCGATCATTCCGCACTGTTCGGCGATCGGGATGAACCGCCCGGGCTCGATGCGGCCCAACCGCGGATGGTCCCATCCAAGCAGTACTTCCATCTCTTCGAAAGCGATGCCCGAGCCCTCGCGGACATCGAACACCGGCTGGAAGTAGAGACGGAATTCGCCCTCGCGCAGCGCCCGCCCGAGCGAGTATTCCAGTTGCAGGCTGGTGGCCCGCGCATCGCTCGATTCGGAACTGGAAAGCCGCGCGCCGTTCCGGCCGTTCTTCTTCACGTGATACATCGCCTGGTCGGCGCCCGCCAGCAGCGCTTCGGCCGACCGGGTGGCATCGGCCGGCAGGCTCTGCGGGTAAAGGCTGACGCCCGCGCTCGCCGTCACCGTGAGCGTTTGTCCATCGAAGGCGATGGGAGCGCGCACAGCGTTCAGAATCCGCTCGGAACGTTCCATGGCATCGGCGTCGCCGCCGGCCGAGATCGTCGCCACGAACTCATCGCCGCCCAGCCGCGAGGCCGATTCCCCGGGTTTGAGGCACGCGCAGATACGGCGAGCCGTTTCGCGCAGCACCAGGTCGCCGATGGCGTGCCCCCAATGATCGTTGATCTGCTTGAACCGGTCGAGATCGAGAAATACGACGCACACCGCGCGCCCCGCTTCCATCGCCCGCTGCAACTCCGCCGTGAACACCGCGCGATTGGGCAAACCGGTCAGCACGTCATGCTGCGCCTGAAACTCCAGCCGGCCCGTGAGCCGCCGGTGCTCCATGGCGATCGCCGCCAGTTGCGCCGCCATTTCGAGAACGTCGGGCTCCAACTCCCGGCACGCCGTGCCCGCCCGCCACGTCACACTCAGCGTCCCCAGCCGTTCCCCATCGCCCGCGACGATCGGCACTATCGCCGCGGCCGGAACGTCCGCCGCGCCTTCCGCCAATCGTGCTTCCACCGCCGGGCATTGCCGCTCCACCATCGCCGCGATCTTCGCCAGCACTTCCGCGAGCGGCCGGTTCTTCGCCACCATCTCGAGCGCCTGGCTTCGATCGCGCTCCAGAGATTCGGCACGGCGCCGGGCCGCCAGCATGCGCCGTTCGAGCAGCGAACGCCCCATACTCTTGGCCATCAGCTCCATCAACTCGATCTCGTGGCTTGAGAACTCGCGCCACCGGCGGTGGGGGGAACCGAAACTCAACACGCCCCATACCTCGTCGTCCACCACGATCGCCGCCGCGATATAGCTGGGCCGCGAACCGGTGCCGTCGCCGGTCAGCGTCTGGCGATGCCGCTCCACCTGGCTGGCTACGCCGTCGGGTAAGGCTTCCGTCCGCCGTCCCGCCACCACCGCGCCATCGCACAGAATCGCGCCCGAGGCCAGACCGAAGATGCCGCGCCCCGTTTCCAGATAATCGGCGAACATCTCCTCCACCGCCGTGTATTGCGTTGTGCTCAGGCGATGAATCTGACGCAGGTCTTCGCTGAACTTGGTCAGCTCCAGCGTCTTGTCCAGCAGTTGCTCCCGCGTGTGGCGATTGCCGGGATGTTCTTTGTAGCGCGCCAGCCGCGATTCGGCCTCGAACTCGTTCGCCGCCAGCGATGCCAGATCGCTCAGATGCCGCAGCGCCCGGAGGCTTGATGAGCGCGGCTCCGGGCCTGCCACAATCAACACGCCCAACGGCTCGCCGTTCGATCCATCGATGCGCGTGACGGCCAGGAATCGGAACTCGCCGTCGACGCGCCGCAACGTGGCATCCTGCCACAGGTCGCGAAACCACAGCGACGGGGCACTCTCGATTCTCGCGCCCACCGCATCCGCCAGCGCCGACAGTGCGGGTTCGGCATGCCATGCGGTGCAGGAGCGCGTCTTCGATCCCGCAACGATCGCCGAGGCCGAAGCGTCCAGCAGCCGCTCCGCCAGCAGTGCGATCCGGTCGAGCGCGCCCGCCGGAGGGGACCTGCGAGGCTGCGACACACCGGGAAACGCCATGTTTTTGGCCTTCAGTGTGACGCGCGGGTACGGTTGGCGACAGAGCGCCGCCGCCTAGTACGGACTGGGCCGTTGGTGCCCTACTTCGCCCACATTTTCACGGCGAGCCCAGCCAGCGCGCCGAACACGACACCCGATCCGATGATCCCGCCATACGCCTTCAGCGAGAACGCATCCGGCAGGCTCACCAGAACGCCGGTGAGGATGCCCGCCGCCACCGGGTGAAAAGGCAGCGACAGGTTCGCGCCCAGGAACCCCAGCGCGAAGCGGCTCGTGAAAGCCTGCATCAGCGCCTCCGCCGGCTGGTTGCCATGCCGCACCGTCATCAGCACATCCGCCACGCCGAACGCGACGCCCAGCAGGATCCCAAGAGTGATGCGATTCATCTCCACATACTAGCCTGCATCTCGCGCACTCCGTTTTGCGGACGAGTCCCAAACAAGCTCGCCCATCTGCTAAACCTGGAACCTATGCACGCTGGCAGGCACTATTCCCTCAAGGAAGTCGCAATCTGGACCCGTCGCGAGACCGCGGTTTTCTTTCTCATCGCCATCGCCGCCACTTCGCTCTACACGCTCGCCGGGTGCAAGTGGCTGGCCATCTCATGGCCGCCCATCGCCGTCATCGGCACCGCCGTCGCTTTCATTACCGGATTCAAAAACTCCGCCTCTTACGCGCGGCTTTGGGAAGCCCGGCAGGTTTGGGGCGCGATCGTCAATTCCAGCCGCGCCTTCGCCCTGCTGGTGCTCAATGGCACGGATGAAGCGGCGCGCCGGCGCATTCTTTACCGTCACTTCGCCTGGCTCACGGCTCTGCGTTACCAACTGCGCGAGCCGCGCGCCTGGGAAAACACAAGTCAGGCGCACAACGCCGAATACCGCAAACGATATAGCGTTGCCGAATGGGAAACGCCCCTTGAGTCCGAATTGGCTCCGCTGCTTGACGCGAAAGAAATAGCCCTGGTGCTTCCCTGCAAGAACCGCGCCACGCACCTCATCCACCTTCAATCCATGGAGCTGCGCTCGGGCATCGCCGAAGGCATCGTTGGCGAGCTGCGCTATCTCGAATTGCAGCGCCACCTGGCGGCTCTTCTCGATTCCCAGGGCAAGTGCGAACGCCTGAAGAACTTCCCCTATCCCCGCCAGTACGCCACGCTGAACCTGTTCTTCATCTGGCTGTTCATCCTGCTCGTGCCGCTCGGCCTGCTGCCGGAATTCCAGAAATTCGGCGATCGCTTCACCGCGCTGGCCATTCCCATCAGCGTCATCATCTGCTGGGTGTTTCACACCATGGACAAAATCGGAGACAGCTCGGAGAATCCTTTTCAAGGCGGCCCCAACGACGTGCCGATCACTTCCATGAGCCGCACCATCGAGATCGATCTGCGCGAAATGATGGGCGAACCCAACATTCCGGCGCCGGTCAAGGCCGTGAACAATATCCTGATGTAGGACGCCCGTCAGAACCAGAATTTCAGCCCGAGCTGAAACGTGCGCGGAAGCCGCGCGCTGGTCACCCTGGCAAATGCCGGCGTGCCGAAGGCGCCGCCGGGTGCGTTGAAATTCGACCGGTTCAGCGCGTTGAACAAGTCGCCGCGCAGCTCAAACTTCGTCGTCTCGCGCAGCGGTACCGGGAAGATGCGAATCAACGATACGTCCACGTTCGCCAGGCCCGGGCCCTGCACGTCGGGGAACTTCGCGCTGGTGCCCAGCGTCATCGGCGCGGGCGCCTGAAACGCCGCCGTGTTGAACCAGCGGTCGATGGTGCGGCCGTCCTGTTCCAGCACGGGATTCGACACCAGGTTCGGCCGGAACTGCCGGTTGAACGTGCGCGCCGTATTGGCCGCTTGCGTGATCCAAACCTGGTCGCCGCTTTGCAGCGACAGGATGCTTGAAAGCTGCCACCCGCCCGCAATCCATGCCCCGGGTCCCGATTGCATCCACTGTCTTCCCTTACCGAACGGAACGTCCCACACCGCCGCGCTCACGAAACGATGCGGATAGTGCGATTGGCTCAAGCCCCGTTCCAGGCGCAGGTTGTAGGGATCCATCGGGAACATCGAAGAAAAGTTGTCTTCGTTGTAATCGAGGAACTTCGAAAACGTGTAGGACACCGAAAAGAACAGGCCCTTGCTGTATCTCTTTTCCATGCCCAACTGCAGCGCGTTGTAGCTGGAATTCTGCAACTCGCAATGGCAGGTGATGAAGCCGTAATCGGGATAGGGCCGCATGGCCTGTGTGCCCGTGCCCGCCCGCTGCACGTCCTCAATGCGAATCACGTTGAAATCCTGATTGAGCAGCAGGTGCCGGCCCACGCTGCCCGAATACGATCCCTGCAGAAGCATGCCCGCCCATTCCTGCTGAATGTCGAAGTTCCATTGCTGGAAGCTTCCCGTCTTGGCGCGTTCGATTTTCGTGTCGATGGCGAAGCCCTTGCCGTCCACGCTCGGCACAATCGGCGGCGTGCGCGAAAGCACTGCCGCCGGATTCAAGCCGTCGCTCTGCAGTCCCAGCCGCTGATCGGCGGGGAAGCGCGCAAACGCCGACGTCGCCCGTCCGGTCAGCGGCGTATAGAAGATGCCGTAGTGCGACCGGATCACGGTGCCTTTCAGCCTCGACGGCCGCCACGCGAAGCCGATGCGAGGACCCAGATTCACGCGGTCGGTGAACTGAATGAAATCGCGGTTCAGTTCATTCATCGTCAACGGGCGGCCCCTGGCCAGATCGAAATTCGAGCCCTGCCGGCGGATCTCGCGCGGCTGCTGCTCCACATCCTGCCGCAGGCCCAGATTCAACGTCAGGTTCGGCGTAATCTTCCAGTCGTCCTGCACAAAGGCGCCGAAATACAGCGACCGGTAGTAGAAGCGCCCGCGTAGCGTGCTGTTGTTGAACGTATCGGCGTGGCCCAGCGCCAGGCTCGCAACCGGATGCCCGGTGCGTCCCGCATTGGCCGGATCCGCCGTTTGAACGGGACTGAACGTGTACTCGCCGGTGAACTGCAGTTGCAGATCGTTGATGGGAAACGTGCGGAAATCGGCGCCGGCCTTGAGGATGTGCTTGCCGCGCACGAACGTCACGATGTCCTGAAATTGCGCCGTATTCTCCACCGGAAAGAAGGCCGCCGAATCGCCCAGCCCTTCAAACCCGGGCATCGTGAACCGCGGCAGACCCACGATGTTGAGATTGGGAATGCCCAGATCCCCAAACGTGTTCTCGCTCAGCAGGCGCTCATTCAATCCGCGAAACGCCGAAAGCCGCGCATCGTTAATCGTGGTGGGCGTCAGCGTGCGCGTCCAGGAAAGAGCGCCGGTCAGATAGCGGTTGAAATTCGCCCGCGAGCCACCCGACTCCGACCCAGAAAACGGCCGCGCCACATCGGAGTACTGATGATCCCAGGAGTAGCGCCCGAACACCAGGTCGCGATTGGAGGCGCGCCAGTCCACACGCACGTCGAATTTGTTGAAATCGGTGCCGCGCGGCACCAGGCGCTGGAAATTCTGCGCCACCCCCGGCAGGTTCGGATCCGGATAGATGCCGAAGATCCGCCCGGAAGGCGCATCGAAACGCGCCGTGGGAATGCGATTGTTCGGGAACGGGTCCCGCACCGTGCGTCCGCCTTCCAGCCGCTGCGTGGCCGGATCGAAAATCTGGTTCAGGCCCGCGAAGTCGCCCGCCTTCATCGCCACCGTCGGCAGCGTGCGGTTGAACAGGCTTTCCTCGGCCTGGCGGAAGCTCTCGAAATCGCCGAAGAAAAAGAGCCGGTCCTTCACGATGGGGCCGCCGATCATGCCGCCAAACTGATTCTGAATCAGCTTGGGCGCCGTGGCCGAAAAGAAGTTGCGCGCGTTGATGCTGTTGTTGCGGTGGAACTCGAACAGGTTGCCGTTGAACCGGTTCGTTCCCGATTTCAGCGTCGCATTCACCACGCCGCCTACCGCGCGGCCAAACTCGGCCGAAAGCCCGCTGGTTTGCACTTTGAATTCCTGAATGGCGTCGAGGTTCGGCTGCGTGAACACCTGGCCGCGGCGCGGCGTCGTGATCGATCCGCCATCCAGCACAAACTCACCGGTACGGGCGCGTCCGCCGCTTAGCCGCGGCTGCTCGTCGTCGCCGCGTTGGGAAACCCCGGGCGTCAGCAGCACCAGTTCGAAGGCGTTCCGTCCGCGCAGGGGAAGCTGCTTGATGCTGTTCTCTTCAATCACGCGGCCGATGGTGTTGCTCTCGCTCTCCACCAGCGAAACGGTGCCGGTCACCTCTACCGACTCACTAACCTGTCCCACCTTCAATGCGAAATCGGCGCGCACGCGATCTTCCACCCGCACCGGCACATTCCGCTGCACAGACTTCGAGAAGCCCGCCGCCTCCACTTCCACGTCGTAGGTTCCCGGCCGCAATTCGCCCAGCAGGAAAAGGCCGGCCGAGTTGCTCTGCGATTCCGTCACCACTCCGGTGGCCGTGTTGCGCGCCGTGATGCGGGCATTCGGAATGACGCCGCCGCTCTCGTCCCGGATCGTGCCCTGAATGGCGCCGAAGATCACCTGCGCCAGCGCCGCCGCTCCGCACAGAACGGCCAGACTCAAAACGGAGAGTTGTAAGCGATTCATGAAAACCCTCCGTGAGTATATACCTCCTACAATGGATCAATCGCCGAAAGTGCCCACCACCCATGCAACTCACCGCGCTTGATTGGATCGTCGTCGCTCTCTACTTTCTCTTCAACCTCGCCATCGGCTGGTACTACAAGGCGCGTGCCGGGAAGAGCGTCAGCGAGTTCTTCCTCAGCGGGCGCGATGTTCCGTGGTGGCTGGCCGGTACGTCGATGGTGGCCACCACCTTCGCCGCCGATACGCCACTCGCTGTCACCGGCATGGTCGCCAAGTACGGCATCGCCGGCAACTGGCTCTGGTGGAACTTCGTCGCCAGCGGCATGATGACGGTCTTTTTCTACGCGCGCCTCTGGCGCCGGTCCGGCGTCATGACCGACATGGAATTCTGCGAGATCCGCTATTCCGGCAAGCCGGCGGCCGCGCTGCGCCAGTTCCGCGCCCTTTACCTCGCCATTCCCATCAACTGCATCGTGCTCGGCTGGGTCAATCTCGCGATGGTGAAGATCCTCATGCTGGTGCTCGGCATCGGCAAGGCCGAAGCGCTCATCGTGGTCATGGGACTGATCGCTATCACCTCCTATATTTCGATGCTTTCCGGACTCTGGGGCGTGCTGGTGACCGACGTTTTTCAGTTCATCGTCAAGATGGGCATGGTGATCGTACTTGCCGTTTCGGCGGTGAACGCCGTAGGCGGAATGGATGCGCTGCTTGAGAAAGTCGCCGCCATCGACAAGGCGCGAGGCATCGCTTCGGGCGCCGCCGGCTCCGCTCTCAGCTTCGTCCCCGATCTCAACAGTGCCTGGATGCCGATGATCACCTTCCTGGTCTACATCTCGCTCAACTGGTGGGCCACCTGGTATCCCGGCGCCGAACCGGGCGGCGGCGGCTACGTCGCCCAGCGCATGCTGTGCGCCAAGGATGAACGCCATTCCCTGCTCGCCACACTCTGGTTCAACATCGCTCATTACGCCATCCGCCCCTGGCCCTGGATTCTCACCGGCCTTGCTTCTCTTGTGCTCTATCCGAACCTGGCCGACCCGGAAACCGGCTACGTCAAGGTGATGATCGACCATCTGCCGCCGTCGCTGCGCGGACTGATGGTCGCCGCTTTCGCCGCCGCCTACATGTCCACCATCGCCACGCAACTGAACTGGGGTGCCAGCTACCTTGTGAACGACGTTTATCATCGCTTCTACCGCCCCGACGCGAGCGACCGGTCGCTGGTGCGCGTTTCGCAACTCGCCACCGTCGCGCTTAGCATCGTCTCCGCGGTCGTCACCTTCTATAT
The DNA here is from genome assembly GCA_902826685.1 of uncultured Acidobacteriota bacterium. Classification (GTDB taxonomy): domain Bacteria; phylum Acidobacteriota; class Terriglobia; order Bryobacterales; family Bryobacteraceae; genus CADEFT01. Next base: position 56,427 of record CADEFT010000021.1, read on the forward strand.
GGACTCCATCGCCGGAGCGTGGAAGCTGCTCATCGTCACCGGCGCCGGAACCGGCGGCGTGCTGCTGCTGCGCTGGTACTGGTGGCGCGTCAACGCGTGGAGCGAGATCGCCGCCATGATCACCGCCTTCATCACCTCGCTCTATCTGCAGACGGTATCCCACCTCGATAGCGACAAGCCCGTCGATTTCGCCTGGATCATGATTCTCACCGTCGGCATCACCACCGCCGTCTGGCTCGCCGTTACGCTGATGACAAGGCCCGAATCGATGGATGTGCTGGTAAGCTTCTACCGCCGCACGCGGCCTTCCATGGGATGGGGGCCGGTGGCGGCGATGGCGCCAGAAGTCCGCCCCACCCGCGAGTTCTTCACCAACCTGCTCGATTGGATCTGCGGCTGCGTGATGATCTACGGCGTCCTGTTCGGGACCGGCAAACTGCTTTTGAAGGAATACGCGCTGGGCGCCGGATTACTCGCGCTCGGTTTGGCAGGCGGCGCCGTCATTTACTGGCATCTTTCCCGCCGCGGCTGGGATACGGTGGTCGATTAGCGCCCACCGCGAGCGCGACGCCTGACAGGGGATGCTGGTACCGGATCTCCAGCCCTCGCCGCGCCACCAGTTTCCGGTCCTGCGCCGCCAACAGGTAGATGTCGCCGCTGGCGATTGAATCCACCGGTGCCGGAGGAATCTCCACCCAATCGAGCCTGTAACGGCCCGCGTAGAAACGGGCCGTGTGATCAAGGTAAGCGGAAGTGGCCAGCAGCCGTTTCGATCCATCGACGGGCCGCAGCGCGGCCACGTGCTTCATGATTTCCTTGGTGCCCGCGTCGGCGATCCATTCGTCATAGAACCGGACGTTGAAACTTGTAAGAAAACTGATCAGAACCACGCCCGCCAGCCCCAGGCCCACGGCTTGGATACGCGTCCACACCGCCACGGCCAGCAGCGTCACCAGCGGCACCAGGTAGAGCCCCGTACGCCGCTGAGGGTAAGGTACGCCGAGCCGCCAATGCAGAATCGCGAAGGCCGCCAGGCACCACAACAGGACCAGTCCGCCGGTGAGCATCAGCGCGTCGCCGGACGCCAAACGTTCCCGCCTCCGCAGCCAACGCCATCCTAGTGCCAACGCCACACCGCCGATAGCCGCCAGCAGGGCCGGGAAAACCACCCATGCCATTCCCTCGGACAGCATAAGCGGAATCGACCTGTTCTCACGCCAGAAAATCCCATGCCCGAAATTCAACAGGCTGGTGGCCGCATCCACCGCGCCCACATAAAAATTTTCCCGGTTAGCGGGCAACAACGGCAGCAGCAGAATGGAAACGGCCACCACCACGAACGGAATGAGGAGGTGATCCACCATGCGGTTGGCGCGATGCCGTACCTGGTTCCAATCGCCATCGCGCGCGGCCGGCAGCAAACGCAACAGCGCGAAGGTCAGCATCAAAGCGGTACATGGCACCAGCGCTGTCAGGTTCGCGGCCACGGCCAGCGCCATCGACAGGCCGGCCACCGGCAGCCGCCAGCGCGACGGTCCCCGCCACGCCTCCCTCATCAGCAACGCCAGCGCCGCCAGAAACAGCGCCATCGCCATTCCGTACCCGCGCGCGATCGAACAATAGTCGAGCGTGAGCGGATTCAATGCCATCAGCGCCACCGAAAGCAGCATGCGCCGGCCGTCGCCGAACGCATCGCGCGACAGCCGCAGCGCGAGCCAAAAAAACAGGAAGCCGCCCAGCAGGCTCGGCAGCCGCAGCGAGAGTTCGCTCACTCCGAACCACCGCGTCGTCACCTTGCACAGCAGCGTGTGCACCACATGGTCGTTGGCGTCGTAGCTTTCCCATAACTCCGGAATGGGAGCCACCACGGAACGGTTATAGGTGAACGCTTCGTCGGTGGTCAGCGATTGCGTGGCCGCCCGGTAGACGTTTACAATCGCCAGGAACGCCAGCAGCCACCGGGCAAGCGTGAGGGGTCGGCGCACATTTCAATTTACTGGAGCGGGGAAAGGATGTCCAAAATTTACATCGATATCACCGCGCCGCTTGCATCCGGCATGCCGCAATGGCCCGGCGATCCGGTGCTGGAATCGTGGCTCGTCTCCGCTCTGGCCTCGGGCGATGAGGCCGATGTCACCGCGCTGCGGCTCTCGGCTCACACAGGCACGCACGTCGATGCGCCGTCTCACTACCTGGCGGGTGCGGCGGCCGTCGATCGTCTGCCGCTCGATGCGCTCATCGGCCCGGCCGAGGTCATCGAAGTGGCTGGACCCATGGTCACCGCCGCCGATGTGGCGAAAGCCACGCTGCCTCGGGTCCTGTTCCGCACCGCGAACTCGGCGCGCGAATGGTGGCGGCTTCCTTTTCGCGCCGATGCGGTAGCGCTGGATGAGTCCGCGGCACAACAACTTGTGGAAAAACGCATCGCCGCCGCTGGAATCGACTACCTTTCCATCGGAAACGCTCAGGTTCACCGTATTCTGCTCGGTGCCGGTATCGTCGTAATCGAGGGTCTGTGCTTGAATAGTGTAAGACCGGGGGAATACGGACTGATCTGCCTGCCTCTCAAATTAGAAGCCGCCGACGGCGCCCCGGCGCGTGTACTCATACATCGATAAATCCTATGGATCGCTCTGATTGCATCGTCATCGGCCTGAGCGTCGCCGGCACCGCCGCGGCGCTCAAACTGGCCGACTCCGGCAAGAACGTCACCCTGGTGGAAGCGCCCAACGAGATTCCGATGCGCGCGCGTCCCTTCATCTGGGACACGCCGCTGAGCAAGGAGGATCGCACGGGAGCCGACTTCGAAGCGCTCGCCGAGCGCGCTCTGAAAACCGCCGGTGTGCATGTCATCCGGGATCTGGAATCGCAATCCATTTCCTCTGGCGACCGGGAAACCACCATGCGGCTCCGCCTGCTCGATACCGGAGCCGAATTCGAGATCGCCGCCGGGCGCGTCATCTATGCCTCCGATGGCGCCTGGAACGCCGTCGGAATGCCGGCCGCCGCGGTGGAACTGATCGGCAAAGGTGTCAGCGCCAGCGCCTGGGTGGACTCGACGTTCTATATCGGCAAGACCGCCGCCATTATCGGCGCGGGCGACTTCGCTTTCGAGCAACTCTACTGGGCCGGCCAGTGTGTTTCCGATCTGTGGTGGCTTTGCACCGAGCCTCGCTCACTCATCCTGGAGGACTTGGCCAGCCGCGTGGAACTGCCGGTCACGCCCAAACTGCGCACGTCCTGCACTGTGAAGACGCTGCGGCGCGAAGCCGGAGGCATGGTCCATATCGGGCTCGAGGACGGCGAGAAAGTAGCCGTTCACGGTGCTTTCTTTACGCTGCCGCCCTATCACTCGATTTCAAAAGGGGTCATGGTCGCCGGCAGTCCCGCGGGCGTGTCCTGGACCCACTATGCGGGCGCCTGGAAAAGCGGCTTAAACGCCGCCGGCGCCGCGCTCTAATTGACGACTGGACGCAGCAGCTTGGCCTTCACCGCGCCGACCCGCTGCACCTCGGGAGGAACCGCCGAAGGCGCCAGCGTCTGCGGCGTGCGCACCGCCAGCAACAGATGCGTCGGGCGGCGCCCGGTTCCGTAGCCCAGGTTGAATCCCAGTGGCTTCACTTTGTCCTTTTCGGCGAACGCCAGTTCGAGCTCCGGCTGGTGCTCGCGCAAAAACGGCCGGTCCGGACGGCTGTACTGGCCGAAAAGGCTGGTCTTCCAATTGGCGCGCGTCAGCAATTTGTAGGGCACGCCCGTGTCGTCTTCGAGAATCAGGTTGCTGTTTTCCAGAATGAACGTGCGCGCGTCCGCACACATCTTCCAGTGCAGCAGGAACGACGCCGACTTCACCAGCGTATCGGGCTTGCCTAAACTCTTGAGGAACGCCTGAAACGGCCGGTTTGAGCCGAACTTCGCCATGTCGGTCGAGAAGTAGTAGATCCGCCGAATCTTATTCTCGCCCGCGCGGTGATAGCTGACTTCCACGCCTTTATGTTTGTGCGGCTTGCCGTTTGCGCTCACTTGCTTTGACTCGTCTTCCGACTTCGGCTCACCGCTGGCGTCAAGCTGAATGAATCGCACCCCATCGAGTTCATGACCGGTGCGCACCAGCAGTAAAGAGATCATCGGCAGCAAACCGTCGGCTACCTTGCCGCGGAACTGCTTATCCATTTCGCTGGTCACAAAAAACGTCCGCTTGTAGAGCGAGGCGATGCCGACGCGCCAGCCGTTCAATTCGTCCTCGATCAATGCACCCGGGAAATCGGAAACTTCCGGCAGCGAGCCAACCGGCTCAAGCCCCACCATCACGTTCACCTTGCTTTCCGGGAAGAACGTCGTGAGATACAAAACGTCGGGTCCGGAGAACGGATAGTAGACGTAGGAACTCTTGGTTTGCGCCAGCACCGGAGCCAGTTCCTGTTTCTGGAAATCGGCCACGGCGGCGATCTGCCTGGTCTTCAACAACTCCCACTTCTCATTGAATTCCTTGGCGTATGCCTGCCAGGACGCGTTCGCCTCCAGAGCCTCGAACGCTCCGTTCCTGCGTCCCGCAACCCCCGCCAGAAAGCGCGCCGAATCGTTGGCCGCCGGGCCATCGATGTGATAGGGATACTTCGGCGCCTGGACGGGCTCCACTACCGCCTTCGGTTTCGGCTGTTCGGAACAACCAGCCAAAGCCAAGAGGGAAATAAACAGAGAAACGGTGTACCGCGGTCGCGATGTCATGGAAAGAACTCTGAGGGGACGCACGATTCATTGAATCGGTGCCTAACTTTCAAGTCTGACATACGGCCGTTGGGCGCGGCAACAAACGTTTAGGACGGAATAATTAAGGTGCGTTTAGAACTATGCGAGTCCCTTGCGTTTCAGATAGACGACCTTCGCAGGCTTGGTCCCTGGCGGCTGCAAAGCCGCCGCCACCGCCTCGGTCCGTTTCTGCCGCTCCACCTGCCCGGCCGAAGCGAGCACGTGCGTTCCTTCGGTCAGCCGCTCCGCCGCCACGCGGCGCGAGGCCTGCATGACCACGCCGCCGCGCATCCCGGGCCGGGCCGATTCCACGCTCACGATATAGGGATACTCTTCTTCGATCCGCGCTTCCCTGGCGCGCACCGCGCTCCAGAATTGGCTCATGTTCATGCGATCTACTCCCGCTCTTCGAGGATCCGCGAGATTTCGGCCCTGACCCGGTGCCAGTGCTCCTCCGGCATGCCCGGCCGGATGCTGTCGATGTCGATCCGCTCGCGCCGCGAGCCCTGCTCCTGCTGCACCGCCGCCCGCAGTTCATCCAGGGACTCGTGGTCCAGACTCTTCAACAGATTCGTGATTTTCTGATTCATCCCCGCTACTCCTTGGTTTGTGTCCGCGCCTGGCGAATCGTGCGCCAGCGCTGCTCCTCTTCTTCGGCCGACCGCAACTCGGCCTGCCCCTGCGCGCGCATCTGTTCGGCTTCCTTGAGCAGCGCTCCGCTCAGCCCGCTGCTGGTGTCGACGGCGATCTCGCCCTCAAAGTCCGCCGCCTGCGCCACCATCTGGGCCAGCTTTTGCGCGCGATCCTCGGCTGCTTTCTCAAGCGCCGAAGCCGTCAGCGCCAATCGCTCGGCTTCCATGCGGTGATGCTCGATCGTTGCCCACGGCAGTTCCTCTTCGAGCAGCCTTTGGATCGCCACCGCCAGCAGCCGTTCCTCTTCCTGAAGCGCGAGGCTGCTCTCCACCAGCCTGGCGGTATCGATCTGTGGCGAATGGTCGCCGAAATCGTGGATCAACACAGGAGCCGCGTTCTCCCGCACCAGGCGAACGGCCTTCGCCACCTCGTGCTGGCGCGCGTAGAGATTCTTCCGAGCGAGCAGCAGCCGCTCCCGCGACGCACTTAGCCGGGCCGCCTCTCCGGTAGCCGATTTCACCTCGGCGCGCTCATAGACTTCGGCCATCGCCGCGTCGACCTTGGCGCGATAGCCTTCGTTCGTCAGATCCTCGGGCACCACACGGAGGAAGGATTCATTTTGCATTCGGTGTCTCCTTGTTCGCGGCCCGGCGTCAATCATCAGGCCCCACCCGAATCTACCCCGCGGTACGCGCCAGACCGGTACTGGAGGCCGCCGCCGCCGCCTGGGACGGATGGGATAGAGCGCTCAAAATGAGATAGATAGCGACGGCGCGAAATTAGTGGCGGATATTGGGAACCGCTTGCGGACTACTAGGCCGTTCGGGGGTCGTGCGGACCGCATAGAGAATCGTCAGGGTTCCAATGCCGCCGAGCGCGATCACAAGGGCGGGAGCCCGCCAGCCGGTCCGCGCCAGCAGGGTCGAGGAAATCGCGATCGCCGTCCACATCGAAACCAACGCCGCCCGCTTGGCCGCCTTCGGCATCCCGCCCGAGTCGCGAAACTCGCGCAGTCTTGGTCCGAACCAGCGGTTGGCCATCAGCCACGCCTCAAACCGCGGGGAACTGCGGGTGAAGCAGTAAGAAGCTACAAGCACGAATACCGTAACGGGCAACCCGGGTACGAAGACTCCGGCAAAGGCGAGCGCCACGGCGCACCACCCCAGGCCTCCATAGACGATTCGCATCGGCGCCTGATGAGCCTAGAATCGCACGCCGGGGCCCCTCCTCGCTCGCTTATGGTCGCTCGAACCGGCGAGACCCGTCCCGCAACGCGACCGCCGCCGCGGCCACTAACGGGTGGATGAGCAATGTGGTCTATCGATTGGCCGCCGGGGTTCTGGCCGTCGCGTTCGTCGCGCTTGGCGGTGAAACATCGGCCGCCGGCCTCAGGGAGCAGTTGCGGCAACTCCGCCTGGAGTTCACCGTGCATCTGCTCGAATGCGAAGAACGCCGGCTGCGGAAAATGGAGCGGCTTGCGTCGAAGGCTGCCGCCGGGAGCTTGACGTTACAAACCGAAATCCTGGCTACCCACCAGGACTCGATGGCTCTCGACGCGCAACTGGTGAGGCCCGATCTGGCCGACGAGGAGCGGGCGGAACTCGACCGTCTCCGTCAGGGCCCGTTGCGGGAATCGGATGATCGCCTGCGCCGCCGGCAGGACGCCGCCGGAAAAGAGGAGTCCGCCTTGCGCATCCGGATGGAGCGGCAACGCCGCGCGGTCGAGGATCTGCGCCGCGCCGTCAAGTTGCTTCGGGAAAAGGAAGGCGCGCCTTCCAACTGAACGGCGCGCCGGAAAGTGGAGGAGAAAACTATGCGTACACTCGCGACACTCAGCGTGTCTCTGTTGCTCACATTCGGCGCCGCCAGCGCACAGACCGTTTGGTCGGCCAACGCCACCACGGCGGTGCCAAACTATCCAACCACCGCGGTGGTGAAAACCACCACCGTCGATGTCAACGCACACGGCCGGGGCCTTCGCCCTCGCATGACCCCGGAAGGTTTCGGCATCTCAAACGCCTACATTCCGGTGACCGCGCCTCAGCAGTCGGTATTCGCCTGTATCTCGATTCGCGCCGAAGATTCGAACACCGCCGGATCTATACGCGCCGAGTTTGTCCGGCAGCCCCGCAACGCCAATCCCGGTCCGGCCGTCACCATGGGCACGGTCGGAACCAACGATTCGGGCTTTCAGTTTCAAAGCGCCGCTTTCGGCGCCCACGTGATCAACTACTCCCTTTACACCTACTACATCCGGCTGACGTTCTCTTACCAGGGCGCGGCGACGGGAGCCGTCCCATCGCCGATCGCCTTCGATCTGAGCCTCTCCGGAACCTGTGGCTAAAAGGTGTATTTCAGGCCAAACTGCACCACCCGCGCGTCGCCGGGCATTCCGGCGGCGCCCTGGTTGGTGCTGGTGATGCGTCCGAAGTTCGCCGTATCGCGGATATTCAACCCCGGCGAGCCTAGATTCACATGATTGAAGAAGTTGAAAAACTCCGCGCGGAACTGGATCTGATGGCCTTCAAACAGCCGGAAGTTCTTGTTGGCCGAAGCATCCACCTGGTTGAGACCCGGCAGGTGAATCGGATGGCGCGCGGCCGAGCCGAAGCTGCCGAGCGGAGCCTCGGCAAACGCCGCCGTATTGAACCAGCGCGCGCGTGTGCGCTCGTCGCGCGGCAGCATCGCCGGCGACGTACCCAGCGCGTTCAGCCGCGAAACCACGCCCGTTCCCGTCGTGTCCACCGTCCCGGCCAGCGCCGCCGCGAAGCCGGTCTGCTGCGTGATGATGGTGCCCAACTGCCAGCCGCCCAGAATCGAGCGCACAAACGGATTCTTATGGCTGCGGAACACCGGCACGTCGTAGATGGCGGCCAGCGAGAAGCGGTGGCGGATATCGAAAATCGAATTCGACTTCGACCCGGCGAGATCGAAGTAATTCTGAATGCCGGAAATGAACGACCCGCCGCCCACGCTCGAGATATCGGCGTTTGACAGGCTATGCGACCAGGTATAGGCGCCGATGAGCGACAGTCCGCTCGCCACGCGCCGCTCCATCTTCACCTGCATCGAATGATAGGTGGAGTTGCCGATCGATTTGGTGGTGTTGATGGCGTCGAAGCCCTGGAACGGCCGCCGTGTCGAAAGCGCCGGAACCGTTGCCGGGTTCGCCACGGTCTGAATGGCCCGGTTGGCGTCGAAGGCGAGCGTCAGTCGCGTGCCCTTCGAACCCACATAGCCTACATCGAGGAATACATTGCCCGGCAGCTTCTTCTGCGCCGTCAGGTTCCACTGCTGCGTATACGATGTGCGCAGATTCGGGTCGAGCGCACCCGATCCAAACAGCCCGGCGCGCGCCGTGCCTTGCGTCTGAAACGCCGTATCCACGCGCACCGGATTGCTGGCGCTGCCGGTAAACGCGAACGTCCGGACGATGGGCGGATTCAGCGTCAGCGTCGTCCAGGAGTTGGTGATTTCCGGCGTGTAATAGATGCCGTAGCCGCCGCGCAGCACCATGTCCATCGCTTTCGGCAGTTGATAGGCGAAGCCGATCCGCGGGCCGAAGTCGTTGCGGTCCGGATACACCAGCGCCGCCGGACGGTCCGCCGTGTCGGCGATATCGGGGAAGCCGTGGAAGGTCTGGCGCACCGGAACGAATCCGTTCAGATCGAAATTCGTCGCCTTGCCGCGCTGCACCGGCGGTTTGTAGTACTCATAGCGCAGCCCGAAATTCAGCGTGAGGTTCGGGCTCACTTTCCAGTCGTCCTGCAGATAATACGCCTGCCACCAGTTGTTCATGCGGGTGGCGAAGGGATCCACCGAAACCTGCGCGCCGGTGGCGAGCCCCAAAAGGAATTCGGCGAATTGGTTGTCGCGCGTGCCCGTGGTTCCCGCCGCCGCCGTCACCAGGCCGCTGTAGTCGAACGACCCGCGCGGATTCACCGCTTCGTCGAAGGTCCAGTTGCGCCGCGCGATCAGGGCGCCCGCCTTGAAGTTGTGCGCGCCGCGCCGGAACGAAAGGTTGTCGGAGATCTGCCAGAGCTGGTTCAACCGGTCGCGCGGGCCGATGCCGCGTACCGTCGGCATCACGTAGCCGGCGTTGAAGGTCGGCGGGCCGAAGTCGCGCGAGCGGGTGGCCACGCCTGGAATCCCGATCTTGTTGCCGACGTCGTATTCCGCCTTGTCGGTGGTTCCGAAGACCTCATGATCGAAGAACCGGTGCAAGCCCGCGCGCAACTCGTTCACCATCGTGGGCGAAAACACGTGCGTTTCGGCCAGCGAGAAATTCTGCGCCCGCCCCGTGTTGCCGCGCGTATCGAACACAAAGAGCGGAGTGGTATCGTCGGCCTGCGTGTTGAAAATGTAGCTTCCGCTCAGCGTGTCGCTGCCCGAAAACGTGTGATCGATGCGGGCCACATACTGGTCCTGGGTGATGGGAGCCGCGACGCGCGGGCCCCGGTAGTTGATGCCCGTCTCGTTGGTATTAGGCTGCGGAACGAACCCATCGAGGAACAGCCGCGCATGGGAGGCGATGCGGTTTGCGGGAATGCGGTTGCCGGGAAACGGCTGCCCCGTGGTGGGATCGACGACCGGAGCGGCGATAGACGAAAAGTCGCCCTGCCGCAGCGCTACGGGAGGAATCAGCGCCTGGCCGCCGAACGATCCGGCCACCTGCCGGCCCGACTCCCAGTTGAAGAAGAAGAACGTTTTGTCCTTGCCGCTGTAAACCTTCGGCACCAGCAGCGGACCGCCCAGATTCAACCCATACTGATTCCGGTTGAGCCGCGGCGGCTTGGCGCCCGCCACGCGCGGCTGGAATCCGTTTAATGCCGTGAAAGCATCGTTGCGGTTGAACCACCACGCCGTGCCGTGGAACTGGTTGCTGCCGCTCTTGGTCGCCAGGTTGACCTGGCCGCCTGGCGCACCGCCCACTTCGGCGGAATAGGTGCTCGATTGCACCTTGAACTCGTGAATGGCGTCGATCGAAGGGGAAAAGCTGAAGCTATAGGAATCGAGATCCATCGCCTCGATGCCGTCGTAATAGAAGCGGTTCTGCGTGTCGCGCGCGCCGTTGGCCGACATGCCCACCGCCTGGCCCACCGATCCGCGCAGCCGCCGCACCGTGATCGAACCCGGCGTACCCGGATTGACGCCCGGCGTCAGCAAAGCCAGTTGCACGAAGGAGCGGCCGTTGAGAGGCAGTTCCACCACCTTCTGCGAATCGATCACCGTTCCCACCGTGGCGTTTTCGGTCTGCATCAGCAGCGCGCCGCCTTCGACGGTGATGGTTTCCGCCGTCTGGCCCAGGCTCAATTTCATATCCAGCCGGGCTACCTGATCCACTGACAGTTGGAAGCGCGTGACAGACGCTTTCTGGAAGCCGGCGGCTTCTATCAATAACGTATAAGGACCGGTTGGCACAAAGGGAAATTCGTAGCCTCCGGAAGGATCTGTCACCGTGGTACGTGCCACGTTCGTATCGATGTTGCGCAGCTCGACGCGCGCTCCCTGCACGGCCGCGCCAGATGGATCCGTAACCGTTCCATTGACTTTTGCTGTGATCGCCTGCGGCAACGCGGGGCTGGCGGCCGTCAGCAGAACGGCGAAGAAAAGAGATAACCGTTTTGCGAGACTCATGCCTCCAGTCTACCAACCCAGTACGTAGTCGTCCTTGGCGGGGCTGACCCCGCCGTGCAGGACCTTCGTCACCGGATCGATCAGCACCATTTTGACCGCCCCGGCACCCGCAGCCTGTTGATTATAAGGCTGCTGACGGTCCACCACCTTGACAGGGTGTCCTTTGGCCGAAAGCGCGGCTCCGATGGTGGCGGCCAAAACCTTCGGCACGATCAGGCTGTCGCCATCCTTTTGCGGATACATCGAAGCGGCGAAGTTGTTGGTGGTCACGGTGGGCTGTTCCACCGCCTGCTGCACGTTCATGCCGAACTCCACCACGTTCAGGAACGCCTGCAGCATGGCCTGCGGCTGGTTGTCGCCGCCCGGGGTGTTCCAGGCTAGAAACGGTTTGCCGTTCTTGAGCGCCAGGGCCGGATTGATGGTGTGCCGGGTACGCTTGCCGGGCGCCAGGGCGTTGACGTTCTTTTCATCCAGGCTGAAGTAGGGCAGCCGGTTGTTGAGCACATAGCCGCCGCCTTCGACGAACACGCCGCTGCCGAACGTCGAATTCACGCTGTGGGTGACCGAGACCAGGTTGCCGAACCGGTCGGCGATGGAGAACGACGAAGTTTCCCCGGCCGGCTCGAGCGGAAGGGCCGGATTCCGGGGTGTGTTGTCCCAGGCGATGGTGTGACCCGGCAGCACCGCTTTGCCTGCCTTGGGGTCGCCGGGAGGCGCGACGCCGCGAATCGCCTTATCCTTGCGGATCAGCCCGCGCCGCTTGGCGGCGTAGCTCGACGAAAGCAACTGTTCCAGCGGCATGTCCCTGGTAAAGCGCGGATCCGAGATGTACTGCGTGCGGTCGGCGAAGGCCAGTTTGAGCGCCTCGGTCAGCACATGAACGTATTCGGCGGAATTCTGGCCCAGCGCCTTGAGGTCGATACCTTCCAGCATTTTCAAGGTCATCAACAGGACGATGCCCTGCGAGTTCGGCGCCGATTGGTAGACTTCGCAATCCTTGTAGGCGATGCGGATCGGTTCGGCGGCCTCGGCGCTGTAGCCCGCCAGGTCGTCATAGCGAAGAAAGCCGCCTTGTTTCTCATAGAATCCGGCCGTCAATCGCGCCAGCCGCCCCTTGTAAAACGCCGCGGCGCCTTCGGTGGCGATTGTCTCCAGGCTGCGTGCCAGTTCCGGTTGCACGAAGATTTCGCCGGGTCCCAGCGGTTTGCCGCCTGGCAGCAGCAGCTTCACCGACGAGGGAAACGGCCTGATCTTATCCACCACCTCTTCGTGATTCGATGCCGACCAGTGCGTTAGCGGATGTCCCTTCCTTGCCGTCTCGATGGCCGCGGCGAGCAGCGCCGGATACGCCCGGCTGCCGTATTGCTTCAACGCCAGGTCGAACGCCGACACCGCTCCGGGCACGTTGCTCGAATGGATGCCCTCGTGCGGGATGCCGCCCAGCTTGCGATAGGCCTCGACGGTGGCCAGCTTCGGCGCCGGCCCGGTGCCGTTAATGAAAATCACCTTGTCGAGTTTGGCGATGTAGGCCAGGATGTAGGCGTCGCCGCCGATGCCCGACTGATGCTGCTCGGTGACCGCCGTCATGTAGAAGGTGGCCACGGCGGCATCGATGGCATTGCCGCCCGATTGCAGCACGTTGCAGCCCGCCATGGCCTGCAGCGGATGCTCGGCCGCCACCATGCCGTTGGTTCCCATCACGACGGTCCGCCACGCGGGTTGAATTTGCGCCGCAACGGGGGCGATCGAAAGCAGCAAGGCGAGAAAAAGCATGGCTAGAAGTGTACACCCGCGCCAACGGCTACAATGAAGATTCGCCTCCGATGACCCTCGACGAACAACTTAGGAAGATGCAGCGCGACTGGGACGACCGCGCCAAGGAAAACGCCCGCTATTACGTCAATACCGAGCGCGACCAGTGGACCGACGACGAGTTTTTCCAATCGGGCCGCCGCACGGTGCAGGAAGAAGTGCTCACCGATATGATCAACATCTGCCAGGGCAAGGATCCCGGCGAGATGAAGGTTCTCGAGATCGGCTGCGGCGCGGGCCGCGTGACACGGGCGCTATCGGACGTTTTCGGTCAGGTGAGGGCGGTGGATGTCAGCGGGGAAATGGTGCGCCAGGCGTCGGCGGCGCTGGCCGGGCGGCCAGGCGTCCGCGTGTTTCAAAACAACGGCACCGATCTGAGTGTGCTGGGCGCCGAAACCGATTTCGACTTCGCCTTTTCGAGTATCGTATTTCAACATATTCCCAGCCGCGAAGTCATCGAAAAGTACGTGAGTGAAGTGCACCGCGTCCTGCGCCCGGGCGCGCTGTTCAAGTTTCAGGTGCAGGGGGATTGCTCCATCGCGACCCGCCCGGACGATACCTGGCTGGGCGTGCCCTTTTCCGATGAGCAGGCGGTGGACATGGCCGAACGCCATGGATTCGAGCCGCGTCACCGCCATGGAGCGGGACAGCAGTACTTCTGGCTCTGGTACTTCAAGAAGCCCTGACTTTGCGCCGCTTGGCCCAATACTCCTTCATCCGCTTGGATACTTCCTGGCGCTCGTCTTCCGACATCCCCTTGCGCCCGCGTTTGCGTGCCGGCGCCAGTTCGAACGGCAGGCTGCTGGTAGCCGCCAACTTGGCATCGTGGCGCGCCACCAAAAGCATTTCCATGCGCGCGATTACCTCGTCGAGGCGATGTTTTTCTTCCAAAAGCTCATTGATTGCTTTGTACAAATCCATGACTTCACCTGATAAATTCAAAGATCTTGCTCTGAATTTTCCGGTTTCCAGCTTGAGGCGCAGACCGTTCGGAACAAAGGTACGAGCGAGTTAGTACTGCCGGGATCGGTACTAGCCAATCCTCTAACAAACCAAGCCTCCAGGATGCTTCGCACGTGACGCCGCACACCGGTGGGCGCCAGTCCATCCGAAACAGGCGCCTGGAAGGAGTCGGCAGAAACCGCCTTAATTATACACCCCGGAAAGGCGAAATCCAGGAGTAATGTCGAGGCAGATTCAATTCGTGACTGCCGGGCGCGGCGTACCACCGCCCACGCCGGTTAGTGCGTCAGAAACGGCCAGGAAGGCCCGAGTTTGAAGCCGTACCGGGTCACCGCCACATAGACCCAGACGCCCGCCAGCACTGCGGCGGCAAGCAGTAAAATTGCCAAAGTACGCCAGGGGAATTTTTTCTGTTCCCGGCTCAACACCAGCAAATAGCTGGCGAAAACGCCGACGAAATACAGCAAAATCATCGGCAACGAGAAGATCATCAGGTTGAAGACATCCGGCGTGGGCGTGATCACGGCGGCCACAACGACGATAATCAGGATCGCGTAACGGGAATTTTCGATCAGGAACTTCGGGCTCGCAATCCGCAGCAAGGTCAGGAAGAAGATCAGAATCGGCAGCTCGAAAACCAGTGCCACACCCAGGGTGACATTGACGAAAAGGTCGAAATATTCGGTGATCGAGACGACAGGCTGAATGTCCAGGTCCCGGCCAATTCCAAGAAGGAAGACCAGCCCATAGCGGAAAGCGACATAGTAGGCAAACAGGCCGCCGGCGATGAACAGGCCCGCCGACGACAGAATGAAAGGTCCGGCCAGGCGCCGTTCCTTCTTATACAGCCCAGGCGAGATAAAGGCCCAGACCTGATACAGCAGCCAGGGAGAAGCCAGGAAGACGCTCGCCAGCAGCGGCAGCTTCACCCAGACCACGCTGAACGCCTCCATCGGCGTCAACTGCGCCAGTTTGGGCGGATTCACGCCCAACTGCTTCAACGCATCCACGGCCGGCGTTTTGACGATCGTCCACAATTCGTTGGCGAAAACCAGGCTCGAAAGGAAGGCTACGCCCACGCCGTAAAGCGCTCGGATAATGCGCGTCCGCAGTTCCTCCAGGTGATCGAGGAACGACATCCGCAGCATCCCGTCCTCATCCGGATCCTCTTCCTCTTCTTCCGGTTCGGCCTTGGGCGGAGGCGGCGGCGGGGCGGCGGGCGGAGCGGTCACTGCCGCCGGCGGCACGCCTGCCTGTTCCTGAGGCACGGGCGCGGTCGTCGCCTCATATGCGTAAGGATCGTCGTGGTATCCGTACGGATCGTCGGTGTGCGGCGTGTAGCTTTGCGATGCGCCCGCATCCTCCGGGGATCCGGGCGCACCCTTCTTATCTTCTTCCTGCGGCATTTTTACTATTTCAGAAAACGGCTAAGCGTTGGCCGGCTTTTCAGCCTGCCCTTTGCCAGCCGCTTCGGCTACAACGGCTTTCGCGCCGGCATCGCCTGACGCCTTCCCGGCTTCCTGAACCGGCTCGGCGACGGCGGCTTGCACGGAAGCCGTGTTGGACTCAGCGCCCTGTGTTGCGGATGCGCTGGGGGTGGAGGGTTCCTGAGACGTGGAGGTGGAAGTTCCGTCGTATCCGGAGTCGTAGTAGGAGTTCTCATAATACGAGTCGTAGTTGGCGACCTCGTTGTTGATCTGCTGAGTCACTTCCTTCAATTCCCCGGTTTCGCGCTCGATACTCGCCATTTCGCGATCGAACGTCGATTTCAACTCGCTGGAGGCGCGCCGGAACTCGGCCAATCCCTTGGCCAGATTTTTTCCAAGTTCAGGAAGTTTCTTCGGCCCGAAGACAACAAGAGCCAATAGAAAAATCACCATTGTCTCCTGCCAGCCCAATGACCACATTGAACAAACCTCCCTGTACGTTGGCGAACCATACTCATCATAACGCGAGCGGGCGCGCCGGGTGCAAGGGCTCTCGCCCAGGTCAAGGCTTTACGAACTTTACCCAACCTTTACCAACCTTCCGGCCGCGGCACGCTTCTAACGGTTATGAGCAGAAGCATGATCCCAACGATTCTGATGGCCGCGGCGCTGCCGGTGTTTGCCGCGCGCATCGCGCCAAACCTCGCGCCCGAGGGCGGGTTCGCCGATATCGTCGAGCGCACGCTTCCAAGCGTGGTGCGCGTCGTCACCGCTTCGGGACCGGCGCGCGGCGAAGGCTCCGGCGTCATCCTTTCCCGCGACGGCTATCTGCTCACCAACAGCCACGTCGTGCAGGGCGCCACCAGGATCACCGTGCAACTGGCCGACGAGCGCGAGTTTCCCGCCGAAATCGTGGCCGCCGATACGCCCACCGACATCGCCGTCCTCAAAGTGGACGCCAAGGGCCTGGAATCGATCACTTTCGGCGACAGCGGCAAGGTTCGCATCGGCGACTATGCGCTGGCCATCGGCAATCCCTTCGGCGTCGGAACCACCGTCACGCTTGGCATCATCAGCGCCAAGAATGAGGGCGACTATATTCAGACCGACGCCGCCATCAATCCGGGCAACTCGGGCGGGCCGCTGCTCAACACGGCGGGTGAACTGATCGGCATCAACACGGCGATCCTGTCGCCTTCGGGCGGCAGCAACGGCGTGGGCTTCGCGCTGCCTTCCAATCTGGCGCGCTTTATCATGAGCGAATTGATTACCAAGGGCCGCGTCGATCGTGGATACATGGGCGTCGGCCTGCAACCCATCGACCAGGTGCTGGCCGAGGCGCTGGGCGTCCGCCGCGGCGCGGCCGTGATCGCCGACGTCGCCCCGGGCAGTCCCGCGGCGCGAGCCGGATTGCAGAAGGGCGACGTGGTGGTGGCGATGAACGGGCGCGTGATGCGCGACTTCGTCCGCATGCGCCTGTTCGTGGCCCAGGCTCAGCCCGGCGCCACCGTGCGCATGACCATCGCGCGGCAGGAGGCCGAACAGGATGTGACCGTAACGCTCGAACGGAAGCCACAGCCGGTGGCCACCACGTCGCTCGCTGGCGCCGAAATCGCCGATCACGCCGGCGAACTGGCGGTCACCTCCGTCGAAGGCCCCAGCGCCGATGCCGGATTACGCGCCGGCGACGTGATCGTGGCCGCCGGCCGCAAACCGGTGGCTGGCATCGCCGCGCTGCGCCAGGAAATGGCCGGCGCCGCGGGCAAACCGCTGCTGCTCGAAGTCGACCGCGCCGGAGCGACCTTCTTTATCGCCCTGCCGCGTTAATCGGCTAGGCGAGCGCCGCCAGGACTTCAGCCGCGTGACCGGCGGGTTTCACCTTGCGGAAGATCTTGCGGATCTTCCCATCGGGTCCAATTACGAAGGTCGTCCGCTCAATGCCCATGTACTTCTTCCCGTACATGCTCTTTTCCTTCCATACGCCGTATGCTTCGGCCGCCTGGTGAGCCGGGTCGCACAGCAGCGTGAATGGCAGGGAATACTTCTTCCGGAACTTCGCCTGCGCCTCGCGATCGTCCGGCGAAATGCCCAGTACAACGGCATCCACGCCGCCAAACCGCGGAAACGCGTCGCGAAATTCACACGATTCCACCGTGCATCCGGGCGTATCCGCCTTCGGATAGAAATAGAGGATCGCCGTCTTGCCCTTCAGACTGGAGAGGACGAACCTCGAGCCGTCGTCGGTTGTCAGGTCGATTGCCGGCGCCTTGGCGCCTTCGGTAAGTTCCGCCATGACAGGTTCGATTCAATCCACCGCCAGCTTGGCGCCTTTTTGTTGAGCCGGCTTCTGCAGGTCGGAGATGCGCTGGTCGATGATCGCGCGCAAGCCTTTCAGCAACTCGACGCGCGCGTTGCGGAAATGCTGGCGCACTTCGTCGTCCGGCCCGAGCTGCCGCAGCAAGTTCGTAACCATGGGCCCGGCGCCCATGCACGCGCATCCGGAGCGGGGAGCGCCGGCTTGTTCTTCCGTCATGCGACCTCCTCTTTCAACACCACCGTCAGGACTCCATTATCCAACCGCGCGCGCGCCGGCTGCAGCGACGCCATCGTGGTAGGCAGTCCGATGTGCCGCCGCAAGCTGCCGATTTCCACCACCAGTTCGTCGTTCTTCTTAAACAAACCGATCTCGCCTTTGGTCGCAAACGGCAGCCGGACCTTGACCTCGTAGTGCTCGCCGGATTTTTCGAAATGGTAGGGACGCTCGTCGCGAATGAGCGCCGCCGGATCCTCGCCGTCCGGATACAGCAGCGCCGCCATCAGATCGAGTTGATCGCCTCCCAGCACTTCCTGGTCGAACAGATGTACCCGCTTCACACTCACCGGGTCGAAGTAGGAGTCCATCTCCGCCAGCACGCGCTGTTGCGAAGCCCGCCATTTTACGAAGAACGGATCGGTCACGCTTTCCGGCAGGATGCGGTTGGCGACGATCGAATCCACCGTCAGCCCGTGCAGCGAGAAGTACACGAACGCGCGTTGCGTTTCGCGCAGCACCATCTGCTCGGCGTTGGTGACCAGCCGCACGCTGGTCGTCTTTGGATCCTCCAGCACCTCGCCGATTCCTTCGAGCTTGGTGAACAGTCCCTGAATGTTGCGGAAATAGCTGTCGGGAGGAAGCTCCACCGGCGACACGCGGTTGGCGATCGGGCGCACGGCTTTCATCAGGCTCCGCTGGAACGGGAAGATGTGCTTCATGTACCAGTCGAGGGTGTCCGGCATGCTGACGAAGCGGATCGATTCCGCCGTGGGCGCGCAATCGAGCAGGATGACGTCGAACGCTTTCTCGCGCCGGTACTGATTGACATACAGCATCGCGCTCAGCTCTTCCATGCCGGGCAGGATGGCCAGTTCTTCCGCCTCCACGTTGTTGATGCCCGTTGTGCGCAGCACGCTGACAACGTAGGAAGAGATTTCCGCCCAATGGCGCCGGATCTCTTTCTGGATATTCACTTCCTGCAGCGTGAGATTCGGGCGTACCTCGACCGGGTCGGCGGTCTTGCCGTGAAACAGGTCGCCCGTCAGGTTGAAGCTGTCGGCCAGGCTGTGAGCCGGGTCCACGCTCATGACCAGGGTACGTGCGCCCATCTGCGCCAGGCGTACGGCGGTGGCCGCCGCGGCGGTGGTTTTTCCCACGCCGCCTTTTCCACTGAACAACAGGATGCGCATCGATTCAGGGTACCGTGTATACGATGACCAGACGTTCGCTGTTGATGGCTGGAATTTTCGGGCGGGCGCCGCTCGCCTGCCTGGATACGAAATTCTCCATGCTGCGCAACGGCAACGCCAGCCGCCGCTATCTGCATATCCACGGCGATGAGGACACCGCGCGCGACGTGCTGCGCGCCCACATGAAGACGCATGCCGGCCTCGCCATCCTGATCGAAAACTCCGAGCGCATGATTCCGGCCGGGGCGGGGAAGCTCGATCCAAACCGCATGTGGTCGCGCGAGGGAGCGGAGAAGAGTCTGCGCGCACTCAATCCGGCCATGAGCGAGGAGGAGCGCAACGCCATCCACCGCCGTCTCGACCGCGACCGGGCCCGCTTCCTGAAGGCGCTTCTGCCTCCGAAAGGCGGACTGTTGATTGCGATTCACAACAACCGCGGCTATTCGATCCAAGATGAACTTGCTATCAGCGATGAGAAGGCGCTGAACGCACCGGCCGCCACGCATGAATTCTTCCTCGCCACACACCCGCCGGACTTCCGCCTCATCGCGTCGTCGCCCTATAACGCCGTGTTGCAGAAGAACGGTCCCAGGGACGACGACGGATCGCTTTCGCGGCTGGCGGCGCGTTTGGGAGTCCGCTACGTCAACCTCGAGTGCGGCATCGGCAAGGCGGCCGTGCAGCGGGAAATGCTCGACTGGCTGGTGCTCAATCTGCCATAGCCGTTCCGCGTCGGCGATTCGGATGTCCGTGTCTTGATCTCAACCGGGTCCGTGGTATAGTGCTGGAACTAGTCCGTTCGACGGTTTTTGCGAGGGCCTCACATGCAGGAAATAGTTCGGCGTTTGTTAAAGCCGATCGCCGGTAGAGTTTTGCCGGGACCCGCTCAGATGTGGGTCAGGCGGATGTACATGAGCCGGCAGATCGCGGCCGGCCGCCACTTCCGGGAGTCCGAACTCGCCCTGGTCCGCAATTTGCTGCGACCCGGGGATCAGGTCGCCGACGTCGGCGCCAACGTCGGCATCTTTACGCGCGAGCTATCCCAAGCCATCGGCACTTCGGGCAGAATGTATTCTTTCGAACCCGTCTCCGCCAACTTCGATGTGTTGAGCGACGTGGTCCGGCGTTGCGGTCTGACCAACGTTCAGATCTTCCGCAAAGCCATCGGCGCGGCCAACGGCACCGTGCAGATAGTGGTTCCCGAAATGAAGGGATTCGAAGGCCTGTACTGGGCGCATGTCGCCAGCGACGGCGAGCCCGGAAAAAAGGAACCCGTCGAACTTTGCAGCCTGGACGACCTCCACCGGCAAGGCACCATTACCGCGCTCGATTTCATCAAGTGCGACGTCGAAGGCGGGGAAGCCGAGGTCGTCAAGGGCGCCGCCAACCTGATGCGGACCTGCCGTCCGGGCTGGCTCATCGAAATCAGCCGCCAAACCAGTTCCCTTGTTTTCGAGACGATGACGAACGCCGGCTACAAAGTCTTCGTCCATGACGGCGGCCTCGCGCCAGTAACTTCCTATCGCGACGGCGAATATTCAAACTACATGTTTTTCCATCCCGAATCCAAGCTTTGGAGCCGGGCTCAAGAGCATATACGTTCCATTAGTACCGCCGCCTCGGCTTGAGGCCAGCTCATTCGTTGACAGCGGGAAGCTGGACGTGTATATTCGGGAACAATCCATTTCCGGTTTTAAGGACCCTTTCGTAGAGAGGAAGTTACATGCGATTGTTACCCTCGGCCGGCATGCTTTTGCTCGGCCTCGTTCCGTCCCTTCAAACCACGGCGATGGCCGCGACTTTGGTCGACGTCATCCTGGTGGTCGATGAATCCGGCTCCATGTCGGGTGAGCATGCCTGGATTTCCGGCATGATCTCTGGCCTGGACACCAAGTTATCCGCGCTTGGCATCACGGGTAGTTACGGACTGGTGGGCTTCGGAGGCGGTGGCGCCACCAACAATGGCCGCAAACTCACGGCAAACCTCGGTTCGGCCGCCGCGCTGGCGACGGCTGCCGGATCGCTGGTCACTTCAGGCGGGACCGAGGACGGCTACTCGGGAATGAACTTTGCCTTCAACAACTTCACCTTCACCACCGGAGCGGCGTTGAACATCATCCTGATCACCGACGAAGACCGCGACAATCAGAATGCGGCGCTCACCTTCGCAAGTCTGCTCGCCAGCTTCACCTCCCGCGCCGCCTTGTTGAACGCGGTGGTCGACAATCCGTTCGGCTGTCCGGGAACCGCCTTGGGCATCGATCAAGGTGGAACCGGGTACCAAGCCAATGGCGCAGGCGGCTTTACTTCCTGTGCCGGCGCGACAGTTGGTAACGGCTTTGGTACCACCGAGACCGACTACGTGGCACTCGCCCGGCAGAGTGGCGGCGCCGCCTGGGACTTGAACCAGCTTCGCGCCGGCGGCCTCACCGCGCAGTCGTTTACCGCCGCCTTCATCGACATCAAGGTGGCGGAAATCCAGGCTCAGCCCAGCGACCCGATTCCAGAGCCTGCGACCCTCGGGCTGCTTGGCCTCGGCGTTGTTTTCTGCGCCGGGCGTAAATATCTGCGCTCCGCAAACTGATCGAACTTCAAGATAGGAGGCCCGCTCGAAACCGATCGAGCGGGCCTTCCTACGTCAGAACCAGAGCCGCGCCACGAACAGGCCGGAGAACTGGCCTCCCAGACAGCACCACCCTCCCACCGTACCCGTAGGCTTTCCGAACAATCCCGGATTCACCAGGTTCACCGCGGAAGTCGGGTTGATGAAGTTCGCCCGCTTGAAGATATTGTTGATATCGAAGCGGATGTCCAGGTTGTACTTTTCCTTCACCGTGATCGTCTTGGCCAGGTTGCCTTGCGACCAGATCAGCCCCGGACCTTCGATGATGTTCCGGCCGGCCGTGCCCGGCGTATAAGCGTTCGGATAGGCGAACGCCTGAATGTTCCACATGGAGTTCTTGAGCGTGTTGTTGAACCGGTCGCCGATCGTCCAATCGGAAACATTGATCTGATCGTAGCCATTGACCATGTTGGGACGCACCGTACCTGGCAGATAACGGTTCGGGCTTCCCGCCACCACGAAGTCCACTGGAGTTCCGCTCTGGAAAGTTTGGATAAAGCCGACCTTCCAGCCGCCCAGGAAATAATCCTTGACGCCGCCGCCGGACATCCATTTCTTCCCCTTGCCCACCGGCAGGTCGTAAGTCACGTAGGTAACGTGCCGATGCTTGACGTCGAACCCGGCGCGCGCCTTTTCGAGCCGCCGGTTGTAGTAGGTGACGCCGGAAGCGACGCCGTCGTTATCGGACTCGTCGATGGCCCGGCCCCAGGTCTGGAACGACGTCATCGTCAGCCCTTTGGAGAACCGCTTCTCGATCTTGAAGGTTCCCGAATGGAAGCTCGAATGGCCGAAATTGCTCCACAAGTTGACCGTACCGAAGTTCGAATAGGGCCGGAACGGCTGCTGGTTCGCAAACGCCTGGTCGAGCGTTGCGCGGTCGGTTGAGAAGTTCAGCGGCAGCAGATTGTGGTTCCAGGCATTCAACAGCCCGACCCCCGAAGAACCCTGATAGCTCAACTCCATCAGCCACTGATTCGCGAATTGATACTGATAGGTTCCGTTCCAGTTCATCGTGTAGGGGCTGCGCATTTTGGGGTCGTACCAGGTCGCCCCCCGCGAGGCATAGTTGGCTCCTACAAACGGCGAAGTGCCGTTGGCCAGAACCGGATACTGCACGGCGCCCGGGCCCTGGCTGATGTTGAAGATGGCACGCGGGTCGCCGGCCGGCGCCTGCCGCGTCACGCTGGTGAAATACTCCTCGAAGTTCTGATCGAGACCCACCGTGTAGAGATCGATGGTTGTGAGGCCAAAGCCTCCGCGAAACACCATCTTGTTGTTGATCTTGTAGGCCATGCCCACGCGCGGCTGGAAGTTGTTCAGATCGCGCCGCGCCAGTGGGGTGCCCGGATGCGTGATCGCGCCCAGCCGTCCCGTCAGCGGATCGATCGCCGTGGGATCGAACTGGCTGTGCTGCCCGTACTTGGTATTGAACGGCGATTCGTAGGACCACCGCACTCCCAGGTTAAGCGTGAGCCGCGGCGAAACGGACCAGTCGTCATGGAAGTAAAGCGCGTGAGCGGTCCAGCGTGGAAGCCAGTTGGCCAGCGCCGTATTGAAGTCCGCCCGCACCACCGACCCAAGCAGGAACGCCGCGAAATCGTTGCCCGTATTGGGCGTGAACGGCATATCGGTGCCGCCGAACCGGTACACACCCGCCGGCAGCGATTCGGCACGCGTATTGGCCCGCGTGCGGACCAGTTCATACCCGATCTTCATCGCATGGCGGCCGCGAACCAGCGTCATATTTTCCTGCCAGGTCATGTTCTCGGTAACCTGATAGTAAGAGCCGCGCGGCATGCTGGCGCTGTAAAATGCCCCGCCCGCCGAATCGTAGAACGAAGGAAACGTCTCGCCGCTGATGCCTGGGATGCCCAACTGCTGGCCCCAATTCTCATTGAGTCCCAGCGGGGTGCGCGACTCCTTGCGGCGGTTCATGCCCAACCGCGTTTCGAGAATGATCGACGGCGTGAACATGTGCGTATCGGAGAGCACGCCGTTTACCTGATCGCTCGGCAGCAGCACGCGGTTGCCATCCAGCAGTTCCCAGTTCAAAGCGATCGCGTTGCCCCAGGCGCGGTTGCGAACATGCGAAAAGCGTCCGAACATGCGGTTCTTTTCGTTGAACACGTGGTCCATCTTGATGTCGTAACGCGTGCGATAGGACCGGTACTTCGACTCGGTGCCGAAATTCTGGTGCGGACCCGTGCGATCCACGAAACCCGCGCCGCCCAGGTTGTTGGGTTCGTTCCACGGCTTGAACGTGAGAAACTTCGCCGCCACCGGATCGAACCGGTTCCGTGGAATGACGTTGCCCGGGAACGGATCGCGGATCCAGCGCCCGGTCGCGTCCTGCCGGGTCGAAGCCGGATCGTGAACCGGGAAGCCGAGCCCGTTGAACGAGAAGTCGCCGTTCAACATCGCGTCGTTCGGTACATCGGCGAACACCTGCTGGTTGTACTTCTCGTGGTGGCGCGACCAGCCGAACAGGAAAAACGTACGGTTCTTGCCGTTGTAGATCTTGGGCAGGTAAACGGGACCGGAGATCAACCCCGAAAGCTCGTGGTAATTGAAAGGGGCGGTGGGGCGCTGCAGGTTGAAGTACGCGCGGTGCAACAACGGATTGTTGATGTAGCGGTCTTCGGCTTCGCCATGCAGCGTGTTGGTGCCCGACTTGTAGGTCATGCTCATCATCCCGCCCGCCGAGTGGCCCGAATCGGCCGGCAATACAGTGGTGACCATCTTCACTTCTTCGATGGCGTTCTGCGTGGTGGACAGGATGCGATTGGTGGCCACGCCGCTGCGCACGGGCTCGGTGGCCGGAATGCCGTCGGCCTGATAGCCGATGCCGCGGTCGCGGCCGCCGGCGATGTGGAATCCGTTCACGCTGGTGACGCCCGGCATCAGGTACATGGCCATCCACGAATAGCGCTGCATGATGGGAATCGCGTTCATCTGCGTGCCAGCCAGAACGGTGCCCGTGGTGGACGTGGCGGTCTCAAGCAGCGGCGTCGCACCGCTAACCTCGATTTTCTCCACCACGCTGCCAACCGGAAGCTGAACGTCGATGGTCAGCGTATCGTTGGACCGCAGCACGATTTCCTTGCGCTCCACGGCGTTGAAACCGGATTTCTGCAGAGTGAGATTATAGGTTCCGGGCAACAGGTAGAACAGGCGATAGATGCCCGTTTCATCGCTGGTGGCGCGGGAAACGACACCCGTGGCCGGGTTCACGGCCGTCACTTCAACGCCGGGCAGGGTCGCCGACGTCGAATCGGTTATGCTGCCGATAATATTGCCTGTCGCGGTTTGGGGCAGGGCCGGAGTGGCCGCCGCCAAAAGAATGCTGGCCGCCGCGAAGCGGATGGCGGCGCTTTTACAACTCATAATGGGCTCCTAATCGATCGATTCCGTTCAGGACTGGAACGTCAACCTGGGTTCCCACGTCTTTCCGGCGAGTATACACCAGTTGGGTTTGACAGTAGGAAGCCATCCTGATAGAGTGCCCACACCGAGGCTTCAAGGAGGTTCTCAAGCCCATGTGCGGCACGCGATCTGTTGCTGTTTTCGTTCTTCTCTCCCTGCCCGTCTGGGCGCAGGTGGAGGCGGGTTCTCTGGTCGGGATGGTGGTCGATCCGCAGAAATCGCCCGTCGCCGGCGCGGCGGTCGAATTCCGCAGCCTCACTACCAACGTGAAGCGCGAGGTCGTCACGTCGCAGAACGGTGAATACAACTCACTGCCGCTGCAGCCCGATCGCTATACCATCACCGTGCGGATGGCGGGCTTCCGCGAACGCTCGGCCGAAGTTACCCTCGCTGTCGGCCAGCGCCTGCAGGTGGATTTTCCGCTCGAAATCGGCCAGGTCAACGAGCAGGTCAACGTCTCCGCCGCGCCGGTGACGATTGAGACCGCTTCGTCGGAGATCGGCCAGGTGCGCGGCGCCAAGGAAATCGTCGATCTGCCTCTCAACACGCGCAACTTCACCCAACTGGTGCAACTGGCGCCCGGAGTGACAACCGGTGTCGGCGGCGCGTCCGGACTTCTCGGCTACACCAGCGGCCGCGGCACCAACGGAGCCGTCATCAACGGAGCGCCGGTCGAAGACGTCGTCTACGTCATCGATGGCATCAACAGCGTGGATACCGACGCGGGCGTCCTCATCTTCTTTCCGCCCGTCGATTCCATTCAGGAATTCAAGGTGCAAACCAGCTCCGCGCCCGCTTCCTTCGGCGGCGGCCAGGGCATCATCAACGTCATTTATAAAGGTGGCTCCAATCAGTTCCACGGTGTGCTTTATGAGTTCCTGCGCAACTCGAGCTTCGACGCCAAGAACTTCTTCGATTTGAGCGTGGGCAAGCGCCCGCCGTTCAAGTTGAACCAATTCGGGGGCAACGTCGGCGGACCGGTGGTGCTGCCGCGGCTGTTCAACGGACGCAACAAGCTGTTCTTCTTTGCCGACTATGAAGGCAAGCGTGTGCGGCAGGCGCAGACGTTCCTAAGCAGCGTCCCCATTGCGGCCTTCCGCACCGGAAATTTTTCCGAACAGCGCACCGCCGTGATGGACCCTCGCGTCACGCCACGCGTGCCTCTGCCGGGCAATATCCTGCCCGCTTCCGCCATCGATCCGGTTTCCGCCCGCATGACCGAACTCTATCCCGCGCCCAATCTGCCCGGCCTGATTAACAACCATCTCTACAACCCGGTGCAGACCAGCCGCGTGGATCAGGTCAACATCCGCTCCGACTACCGCACCAGCCGCTCGTCGATTTTCGGCCGCTATAGCTGGGAAGACGCCGATACCTACAATCCCGGCAATCTGCCGGAGCCGGCCATCGGAGCCGGTCCCGGCCGTCCCGGCCAGGTGCTGGTACCGAGTAAGCAGGCTGTGCTTGGCTATGGGCGGTCGTTCAACCCATCCACTTACTACGACCTGCGGGTCGGTTTCTCGCGCATGCTGCAAGGAATCTACGATGCCGGAACCAAATACGGAGCCATCGCCGAGCGTCTGGGCATTCTCAACGCCAATGCCGGCGGCGCCGCGCCGGGCCTCAGCACAACCAACATCACCGGCATGACGGGCCTCGGCGACGGCGCGGGCAGTCTGCAAAAGGTCAACAACAACTGGGAAATCGATCAGGCGCTGAGTTGGGTCAAAGACCGCCATGAGTTGAAGTTCGGATTCAACTACATGTCGCGGCGGTTCGCCTTCCACTCACCCGGCGCGCCTTCCGGCCAGTTCACCTTCGGCGGCAACTACACGGGCCTGGGCTTCGCGGATTTCCTGTTCGGCCGCCCCATCAGCTCCCGCTACGACGCGACAAAGTTCTTCAGCCTGAAGCGTTATTACTTTAGCTGGTTCGTGCAGGATAACTGGCGCGTAAACTCGAAACTTACGCTTAACATGGGGCTCCGCAACGATTCCATCACCGCCTGGAAGGAGCGTTACAACCGTCTCGCCGGGTTCGTTCCCACTGGCGGCGGCACGCTGGTCACCGTTGGCACGGCGCCGTTTGAAGGCGATTCGGTGGTGCAGGGCCGGCCCTGGCAATTGGGGCCGCGTTTCGGCCTGGCATACACCATCACGCCAAAGACCGTCATCCGCGCCGGCGGCGGTATCTTCTACAGTTTCAAGACCGTCACTTCCGGTAACTCGATGGCGAAGAACGCTCCCTTTAGCGGTACCTTTATTACGGCCAACGACCTGAACAACTTCCCCGCCGCGCGGCCGATCTCGGCGGGTTTTCCGGCCGAGCGCCCGGAACTTTGGCCCATCGCCGGAACCGCGTTTTATTACTGGCCCGAGGACAGCAAAACGTCCACCATGTACGAATGGAACGTGAACGTGCAGCGCGAGCTTCCCGGTAATGTTGTGCTCTCGCTCGCCTACGTCGGCGGCAAAGGGACCTATGTGGACCTGGTGGGTCTCAACATCAATCAGGCCGTTCCCGGAGCGGGCGCGGTGGGGCCGCGGCGTCCCTACCCCAACCTGAGCGACGCTATCGGCGTTACGCCCTGGGCGAATTCGAATTACAACTCCATGCAAACCACGCTCGACCGGCGTTTTGGCGCCGTGCGGATGTCGGCTGCCTGGACCTGGGCGCACACCATCGACAACTCGAGCGGCGAGTCGAGCAACAGCCCCATTCAGGACTCGCGCAACATCGCACGCCAGCGCGGCAACGCGACCTTTGACGTGCGGCACAAACTCGCCCTCAGCGGCACTTACGAATTGCCTTTCGGCAAAGGGCGGCGCTGGCTCGCGGGCGCGAGCGGCTTTCGCCAAGGCCTGATCGGTGGCTGGCAGATCAACAACATTCTCACCGTGATGACGGGGCTGCCGTTCACCCCCGTCATGCAAACCAACGCGCTTAACACCGGGACCGGCTCGCAGTTTCCCAATCGCATCGGCTCCGGTGTGTTGCCGCGTGGTGAGCGCACCATTGACCGCTGGTTTGACGCCTCCGCCTTCGCCGCACCCGGTAACTTTACCTTTGGCAACTCCGGGCGGAATATCCTGTTCGGGCCGGGCACCCGGCAGTTGGATCTTTCGCTGTTCAAGAGTTTCCCGTTCGGCGAATCGCGACGGTTTGAGTTCCGCGCCGAGGCGTTCAACGTCTCCAATACGCCCCAGTTCAACAATCCGAACGCGCAGATCGGGTTTACCGGCGTGGCGCGGATCACCAGTGCCGGAAACCCGCCGGTTTATCAGCGAACGTCGCGGCAGATTCAATTCGCGCTGAAGATGTATTTCTGATCCGAACTTAAATCTCGCCTTTGCGCGCCGCCGCCGCCATCGAATCCGCGGCGCGGTATGCCAGCGCGTGGATCGTGCATGTCGGCTGCTGCCGCCCGCACGTCACGAAACTGCTGCCATCCACCACGAACAGATTCCGAACGTCGTGCGCGCGATGATTCCGGTCCACCACCGACCGTGCCGCATCGTTCCCCATGCGGCATGTGCCCATCAGGTGACCGGTAAACGTCAACTCCTCGATCTTGCGGGACCAGATTTTCTTCGCGCCCGCCGCCTCCAGAATCTCCGTGGCGCGATCCTTCAAAAAATGCAGTACCTTCAGATCGTCGGGATGGTTGCGGTAAGTCATCCGCAGCGCGGGCAGCCCCCAGGCGTCTTTCAGATCCGGATCCAGATCGATGCGATTCGATTCCACCGGCAGGCACGTCGAGTGGGCCAGCAGCGACATGCTGCGCGGAAAATATTCCTTCAGCGCCGCCTTGTATCCGGCGCCCCATCGCGGGACATCGCCCGGCATCCCGTCCAGCGCGAAGTTGATCGGATACCAGTCAAACCGCGCATCGATCCCGCCGCCGCCCCAGAACCCGCGCTTGGCGTCGGAATCGTAGTAATCATGAATCACGCGGCTGACGTGCGGCCCCTTGTGATCGTTGAGGGGCCGCTCGAACATCCCGCGAACGCTCACTCCCGTATCCACCATGAAGTAAGCGCCCACCAGACCGCTCGAATTCGCCAGGCCATCGGGAAACCGGCTCGACCTGGAAAGCAGTAACAGCCGGGGCGATTCGGCTCCGTTGGCGCACAACACCACCGCGCGCGCCTTCTGCATCACTTCCCGGCCGCGCCCATCGAAGTAAATGGCGCCCGTCACCCGGCCATCGGCGTTCGTTTCGATCTTGCGCACATAGCAGCCGGAGCGGATTTCGCACCGCCCGGTCCCCTCCGCCACCGGGATCACGGTAGCGAGCGTGCTCGATTTGGCGCGCACCTCGCAGCCGAAGCTTTTGCAGAACGCGCACTGCGTGCACGCCGCCCGTCCACGATAGGGCTGCGAGAGAATCGCCAGCGGCGCCGGAAACGGATGCAGTCCCATCTGGCGCGTCACGCGCTCGAAAATCGCGCCACACCGTTTCACCGGCAGCGGCGGCAAAGGATAAGGCTGCGATCGCGGCGGATCGAAAGGACTCAACCCCGCCTCGCCCGAAACACCCAGTTCCTGTTCCACTTTCGTGTAGTAAGGTTCCAGGTCGGAGTAGCGAACCGGCCAATCCTCGAGCGATGCGCCGGCCACCGTGCCCCAGCGGCTGCGCTCCTCAAAGTCCACTTCGTGAAAGCGCCACAGGTTGGCCGTGTAGTGCACCGTGCCGCCACCCACCTGCCGGCCGTAGAAGACCGCGGGCTGCCGCATCGCCTTTTCCTCCGGCGATTTGCGGAAGGTGTTGGGCTGCTTTTCCCAGTCGTTGATCAGCACGCCCTGACGAAAGGTCTTCAGCTCGTCGTGCGCGAAATCCTTCTCGCGCAGGTACGGTCCCTGTTCGAGGACCACCACGCTGAAGCCCTGCGTTGAAAGTTCCTTGGCGACGACGCCGCCCGCCGCGCCGGAGCCGATCACCACGAAGTCCACCGTATCCCGCGGGCGGTAGCGCGCCAGCTTCATAATGAAAACCCGATCAGCTTCCAGCCGGCTTCGCCGCGATTGCCGCCGTATTCCGGATTGGCCAGAAACCCGGTGATGGTGTGCTCGCGGACGATCTCGAAAAACGGCGTGGTCTCCATCGCGCCGATCAGCCGCGCCACATCGGCCGGAGCGAGCGCGGCCATCGAAAGCGACGAAGGAAACAGTTCGCGGCGCTTGGCCTCGAAGGCGGCCACGCCTTCGCGATACGCCTGGCGTCTGGCGCGGTCAAAACTCGACAGGGCGAGATCGATGAACCACACCACGCCCGCCTCTTTCGCCCCCGGCGTCGTATCGGCGGGCAGAATGCCCTCGGCAATCGTCTCGACCACCGCGGCCTCCTCCACCGAAAGCGCTTTGAACTTAAGCGGCTTGTTCGATGTCCGTGCCTGATGAGCGTGCTTCTGCGCGAGCCACGCCATCTCCATCAGCACCCTCCGCGAGATGGCCATACCCGGCATGGAAAACTCAGTTTACTAGAATGAAGGATTCATGACCGCGGCTGCTCTCCTTTTGTTCTGCCTGCTGCCGGCGCAGGAAGTGTCGCAAAGCGGCCTGCGCCTGGAACGTGTGCGGCCCATGGTCAGTCAGCCGCTGCGGGCTCCGCGCGCGCTGGTGGCCAGCGTGCACGAACTGGCTACGCAGGCGGGCATCGACGTTCTGCACAAAGGCGGCAATGCCTTCGACGCGGCCGTGGCCGTTGGTTTCGCTCTTGCCGTGGTGCATCCGGAAGCGGGGAACCTCGGCGGCTCCGGCTACATGCTGCTGCGCACCAAGGAAGGCGCGGTGCATGCCGTCGACTACGCCGGTCAGGCGCCCGCCGCCGCCAGACCCGGCATGTTCACCAACACCATGGAGGCTAACGTCGGCTACAAAGCCGTCGCCGTTCCCGGCACGCCCGCCGGGCTCGGCCTGGTGCACGACCGCTTCGGCCGCCTCAAATGGGCGCAATGTCTGGAGCCCGCCTACAAACTCGCCAAGGACGGTTTCCCCGCCTCGCTGCGCCTGGAACTTATCCTGAAGCTGCAAGTGCCGGTCATGAAGCGGTTCGCCGATTCCGCCCGCATCCTGCTGCATGGTGCCGATCAGCCGTTGAAGCAGGGCGAGATCGTGAAACAGCCGGAGCTGGCCGAAACCATCCGCCGCATGCAGCGCAAAGGCTGGAGTGAATTCTACACAGGCGAAACGGCGCAGCGCATCGCCAAAGACATGGCCGCGCATGGCGGGGCGATCACCTACGAAGACCTTCGTGGATTCGAAGCGGCCATGGTGGAACCGCTGCGCATCGAATACCGCAAGCACACCGTACTCACCATGCCGCCCTCTTCCAGCGGCGGCTATGCCATGGCCGTCATGTTGAACGTGCTCGATCAGTACCCCGCCAAAATCGGCATGGAAGGTTCCGCCGCCTCGCGCCATCTGCTGATCGAAGCCATGCGCCGCGGGTTCGCCGCCCGTGCCCGCGCGTTGCGGGAAGGCGAGTCCATCGTGCCGCAACTGATCACCAAGGAATACGCGCGCCAGGCCACCGCCGATCTCGCCGTCCACACCAACGAATCGCCCGACACCACCCACTTCGCCATCGCCGACAGCGACGGCAACCTGGTGACCAACACTTACACGCTCAGCGGCTTCTTCGGCTCCCAGGTCGTCGCCGCCGGCACCGGCGTTATGCTGAACAACCACATGTCGGTGTTCTCGAATTTCCCCGGCAGCCAGAATTCCATCGCGCCCGGCAAGCGTTATCCTTCCACCATGGCGCCCACCATCGTGCTGCGCCCCGATGGAGCCCCCTGGCTCGCTCTCGGCACCCCCGGCGCCATCACCATCCCTTCCACCCTCACCCAGGTCATCGTCAACATGATCGATTTCAAAATGGCGCTGCGCGATGCCGTCGAGTTTCCGCGCATTCATGCCGTATCGGGCCAGGTGGATGCCGAACCCGCCGCCCTCGTCTACGATGTGGCCGAAAAGCTGAAGCGGATGGGCCACCAGATCAACCCGCGCTTCCGCGCCCAGGGTGACGTCAGCGCGCTCGAAATCGAGGAAGGCACGGGCTGGCGCATCGGTTGGGCCGACGGCCGCCGCGGCGGCGTCGTGAAAGGATACTGATCTCTTGCTTGAAGCCTGGCGCGGTAACGTCATTCTCCCCGATCGCATTTTGCCCGATGGCGTCGTGCTGTGCGAAGACGGGCGCATCGTCGAAGTCTCGCGCCGCAAGCGCACACCCCGCCAGGCGCGGCTGATCGAAGCGCACTACATCAGCCCCGGCTTCATCGACATCCATCTCCACGGTGGCGATGGCGCCGACTACATGGACGGCACCGCCGAAGCCGTGCGCACCGTCAACCGCGCCCACCGCCGCCACGGCACCACCACCGTCTTCCCCACCACCACCACCGGCAGCCCCGAAGAGATTGAGCGTATGATCGCCGCCTGCCGCACCGTGCGCGATTCCTGGACGCCCGCCGATGGCGCCCGCCTCGCCGGCGTGCATCTTTACGGCCCGTTCTTCGCCGAAAGCAAAGTCGGCTGCCATCCCGCCGATGGCCGCCGCGATCCCACCACCACCGAATACGAGCGCTACTTCGCGTCCGGCATCGTCCGCATCGCCACCTGCGCCGCCGAACTGCCGGGCGCCGAAGCGTTCTATCGCGCCGCCCGCCGCAAGCGCTGCCTGATCACCTGCGGCCATTCCGACGCCTCCTGGACCGAAATGGCCCGCGCCTACAAAGCGGGCATGCGCCACGTCGATCATTTCTGGTGCGCCATGAGTTCCGTGCCAAGCCTCCGCGCCCGGCTCGGCACGCCGATGCAAGGCTCCATGGAACAATTCGTCATCGCGCATCAGGAAATGAGTACGGAGGTCATCGCCGACGGCCAACACCTGGCGCCCGAGCTGCTCGCCTACGCCTGGCGGATGAAGGGCGCCGCGCGCCTGTGCCTGGTCACCGATTCCAACCGCGCCCTCGACCGTCCGCCCGGCCGCTACCGCTTCGGCAACCAGCACACCGGATCGTGGTTTGAAAGCAATGGCAAGGTGGGATTTGTTCCGGGCGCCCTCGCCAGCAGCGTGGTCGCCCTCGATTCCATGGTGCGCGTGATGGCCCGCCACTCCGGCGCCCCGCTTCCTGAAGTAGTGCGCATGGCCAGCCTCACCCCCGCCGAACGCACCGGCATCGCCAGCGAAACCGGGAGCCTCGAACCGGGCAAGCGCGCCGACGTGATCGCGCTCACCGCCCGCCTGCAGGTCCTTGAGCAACGCTAAAATAAGCGAGCCATGAAGCGCCGCGATTTTCTCTCCCTTGCCGCCGCCCCGCTGTTCGCCCAGGGCCCGAAGAAGCGCAACGTCCTGTTCATCGCCACCGACGATCTGGCGCCCACGCTTGGCTGCTACCGCCATCCCATCGTCAAGACGCCGAACCTCGACCGCCTGGCCGCCCGCGGCGTCCTGTTCGATCGCGCCTATACGCAGTTCGCCCTCTCCAGCCCCTCGCGCAGTTCGCTGCTGACCGGCCTCGGCCCCGATACCACACAGGTCCACGACCTGCAGAAGCATTTCCGCTCCGTGCTTCCGGACGTAATGACGCTGCCCCAATGCTTCCAGAAGAACGGCTATTTCGCCGCCCGCGTGGGCAAGATCTATCATTACGGCAACCCCGGCCAGATCGGCACCGACGGCCTCGACGACGCACCCAGTTGGAACCAGCGCATCAACCCGCGCGGCATCGACAAGGACGAGGAGCCGAAGCTCACCAACTACACCCCCGGCCGCGGCTTGGGCTCGGCCATCTGCTTCTATGACTCCCCGGCGCGCGACGAAGAGCACACCGACGGCATGGTGGCCACCGAAATTATCAAGCTCATGGAGCGGCACCGCAACGACCCCTTCTTCCTCGCCGCCGGCTTCTACAAACCGCACTGCCCCTACATCGCGCCGAAGAAGTATTTCGATATGTATCCCGCCGAATCGCTGCCCACTTACTCCATGGTGGATGGCGAAATGAACGTGGCGCCCGAATGGGCCTATTTCACCAAACCCGCCCACTGGGGCATGACCAAACAGCAGCAGCAGAAAGCGCTGCAGGCCTACTACGCCACCGTCTCTTTCATGGATGCCAATGTCGGGCGCCTGCTCGGCGCGCTCGACCGCCTGGGCCTCGCCGATAACACCTCCATCGTGTTCTGGTCCGATCACGGCTACGGACTCGGCGAGCATGGCCAGTGGATGAAACAGACCGTGTTTGAAGCCTCCACCCGCATTCCGCTATTGTTTGCCGGCGCTGGCGTCAGGTCGCGCGGCAAACGTTCCAGCCGCACCGTCGAGATGCTCGATTTCTATCCCACCCTGGCCGATCTGTGCGGCCTCGATCACGTGCCTTCGAACCTGCACGGCGCGAGCTTGAAACCGCTGCTCGACAATCCGCAGGCGAAGTGGGACCGCCCGGCCGTCAGCCAGGTGCGGCGCGGCGGCGCGAAAACCGTGCATGGTTACAGCCTTCGCACCGAGCGCTATCGCTACACCGAGTGGGCCGATGGCGCCGAGGGCTACGAGCTTTACGACTATGAGGCCGATCCCAGGGAGTTGAAGAACCTGGCCGCCGATGCGCGGCAGGAGAAGCTGCGGCGGCAGTTGCAGGGGCGGCTGCGGACGATCGCTCGCGCGCGCGGGAAAACGTAAGGGAGTGAGTGGGCGGGTTAGGTTTCTCCCAACCCGGCCAGGAGTTGGTTGATGTCTTCCAGCCAAGTCGCCAGGCCGAGGCGGCGGGCGGCTTGTTGCGCCTGCAGCAGCAGGGTGCGGGCGTGGGCGCGGTCGCCGGGGGCATTGCGGCCCAGGTACATTTGAGCCAGCAGCGTGCGCGCGTAGGCGAGCGAAGGCTCATCGCTCAATTTTTCGAAAACCGGAATCGCTTCGCGCTCGAAGCTGGAGATCGCCTCGGAAGCTTGTCCGGTTTGAAATAGCACGATGGCGATCTTTGCCAGGGTGACGGCGCGCTCGCGGATGTCGCCGAGCTTTTCGTAGACCGGCAACTCTTCCTGGCGGCGCAGGCGCAAGGCTTCCTCATACTCGCCGCGTGCCTGATGGATGTCGGCGATCTGACCCAGGGTGACGGCGCGGGAGCGGATGTCGCCGAGCTTTTCGTAGACCGGCAACTCTTCCTGGCGGCGCAGGCGC
>CADEFT010000021.1:91693-136056 GCA_902826685.1 uncultured Acidobacteriota bacterium
AAGGCTTCCTCATACTCGCCGCGTGCCTGATGGATGTCGGCGATGCGCCCGGATGCGAGCGCGGCCCCACGCAAGTTCTCCCGGTCCAGTTCGATGCGAAGCTTTTCAGAAGCCGCTTCCATTGCCCCGCGCCAATCTCCGCTACGCTCGCAAGATTCGCTGAGCGTCATCCACAGGATGCCCGGCAGGCGGGACTCTTCGACCGATTCGATGGCGCGGCTGCAGGCGGCGCTCCAGGCGGCGAACGGACCGCGCGAATGCGCGAACATCCGGCCAACCTCGCTGGCTTGCGCGATTTTCATTGGATCCGCTTCACCGAGCCACGCCGTGAGCGCTTCCCGCTCCCCGTCGATCTGCTCCCACCGGGCGGCCTGGGTTTCGTTATCTTGCGGCAGGCGCGACAAGAACCACTCGTCGCGGCGGGCGGCGGCGTCCGGCTCCTCCTGACCACGCAGAAACTGGCGCACGACAGGATGAGCGCGGAAGCCGTCGTCACGGCCTTCCACACCCAGCACCAGCGAAAGGCGGCGCGCTTCGAGCATCAGGTTGAGATACTCGTCTTCGGTCACCCCGCAAATGGCCGCGCCCAGCGACCGGCCCACGCCGCAGACGGGCGCCGCGCCAAAGGCGAACAGCGCCCGCCGCCACTCCTCGCGTTGGGCGGCGGGACGGCTCTGCAAGAGAATCTCGATGGTGAGCCCGATGCTGGCGCGCAGGTGAAAGCGCGGGTCGCGGCGGTGGGGATGCGTGGGGTCTTTGGGCAGCAGATCGAGGACGGATTCCAGGCGGGCGAGCGCGATGCCGTAACGCAACTGGCCCCCGGCAAGGTGGATGGCCAGCGGCAGGTAGCCAAGCTGTTCCAGCAGCGTTTCGAACTGGCGGCGCTCGGCGTCGTTGCGGGGCGGGCGGAACTCCCTTGCGAGCAGGTCGAGCGCATCGGCGGGGTCGAGGACATCGAGTGGCACCGTCGTCCAGCCTTGGGCACGGCCGAGCCCTTGAACCCTGCCGCTGATGACGATGGCGCAGCCGCCGAGATTGAGCGTGAGAAGGCCGGCGGCTTCGGCGGCGCCGTCACCATCCACGTTCTCTATGTGCAGCAGCGTGCGTGGGGATTGCAGCCGGCCGCGCAGAACGGCGGCGCGGTTCTCCGGAGCGATACCGGGCATGCCCAGACGATCGCACAGGATACCGTCAAGGCCGCCGGGCGCGGTGGTAGCGGCGGGATCGAGCGTGAGGCGGACGTAGCCACCGGGGAACTGGTCATGGTGGCGGCGGGCGAATTCGTCGCAGAGGTAGGATTTGCCGATGCCGGGCAGTCCGTGGATGGAGCAGACGGCGACGGCGGTGGGGTTGGGGGCGAGCAGGGCGCGGGCGAGCTTATCGAGTTCGGGGATGCGGCCGACGAAGACGCGGGCGGGTGGAAGGTCGCTGATGATGGGGCGGCTGGCTTCGCGAGAGACGAGAACGGCCTGGGCGGCGGCGCGGCGCATGTCCTCTCGGTTTCGGCAATGTTTTCCGAATTCCTGGACGAAGAGTTGCGCCTGGAGGCAGGCGGGATGTGATGTGCCGTGCGGCTTGACGCAATTGAAGTGGTGAGTATTGGGGAGGCGATGGGTTTCGCCGAAGTACTGGCCTGCGGAAAGCGGCGTGACGATGGCCGGAGCGCCACGGAAGGGGCCAACGTCTTCCGCGCACTCCGAGCCATAAAGACCGGCGAGCTTGCCGGAATGGATGAGGTCGCGAAACTCGGCGTGAAGATCGGAAAGCAATGGGGAATTGACCTGCAGCAATTCGGCGATGGCGTTGCCGAAGAGTTTGGCCAAGCCGTCCCCTACGCTGGCCCATCCGGAACCAAGCGACGGCGAGGCCATCAGGAGCAGGCCGGTATCTTTCTCACGCAACTCCTCGCGGCGCCTTGCGAACAGTTTGCGAACGACGATGCCGCCCAGACTGTGGGCGATGAACACGATGCGCTGGCGGGCGAGGACGGCCGGGTGTCCCTCGATCGCGACGGATAGCGCCGTCCAAAGCTCATCCACGCAGTTGAAAAGCTGGTAGTCGCGCGAAAAGAATCCGGTTTTGTAACCGCCCAGGAAGATGGCATGATCCGGATAGATATCGGACCAAAGGGTCGGCCAATAGACGCCGCTCGCTTCGTCATACCAGCAGCCCCGGCTATCGGACTTGAACCCGTGAACGAACACCACCGCCGTATCGCCGGCGCCACGGCCGGGCAGCCAGACGTTGTTCACGCCATCGGGAGGACGCTAAGGCTCACGCGCGGCGCCCAAATTGAGCGATGAAGACATGCGGGCTAACTTGTCAGAAAATTGCTTCCCGCAGTTACTGTATCACTTTTTCTTCGACTTACGTACAGAGGCGTTTTTCTGGACGCGCAGCTTCCAGGCGGCCTGCAACGCCCCGGTCAGCACGTCCTTGTTAGCCTTGGCCAGGATGATGTGGGTCATGCCCATGCGTCCCCAGCCGCCCGCGATGGGGAGGAACACTTCGGGAAGCTCGCCGACGAAATCGG
The DNA here is from genome assembly GCA_902826685.1 of uncultured Acidobacteriota bacterium. Taxonomy (GTDB): domain Bacteria; phylum Acidobacteriota; class Terriglobia; order Bryobacterales; family Bryobacteraceae; genus CADEFT01. The sequence goes on from CADEFT010000021.1 coordinate 94,227, forward strand.
CCTGAAGCTCTGGGGTGAGCATCAGGTTGCCGTAACCCTGTTTCACCGAAGCCAAGGTGGCGAAGATGCGGCCGCCGACGCGGAAATCCACCGCGCCCATGTGGGAGCCTTCTTCGGCTCCCTCCAAACTCAGGGCGATGCGGCGGAAATCGGCCGCGGTCATCAGCCGCGCAGGCCGGCCTGCACGCCGCGCATGTAAGCCAGCGATTTCTGCACGCCGGGCAGCGGGTTATCGCCTTCGATCTCGTATTCGAGCATCACGGCGCCTTGATAATTCATCTTCTTCAATTGCTTGAAAATCGGGACGATGGGCATGGCACCGTCGCCAACGGCGCACTGGCTATCCTTATCCATCAGGCTGCGCAGGTCCTTGACGTGCATGTCGAGCAGGCGTGGGCCGGCTTCGGCGATCGCTTCCACCACGTCGGTGCCGGTGCGAACGGTGTGGCCGATGTCGATGCAGAGTCCCATGCGCGGATCCATGTTCTTGATGAGCTTCAGCGCGCTTTGCGGCGTCGGCATGTGCTTATCCTCAGGCCCGTGGTTATGGATGGCGACTTTGATGTCGTATTTGATGGCGTGCTTCTCGATGAGGGGGATGGATTCGGCCGATGGGCCCACCACCATCAGCGGCATGCCGCAGGCCTTGGCGTAGTCGAAGTAGAACTTCACGTCGGCCTCATCGTTCTTGAGCATGTAGATGGTGCCGCCGCCCAGGATTTCCAGGCCGCCCTTGGCGAAGTCGGCGCGGCCCTTGGTAATCTCCTCGGGCGAGGAGCGGTAGGGCAGGTGGAATTCCTTGATGTTGATGTAAGGCGTGCCTGCCTTCTTCATCATTCGAATGGTGTGCGCGCGGCTGAATTCGCGGAAGGTGTAGCTGGCGACGCCGAGCCGGATATCGCCGGGCGCTCCGGCGGCGGTGGCGGTGCTGGGTTGGAGGGCTCCGGCGGCGAGTGCCGCTCCGCTAAACGAGAGAAAACCACGCCGTGACTGGTTCATGACGAAGGCCATTGTCTCACAATCGGGCGCGGCTATAATCGGATGGGAAGGTCCGTGACTTTCAACATCAGGCACGCGCTCACGATGGCCATTCTGGGCGGGCTTGCCGCGCCCGGAGCCAATTTGGATAAGGACGACGCATGGGTCGCCAGCAGGCGGCACTTCTGGGCGTTTCAAAAGCCGCAACGCCCCGAGGTTCCTAAACTGACAGACGGCTGGGTTCGAACGCCGGTGGATGCATTTCTACTGGAAGCGATGCGCGCCAAGGGATTGAGCCCTTCGGCGGCGGCGGGGCGGGACCAACTGCTGCGCCGTGTCACGCTTGATCTGACGGGGCTGCCGCCCACGCCGGGCGAAGTGGATCTTTTCCTGAACGACCGTTCGCCCGATGCTTATCCGAAACTGGTGGCGCGGTTGATGGCGTCGCCGCAGTATGGTGAGCGCTGGGCGCAGCGATGGCTCGATGTGGTGCGTTATGCCGATACGAACGGGTTCGAGGCCGATAGCGAACGCATCCATGCGTGGCGCTATCGCGACTATGTCGTCCAGGCGTTTCGCAAGGACAAACCGTTCGATCGTTTCGTGCAGGAGCAGTTAGCCGGCGACGAGTTATTCCCAGGCGACAAGGAAGCGCTGATCGCCACCGGGTTCTATCGCGCCGGGCCGCGCCACCTGGTGGGCGGCATGCAGGACGAGGAGATGAACCGTCAGGAAGTGCTCACCGAGATGACGACGGCGGTGGGGTCGGTGTTCCTGGGGTTGACGGTGCATTGCGCGCGCTGCCACAACCATAAGTTCGATCCAATTCCGCAGGCCGATTATTACCGCCTGCAGGCGGTGTTCGCGGGGGCCGATTTGAAAGACCTGCCGCTTGAGGGCGAGGCGGAGAAGAAAGCCTACGAAGCGGCCGTGGCGGCTTACAAGGCGCGGCGGAAGCCGGTTGAGGATGAGATTGCCGCGATCGAAAAGCCGCATCGCGAGCGGCTGCGCGCGGAGAAGATGACCAGGCTCGATCCTATGTATCGTGCCGCGCTCGACATCCCAAAGGACAAACGCAACGAAGAGCAGAAGCGGCTGGCCAAGGAAGCCGAAGGGCAGTTGAAAATCTACTGGGATGAGGCGCTGGCGCTGCTCACGCCGGAAGAGAAGACGCGGCGCACCGGGTTACGCCAGAAGCTGCATGCGATGGAGTATGACCAGCCGGAGCCTCCGGCGGCGGCCTTCGCTGTTACAAACCTGGAGAAGGCTCCACCTACGCATATCCTCAAGGTCGGCGATCACCGGTATAAGTTGGGCCAGGTGGAAGCGGGATTTCCGCGTGTGGTGGCGGGGGTGGACGCCCGGGCTCCGTCGACGGCCGGGCAGCGGCGGGCGGCGCTGGCGCGCTGGTTCACTTCGCCCGAACATCCATTGCTGGCGCGCGTGATGGTCAACCGCATCTGGCAGTTCCGCATGGGAACGGGCCTGGTAAAGACGGCCAACGATTTCGGCACGCTGGGGACGCGGCCGTCGAATCAGAAGCTGCTCGATTGGCTGGCCACCGAGTTCATGGCCCGCAACTGGAGTGTGAAGGAGATCGACAAGCTGATCGTTCTTTCGAGCGCCTACCGGCAGGCGGCGGTGAGCGATCCGGCCAGGATGAAGATCGACGGCGAAAACAAGTATTACTGGAAGATGAACCGGCGGCGTCTGGAAGGCGAAGCGATCCGCGACGGCATCCTCGCGGTCAGCGGCCTGCTCGATCCACGAATGGGCGGACGCGGGATACGCATTCCCATCGAGCCCGAGGTTTACGACGTCATTTTCACCGAGGGCGAACCGGATAACCTATGGCCGGTGGATCGCAACCCGGATAATCTCAACCGGCGCAGCTTGTACTTACTAAATAAGCGCACGGTGCGGTTGCCTTTCTTGAATAACTTCGATCAGCCCGACGCCATGAGTTCCTGCCCGGTGCGGCCCGTAAGCACGCACGCGCTGCAGGCGCTGTCCCTGATGAACAGCGATTTCGCGCAACAGCAGGCGAAAGCTTTCGCCGCCCGGCTCGAGCGCGAATGCGGCGCGGATGATCGCGGCTGCCAGGTGCGGCGTGCGTATAAGCTCACGCTGGCGCGGCAGCCGAAACCCGTGGAGACCCGGATGGCGCGGGAATTCCTGGCAAGCCAGGCGCTTGAGGATTTCACGCTGGCCCTCATCAATCGCAATGAGTTCGTCTACATTCCTTAAGCAATCGCGGCGCGACGTGCTGCGGCATTCGGCCAACGGTTTCGGCGCCCTGGCGCTCGAATGGCTGCTGGCGCGCGATGGCCTGGCCAAGCCGCGAGTGAATCCGCTGGCGGCCAAGCCCGCCCATTTCGCGGGCAAAGCGAAGTCGGTGATCTTTCTGTTCATGGTGGGCGCGCCCAGCCAGATCGACACCTTCGACCCCAAGCCGAGCCTGAAGAAATACGAAGGCAAGGGACTGCCGGAAAGTTTCGGTAAGGTCAACGGCCAGTTCACCGACGGCAGCACGCCGATTCTCGCCTCGCCGTGGCAGTTCCGCCAGTATGGCCAATCCGGCGCCTGGGTGTCCGATCTGTTTCCGCACCTGGCGCGCCGTGTGGACGATATCTGTTTCGTGCGGAATTTCTATACCGAGAGCGTGGTGCATGCCCCGGCGATGTACCAGGTCCACTCGGGGCGTATATTAATGGGCCATCCGAGTATGGGCTCGTGGGTGACTTACGGGTTGGGGTCGGAATCGGAGAATCTGCCGGCCTACGTCGTAATGCCGCAGCCCGAGGGCACGCCCGAAGGCGGAACGCCGTGTTGGGGATCGGGATTCCTGCCTGCCGTCTATCAGGGGACGGTGCTTCGCAGCGGGGCGAATCCGATCCTGCATTTGAAGCCGCCCGCCGGCATGACGCCCCAGCGGCAACGGCGCACGCTCGATCTGCTGCAAAAAATGAACGACCTCGACACCGAGGAGACCGACACGGAAATGGCCGCGCGCATCAGCTCTTACGAACTCGCGTTCCGGATGCAGAGCCATGCGCCCGAAGCAGTCGATCTCAGCAAGGAATCGGCCGCCACGCGGAAGATGTACGGGCTCGACGAGAAGGCGACGGCGGAGTTCGGCACGCGCTGCTTACTCGCCCGGCGCATGGTCGAGCGCGGCGTGCGGTTCGTGCAGGTCTACATGGGCGGCGGTCCCATTTCGATGCAATGGGACGCGCACAGCCATTTGAAAGACAACCACGAAAAGATGTGCGGGCACTCGGACAGGCCGGTGGCGGCGCTGCTGGAAGACCTGAAATCGCGCGGGCTGCTCGATTCGACGCTGGTGATCTGGGGCAGCGAATTCGGGCGGCTGCCGATGTCGGAATCGGGCAACGGCCGCGACCACAACCCCCACGGGTTCACCATGTGGTTTGCCGGCGGCGGGGTGAAGGGCGGGCAGGTGCTGGGGGATACCGACGAGTTCGGGCTGCGCGCGGTCAACGGCCACCACATGCGAGACTTTCACGCCACCATCCTGCAGGCGCTCGGCCTTGAACAGAACCGGTTGTGGTATCTGCACAACGGCCGCCAGGAAAAGCTGACCGATTTCGGCGGGACGGCGATCAAGACGGTCTTCGGCGGCTGATGCGGTCACTGTAACCCCAGCAACGCTCCTGTAAGTCCGGCGGATGTTCGGGCAGTACTTATTACTCGTAAAAATGGCACTTACGTCCTCCGCGGCTCTTGTAAAGAATTACTTACAAATCGATAAATCCTTGGCCTCCAGTTAGAAGCCGCTTCCGTGCCGTAGTGGCAGCAGAATTGCACCGCTACGCGGCACCTGTGTTCGCGCTCCCCAAGAGAAGCGCTCCCCACTCGAATTGAGATTGTTTCGGAGGTCCAAATGAAAAAGGCAATCGCCTTGACCACGATAGCCGTGTGTTCACTTTCCAGCCAGTTAGTCGACCGGACGCTGGCTCCCAATGCCGCGGGCGAAGGAATCGCTAAGTCCCTGCAACAGCAGGTCGGCGCCGGCCGCGGAACCATCCACACTCCCGGTTCTTCGCGGTATATCATCCACCGCGATCCGTTCCGTTCCATCCGCAGGGGGCGGCAGCTTTTCCAGCGCAAGTTCCTCCGCGCCCAGGGGCACGGCCCGCTCATTGGCGAAGGCGCTGGAGACGTTGGGGCGACGATCGAGATCGGCGCGGGCATGGCGGATTCGTGCGCCGCCTGCCATGGGCGTCCCCGCGGATCGGCCGGCTTTGGCGGCGACGTTGCCACCCGGCCGGATAGCCGCGATGCGCCGCACCTGTTCGGGCTTGGCCTGAAGGAAATGCTGGCCGATGAAATGACCGCCGATCTGCGGGCGATCCGGTCCCGCATCGTGGCTGAGGCGCGCGCGCAGAATCGCCCCGTACAGGCGCGGCTCGAAGCCAAGGGCATCCGTTTCGGTATCCTTACGGCCGGGCCCGATGGGACCGTCGATACCAGCGGCGTGGAAGGCGTGGATGGCGACCTGCGGATTCGCCCGTTCTTTCACCACGGCGGCACCATCTCCATCCGGGAGTTCACCATCGGCGCGTTCCAGGCTGAAATGGGCCTGCAAGCCCACGACCCGGACCTGGCGGTGGCGCTTGCCGGTGGGCGGGCGGTGACGCCCTCGGGCATGGTGCTCGACGGATCGCTCGACAAGTTTGAGAAGCCGCCCGCCGCCTCGGCGGCCGACGATCCCGACCGCGACGGAGTGCGGAACGAAATCGATCCGGCGTTGACCGACCATATGGAGTTCTATCTGCTCAATTACTTCAAGGCCGGCACCGGCGAGACATCGGTGGACGCCCGCCGCGGGCGCGAGTTGATGGACCGGGCCGGCTGCACCAGTTGCCATGTGCCCGACCTTCGGATTCAGCGGGACCGCCGCGTGGCCGACGTCGAGACTGAATTCGATCCGCGGCGGGGCATTTTCAACTCCCTGTTCGCCACCGCGGTGCCGCTGTTTCGCGCGGTGAACGACGGCGGCGCGGAACCGGCGAAGCTTCCCGCCCTCGGCCCGTTCGTCGTCCGGAACATCTTCACCGATTTCAAGCGTCACGACCTGGGGCCGGAATTCCATGAGCGTAACTACGATGGAACCATCCGGCGCCGGTTTCTCACCGCGCCGTTGTGGGGCGTTGGCAGCACGTCGCCCTACGGGCACGATGGGCGCAGCGTCAGCCTCAAGAGCGTCATCCTGCGGCACGGAGGGGAGGCGGCGCGGTCGCGCGACGACTTCGCGTCGCTGCCCCCGGTGCTGCAGGACTCGCTGATCGCCTTCCTGAACTCCCTGATCCTGTTCCCGCCCGATGATACGGCATCCAATTTGAATCCAGGCGACCGTGCGACGCCGGGATTCCCGCAATTCGGGCACGGCTCCATCCGGCTGCCGGCGTTGTTTAACAACCCCTCGGACCCGGAATAAGCCCCTATATCAGGTGCCGAGACGGTTTTCGGCACCTGATTCCGCTTTACAGTCAGGACCTCAGGCGGTCCCGGGCGGCAAATCGCCGATATCGGTGAAACGGTCAGGCCGCGAAGTTCACGTTAGTACTAAAATAGCGGTGTCTTCCCATGTCCGACCCAACGGCGACAAATCGGTTTATCGCGTTTGAAACCCCGCTTGGGGCCGACAAAGTCCTGATTCTCAAGTTCGACGCCGTCGAAGAGATCTCGCGGATTCCGATCTACTACCTCGAATGCGCGTCGATGGATCGCAGCCTGAGCTTCGACGGCATCATGGGGAAGAACGTTACGTTCTCCATCGAAACGGCGGACGGCGCATGGCGCTATTGGAACGGCTACGTGACGCGATTCGCGCACATGGCTACCTCCGAGGTCTTCGCCCGCTACCGGATCGAGGTGGCGCCGTGGCTTTGGTTCCTGACCCGCAGCACCGACTGCCGCATTTTCCAGGACATGACGGCGGCCGAGATTATCGCCGATGTCTTCAGGAAACACGGCTTCAGCGACTTCAGCGATGAGACGCAGCGCACCTTCCGCAAACGGGAGTACTGCACGCAGTACCGGGAAACGGCCTGCAACTTCGTCATGCGGCTGATGGAGGAAGAAGGCGTCTTTTTTTTCTTCCGCCACGAGTCCGGCAAGCACACGCTGGTGATGGCCGACAATCCCACCTCTTTCGCCAAGTGCCCGAACCAGTCGAAGGTGCGCATGGACTACGGAATGAAGGCGGGCATGGAGGGCGAGGATTCCATCAGCCGGTGGACGGTGGAACAGTCCTATCGCACGGGCCGGACGCAACTGAACGATTTCAATTTCGAGCAGCCCAACGTCAACCTGCAGGCGAACTCGGAAAGCGTGATCAACCAGGGCGGCAATCAGAACTGGGAGTTTTACGATTATCCGGGCGGGTACGGAAAGAAGCAGGAAGGCGAGGATTACGCTCTCCTGCGCATGGAAGAGGAAGAGACGACGCATGAGACGATCGCCGGCGAGGGCGCCGTGCGGTCGTTCGCGGCCGGGTTCACCTTCGCGTTGTCGGCTCACGACCGCGGCGACCAGAATCGCGAGTACGTGATCACCAGCGTGCAGCATCACGCCGAGCAGGGCGCCGTTTGGGGCGGGCTCGATCTGCGGGCGCAATACGACAACCGGTTTTCCTGCGTTCCGAAGCCGACCAAGTACCGCGCGGCCAGCATCACGCCGAAGCCCCGGGTCGGCGGATCGCAGACGGCCATCGTCACCGGGCCGGCGGGCGAGGAGATCTGGGTCGACAAGTATGGCCGCGTGAAGGTCCAGTTTCACTGGGATCGCGCCGGGCAGTACGACGAGAAGAGTTCGTGCTGGGTGCGGGTGGCGCAGATCTGGGCGGGGAAGAATTGGGGTGCGATCTTCAACCCGCGCATCGGCCAGGAAGTGATCGTCGATTTTCTGGAAGGCGACCCGGACCGTCCCCTGGTCACCGGCCGCGTCTACAACGCCGAGCACATGCCGCCCTACTCCCTGCCGGCCGAAAGCACCAAGACCGCCATCAAGTCGCGCAGCTCCAAGGGCGGCGGCGGGTTCAACGAGATTCGCCTCGAGGACAAGAAAGGCTCGGAGCAATTCTTCCTGCATGCCGAAAAGGACATGCATGAGCGGGTCAAGAACGAAAGCTTCGAAACCATCCTCAAGAACCGGCACCTGATCGTGAACAAGGATCAGATGGAGCAGGTCGATGGCGACAAGCACCTGACCGTCAAGGGCGACCAGGCCGAGAAGATCACAGGCACTTTCTCCCGCACTTCGCAAAACGTGCAGCAGAAGGTGCAGCAGAACGTTGCCATCGACGCCGGCATGGAGATCCATCTCAAGGCCGGAATCAGCATGGTTCTCGAAGCCGGCACTTCGCTCACGTTGAAAGTGGGCGGCAACTTCATCAACATCAGTCCGGCGGGCGTGGCCATTCAGGGCACGATGGTGCTGGTCAATAGCGGAGGCGCGGCGGGCAGCGGATCCGGAGCCAGTCCCGACTCCCCGAAGGCGCCCACTGAAGCCGACAATGCCGAGCCGGGCCAGAAGGCTGCCATGCCGCCGCCCAAGCAGCCGCCCAGGCCATCGACGTTCAGTCCGCAGGCGACTGCGCTTGTAAATGCGGCCGCGACGGGCGTGCCATTCTGCGAGATATGTCAACAAAAATGACGGAGCGCTCCGCCGGACCGGAGAGCAAGGAGATCCTCGGAAGCGGCCTGCGGGCGGAACTGGCGCGGGAGGAGAAGGTGTACGCCCTTTTCGACGGAGCGGCGAACACCAGGCTGCTCGACTATCTTTACCGCCTCCAGCCGCCGTTTGAGTGCCTCTATCGCGGGGAATTGCAACCCGACATGGCCTATACCGCGCCGTATCTGGCCCTGCTGGAACCGGATAGCGAGTTCGGTGTCTGGGCGATCGAACAGGGATTCGGAAAGCATTGGGGCGTATTCGCCGTTTCCGACAGCGATCTGCCGGCTGTGCGCCGCCACTTCCGGCATTTCCTGATCGTGCACACCGAAGAGGGGAAGCCGCTCTATTTCCGGTTCTACGACCCGCGCGTGCTGCGTGTCTACCTGCCCACCTGCAACGAGAAGGAACTGGCGGAGTTTTTCGGTCCGGTCAAGGCGTTTCTGATGGAGGGCGAGTCGCCGGAGGAATTCGTACGCTTTGAAAACGCCAATGGTAAGTTGAAGCAGTCGGCAATGCCGGCAAGGAGTGAGAGCAAATGGGCCAGCCAGCGGCCAGAGTAACGGATATGCACACCTGCCCGATGGTGACGGGCGTGGTGCCTCACGTCGGCGGCCCGATTCTACCGCCTTGCTGCCCCACCGTGATGGTGGGCTTCCTGCCGGCCGCGCGCGTAACGGACATGGCTCTTTGCGTGGGCCCGCCGGACATGATCGTGAAAGGCTCGACCACCGTGCTGATCGGCTACCTGCCGGCCGCGCGCATGGGAGATCAGACGGTGCACGGCGGTGTGATCGTGATGGGATGCCCCACTGTGCTCATCGGCTGACCGTTTCCAGGCGCCAGTTCGCGCTGGTCAGGACCGGATCCATCTGCCGCAATTGATCGAGCGGCAGATCCCACCATTTCCATTCGAGCAGGTAAGCGATGGTCTCCTCGTCGAAGCGCTTGCGCACCGGTTTGGCGGGCACGCCGGCGACGATGGAGTAGGGCGCCACGTCCTTGGTGACGATGGCTCCGGCGGCGATGACGGCTCCAGTGCCGATGCGGACACCCTGCATGATGCAGGCGTTGCTGCCGATCCAGACGTCGTGCCCGATGACCGGTGGCGCCGGGAATTCATTGATGGCGGCGCGGGACGGCAGAATCGACCGGCTGCCATAAAGCCTGGAGGAAGTGGATACGTGATCGAGCGGGTGCTGCTGCATGCCGATCTGGCAGTTGTAGGCAATGGAGCAGAATTTACCTACCGAACCCGAGCCGATCATCGACCCGGCGTTCAGATAGCTGTAGTCGCCGATGGAGACTCTATCGCCCACGACAACTCCTTCTCCGATGGCGCAGCCGGTTCCGAGGCGCGCGGTGGGCCAGATGCGCGTGGAGAGAATCTCGCAGCCGGGGAACTTGCGCTGCAGCCGGCGGAGCCGCAGGCGGTCTTTCCAAAACTGGGGCAGGCGGTTTTCGATGAACTTCAGGCGGCACCTCCGGATGCTGGATTCATGATGCCTGAGCGGAAGCGGGCGGGGATCGGTCCAGAGGATGGATTCGGGCCGGTTCTATGGTACTGGTGCTGGATCCCGGAGTTTATGCAAGTGAACCCAAGCCGTTGCTGAGGTGCGGACGGTACGGCGGCGCGGCGGGTGGCTGGTTAAGGAACGCTGCGCGACTTGAACGAAGCCGCTGGCGCGGCGGCCGACGCGAGCATTTCGGTGAGTTGAGCCGGTCGATGAGTTGAGCCGATGTAGGTCACAGAAGGAGGTCACTGTGACCGCATTGCAACTGCGGATGCGCGAGGAACTCGTGCGCCGCGATTTTTCTGAATCCGGACTTCGAACCTATTTGGGTGCGGTGGAAGCGTTCCGCCAATGGCTCGGCAAGCGGCTCGACCATGCCGGGCCGGACGACATGCGCCGCTATCACGCCTATCTGCTCGAGGAGCGGAAATTGGCCAAGAACACGGTCGTGACGCAGATATCGGCTTTTGCGATTCCTTTATGTGCGGGTGTTGAAGCGCCGCAACATGAAGGAGGATCTGCCGTATCCCAAGCGGCCCAAGACATTGCCTGTCGTGCTGAGCCCTGAAGAAGCCGGACGGCTGATCGACTCGGCCAAGAACTTGTTTCATCGCGCGATGCTAATGACTCTGTACGGATGTGGATTGCGGCGCGCGGAGTTGTGCCGGCTGAAAGTCGCCAACATCGACAGCAAGCGGATGATGTTGCGCATTGAGCAAGGCAAGAACCGAGTGGACCGCGATGTTCCGTTGAGCCAGGAACTGCTGGAAACGTTGCGCGAGTCTTGGCGCTGGATGCGGCCTGCGACCTACTTGTTCCCCGGCACCGAGAAGGGCTGGCGCACCGATAAACCCATCACCTCCAAAGTGATCTGGGAGGCCGTGCGCGACGCGGCGAAAAAAGCGCATTGCGAAACGGGTCACGCCGCGGGTGCGGATCTACGCACGATCCAACTCCTGCTCGGGCATGCCGACATGAGCCATACCACCAAGTACCTGCATCTGTCGCAGAAACGCCTGCAGGCTGCGCCCAATCCACTGGCGCAGATCCAGGTGTCGAGCGCGAAACGAGCGCCCCTGTTCAATACCAGGCACAAGCTCATCTTGCTATGAAGCGGCCCGCCGTGGAGGTGGCCGATCTCATCCACGCGCAAGGCAACCGCTTCGTCGAGCAGAATCGATCCTGGCTGAGCTATCAGCAACTCAGCGTGCTGCGCGCCATCGGGCGCTGCCGCACGGCTGCGCTCGGCGGCCACATCGATTCGCCGCCGCCGGAACCAATAGGAGCCCGAGCGCGCCGGCGCTGACTTCCCGCAACACGCTCACTTCGCCCGCGCCGCCGAAGAGTATCGCCGCACGATCCAGCGCGTCATGAATGACGACCTCATGCGCAACGCGAGCAACACCGGCGTCTATCTGGCGGCCGACGAGCTTTGGAAGAAGGTGCAGCCGTTCGAGTACACAGCTCCCGACGCGGGCTGGGTGTTGTCGCGCCAGGCGCCTTCGCTCGCCATCCTGGCCTTATGGTGCGCCGCTGCGGCGCTTGCCGCGATGTGGACGGCCCGGCAGGTGCAGGTCTACTGAGATGCTCGGAACCCTGATGAAATATGACTGGCGCAACCTCAGCGCCGATCGCGCTCCGCTTGCGGTCGCGGTGGTGCTGGGAGCCGCGATCGCCTATGGCGCGTTCAACGGTTCGGAGTGGATTCGGTTTCAGAAGCGCGCCATCTCCGAGGCACTCGCCGAGGAAGGGGAGCGCTTCGATCGGATTCGCGGCGAGATTCCGAAGATCGACTCCAGCGAAAAGATAGTCACCGCTTTCGCCGATCCGTGGCAACCGCAATCGTTCGGCCGCAACATGGGTACGCGCTACGCGGTGATGCCGCCGGCGCCGTTGGGCGCCCTCGCCATCGGGCAGAGCGATCTGTATCCCTACTACTTCCGCGTCTCCACCAACAGCAAAGAGACGTTCCTGAACAACGACGAAGTCGAGAACCCGGTGCATCTGCTCGCGGGCCGCTTCGATCTCGCGTCACAGCCGGTATCGCTCCGCCGCGTAGTGATGGCAAAGGTATTGCTGCGGGCGGCCTTCGTGGCCGCGCTGGCTGTGCTGCTGTCCGTTGTGGGAGTGATCATCGGCGGTGCAGATCTGTCTGCCGAAGGCACATGGCCGCGTCTGTTCGTCTGGGCCGCCGTCACGGCCGTGTACGGAGCATTCTGGTTCGCACTGGCCATCGCGGTGAATGCCATGGGACGCGGATCGGCAACCAACGCCATGATGCTTGCGGGGGCCTGGCTGCTGTTCGTGATCGTGATTCCCTCGGTGCTGAATGTCGCGATCAAGGCGGCTTATCCGGTGCCCTCGCGCGTCGAGTTGATCCAGGCGATTCGCGTGGCCGGAGACGAATCCACTCGGCAAGGCAGCAAGCTGCTGGCGCGATACCTGGAGGACCATCCCGAATTGGCTCCACCGTCGAATGGGCCCGGCGGCCCCCCGGACTTCGGCACTCTTCTGGTGGCGGTCAACGAGGCGACCGAGCGCAAGGTGCAGCCCGTGCTCGCCGAGTTCGACGCTCAACTGGCCAGCCGGATCGAGCGCTCACCGCTACAAACACTTCCTCGCTCAAGTGGACGAATATCATCGCCAGTGGCGAGCCTTCTTCGTGCCTCGAATTCTGAAGAAGGAGAAGCTCGGCGCCGGCGACCTCGACAGGTTGCCCGCCTTCGCGTTTCGCGAAGAACCAACCGCCGGCGTGAAAGGAAGAGCCGGCGCGGCGTTAGCGGGGCTCCTGGTTCCCGTTCTGCTCGCCGGTATTCCGGCGATCTCTGCGTTGAGGCGCTATCCGGTTGCTGGCTGATCTCCGCCTTGCTGTCCGGTCGTTCGCGGGAACGCCGATGTTTGCGCTCACCGCGATTCTCACGATGGCGCCCGGCATCGGAGCCAACACCGCGATCTTCAGCTTCGTGAATGCACTGCTGTTGCGCCCGCTGCCATTCGCCGATCCCGATCGCCTGATTCGGATCGATTCGGTGCGCGGAAACGAACCCGGCAAGTTGACGCCGCGCGAGCGGGAGGAACTCGATCGCGACACACCTCTGTTCGAAGGCGTGGCGGCCTGGTATCCCAGCCAATACAACCTGAGCTACGGCGGACCGCCGGAAGTCCTGACGGCCTGCATGACGACGGCGAACCTGTTCCGCGTTCTCGGTGGCTCCAGTTGGAAAGAGGGCACGCATCGCGAGCGCAATCCAGTGATCGTGCTGAATCACGAGTTGTGGAAGCGCCGGTTTGCCGGCGATCCGGCTATCGTTGGCAAGACCTTGCCTCTGGACTTTTCGAGCTATCAGGTGCTGGGCGTGGCGGCGTCCGGATTCGATTTTCCGGGAAAGATGGATATCTTCCGAGCCGCTCACCTTGGCAGCGCACAGAACTGGGACGTGCGAAGCGTGTTCGTAGTGGCGCGTTTGCGGCGGGGTGTTTCGATCGAACAGGCGCGGCGGCGTCTCGACGAGTTCGGCGCGCGCATGGAACAGACCTATCCGGGGTCGAACCGCGGCATTCGCTTTCAAGCGCGCACGCTACGCGATGCCTACAGCGGGGAAGTGCGCCCCTACGTGTTGCTGACGCTCGGTCTGGTCGCAATGGTTCTGCTGATTGCTTGCGCAAACGTTGTGAACCTGCTGCTCTCGCGCGGCCTGGCGCGTAAGCGGGAGTTCGCCGTACGGACCGCGCTGGGTGCCACGCGCGCCCACATCGCGTGCCAAGTTCTCGCCGAGGCGGCCGTGCTTGCCTGTGCGGACGGCGCCGCGGGGCTCGGGCTCGCCTGGTGGTGGACCGGCATCATACGGCAGTGGATGCGCGTGGAACTGCCAGCATGGATGAAGATTGAACTCGACGGGCGGGTCTTGCTGTTCACCCTTTTCGCGACTCTCATCACGGGGGGCCGCACGCCCCCGCTACTTCTCGACACCCAGTCTGCGCAGGATCGACATCATGGGGCACCAGTTCGTCAACGCCGACTGGAACAAATTCAATCCAACAAACGCCGTGAACAGGAACCAATACGGACTGACCCAATACCCCAACCCAACCGTCGCCAGGACGAATAATCCCGCGATCAATCGCAAATAACGTTCGACGTTCATACACTTGCCCTCCTTCGGCGAACCAGGAAATACAGCACCGGGACCGTCATGCGCGACAGAAGCAGCGACGCGATTTCGCCCGCCATCAGCGCGATCGCCAGCCCCTGAAAGATCGGATCGAACAGAATCACGGACGATCCAACCACCACCGCGGCCGCCGTCAACAGCATGGGCCGGAAGCGCACCGCACCCGCGTCGATCACCGCCTGGTCGAGCGGCATGCCTTCGCCTAATCGCAGTTCGATGAAATCCACCAGGATGATGGAATTCCGCACCACGATGCCCGCGCCGGCGATGAACCCGATCATCGACGTTGCCGTGAAGAACGCACCCAACGCCCCGTGCGCGGGAACGATCCCAACCAGAGAGAAGGGAATCGCGGCCATGATCACCAGCGGCGTCACGAACGACTGGAACCAGCCCACCACCAATCCATAAATCAGGATGAGCACCGCGGCGAAGGCGATGCCTAGGTCGCGGCACACTTCATAGCTGACGTGAGCTTCGGCGTCCCACTTCATCGTGTAGCGGCTCGCGTCGGCCGGCAAGGCTGCCGTCTCCTGTTCGACTTCGTATCCTTGCGGAATACGCAGCTTCGCGATCTCCGGCATCAGCGCGAGGATCGCGTAGACGGGACTCTCCATCGCTCCGGCCACATCGGCGGTGACATAAGTCACCGGCATCAGATTCTTGTGATAGATGCTCTTCTCGACCGTGATTTGCCGGCTCCGGGTCAACTCACTCAGCGCCACGCCGCCTACAGGAATCGCCGCCAGGGTCGATAGATCGGAGCGCGAGGCGCGAGCCAGGCGTACCGTCACCGGCACGTCTTCCTTCTCCGAGGCTGCGTGCAGCAGCCCCGTCGTATAGCCAGCCGAGGCCAGCCGCAGCGTCCGGGCCACGTCGTCCCCGGAAACTCCATGCAGCGCGGCCTTCTCCTGGTCGACGGTAATCTCGTATTTCTTCTGGTCGTCCTCGACATACCAGTCGGTGTCCACCACGCCGCCGGTGCGCTTGAACAGATCGCGAATCTGCCGTGCCAGGGCAATGCGCTGGTTCAGGTCCGGTCCATAAACCTCCGCCACCAGCGTCTGCAGCACCGGCGGACCCGGAGGAACTTCGGCCACCTTGATTCGCGCACCCCATCGTTCCGCCAGAGGCTGTAAGCGCCGGCGCATCTGTTTGGTGATCTCGTGGCTTTGAAGAGTGCGCTCGCCCTTCAATTTCAGGTTGACTTGAATATCCGCGACATTCGGTCCGCGGCGCAAATAATAATGGCGGACCAGTCCGTTGAAGTTGTACGGCGACGCCGTCCCGGCGTAGGTCTGAAGATTCACCACTTCCGGCTGCTTTTCCGCCTCCACCGCCAACAACTGGGCCACACGAGCCGTCTCTTCGAGCGGCGTTCCGTTCGGCATATCGATGATGACCTGGAACTCGCTCTTGTTATCGAAGGGCAGCATCTTCACCTTCACCCAGCCGAAGTAGAAAAACGAACAGGATCCAACAAGCAGAATCACGACGCCGCCCAGGAACGTAGCGCGCACCAGTGGCCTGTGCAGCAGCCGGTCCATCACGTGACGGTAACTCCGGGTGAACCAGTCTTCGGGATGATGCTCGTGCCCGGCGCCCTCGCGCTTCAAGATGCGGACCGCAGCCCAAGGCGTCACCAGAAACGCCACGATGAGTGAGAACAACATGGCGGCTGTCGCCCCGACCGGAATCGGCCGCATGTACGGCCCCATCAGCCCGCCGACAAAGGCCATCGGAAGAATCGCCCCCACCACGGCGAGCGTGGCCAGAATCGTCGGGTTGCCCACCTCGTCCACCGCTTCGATGGCGACATCGAACGGAGGACGTCCTTGATTCGCCGCCATGCGCCAATGCCGCACAATGTTCTCCACCACCACGATTGCGTCATCCACCAGGATGCCGATCGAAAAAATGAGCGCGAACAGCGTGATGCGGTTCAGCGTGTACCCGTAGAGATAGAAAACCGTCAACGTCAGAGCGAGCGTTACCGGAATCGCGGTGAATACGATCAGGGACTCCCGCAATCCCAGCGTCAATGCGATCAACACGCTGACCGAGACCACCGCGATCAGCATATGTTCCAGCAGTTCGTTCGATTTCTCCTTGGCGGATTCACCGTAGTGCCTGGTAATCGTCAGATGGACATCCGATGGGATGGTGTGTCCCTTCAATCGCTCCACCCGGGCCAGCACATCCTCGGCCACTGTCACCGCGTTCGTGCCTTTGCGTTTCGATACCGCCAGCGTCACGGCAGAGCGCGCTATGCCACCTTCCATGAACCGCACATACTCCGATGGCTCTTCGCCGCCGTCGATCACTTCCGCGATATCGCGCACGAACACGGGCTTGCCGTTCCAGACGCCCACAACCACATTCCGGACGTCGTCCGCGCCGGCTAGAAACTGCCCTGTCTCGATCTGAAATTGCCGATTCCCGCTCGCAAATTCGCCCGCGGGCAGCCGTCGATTCGCCATGGCCAGCGCCTGCGCCACCTGCATCGGAGACAGACGGAACGCCGCAAGTTTGTTCGCATCGGGCGATACTCGCAACTCGCGCCGCTGTCCGCCGATGATGGCGACGGCCGACGTATCCGGGGTCTGGGCGATCGTGTCATGAACCTGCGCCGCTACGCGCCGGAGTTCGAAATCTCCATAGCGGTCGCTCCACAACGTCAGCGCCAGGATCGGCACGTCGTCGATGGACCGCGGTTTCACCAGTGGCATCGATGCACCGGGCGGCATGCGGTCCAGATTGGCGCTCAGTTTTTGGTTGAGGCGCACGATCGCCTCGGCCTCATTCTGTCCGACCAGGAACCGAACGATCGCGATGGAAAAGCCGGGGCTCGATGTGGAATAGATGTACTCGACGCCGGGTATCTCCCACAGCAGCTTTTCCATCGGCTTGGTCACGCGCTCTTCCACCTCGCGCGGCGAGGCGCCCGGCATCTCTACAAAGACGTCCACCATCGGCACCACAATCTGCGGCTCTTCTTCGCGTGGCAGCTTCCATACGGCAAACAGCCCAAGCAGAAGGGATCCAGCGATTGCCAGCGGTGTGAGCTTGGAGTCGATGAACGCTTGGGCGAACCTGCCTGCCGGACCGAGTTGGCGCGGTGCGCTCATCGGAGCACCTCGACCGCGGCTCCGTCCACCAGGCTCGCCGGAACGGGGGCAACAACGATCGTTTCTCCGTCTTTCAGCCCGGACAGGACCTCGATCTGCGTGCCGGGCGCCGCGCCCAAGGTGACCAGCCGCGTCCGTGCCACCCCGCCTTCGATCACGAAGACCGATTGCAGTTGCCCGCGTTCCACTACGGATTCCCTGGGAACCGCCAACGCCTCGCGCGTCCCCGCGGCGAACTCCGCCCGGCCGAAAAGACCCGAACGCAAATTCGAAGCGGCCGGAAGATCGATCTTCACGATGCCCGTTCGCGAGGCCGCATCCACTGCCGGCAGAACTTCACTCACGCGCGCGGAAAACGTACGGTCATCCACCGTCACCTTGACCGGCTGTCCCATGCGAACGGCGCCTAGACGCGATTGCTCGACGTTCGCCTCCAGCCGGAAGCCGCCCTCCCGCTCCATCGTAAATAGCGGTGAGCCGGGCGTCACCAATGTCCCTGGTTCGATCGTCTTCGAGAGAATGACGCCGGAGAAAGGCGCGGCGATCGTCGTATAGGTCTGCTGAATGCCCGCGGTCCGCACCGCCTGTTCCACTTGCGCGAGCTTTGCATCGAACTGCGCTCTACGCGATCGCGCCGCATCAAGCGACGATTGCGCCGCCTGAAGACGCGCCGAGGCCTCGTCGAACTCCTGCCGGGTGACGGAGCGCTTCTCCAGCAGCTCCTGCATGCGCTGAAACGTAGCTTGAGCCAGGTTGACCTGCGCCTTCGCCCCCGCGATGGCGCTGTCGGCCTCTGGAATCGCGCTGCGCACCTCGTCGCGATTCGCTTCCGCCTGGATCACGGCGGCTTGCTGATCGCGCGCATCCAGAATCACCAGCGTCTGGCCTTCGGCCACGCGATCGCCGGTCTGTGCGCGCACTTCCCTGGCATAGCCCATCAGCTTCGCCGAGACCGTCGCGGACACACGAGCGCGAACCGTGCCCGAGGCTTCATAG
Organism: uncultured Acidobacteriota bacterium; assembly: GCA_902826685.1. Classification (GTDB taxonomy): domain Bacteria; phylum Acidobacteriota; class Terriglobia; order Bryobacterales; family Bryobacteraceae; genus CADEFT01. The sequence goes on from CADEFT010000021.1 coordinate 112,713, forward strand.
GCCGACGGCAGCGAGACGCGCCCGGCAACGGCGGTTTGCACTACCACGGGCGCCGTCGCGATCTTCCGCTCGGCAGGCGATTCCTTGCGGCCGCACGCTGTCGAGATCAGGAACAGAACAATCAGCGGAAAACGCATTAGTTGAGAACCTCCGAATCCGCGGTGAGAGTGCCCGCCGCCAGTTCAAGCAGCATCGCCGCGACGCGTTGATCGTGAATCGCGGCGATTTGCCGCGTCTGCGTCTCGATCAGCGCCGTCTCGGTCCGCAATAGATCGGTGACCGTAGCCAGGCCGGCGGCGTAGCGATTCTGCGAGATGCGCAGGCTCTCCTGCGCTTCCTCGGCGGCCGCGCGCGCCGTTTGAATGCGCTGCTGCGCCGCCTTAAGGTTCGCCCAGGCCTGCCGCACCTGCAAGCGCACGGCCGATTCAATCCGGGCACCTTCGGCGTCCGCCTGGCGCTGTGCCGCCACGCTCGATTCGATCCTGGCCTTATCGGCTAACCCGTTGAACAGGTTCCAGCGGAGCCCGATCGAAACCAGCCAGTTGGCGCCGCCTTGATTGTAGAAGCGCTGGCGGGCGGCCTCGAACGCTCCCCGAGCCACCACCTGCGGCATATAGTTGGACCGCGCATCCGCCTGCCGGACCACCGCGATGTCCCTCGCAAGCTGCGCCTGGCGATTCTCCGGCCGCCCGCGGCTGGACTGTTCGAGACCGGCGAGGCTCTCTGGAGAGACCGGAAGATCTTTCAACGATGTGGTAAGCGTGTGGGCCGTGTCGAGCGGCAACCCCATCGCCTCGTTCAGCGACGCGCGCGCCACTTCCAGATCCGCCGTGCGCTGAATCTCTTCTTCCTTGACCTTTGCCAGGTGTACACGAATCGAGAGCACATCCGCGTCCGTCGCCATGCCCGCCGAACGCCGGGCCTCGGCGCGCTCCAGACCCGACTCGGCGGATCGCTGAGCCTGCGCGGTTACCCGCAGTTGTTCGGCGGTCAGCAAGGCGGCATAGTAAGCTCGGGCCGTCCGCTGAATGGCATCCATTCGTTCGCGGCGCATCGACTCGCCGGCCGACGATTGCGCCAATTCCGCTACCTGAACCGCATGGCGGGTCTTGCCGCCGTCATACAGCGGTTGCTCAGCGGCAACCACGGACTGAAAGTTGTTCAGAAACCCCGGCCGGTTCAGTGCCGGCAGAGCGAAACTCTCCTGCGTGAACTGGCGCTGCGTCAACAGCGACGAGAATACAAACACCGGGTTGTCGCTGCGAGTCCAGGATTCCGAATAGTTCACCTTCGGCAGCAGGCCGCTTCGGGCTTCCGTAATCCCGGCCTTCGCGACGTCCCTGGCGGCGGCCGAAGCCCGCAGCGATGGATGAAGCTGAAGCGCCTGTCCAACGGCTTCCTTCAGAGAGAGTGGGTCCTGGCCCATCGCCGCGGTGGCCAGGGCCAGAAGAATGATCCGTTTCATGGCGTTTCCATTTCTCACGACGCATTCTTACACGGAAAGTGACAGGCTTTGTCACTTTCGCTTCCCGGCTGCGTCCGTGGAAGCGAGGAGGATTCGCCGCTACAATCACAGAACATGGACCGCGCGGCCGAAACGGCGCTTGCCCGTCAGCTATTGAGTGGGACTACAGGTGCCTTCGACCGTTTCGTCCAGCATTTCCGGTCGAAGATTTTTAACTACAGCTGGCTGATGTGCGGCCAGCGCGAAGATGCCGAGGAAGTGGCCCAGGAGACGCTGCTGCGCGTGTTTGAGCGATTCGCCGAATTGCGGGATCCGGAGCGGGTCCGGCCGTGGGTTTTCCGCATCGCGAAAAACGCCTGTCTCACCAAGCGCCGCCGCAGCCTGTTTGCTCCGTCCGCCAACGAGGAGATTTCTCTCGACAGCCTGATGCCCGCGCGGAATGGCGAGGGTGGCGCGATGAAGCTGGAAATCGCGGATTGGTCTCATGTGCCGGAGGATCAGGCGATGCGATCCCAGATGCAGAGAGAAATGCGCCGGGCCATCGGCGAATTGCCGGAGATCTATCGCGCGGTCATCCTGCTGCGCGATGTGGAGGAACTGACCACCGGGGAAACGGCGCAGATTCTCGACGTCACCGAAGATGTGGTCAAGACGCGGCTGCACCGCGCGCGCCTGGCGGTGCGCAAGGATTTGGATGCGCGTCTGCGAGGTGTACTGGTGGAGGCGAAATGAGCGCTTCCGGACAATGCAGGGAAGTCTTCGCGTTGCTATCGCAATACCTCGACGTCGAACTGCCGCCGGATGCCTGTGGCGCCATCGAGGAGCACATTAAGGACTGCCCCCCGTGTATTGAATTCACCGAGAGCCTGAAGAAGACGATCGCTCTCTGCCGCCAGTACTCTCCAGGAGAAATCCCTCCGGAACTGAACGAACAGTCGCGTGCCGAACTCGAGCGGGCCTACCGCCGGATGCTGGCGTCGCGATAGCGAAGGCTATTCCGTCCCATAGTCGATCTCGGTTCGCCGGATCGCGCGGGCCGCCGCGTAAAGCACCAGCAGCGTTACACCCGCCACTCCCGCCAGGGCGAAGGACGCGGAAGCGGATTCCGCCGGCGCCAGCAGCAGTTTCGCCACCGCCGGAATATCGTCGTCTATGGGCACGGCCGGCACCGGGCACAGCGACTGCACATAGTGCAGCACGCTCAAGCGCTGCAGCATCGCCGGCAGGAAACCGTTGATGCTTTCCCAAAGCAGCAGCACCACCGCGGGTATGATCGGGTTGCGCACCAGCAGGCCCGCGGCGAGGAAAACGCTGCCGTAGCCGATGCAGGCCAGCGCCGCCGCCGCAATGTACCAGAACAGGTGCGCCGGGCCCGCTCCGCCCCAATACGCGTCTACCTCCACCGGATTCTGATACCACATCACGGCGAAGAAACAGGCGGCCGTTCCCAAACCGAAGATCACCATCGAAGCCGCCACGCCCGCCAGATATTTTCCGATCATCACCGTTTCGCGGCGCGCCGGAGCGAGCAGCCAGTAATGCAGCGTCTTATCCAGCATCTCGCCGCGAAACAGGTTCATGAAGATGCCCAGGCATCCGAAGAAAATCGCCAGCCGCAGATAGAAATACTGAAACACCGTCGCCAGCACCGTTCGATCCTCGTCGAAGTTCGCAATCTGCCGCGACTGGATCCCGGTCAACACCCGGTTGGTGAATCGTAGGCGCACCTGGCGCGTGCCATCGCTGTAGAGCCAGGAATCGTGCTCCCGTTCGCCGTCCTCCCAGTGATGCCGGCGAATGGGCCGGCCCAGCCGCCGTTCGATCTCGTCGAGAGTCTGTCCCTCGGCGATGGTGTCGAGCTGCGCCCGCGACGCCGCGGACTTGGACCACGCCTCGCGCTTCCATTTGACCTCGAGTCCATGGCCCAGGAAGATCAGCATGGGAAACAGCGCCAATCCATACACCCAGAAGCCGCGCTTGGAAAAGAACGCGCGGCGCACTTCGAGCCTGGCGATCAGAAGCGCCTGGCGCAACCGGAACGCGAGATTCATGAGCGTCCTCCCGAACCGATCAGATAGCCATAAAGCGAGTCGACATTTTCATCGGCTGGAATCACGCCTTCAATCTCATGGCTCTGTACGGCGATGCGGCCCAGGGCCTGCGCGAACTCATCGCGGCTGCGTGTCGATACCAACAGCCCGGCCCCATCGTCCTGCAGACGCACTTCGGTCACATGCGGCTCTCCGAAAAGCATCGCGGCCACGCGCGACGCGTCGCGGCATCGCACCAGGAACTGGCTGGGATGTTCGGAAATCTCGCTGCGCACGTTGCGGATCTCGCCTTCCGCCACAATCATTCCATTCGAGATGAGAATCACCTGGTCTGAGATGACATCCACCTCCTGCAGGACATGGCTTGAGAGAATCACATGCCGCTCCTCGGCGGCCCACTCGCGAAACAAGGAGATGGTTTCGGCGCGCACCAGCGGATCGAGCCCGTTTAACGGTTCATCGAGCACCACCACCTCCGGATCGTGCGCCATCGCCTGCGCCAGCCGGATTCGCTGGCGCATGCCCTTGGAATAAGCGGCCACCTTCCGGCCGGCCGCTTCCCTCAGGTTCACGCGTTCAATCGCGCGCCAGGCAAGGCGCTCGGCTTCGGCGCGAGTGTGGCCGTAAAGCAGCAGGCCGGTCAGCACGAAATCGAACCCCGTCACTCCGCGCGGCGCCGCGTCGTACTGCGTCGCATAGCCGAGCACGCGCATCAGCTTCTCCGGATCGCGCGGCGAGATTCCGCGCACGCTCACCGTCCCGCGTTCCGGAAAGATCAGGCCGGCCATCAGATTCATCAACGTCGTCTTGCCGGAGCCGTTCGGGCCCACCAGCGCGGTGATGCCGGGCGGGACGTTCAACGAAACCCTATTGACCCCCAGCACCTCGCCGTAGAACTTACTGACGCCGTCAAACACCACCTCGGGATCGCGCATCATTTCACGACCTCCACGGCGCGCAGTTTCCGCAAAAGCGCCCAGCCGAAGACCAGCGTCATCGCCGCCAGGCACACGGCGCTCGGCCAGGCTTCGAGATCGCGCGGCAACTCGAGCCCGAGAAACGCATGCCACAGGTTGCTCATATTCACGGCCGGATTCAGATACAACCCCCAGCGCTCGCGGAACACCGCGTTGATCACCTGGCCGGCGCCCGCCGTTACGAAGAACAGCGCCAGAATCAGCGCGCCCGCGATGATGCGCCACTTCACCCAGGCGGAACTGGCGAGCGCCACCAGGCTTACGAAAAAGATCCACAACATCAGTCCGCCCAGAATCGCCGGCGCCAGCCTCCAGTTCGCCGCCACCCAGTCCCAACCCGCCATGCTCGATTGCAACAGCAACAGCAGCGCCGCCGGAATCCAGGTGGGAAGGGAGAGCAGGCCGGTCAGCACGATCAGGCGCGCGGCGGCGTAGTCGCGCGGCGTCTGCGGGCGGCTGAAATAGAGCGACAGTCCGCCGTTGGCAAGGTCCGGCGCCACCAGGCCCGGCCCGGCGAGCGCCGCCAGAATGACGGCGAAAGCCGCCTGCGCGTTCATCCATATGAGGAAGAACGAAGCGTTGATCTCCAGCATTTTCGCGGCATCGCCCATGCCCAAACCGCGCCACAGGTCCTGGCGGTTGCCGACGTAGATCATCGCCATCGCCACCACCACCGGCAACATCGATAGCATCAGCGCGATCAGCACCAGCCGCTGATCCATCATGCGCCGCCACGCAAAACGCGGAAAGGCGAGCAGCCGCGTCCATCGTCCCGTCAGCGGCCCGGAATAGCGCTGATAGCCGCGCTTATAAACGGCCATTGGCCACCTCCTCGCGCGGCGGCGCACTGGCGGGCGCGGCTGGCAGGTGGCCCACCGCCTTTAGGAAAATCTCTTCCAGTGAATCGCGCCGGTTCGTCAACTTGCGGATCGCCAGTTGATGGCGCGCGGCCAGGCGCCAGATTTCGCGCAGCTCCACATCGAGCGGCAGCACGATGCGCCAGCGTCCGCCGCCTTCGTTCATCGCCTCGGCGCCGATCTCGCGCAGCGATTCCGCGAACTCCGGCGCGTCGCCCGATACTTCCAATTCGACAAAGCGCCGGTTCTGGTGCCGCTCGGCTTCAAGATCGGTCTGATGAACGATGCGGCCGGCCTTGAGTATGACCACTTCGTCGCAAACCTGCTCCACGTCGCCCAGCAGGTGCGAGCACAACAGCACGTTCATCCCGTGATCCTGTTTCATTTCGCGAATCAGCTCGATCATGCGCGCGCGGGCCGATGGATCGAGGCCGTTGGTGGGCTCGTCGAGAATCACCAGTTCCGGTCCATGCACGATCGCCTGCGCGAGCTTCGCCATCTGCTTCATGCCCAGCGAATAGGTGCCCACCTTGCGATAGCGCGCCTCGCCAAGGCCCACGTGAAACAGGACCTCATGCGCTTTTTCGAGCGCGGCTTCGGAGGGAACGCCCGAAACCTCGGCCATCAGGCGCACAAAGCTCACACCCGTCATGTCGGCCAGAAAGGCGTCGTTTTCCGGCATGTAACCCAGACGGGCGCGCACCTCGCGCGGCTGCCGGTGGCAATCGAATCCGAGGATGCGCGCCGAGCCGGCGTGCGGCGCATGAAAGCCGAGCAGCGTTTGAATCAGCGTCGATTTCCCGGCGCCGTTGGGGCCCAGCAGCCCGATCGCCCGGCCGGTTCCAGACGCGCCGAGGCGGCAGGTGATTCCGTCCAGAATCTCCCGCCGCCCCAGTCTTACGCGTAAATTTTCAATTTCAACCACCGATTGCATGGAGTTTCTTCTGAATCGTTCTTCCACCGCCGCCTCCGGCTCCCTTGGCGCCTTGCGTCACCATGAGGTCGATCAGCAGGCTTGTCAAACGAGTACGCGAATAGGCCGCGATTCGTTCCGTTTCTCCGCTCAAGATCACCAGAACCGGATCGCGGCTGGTCAATAGGGAGCGCAGAGCCGATGGCGCCGCCGATCCCGTCACCGCCAGCAGCGAATCGAGCGCCCCGCGCGTGTTCAGCCACAAGAATCCGGAGCCATGAACCGAAGGCGTCGCCGGCTGCATTTCGCGGAAACGCGCCGAGCGCACCAGCGGCGTGCCGGAAGCCCGCGTGGCGATGGCGCGCGTCAGAATGGCGCGGTCGGGTCCCATCACCATATAGCCGCCATCGTAGGTCCAATGCAGCATCTGGGTCTTGGCCGCGTTGGTGAGCGCGTTCCACACACGGCCATTGACCGTTTCCTTTGAAATCGCCAGGGCATTCTGCGGCTGGCCGGCGCTGGTGAAGTGGCGGTTCGACGCTTCCACCATGCGCTGCAGCACCGAATCGATCGCTACCGGGCTGCTGATCTCAACCGCCCCCACCCAGCCGGGCACGGGAATCGAGATGGTCTCGACGGCCAGGCTGAAATCGTTGCCGATCGAAGAAGCGATGTCGTTGGCGAAGTTGATTCCAGTCGATCGCTCAAACTCGCGCAGATCGTCGAGAATGCCGGGCCGCACGGCGCTGATGCCGCGGATCAGTTCATCCACCGCCTGGCGCGGGTTGCGCGTCACCGCGGCCACCGCCGTGATCGCATTCGGCGAAATGTATTCGGGCGAGCCGAAAGCGGCCGGCGCGGCGAGCCACGAAGCCACGCCCTGGCGGGCGCCCTGGAAACTGGCCGAAACCTCGTTGTCGTCGCGGCCGCCCATGCCGCGCTGTTCGAACACCACATGCCGCAACTGGCTGAGCCCCAGCACGGCAAACAGCGAATGCTCACCCGGCTTGGTCTCGAGGGTGACCATGCGGCCGGCGTCGAGCGCCCACAGCCATCCCGCCCCCCGTGTGTAGCGCTGCGCGATCTCGGCGGCAAACGGACTCGAAGCGCCGAGCCCCAACAGCGGCTGGAGCCGCGCGAGGCTGGACTGGTCGCGCGAGATCAGCAGCAGCGAGCCCACGATCTTATAGGTCCCGCCGCTTGAAGAGGTCACCACCTTGTCCATGACTTCTTTCAGCGCCGCCTCCCGTCCGGTCTTGATTTCGGCGAGAATCAGCGGGATCTGCTTCGCGGCGCCGGCCGGATCGGCCGCCAGCAGCAATACGACTTCATTTCCCAGCAGCGCCGACGCCTCCTGCAGCCTGCCCAGAACGGTTTTCAGATCCGCGTGGCTCTCCCACCATTCCTTCAGCACTTCATTTTCCCGGGCGCGATTTTCCACCAGCCGCACGGCGCGGTTAATGGCGCCATCGGAGTTCGGCACCGCCGCGTACAGGATGGTGTTCAGTGGCATTTGCTTGAGCAGCGCCGATTGCGTGCGCAGGCCCGGCGACAGCACGGCCGAGATCTCTTTTTCGAGCGTGGCAAATTCCGCCACCAGGGCGAAGTATTTCTCCGCGTTGGGACTCCAGGAGATTGCATCGCGCACGCCGTAGCCGGCGTACACCTCGGCCGTGTGAACCTGCTGCCCCGGCTTCACCAGCTTCTGGGGCCCTCCGCCTTGCGCGACTTCCACGGCGCCTTCCATCACCGACACCACCGAACCCGCCACGCCCGTAGACACGGCGAACACCGTACCTTTCACCGAAGACGTGGTGTCGCGCGTCATCAATTGCAGATGGCCGCGCCGTTGTTTCGCGGCCTGGACGATCACATCGCCGCGTTCGAGCAGGATTCGCTGGCCCGACCAGGCGCCGCGAATCCGCAGTTCCGAGCGTTCGTTCATCTCGACCATCGAACCGTCGGCCAGCCGCAGCGCGGCGCGCGACCCGCTGGCCGTCCGCACCACTTCCCCTTCGCCCAGAACGGCGCCGCCCGCCAGCGTCCGGCCCGTCGAAAGCAACACTAGCTTGCCCGACACCGCCTCCACCGTCGCACGGGGACCGGAAGGCGCCAGGGCCGAATCGATACGCCCGCGGCCCGCGTAAAGGCCCACCGCGACAAAAGCCGCCGCCGCGGCGATTTTCGAATAGCGCCGCGCCGTCTGAGACCATCGGGACACAGGCATTGCAATCACGCTTGGGTTCGTTTCCCCATTTTCGCGTCCCAGCGTCCGGCGGCATGTGGCGCAGCGGCTGAGATGATCTTCCACCAGCAGGCGCCGCGATTCGAGCAGCGTACCCGCGCGGTAACCGGCGAATTCCAATTGAAAGCCGGCGCAAACCGGCGTTTCAAGCCGCGCTCGCACACGCGCCTTCGCCGCATCCACCACCTCCGCCGAAGGAGTCTCATCGCGAAGCTCTTCCAGCAACCGGTCAAACCGTTCGTCGTTGTTCATGGCCAGTCTCCCTTCGCTCATTCGCCTAGACTTTCCTGCAGAACCTGCCGGATGCGGTGCAGCCGCGTTCCAATGGTGATGCGGTCCATGCCAAAGATGGCCGCCAGTTCCGTGTTCGATATTCCTTCGATGTAGCGGAGTGTGAACAACTCGGCATCGCGCGCGGGCAGTTGCGCGATGGCCCGCCGCAGTTGTTCCTTGAGGATGGGAGAGGAGGCAGGTGCGGTCAGACCGTCTTCAGGGGGGCGTTCCGCCCGGCGCGACCGCCGGCGCAACACGTCCACCGCCGCGTTGACGGCCGCGCGGCGGAAGTACGCTTCGGGCGCTTGAGCCGTTTGCGCCAGATCTTCGCGATTCCAAAGGCGAAGAAAAACCGTCTGTAGCGCATCTTCGGCGTCGGACGGCGACCCGGTTACGCGCAGAGCCGCGCGATACACCAGGTCGGCGAAACGCTCATAGAGTTCGTTAAAGGCAACCGGCAAGGCAGTGGAAGGCAATCTTAGCACCAGGGGCGCTGTTCCCATTGTCTACTCCTGCCTGACATGACGCAGGCAGGAGTGCCGATATTCCCGGTTATTCGACGACGCGCGCGCTCAGGACGAGGAACAGGGATTCCTTGCCCGGCCCGGCGCCTGCCTTGCCGATGACGGCCTTTTGTCCTTCGCGAACGCTGACCGTGTCGACGTTGGCGCCGAGGTCGGCATATTGGTAGCCCTCTTTGCCGGTGGAATAGGGGATCTTGGTCCCGAATCGCAAACCGGTCAGAACGATCCGGCGCGTGCCCCCGGACTCTTCGACGCGCACGCGGTCGAACTTGCATTGATAGATGGGCTTGGGAAGGGTATCGGACGCCGAACCGAATCCCGGCATCAGGCCGCTGGTTTCGCCACCTCGATCCTCGCCGGCGCGAATGTACATCGTCTCAAGCAGACGGTAACCGGCGAACGGGAACATATCCTTCAGTTGTTTGACGACGCCGCCCAGTTCGTCCGGCGTCTTCGGCCCCCCCGCCTCCCCAACCCCCAGCAACATGTAGGTGCTGATCTCGACGCTGCGCTTGGCGGGCGTCGGCGTATCGATCTGATTCACCAGGCCTTCGAGCGTGGCCACGGCGTCGGGAGGGCCGTGCAGCACGATCAGGTCACCGTCCAACGAAATGCGGCCGGCGCCCGCGCCTCCGGCGAGCAGATTGAAAACCCGTTTGGAATCGACATAGCGCAATCGAACCACTTTGCTTGTGGGTTTGGCCGCTTCCTGGCCGCCCAGGGTCAACGCGCCTGCCAGCATCAGGCATACCATGTATCTCATTCCGCGCCTCCATTCGAACCGACAAGATAAATCACAACATCGGGGTCGGACGTTTCCAGATGCAGCACCACCGGCTCTTTCCTTTTCCGGTGCACCAGGACCGGAGCGAGCACGGCGGGCCGCGCGGCCGTCATCGCCGGGGCGGCCGGAGCCGGGCTCGAGATCACCAGCGATTCCGTCTCCGGAACCGGCCAGAGCCACACCGCGATCACCGCCGCCGCGGCCGCGGGCCACAGCAGCCAGATACGACGCCTACGCCGCGCGACCCCGGCGCGCACGCGGGCCCTCAGTTGCCGCACGTCGTCCTCATCCACATCCATCGCTTCCCGCAGCAGATCGAGATCGCTCATAAGGCGCTCCTCGCTTCGATGAACTGTTTCAGCTTGGCTCTGGCAACGCTGCACTGAGATCGCACGGTCTCTTCGGCGACCTCCAGAATGCGCGCCACTTCGCGCGTATCGAGCCCTTCGAGGTCGCGCAGCACCAGCGCCGTCCGCTCCCGTTCGCCGAGCCCGGCCAGCCCCTCGACCAGCAGCCGCTTCCGCTCCGCCTGAACCGCCTGCTGCTCCGGATCGGCCGTGGTTTCGCGCGGCGTGATGGATTCGAGAGTCGTGCCGTACTTCCGGCGCCGCAGACGGTCGCGGCATTGATTTACCGCCACGTGATAGAGCCACGGCATCGGATCCTGCCCGGACTGGAACTTCGCCATATTCCCATAAGCCTTCAGCAATACTTCCTGAGCCGCGTCCTGCGCATCCGGCCGGTTCCCCAGCAGCCGGTAGCAGACACGTAGAACCGGCCGTTCGGCCAGAGCCATCAACTCCTCGAAGGTCATGGCGCCGGAGATCCGCTTGGGGGTCATTTCGAGCGCCATCTCATCGGCAGCCATTTCATGAGGTATCACGCAGCCCAGGCGCCAATCGTTGACTACAATAAAGCTTGTCTGAATGAGTTCTCTGTACCGGCTGGCGGACGGGGCGGCTGAGATGGCGGCTTTAGGAACCCGCGTCGAGCACATCGGCTGCTTCCGCGCCTGCCTGGATTCCTCTTCGAATCTGGCCGCTTTGAACTACGCCGTCCCCTGGGCCTCGCCATGGAGCTATGAGCAGGTAAGGCTGGCGGCCGCCCGGTTGACCAGTGTGTTTCAGGGCGAAGGGCGCCTGCCTCGGGTGAGCTTCGTTCGGGAGGCATGGCCGTGGCTCGCGCCGGTGCTCGGCGATTGCGGCTTCGCCCTCGAATCGTCGATCGATCTGATGATCTGCACACCGGAAACGCGGCGGCCCACGACGGCGCGTCACGCGGTGAGCTTCGTCGAACCGGACCGCACCGGGCCTTTCGTTGCCGTGCAGAACGAAGTCTTTCCGCAAGACGAATCCGACCCGGCGCTGGTGCGCTACCAGATTGCCAACGGATTCTGGCGCTGTGCGATTGCCTATATGGACGGAAGCCCGGCCGCCGCCGGATCCCTGGTTCCGCAAGGGCGGCTGGCGGAACTGGCGGCGATGGCGACGATCGGCCGGTTCCGGCGGCGCGGGCTGGCAACGGCCATCGCGGCGGCGCTGATCGAATCTCATTTCGAAGCCGGCGGCGATCTGGTGTGGCTTGGCGCCGCCAACCCGGCTGCCGTCGCCGTCTACGAGCCGGTGGGATTCCGCGCCGCGGGAAGCCGTGTCACTTATGCGTTGGCGTGACGGGCTCCACCAGGGTTTGGGAAACGGTTCGCCTGGCCGCACCGGCGCCTTCCGGCCACAACAGTTCGAGCCGGCGGCCGTCTTTGAGCGCCACCAGGACGCGGCCGGGATCGTTGGCGGGAAGCTCCGGGGCGATGGATTCGAGGCGGGTCACGCGCCAGCCTCGCGCTTCAAGCTGCGGCCGGTACCAGCCTTCGATGGCGCCCGGTCCGGCGGCGGCGGTGAAGACCACGCTCCAGGCGACGCTTTCGACCCTGGGCGAGACGATGGTCTCGAGGATCTCCGCCTGTTCCCACACCGGAACGTCGGACGGATAGTTTTCAGGCAACTGGCCATCGCCGGCGGGGTGGTTGCGGACCTGTGGCGTCACTGGGGCGGCGGCAGGGGCCTCCGGAATCGGCGCCGCCTCCTGGCCCAACCGGGTCGCCTCGATTGCCCAGCGGGCCAGGGACAGCGTGACGACGATGGCTACAAGCGACCATCTCCAGTTCACAACCTCCATGCTAAAGGCAGAGCCCGGCGATTCCACTCCGGCAAATACCTGAGTGGGTGAATTTTGATGCAACCTCACCGGGCCCGCCGTTCGTAATAGGTTGGCAGAGCCGGATGAGAGCCACGGACCGGGATTTCGGGAATTTCGTCGAGCGCCACCAGTCGATGGTGTTTTCCATCGCTTTGCACATGCTGCGCGACTGGAATGCCGCCGAGGACATCGCCCAGGACGTATTCCTTTCGCTCTATCAGAATCTGGATGGGATCGAGACCGAGCCGCATATGGTGAGTTGGCTGCGCCGCGTGGCCTGCCAGCGGGCGATCGACTATTGCCGCCGGCAGCGGTACCGGCGGCACGGATCGCTGGAAGTGGTGCCGGAGCCTGCCGCTCCGCGTCAATCGCCGGCCGATCCGTTCCTGAACGCGTTGCTATGGAAGCAGGTGAGCCGGCTGCCGCCGAGGGCGCGCGCCATGGTGGTATTGCGGTATCAGGAAGATATGGCGCCAGGGGAGATCGCGACCGTGATGGAAGTGCCCCTGGCCACCGTGAAGAGCCAGTTGCACCGTTCGCTGACGGTTTTGCGCTCGCGCGTGGCGGCGACGAAAGGAGTGGACCGGTGAGCGATTTCGATGAGCGGTTGCGAAGTGCGTTGGCCCGCAAGCAGCCGGGGCCCGGCTTCACGGGCCGCGTGATGGCCAAACTGCCGGAGCGAAGGCGCACTCCCTGGCGGGCCTGGGCGGCGGCCATGGCGGCAACGCTGGTTTTGACGATGGGCGGCTTGAAATTTCGCGACGAGCGGCGCCAGGCGGAGGAGGCCAAGCGCCAACTGATGCTCGCTCTGGAAATTACAGGAGAAAAGCTCGCGCTGGTGGAGCGCAAATTGCATACAGGGAGACAGCAATGAAAATATGGATTCTGATCGGAGCCGCGGCCATGCTGGCGCGGGCGCAGGACTTTCAGAAACTGATTCCGTTCGAACAATTGCAGGCGAAGGCGCATGAAACCGTGGAGGTAAATCTGGACGGCAACATGCTGGCCATCGCCAAGAAGTTTCTTTCGGCCGCGAAGCCGGAGGAGGCCGAGGCGCGGAAACTTCTGGATGGGGTGCGCGGAATCTATGTCCGCGTGTTGAATTTCCAGAAAGAAGGCGAGTATTCGATGGCCGACGTGGAGAAGATCCGCGCGGCGATCAAGGGGCCGGGTTGGCAGAGCGTGGTGGATGTGCGCAGTTCCGGCAAAGGCGACAACGCCGGCGTCTATATGAAAACCGACGGCAACGAGATTCAGGGATTGGTGGTAGTGGCCGCCGAGCCGCGCGAATTGACGCTGGTCAACGTGGTGGGTAATATTCATCCGGACCAGTTGCGTAAGCTCGGTGGATTGAATCTGCCGGGGCTATCGGACGCGGCCAAGGCGATGCGGAAGGCGGAGACCAAGGGCTCGACGAAAGCGAAGGACGACGAATGATTCCCCGCTGCCTGTTGGCCCTGGCGCTGGCGCTGCCCGGCGGGCTCGCCGCGCGCGATTTCGATTTCGACAACGCCGTGGAAGACATGGAGAATCGCCTCGGGAAGCGCCGGCTGCGAATTCCGTTCCTCGGATTGGCGGTGGGTGCGGCCGGTCTTGTTGGCCGGCCGCTGGGCGCCACCGGCTTTCGCATGGCGATTTTCGAAGATGTCCGCACGCCGGAAAGCGTCATCCGCGAGCCGTTCGGGGAGATGCCTTCCACCTGGCGTCCGCTTCTGCGTGTGCGCGAGGCGCGTGAGACCGTGAGCGTCTACGCCCGCGACGAAGGCGACTGGGCCCATCTGCTGATGGCGGTGGTGGAACGCAACGAAGTGGTGCTCATGCGATTCAAGCTGCGCCCGTCGCGGCTGATGGCGTTTCTGGCCGAGCGAGCGATCCGGCACCACCGGAACGATTGAAGATCCAAGCGCCCGCGCACCCTCCGCGGGCTACCACGGGAGTATCCTCTTGATTTGGGCACCCGCCTCGATCATTACCTCAAGGACCGCTATCCCGATCGCAGCCGCGCGCAGCTTCAGGAGTGGATCCGTGCCGGCAAAGTGCTGGTGAACGGAAAGCCCGCCAAGAGTTCGTTGCCGCTGCGCGGAGACGAGCGCGTCGATGTCGAACCGGTGGACCGGCCTCCGCTCCAGGCGGCCGCCGAAGACCTGCCGGTGGACGTCCTCTACGAAGACCCCGCCGTCGTCGCGGTGAACAAGCCGGCCGGCATGGTGGTGCATGCCGGAGCGGGCGTACATTCGGGGACGCTGGTCAACGCACTGCTCCATCGCTTCGCGCGGCTTTCGACCGCCGGCGGGGCTCTGCGCCCGGGCATCGTACACCGGCTCGACCGCTTCACCAGCGGTGTGGTCCTGGTAGCGCGCGACGACGCGGCGCATCGCCACCTGGCGGCGCAATTCGCCGGGCGCCGCGTGGAAAAGATCTATACGGCGCTGGTACACGGAACGCCGCGGGCCGCGAGTGGACGCATCGAAAAGCCGATTGCCCGCGATCCGGTCCAGCGCGTGCGGATGACCGCGCGCCTGGCGGGCGGCCGCGAGGCGTGGAGCGAATACAAAGTGCTCGAGCGGTTCCCCCGGTTCACGCTGCTGGAGGTGAAGATCGGCACGGGACGCACGCATCAGATCCGCGTGCATCTGGCGAGCATCGGCCATCCGGTGGCCGGCGATCGTCTCTACGGCGCTCCAGCCGATCCCCGCCACTCGCGGTTCTTTCTGCACGCACGCCGTATCCGGTTTGAGAGTCCGGCCACGGGCCGGATGGTGGAGGTGGAGGCGCCGCCGCCCCCGGAACTCGAATCGTGGCTCGACGAGGTTCGCGGTTAAGCGCGGCTGCCGGCCAGTTCCTGTGTGCGATAGGCCGATTCCACTTCACTGCCGCGAATCAGCCGCCGCAGCAGTGGCGCGGTGATGTAGGTTGTCGCCACGGCCATAAAGACCAGCATGAAGAAAACGCTGCGCGGAATGATGCCCAAGTCGTAGCCGATGTTGATGACGATCAGTTCCATCAGCGCGCGGGTGTTCATCATGACGCCGATGATCGAGGCCTCGCGCCACGGCAACCCGTTGGCCCGCGCGGCCAGGGCGCAACCGCCGAATTTGCCCACTGTCGCCGCCAGCAGCACCAGCGCGCAAAGCGCCCACATGCCGGTGCCGGTCATCGTGCCGATGTCGGTGCGCAGTCCCGTGTAGGTGAAGAAAATCGGCAGAAAGAAGACGGTGACGAAATCGCTGAGGCGGCGTTTCACGGCGGCCACGAACTCGTGCTGGTCGTAAAGCATGGCGCCGAGAAAGAAGGCTCCGAAGATGGAGAAGATACCGATGAGGTTGGTGCAGACGGCGCTGAGGAAGATGAGGATCAGCAGGATGGCGAGCGAATTGAGCGACAAGTCGCCGGAGCGCGCCGCCGTACGAGTCCATTGAATCAGCCGGGGCCGCACGGCGAAAATCATCACCGCGGCGAAGGCCAGCACTTCCAGAATCATCCACGAAAGCTTCCACGGGTCAAAGGCGGAGCGCACAATGGCGGTAACGACGGCGAGGATGATCCAGCCGGCCGCATCGTCCATGGCCGCCGAGGAGATGGTGAGCGCGCCGATCCGCGTGCGGTTGATGCCGAGCTCGATCATGATGCGGCCGAGGATGGGAATCGCCGTGATCGACATCGCCGCCGCCAGGAACAGAGCCAGGTTCAGCCAATGGCCGCCAAGCCCCAGCTGTCCGTGCATGAACCGGCCGAGCGCAAAGCCCAGAATGAACGGCAGAACGATGCCCGCGGCGGAGATGGAAAACACGGTGCGGCGGTTTTCATCGAGATGGCCGAAGTCGAATTCAAGCCCGATGAGGAACATCAGCAGAACGAGGCCGAGCTGGCTGACGATGCTGAAGATCTGGCTGACCGAGGGGTTGAAGACGCGCGCGAACAGATCGGGGAACCAGCCGCCCAGCAGCGACGGGCCGAGAATCAGTCCGGCGGCGATTTCTCCGCACACCAGCGGTTGGCCAAGCCTGCGAAACAGAGCGCCCGAAAGCCGCGACGCGGCGATGATGACCATCAACTGCACCAGCACCGTGAGCAGGATGTTTTCGATATGCGCGTTTACCGGTGAGTTCATGCGTTCCGCACCCAGCGTTTGGCTTTCAACTCAAATCGCGGCAGCGTGCCGCGCTCGACCACGGCGACGGGCACGCGCAGCGCCAAGGCCTCGCGAAACGCCGACGCGATGCGGCGCGAGAGTGTGGCGGCATCGGGGCTTGTGTGGTCGGGCTCCACTTCAATGCGCAATTCGGCCAGAGAACGCTCGTTGGTCAGATGCACGCGATACTCCGCCACGCCGCCGGCCGAGCGGAGAATCTCTTCCACCGCGCCCGGGAAAACATTGACGCCACGAATGACAACCATATCATCGTTGCGGCAGAGGATGCCGCCTTCGAGAGCCATGTCCCAGGTGCCGCAGGCGCACTGGCCCGGTGGCGCGGGTTTGACCAGATCGCCGGTGCGATAACGAATCAGCGGCGAGCCGGCGCGGCCGAGATTGGTCAACACCAGTTCGCCCTCGACGACTTCGGCGATGTAGCTGGACTCGATGACGTGAAGCACGCCCGGGTGCGCCGGGCAGCTATAGGTCACCGGTCCGACTTCGGTCATGCCGTGATGATCGGCGACGCGCGCGCCCGGCCATTGAGACTCGATGTGCCGGCGTGTGGCTTCCACGCTGCCGCCAGGCTCACCGGCGACCACGATGCGGCGCAAGCGGGAGCGCTTGAGATCGATGCCCTGTTCCGCCGCCACTTCGGCCAGGTGCATGGCGTAGGTCGGCGTGCAGCATAACACCGTCGCCTGGTTGTCGAGGATCGATTGCAAGCGGGCGGCGCTGCCGAGGCCGCCTCCGGGAAGGCACAGGCAGCCCATCTCCGCGGCGGCTTCAAACGCGGTCCAGAAGCCGAGGAACGGGCCGAAGGAGAACGCGAAGAAAATGCGATCGGCGCCGGTGACGTCCGCCGCCTGGAAAACACGCTTCCAGTTGCCCAGCATCCAGCGCCAGCTTTCGGCCGTATCGAGCCAGCGCAGCGGGCGGCCGGTGGAGGTGGCGCTGGTCTGGCTGAAGCGCGGATAGGCGGCGAGCGGATAGGTCAGGTTGGAGCCGTAGGGCGGGTGGGCCCCTTGATCGTCGATCAACTCCTGCTTGCCGGTGAAGGGCACACGGGCGGTGAAGTCCTGGAGGCTCGCGATTTCAAGACCGGCCAGCTTCGAGGCGTAAAAGCGGTTGGAGGGCAGAATGGTGTCGAGCAACGCGCGCAGCTTCGCAAGCTGATCCGCTTCAATCGCGGCGCGGCCGGAGGTCATGCGCGCAATGCCGGGGCGGCCTCGAGTGGTGTTCCATGCGCCAGCGGTGCGGGCACGGCGGCGAACTTCGCCATCGCCGCGAACAGCGGATCGAAATCCTTAAACAGATTGCCGATGAGGCAGTCCGTCAATTCGCCCTTCATATCGGGGAACTCCGTGAGGAATTCCTTGAAGCTGAAGTTGGCGTTGTAGAAAGCGTAGACCAGGCGGCGCATGGCTTCGATGCCTTCGCAGACTTCGGCCCCGTAGGCGCGGAAACGTCCGGCGGAAACGTCGCCCGCGGTGAGGGCGGCATCGACCGCATCGGCGGCCAACTCACCGCTGCGCAGCGCCAGAAAGACGCCCGAAGAGAAGACCGGATCGAGGAAAGCGAACGCATCGCCCACCAGCACCATGCCGTCTTCGGAACAGTGGCGCGAGCGATAGGAGTATTCGCCGGTCACGCGGTATTCGCCAAACTGCTTGCCCGCCGAGACGTGATCCTCCACCCATTTGTTCTTGCGAACCTCGCGCTGGAAGATGGTTTCCAGATCGCGCGACTCCGAGTAGAGGTAATCCTTTTCGGCCACCACGCCGACGCTCACCACATCGTCCGGCAGCGGGATGTACCAGAACCAGCCCTTTTCTGGAACGAAAGCCACGGTGGTGGCGCCTTCATCCAGGCCGGGGTCGCGCGTGGCGCCCTTGTAGTACGTCCAGACGGCGATCTTGTTGAGGTAGGGATCGCGCAGTTTCCATCCGTTGCGCGAGACCGAAAAAGCGTCGCGGCCGGTGGCGTCGATGGTTACCGGAGCGTGGAATTCGCGCTCCACGCCGCTGGCATCGACGGCCTTCACACCGGTCACCGTCCCGTCGCGGCGGATCAGCTCGCGCGCCGTGATCCGCTCGATCACTTCGGCGCCTTTCTCTCGCGCGTTGTCGAGAAGCATCTGGTCGAATTCGCTGCGCAGCACCTGCCACGTCATGGAAGCCTCGTGCTTCATGTGCTGGAAGAAGTAGAAAGGCACGGAGAGTTTGCCTTCGGTGGAAACGAACTGCACGCTGTACTTCTTCGGAAAATGGGAGGCTTTGATGCGGTCGATCATCCCGATGCGTTCAAGCGGGAAATAGCAGTAGGGCAGCAGCGATTCTCCGATGTGATAGCGGGGGAACTTTTCGCGCTCCAGCACCGCCACGCGGCGGCCCTTCATCGCCAGCACGGCGGCGGTGGTGGATCCGGCGGGTCCGCCTCCCACAACGATAGCGTCGTAGTTCATGGTTCCTTCCTCCTGGTACTTCAAACCCTTCGCGCGACGCGGTGCTCCGGGCGGAAAAACTCGGGCAGCAGGCGATCCACCTGCATCAGGCCTTCGCGCGTGAGGCGGACGCCCTCGGGCTCTAGGGCGAGCATGCCTTCCCGTTCCAGCTTCCGCAGCGGCTCTTCGAATCTTAGATGCAGATCGACACCGAACTTATCTTCAAAATAAGGTTTGCGGACGCGGCCGAGCTTCATCTGCAGAACGAATTCGCGAATCATGCGCTCTTCCTCGGACGGGGTCAGGGCGCGCAGCAGCGGTAGACGGCCCTGCCGCACCGTCTCGCGATAGGTTTCGAAATCATGCTCGTTCTGGAAGTGAGTGCCCTGGGCGTGCGAGAACGACGCGACGCCGAGGCCGATCATATCGGCGCCCTGCCATAGCAGATCGCGATAGAGAAACTTGGTCCGCGAAGGGTCCTTCACCGCGGTATAGGCGCTGCCCACTGTGTATCCCGCTTTTTCGAATTCGGAGAAGGCGTAGCCGACCCAGCGGCGCTTGGTGTTCCAGGACGCCACCGGAGCCGCGCTTTCCCCCGATACCTTCATGCCTTGAAAGATGGTGGTGTTATAAGGCACCTCCATCTGGTAGATGGTCACCGATTCCGGGGCCATTGCAATCGTGCGGGCCACGCAGTCCCGCCAGTTCTCTTCGGTCTCGCCGATCATGCCCGCGATCAGGTCGATATTGATCTGATCGAAGCCGCAGGAACGGGCGCGCTCATAGGCCGGGCCGATTTCCCTGGAGGTGTGGGCGCGGCCGTTGGCCTTCAAAATTGCGTCGTCGAAATTTTCGATGCCCAGGCTGAGCCGCGTCACGCCGATCGCCTTGATGGCTTGGATCTTGGCATCGGTCAAAGTGCCGGGTTCGCACTCGAAGGCGATTTCCCGCGCCTCGGTCCAGGGCAGCAGCCGCTGCATGGAATCGGCCAGCCGGTTCAGTTGGGAAGTGGAAATATAGGATGGAGTGCCGCCGCCGAAGTAGAGAAACTCCGGCTTGCGCCCGCCGAGAAAAGGCTTGCCGGCATAGAGGGCCAGTTCGGCGATTACGGCATCCAGGTAGCTTTCCACCTCGGCGGCGTTCTTATCGGTGTAGACCTTGAAATAGCAGAAGTGGCAGCGCTTGCGGCAGAACGGAATGTGAACGTAAAGGCCCAGGGGCGACTGCCGCGCCGGCGCGCGGTCGAACACGCCATGCGCATCGGCTACCTGGCTGGCATTCCAGAAGGAATACGGAGGGTAGTTCGAAACGAAGTAGTTGCCAGCCTGTGTCCGCTCTTCGACAACTGTCATTTCTGAGCCGAGTATATCACCCGGTTAGCGGGGCAACTCCCGCAACAGACTGGCGGCTTCGGCTTGCACGGCGGGGTTGCGGCTCGATGCCGCGCGCTGCAAATGAGAGCGCGCGCCGGTTAGATCGCGCTGCGCGGCGAGCGCGGTGCCGAGGCCCAGATGGGCACGGTCGTAGGCCGGATCGGCGGCCAGCGCTTTGCGGAATTGCGCCGCGGCGGCGGGCCATTCGCCTCGCTGTGCGGAGAGATTGCCGAGCAGCTCCCAGGCGGGCGCGTAGCCGGGCTTCGATTTGGCGGCGGCCTCGGCTTCGAATCGCGCTTCCGGAAACCGCCCTTCGGCGGCGAGAGCATTGCCCAGGTTGACGCGCGCCTCGGCCAGATCGGGCTGATGACGGATCGCTTCCGCCCAGGCGCGACGCGCTTCGGCGATATTGCCCGATTCGCCTTCGAGAGTGCCCAGAGTATTCCACGCCTCGGCGAATTCGGGTGTGAGCGCCACCGCCTTGCGCACGGCGGCGGGGGAACGTTCCAGGCGCCCCAGCTCATGCCAGGTGGCCGCTTCGTTGGGCCGCCGTTCGAGAATCTTTTTCATGAGCTCCGCGGCGCGCGCCTGGCGGCCGGATTGGCGCGCGGTATCGGCCAGGCCGCGCAGGGCGGGCAGATAGTTGGCGTCGCGATCGAGCGCCTGCTGCAGGCGCGTCTCGGCTTCGGCAGTTCTGCCGGCGGCCGAAAGCGCCAGGCCCAGTCCGGCATAAAATTCAGGACCCGGCGGGCGGTGTTTCTCTATCGCCGCGGCGAGCCGCGCGAGGCCTGGCCTGGAATTGGCGTTCTGCGCCACCTGCGCATAAGCAAGGTAGAGATCGCTATCGGCGGTGGAGAGCGAGGGTGGATAGTAGAGCGCCACTTCGCCGCGATAAGCGGTGGCCCCTTCTTCAACGCGCTCGGCTCGCGGAGCGGTAAGACCTGGCGGCGCCTTCCGCTGGATGAGATGATCGGTCATCACGGCGTGGATGACATCCTCGGTGCGCCGTTTCGGCATATGGCACGAGGCGCATTCGGTCTTGCCGGTGTGAACGGGGCCCGCCGGTGAGGCGTGGCAACTCCGGCACACGGCGTCGCCCTTCCAGCCGCCCTGGTGCGGATTGTGGCACGTCAGGCACGTCATGCTGCCGGAGCGGAAGCACGCCGATTGACGCAAGCGGTAGGCGGCGTTGACGATTTCGAACTTGCCTCCGCGGCCGGCGCCGGGAGAGTGATCGAAATGGATGGCATAGGCGGCGAGCGGCTCAGCGGGCGAATAGGAGAAGACGCGGCGGCCGAAGCGATGCACGGCGTGTGGCAGGGCGAAGCTGGTGGTTTCGAGGTGGCATTGCATGCACACCTCCATTTGCCGTTCCGGGCTCAGCCGGGCCGGATTCAGAATCGCCGCCTTTCCGCCCGAAGAGGCGTGCTCATTCCCTTCGCCATGGCAGCGTTGGCAATCGACGCCTGCGGGCAATTCGGCCGGATAGACGGCCGCCGCGTCCAGACTGGCGTTCGCCACGGTGGGATACGCGTTGTGGCAGAAAAAGCAGGCGTAGCCGATTTCGCGGCGGAAGTCCTGATGATCGGGCCGGTCATAGCCGGGATTCATCGCCCACTTGCCGCCCTCTTCGGAATACCAGCCAAGCGGCAGTTGCAACAGACGGTTATCGGCCGTTCGCGTCAGGTAGGTACGCGCGTGGTTGCCGGAGCCGAGCACATAGTCGATACGCATCTCGACGGCGTTGGTCTCCGTGCCGTCGAAGCCAACCTGGTGGCGCCGCTGAAAGAATTCACCGCCGCGGCGGAGCATGGTGTAATGCCGGTCCGAGGGCGCGTGGAAGTAGGTGTTGCGGCTGAAGTCCTCTTTGGAAAGCGTTGGTGGCGTGGCGCGTGCGAAGGCACGGCCCATGCCCGATTGCGCGTGTGTCCTGGCCTGCGCGGCGTGACAGGTGGCACAGGCGGGCGCCGCCGCAATTGGCTTCGCCGGCGGAGCCTGCCGGCAGGAGGCGAGCAGAGCGAGCAGCGGAACGATTCGCTTCACGTCCGGCGATTCCTCATCGTTCGAGCGAGAAGCTGACGATCTCTTCGTCGTTCCGCGTGATGATGTGGCGATTGGCGTAGGCCGGGTGGGTCCAGTTCACCGAAGTCAACTTGCGGCGGTTGCCCGGCGCCGACGTGGGCTTGATAAGCGGTGTGCGGCTGACTTCGATGTATTTTTCCGGCGTCAGCCGCGCGATGATCAGGTCGCCTTGATCGTTGTTGATGAAGTAGCGGCCGCCGTTGCGCACGATGTGTCCGGTAGACCAGCGCGCGCTTTCCCGCGTGACATCGATGGTTTCCCAAACGCGCTCGCCGGTCTTCGCGTTGAGGCAGCGCATCATGCCATAGCTGCAGATGCCGTAAATGTAATCGCCATCCATCACCGGCGTGCTCACCAGCGAGTGCAGCCCGTCGGTGGTAATTTCACTATCGCTTTTGCCCTGCCAAAGCTTGCGCGCGGCGGGCTTGGCGGCGTCGAGCTCCATCAGCAGGCTGCCGTTATAAAAGGACGACACCAGCAGCCGGTTTCCGCTCGCCACCGGCGTCGCCACGGTCAACGAGAAGTTGATTTTGAACGGCTGTTCCCAGTACACCTCGCCGGTCTCCGCGCTGAGCGAATGGAGCGCCAAAGGATGCCACACGATGAGTTGCTTCCGCCCGCCCGCCGTCAGCAGGAACGGCTGGTTGTATCCGGGCTCGCCGTTCGATGGCAGCGCACGCCAGATTTCCTTGCCGGTCATTTTATCGAAGGCGACTGTCTTGGCGTTGTTCTCCCCGCCGACCAGGCAGATGAGGCGCGGCCCATCCACCAGCGGCGCCCCGGTCATGCCCCACGAAGGCACTTGCGTGCCGTAATCCTTGACGTAGTCGCGCTGCCAGACGATGGCGCCGGTCTTTACATCGAGGCAGAGCAGGGCGCCCGTCGCTCCCAGCACGTAGACGCGATCGCCATCCACGGTCGGTGTGGCGCGCGGACCGGTGGCCCAGGTCTGTAAAAGGCCGGTGTAGTCGGCGGGCCACTCACGGGTCCAAAGGATTTTGCCCGATGTTTCCTCGAGCGCGAGGATTC
>CADEFT010000022.1 GCA_902826685.1 uncultured Acidobacteriota bacterium
TTGTGGACCTAGAGGGCGAGGAAGACGATTTTCGACGGATTGCCGACGCCGGTGTACTTCCCGGTGAAGTTGAGCCGCCCGGTACCTCTATCGACGCCAAAGGCGGTGACGTTGTCGCTGCGGGAATGGCAGACGTAGAGGTAGCGGCCATAGGGCTCGATGGCGAAGTGGCGCGGATAGCTGCCGCGCGTCCAATAATGTCCGGTCGCCGTCAGGAAGCCGTCGGGCCCGATGCTGTAGGCACCGATGGTGTCATTCAACCGGTTGGCGCCGTAGACGAAGCGGCCGTCCTCGCTGACATGAATTTCCGAGGGGTAATTGGTGCCCTGGAATCCCTGCGGGAGGCTTGAAACGGAAGCGTTGATTTTCATCGCGCCGGTGGTGGCGTCGTAGGCGATGAAGTCGATGGTGGAAGCCTCTTCGTTCAGGCTATAGAGCCAGCGCCCGTTGGGATGGAAGTCGAAGTGGCGCGGTCCGGCGCCGGGCCCGGCCTGCACGTACGGCTGCGCGGAGGCGTTCAAGCGTCCGGCCGTCTTATCGAGACGGTAGCTGTAAATGCGGTCGGTGGCGAGATCGGTCACCAGGACGAAGTTCCCGCCGGGGTCGGTTTGCGCCTGATGGGCGTGCGGCGCATCGTGGCCGCTGTTGGCGAAACTTCCGGGAGGCGCCAGAGGCGAGGGTTGGGGGCCGTAGGTGGCTTCCCGGGGCAGAAGCCTGGCATCGGTGAATTCGCCAAGAGAGCCGTCGCCCATGATGGGCAGCACGCAAACGCTGCCGCCGCCGTAGTTGGCGACCAGCACCCATTTTCCGCTTGGATCCACACTCAAGTGGGCGGGCCCGCCGCCCTGGGAACTGACGACGTTGATAATTCTCAAATCGCCGTCGGTGCCAACGGACATGGAAGTTACAGAACCGCTGGTCGTTCCATTGAAGTTGCCGATTTCATTTACAGCGTAGAGAAACTTCTTATCCGGGCTGAAGGCGAGCGAAGAAGGGCTGCGGATACCTTCGAGGATCTTCCAGGGCGTAAGACTGCCGTCGCTGCCGAGGTGGAACATGTGGATCCCTTTGCCTCGGTCCGTGTAGGCGCCGACATAAGCGACGACTCTTCCGGTAGCGGCTTTGGCGGGCGTGGTGGCGGCTGCCGCGGCGGTGAGAGCGGAGGCGCCCTTCAGGAACCCGCGGCGGGAGAAATCGGCCAGTGAGAATTCTGGCTTGGAGGTGGATTCGATGTCCATTGCAACAACCTTTCGAAGGTGGCTCCGGCGCTCCAGGGGGGCGCCGGGCATCCTGAAGGGTATGTCAAAGGCTGTGGGATGTCCAGGTCTAATTTAAAAGAAATCAGGTGACGGGTCCGGGATTGAATGGCGCCAGCGCGTTGTGCAAGCCCCACTGCTCGGTCCAGGTCCGCTTCCGGCCGCTGGCCACATCGAGCATGAGATGGAACATGCGCCAGCCGACATCGGCGATCGTTTCCCGGCCGGTGGCGACGGTGCCGGCGTCGATGTCGATCAGATCCGGCCAGCGTTCGGCGAGCGCGGTGCGCGACGACACTTTGATTACCGGTACCAGCGCCAGGCCGTAAGGCGAGCCTTCGCCGGTGGTGAACACGTGCAGGTTCATCGAAGCCAGTTGCTGCGTACCGCAGATGAAATCGCTAGCCGGGGTGGCGGCGAACACCAGGCCTTTGACGCTCACCTTCTCGCCGTGGGTGGCCACGTGCCGCAGCGCCGTGGTGCCGGCCTTGGCTACCGAGCCGAGCGCCTTTTCGACCACATTCGACAGGCCGCCGCGCTTGTTACCGGGGGTGGGGTTGGCGCTGCGATCGGCCGAACCGCGCGCCAGGTATTCGTCATACCAGCGCATTTCACGGATGAGCGCGCGCCCCACGTCTTCGTTCACCGCGCGCGGGGTCAGCAGGTGAACGGCGTCCCGCACCTCGGTCACTTCGGAGAACATCACCGTCGCGCCGGCTCGCACCAGCAGGTCGGCCGCATAGCCGACCGCCGGGTTGCACGTCACACCGGAGAAAGCGTCGCTGCCGCCGCACTGCAGGCCGACATTCAATTCCGAGGCGGGGCAGGGGACGCGGCGGCGCCGGTTCAATTCTTCCAGCCGCCGCTCGGCCGCCCGCAGAATGGCCGCCACAATCTGTTGAAATCCGCGAAAGTCCTCATCCTGCAGTTTCACCACGTAGGGATCGCTCGAAAGCACGGGCAGCGCGGCCGCACCCACGCGTTGCAGCGCCAGGCCCGGGAGCAGGCGAGCTGGCTGCAGTTTCTCACAACCGAGGCTGACCACCAGCGGGGCGCCGCCGGTATTGGCGTGCAAACTGATGTGCTTCAACGTTTGAACCGGCACGACGGCGCCGGGCGCGTCGATGGCCACTCCGCAGCCGTAGGTGTGGGTGATGGCTACCACATCGTCGACGTTCGGAAACCGCGGCAGCAACTCCTCCCGGATGCGCCGCGCGGCGTATTCCACCGTCGGGGCGACGCATTGCACCGTCGTGCCGATGCCCAAAATATTCCGTGTGCCAACCGAGCCGTCGGCGTTGCGGAAGCCATCGAAGGTATAGCCTTCAAGCGGCTCCGGAGGCGCGGGCACGGCGGTGGCAAGCGGCAGTTCGTTCAACGCGGGCGCTACCGGCAGATCGATGGAATCCTCGCGCACCCAGCTTCCGGGCGCGATGGCGCGGCTGGCCCGGCCGATCACTTCGCCGTATCGCACCACCGGCTCCCCGGCTTCGATGGCGGCGAGGGCGACCTTGTGCGATTGCGGCGTCCGCTCGCGCAGGATGAGCCCGGACGGGAACACGGCCCCGGCTTCGAGCCCTTCGGGGTTGACCACGATGCCGACATTGTCCCGGGCGTGCACCTGGATATAGAGCGGATTCACGCCGTCCATTATGCCGCATCGTGCCCATTGACACCGGCCGCGGCGGGGAGTAACGTCATATGCCCTAGGGAGGCGCAATGGAAATCAGTTTTCCCGTCCGCCACGTCCTTCAGCAGAAAGAAGGCGAGATCTATTCCGTGGCTCCGTCGGCCACGGTCTATGAAGCGATTGAACTGATGTCGGCCATGGGCGTGGGCGCCCTGCTGGTGTTGAAGGCCGGCAGCCTCGTTGGGTTCGTTTCCGAGCGGGACTATGCCCGCAAGGTAATTCTTCGCGGGCGCTCTTCCCGCGATACGACCATCGAGGAAATCATGTCCTCGCCGGTGATTAGCGTACCGCCGGAAACGTCGATCGAAGAGTGCATGCGCATCATGACCGCGCAGCGCATCCGCCATCTGCCGATCGTCGAAGGCGGCCGCGTTACCGGGATCATCTCGATCGGCGATCTGGTCAAGTGGATCGTGACCGCGCAGGCCGAGACGATCCGCAATCTGCGCACCTACATCGCCGGCGCCTACCCGGCATGAACCTGCCGGACTTCGCTAGGATATAATCATCCGGGGTCTCAAAACCCGTACCCTGTTTGAACGCATGGAGGAAGATGAGTAAAGAGGATAGTATTGAAGTCACTGGGACCGTGGTGGAAAAATTTCCCAGCGGACTGTTCAGTGTGCAGTTGGATCAGGAGCGGCTGGTGCTGGCGCATCTGGCCGGAAAACTCCGCCGTAACCGCATTCGCGTGCTGGCGGGCGACCGGGTCACCATCGAAATGTCACCCTACGATCTGACCAAAGGCCGCATCACTTACCGGCACAAATAGAATCCTCTTCCGCATCTTTCGGGCTACCGGCATTCACAGCAGTTTCCGGAGCGTCCTCGCCTTGCTAGCTCTTTGCCGTTCAGCGGCTTGCGCGGCCCGGGAGCGCTCCCGCGCGCCGGACGCCACCGCCGGACGTTAGACTCGTCGGCGAAAGGTGGTAGTCCCGCACTCATGCGATCTCAGACCAATTCCCGGTACCGGCGCCCGTCTCAGGCTCCTCCGCCGGATCTGCTTACCGTGCTCTCCAAAAAAGTGGTAGGCCAGGATGCGGCCCTCGAAGCGTTGGTGCCTTATGTACACATGTACCAGGCCGGGCTTGCGCCGGAAGGCCGTCCGGTGGGGGTGTTCCTGCTGCTGGGGCCGACCGGCACGGGTAAGACCAAGACCGTGGAAGCGCTGGCCGATGCGATTCACGGCAGCGAGAAGAACGTGCTGCGCATCGACTGCGGCGAGTTTCAGATGGAACACGAAGTGGCGAAGCTGATCGGGGCGCCGCCGGGCTATCTGGGCCATCGCGAAACGGTGCCGATGCTCAACCAGCAGAAGCTCAACGCAGTCACCAGCGAAAAGTCGAACCTGTCCATCGTGTTGTTCGACGAAATCGAGAAGGCCGCCGGATCGATGAACCGGCTGCTGCTCGGCGTCCTCGATAAGGCGATTCTGCGGCTGGGCGACAACTCTATCGTGAACTTCGAGCGCAGCCTGATCTTTCTTACGAGCAATCTGGGCGCCCGCGGTATCAGCCGGGAACTACGGCCGGACTTCGGCTTCGATTCGCTGGTGCAGCGGGAGCGGCCGAAACGTCATCGCAAGCTTGAGAGCATCGCCTTGAACGCCGTGAAGCGCAAGTTCTCGCCCGAGTTCGTCAACCGCGTGGACGTGATCAGCACCTACCATCCGCTCGACAGGCAAGCGCTCGAGCGGATCCTCGAACATCAGGTGGAAGAGCTGCGCCGCCATATCCGCGCCCGCCTGGGCAGCCGTGCGTTTTCGGTGGAGCTTACCTTGCGCGCCAAGGAGTTTCTCCTCGGCAAGGGGACGAGCGTCGAATACGGGGCGCGGGAACTCCGCCGCACCGTTCACCGGCACCTCATTCAACCCCTGGCGGGCGAGTTGACCCGAGGCAATCTGGAGCCTGCCGGCTGCGCCATGGTGGATTGGGATGGCGAGGCGGCGCAACTCGACTTCGACTGCATTTCCGAAGAGGAGCTGGACGTCGCCTCGTGATTACCTAACGGCCGAGATACTTGTCGCGGCCTTTGACCAGGGCGGCGATCTTGCGGTCCGCCACCGAGCGTTTCAACATCCAGAATCCGCAATCGGGATGGATCCAGCCGACCCGGCCGGCGCCGAGCTCCTTTTCGGCCTGGCCGATCCTGGCCGCGATCTCATCGGCGGTTTCGACGTGATTGACTTTCACGTCCACCACGCCGATGCCGATCCGGATGCGCTTGTCGACATCGCGCAAGGCCATCAGATCGGCGGCCGGCCGGTGCGCCAGTTCGAGGATCAGATGATCGACGTCGAGGGAATTGAGGAAATCGGTCAGCGCCTTCCAGTGTCCGGTCTGAATCGTCTGGCCGCCGTAGTTGCCAAAGCACAGATGCACGGCTTTCTTCACGGTCACCTTGGCCAGCACGGCGTTGATGGCCCTGGCCGCCAGCGGCGCGTCGGATGGATTGCCGGGAATGTTGGCCTCATCCACCTGAATGCAGGAGCAGGGAAGTCCCGCCACCTGATCGGCCAATACGCGCGCGATTTCCATGGTGAGCGTGGCGAAGTCGCCGTAATGATTGTCGAGCAGCGTGCGCGACAGCATGTACGGGCTGGTAACCGTAAACTTGAAATTCTCACTTCCGGCGGCTTCGCGCGAGAATTCGCAATCGGCTTTGAGATTGAGCGAGCCTTCGCCGAGCGCGCCCGTTACCACACCGGCCGGTTTCGAGCGGAAAGCCATGGTCTGTTTGGCGCGGAACTTTTCATAATCGCCGCGGCCGAGACCGGCGCGAATCCCCGACATGGGACGAATGAAATAGTCGATCATCCCGTTGGTATCGGGATGATTGATATCGAACCGGCCCAGTTCTCCGTCGGTGGCCAGGTCGATGCCCGCCTGGCGCTGGATGTCGAAAACGACGCGCGTGGCGTCGAGTTTCGCCTGTTCGCTGGGCGCCGCGGCCAGCCATTCGGGAACAGGATAGGATCCTACGGTTGTGGTCAGCATGAATCAGGAAACAGAGGTCTCGAGAGCGGCGCCGGCGCGCAGCAGCAGCGCTTCTTCAAACGAGCGGCCAATCAACTGAGCGCTCATGGGCAGCCCATCGGCTTTACCGCAGGGGATGGCCAAAGCGGGTAGGCCCAGCACGTTGATGCCGCGCGAAAAACGCGTGGAGGCGAGGCGCGCGTCTTCGGGCTCGCCGTTGATCTCGACGGTCAACTGGCCGACCTTGGGCGCCAACAGGGGCATGGACGGTGTCAGCAGAACGTCGATGGACTCAAACAACTTGGCGAATTCCAACTGATAGCGGCGGCGCAGGCGCTGTGCCTGCACGTAATCGGCGCCGGAGATGAGCCGGCCCTGGTCGAGCAGCGGGAGCACCTCTTCGCCGAAATCCTCGCGCCGGTCGAGATAAGGCTCAAGGGCGGCCACGGCTTCCGCCAGCAGGATGACGCGGCCGGCCATGTTGAGTCCCGCGATATCGGGAACGGTGACGGTCTGGACGGCGGCGCCCTGGGCGGCGGCGCGCTCGCTGAGTTCGCCGATGGCGTCGGCGATGCGCGAATCGACGCGGTCGAAAAAGAAATTGCGCGGGAAGCCGATGCGGATGCCCTCGAGCTCGGTGTCGTCGGGCGGCAGGTAGTCGTCGGTGAAGTGCGTGCTCGAATTGGCGTCGCGCGGGTCGTAGCCCGCCATCGCCTGCAGGCAGATGGCGGCATCGCGCGAAGACCGTGTGAGCGGCCCCACGTGATCGAGGGAGAAGCCGAGCGGCAATACGCCGTGCGTGGAAACCCGGCCGAAGGTAGGCTTGAGCCCCACCGTGCCGCAATAGGCGGCGGGAATGCGAATGGAGCCGCCGGTGTCGGTGCCCATCGCCATGTAAGCCATGCCGGCGGCGACGGCGGCGCCCGACCCGCCCGACGATCCACCGGGAATGCGCTCCGGATCGTGCGGATTGCGCACGGCGCCGAAGTGCGGATTGTTCGAGGTCACCCCGTAGGCCAGCTCATGCATGCCGGTTTTGCCGAGCAGAACGCAACCGGCGCCGTCCAGTTTTTCCCAGGCCGCCGAATCGATTTCGGAGATGTGATCCTTGAAGAGCTTCGACCCGACGGTGTTGCGCACACCGCGCACTTCGAACATGTCCTTGAGCGCGATGGGAATGCCGTGCAGGGAGCCACGATCCTCACCGGCCGCCAGTTCGGCGTCGCGCGCGGCGGCCTGTTCGAGCGCCCGGTCCTTCAGCACCGTGATGAAGGCGTTGAGCGTGGGCTGCAACCGCTCGATGCGATCGAGGCATTGACGCGTCAACTCGACGCTGGTGGTGCGCTTCTGGCGCAGCGCCTGAGCGGCTTCGACGATAGTGTTCATTGCGCGTCGCTCTCGGCGGGGGCGAAGACTGTGGCGGGCTGATCCGCCGCGGCGAGGCGCTGTTTGAGGACGGTGAAGTCCGTCTCAAGCTGGTTTAACACCGATTCGAGCTTGGTGGCCTGGGCGTCGCTGAGCGGCAGCCCTTTGGCCTTGGCGATGGCTTTCCAATCACTCATGACTATTCTAGGTAGGTTAGCATCGGCGGGACTAAACTATAGGCATATGTCCGCCGCGCTCACCCAACTGAACGAAGAAGACCGGCTGTTTCAGGCGACCATCCGCCGCTTCGCGCGGGAGCGGATCGCACCGCGCGTTCGGGAGATGGACGAGAAGGCGATTTTCCCCAAAGACCTTCTGCGACAGTTGTTCGATCTGGGGCTGATGGGGATCGAGATTCCCGAAGAATACGGCGGGCAGGGAGGCACGTTTTTCCAATCCGTGCTGGCGATCGAGGAACTGGCGCGGGTGGATCCCTCGACCGCGGTCATCGTGGACGTGCAGAACACGCTGGTCAACAACGCCATTCTGCGCTTTGCCAATGACGATCAGAAGAAGCGCTACCTGCCGCAGCTGGCTACCGGCATGGTGGCGTCGTATGCGCTGTCGGAAGCCGGGTCGGGGTCGGACGCCTTCGCCATGGCGACTCGCGCCGTGGACCAGGGCGATCATTACTTGCTCAACGGGCGAAAGCTTTGGATCACCAACGCCCAAGAGGCGGGATTGTATCTCATGTTCGCCACGGTGAACCCGGAGGCGGGCTACAAGGGAGTGACCTGCTTTCTGGTGGAGCGCGAATATCCCGGCTTTCAGGTGGGGAAGAAAGAAGACAAGCTGGGTATCCGATCCTCTTCGACGTGCGAGCTGATTCTCGACAACTGCCGCGTGCCCAAGGCGAACCTGGTGGGCGAAGCGGGCAAGGGCTACAAGATCGCCATCGAGACCCTGAACGAAGGCCGCATCGGCATCGGCGCGCAGATGACGGGCCTGGCGCAGGGGGCGCTCGATCACGCCGTCGCCTATGCCAGGGAGCGGAAGCAGTTCGGCAAGGCGATCGCCGAATTTCAGGCGGTGCAGTTTGAACTGGCCGAAATGGCGACGCAGGTGGAAGCTTCGCGCCTGCTTACCTACAACGCCGCGCGGCTCAAGGAAAGCGGGCTGCCGTTTCTGACCGAGGCGGCCATGGCGAAGTATTTCTGTTCGCTCACGGGAGAGAACGTGGCGTCGAAGGCGGTTGAGGTTCTGGGCGGCGTGGGGTTCACGAAAGACTATCCGGTGGAGAAGCTCTACCGCGACGCCAAGATCGGCCGGATTTATGAAGGCACCAGCAACATGCAGCGCATGACCATCGCCAAACAGATGCTGGGCAAGGGATAATGCAACTTGGAGCCGGTTTCCGGCGTCCTATTCTTCGAGCGAGGGGCTCAAGCCGATGAAGAGAATCGTGTTGGCCGCGCTGGCGCTGCCTTTGTGGCTCCCGGCGATTGAAAAAGACCTGACTCCGCAACAGGCGGAAGAGGTCATTACCAAGTTTGCCGCCAAGGAATCGGAATTCGCCGCGGCGCGCGAGAACTACACCTACCGCCAGACGATGAAAATCAACATCCTCGACGCGGGCGGCAATCCCACGCGCGAAAAGCATGAGATGGTGTCCGACATCATCTTTAACTCCGAAGGGAAGCGCACCGAACGGGTGGTACGCGCCCCGGTCAGCACGCTCGAACGGATTCAGATGACACCGGAAGACGAACAGGATTTGCGCAACGTGCAGCCGTTCGTGCTCACCACCAAGGACGTCGACCGGTATCATGTCCGCTACCTCGGCAAGGAAACGCTGGATGAGATTCCGTGCTATGTCTTCGCGGTCAAGCCGAAGACCATGGAGCAGGGATTGCGCTACTTTTCCGGGCTCATCTATGTGGACGACCGCGACCTGCAGATCGTGAAGTCCTACGGACGGGCGACCGGCAAGCTGAAGAAGGGCTCCGATCAGCAGTTCCCGAAGTTTGAAACCTATCGCGAGCAGATCGACAACAAGTACTGGTTCCCGACCTACACGGTGGCCAACGACACGCTGATGTTCGAGAACGGACCGGTGCCGCTCAAGATGACCGTCAAGTACGAAGACTACAAGCAGTTCAAGGCGGAATCGGTCATCAAGTTCGAAGACAAGGAACTGCCGAAGGATCCGGAACCGAAAAAGCCGTAGCCCGAGTGTGGTTGAATATGAGTTTAGACATTCAATGAGCGAGACTGCGTTTCGTTTCCGGCGCCAGTGGGCGGCGGTCACTCGCCGCCTGCGGGAGTTCAAGATGGTGGCGAAAGGGCTGGCGTCCACCGACCATCCGATTCTGGCTCATCTGATCCCCATCCGGCGCTGCAATCTGAGTTGCGGATACTGCAACGAATACGACGATTACTCGAAGCCGATTCCGATCGCCACGATGCTCGACCGGGTGGACCGGCTGGCGGAGCTCGGCACTACGATCATCACCATCAGCGGCGGAGAGCCGCTGCTGCATCCGGAACTGGACCAGATCTTCGCCCGCATGCGTTCGCACGGCATGCTGGCGGGGCTGATTACCAACGGCTACCTGCTGAATGCGGAGCGCATCAAGCGCCTCAATGAGGCCGGGCTTGACCACATGCAGATCAGCATCGACAACGTGAATCCGGACGATGTTTCGAAGAAGAGCCTGAAAGTGCTCGATCAGCGGCTGCGCTGGCTTTCCGAACATGCCATCTTCCACGTGAACATCAATTCGGTGGTGGGCGGCGGTACGCGCCATCCCGAGGATGCGCTGACGATCGGCAAGCGGGCTCTGGAACTCGGGTTCACTTCGACCATCGGCATCATTCACGACGGCGACGGGCAGTTGCGTCCGCTGCCGGACCCCGAGCGTGAAGTATACCGTCAGATGAAGTCGTTTGAGAAGAGCGGCTATTCGCGGCTCAAGTACTTTCAGGACGCCATCGCCGATGGGCGCCCGAACCAGTGGAAGTGCCGCGCGGGCGCGCGTTACCTGTATATCTGCGAGGACGGGCTGGTGCACTATTGCTCGCAGCAGCGCGGCTATCCGGGCAAGGCGCTGGCCGAGTATTCGCTCGACGACATCCGCCGCGAGTATCTGACGGTGAAGGGCTGTGCGCCGTATTGCACGGTGAGCTGCGTCAACCAGTCGAGCTATATGGATTTCTGGCGCGATCCGCAGATCTATGCGCCCGTCGAGCCCACGCGCAAGAAAGACGAGCTGGTGAAGATCTCCGTCTAGCGGTTCGGGCGCCGTCCTCTACAATCAAGACACGGTAGTCATGAAACTTCGAATTGGACTCACCCTGTCGGCGATTGCCTTGCTGACCGGTTTTCTACTCTGGAAATACCGCCCATCCCCGGGCGCCGCGCGCGAAGCGCGCGGGCTCGCGTCCATCACCGTTCCCGAAGGCTTCCAAGTCGAACTGGCCGCCAAGCCCGGCCTGGTCCGTTATCCGATGCTCGGCACCATCGACGACCGGGGCCGCATCTTCATGTGTGAATCCTCCGGCGAGACGATGCAGACGGCCGAAATGACGGCCGATCCCAACTACGTGGTCAGCCTGATCGAAGACACCGATAAAGACGGCGTCTACGACAAGAGGACGACATTCGCCGAGAAGCTGACGCTGCCCGCGGGCGCGGTCTGGCATCGAGGCAGCCTGTACGTCGCGGCGCCGCCGGCGCTTTACCGTTTCGAGGACACCGACAACGACGGGGTCGCCGATATTCGCGAGACGGTGGTCACCGGCTGGAACCTGAGCGCCAACGCCGCCTCGCTGCATGGGCCGATTCTCGGCCCCGACGGCTGGCTCTATCTCACCGACGGGCGGCATGGTTTCAAGATCGACACCAAGGATGGCCGCCACTACCAGGGCAAAGCGTCGCGTATCTGGCGTGTGCGGCCCGATGGCACCGGGCTTGAATGGTACGCCGGCGGCGGCTTTGACAATCCGGTGGAGGTCGCCTTCACCGATGCCGGCGATATGTTCGGCACCATGACCTATTTTCAGGATCCGCGCGACGGCCAGCGCGACGCCATCCTGCATTTTGTCGAAGGGGGCTGCTATCCCAAGCCCTATCCGGTCACCGAAGAATTCAAACGGACCGGCGACCTGATGCCGGTGATGACCAAATTCGCGCGCATCGCTCCTTCGGGCCTGGAGCGTTATCGCGGCGCCGAGTTCGGGGAAGGCTTCCACGGCAATCTGTTCACCGCGCAATTCAACGCGCATCGCGTGCAGCGCCACAAGGTGACCGCGGTGGGGGCGAGCTACAAGACCGAAGACGAGGACTTCTTTGTTTCCTCCGATCCGGACCTGCATCCCACCGATGTGATGGAGGACGCCGATGGCAGTTTGATCGTGGTCGATACCGGGGCCTGGTTCATCCACGGCTGTCCGCTTTCGCGTACATCGAAACCCGATGTGCTCGGCATGTTCTATCGAGTCAAGCGCAAGGGGGCGCATAAGGGGCCAGTGACCCGCGAGGACCCGATGGAAAAGCTGGTGGAAGCCAAGGACGTCGCGACGCTGGCCAAAATGCGGACGCCGGCGGCCGTCTTCGGGCTCTATCGCGTGGGCGGCGCGGAAGCCACTCGGGCGTTGCGCGAGGCTTTGAAGGATTCAAGTAACGAAGTAAGGCAGGCGGCGGCGCGGCAGCTTGGCATGCTGCGGGACAACGAATCGGTACCGGCGTTGATGGAACTGGCGCGCCAATCGGAACCGCATCTGCGGCGGCAGGCGGCCGCATCGCTCGGCATGATCGGCGACAAGCGGGCGGTGCCCGCGTTGATCGAGGCGGCGGCCAATCCCGAAGACCGCTACGTCGAGCATTCGATCGTCTATTCGCTGATCCAACTGGGCGACGCCGCGGCGCTTTCGGCCGGGTTGAAGTCGGCCTCGGCGCCGGTGCGGAAGGCGTCGCTGATCGCACTCGACCAGATGGACAAGAGCCCGCTGGGCGAAGGCCAGGTGATGCCGTTCCTTGAAAGCGACAACGCGGAATTGCGGCGCACCGCGCTTTGGGTGGTATTGCGGCACAAGCAGTGGAGCGCCCGGCTCACCCGGTCGCTTGAAGCGCGTTTGCGGTCGCCGCAGTTTTCGTCAAGCGAAGCCGAAATGGTGGGCGACGCGATGGCCGCCTTCTGCGACGACGTGAACATGCAGAAGACGATCGGCGTCGCGATGGGCGATCCGGCGCTAGGGGCGGACCGGCAGATTTTCCTCGCCGGCGTGGCCGAGCGGTGCAGCTCCAAGGAATTTCCCGCCGGCTGGAAGGACGGACTCTCGCGGCTGCTGGCGCATGGGGACGCCAAGGTTCGTGCCCGCACGATCGCGCTGGTGAGGACTCGCGGCACGGCGCTGGTGGATGGCGATCTGAGGCGGCTGGCGGCCGATGCCCAACAGCCCGACGACGTGCGCGTACAGGCGTTGAGCGCGCTGGTGGGCCGCTATCCCAATCTGAACGACACCGGCTTCGACTATCTGATCGCCAAGCTCGATCCCAAGGCCGACGCTGCGGTGAAGCTGGCGGCCGGGCAGATCCTGGCGCGGGCGGCGTTCACCGGCGATCAACTGCTCGCCATCGCGGGCAAACACATGAAAGCGGCGGATCCGCTGGTGTTGCCCAATCTCATGGACGCTTTCCGCAATTCGAAGGAGGAAAAGGTGGGGCTGGCGCTGGTGGCAGGGTTGAAGCAGGTGGAATCGTCGCTGGGTACGGTGGGCTCGCAGCGCGTCGCGGAGACGATCGCGCGGTTCCCCGCCGCGGTACGGGACGCGGCCAAGCCGCTGCTGGTAAAACTCGAAGCCGACCGCCATGCGCGGCTTGAGAAGCTGACGAAGCTCGAAACGATCCTCAATACCAAAGGCGACGTCTCAAAAGGCAAGGAGCTTTTCTTTGGCGCCAAGGCGGGCTGCTCAAGCTGCCATACGGTGGGCCTCGACGGCGGCCATGTGGGACCCGATCTGACTTCGATCGGCGCCATCCGCTCGCCGCACGATCTGCTGGAGGCCATCGTTCTGCCGAGCGAGAGCTTCGTGCCGGGGCATGAAGTGTATCGCGTGGAGACCGAGACCGAGGTTTACGCGGGCGTTCTGGGGCGTAGCGCGCCCGATGCGGTGATTCTGATCACCGGACCGAACGACGAAGTGCGGATTTCGCGGAAAGACATCAAGAAGATGGGCTACGCGCCGGTTTCGCTGATGCCGGAAGGATTCGACGAAGTGTTGTCGAAGCAGGAACTGACGGATCTGATGAGCTACATGCGGGCGCAGACGTCGAGGAAGGCGGCCGCCGAGGGAGGAATGTAGGGACCGGCTGGCGAAGACGGTCCCTCGGGATATGTATTAGTTCCGGCGCGAACCGCGAGGAGTCGTTTGGGACTTGGCGGCTTCGGCGCTGGCCGCGTTGGCCAATGCCTGATTCAGGTTGACGAGCGACATGTCGACCAGTTCGGTCATGGCGTGCATGCCGAGCCCTTCGGCTTCCTTGACGAACAGGATGTCGTTGCCGGCCGCATCGACGTCGATGCGAAGCCAGTCGCCGCGCCGCACCTGTTCGGTGGCGATCAGGTTCGAAAGCGGCTGTACCAGCAGGCGTTCAATGGCGCGCTTCAGATGGCGGGCTCCGTATTTGGCGTCGGTGCCTTCCTGAATCATGCGTTGTTTGGCGGCCTCGGTGACCGTGAAGACGAAGGCGCGGTCGTCGCCATTCAACCAGACGCGCTGCTGAACGAAGCTCAGTTCGATGTCGAGGATGCGGCGGAGTTCGGCATCGCCCAGCGGCTTGAAGACGACGATCTTATCCAGGCGGTTGACGAACTCGGGCGTGAACTTGCGCTTGGCGGCGTCGATGCCGGTGCGGGAGATCTTGGCGTTCAGCTTGTCGTCGAGCACCTGTGGCGCGGCGGCGTCGACGCGGTTGACGGCGTTGAATCCCAGCCGCGGGCTGAGCAGCGAATTCATTTCGTTCGCGCCCAGGTTGCTGGTCATAAAGATCATGGTCTTCGAGAAATCCACGCGGCGGTTGTCGCCCAGGGTGAGCGTGGCCTTGTCGAGGATGCCGAGCAGCAGGTTCCACAGGGCGTCCGACGCTTTCTCGATCTCGTCAAACAGCACGAAGCTGACCTTGCAGGTATCGGTGTGATAGAGGCTCAGCACTTCCTGGCTTAACAGAGGGTGAGTTTCGCGGTGGCCGAGGTAGCCGGGAGGGGAACCGATCAGCTTGGCGATTTCGTGGCTATGCTGGAACTCGGCGCAGTCGATTTTGATGACGGCGCGCGGGTTGGTTACCAGGCTTTCCGCGGTTGCCTCCACGATGCGGGTTTTGCCGGACCCCGTTGGACCGAGGAAGAGAAAGTTCCCGATGGGACGCCCTTGTGGGGTCATGCCCGTCAGGTACAACTGGTAAATGTTGACGATTTGTTCGACCGCCTCCATCTGCCCGATCACCAGCTTGCGCAATCGCCGGTCGAGCGACTCGGCTTCACGGCCGGTCTTCGTCGCATCGAGCAGCAGGTTCAACTTCGTCATTTTCTTTACGTCTCCTCCAGGGTTCACGCTGCCCTTTGCAGCCGATTCATTGCGATCCATCCCGGTGTTCATGGAGGGCTGGTTTCGGCGCCAACTTCCACCCCAATCCCGAAGCAACCGTACTTCCACTCCCTTTTCCCTCGATTTCGATTCCAATGAAGTCCCGCTCCTTGATTTACTTCGCCGGTCTCGACGGTCTCATTTCGATGCTTGAAACCATGGTTCGTTCCGGCATTGCCACCGCCATCCGTACCACTTCGGCAATGTCTTCGGACTGGATCTTCCAATCCGCCCGCGGGCCGCGTCCAAATTCGGTCGAGACGCTGCCCGGCAGGATCGTGGTCACCCGTACGTTGTCATGGCGATGATCCAGCATGAGAGCCTCACTGAAACCGATCAGCCCGAACTTCGAGGCGTTGTAAGCCGCGCCGCCGGCGAAGGCATTTTTGCCCGCCAGGCTGGCGATGTTGACGATCAATCCGCCCCGCCCCCGCTTAAATCTCTCTATCGCCAAATGGCAGCAATGGAAGACTCCCGTCAAATTGGTGTCTATGGTCGCCTGCCATTCCTCCCCGGTCATTTCCGCCACGCTGCGAAATACTCCGATACCCGCGTTATTCACCAGAATGTCCAGACTGGTCAAATGATCGTCCGTGAAAGCGAAAAACTTTCGGATTGCTTCGGGCTTCGTCACGTCGCACTCGATTCCCGTAATCCAACCACCGGTCTCATCGACGAGTTCCTTCACGGCCGTCTGAGTGCCGGATTGCGTACGGCCGCAAATGGCCACGCGCACCCCGTTGGCGGCCAGCATTTTCGCGATGGCTCTACCGATGCCCCGCGTCGCGCCCGTCACCATCGCCGTCTTGCCTTCAAAAGGTTTGATCATGTTCCGATGGTATGCCGCCCCAACGCCTTACCGTGCCCGCCCTGTGACACAATGAAAACGGAAGACTTCTCTCATGCATGAAACCAGCGTCTTCTGGTTGCGGATCGCCGCCTGCCTCTACTTCATCGGCCTGCTGCACACGCTGCTGACGCTGATCCGGCAGCGCAGCTCGCTTGCGCCTTTCGCTCATTCCGCCTTCGTGGTGGGCGTCGTCCTGCACATGGTTTCCATCGTGGAACTGGCCCAGGCGGAGCGCCAATTCCCGGTTGGCAACTTCTATCAATCCGTTTCGGTGCTGGCCTTCTTCATCGCCCTGCTCTTCCTGTTCGTCTGGTGGCGCTATCAATTCGCGCCCCTTAGCTTGTTTTCCTTCCCTGTCGTTTTTCTACTCACCCTGGTTGGGGCCACGCAGATCCCCGTGTCCGGGTGGTCGGATCCTCGTTTGCGGGACGCCTGGCTCATGCTTCATGTGTTGACCGTGCTCTCGGGCTACGCCTCGCTGCTGCTGACGGCGGTGGCCAGCATCTTCTACCTGATCCGGGAACGCCAGTTGAAGAGCAAGAAAGTGGCGAAGGGATTGTTCGACCGTCTGCCGCCGCTCGGCACGCTCGACAAGCTGATTACGCGGTCGCTCGAATTCTGTTTCGTTTTCTTCACGGCCGGGGTGCTGGCCGGCATCATTTGGGCCTTTATAGAAACGGGCACTCGTTGGATCGGCGACGGGCGCATTCTGGTGGGACTGATCACCTGGTCTGTCTGTTTGATCACGCTGTTCCTGCGTACGCTTGCCGGATGGCGTGGAAGGCGCGCCGCCATCATCTCGATCACGCTCACCGGCTGCGCCGTGTTCACCTGGATCTCGCACGTGGGACTGCGTACTGTTCTGGCCCGATGATTTTTCATATCGTAGGACTGAATCACCGCACCGCGCCCGTGGAGGTTCGCGAGAAGCTGGCGTTCCCAGCCGCGCAGCTTCCCCAGGCGATTCGGCGGCTGGTGGCGTGTTCGGGCGTCACCGAGGGGATGATTCTATCCACCTGCAACCGTGTGGAGATCGCGCTTTCGTCCGACGATAGCCAGGCGCCGGGGGTGGTCGAAAATCTGCTCGAAGAGTTCCGGCAGATTCCGCGCGGCGTGCTGGCTCCGCATCTGTATCACTATCGCGGCAAGGAAGCGATCCGCCATCTGTTCCGCGTGGCCGCCAGCCTCGATTCGATGGTGGTGGGCGAGCCGCAGATACTCGGCCAATTGAAGGAAGCCTACGCGGCGGCCAAGGCGCAGGGTGCCGTCAGCGGCGTGCTGGATGGGTTGCTGACGCGTGCCTTTAGCGTGGCGAAGCGAGTGCGCTCGGAGACCGAGATCGGCCAGAACGCGGTCAGCGTCAGCTATGCCGCCGTGGAACTGGCTCGCGAGATTTTCGGCGATCTGAATGGCCGCACGATCCTATTGATTGGCGCGGGGAAGATGTCGGAACTGGCCGCGCGGCATCTGCATCGAGCCGGAGCGAGGCGCATCCTGGTAACCAATCGCACGCGCGAGCGCGCCGACCAGATGGCCGCCGTGTTCGAGGGCACGGTGGTGCCTTATGAACAATTCGGTGCCTCGCTGGTCGAAGCCGACATCGTCATTACGTCGAGCGGCGCGCCACACTACATCCTGGACCGGGCGGCCATGCACCGCACCATGCAGCAGCGGCGGAACCGGCCCATCTTTCTTATCGACATCGCCGTGCCGCGCAACATCGAGCCGGCGGTCAACCAGATCGACAACGTGTTCCTTTACGACATCGACGATCTGGGCCGGGTAGTGGAGCAGAACCGCGTGGGACGGCTGGAGGAAGCCGCCGACGCCGAACGCATCGTCGAGGAAGAAGTCGAGAAGATGCTGGTGCGGATGCGCGAGCGCGAGGTTACGCCCACCATCGTGACGCTGCAGGAACGGCTGGAGGAGTTGCGCCAGGCGGAAGTGGCGCGGGTGCGCGGCAGGCTCGGCGGGCTGACCCCGCAGCAGGAGGAAGCGATCGAATCGCTTACCCGTTCGATGATGGCGAAGATCGCTCACGGTCCCATCGCGGAATTGCGGCGTGCGGCCGGGAAGCCGGAAACCGAAAGCATCGTGGAGATGGTGCGGCGCGTCTTCCGGTTGGGTGAGTAACGGCATGCTGACCATCGGAAGCCGCGGATCGAAGCTGGCGTTATGGCAGGCGCATTGGGTGAAGGCGCAACTGGAGGCGCGGAGTCTAGAATGCCGCATCGAGATCATCCAGACGACGGGCGATCGCATCACCGACGTGCCGCTGGCCAAGGTTGGCACGAAGGGGCTGTTTACCAAGGAGATTGAGGAAGCGCTGCTCGATGGGCGTATCGACCTGGCGGTGCACAGCTCAAAGGACATGCCAACGGAGCTGCCCGCCGGGTTGACGCTCGCGGCGTTTCCGGTGCGCGAGGATGCGCGGGATGCGATGGTGGGTTCAACGCTCGAAGCCCTGCGGCCGGGCGCGCGCGTGGGATCGAGTTCCCTGCGCCGCGGCGCGCAGTTGAAGGCGCTGCGGCCGGACCTCGACATTCAGAACATCCGCGGCAATGTCGATACACGGCTTCGCAAATTGGACGAAGGGCAGTACGACGCCATTCTGCTGGCGTGCGCGGGTCTGAGGCGGCTGGGCTGGGCCGATCGCATAACCGAAGCGCTGGCGGTGGAGACGATGTGTCCGGCGGTTGGCCAGGGCGCGCTAGCGATTGAGACACGCGCCGATGGCGGCGCAGGCCACGCGGCGGCCTCGTCGCTTGACGATGCGGAGACGCGCCGCTGCGTTTCCGCCGAACGGGCGCTCCTGGGGGCGATGGGTGGCGGCTGCCAGGTTCCCCTCGGCGCCTATGCGTCTCTGGTGGAAGGAGGCCGCTTGCGGCTTCAGGCGGTGGTGGTGTCTCCCGATGGTGGAACGCTGGTGCGCGACGAAGCCTGCGAGGTGTGCCATACGCCCGGCGCGGCGGCGGAGATCGGAGCCGGTGTTGCCGGACGCTTGCTCGGGCTGGAACAGGTGCGCCGCATCCTGGCTTCGGTCTACGACGCATGAAAAAGGTGTACCTGGTTGGCGCCGGGCCGGGCGATCCGGAACTGCTGACGCGCAAGGGAGCGCGTGTGCTGGCACAGGCCGATTGCGTCCTCTACGACAACCTCGCCAATGCCGCGCTGCTCTCGCTGGCTCCCGCCGGCGCTGAGCATCTTTACGTCGGCAAGAAGAAATCGCAGCATGCGCTGGCGCAGGAAGAGATTTCCGCACTGCTGGTCGAAAAGGCGCGCCAGGGCAAGTGCGTGGTGCGGCTCAAGGGCGGCGATCCTTATATCTTCGGGCGGGGCGGGGAAGAAGCCGAAGCGCTGGCCCAAGCCGGCGTTCCTTTCGAGGTCGTACCGGGAGTGACCGTGCCCCTGGGCATGGCCGCCTATTGCGGCGTGCCGTTGACGCATCGCGAGCATACGTCGGCGGTGACGTTCGTCACCGGCCACTCGGTGGAGGCGATCGACTGGGAGCGCGTGGGCCACGTGGAAACGCTGGTGGTCTTCATGGGTCTGACGCACATACGCGCCATCGCCGGGGAACTGATGCGCCACGGCAAGCGGCCGGAAACGCCGGCGCTCGCGGTGCGCTGGGCGACGCGTCCGGATCAGGAAACGATCGTGGGCACGCTGGCCGATATCGCCGATCGCGTGGAGCGTGCCGGCATGAAGCCTCCGGCGAGCTTCATCATCGGCGATGTGGTGAAGCTGCGGGAACAGTTGAATTGGTTTGAAAAGCTGCCGCTGTTCGGCCGCCGCATCGTGGTGACGCGCGCCGCCGGGCAAGCATCGGAGTTGAGCGAACGCCTGGAGGCGCTGGGCGCGCAGGTGATCGAGTATCCGGTGATTGAAATCGCGCCGCCGGGCGATGCCGGCCCGCTCGACGCCGCCATCGGCCGGCTGGGCGGCTACGATTGGCTGGTGTTTACCAGCGCCAACGGCGTGCGCTGGTTCGCGGCGCGGCTTGAGGGATCCGGGCGCGACTGGCGCGGCGTGAAAGCGAAGCTATGCGCCATCGGACCCGGTACGGCTCGCGCTCTGGAAGCGCTGCATTTGAAGGTGGATCTGATCCCGGCCGATTCGGTGGCCGAAGGGGTGGCGGAGGCTTTTGCCGGTTTCGATCTGCAAGGGAAGCGCGTACTGCTGCCCACCGCCGCCGTCGCTCGCGATGTGGCACCGAAGGAACTGGCCGCGCGCGGGGCGCTGGTGGACGTGGTGGAGGCGTATCGCAACGTGGTGCCGCCCCCATCGGATTGGCCTTCGGAGGCGCCGCACTGGATCACTTTCACATCTTCCTCGACGGTCAAGAACTTCCTGGCGCTGGCGGGCCGGGAGCGGCTGAACGGCGTACGGATCGCCTCGATCGGGCCGGTTACGTCGGAGACCGCGCGCCGGCATGGGCTGACGGTTGCCGTGGAAGCGGGAGAGCATAATTTGGATGGATTGGTGTCGGCGTTGCTCGGGCACATAGAATGAGAAGGCTTGTGGCTCGGAATCTGGATCGCCGTCTCGCCGCTGGTGGCCGCTGAACCAGGCTACGTCTCCGCGCGGGCCTGCACGCCCTGCCACTCCAGAGTCGCCGAATCCATTGCCCATACGGGCATGGGACGCAGCCTTCATGCCGTTGGAAGCCAGCCGTCTATCGAAGACTGGGAACGGCGCAACACGCTCCACCACGCCGCCTCCAAGCGCACCTTCGTCATGTCCAAACGCGGCGATGAGTTCTTCTATCTCCGCTATCAGGACGGGCCGAAGGGCGAGCGCATCAACGTAGTGGAAAAGCGCATCGACTATGTGCTCGGCTCGGGCAATCATGCCCGAAGCTATGTGCACCGCACGCCAGATGGGAGGCTGCTGGGCTTGCCGGTGGCCTGGTATTCCGCCAAGGGTGGCTATTGGGGAATGGCTCCGGGCTACGACCGGGCCGATCATGCCGACTA
Source organism: uncultured Acidobacteriota bacterium (assembly GCA_902826685.1). Lineage (GTDB taxonomy): Bacteria > Acidobacteriota > Terriglobia > Bryobacterales > Bryobacteraceae > CADEFT01. The sequence goes on from CADEFT010000022.1 coordinate 20,757, forward strand.
CCGGCGCGAGATCAACGGCAACTGCCGGTTCTGCCACACCGCGTATCCGCGCGTTGAACAGAAGGAGCCGGAAGCCATCGATTGCCAGCGCTGCCACGGTCCGGGCGAGGCGCATGTGGCAGCGCCTTCGCGTGCCAACATCGTTATCGACCGCAAGATCGGCCTGTGCCTGCAATGCCACCTGCAGTCGACGTCGCAACACGAGTGGATGACGCGGGTCGAAGGGCGCGGTCTGTTTTCCTTCCGCCCGGGCGAGGCGTTGGCGAGTTACGCCCGTCACCACGACGAGGACAACCCGGCGTTCGAGGTGAATCATGCCGGCTACCGGTTGTTGCGATCCGTGTGCTTCCGCCAGAGCCGGGGCTCTCTCACCTGCACGACATGTCACGATCCGCATTCGCGCCAGGTGACGCCCGCCTGCTCCAGTTGTCACAAGGATTCAAAACACGGCGGCGATTGCGTCGCGTGCCACATGCCGAAGCGAATCGCCGAAGACGCGCCGCACGTCACCATGACCGATCACCTGATCGCGCGGCGGCCGGGCCGCCGGTTGCCGCTCAAGCCATCCGCGCCGCGGCCGGTGATGGATTCCACTCCCGCGGCACTGCTCAATCGCCGTGGCGAAGCGCTTTACCGCCAGGGCCGCGTGGGAGAAGCGATCCTGATCCTCCGGCAGGCGATCGCCGAGAATCCGGACCTGCCCGAAGCGCACATCAACCTGGGCGCGGCGCTGGCGGCGCGGGGCGACCGGAAAGGCGCGGAAGCCGCGTTCCGGGAAGCGATACGCATCGCGCCCGAGTACACCGCCGCTCACCGCAACCTGAAACTGCTGGAAAAAATTGTACACTGAGAATTCGCGATCGCAAGGAGTGGAACAATGGAAGCCCTGGGAATGGTGGAAACGAAAGGTCTGGTAGGAGCGATTGAAGCGGCCGACGCAATGGTGAAAACGGCCAACGTAGTGTTGCAGGGCAAGGAGTTCATTGGGGCCGGCTTCGTCACGGTAACCGTACGCGGAGACGTGGGCGCGGTGAAGGCGGCAACCGATGCCGGGGCCGCGGCGGCGCGGCGGGTGGGCGAACTGGTGGCGGTACACGTCATTCCCAACCCGCACGACGATGTCGACAAAGTCCTGCCTGGTGTGAAGAAAAGCGACAAAGCCATCGGCTAACGCTCGCTTCCCGCTTCGCGCAGGCATAGCATGTTGCAGGATTCCGACCTTCTATCCATTCAAGAGGTCCGCACCAAGGTGGAGCGGGCGCACGAGGCGTTCCTCGGGTTCCGCGGCTTTTCGCAGGAGCGCGTGGACGCGATCGTCGAAGCCATGGCCTCGACCGCGCGGGCCGAAGCACGGAACCTCGCCCAGATGGCCGTGGAAGAAACCGGCATGGGTACGGTGGAAGGGAAACTGGCCAAGAACCTGTTGTGCGCCGATCTGTTGCCGCGCAGTATTCGCGGGATGAAAACGATCGGCGTGATTGGCGAGAAGAAAGACCAGGGGCTGATCGAGATCGCCGAACCGGTGGGCGTCGTGGCGGCGATTCTGCCGACCACCAATCCGACTTCCACGGCGATTTTCAAATCGATCATCTCGCTCAAGTCGGGCAATGCCATTGTGCTGGCGCCGCATCCACGCGCGCGCAAGTGCACCTGCGCTACCATCGACCTGTTGTCGAAGGCGGCGGTGGCGGCGGGCGCGCCGGAGGGCATCATTCAATGCCTGCACCATCCGACGATCGACGGCACCAACGCGCTGATGCGGCACCCGAAAACCGGCGTCATTCTTTCCACCGGCGGCGGCGCCATCGTGAAGGCGGCGTACTCGAGCGGCAAGCCGGCCTATGGCGTCGGCCCGGGCAACGTGCCGGTGCTGGTGGATGAATCGGCCGATATCGCCGACGCCGTGCGCAAGGTCGTCTCGGGCAAGTCGTTCGACTTCGGCACGGTCTGTTCCAGCGAGCAGACCATCGTCGCGGCGAAGTCCCTGCGCGACCGCGTTCTGAACGAACTCAAGGCCGCCAAGGCGCATCTGTGCACGGCGGAGCAGGGCAAGGCGCTGGCGCGCATCCTGCTGACCGAGCGGCTGGGCGTCAATCCGGAATGCGTGGGCCAGTCGCCGGGGAAGATTGCGCGCATGGCGGGGTTCGAAGTAGGGCCGGAAGTCAGCATCCTCGCCGTCGAGATCGGCGGCGTGGGCAAGGATCATCCGCTGTCGGCGGAAAAGCTATCGCCGGTGCTGGCGCTGCATTTCGTGGACGATTTCGCGGCGGCGCTCAAGGCCTGCGAGACCATTCTGCACCTCGGTGGACTGGGCCACACCTGCGTGATCTATGCGGCCGACCAGGCGCGCATTCTCGAATATGGAAGGCGCATGCCGGCGTTTCGCGTGCTGGTGAATACGCCGGCGCCGCAAGGCGCCACCGGTATTACGACGAACGTGCAGCCTTCGATGACGCTTGGCTGCGGCGCCATCGCAGGCAATATCACCTCCGACAACGTCGGTCCGCAGCATTTATTCAATATCAAGCGGATCGCCTACCAGGTGCGGCAGGCCGAAGAAGCTTTTTCGATTCCAGCCGGGAGCCGCGGCATCGACCGGCAGACGGTGGTGAGCGCCGTCGAGCGGTATCTGGCGCAGCGCGGCGTGGCGGTGGCCGCCGGACCCGCCCATGCTTTAGCCGCCCAAGCGGTGGACCGGTTTCTGGGAACGCGCGGCGAGAGCCGGCCGCTGGCCGCCGAGTCCGGTTGCGCCTGCGATACGCCCGCCCCCACGCCGCCGGCTCCGCCCGCCGTGGAGCCTCCACCGGTCGTGATCGCCGAATTCGTGTGTGAAAATGATATCCGCCAGGCGATCCGGGAATCGCGCAAGATTTTCATTGGGCCGAAGACGATCGTGACCCCTTCGGCGCGCGACCTGGGTGCGCAGTACGATATCCTCGTGACCGCAAAACGCTGATGAAGCAAAACCTCGATTCGCTTAAGAAAGAAATTCTCGAATACCTCGAAGAGCAGCAGATGGCCGTCTTCTACGGCTTCATCGCCGATCTGCATGAGCAGCGGCTGGTGCTGTGGGATGTGGAAGGGTCGCCGGACTACCGGGCCTTTGTCGCATGCGCCCAGCGCGCCGGGATCAAACTGCTGGTTATGAACGCGCGCGCCTTCCGCCGCGATATGGTCGAAGACGCGCTCGAACAGTTGGAAGACAGCGATATGCCGCGCGAAGAGCAGCGGGCCATCGAACGGCGGCTCAAGGAATTGCGCCCGTTTGAAGGATTCACCTGCGCCGTGGAACTCGCCTTTGAGCAGAGCGGCCGGTTCTACGTTTACGACGTACGCACGGAATGGTACGAAGAGGTGCTCGACATCATGGACCGGCTCGATAATGCCGTGTCCGGCGAAGAAGAAGGCGACGATGGGGAGGACTCTTCCATCGGCGGCTACTTCTCGCGCAATTAGATGATCGCAGGCAGAGCGAAACCGGCCCGCTGGACCGTACCTGTCCTGAACGAAGATCAGGTTCTGAACCTCGTTCGAAGCTTGCATATCGCACCGCCCGCCGCGCGCGTTCTCGCCCATCGCGGCTTCACCGATCCCGAAGCGGCGCGCCGGTTCCTGCGCCCCTCCATCGACGATCTGCTGGAGCCCTGGCTGCTCAAGGACATGAGGGAAGCGGCCGCGCGTCTCAAGCTTGCCATCGACCGCAAAGAGACCGTGCTGCTTTACGGCGACTACGACGTCGACGGTACGTGTTCGGTCGTGATCCTTAGCAAAGCGATCGAACTGGCGGGCGGCAAGGCGCGCTTCCACGTGCCGCACCGGTTGAAAGAGGGCTACGGCATGAGGCCGGAGGTGATCGACCAGGCGGCCAAGGAAGGCGTCAGCCTGGTGGTGAGCGTGGATACGGGCATTCGTGCGCTTGAGGTGGTGAGGCACGCCACCGCGCTCGGCATCGACGTCATCGTGACCGACCATCACCTGCCGGAAGAGCAACTGCCGCCCGCGCTTGCCGTGTTGAATCCCAACCGGCCCGACTGCGGCTATCCGGATAAGAACCTGTGCGGCGCCGGTGTGGCTTTCAAGCTGGTGCAAGCGCTGATGGCGGAGCTTGGCTGGACGCCGGAACGCGTGCGGCGGCTCGAGGAATCGTTCCTCAAAATCGTGGCGCTGGCCACCGTGGCGGACGTGGTGCCGCTGCAGGGCGAGAATCGGATCATCGTCAAGCATGGACTGGCCGGGTTCCGGAACCTGCGCAATCCGGGTCTGCGCGCGCTGATGGCGGTATCGGGTTTCAACGACGGCGATCCACCTTCGGCCGGGCAGGTCGCCTTCCGCATCGCGCCGCGCATTAATGCGGCCGGGCGAATGGCGCATGCCGAGGACGTCATCAATCTGTTCCTCACGGATAACGTGGCGCTGGCCAGGGAGATCGCCGAGAGGCTGCACGGCTTGAACCATGAGCGCCAGCAGACCGAAGCCGAGATCGTCCAATTGATCCTCGAGGAGTGTGAACGCCAGCCGGTCACCGACGCCCAGGCGGGCCTGGTGTTTTGCGGCAGCGGATGGCATCGGGGCGTGTTGGGTATCGTGGCCAGCCGCCTGGTGGAGCGATTCTGCCGCCCGGTGTTCGTTCTGGGCGAAGAAGGCGGCGAGGCGTCGGGCTCAGGCCGCAGCATCGCGCCGTTTCATCTGCTCGATGCGCTCGAATCGGTGAAGGACCTGTTCCGCCGCTTCGGAGGACACCGCATGGCGGCCGGGCTTGCCATGGATTCGACGGGCGTAGAAGAGTTCCGCCGCCGCTTCAATCAATACGCCTTGGAGCGGCTCACGCCCGAGGACTTCCGGCGCCACGTGGAAGTCGACGGCTCGATCGATCTGCGCGAGGTGAACGACGAGAGCATCGGCGAGGTGCTGGCGCTTGCACCCTTCGGCGCGGGCAATCCGTATCCGCAGTTCGCCGTGATCGGCGCGGAGCTTCCGGAAGAGCCGGCCGTCATTAAGGACAAGCACCTGCGCGTGCGGCTGCGGCAGAACGGGCGGAGTCTTGTTCTGAAGGCATGGAACTTCGGCGATCGGGCGGAGGAGTTGCGCGCCGGCTCGCGCGTGGATGCGATTATCACCTTTGAAGAGGATCCCTACTCGCAGGCGCGGGGCTATGCGCCCTGGAGCGCGCAACTGAAAGATGTGCGTGTCAGAGAGTCCGCGTAACTTTGGTCAACGTACGCGGCTGGTCGGGATTCAATCCTTTCTCCGATGCCAGGCTTGCGGCGAACAACTGCGCGGGCACGATGTAAGGGATGGGTGTGAACAGATCGGCCGGAAGGCCGGCGCGGGCGTGCAAGCGGCAAGGCACCGTGATCACGCGGGCGCCCTTGGCCGCTTCGGGGTTCGAACGGTCCGTAATCGTGAGAATATCCGCCTCTAATGAAGCGAGCTTGTCGCGCATCTCGCGCATCGGCCCCCACGTCACGCCCGGAGGCGCGAACAGGAATAGCGGAAACGCCTGCTCTACGATGGCGATGGGGCCGTGCAAAAAGTCGGCGGAGGAAAAGCGCTCGGCCACCACGTAGCAGGTTTCCATCATCTTGAGCGCGAACTCGAACGCGTTGGCGTAATTCAACCCGCGGCCCACCACTACGGCGTGGTCCATGAAGCGATAACGGTCCGCCCGTTCATGCACCGCCTTCTCGCATTTGAGCGCGGCCTCGGCGTATCCAGGCAGGCGCTTCAGATCGTCCACCTTCAGCGGAGCGCCCAAGGCGTGTGCCAACAGGTAGAACATCAGTAACTGGCCGGTGTAGGTCTTGGTGGCGGCCACGCTTTTTTCTTTACCGGCTTTCACCAGGAATGCCCTGGAGGCGATTTTGGCCAGCGTGCTGCCAGCTTCGTTGGTGATGCCGATGGTCATGGCGCCGGCAGCGCGCGCCTGCTCCAGCACCAGATTGGTATCGGTCGATTCACCCGATTGCGAAATCGCCACCAACAGCACATCGCGCCAATCGAGCTGCGCCTGATATAGGGTGAAGATGGAAGGCGCCGCCAGAGAGACCGGAATACCGGTGGTGATTTCGAGAAGGTATCGTCCGAACGAGGCGGCATTGTCGGAGGTGCCTCGCGCGGCAAGCACGATCAGCCGCGGACGCCTGGCGGAGAGCTCACGCCCAAGTTCGGCGAATTTCTTGAGCTCCGATCGCAGCGTGCGCTCGAGCGCATCCGGCTGCTCATGGATCTCCGCGCGCATCTTCGAGTGAAACATGAAGCTTCGAGAATAGCAGGGGAGCGTAGACGCGCTTAGCAGGCCGGCAGGGCTACGCGGAGTGTCACCCCGCAGCCGTCGCCCGAATCGATTCGCGCGCCTCCGCCATTGGATTCCGCGATCCGTTTGACGGCGCCAAGGGAGGCAGTGACCTCAGCCGGCATGGTACGCGCCTGGACCAGCAGATTTACTCTGCATTCGAGCACCGCCGTACGCTCTTCCTGCCGCAGCGCGACGCGGACCGCGTTGCGATTGCCGCCCAGATAGGCCAACACTCCCAAGGCGTGACGGGCCAGCAGCACGGCTTGAGCGGGTGGCAGGCGAACGATTACGGTGGCCGGTGGCGAGACCCAACTCACCAGGTCGTTGTCGCTGGCCGTCCTTTCGCGCATGGCATCGTCCACCAGGTGCGCGAGGGAAAGGGGCTCCCCGTGCCGCTCGGCCTGCTGCCCCAGCGCGAGATCGCACAGCATGACGTTCAATTCGAGCACCGCCGCCTGAATCTTTTCGAGCTGGTCATGGACTCGCGGTTCGGCTTGATCGAGAATCATTTGGGACAGAAAAGCCGCCGACTCCATCACGCTCAACGGTTGGCACATCTCGTGAACCAGATGGCGGACCGCCTCCGTTGCGCGGATGTCAGAGACCGTGATCGCCTGAGCGAGATCCCTCATTTGGGTGGAGACAGCAGTGATCGGTTCCATTACTTTTGCACCGGCCTAACGAGCCTGCACGGCCGTGCATTGCTCCAATGAACGCCAGGATTTACGATCTCGGGGACTTAGTTTTTATAGCTCAGACTCGAACGTGGGTCAATGGCAAAAGTTCGCGCTGGGGAGCAAATGGATGAAAACGGTCCACTTAAAATTTACACGCATGTGCGGGGAGCGGGTCGGATCTTTAGCACCACCGGCACGGGTATCTTCTGGCATCATGAAAGGGCACATGAATCAAAATCTCCCACCCGTTCCGTTGACGCTCGAAGGCGCTACCGTATTGCATCAGATGATGCGTGTGAAGTTCGCTGAACTGCGGGCTCTGCCGGAATGGGAACGCGTGGCGATCGCCGAAGAGTGTGCCGCACTGTTCGATGGCAAACGGTCGGCGCACTTCGCGATGCTTGGCCACAAAGGCGACCTGATGTTCATCCATTTTCGCCGAAGCTTCGAGGAACTGGCGCAAGCGCAGCTCGACGTCTCGCGCCTGCGCCTGTCGAAGTACCTGGAGCCCACGCATTCCTATGTGTCGGTGGTGGAATTGGGTCTCTATGAATCGTCGCAAAAGACGTACGCGGCGATGGCGGAAAAGGGCGCGGAAATGCACGGCGACGCCTGGAACGAAGGCGTGGAACAGGTGCTGGCCCGGCAGCGCGAGGCGATGGCGCCGCGGCTTTATCCCGATGTTCCCGCCGCCCGCTACGTCTGCTTCTATCCCATGGACCGCAAGCGAGGTGAGCAGAAGAACTGGTATCAGGAAACGATGGCCGATCGCGCCAGGATGATGCACGATCACGGTATGATCGGCAGGCGCTACGCGGGTACGGTGCGGCAGATCATTTCCGGCTCCATCGGCTTCGACGATTGGGAGTGGGGCGTCGATCTGTTCGCCGACGATCCGCTGGTATTCAAGAAGCTGATCTACGAGATGCGCTTTGACGAGGTTAGCGCGGTCTATGCGCTTTTCGGCTCCTTCTACGTGGGTCTGCGCTTCGAGGCAAGGGATATCGGCCAATATCTGGCCGGTAACCTGCCGGGGTTCTCAGGATCACGTTAGGTTACCCGGTTGTGCTGTACTGTTAGGGACTCATGGTCAATCGAGCCGCATTCCGGTTCGCCCTTGTGGCGGCGTTTGGGATCGCATGCGCGTGCCGCAAACCCACTCTCAGCGCCGTCGAGCGGTTGAAACCCTGCGCGATAACGGAAGGTCCCACCGACGCTTTCTGCGGCAAGGTAGGGGTGTGGGAGAATCGCGCGTCCAAAGCCGGCCGCAAGATCGCTTTAAATGTGGTGGTGCTGCCCGCGCTGCGGCGCGATTCCAAACCCGATCCGATCTTTGTGTTCGCGGGCGGACCCGGACAGGGCGCCGCCAAAGCCGCGCAACTCTTCGCGCCGATGTTCCGGCGGCTTCAGAACGACCGCGATATCGTCCTGATCGATCAGCGCGGCACCGGCGAATCGAATCCGCTTGGCTGTAAGCCTCCCGATAGCGACGATCTGACAAAGCTTGACGACGTCTCCCTGGACTTTTTCAAAAAATGCCTGGAGAAGTACGATGCCGATCCGAAGCTTTACACCACCTCCATCGCCATGGACGACATCGAGGATGCGCGCGTTCACCTCGGCTATGGGCGGATTAACCTGTGGGGCGGATCGTATGGGACGCGGGCGGCGATGGTATATCTGCGGCAGCATCCGGACAGCGTGCGCACCGTGGTCCTCGATGGGGTGGCTCCAGTGGATATGCGCCTGCCGCTGTTCATGTCTCGCGACAGCCAGCGCGCGCTGGACCTGTTGATTCGCGATTGCGAGAAAGACAAAGCGTGCCTGGCGCGATTTCCGGATCTGAAGAAGAAGGTAGACGCGATCCTCAGTTACGCCGCCACCAAGCCCCGGATTCGCATTGTGCATCCGCGGACCGGGGAACGCACCGAAGCGATACTCACGCGTTCTCTGGTTGCTTCCATCCTGTTTGGAGCTCTGTATTCGCCTACCGTGAGTTCACTGCTGCCCAGCCTGATCGAGGATGCCGCCGCGGGAGACTATCAGGGCTTGTTCGCCCTGGCGTTCGGCAATGAGCGTCTGGCCGAAACCATCAGCCCGGGCATGTTTCTTTCCGTGGTGTGCGCCGAGGACATGCCGCGCATCGCCGGCGATGATATCACCGCCGAGACCAGGAACACGTTTTACGGCACCACCATGTTCGAAACGCGGATGAAGGCCTGCGAGTTCTGGCCCAGGGGCGAAGTGGATCCGGCTTTTTACCAGGCGGTTTCGTCGGCTGTTCCGGTGCTGATTTTCTCCGGCGAGCTCGATCCGGTAACGCCGCCTGTATGGGGTCAGGCCGTGGCGCGGCATCTTGCCAACTCGCGGCACATCGTGGTGCCGGGAGCCGGACATGGCACCACGGCCAGCGGCTGCGTTCCCAAGCTGACCAGCCAGTTTCTCGATCGCGCCGATGCCAAACAACTCGACGACTCGTGTCTGCGGCAGTTGCGCCGGCCGCCGTTTTTCGTCAATCATTCCGGCCCCACGGGAGCGGCCAGGCGATGATCGAGTTCGAGCGCATCGAGAAGAGCTTCGGGCGGGTTCAGGCGGTGCGGGAGGTCACCTTCACCGCCCGCGACGGCGCGGTCACGGGCCTGCTGGGACCGAACGGCGCCGGCAAGACCACAAGCCTGCGGATTCTGTCGGGTTTGATGAAACCCGATGCGGGGGCGGTGCGCGTCGATGGGGTCGATGCCGTCGCCGATCCTTTGGGCGCGCAGGCGCGCATGGGTATGCTGCCCGATTCCCACGGCCTTTACCCGCGCCTCACGCCCCGCGAACATATTCGCTATTTCGGCGAACTGCACGGTTTGAAGGGGAAAGAACTGGAGCAGCGCGTCGACGGTTTGATCTCCGCGCTTTCTCTTGACGCCGTAGCCGGCCGCCGCGTGGACGGTTTCTCGCACGGGGAGCGGACGAAGGTGGCATTGGCGCGCGCCCTGGTACATCGCCCGGGCAATGTGGTGCTGGACGAGCCCACCAACGGCCTTGACGTCATGAGCACGCGCGCGGTCCGCGATCTCATCCGCCGGCTGCGCGAAGAAGGCCGCTGCGTGCTGTTTTCGAGCCACATCATGCAGGAAGTCTCCGCCTTGTGCGATTCCATCATCGTGATCGCGCACGGCCGCGTGGTGGCCGAAGGTACCAGCGAAGAGTTGCGCGAGAAAACCGGCAAGACCACCCTCGAGGATGCGTTTGTTTCGCTGGTGGGCCTTGAAGAGGAACGGACTTTATGATGTTGACGCGCCTCGGCGCCGTCCTGCGCAAGGAGATGCTCGATGGCATTCGCGATCGCCGGTCTCTGGTATCGCTGCTGATCTCGGCGCTGGTAGGCCCGCTTCTGGTCACCTTTCTATTCAGCCGGATCGCCGAACGCCAGCGCAGCGCCGATGAAGTCTCGGTGCCGGTGGTGGGCATGGAGCACGCGCCCGCTTTCGTCGATTGGCTTAAACAGCAAAGCGGCGTGGAAGTAGTGGCTGGTCCGGCCGATGCCGAAAACGCGGTGCGGGAGCGCAATGCCGACCTGGTGGTGGTAATCGACAAAGAGTTTTCTGAAAAGTTCTCGCGCTCGATTCCGGCGCCGGTAAGGATGATCAGCGACGGCACTCGCGATTCGGCTCGGCCCAAGGTTCGCCGCGTGCGCGCGCTATTGCAGCGCTACAGCGCCGAAATCGCCACTCTGCGCCTGATCAGTCACGGAGTCAGCCCGGCGGTTGCCAACCCATTAAAGCTGGACGATATCGAGGTTTCCAGTTCTCAGCAGAGGGCGGCCACCATCCTGGGGTTCATCCCCATGTTCATCATCATGGCGGCGTTCGTTGGCGGATTGCAGATTGCCACCGATTCCACGGCCGGGGAAAGAGAGCGTGCTTCGTTCGAGCCGCTGCTGTTGAATCCGGTGCCGCGCGTTTCCCTGGTGGTGGGAAAGTGGCTGGCGGCGTCTACGTTTGCCGTGGCCGCCGTGCTGTTCAGCGCCGTGCTGTGCTTTTTCGCGATTCAGCGCGTTCCGCTGCACGACATGGGGGCGCGGTTTCGCATCGGCCCGCCGGAACTGCTGAGCATTCTGGCGGTCACGATTCCCATGGCGTTTCTGGCCAGCGCGCTGCAGATGACCATCGCAACCTTCGCCCGGTCTTATAAGGAAGCCCAGAGCTACCTTGGCATGCTGATGCTGCTGCCGACGCTGCCCGGCGCCATGGCGCCGATCTATCCGCTGACCAATCAGCCATGGCTGGCACCGATTCCGATCATGGGCCAATACAGCCTGGTCAGCGACGTGCTGGGCGGTAAGATGCCGCCGGTTTATTTGTTTGTGGTGGCGGCGGTGGCGACGGTCGCCACCGCCATGCTGCTGATTGCGTTTACCACGCGCTTGTTCCAGCGGGAGCGGATCATTTTCGGCCGGTAGGCCGGCTCCTCCGGGAGAGGCCGTCAGAACTGAATCTTCAGCGCTAACTGCAACTGCCGCGGATTGCCAACAGTCGATGTGATCGTTCCCACTCCGCCCGCGCCGATGGTGGCGGCCGGCTGGCCAAACTGCGGATGGTTGAACACGTTGAATGCCTCCGCCCGGAACTGCGCGGTCAGCCGCTCGCGGATGGTGAAATCCTTGAACAGCGACATGTCGTAGTTCCAGCGGCCCGGCCCAAACAGCGTGTTGCGGCCCAGGTTGCCGAATGTAAAGATCGCCGGGGTGGCGAATGCCGTCGTGTCGAACCAGCGCTGCAGGCTGCGTTCGCCGTCCGGCAGGGTGGCGTCGCGCACGAAGTCGGCACGGCTGCCACCGGCGCCGCCCGTATTGGCGCCCGCATGGCCGACGGTAAACGGCAACCCCGTCTGCATGATCACAACGCCGTTGGTCTGCCAGCCGCCCAGCACGACGTTCGACACGCCGCCGCCGTTCGCAAACGCCTGCCCTTTGCCGAACGGCAGGCGATAGACATAGCTGATGGTCGCGCGATGGCGGATATCGTAGGTCGAGTTGCCGCGATCGGCGCGCCGGTTGCGAATGTCCTGCGGAGTGCCCGTGCCGCCGCCGAACTCCGTACCCACGTCGTCAATGGCGTGCGCCCAGGTATAGCCGAACAGCACCTGCAAGCCGCGCGACATGCGCTTTTCCACCGTCAATTGGCCCGAAAGGTAAGAGCTCAGGCCGTCGGAGACCGCATAGCTGATGGCGGCGAGGCCGGGCCTGACGCCAAAGAACGGCCGGCGATTGTTGACGGCGCCCGCACCCGGGAAGGGTTGATTGAGGTCCATCGAAAGGCCCAGGCGGCGGCCCAGGTTGCCCACCATCGAAGCCTTGACGATCATGCTGCCGCTAAGCTCCTGCTGGACGCCCAGGTTGAACTGCTGCGCATAGGCGCTGGTGAACTTGGGGAACACGCCCACCACGCCGCCGGTCGGATTCTTGATGGTGTCGAAATTCACCGTGGGCGCGGCGGGGAAGCCTTCGCTCACTCTCGACCCGAGCGTGGTGTCCGGATTGACCTGCGTCCAGATGGGTCCGAAGGGCACGTGGCGCTGCAGCCGCAGCAGGGCGCCGCCGTTGCCATTGGGATTATAGAAGAGGCCGTAGCCGCCACGAACCACCGTGCGCCTGGCGGCCTGATAGGCGAAACCGAAGCGCGGCGCCCAGTTGGAAAAGTCGCGTTGAACGCCGGCCCGTGAATCGACGCCGTCGCGTCCGGCCACCAGCACCGTGGCCGTCGCCGCATCGAAGTTGGCCCAGCGGTTGGCGACTTCGCTGAACGGGCTGTAGTAATCCCACCGCAGGCCAAGGTTTAGCGTCAGCCGCCGCGTGGCGCGCCAGTCGTCGGCGACGTAAACGCCCGTTTCGATGCCGCGCGCGCCCACCCAGGCGAGCGTGAAGTCCTGCTCCACGAACGGCGCGTAGCCAAGCAGGAAACCGGCCAGCTCGTTGCCCGTGGTCGCGCCGGACCCGATTTCGGTCGTGTACCCGCGGGAGAAGTTATACCGCCCGTTGCCGCGATTGGTCTGGTATTCGGTGATCTGCCGCCGGCGCGCGTCGCCGCCCACCTTGATCGTGTGGGCGCCGCGCGTATAGGTGAGGTTATCGATGTATTGGAAGGTGTTCGACCGCCGGAAGATCGGCAAGGAACGCGAATGCCCCACGCCCGTGTAGGTTGCCAGATTGATGATGGGAAGCAGCGTGTGCAGCGGGTGGGAATTGGCGTTCGGAATCCCGATCAGGTTGCCGAGGTTCGGCCCGCCGGCCTGATAGCCTTCACCCGTGTAGTCGAGCACGAAGCGGCTGAAGCCGACGCGGAAATCGTTCACCAGCCGCGGTGAGATGACCTTCGTATAAGCCGCCACGGCATGCTGCACCGGATTGAATGCGGGACCGGCAAAGGAATCCTCGTTACCGGTCGCCACCTGGCCCGGCAGGCCTTGCACGCTCACCGCCGGAAATGTGTAGGGCGCCGTGGTCGTGGTGTGCTGAATCGACCAGCGTGCAAACAGGGTATCGTTCGGCGTCAGTTGATGATCGACCCGCACGTCGCCCTGATCCCAGTTCTGAACCAGGTTTAGATTGGCCAGGTAGTTGTTGATGCGGTTGGCATTGGTCGGCAGCGGGAAGGTGGACATCAGGCGCGTGGTGGGAAGGTCCCAGCGGTCGCGCGGGATGACGTTGCCGGGAAACTGCGTACGGCGGATGCCGGTGGCCGAGGTCGCATCGGCGCGGTTGCTGAGCGGATCGAAGATGGGCGTCTCATCGCTGAAATCGCCGCCGCGGATTTTGGTGGTGGCCACCGACCGCAGCGAACTCTGCACCGTATTGCGCCGGTAGCCTTCGAAATCGACGAAGAAGAACGTCTTGTTTTTACCGTTGTAAACCTTTGGTATGAGCACCGGACCGCCGAATGAGAAACCATATTGGTTGTAGCGGAAGGGAGGAAACGTGGTTCCCCTGGCGTTGAAGAAATTGCGGGCGTCCATCGCCGAATTGCGCAGGAACTCGAACGCCGAGCCATGAAACTCATTGGTGCCGGATTTCGAGACCACGTCCACAACGGCGCCCGAGTTGCGGCCCGTATCGGCGCTGAACAGGTTGGTCTGCACTTTAAACTCGCGGATGGCTTCGATGGCGGGCCGCAGCACGATCAACTGAATCAGCCGCTCGTTGTTGTCCACGCCGTCATATAGGAAGTTGTTGGAGCCTTCGCGGTTGCCATTGGAGAAGATTTCCGTTCCGGGGCGGCGATCGTCGGGCCGGCTGCCGCTCTGGATGGTGCCGCCGACCGAAAAGCCGGTGCCGTTGACGCCGGGCGTGAGAATCGCCAATTGAACGAAGTTACGGCCGTTCAATGGCAATTCGCTGACGAACTGCTCGTTGATCACGCTGCCGACGGAAGAGGATTGGCTTTCCAGCAAGGGCGGGGCGGCGGAAACCTCAATGGTTTCGCTGACTTCGCCCACCTGCAGGGCTAGGTCGAGTTTGAGGCGCTGGCTGACCTGGAGCGTGACGTTACTCTGGACGATCTTGCGGAATCCTTTGGCTTCCACGGTGACCGAGTAGCTGCCGGGCGGCAGCAGCGTGAGGGTATAAAGGCCGCCTTCGTCGGTCACCACTTCGCGGGTGACGACGCCGGTGGCGGCATTGGTGGCCGCGACGCGGGCCCCTGGAATGGCGGCCGAACTGGAGTCGGTAATCTGGCCGCTCAGTTCTCCGGTTGCGAGTTGCGCCGCCGCGATTCCGGCGCCTAGTGACAAATAGATAGCGAGAACGACAAGGTTTCTGTTCATTTTTGCGAGACCTGTTCTCCCAGTATAGTCTCGAAGGCCGCTTGAGGCTTTCCTCTTATCTAAACCATGCTCCCCGGCCAGTCGATAGAAATGGGCAGGTGAGATTGTCCCGATCCATCCTCGCGAGTCTACTCGCTCCGGAGGCGGCTGCCCAGTGAAACCGGTGCTGCCCATCTCCATCCGTACCTTCCTGCTGGTTTTCCTGCCGATGAGTGTCGCGCTCGTGTCCGGGTTTTTATACCTGCAGCGTGGGACCGAAGTGGAAGTTCGTTCCGGGCTGCGCCAGACACTGGCCGAAGCGCAGCGTTCGAACCTGCGGGAATGGGAGCAGTTCCGCTCGCATCAACGCCGCATGCTGGTGGCGGCAACGGCCAACTCGGCCCTTGAATCCGCCCTGGTCCACTGGCGGTCCAAAGGCGGCACGGCGGAAGCGCGCCGGGCCATCGAGCGCCATTTGGCCGAGACCGGAGCGCAGCTTGGATACGAACTGATTGCCGTCCGCGACGCCGGCGGCAGGGCGGTGGCGGGATTGCGATCGACGCCGGATGAAGTCAAGCCGCTCGACCTCGCCGATGTGACTTTATTCAGCGATGGGCTGGTCAATCTCGATGGCACGCTTTATGAAACTTTAATCGTTCCCATCGGCTCGGCCGACCACAGTCTGGGCTCCCTTCTGGTGGGCCAGCGGTTCGATCTGCTTTCGAGCTTCGGCGCGGCGGCCCTGATCGCCGCAGGCAAAGTCGTACAAACGTCGGTGCCGGGTGCATCGCTCGCCGAGATGGAGCGGGCCCTTGGAAGCTGCCCCACGGTGGACCAGGAATGCGAGGTGCGGATCAAAGGCGAGTCGGTGCTGGTGATGCGCCCGGGGCACGATCATTTCGGCGGCGGCTATTCGGTTTACACATTTCATTCGGTGGATGCGGCCAGCGCCGGCATCGTGGCCAGCGCGCGGCGCGCGTTCAAGGTATCCCTGCTGGCGACGCTGCTGGCCGCCATGCTCGCCGGCCTGTGGACGACGCGCTCCCTGATCCGGCCGCTGACGCAGTTCGTCGATCGCCTCAAAGAGAGCGAGCAGAGCGGCTACCTGCGGCCCGATTTCCCCACCGATTCCACAACCGGCGAGATCAACGACGTCGCCCGCGCCTTCAACCACGCCGCCCAATCTATCGCCGATTCCCGCCGCACCCTCGACGAAGCCTACATCGAGTTCACCAAGACCATGGCGCAAACCCTCGACGCCCGGGATCCTTACACCGCCGGCCACAGCAGCCGCGTGAGCGACTATGCCGTGGCCATCGCCAGGGAACTGCGGTTGCCGCATGAGGAAACCGAAGTGATCCGCATCGGCGCCATTCTGCATGACATCGGCAAGGTGGGTGTGCCCGATGAAGTGCTGCAGAAGCCCGGCCGGCTTACCGCCGACGAACTGGAAACCATCAAGAAGCATCCGGTAATCGGAAGGCGCATTCTGGAAGGCGTCGCCAGGTTCCGGCCCTATCTCGATATCGTCGAGCTGCACCACGAAAATCACGATGGCACGGGCTACCCGTGGGGACTGCAGGGCGACAGCATTCCGCTCGGCGCCCGCATCGTACACGTAGTGGACGCCTATGACGCGATGACCACCAATCGGCCCTACCGCAAGGCGATGCGCCTGGAAGAGGCCACCGCCATCCTCGCCCGCCATTCGGGTACCATGTTCGACCCGGAAGTGGTCGAAGTCTTCTTGGGCATCGTCAATCCGGCGGCGGAAGCGGAAGCGGAGGCGTCAAACGGGTTGCTGGCGCTCAGCCGGGAACTGACCCACCCCGAGACGACGATTTCCTCTCACTAGCCCGCGGCGCCTATTTGATCTTCGAAAAATCGGTTGCGTCCATGAACACGCGATCCACCTTTTCCACGATCTTCCCGCTTTCCTCGGAGGCCGCGCGGACTTTCTTCCACGTCTCGTCGCCCTGGAAATCTTTCCATGCCTTGTCGGCGGCGTCGCGGCTGGGATGCGAAATGATGTAGATCAGCGTGTTGTCCTTGGCCGGGGAATCCTGCGGTACCCAATAGCCGATGTTGGCCATGCCGTGCTTTTCAAACAGCTTGGTGGTGTGGTTGCGGAAACGCGCCAGCAGATTGGGCAGCTTGCCGGGGTGGGTGTAGTAGGTGCGCATCTCAAAAACACGCGCATTCGAGGCGGCCTTGCCGCGCTCTTCGCCCAGGAAGAAGCCGGTGGCGAAGACGCCCAACACCAGCATCACTTTGAAAATGGATTCGGTCGACATCCGGACATTATACGGGATGGGTGAGGTGGCCAAGGGCCTGGCGGCATTCGGCGAGCACGCCGCGGCTGTCCCCGGATTCGACGCGCACCACGCGTTTGGGACCAGGTCCATCGGGCCGCCAGCGATGGAACATACGCGCCGAGGTGTGGCCGGCGAAGACCGTCAGCAGCGGGACGCCGCAGGCCGCCGCCACGTGCTGGCCCGCCGAATCGTAGCCGCAGTAAAGCCGTGACGCTTGAATGGCGGAAGCGAACGCCGCGAAGCTGCCGCGGAAAGCCCGCACGTCCGGTAATCCTTCGATGGCATGCGCCACGCGCCGCGCCTCATCCTCGCCGCCGCCCTCGTCCACCAGCACCGGTTGGCCCAGGCGGTTCAGTTCCTGAAGCAACTCGCGCTCGAATTCATCGCCCAATCGCTTGGCGTGATTCTCGCCCACGCCCAGGCTCACGGTGATTGGCGACTGTGGGGCGTGGCCGCGGGCCAGCGGTGCGATATAAGCCGCCGCATCGGGGACGCCGAAAACTTCGCCCGCCCAGCGCCGCGTCAGCTCGACCAGCGATTCATCGCCGTAACCGCCATAGCCCCGGCTTTCAAAGAAGTAGTAGCGATCCTCCTCGCCCACCGGCAGCAGGCCCAATTGCGTGAGGCGCGAATCGGGATCGATGACGATGGCGCCGGGCCGGTTGAGCGAATCGAGCAGCAGGCCGTAGTTGGCCAGCCGCCGCGCAAGCGTTCCTTCCCGTGGATAGGGGATCTCCAGATGCCCCACGCGGCCGTCGCCGGCAAACAGTTCGTAATTTTTGCGCGGACCGGCGAACCAGACCGGCGCGCGCGGGTACCGCCGCTTGGCGGCATCGAGCAATACGCTGGTGACGGCCACATCGGCGCCCAGGGTGACCCGCGAGAGCACGATAACTTCGCTTGCTTCAACCGCCTTCCGCGTGAGGCGAACGCGGCGATAACGTTCGAGCAGATCGATGGCGGGAATCTGCAGTATCGTCTCAATCACATCCGCGAACAGGGAGGCGTAGGAATCGCACAGGCAGGGTTCGAACTCATCGGCCAGCCGTTCCACCACGACGCGGAACAGCGCGTGGCTGGCGCGCCGTCCCAGCAAATCCTCGCCCGAGGCCATCCGCACCAGAGCATCCAACAACTCGCGCGAATGCGAGTTGCCGCGCAGGCATTGATTCACGAGTTCCAGCGCCAGATCGTCAGGCGAAATATTTACCAACAATCGGCTCCAGTTTCCGCAGCGTGGCTTCGGGCACCGCCTTGCGGTCGGTGATCAAGGCATGGGCCAGCGCCCGATGGCACTTGCAGCTCAGGCCGGCCGGAAATTTTTCCACCGCCAGTTGCACCACCTTGGCGGCGTTTTCGGCATTGCGCGTGAGATTGGCGATGATGTCGTTTACCGTGACCGCGTCGTGCTCTTCGTGCCAGCAGTCGTAGTCGGTGACCATGGCCACGGTCGCATAGCCGATCTCGGCCTCGCGCGCGA
Source organism: uncultured Acidobacteriota bacterium (assembly GCA_902826685.1). Taxonomy (GTDB): domain Bacteria; phylum Acidobacteriota; class Terriglobia; order Bryobacterales; family Bryobacteraceae; genus CADEFT01. The sequence goes on from CADEFT010000022.1 coordinate 39,315, forward strand.
GTTTCGCTTCCTGCAGGTTGGTCATGCCGATCACGTCCATGCCCCAACTGCGATAGACGTTCGATTCGGCGCGCGTCGAAAACGCCGGGCCCTCCATGCACAAGTACGTGCCGCCTCTCTTGGCGATTACGCCCGCCTTCTGGCAGGCTTCGTAGACGATGCCCTGCAGTTCGGCGCAGATCGGATCGGCGAAGCTGATATGCGCCACCAGGCCTTCGCCGAAAAACGTCGACACGCGGCCCCTGGTGCGGTCATAAAACTGATCGGGCAGCACGAAATGCAGGGGCTCATGTTCCTGCTTGAGCGACCCTACGGCGCTGAGGCTGATTAGGTAGCGAACGCCCAGCGTCTTCATCGCATAGATGTTGGCGCGAAAGTTCAGCTCCGATGGGCCGATGCGGTGGCCGCGGCCGTGGCGCGCGAGAAACGCCACCTGCTTGCCGCTGAGCCGCCCCAGCACCACGGCATCCGAAGGCGGTCCGAAGGGCGTCTCAATGACGCGTTCTTCCTGGGCTTCAAAGCCCGGCATATGATACAGTCCGCTGCCGCCGATGACTCCAATTTCCACGTTCAAAACCTGGGTTGCTCCTGTTCTAGTCGATCCAGCCCCCGCCCAGCACCAGATCGCCGTCGTAGAAGACAGCCGCCTGGCCTGGCGTCACCGCGCGCTGCGGCTCGTCGAAACAGACGCGCGCGCGGGTTGGGGCGTCCATCGGATCGATAGTAGCCCATGCCGCCGCATGCTTGTTCCGGATTTTCACCTGCACCCGCCGGGGCTCCGTTAGGGCGGGGAAGGCGATCCAATTGGCGTCGCTCACGGTGAGCTCCCGCCGCAGCAGGTCTTCATTGCGGCCCACGATCACGCGCTGGGTGGCGGGCTCGGTGGCGATGACATACAGCGGCTCGCCCTTGGCGATGCCAAGGCCGCGGCGCTGGCCGACGGTGTAATGATGCACGCCCGCATGCGAGCCCACCGGCCGCCCCTCGCGATCCACGATCTCACCATGCGCCTGCTGGCGCGGAATGCCTTGCTCTTCGAAATAGCGGTCGATGAACGCCGCATAGTCGCCGTTGGGCACGAAGCAGATTTCCTGGCTGTCGTGCTTTTCCGCCACCGGCACGTTGAGCGATCGCGCCAGCTCGCGCACCTGGGGCTTGGTGTAGCCGCCCAGTGGAAACAGCGTGCGGGCTAGCTGCGCCTGCGTCAGCCCCCAGAGAAAATAGGTCTGATCTTTCGATGAATCGACGCCGGTGCGCATGTGGTAGCGGTGGGAAGCTTCGTCAAGCTCCACGCGCGCGTAGTGTCCCGTTGCCACCAGATCGGCTCCCAATCCGTCGGCCAGCTCGAGGAACGGGTCGAACTTGACGAAGTTGTTGCACAGCGTGCAGGGGATCGGCGTTCGCCCGGAAAGATACTGTTCGACGAACGGCTTCACCACCTGATCTTCGAAACGGCTCTCGAAATTGACGACGTAGTAAGGAATGCCCAACTGCTGGGCGACGTAGCGGGCGTCGTAGACATCGTCGAGCGAGCAGCAGCGTCCGGTGGCGCCTTCAGCCGTCAGTCCGGGCAGGCGGCGCTGGTTCCATAGCTGCATGGTCATGCCGACGATGGGCTTGCCCTGTTGGCGCAGCAGGGCCGCCACGGTGGAACTATCCACGCCTCCCGACATGGCGACGGCGATGGGTTTATCCGGCATGGGAATACGTCGCCGAAACGCGGCGGAGCCGGGAGGCGGCATCGGCCACGGCCTCGATGAGGGAGTCCACCTGCGCGGCCGTGTTGCCCAGGCCCAAGGAAAATCGCAGGCTTGACCGCGCCTGGTCGGGCGCGAGGCCCATGGCCAGCAGAACGTGCGAAGGCTCGACGGCGCCGCTCGAACAGGCCGATCCGCTCGACACCGCGAAGCCGCGCAGATCGAGCGCGATCACCATGGCTTCGCCCTGAATTCCATCGAAGCCGATATTGCTGGTGTTGGGCAGCCGCGGGGCGTTGGCGCCGTGCGCCACCGTATCGCCGACGGCGCGGAGAATGCCGCGCTCCAGCCGGTCGCGCAGTTCGCCAATCGCGTTCCAGTCGTGCTGCTGCTCCGCCGCGCAGCCGAAACCGGCCATGGCCGGTACATTCTCGGTTCCCGCGCGCCGCTCCCGCTCATGCCGCCCGCCGTGGATCTGTGCGTCGAGCTTCACGCCCGGCCGGACGTAAAGAGCGCCGGCGCCTTTCGGACCGTTGATCTTGTGCGCACTGATGGAATAGAGGTCGGCGCCCGAGTCGCCCGCGCGCACCGGCACCTTGCCCGCCGCCTGCACGCCATCGGAATGGAACAGCACGCCGGCCGCGCGGCAGATCGCGGCGATTTCCGCGATGGGCTGCAACACGCCGGTCTCATTGTTGGCGTGCATCACCGAAACCAGCGTCGTATCCGGACGCAGGGCGCGCTTGATATCCTCGGGCGCGACTACGCCCCCGGGCGAAGGAGCGACCAGCGTCGAGTTCAGCCGGCGCGCGCAGGCGAGCACGGCCGGATGCTCGATCGAGGTGGTCACCAGATGGCCGCCGCGCGAGGCTCCCAACAGCGCGAGGTTATCGGCTTCGGTACCACCGCTCACGAACACGACGTCCTTGGCCGAGGCGCCCAACAGACCCGCTACCTGGCGACGCGCGGTCTCCAGCCGCAGCTTCGCCATCTGCCCGAAATGATGGATGCTGGATGCGTTACCATACTCGTCTTTGAGGGCGGCGGACATCGCTTCCCACACCGTTTCCGAGAGCGGAGTGGTGGCGTTGTGATCGAAGTAGAACCGCCCTGGCATCCGCAGTCAATGATAGCAACATGGCACGCGCACTCCTCACTTTAACCACGGATTTCGGGGCTTCCGGCTACTTTACGGGGGCGATGAAGGGCGTCATCAAATCCATCGCCCCCGGCGCGGAAATCGTCGACATCACGCACGAGATTCCGCCGTATCGCATCGAAGAGGCGGCATTCATTTTCGACCGGGCGTGGCGTTGTTTTCCCGGCAAAACGATTCACGTGGTGGTGGTCGATCCCGGTGTCGGCACCAGCCGGCGTCCCATCCTCGTTCAGGCGGCGGGCCAAAGTTTTGTGGCTCCGGATAACGGCGTGCTCGGTGCGATTCTCAGCCGGGAGAAATGCGCGGTGCGCGAAATCACCGCGGCCCGTTATTTCCGCCAGCCGGTCTCGCAAACATTTCACGGACGCGATGTTTTCGCACCGGCCGCCGCCTACCTCGCCAAGGGAACCCCCGCGGCGCGCTTTGGCCCGAAGATCGGCGACGCCTTCCGCCCCGCTCTCGCCGCTGTGCAGCGCACCGGCAAGCGTACCTGGTCTGGCTGCGTTTTGCAGATCGACCGGTTCGGCAACCTGATCACCAGCCTGCCCGCGGCCGATTTCGCCCGCATCAAAGAGAATCCCTTCGAACTGGCGGTGGGACTCGAACGCGTGACTCTCTTCGCCGCGAACTACGAACAGGCCGCGCCGGGCGAATTGTTTGCGATCGAAGGAAGCGCCGGAATGCTCGAAGTGTCGGTGAATCGCGGCTCGGCGGCGGCGTTGTTGAAGGTGGGTACTGGCGCCCCGGTGGAGATCACGGTCTGGTAAGTCATGCCGGAGCTGCCTGAAGTCGAAGCCGTATGCCGCAACCTGCGCCGCGAGGCCATGGGCGCGCGGGTGATTCAGTTTCACGCCGCGCGGCCGAACGTGATCGCGCCGCAGACGAATGAGGACATCGCCCAGGCGCTTGCAAACCAGACGCTCACGCGAGTGGAACGGCGCGGCAAGAATATCTATTTGCACTTTGGAAGTGGAGCCATCCTGCACACGCATCTGCGGATGACCGGGAACCTGTTTGTCATTCCCGATATCCGGTTCCGCGCCGCCGGCACTCGGGCTTGGATGGAGATCGAAGGGGGCCGCGGTATCGTTTTCGACGATCCGCGCAATCTGGGCCGCATGCGGCTTTATCGTTCGGCCGCCGAGGCAGTCCGCGGCCTTGGCATCGAGCCACTCTCGCCCGACTTCACCGCCGCCGTTCTCGCGGAAGAGGCGTCGCGCTCGCGCCAGCCCGCCAAACTGTTTCTGATGGATCAGACGCGCATCGCCGGGCTCGGCAACATCTACGCGGCGGAGGCGCTGTTCCGCGCCCGCATCGATCCGCGCAAGCCGATGATGCGAGTCCGGCGCCCGAAGCTGGACGCGCTCCATCGCGCCATCGTGGACGTACTGACCGAAGCCGTCGAATCCGCCGTGCTCGCCTACTCCTCACCGGGCCACTTCAACGAAGCCGAAGAATTCGACTGCGCCGTTTACGATCGCGAAAGCGAGCCCTGCCGCGTGTGCGGACGCCGCATCAAACGCATCCCGCAGGGTGGCCGGTCCACCTACTTCTGCCCCGGCTGCCAGCGCTGAGCGACAATTGTGGATCTGACGATGACCATTCTTGAAGCAATCCGGCACCGCGTCCTGCTGGGCGACGGCGCCATGGGCACACAGATGCAGCAGGCGGGCCTTGAGCCCGGCGGGTGCGGCGAAGTCTGGAATCTGGAAAAGCCGGAAGCCGTGCTTCAGATTCAGCGCCGCTACGTCGAGGCCGGCTCCGACATTCTGCTATCGAATACCTTCGGCGCCAGCCGCATCATGCTCACGCGCCACGGACACGCACAGGACGCGGCGGCCATCAACCGCGCGGGCGTCGAACTGGCACGGCAGGCTTTCGGGTCAAAGCCCGGCTGGGTGCTGGGCGATATCGGGCCATTCGGCGGCTTGATGGAACCGATGGGCGAAGTGCCGGTGGAAGCGGTGCGACTGGCCTTTCGCGAGCAGGCCAAAGCACTGGTCGATGCCGGCGCCGACGGCATCATCATCGAGACACAAACGGCGCTGGAAGAACTGGAACTGGCGCTCGAAGCCGCGCTCGAAGCAGGGTCGAAATGCGTCATCGGATCGGTGGCGTTCGACGTCACCACCAACCGCAAAGACGTGCGTACCATGATGGGCGTTGCGCCCGAAAAGGCGGGTGAGTTCCTGCAAGCCCGCGGCGCTCACGTTGCCGCCGCCAACTGCGGCGCCAACGTCGATATGGACTGGGCCGCCAGGATTCTCACCCGCTATCGCGCCGTGTGCGATCTGCCGCTGATGGCTCAGCCCAATGCCGGTCTGCCGAAACTGGTCAAGATGCAGGTGGTTTACGACATGACGCCCGAAGAGATGGCATCGGGCGTTCCCGCCCTCATCGAAGCCGGGGCGTCCATCGTTGGAGGATGCTGCGGCAGCGCGCCGCCGCACATCGCCGCTTTCCGCAAAATCATTCCTCAGTAGGGAAGGCCCAGGTAGTCCTTGGCATTCGAGTAGCAGATACGCCGCACCATGCCGCCCACCATCGCGATATCGCCTGGCAACTCGCCCGATTCCATTTCCCGGCCAAGCAGATTGCACAGTGTGCGCCGGAAATACTCGTGTCTGGGGAACGACATGAAGGAACGCGAGTCGGTCAGCATGCCGATGAATCGCGACAGCAAACCGACGTTCGAAAGCGCGTTCAACTGCATCTCCATCGCTTCCTTTTGATCGAGGAACCACCACCCGCTGCCAAACTGCACCTTGCCCGGCGTGCCGCCGCCCTGAAAATTTCCGATCATGGTGGCGAAGGCGTAGTTGTCCACTGGGTTGTTGTTGTAGATGACCATCTTCGGCAGCGCATTCTCCTGCTCCAGGCGGTCGAGATAGCGCCCCAGCGTATCCACCTGCGTCCAATCGCCCATCGAATCGAATCCGGTATCCGGACCCAACTGCCGCGTCAATCGTGTATTGACGCCGCGCCGCGCGCCCAGATGAAGCTGCTTGGTCCAACCCTTGGCGGCATCCAATTGCCCGAAGTACAGCATCAGGTTTGAGGCAAACTGGGCCTGCTCTTCCGGCGTGGCGGCGTGGCCACCGCGGGCGCGGTCGAAGATCGCCGCTGCCTGCGCGTCACTCACGAAGTCCGCGAAACAGTGATTCAAGCCGTGATCGGAGAGGCGGCAGCCAACGGCGGCGAAGAAATCGTGCCGCGCCTTCAAGGCCTCGAGAAAGCCCTGATAACTGGCGACGCTCACACCGGCCGCCGCTTCCAGCCGTGCCACCCAGGCGTTGAAAGCCTCCGGCAGATGCACCTGCAGCGCCTTGTCCGGGCGGAAGGCGGGAAACACCTTCACGTTGAAACCGGAACTGGCCAGCGCCAAATGATGTTCCAGCGTATCGGTGGGATCGTCGGTGGTACACAGCGCCTTGACATTGAACTTTCGCAGCAGGCCCTGCGTGGTCATGCCGCCTGTGGCCAGCATCGAATTCGCCTTCTCCCAGACGCGCACCGCGCTCGATTCATCCAGCAGTTCGTCGATGCCGAAATAGCGCTTTAACTCCAGATGCGTCCAGTGATAGAGCGGATTGCGCAACGTCTCGGGCACCGTGCGGGCCCAGGCGAGGAACTTCTCCAGCGGATCGGCGTCACCGGTACAGAGCCGCTCTTCTACGCCGTTGGCGCGCATCGCCCGCCACTTGTAATGATCCCCTTCGAGCCAGATCTCAAACAGGTTGCGGAACTGGCGATTTTCTGCGATATCCTTGGGCGGAAGATGATTGTGATAGTCGAGAATCGGCTCATCCTTGGCGAAACCGTGATAGAGGCGGCGCGCTGACGGCGTGGATAGGAGAAAGTCTTCCTGTATGAAGTTCATCGTTTTCTTCCTTAGTGTAACGGCGATCGTCCCGTTAGCTTACGCCCAATCGCGGGACGAGGTGTTGCAGGCCATGCGCAAAGCCGCCGCGTTCTATGTGGACAAGGTCTCCACCGAAGGCGGCTATCACTATTACTATGCCGAGGATTTGAGCTACGGACGGTCCGAACACGGCGACGGTCTCACGCAAATCGAACTCCAGCGGGAAGCGACGCCCAGGGTAGGCATGGCGTTTCTCGAAGCCTTCGAAGCCACCGGAGACCGGTTCTATCTGGAGGCGGCGCGCAAAGCGGCGACCGCGGCCGTGCGCGGGCAGCTCTGTTCGGGCGGCTGGGACTACGTCATCGAATTCGACGCCTTGAAACGCAAGGCATTTCCCTATCGCAGCGAGCACGACTGCAATTCCGCCACGCTGCCCCAGACGCCGAACACCACCCTCGACGACAACACGACACAGGCTACGCTGCGCCTGCTGATGCGCACCGACCAGGCGCTCGATTTTAAGGACCGGCCGATTCATGAAGCGGCGCTGTTCGCGCTCGAGAAGCTGATGGCGGTGCAGTATCCCAACGGAGCCTGGCCGCAGCGCTTCGTCTCTCCGCTCGATCCGGCGCAACATCCGGTGAAGAAGGCGAGCTATCCGGACAACTGGTCCCGTAAATGGCCCGGCGAGGTTTACCGCCAGCACTACACCTTCAACGACAACACGATTTCCGATTGCATCGACATGATGCTGGAAGCCGCGCGCATCTACCGGGATCCGCGCTATCTCGCCTCGGCCGAAAAGGGCGGAGGCTTCATTCTATTGGCGCAGATGCCGGAACCGCAGCCCGCTTGGGCTCAGCAATACGACATCGACATGCACCCGGCGTGGGCGCGCGTGTTCGAGCCGCCTTCGATTACCGGTGGGGAATCGCAGGGCCTCATGCGCATGCTGCTGGTGCTGTACCGGGAGACGGGAAATCGTAAGTATCTCGATGCCGTCGGCGCGCCGCTTCGCTATCTGCAAAACTCCGTTCTCGAGCGGCCGTCCCGCCGCGTCGAAGCGTTCGGCCGCATAAGACCGGGCGTCCCCGTGATGGCGCGCTTCTATGAGCTGAAGACCAACCGGCCGCTGTACATCACCAAGGGCACCATGGTGCAGGCCAAGGGCCTTGGCTCGGCGCGCATCGATGGATACCAGCTGAGCTATGAACCGGATTCGGTGATCACGCATTACGGCGTGCTGACGACCGGCGCTCAACTCCCGGGCATTCGCAACGACTTTGAGCGCTATCGGAAGGCCGACCCCGCCAAGCTCCGCCGCGGCGACAAGCTGCATGGACTTTCGCCGTGGAACGAACCCGACGCCGGGCCGCTTTCCCGGAAGCCAACGGAAGAGAAAGTGAAAACCTTGATCGCCGCCATGGATCCGCGCGGCGCCTGGCTCGAGCCCGGAACCATTGGCAAGGCGGACCGCCTCATGAACGTGTTCGCCGCGCGCGACATGGTGTTGACCATCAATGGCCGGCCCACCGCCATTAAAGAGAACGATCGCATCGAGATCTTTCAAGGCACGCAGCCGCCGCGGACCCAGATCATCCGTTCCGAAACGTTCGCCGATAATCTGGAGGCGCTGGCCGCTTTCGTCGCGCGCTAATCCTGGAAGAGGTAGCCTTCGCGCCGCACCGTCAGGATGTGGCGCGGATTCTGCGGATCGTCTTCCACCTTCTGGCGCAGGCTGGCGATGTGGACGTCGACGGTTCGGGTGACCGCGCCCTGATAGCCCCATACCTTTTCGAGCAGTTCCGCCCGCGAGACCGCGTGACCTTTGTGCGCGATCAAGTAGCGCAGAAGCTGCAGCTCCTTGCCCGAAAGGCTGAGCCGGGCCCCGTTGCGGATCAGTGTGCCGCCGAAAAATTCCACATAGGCGGCGCCAAACCGGTATTCCCACAAACCGTGAATCCGCTGCGCTTCGGCGCGCCGCAACAGGGCGCGGATGCGCGCCATCAGCTCCTTCACGTCGAAGGGCTTTGTCAGGTAGTCGTCGGCGCCGGCGTCGAAACCTTTCACCTTGTCTTCGAGTTCCGCGCGGCCGGTCACCATCAGCACCGGCACGCGCACACCCAGCCGCCGCAACTGTCCGCAGACTTCGTAGCCGTCGCCGCCGGGAATGGTGACGTCCAACAGAATGGCGTCGAAGCTTTCATTCACCGCCCGGTTGACGGCCGCCGCGCCGTCTCCGAAGCTTTCCACCGAGAAACCCTCTCCACCGAGGGCATCCGTTAATGTGACGACCAGGTTCGGATCGTCTTCGACGAGCAACAACCGCTGTGCCATGACTTGCTAGCGTTGACGCCGCCCGGCCCGTGCGCCGTTCCGAAAGGCCTCAAAGGCTTTACTTTCTTAACCCAATCCAAGGGGGCGGCGGCGGTTTGTAAAGGCCCGTGAAAAGCCTTGATTAAGAAGGTAAACCTTGGCGCGTGAATTCATTGATCCGGACCGGTTTGCGGGTATAACGATCTAGGAGCCAGACCATGAACCACTTCAAAAACGATTCCACCGCGAGCCGCCGCCAGTTTCTGGCCGCCATGGGCCTCGGCGGATTCTTCTATACCGCCCGCGGCGCTTTCGCCCAACAACTGTTGACCGCCACGCCCGCGCAAACCCTCGGGCCGTATTACCCGGACGTCATGCCGCTCGATCAGGATAACGACCTTCTGGTTATCAACGACGCCACGACGCCCGCGATCGGTGAGATCTCGTGGATCAGCGGCCGAATCCTTGACCGCCGTGGCGATCCGGTACGCGGCGCTCTGGTGGAAATCTGGCAGGCCGACAACAACGGCGCCTATATTCACACGCGCAGCCCGATCGCCAATCGCGACCGTGCGTTTCAAGGCTACGGCAAGTTCATCACCGGTTCCACCGGGCAATATCTGTTTCGCACCGTCAAGCCAGGACTCTATCCGGGCCGCACGCGCCACGTTCACGTTCAAGTCACCGCGCCGGGCGGCGTCAAGCTGGTCACGCAGCTTTATGTGACCGGCGATGCGCGCAATGCGGCTGACGGCGTGTTGCGCGGGCTTACCGCCGCTCAGCAGGCCATGGTGGTTGTGCCCTGGTCCGGTGTCGAGGGCTCGCGGATCGGAGAACTGTTGGCGAACTTCGATGTGGTGTTGGGATACACGCCGGTCGAAAACGCACCCACCGCGCGGCCCACAATGGTTTCGATGGTCCATGCCGCCACTCTCCATCCGGGCGGCGCCGCGGCCGGACTGGTCACCATCGCCGGCACGGGGCTTGAAGGCGCGGCAATCGAGATCAACAATCAACCCGCGCAGGTAGTCTCATCGACCGCTACCGAAGTGACGGTCCGCGCACCGGAGACTGCCGGCCGCGTCGAGGTGAAGGCGACGGGCGCCAGCGGCGACTCCACAGTCCTCACCGGCGATCTGCAGGCGCTGATGCCCGGCCTGTTCCTGCTCGACAACCAGAACGTCAATGCCGTACGGGCCGACGGATCCATCGCGGCTCCGGACGGTACGGTGAAGGATGCCGCCACCGTGCCGGCCAGGTCCGGCGAGATTCTGACCCTGACGGGCACCGGATTCGGACCCGCCGCGCAGGATTCGACGGCGCTGCTCAATCCGGTACGGATTCAGATCGACACCGTGGCCGCCGAGGTAATCGCGGCCGAACTTGCCGAGCCCGGCTTGGCGCGATTCACGGTCAAGGTGCCCGATTTGGCCGATGGCGATCATTCGGTCACCGTGCAAGCGGCGGGCGTAAGAGCCGCGAAAATCGGCAAGCTGCGGATCCAGAACGGTTGAGGAGGAACGTCCCCATGATTCGCGTTTTCTTCTTGTGGGCTGCTTTGAACGCCTTGCTGATCTCGCAGTTGCCTCTGTGGACACCTCCGGAGGCCGCACCAAAGCCGGCTGGCGGCAGCAAGCGCGTCAAGCAGCGTGTATTGGCGCACAACGGCGCGCCTCTGGTCCTGCATGGGGCGCGTGATAATAGATGATCAAGGTGGAAATCAAGCGGAGGGCGCTCGTCTCCTGGCTGCTGCTGGGCCTGTTGGCTGTACTGTGTACGGCTCTGGCGATCCTGCAGTATCGCTGGATCGGCGCCATCAGCCTGGCCGAGCAGGATCGCCTGGAAGACAACCTGCAAGTGGCGCTGCGGCGGATTGCCAACGATTTCGACCGCGACCTGTCGGCGGCGGCGGGCAGCCTGACCCCAGATACCGGCCAGGTGGAGGAATTGGGCGTCGAACCCGCCTACGCCGCCCGCTACAACGATTGGAAAGCTTCTTCGCCTCATCCTCAAATATTCCGGCGCCTGATGCTGGCGATTCCCGGGAACGATCGTCTGGTGCTGCGCAAGATCGATCTCGATCACGGCACGTTTTCGGATATGGAATGGCCCGCCGAATGGCAGCGCTTGCACGACTGGATGAGTAGCCGCCTGGAAGGTTCGCCGCGTCCGATGCAGCCGCCGCCATCGGGGTTTCCGGGGCGTCCGCCAGGACGGGGAGGAGGAGGGCGCCCGCCGGTCGAGGATACACTGCTGCTCGATCTTCCGAGATTCGGCCCGGGCACGGGTGAGCAGAACTGGCTGATCGCCGAAGTGGACTCCACCTATATGGCGCGGCGGATGATGCCGCAATTGCTCGACCGTCACCTGGGCCAGTCGATGATGGCGCAGTTTCATGCCCGCGTGACCTATCGTGATAAACCCTCGGAAGTGGTTTTCGACGCGGGCCAGACCGAGGGCGCCGCGCGCCAGGCCGATGTGTCGGTCACGTTCTTTGAAGCCCGCGCCGAACCGATGGGCGGCTTCCGCCGCGTGGGGCCGCCGCCCCGGCCCGCCGGCGACTCCGGCCGGGGACGGCTGGTGCTCTCGCTGCGGCATAACTCGGGCTCGCTCGACGCCGCCGTGGCCCGCCATCGCCGCCGGAATTTCGCCATCTCCGGCGCCATCATTCTGCTGATGGGCGCCTCGGCGGCCATCCTGTTTCGCCTCTCGCGGCAGGCGCAACAACTGGCCGACCTGCAGATGCAGTTCGTGGCCGGCGTATCGCACGAGTTGCGCACGCCGTTGACGGTGATTCGCACCGCCGCCTATAACCTGCGCGGCAAGATCGCCTCCAATCCGGCGCAAGTGGAACGCTACGGTGGACTCATCCAGAACGAAAGCGAAAAGTTGAGCGCCATCGTGGAGCAGATTCTCCGCTTCGCCGGCGCCAAGGCGGGCAAGGTGATCCGCCAACGCGAACCGGTGCCTGTGCAGGACGTGGTGGAGGATTCGATTCTCGCCTGCCGTTCTTTGTTTGAAGGCTCCAAATTGAAGCTGGAAAAGGAAGTGGCTCCGGACCTTCCCATGATCCTCGCCGACAGCATGGCGCTGCAGCATGCGGTGCAGAACCTGATTCAGAACGCCGTGAAATACGGCACCGAAGGCAATGATTGGATCGGCGTCTCCGCGTCGGCGCCCGATGAGAGCGTGGTTGAAATACGGGTCGCCGATCGCGGCCCTGGCATTCCGCCGGAAGAGCAGGCGCGCGTGTTCGACCCGTTTTTCCGCGGCAAGCGCGCCGTCCAGGATCAGATTCACGGCACCGGACTCGGGCTCAACCTGGTCCGCCAGATCGTGGAGGCTCACGGAGGCACAATCGCCGTCGAGAGTGAGATGATGAAGGGCACGGCGTTCGTGATCCGCTTACCGGTCGCGCCGGCAGAGTATCAGGATGAGTTCGCGAATTCTACTGGTTGAGGATGAGCCCGGGCTAAGCCTGACCGTATCGGACCTGCTCGCCTCCGACGGCCATGAAGTGGAGACGGCCGCCGACGGACCTTCCGGCCTGACCAAGGCGCTGCAGAAAGAGTACGACCTGATCGTGCTCGACGTCATGCTGCCAGGCAAGAACGGCTTCGACGTCTGCCGGGAACTGCGCCAGCGCGGGCGCGACACGGCGATCCTGATGCTTACCGCCAAGACGCAAGTCGTGGACCGCGTGGTGGGTCTCAAGCTCGGCGCCGACGACTATGTGACCAAACCCTTCGACCCCACGGAACTGCTGGCGCGGGTCGAGGCGCTGTTGCGGCGGGTCAAGAAAGACAACCGGCCCCAGGTGTCGAGCTTCGAGTTCGGCGACGTGAAGGTCGATTTCGAGAAAGGCCACGTGGCGAAAGCGGGCAGCGCGCTCAACCTGGCGTCGAAGGAACTGCAGTTGCTGCGCTACCTGGTGGACCAGCGCGGCAACGTGGTCTCGCGCGAGGAACTGCTGCAGAACGTCTGGGAATATCAGAGCGACGTTTCCTCCCGCACCATCGACGTGCATGTGGCGTGGCTGCGGCAGAAGCTCGAAGACAACCCGCAATTTCCCAAGTTCATCCACACCGTGCGAGGCGTGGGTTATCGTTTCACACCCTGAAACCACTGCACCCTTTCCGCGATCCGGCCGATAAGAGAACACGGAGGAAAATCTGTGTTCCGAATCGCCGCTCTCGCCGTGGTGTTAGCCGGGCTATGTCCGGCCGCTGGAATTCCGAAGCCGAAACTGGGGAAGCTTAAGAGCATCCGCTCCGTCATTCTCTCCGACAGCCGGAAGGGCCGCATGCTGCGCCTGGGACTGGGCTTTGCGGCCACCACCGGTACGCTCGCCTTCCGGCCCGGCGCGGGCCCTTATTTCCCGGCAACCGCCCCCGCGGGACCGGTGATTACGGCCGGGGCGTCCTCCTTCGGCTGCTCGGGTTGCGTTGGACCCGATTGGACGAACCGGCGGCCTTAATACTCGAACTGCATCATCAACTGCACCTGGCGCGGATTCAGCACCTCGATCACGCCTTTGTAGCTGGGTGTGAAATAGCCGCTGACACGCAGCGGGTTGCTGTGGTTGAGCGCGTTGAAAAACTCGGCGCCGAACTGCAGCCGCGCGCGGTTCTCCCGGATCGGAATCGTCTTCATCACGCGTACGTCCACTGAGGCGATTCGCGGCATCAGATCGGCGTTGCGCCGGAATCCCTCCGGACGCGCGGTAATCGGATAGGCGCCGGTGCGATACACATCCGAAGTCGCCAATTGATTCAGCGGCCTGCCGGTGCCGTAGGAAACCACCGGCGCCAGCGTGATCTCCTGCAGCGCTTCGCGCAGCCACCCCGGTCCGCCCGATTTCCAGTCATCCAGCGGAATTTCATACACGCCGCTCAATGCGATCCGGTGGCGCTGATGCAACCGCGACAGGGCCCAATCGAGACGTGTGTTCGCCGGGTTCAACGGCTGCTCATCGTAATCCGACGCATCGTCTTCGGTCGTTCCCATGGAATAGGTGATCAGGTAGGTGAATTCGTTCTTCAACCGCCGGTTTACCGACGCGGAGAAGCCGCGGTAGTGCGAAGAAGAAGTCTGCTCCAGCACGAATTGCGGCGGCACGGTGAGCGCGGCGTTGCGAATGCGCGGCAGGCGCAGCCCGCGCACGTCGCTGAATTCGAGCGAAACGGTGGTGTCGGCATCGATCTTCCTTTCAAGCCCGGCCGTCACCTTGCGGCTGTAAGTGGAGGTGAAACCGGGCGCGGGCCGGTAGGTCGAGCGTCCGCCGTCGTAAAGCTCATAGCCGCGGCGGCCATCCTTCAACATCGCCTCACTCAGATACTCGAGCGGATAGCGATCGAAGAAGAGTCCCGCCCCCAACCGGAACACCCAGCCGGGAGCTCCGCCCGGGTGCCAGGCCAGCCCCACCCGCGGCGCGACGTTGCGATTCGTTGAAGGGAACGGCGCGGGAAGGAACTGTTTGTCCCACCGCACGCCCAACTCAAGCGATAGCGACGGCGCAATCTGCCACCGGTCCTGCGCCCAGAATCCCAGAGGCACGGTGCGCGTCCGCAGCGACGGATCGCCGAAGGCCTGAATCGATACGCCGGGCCGCCCGGCGAGGAACGCGTCCAGCGCCGGATACACATGGATGCCGCGATAGCGGTTCGCCATACGCCCATCGAAGAAGACGGCATGCGCGCTGGCCCCCACCGTGGCCAGATGGCGGCCGCGAACCCATTGCAGGCTCTCGACGATCTCGACGTGATTCTCGGCGCGGTCCTGGTCTAAACGATAAGAGGATCCGAAACTCGCAATTCCGGGAATATCGAACATCGGTCCGCCTCCGTTTGGCGTGAGCGACACCGAACGCCGGCTCACTTGCAGCCGCAAATCGCTCAGAGCCGTGGGGCTGAACACGCGCGACCAGCCGGAGACGAAGGAGAAATCGCGCGTGCGGCTGGAACCGCGCGCCGAAACATCGGTGAAATTGTCGACGCTCTGGACGTCGTTACGCACATGGCCGCTTGAGTAAGCGAAGCGCCCGGTCAGCGTGTTCGCCGCGTTGATGAGGTGGCTCGCCTTGAGCGAAGCCAATGTGTCCGATTCCCCGGCGTCGAACAGTCCGCGCAGCAGCGGCCGCACGGCTGGAACGTTCATGCCCGCCAATGTTTGATTAATCGACAGGAACTGCCGTGGAGCCTCCGACCATTCCTGGCTGCTTTCCCTCGCATATTCCCACGCGGACATGAAAAACGTCCGGTCGCGGCGCACCGGACCGCCAATCGAAACACCCGGCTGATAGCGGCGGAATCGCGGCGTATAGACGGTCTCGGCCTCGGGATTGCGCGCGTTCAATGCCTCGTTCTGGCCGAAGAACGTGAAGTCGCCATGCCAGATGTTTTCGCCCGATCGTGTCACCATGTTGACCAGCCCGCCCGCGGCGCCGCCGAACTCGGCGCTCACCTGCGTGCCGGCGACGCGAAACTCCTGCACCATTTCAAGCCCGATCGCGACGCGATTGCCGCCGGTCGCTTCGTCTCGATTGTCCACGCCATCGATCGAAATGCTGTTGTTACGCCCGCGCATGCCGGCGAAAACGAAACCCGAGTCGTTGCCCGGATTGCGCAGGCCGGCCGGGGAACGCGCGGTGTTCGAACGCGGCGAAGAGGCGACGCCAGGCGCGGCCAGCACGAAGTTCAAATAGTTGCGATTGGCGGCCGGCGATTCTTCGATGCGTTCCCCGCCCAATGCCACGTTGGCATTGGTGGCTTGCGTTTCGAGCGCATCGGCACGCTCCTGAACATCGAGCCGTTCGGAAACCGGCGCCAGCGACATCGTGACACGCTGCACCACGGTCTGCCCTACGGAAATGGCAATCGCGGAAATCATCACTTTCGCGAAGCCGGATCTTTGAGCGATTACCGAGTACTCGCCCACCGGCAGGCCCGCGAATCGCGCCAGCCCCGCTTCATTGGTAATCGCCTGCCGCGACGCGCCGGACGATTCATGCCGCGCCACCAGTTCCACGGAGGCAACCGGCCCGCCGAAGCTATCGGAGACGCGGCACTCGAGTACACCGGTAATCGCGGAGGGTTGGGCGAAGGCAGGTGTCGCGAGAACCACAAACAGGGAAACGAAGAGTCCGTTCACATCGTCTAAAAATTTGAACTCGACGATTCTCAGTCTACCTCGTCTTATGAACGGAGAGTGGACCAAAACGATCCTTCTTCTCGCGGCCGCGGTGTGTCCACTTGCCGCCGAATCGCAAGTGCAGTGGGTTCCGCTGCTGAAGCAATCCTCGCTATTTCTCGGCATAGAGCATGGCTTCCGTCTCGCCACCGAACCCGGCACGCGCGAAGGTTCGCGCGGCAGCTATTTCAAGGGCTACTTGAACTCCGTGCGCAATCTGCGGGGCTGGTCCGATGGGGACGAGTTCTACGTCAACTACGTCGGCCATCCTTTGCAGGGCGCGATCGCGGGCAACATCTGGGTGCAGAACGATCCGGAATACCGCGGCTTTGAGTTCGGCAAAGATCCGCGCTATTGGCGGGGCCGTCTGCGCGCCATGGCCTTTTCGTGGGCCTACAGCACGCAGTTCGAGATTGGTCCGCTTAGCGAGGCCTCCATCGGCCAGATCCAATCGAAGCCGCCCGCCATTGGTTTCGTCGATCATGTCGTCACGCCGGTGGTCGGCACCGGATGGATGCTCGCCGAGGATTGGCTCGATAAGCATGTCATCGCCAGGCTCGAAGGACACATGGAGAATCGCTGGGGCCGCCTGCTGCTCCGCGGAGGACTCAATCCTTCGCGCAGCATGGCCAACATCCTGGCGGGTAAAGTTCCCTGGCACCGCTACACGCGCGGCGGGGTGAATGAACGGATGGTCCTTCGGACACCCGTTCCGCCGCTGGAACACGGCGGTGACGCCTATCCGCCGCGCTACAGCTTCACGGTTCCGGTGAACACGTGGATGTTCGGCGGACAGGCGTGCCTCGGCAGTTCCGCTCTGGTGGGCTATCGGGTCTCGCGATCCTGGGATCTGGCGGGCGAAGTCGGTGGCTGCAAGATGCTGGGCTTCGACAAAGCGCACAGCGGCGATACCCTGGTCTACATGGCCGGTCCGCAGTGGACCAGCCGTCCGGAGGGGCGCCTGCTGCCGCGTATGCGATTCCTGGTGGGCGGCCACAAGGTCACCGAGGAAGGCGTGGCGCAGGTCAATGCGCCGGTCGTCGCCATGGGGCTTGGTCTCGACCTGGGCCTCAACCATGTAGTGGCTCTGCGCGTCGCCGACCTGCAATACATGCATTCCTGGATCGGCGATCCACGCCTGACCGACTATCGCAACGGCGTCCGCTTCAGCACCGGAGTCGTCTTCCGCTGGGGCGCGTTCTAGGCGTGGCGGAACGGCCCCCTTGCGAGTCTGTTTCCTAAATCGCTATCATCATGACGTTTGCACCAAAGTTTGGAGGATGCATGTCCGTTGAAGCAAAAGTGAAGCAGATCATCGTTGAGCAACTGGGTGTGGATGAGGCTCAGGTCGATAGCACTGCTTCTTTCGTGGACGACCTCGGCGCGGATTCTCTCGATATCGTCGAACTCGTGATGGCTTTTGAGGAAGCCTTCAACATCGACATTCCCGACGAAGACGCCGAGAAGATCGCCACGGTCAAAGACGCAATCGATTACATCGAAAACAAGACCAAGAAATAAAGAATTCCATCGTCACGGGCGGTAACAACAACTTGTCACGAAGAGTCGTCGTAACCGGCGTGGGGCTGGTGTCCGCGCTGGGAATCGGCACCGAAGAAAATTGGACGGCCCTGCAGGCGGCCCGCAACGGGATCGAGCGTATCACGCTGTTCGATCCCACGGGCTTTGCCTGCCAGATTGCCGGCGAGGTCAAAGACTTCGATCCGCTCCGCTGGGTGGAGAAAAAAGAAGTCAAGAAAATGGGCCGCTTCATCCAGGTGGGCATCGCGGCCGCCGAGTTCGCCATGGAGATGGCGAAGCTGAAGATCCCGGATGAAGACGCCGAAATGGCCGGGGTTTATATCGGCAGCGGAATCGGCGGGTTCGAAGTGATCGAGCGCGAACACAAGACGCTGCTCGAACGCGGTCCCAGCCGCATTTCGCCCTTCTTCATTCCGGCCACCATCGTCAACCTGGCTTCCGGCCACGTTTCCATTCGCACCGGTGCCAAGGGGCCGAACTCGGCCACCGCCACCGCCTGCACCACCAGCGCCCATGCCATCGGCGACTCCTACAAAATCATCCAGCGAGGCGACGCCGACATCATGATTTGCGGTGGCGCCGAAGCGGCCGTCACGCCCATGAGCGTGGGCGGATTCGCCGCCATGAAGGCTCTCTCGACACGCAATGACGATCCGGCGCACGCCTCCCGCCCCTGGGATAAGGGCAGGGAAGGCTTTGTGGTGGGCGAAGGCGCGGGCATCCTCATTCTGGAAGAACTGGAATACGCCAAACGCCGCAACGCGCCCATTCTGGCCGAAGTGGCGGGCTACGGGATGAGCGGCGACGCCTATCACATCACGTCGCCTTCGGAGGACGGCGAAGGCGCTTACCGCGTCATGCGCAATGCGCTGCGCGACGCCAGGCTCGAACCTTCGGCGATCGACTACATCAATGCGCACGGAACGTCGACGCAGTTGGGCGATCGCATTGAGACGCTCGCCATCAAGCGCGCTTTTGGCGATCATGCCTACAAGCTTGCCGTCAGTTCCACCAAATCCATGACCGGCCATTTGCTCGGCGGCGCGGGCGGTCTCGAAGCGGGCATCACCGTGCTCGCGCTGCGCGACCAGATCGCCCCGCCCACCGCCAATCTGCACGATCCCGATGAAGGCTGCGACCTGGACTACTTGCCCCTCAAAGCACGTTCCATGAAGATCGAGTACGCGCTGTCGAACTCGTTCGGGTTCGGCGGGACGAACGGCTGTCTCATTTTCAAGCGATACTCGAATTGATGAAGATCATCGTAGCGGTCAAGCAGGTGCCGTCGCGGGACTCGATTCTCAAGGTCAACGCCGGCGGGCAGTGGGTGGAAGATACCGACCTCACCTACGAAGTGAATGAGCCCGATGCCTACGCGCTCGAAGAAGCGCTGCAGTTGAAAGAAAAACACGGCGGGGAAGTGATTGTGCTCTGTCTCGGTCCGGCGGGCGCCGCCAGCACGATTCGCGAAGGGCTGGCCAAAGGAGCCGACCGCGCCATTCATATCGAAGAGGAAAACGGCGGCCGGCTCGATTCGCTGGGCCTGGCGAAGATGCTGGCGAAGGCGGTGGCGGCCGAAAGTCCGGATCTGCTGCTGACCGGTCTGCAATCGGACGATCTGGGTTCGGGGCAAACCGGCGTCGTGCTGGCCGAATTGCTCGGCTGGGCGCATTCCACCATCATTATGCAGGTGGAAAAGATCGAGGGCGGAATCCGCGTGAAGCGCGAGCTCGAAGACGGCTGGTTCCAGAACATCGATCTGCCGCTGCCCGCGGTGTTGACGATTCAATCGGGTATCAACAAACTCCGCTACGCCACGTTGATGGGCATCAAGAAAGCCAAATCGAAAGAGATCAAAAAGCTCGCCGCCGAAGGCGCCGGTTCCACCGCGACGGCCGTGATTGAGAAGATCTATCCACCGCCGAAGTCGAAGCAGACGCAGATTCTCGAAGGGCCGGCCAAGGAAGTGGCGGCCAGGCTGGCGGAGAAGCTGAAGTTCGAGGTGCGCGTGCTATGAGCGGCGTTCTGGTGGTGATGGAACAGCGCGGCGGTGTGTGGAACCGCATGTCGTTTGAGACGCTGGCGGCGGGGCAGGAGATTTCGAAAGCGCTCGGCTGCGGGTGCAGCGCCGCCGTGGCGGGCGATGCGGTGGCGGGTCTGGCGCAGGAACTGGCAGCCAAGGCGCTCGACAAAGTTTATGCGGTGGAGCATCCGCTGCTGGCCGGCTATACCCCCGATGGATTCACCGCCGCGCTCGCCGCGCTGATTCGCGAAACGAACCCACGGCTGGTCCTGTTTCCGCATACCTACCAGGTCCGCGACTACGCTCCAAAGCTGGCCACGCGGCTCGATCGCGTGCTGGTCAGCGACGTCATCAAGACGCGGGTGGAAGGCGGCGAGCCCATCCTCGTTCGTCTTCTTTTCCAGGGCAAGCTGAACGGCGACGTGCGGTTGAGCGGCGCCGGGCCGCACTTTGCGTCGATCCAGGCCGGTGCCTACCGCGCCGAAAACGTGGCGGCGGGCACGGCTGCCGTTGAAACCGTCACGCCCACCATCGGCGAGATCCGGTCGAAACCGCAGGCGCCGTTCCGCGAAGGCGCGCGCGCCGTGGATCTGACCACCGCCGAGATCATCGTTTCGGTCGGCCGCGGCATCAAGGAAAAAGAGAACATCCCGGTGGTCGAGGAACTGGCCAAGGCGCTTGGCGCCGAACTGGCGGCATCGCGGCCCATCTGCGACAACGGCTGGCTTCCCATGGAGCGCCAGGTGGGAAGCTCCGGCCAGACGGTGGCTCCCAAGATGTACATGGCCATCGGCATCTCCGGCGCGATTCAACACCTGGTGGGGATGAAGGGTTCGAAGACGATCGTCGCCATCAACAAGGACAGCAACGCCCCCATCTTCGAAGTGGCCGATATCGGCGTCGTCGGCGACCTGTTTGAAGTGGTGCCCGCGCTGGTCGAAGAAATCAAAAAAGCCAAGGGCGCCTAGCGCCCGATTCCGTCCATTGAATGCAACAAAACCGTAACGAAAAGATTCGCAATATCGCCATCGTCGCTCACGTCGATCACGGCAAAACCACGCTGGTGGACGCCATGCTGCATCAGAGCGGCATCTTCCGCGCCAACGAGGCCGTGGCCGAGCGCGTCATGGATTCCAACGACCTTGAGCGCGAGCGTGGCATCACGATTCTCGCCAAAACCACCGGCGTCCATTACCATGGCGTCAAAATCAACATCGTCGACACGCCCGGTCACAGCGACTTCGGCGGCGAAGTAGAGCGCGCGCTCAAGATCGTGGATGGCGTCATGCTGCTGGTGGACGCAAGCGAAGGCCCACTGCCGCAGACGCGCTACGTGCTCATGAAGGCCCTCGAGGCGCGGCTCCCGCAGATTGTGGTCATCAACAAGATCGACCGGCCGGACGCGCGCATTCAGGAAGTGCTGAACGAGATCTACGATCTGTTCATCGACCTCGATGCGTCGGAAGAGCAACTCGATTTTCCGATCATTTACGCCAACGCCAAGCAAGGGCTGGCCAAGCTCAACCTCGAAGACGAGTCTACCGATTTGCGGCCCCTTTTCGATTCGATTCTGAAGAACATCCCCGGCCCCAGCGGAGACGCCGAGGCGGTGCTGCAGCTTCAGGTGGCCAATCTCGATTACTCGGATTATCTTGGGCGGCTCGCCATCGGGCGCGTCTACAGCGGCACGCTGCGGCTGGGCAACGACGTCAGCATCTGCAAGCTGGACGGAAGCGTGCAAAAGACGCGCATCACCAAGCTGTACTCGTTTGAAGGCCTGAAGCGCGTCGACGAGACCATCGGCATTCCCGGGGACATTCTGGCCATCGCCGGCGTCGAGGGCATCACCATCGGTGAGACCGTCTCCCATCCCGATACGCCCATGCCACGCCCGCGCATTCAGATCGACGAGCCCACCATCGCGATGACGTTCACCATCAACACGTCGCCGTTTGCGGGCAAGGAGGGGCAGTTTGTGACCTCGCGCCATCTGCGCGACCGGCTGGAGCGCGAACTGCTCACCAACGTCTCGATGAAGGTCGAGGAGGCGGGCGGACCCGACGCCTACAAGGTGATGGGCCGCGGCGAACTGCAACTGGCGATCCTCATCGAAATGATGCGGCGCGAAGGCTATGAACTGATGGTGGGAAAGCCGGAAATCCTCACCCGCCGTATCGACGGCGTGCTGCATGAGCCCAAGGAGACGCTCACCGTCGATTGCCCGGAGCAATACGTCGGCGTGGTGATGGAAAAGATGGGCACCCGCAAGGGCAAGATGACCAAGATGATCAATCACGGCTCGGGGCGCGTGAGGCTGGAATTCGACGTGCCGTCGCGCGGGTTGATCGGCTTGCGCAGCGAGATGCTTACCGATACCAAGGGCACCGCCATCATGAATTCGCTGTTTGCCGGGTTCATTGAATGGCAGGGCGACATCCCCAGCCGCCTCACCGGCGCCCTCATCGCCGACCGGCCCGGCAAAGCCACTTCCTACGCCATCTACAATCTGCAGGAGCGCGGCGAGATTTTCATTTCTCCGCAGACCGAAGTCTACGAAGGGATGATCATCGGCGAGAACTCCCGCGACGCCGATCTCGAAGTGAACATCATCAAGGAGAAGAAGCTCACCAACATGCGTTCTTCGACTTCCGATGAAGCGATCCGCCTGGTTCCGCCGCGGCTGTTGAACCTGGAACAGGCCATCGAGTTCATCGCCGACGATGAGTTCGTCGAGGTCACTCCGAAATCGATCCGGCTGCGGAAGCGGCATCTGCAGTTCAACCAGAGGCAGAAGGCAAAGCAAAGCGCGCCGTGATGCCGTCCGCCCGGTCGCAGGCCGCCCGGCGAGTGGCGCTGATCAGCATGGCTGTCGGCGGAACTCTGGCGGTGCTCAAGATCGGCACCGGCTGGATCGGCGGATCGAAGTCCGTGCTGGCCGACGGCTTCGAGGCAGCGGGCGACGTGGTGGCTTCGGGCGTGGTGCTGTTCGGACTCGCCGTGGCGAGCCGCCCGCCCGATAAGAATCATCCCTACGGGCACGGGCGGCTGGAAACGCTGAGCGGGTTCCTGGTGGGCCTGTTGCTTGCCGTTTCAGGGGCCGTAATCGCGTTGACCTCGATGATCGGAGTGGGGGAACGGCATCCACCGCCGGCTTCCTACAGCGCCCTGCCGCTGATTCTGTCGGTCGTGGTGAAAAGCGGGCTGACGGTGTGGAAGTTCCACCACGCGGGGCTCACCCGCAGCGACGGTCTGCGCGCCGACGCCTGGAACGACTCGGTGGATATCCTGTCGGGTCTCATCGCGCTGGCCGCGCTCGGCCTGACCCTCTACGATCCCGGCCGTTTCCTTGCCGCCGACCATTACGGCGGCCTCGGCGTCGGCCTGATCGTCGTCTATCTGGGCGCGCGCGTCATGCGCGAGACCGGGCTATCCCTGATCGACACGATGCCGGGCGACGCCGCCATCGACGAGATCCGCCGCGTCGCCGCCGCCGTTCCCGGCGCTTACCGCGTGGAGAAATGCTACGCGCGCAAGACCGGGTTCCAATACCACGTCGATCTGCATCTGGAGGTGGATGCCGCGCTCACGGTCCGAGAATCCCATAACATTGCCGGTGAGGTCCGCCGCCGTGTGAAAAAAGATCTGGATTGGGTTGCCGATGTTCTGGTCCACATAGAACCTTCCCGCGATTGATGCGTTATGATGGCTCCAAGCACTCTGATGCATACCCGCCGGTTTTCGCTGTTGATCCTGGGTATCTGGGTCGGCCTGTCGGCTGCGATGGTATTCGTAGCCATTCAAAATTTTCAAGGTGTAGATCGCCTGATGGAAGCTCCCGCCGCTCCGGCGGCGAAGCTGATGAGTCCGCTTGGACACGACAATGCGCGGTTCCTGCTGCGCTACCAGGCCTCGGAAATGAACCGCCACTATTTCGACGTCTATGGAACGTTGCAGATTGGCATGGCGGTGCTGTTAACCGTCTCGCTCCTGTTTGCCACCAATGGCAACAGACCCGTCCTAGCGTTGTGCGGACTTGCTTTGTTTGTCGTCGTCTTTCAGAAATTCTGGCTTACTCCCGAGATCACTTACCTCGGCCGCCTGATCGACTTTGTACCGCAAATGGCGCCCTCGGCGGAACGGGCGAGGTTCTGGAGTTTCCACTCCGTCTACTCGACCATGGAGATCGTAAAGTTTCTGTTGATGGCGATTATCGGAGCGAAGATGCTGATCCGCACCGAGCGCCGCGCCAGCCGCAGGAGAGGCAAGCTCGAGACCGAGGAAGCGCTCGCGTCGGCCGCCGATTAGAGGCGTGCAGGCGAGTGATTCGAATAGTATAATCGGCGCCAATGCCGATCATCAGAACCAGCCAGATGTTTGAGCTGGGCGCCTCGTCCAAAGAGCGCCTGATTCAGGAACAAGTAGCGAGAATCGATCAATCCCTGCCGGACGTCACCGCCACTATGGCGCCCGGTGAAGTCGAACAGTCCGTCCACCTCGCCATCCAAAAGGGCGAGCAGTACGGATTGAAGGAATGGACCGGGATTTGTCGCTATTTAGATGTGATGTATATTCTCGGATTCGACTTCGACGAGGACTCCCGATACGAATGGGCCCGGGAAAAACTCGAGGATCAGGATCTTTCCGAACACGAAAAGATGGACCAGGTCACCGAATTGGCCTTGAAAGAGTCGGAAGCGGCGCATCCCGAGCCGGCGGAGTAAACGGATGCCCTGCGATAACACCCTAGAACCGGCCGTCGGCTGCCGGGGGCCGGGCACCCCCACCGCCTGCGACTTCTGCCGTAACAAGCAGCTCCAGAAAGAGAAAAAGGAGCAGAAGAAGCCGGTACCGCCGCCGCGCAAGGATCCTCAGCCGCGCCAGCAACTAATCGGGCAATCCAGGCCGCCGCTGCCGCCAAGCGTCGCCAAGCAGATGGTGGCGGAAACCGGCGGCACGGCGACCGCCATTCTGATCGCGCAGCCGCAGCAGATGCGTTGCCCGAAGCTACCGCCGCTGCCGCCTCCGCCGAAGCCGCTGGTGGACCCCTCGGCGCCGCCGGTCAAGCCTCAGCCGCTTCCGCGGCAGATGATGGAACTTCCTCCTCCGCCGAAGCCCAAGCTGGTAACGCTGGAGGTACAGGGCGCCTGCGGAGGTCCGGGGACATGGTGGCAGGTGGTCAGCGCGGACCGCGTGGTCAAGGTGAAAGCCGTCACCGCGCCCGACATCAAGTGGGCCTGGAACCAGTTGAGCTGGGGCACGAATCTTCACGAGGTGGCGCTGACGGCGGCGTCGCCAAACGTGGTGCGCTGCAGCCTCGATGGGGCCGAGCAGTCGGTGATGATCGCCGTCTACGACCTCACCGGACTCGCCGTTTCACATGGCGTGAATACCGGCAATTCCTGGAAGCTCTATGAATCGAATGCCGAAGTCACGGTTACGGCCACCACCAATCCTGCCCAGGACGCCTGCTGGAGCAAGCTCCAATGGAAGGCCGAGAATGGCGATTTGAAGCCGGGCGGAGCGGCCAACTTGCGCAAGGTAAGCCTCATGCCGGCCCGCGAGATGAAGGTGAACGTCACGCTCGGCTGCAGCCCGGAACTGGGACAGAAGAAGCTTTCGACGACGCTGCGCATCTGCCGCTGGCCGCTGCTTGAGGTAACCAAGATCTTTTTCAGCGACGCGCGCACCATCGCCAACGACGGCGTCACCGAGATCGGCAAGCTGTTCGACCGCCGCTGGGAAAGCGGCCGTCCCGATCCGGCGCCGAAAAAAGTCACCTCCACCATGCAGTCGCCGCTACGCTATCCCATGAGTTCCGGGGTAACGCTCGAGGCCGAATTGAAAGTAGCCCGTAAGCCCACCGAAGCCGAGCAGGTGTGGGTCTATGCCAAGACCACCGTCAAGGGCTTCAAGCTCGAGTGGCAGGCGCAGGTCACCGTCGGCCCGTTGGGGGCGCCGGTCACTTTTCCGGCTACGCTCAGCACCGGTGTCCTGCCCGATGAAGTCGGGAAGTTCGACGCCATGCAAATCCAATGGTTCATGTCCAATTCGGAAGGCACCGGCTGGGAGGCGATCGGCACCACCAAGCACCTGCTTTACGTCACTCTGGCCGACCGGATTGCCAATACCGACCCCTACTGGACGCTGCTCGACATCTCGTGCAAAGCGGCGGCCGGCACCAAGACCGCCGATGAACTGGTCCCCAAGGCATTCGAGCCGTTCGCCACCCATGTCGGCGACGGCAAAGGCTTCCAGCGGATGGGCGACGAAGTGGAGCTTTCCTACTACATCAAGGGCGTGGATACCGATGCCGACGATTGGAATCTGCCGAACTCGCCCTATCACACCAAGGGGATCCTGAGCCGCCCCGACGGTACGGGCCGCTGCGGCGGCTGGGCCGATCTGTTGAAGCACATGTACAAGCTGCACGGCATCAATTCCGCCCGCGATTTCGTCATCATCCGCCCCCGGTACTGGAACGCTACCAAGGCTGCCTGGGAGCCGAACTACAACAATCGCTTCCTGGTGAAGAACTGCTCCTTCGGAGCGGCTTCGCTCAAAGGCTTCCTGCCCTATACCCACGTGGGGAAAACCGAATGCGTGAAGAAGACCGGTGCGCCGGGGCAGGGCAAGACGAATCCACAATTCGATTTCGGCGACCACGTCTATGTGGAGTACGGCGGAAAGTTTTACGATCCTTCTTATGGCATCGGCCCCGTCGACAACCAGTTCGACTATGAAGAGAAGGCCATCGATGGGTTAGGCGCCTATGGATCGCAGGTGCCGTTCGACCAGACGGGAACGCCCCAGCACGTTCCCAACCGGTGCAGCCCGGGCTATGTGATGCGCGGCGTTTCGACGACTACCAGCTTCGCTAAACTGGCGGCGGACTTTCAGACCACCGAAGCCGCGCTATTGAACCATCCGGTGAACGGGTTCCTGAAGACCAAGCGCGGCGGCGATGTGACGAAGGTTCAAGCCGGCGACGTCGTGTTCATTCCACGCATCTGGGCGAGGAAAGCAAGAGCGTGTATGCTCTACGGCTACTACTGATATGTCGCGACTATTGGCTCCTGCTCTTGCGCTCGTATTTTTGAGTGACTGCTCCAGTCAGGTTCGGGGAATCCAAATGAATGGCAAATTGACGGAATATCGGGCGGCGGCGCCAGCCTCGCTCCGGTCGGTGCGGCTGGTGGATTCAAACGGCGCGCAACTGGTGTTGATGGATGTGCCGGGGGAAGCGGCGCCCGGATTTCTGCTCGCGCCCGCGGGCGCCTCGGGCCCGTGGCGGGCCTTGGAGAACGTATCGCCCCGCGCGAAATCCGGATGGGACGCCGCGCCTTCGGGCGGCGGTGCCCTGCGGTTCGTCTTTTCGAATCCGGAAAGCGCCACCAAATGGCTATCGCTGGTGCAGTCCGCCGATGGCGATTCGAAGATGGTGACCGGCGACTACGATCGTGGCTTTTTCGGCGCGCCGCGATTCGTACGCAGGGAAGAGGCCACGGCAATCACCTCCGTTGCCGCCGTGGACGGGCAGGCCAGGCTGGTGTCGTTCGCTCCGGCGGCCAATGGGGAATTCGGAGCCTACCGGCTGCTGCCTGTGCTGAACGAAGGCGGCCTCGGCGATGGATTGCTGATCCGCACGCGCGACGGATACCTCGCTCTGGCGCGCATCCTGACGGGCTCTGGCGCGCGCAACCCGGGCCTGCTTTACTGCGCCGAATGGAACGCCGCGTTCGAAGTGATGCGCGCCGCCCGGTTGTGCCTGGGCAATCAATCCATCTTCGAGTTCGATGCCGATGCCGCGGGGGGCCGTCTGGTGATTTTCGCCGCCACGGCCGCGGGCTACGTCATTGCCAGCGGATCGCCCGGCGCGCTCCAGATCGAAGAGCATGAGTCGGAAGCCGTTACTTCGCCCAGCGTTTTGCTGCAAGGAACCGAGGCGCACCTGGCGGCGATTCGCGCTGGGAAGGTCGTCACCGGTTCGGTGGCCGTGAAGGAGTCAGGCAAATAGCTCGCCCACTTCCTTGTTGACGATGACGCTGGTAGCCGAGAGAGGCTCCACGTAGTAAAACGTCCGGCCGCTCGGTGTATTGCTCACCGTCTTGGTCCAATCGATGCCGAGCGCGGAATAGACGGTGGTGGCGATGTCTTCCATGTAGATGGGCCGCTTGCCCGCCCACTGAGGGTCGACGATTTTCTCACCCATTTCGTCCGTCTTGCCGAGAATACGGCCGCCCTTGATGCCGCCGCCGGCGGCCAGAACCGTGTAGCAATTCGGGTAATGATCGCGGCCCTGCATGAGGTTCACAGGGCCCGGCGTGCGCCCGAACTCGCCCATGCAGAACACCACCGTCTCATCGAGCAGCGACTTGCCGCTGGCGCGCCTGGTTCCATGCAGGTCGTTGAGCAGCGCCGCCAGCGCGCTATCGAGTTCGCGCGAATGATCGTAGTGGTTCTTGGCTTCATAGATCGCTTTGTGGTGATCCCAGCCGTTCTGCTGCAGGAAGATGAAATTGGTTCCGGCGTCGGCTTCGATGAGGTTGCGGGCCAGGATGCAGGCGTCGCCGGTGCCGGTGGCTCCGTAACGCTTACGGTCCTCTTCGCTCATTTTGAAAACCGTGGCCGCGCGCGGGTCCGCCATCAGCTTGGTGGCGCCCTCGTAGTGGTCGTTGTAATCGTGGAACGCTTTGGCTTGCAGCGTGGTGTCGGTCCGCAGCCGGTCGTCGAACTGCTTCAGCATCTCCCAGCGGCGCAGCAGTTCCTTCTTGCCTTCGGGATCGGGCGAAAAGGCGGAAAGATCGGTAGTGGTGTTCAGGTGAAACGGCGAATAGGCCGCCGGCAGAAAGCCGGAGCCGAGCAGGCCGGCCTGGCTGCCCACCACGTTGATGGCGACATAGGGCGGAAAGCTGTCGGATTCCCGCCGCCGGGAAGCCATCTCCGCCGCCACCACGGCACCCATCGGCGGCAGTTCTTTCTTCAGCGCCAGGTTCAGCGGATGCGCCGCCTGGATGTAATACTGCGCGCGCCCGTGCACGGCGTCCCAGGCGGCGGCCGACCGGATCAGCGCGTACTTATCCATCATCCGGCCGAGCTTCGGATAGAGCGCGACGGGCCATTTCACACCGGGCTGGATCTCACGGATTTCGAAATCCTGCGGGGTCCACTTGTGTTCCTTCAGATCCCAGGCGTCGACATGGCTCTGGCCGCCGTCGAGCATCACGAAAATGGCGAACCGCGCCGAGCCCCGAGGCGAGACCTTCGAAGCCGCCTTCCCATTGACCGGCTGCACCAGCGGAAGGAACCAATTCCCGGTGGCGGCGGCCGCGCCCAGCCGGAACGTTTCCCGCCGGGTGAGCAGAGTCTCAAAGTAGTTGGCCATCGCGAATTCCCTTTAGTAGTTGAAAATGAACTCGACCTTGTTCACCAGCAGCCATTGCAGATCTTCGAAGCCCTTGGTGCGATCCGGTTTCACCAGGGTTTGAGCGATCGCAAGTTCCTTGTCGGAAGGAACGCGCACCAGGAAACGCAGAAAAAGCTTGCGGATCATCTCATCGTCGGAAAGCTGCTGCGCGAGCAGCCCGCCCAGATAGCTGTGAGGCGCGGCGCGGATTTTTTCCTTCACCACCGGGCTGTTCATCAACAGCACGGCCTGGGTGATGGCGCCTTCATTAGACCGCTGCGAATAATCGCGATTCGGCTGGCCAAAGCTTTCCAGGAAGAAGCTGATGTCCTTGTGGCGGCGGAAATCCTCCGGCGACCGCGCCTGCGAGGCGAACTTCACGAACATGCCGCGATTGGGCACCGGAATATCGGTGTACATGCCGGTGGCCTTCACCAGCGAATCGTACATCTCTTCCGAAGTGAGCCGCCGCACGAACTTGCGCGCGTAGTAGCTGGCGTAGGCTTCTTTCCACTCACCGGGAAACTTGCTCGAAAGCTGGTAGGCGCTCGATTTCGCGATCAGCTTGAACAGGCGCCGCAGCGAATAGCCATTCTCGCGGAAATCCTTGGCCAGCGCGTCGAGCAACTCGGGATGCGATGGCTGCAGCGTCCATCCTTCGGGCAGCTTGGCATTGGGATCCATGCGCGAAAGGTCGAAATCGTCCACCGGGTCGACGATACCCACGCCCATCAACTCGGCCCAGAACAGGTTGACCGTGGCGCGCGCGAATTGCGGATCGGCGGTGAGCATGCGCACGAACTCCTGCCGCAAGGGCTGGCCCGGACGCGGCTTCTCGCCGCCAAGGAAGAACGCCGGTTCCATCATGGTCTTGCCGTTGCGCGGCACACGCACCACGCTGCGCGCCTGCGCGTCGTAGCCTTCGCCCTTATCGTCGATGGAATATTCGTCGCGGGTGGTTTCGATTTCAGTTCGCCGCAGCACGCGCGTCTTGCCGAAAAACGCCGCTTGCCGCCATAGCTCTTCGCGCTTCCGCGAGGCGAGCCAGGGGTTGATCTTTTCGAGATGCCCGCGTCCATCGTGGCAGGAAACGCACTGCAGATTCAGACCCAGGAAATGCTTTGCCGTCCAGATGGCGATCTCATCCGAGGTATCCTCGTGCACCGTGTCGGTGCAGGTGGCGCCAATGATCACCCAGCGCACCAGGTAACTGGCCGGGGCGATGTAGTAATTCGAAGCGGCGCGCGTGGTGAGAATCTCCTCCACAACTTCGTTATACGGCCGGTCCATATGGAGGAAGTCGTAGATGTATTGATAGAAGAGATTGCGCCCGTCGGTGCCCAGGCGATTCGAATTCACCTGCGCCAGGTCGCTAAACCAATACGCCCACTTCGATTTATACGGCTCGCTTTCGACCAGTTGGTCGATCAGCTTGTCGCGTTTGCCGGGGTCGCTAGAGGCGAGAAACGCTTCGGTCTCTTCGGCCGTGGGCAGCCTACCGCCGATATCGATGTGAACGCGGCGGAAGAACTCGGCATCGCCCGCCAACGGCGCATGGGGAATGCCGTCCTTCGCCATCTTGCCGAAGATATGCTCATCGATGAAGTTGAGCCGCGCGACCGGAGACGCTTTCACGCCGGTGGTACCGGCGATTTCCGCCGTCAGCCGCGAGGCTTCCTGGCGGCGGCCTTTGCTCGCTTCCGGATGATCTTTCGGGATACGTGGGGCAACTTGCGCCAGGGCGGCCCCGGCAACCAGAACGGCGCAAACCCAGGCGGCAAGGCGTTTCATCGGGTGGTGTCTTCCGAACCCGATTATATCGAACCGCTACCTAGGCGAGAATGTCCTTCACGACGTTGCCGGCCACATCGGTCAGCCGGTAATCGCGCCCGCTGTAACGGTAAGTCAGGCGCGTGTGGTCAAAGCCCATCAGGTGCATCACGGTGGCATGCAGATCGTGCACGTGGCACCGCTTCTCGGCAGCCTTATAACCGAACTCATCGGTGGCTCCATAGGCGATTCCACCCTTGATGCCGCCGCCCGCCAGAAGCGTGCAGTAGCCATGGACGTTGTGGTCGCGTCCATTGCCGACGCGCTCCAGACCGCTGTTCTGAATCATCGGCGTACGCCCAAACTCGGAGCCGATAATCAGCAGCGTGTCGTCGAACAGGCCACGCAACTTCAGATCCTCGATCAGCGCGGCGATAGGAGCATCGGCGGTCGCGGCCAGCTTCGAATGGACCCGTATATCGTCGTGGCTATCCCATGGCTGGAAGTTACCGTAGTAAACCTGCACCATCCGCACGCCGCGCTCCGCCAGCCGCAGCGCCATCAGGCAGCCGCGGCCGAAGTCGTGCGTGCCGTAGCGCTCGCGCAGTTTCTCCGGCTCCTTGGCGATGTCGAAGATCTCGGGCGCCTCCACCTGCATGCGGAAGGCGACTTCCATGGAGGCGATGCTCGACTCCAGTTCCGCCTGCGGCCCCAGGTCGTCGAGGTAAGAGTGATTCAGTTTGTCCAGCAGCGCCAGTTGCCGCTCCTGCTCGGATAATGAAAGCTGTTTGTTGCGGATGTTCTGAACGATCTTCTCGGGCTCGCGCTCGCCGTTGTGCAGATAAGTGCCCTGATGGATCTTGGGCAGAAAGGCGGAATCCCAAAGCTGCGGCCCCAGCACGGGAAAGCCCGGGCACAACGCCACGAAGCCCGGCAGATTCTGATTCTCGGTGCCGAGGCCGTAGGTAAGCCACGAGCCGAGCGACGGGCGGCCCGGCAGCAGGTGGCCTGTGTTCATCATCAACAGCGACGGTCCGTGATTGCCGTTATCGGACCACATGGAGCGGATGACGCAGATGTCGTCGATGAGGCCGCCGACCTTGGGAAAGATCTCGCTCACTTCCAGTCCGCTTTTGCCGCGATGGTGAAACTTGAAGGGCGATTTCATCAACTCGCCCGAGGCGCGGTCGGTCAATACCTTCGGGCCCGGCATCGGCGTGCCGTCCCATTTTTCGAGGGCGGGCTTGGGATCGAACGTATCGACGTGGGACATGCCGCCGTTGAGGAACAGAAAAATCACTCGCTTCGCTTTCGGAGCGAAGTGGGGCGCTTTGGGCGCCAGCACGCCGCGGGCCTGGCCGCCATGCATCGCGTTGGCCAGGCCCAGCAGGCCAAACCCGTTGCCCATCGTCTTCAGCGCATCGCGTCGATTCATAGTGCCTCTAATTGACGGAAGTGAACTCGCTTGAGCTTAACAGCACCTGGGCGTATTGCGGCCACGAGCCGCTCCTGGCCAGGAAATCCAACCCCATCTGAACCTCGGCCGGCTTCGGGGTGCGGGCATAGAGCAGGCGGTACGCCAGGCGGATGCGATCCTCATCTGCGGCGGCGGACTTGCCCAGCCGGTCCGCCAACGCCTTGGCCTGCGCGGCCACGAACGGATTGTTGAGGAAGAACAGCCGCTGCATGGGCCCGCTGGTGACCACGCGCTGTTCGGCGGTGTTGTTTGGGTTGGGGAAATCGAACAGGGTCAGCATCAGGTCCGGCTTGGTGCGTCCCACGTATCCGTAGACCGCGCGGCGGTGGAAGTCGTCGGCGAATGGGCCGGGCTCGCCGCCCGCCTTCCCGTCCATGGTGCCGGCGACGGCAAGCAGGGAATCGCGTACCGCTTCCGCATCCAGCCGCTGCACCAGGTTCGCGCGCCAATGATAAGAGTTGCCGGGATCCTTGGCGTAATTCGATTCGTTGTGAGCGGTGGAGAGCCGGTACGCTTCGCTGAGCACGATCTCGCGATGCAGCGCCTTCAGCGACCAGCCGGATTCGACCAGTTTCGCCGCCAGGTAATCGAGCAGTTCCGGGTGCGTGGGCCGCTCGCCCAACTGGCCGAAGTTCGACACGCTGCGTACGATGCCCGAACCGAAATGCCAGTGCCATAGGCGATTGGCGATGACGCGGGCGGTCAAGGGATTCGACGGGCTGGCGATGACTTCCGCCAACTCCAACCGGCCGCTGCCCTTGGTGAACGGCGCCGGGTCGCCCTTTGACAGGATGCGCAGGAACTGCCGCGGGACTTCGTCGCCCAGGTTCTGCGCGTCGCCGCGAATCGCCACACGCGCGTTCTTTGGCTTATCGGAATCTTTCATCGAATGAATGAAGGGATATTGCTTGGGCAGCGACTCCTTCAGCGCCGTGTGGTGCGCGCGCAGACGGTCGAGATGATCTTTCCACTCCGTCCCCAGCCAGCGATCGATGTTCTTTTCGCCGAAGTAATAGACGCCACCCTTGAAGTCGAAGAAATCCCGTTTGTAAGGATCGGAGGCGAGGTCGCGCCACAGGTAATACTGCAGAATCGGCAGCGATTCCAGATTCGTGTATTGGCGCGTCGCTTCGTCGCGAATTCCCTTGATGCCGCCCAGCTTCACGTAGTTGCGCTCCTCCATCTCCGCGCGGCGGCGGAAGACATCGGAGACGAACACCTGGAACTCGGCCATCCATTTCGCGGCTTCTTCCGCCGGAGCCTTGCGCGCAATCAGATCCTCGAACGGCTTCAGGAACTCATGATCCTTGTTCGGCCGCTTGAGCAGATCGATCCACCGGTCGAGCACTTCCTTGTCGAGCTTGTCGTCCCCAGCCGATTCGCCGCGCATCGTGCGCCAGGCGGCGGCAAGGTAGCGGGCGCTCTTGCCCACCATCATGTCGGAGAGTTCGCCCGAACGCAGCTTGACGAAATAGTCGAGCTCGAACTTGGCATCCTCGATCTTCTTCTGGTGCTCTTTGTACGCCTTGACGGTGGCTTCGGGCGCCAGGGGAAACTCGTTACGCGCGGAGCTGGAGAAAACGCCGGCCAGGGAATAGTAATCGTTGGTTGGAATCGGATCGTACTTGTGGTCGTGGCATTGCGCGCAGCCGACGGTCAGACCGAGGAAGGTGCGGGTCGTGACGTCGAGCTGATCGTCCACGCCGCCGCCGAGCGCCTGAAACCCAAGCGCAGGCAGGTGGCGCTCGCCATCGGGCATCAGATCGGCGGCGATCTGCGCCTTGACGAACGTGTCATAAGGCAGATCGCGATTGAAGGCGTCGATGACCCAGTCGCGGTAGCGGAACGCATTCGCGTACGGCGTGTCGACCGAAGCGCCCAGCGCCCCGTCGGCGTACCGCGCCAGATCGAGCCAGTGACGCGCCCAGCGCTCGCCGAATCGCGGGGAGGCGAGCAGCCGGTCCACCACCTTCTCGTAGGCGTTGGCGGCGGTGTCATTGAGGAATGCATCCACCTCTTCCGGCGCCGGAGGCAGACCGATGAGATCGAACGTAACGCGGCGGATGAGCACGCGTTTTTCGGCCGGTGCCACCGGCGTCAGGTTTTGCGCGCGCCAGCCGGCTTTCAGAAACTCGTCGATCGACGAAGCGGCCATCGTTTTGTTGACCGGCTGAAACGCCCAGAACTGCCGCTGCGCTTCGGTGATGACGTATTTGCCGCTGGCGACCGCCACCTTCGTTTCCGGCCATGCGGCGCCCGATTGAATCCACTCCGCCAGCGCATCTATCTCCGGTTGCGCGAGCTTGCCGACCGGCGGCATTTTCAAACGCAGGTGCGTGTGATTGACGGCTTGCATCAACAGGCTGGCGGTGGGATTGCCGGCGACGATGGCGGGTCCCGATTTGCCGCCCGCCAGCAGCGCTTCGCGGGAATCGAGCCGCAACCCGCCGAGCTTGGTCTGCGTGTGGCAGGCATGGCAGTTCTTCACCAGCACCGGCCGGATCTTGGATTCGAAGAACTCGAGATCCTTGGCGGACGGCGCGGCCGATGCAACCGTGGATACAGCTAGGGCGGCAATTAAGGATGCGCGCATCCGATCTCCTTCGCTTCGGAGCGTATCAAAGGCCTTTGGAATGTGTCAATCGGCGGGCTCGTTCTCCAGTTGCCGCCGCGCCTCGGCGAAGGCTTCCTTCTTCTCCGCCGATATGACGGGCATTTCAAGCGGCAGGTCCGCGATCGCTTTGGCCATGATGCCCGCCGCCAGAGACCGCGCCATCCACTTGTTATCGGCGGGAATGACGTACCACGGAGCCTGCCTGGTGCTGGTGGCGCCGATGGCTTCCTCGAACGCGCCCATGTATTCGTCCCAGTACTGCCGCTCTTTCACGTCGTTCTCGGAGAACTTCCAGTTCTTCTCCGGCGTGTCCAGACGTTCCAGAAATCGTTTCTTTTGCTCTTCCCTCGAAACGTGTAGAAAGAATTTCAGGATGGTGTAGCCGTTGCGGGAAAGATGCTTTTCGAAATCGTTGATGCTCTCGTAGCGCTGTTCCCAGAACTTACGGCCCGGTTTGGCATCCGGCAGGCGCTGGTATCGCAGAAACTCCGGATGCACGCGCACCACCAGAACCTCTTCGTAGTAGGAGCGATTGAAAATACCGATCTCACCGCGCCGGGGCAGGCGGGAACAACAACGCCACAGGAAATCGTGATCGAGTTCGTCTTCGCTCGGACGTTTGAAGCTGCTCACCGTCACACCTTGAGGATTCAGCCCGCTCATGACGTGTTTGATGAGGCCGTCTTTGCCCGCCGCGTCCATGGCCTGCAGGATGACCAGCACCGAATGCTGATCCTGCGCCCACAGCCGTTCCTGCTCTTCGGAAAGCGATTTCAGGCTTTCCCGCACGTACTCCTGGGCGCGCTTTTTCCGTTCCTCATCCTCGAGCTTGCGCAGACTCTTCGGCCCCTGCCATTCGGTGTCGAAGCCGGCGAGGCGGAACTTCTTACCGGGCTTGGCGAGAAACCGTTCGAAGACGGCGGTGTCGATCATAGGGCTTATCGTAACTCGATGCGGGTGGAAGGAAGCGCCACTTTCAGCGCCGCCAGACCTTGCGCGGAAATCTGCGTGCCCTCAAGATCCAGCCACTTCAGCGACTTCATGGCCGAAAGCACGGGAATCGCCTCGTCGTTCACACGCTCGCATTTGTAGAGGGCGAGATGCTCCATGGCTTTCATGCCGGCCAGAGCCTCCAGGCCCTTAAAGGAAACGTTGGTCTGGCCGAGATCGAGGTTCACCACCGACGTCAGCGCCGCCAGGCGCGGCATGCCGGAATCGCTGATCTTGGCCGCGCGCAGGTTCAGGTCGCGCAGATTCTTCAACTGGCCAATGGTGTCCAGCCCGCGGTCGGTGATCGCCGCCGCCCACATGCCGGAATCGGTGCGCTGCGCGCCCGAAAGATCGAGCGACACCAGGTTCGGCATGAGGCGAACCAGGTTCAATCCCGTATCGGTGAGCTTGTTGCCACCGACGGCAATGTGCTTCAGATTCGGAATCGTGGTCAGATGTTCGAAGCCATTGTCGGTGTAGAGAGAGTAGCCCACGTCCAGCGATTCAAGCGAAGGGTGATTGGCCAGTTGCGCCACGCCGAGATCGGTCACCTTGGTGCCGCGCAGATTCAGCCGCTTCAGCTTCTTCCAATTGCGCATGACCACCAGAGCGCCGTCGCCGATCTGCTCGGTGTAATAGAGATTCATGTCCTCGACGTTTGCGAGGTCCCGAAGCGCGGGAAAGCCCAAATCGGTCA
This sequence comes from uncultured Acidobacteriota bacterium, assembly GCA_902826685.1. Lineage (GTDB taxonomy): Bacteria > Acidobacteriota > Terriglobia > Bryobacterales > Bryobacteraceae > CADEFT01. The sequence continues at coordinate 76,053 of CADEFT010000022.1, forward strand.
CGCGCGTGTGCGAGAGATCGAGCTTCTGAATAGTCTTGTAGGTGGCGATGCGGCGGAGGTCGTTGTCCTCAAGCCAAGAGCTGCGAAAGCTGAGATCAGTGAGTTCGCCGCGCGCGTTGTAGTTGGCATTGCCGCCAAGCGTGGCGATCCACGAATCGCCCGTGGCGGCGAAGGCGGCCAAGACCAGGAGCGTGCGCATCAGCTCTTCCTCCGGTTGGGCAGTGAGGACTCGCGGTCATAAACGATCTGCGTATCCGGCAGTGCCTTCTTTAACTCGTCGTAAGCTTTCTCGCCGATCATCGTGTGATACAGGTTCAGATACTTGAGCTTCGCCATGCTCCGCAGAGTGGCCACCGATTGGTCGGTGAGGTTGGCGGTATCGAGTCGCAGCTCTTCGAGATCCGGCAGCGCCGCCTGAAGAGCCGCGATGGAGGCGTCCGCGATGGCCGTGTAGTCGAGGTTGAGGATGCGCAGCCTGGTGAGCTTCGCCAGCACCGGGACGCTCTTGTCGGTCAGCCGCGTACGCGCCACTTCCAGCCTTTGCAGGTTCGTCAACGCTTCGAGCGCGGGCACTGCCTTGTCGGTGAAACGGCAGTAGGAAAGGCGCAGGTCCTCAAGTCCCGTGAGAGCTTTCAGATGTTCCAGTCCGGCGTCGCCTGTATCGGTGGAAGTGATATCGAGGAATCGCAGCCCGGTGAGCGGGGCGAGAGCCTTAAGCCCGTCGTCGGAAACATTCGTGTAGCCGATACGCAGGCCCTTGAGCAGAGGCAGCTTGGCGACAGCCGCCAACCCGCCATCGTCAAGCTGACTGCCGGATAGCGCCAGTTCTTCGAGGTGCGGCAGTAGGGGAACGCCCCCCGAGATCGGCGTATTGTTGGCTTCCAGACGGCGCAGCGCCGTTAGGGCGGCCAATGCCGCCAGCCCCTTCGAGGTCACCAGCGTCTGGCTGAGATCCAGTTGTTCGAGCTTGGTGAGCCTGGCGATCGACTGCATGCCGATGTCGCCCGCTTCGGTGGTATTCAAACTAAGCTTGCGCAGGCCCGGCAGGGCGGTGAGATGCGCGATCTGCGCGTCGGTCACCGGCGTCCGGGAAAGATCGATCTCGCGCAGTCCGCCTTCGGAAAACTGCGCCCGTCCGCCGAGCCTCTGCACCCAGGCCGCGATCGCCTGTTCGCTGCGCGCGGCGGGCTTGCTCTCGCGCAGTTCCTTCGACGCGACCTGCGGAGTGGATTCCTGAAACAGCACGCGGCAGACCGGATTCGCCTTGCGGAAGGCGTCAATTCCGCCCCGCGAAACGCGCGTATAGCGCAGGTCCAGTTCCTTGAGGTTCTTCAAGGTTTGCAGCCGCGCGAGCCCGGTGTTGGTAATTTGCGAGCGGTACAAATTCAACTCTTCGAGCGCGGGCAGACCGGCCAGCGTTTCCACGCCTTCATCGCTGATGGGCGCGCCCAGCAGATCCAGCCGCTTCAGCTTGCGCGCGTTCGACAGATGGCGCAGACCGGAGTCGGTGATGCGTGCACCGTAAAGATCCAGCTCTTCGAGCTCGGTGAGCCCGGCCAGGAACGGCATGCCGCGATCGCTCAACAGCACGTCGCGAAGCTGCAGTTCGCGCAGCTTCTTGAGTCCCGCCAGGTACTTCATTCCTTCGTCGCCGAACGAGGCGTAGTTCAGGTCGAGTTTTTCCAGGTTCACGAAGGCCGCCAGCGATTCGCCTTTCACCTGCGACTGCGTGAGCCGCAACTCGCGAATGGCGGTGAGGCTTTTCAGATGCGCCAGTCCTTTATCCTGCACGTTGATGTTGGTCAGGAAGTGCAGACTGAAGTGCAGCTTTTCGAGCTTCGCCAGTCCGCTGAGCGGCTTGAATTCCTCGTTGGCATCCAGCCGGCTTCCGGCGCCCGGATTGAAAATCGGACCTGGCAGGAGCAGTTCTCTCAGCTCTGTCAGGGCCGCCATTCGCGCCATCTCTTTGGGATCGATGGTGGTGCCGATGAGGTCGACGGCCTCCAGGCGGAAGGATGTTTCGGGCAGTTGGGAAAGATGCGTGATCACTTCCGGACGGTCTTGCAGGCGGACGCGGCCGTTGTTGCGAAGCACCCAGCGCGCGGCGTCGCGGTCATCCTGCGCCAGTGCCATCACGGCCAGTAGAGGCAACAGAAGCATTCGGATTGGCACACCCATATTCTATCTGGGTTGCAGTTTGGGCCAGTGGGTTTCGATGCCCCGCGCGCGCAGTTGGTTCTGGAATCGCGCCAGTTCGGCGGCATTGCGGCGGATCCGCCGAGGCGGATTTGACGTTCGAACGGCTTGCGCCGCCAGCATGCCGGCCGCTTCGCCGATATTCCATTCCACCGGATGCAGCCGGTAACAGCCGTTGGTGATATGAGTGGTGCCGGTATTTTTGGACGCCGGAATCAGGTTCTCCATGCGCTTCGGGATCAGCGCACCGAGCGGAATCTGGAAGGGCAGGGAAGATACGTCCAGGTAATTGTTGCCGCCGGTGGTGGGATGCAGATCGATGCGATAGCTGCCGAGACCGACCGAATCGGAAAACTGTTCGGCGGTCAGTTCGACCGGCGGTTTGCCCGTCACTTTGGCGAGCGCGGCCGCACTGACGTGCTGTTCCAATACCGTGAATTCCGCCTGAATCCGCCGCGCCTCGCGAATGTATGGATACATCGCGAGCCCGTCGGCGGTGCCGCAAATATCCGGCCGCAGGCGAAGCCCTTTCCATCCGCCGCCATCGGTTTGCATCCAGTAGAGCAGTGACAGGCTCAGTTGCTTGGCGCGCTTCACGTGGCGTGCGAATTCCTCCGGCGGCACGTCGATCAATCGCCCCAGCCAATAGTCGTTCTGCGGCCAGTTGATCAGCGAGGCGTCGGTTTGCCTGGACGATGCGGTGAAGTTCGAACGGGCGGCGATGCGCCGGTAGAGCCAGAGATTGAGGGGACGGGAAGGATCGCCGCGCTCCTGTTCGGATGGATCGAACCGCAGGTCGCGCGGTTCGAGCGTGACCGGATTGCTCATCTTCCAACTCAACAGCCGGGCGGGCCAGGCCGGTGCGAGCTTCGGGAAATAATCGCGCCAAAAGGCGTACTCCTCCGGCCTGTCGATGGTGTGGTCTTCCCCCGCCACATAATCGGCGACGAAACAGGAAGTAAACGCCTGTTCGTTGTCCGGTTGGGCACGCTCCGGCGCCGAAGGCTCGCCGGTGGTCTTCTGCGATTCGAACCCGGTGACGTATTCGGTGCGGGTGAGCGGCAGCAGATCGCCGAGCTCGGTCGCGTCGATGAAGTAGGGCGCCTCTATCGTCAGTGTGGACGCGCCCTTGACGCTCACCGCGCGAACTTTGTCATTGGATACGTCGGCCGCCGATGCGACGGTGCGGGTCAACAGCGTCAACTGGCCGCTGGAGATGTAAGGAGCGAATAGATCCTCGAGCACGCGCAGCGCGACTCGAGGCTCGCACGTAAAGTTCGAAACCAGGCCGCCACCGGGATTCCAAGGTGTCCGCGCGCGGGCCTCTTCGGTCACGGGATAGTGGACGCGGTAGTAGCGGCGGATGGCGTTGCGGAAATCGCGATAGGCGCGCGTGCAGCCGAACGATTCGATCCACGGGTGCTCATCGAATGCGGATACGGCCTGCGACGTCATCTGGCCGCCGATCCAACCGGTCTCTTCCGTCATTACGACGCGCATGCCTTCGCGCAGCGCCGCCAGGGCCGCCGCGCATCCGCCGGTACCGCCCCCGATCACCGCCACATCGGCCCGCAGGCCGCGCGCGGCCATCATGCCCAGAAATACGCGCCGGGAAAGCAGCATTTCGTCACCACGCGTCGCGATTGGCGATCTTCACGCGGAATAAAGGCTTGGCGCGTTCAGCTTCGTCCATCTCGTAAGTCTCGCCGGTTTTGGCGGCATCCCAGCCGCGCCAAAGCCAGGTGAGCGATTCGGGCAGATCCATCGCCCCCTGCGCGATGGCGTGACTGCCTTCGCCAAACCGGAAGTGGAAATCGTAGCCTTTCATCTTGAGTGCATTCGCCAGTTGAATATTGTTGAGCGGCCAACTGCCCGCCTGATTCTCAATATCGTCGCTGCCGTCGGAAAGCCACACGCGGATGTTCTTCCTCGCTTCTCGCCGCACGCGATGCGCGACGATGTAGCCGCCTTCCTGGTTGCGTTCCGGGCGCCACTGGATGGCGGAGTAGCTGCCGATATGCGAAAGCACGCGGCTGAACCTGTCCGGAAAATACCACGCGGCATTCCAGGCGCAGATGGCACCCGACGACGCGCCGGCGATGGCCCGTGAATAGGCGTCGCGACGCAATTTGTAGGTCTGTTCCACCTCCGGCAGAATCTCTTCTAGCAGGTAGCGGCCGTAGCGTTCGGAAACCGTGTCGTATTGAATGCTGCGCATGCGCGTTCCGGCGGCTTCGCCTCCCTCGCCGGGCGAGATCAGCACATGCACCATCGGCGGAATCAGCTTCTTATGGACCAGATTGTCCGACACGATCTGCAGCCGGAGCCGCAGCAGGTCGTTGTTGCCCACAATCGTTTCGCCGTCCTGCCAGACCATCAGCGGCGCGGGGGAAGCTTCCGCGCCGGGGTTCACATACACCCAATAGTTGGCGGACATGCCTGGATAGATTTTGCTCGCGTGGGTTCGTTTCGCGGAGAGGCGGCCCCGCGGTGCGCCCGGCAGCGGATAGGAATCGGGGTTGTAGCCGGCCACGTCGTAGGTCCCGATGGGTTTGCCCTCGGCGAGATACGTATAGGTGTGGGTGGTTCCCAGGCGCAACGCCGCCAGCCGGTACCAGTAGTTCGTTCCCGCGATGCGGGTCATCGCCACCGGCGGCTGTTTGTCGATGGTTACCGCCGCTTCCTGCGCCGATTCGACGGCGAAGAGGAACTCCTGGCCCCAGACCGCCGCGCCATCGCGTCCGCGCAGGCCCGGCAATCCACTGCCGATCAGATCCTTCAGCCGCGGCGAGTTGGTGCGCGCGGCCTCGATCAATTCCTGAAGCGGGTGCGTTTCCGCACCGAGCCACGGCGCGGCCCAAAGCAGGCAAACGAGGCGCAACATAGGATTCAGAATATCAGCGCCTAAGCCGCGAGGCATAATAAGAGGCTATGCAATCCGCCCGTTCCGAGGCCCTTTTTGAGCGTGCCAAGAAATCCATTCCCGGTGGTGTGAATTCTCCGGTCCGCGCCTTCCGCGCCGTTGGCGGTGTGCCGCGATTCATCCGTCGCGGCGAAGGCGCCCGCCTCATCGACGAGGACGGCAACTCCTATATCGACTACGTGGGTTCCTGGGGACCGCTGCTGCTTGGACATCGCCATCCGGATGTCGTGGCGGCGCTGCGTGAGGTGCTCGAGTTCGGCACCAGTTTCGGAGCGCCCACCGAACGCGAGATCGAACTGGCCGAGTTACTGCGCGAGGCGGTGCCATCGATGGAAATGGTGCGCCTGGTGAATTCCGGCACCGAGGCGACCATGTCCGCCATCCGCGTGGCCCGCGGCTTTACCGGCCGCGATCTTACCGTCAAATTCGATGGCTGCTATCACGGCCATGTCGACAGCCTGCTGGTGAAGGCGGGATCGGGCATGGCCACGCTGGCGATATCGGACACGGTGGGCGTACCGCAGGCGATCGCCGCCACGACCGTCGTGCTGCCCTTCAATTCGGTGGAAGCGGTGGAGAAAGCGTTCGCCGAACGCGGCCATGAGATCGCTTCGGTCATCATCGAGCCGGTGGTGGGCAACATGGGCTGCGTGCCGCCCGAGCCTGGCTATCTCGAAGCGTTGCGCGCGATCACCGAGCGGCACGGCGCGCTGCTGATTTTCGACGAAGTGATGACCGGATTCCGCGTCGCCCACGGCGGCGCGCAGCAGCTCTATGGGATCAAGCCGGATCTTTCGACATTCGGCAAGGTGATCGGTGGCGGGCTGCCGATCGCCGCCTATGGCGGCCGGGCGGATGTGATGTTGAAGGTGGCACCGGCGGGACCTGTTTATCAGGCAGGCACTCTGTCGGGCAATCCGTTGGCCGTGAGCGCGGGATTGGCGATGCTGCGCTACCTCAAGGCTCACCCCGAGGTTTACACGTACATTGAAAAACTCGGCGCGATGCTCACGGCGAGGCCACCGGCGGGCGTCACGGTGAATCGTGTCGGTTCCATGTTCACGTTCTTCTTCACGCCGGAGAAGGTGACCAGTTGGGATACGGCGAAGCTGGCGGATACGGCCCGCTACGGGCGGTATTTTCACTGGATGCTTGAGCGTGGAGTGTATCTGGCACCGTCGCAGTTTGAGGCGGGATTTATTTCCGCCGCTCATACCGAGGCGGATATTCAGGCCACGGTGGAGGCGGCGAACGCGTTCTTCGCGCAGTGAGGAGCGCTTATGTGCGGTTCACTCGCGCCAGGTGGTCCGCCATTCCTTGTGCGAGGGCAGAGTGGATTCGTGTTGCCAACCCTGCGAAATCGGGATCGACGCTGCATACGACAATGCCGGCATGCCGTACAGTGCGCCTCTGATGCAGCCGCACGAAATGAAGGCGGTTGTGCGTGACGAGTATGCGTTGCTCGGTCGCGGCAAACTGCAGAACCTCTTCATCCTCGACCGCACGGTTTGCGTTGCCCGCTTCGAGCGATGTCAAAACATCGTGGCCCAATTCCCGAAGCGTAATGACCACCTGGAACTCGATATTCTCGTTGGTGTAGAGGCGTGCCACTCCGCCCTATGCCGATTCGTTGCTCTGAATCTGAGTTTCGATCTCGCTCATGTGGGCTCGCGTGTAGGCCCAAGCATTCTCCAAATCTTCCGCGCGGAGAGTGGGGTAGTTATTGAGCAAAAGCCGATCCGTTGCGCCCAAGCGCCGTGCCTGTTCCAGCACCCACACTGGGATTCTAGTACGCACGATACATGGCTCGCCTCCAGCCACGCCTTCGCGCGACTCAATCCCCGGGAAGCTGCCGCTCAGCTCCGCGACCGCCCATTTGAGCAGTTGCGCTTTTTCTCCCTCGGGCAATGCGTTCAGCAGTGCTTCGAAATCCCGTAGGCTGGCCACAACGCCATTATCCCAAGTCCGTCGAACCTAAATGCGATCCACCAACGCGCGCCACAATCTCCGCCCGGCGAAGTAGCAAAGTCCAAAGAAGAACGTCAGGCTTGAGGCGATCACCACCAGCCGGCGCTCCCAGGAAAGTGTTCGCACCTGCACAGGGGGCAGGTCGTAGAGAATGGTTCCTTTGAACTTCACCGCCGCGCTCTTCTTCGTCTCCAGGCGGTTGTCGAGAATCACGCTGTAGTCGCCCGGTTCGGCCAGATGCACTTTGAGGCGGCCCGTTTCGCCGAAATCGGTGGCGGCGTATAGATGAAATTCGCGCTGTGACTCGAACTTCCGTTCGTCGCTGTTGGCGATCAACAGCAGCCGCACGCCCGCGCCGCCCGATTTCATCTCGTACACGATATCGACGATGCCCGGCTTACGCAGCGTCAACCGGCGCGACTGCCACTCCACCGGGCGCAATTGAGCGATGTGCTCCACGATGTCGGCCTGATTGGCGATCGCCAGCAACAGTGCGAGCGCCATCATGGGTAGACCGTCTTTCCTCCGAGCACGGTCCGGATCACCTTCACCTTCGGGATCTCCGCCGCCGGTATCCGCATGATATCGGCGGAAAGCACCACGAAGTCCGCCAGCTTGCCCGCTTCAAGCGAACCTTTTTCGTTCTCTTCAAAGGCCGCGTAGGCGCCTTCCATTGTCCAACTGCGCAGCGCTTGCTCGCGCGACATGGACTCTCCGGTTCTCCAGCCGCCGCGCGTCACGGCCGCATGAAATCCGGGAAGCGGGTTGGCCTCCTCCACCGGGAAGTCGGATCCGTTGGCGATGCGCACGCCGGCCTTCAGAAACCGCTGCCACGCGTAGGCTCCTTCCAGCCGTGCCGCGCCCACGCGATCTCCGGCCCAGCGGCTGTCGCTGGTGGCGTGGGTAGCCTGCATCGAAGCGACAATCGAATACTTCGCAAACAGCGGAATGTCCGCCACATCCACGATCTGTGCATGCTCGATACGAAACCGGCGGTCGTTGGCGCCGCCGAGCGCCGCCGCGTAGGCATCCAGCACTTCACGATTAGCGCGGTCTCCGATGGCGTGCGTATTCACCTGCAGTCCCGCGGCCACCGCCTGCCTGGCGACGCGCTCGATTTCGGCGCGATTCAAAATCAAGAGGCCGGTATTGGCGGGATCGTCGGAATAGGGCCGCTTCATCGCCGCGCCGCGCGAGCCGAGCGCGCCGTCGGCCATCAGCTTGATGCTGCGTACCGTAAGGTGCTCGCCGGTTTCCGGCCCCTTGCCGAGATATTCACGCCACAGCGGGCCATCGCCGCCGATCATGGCGTAGACGCGCACGGGAAGATCTCCGGATGCGATCCGCTTCCGATAGGCCGCCAACTGCTGCGCGGTGACGCCCGCGTCGTGGACGGAAGTGATCCCCAACCGTGCGCACTCCACCGCCGCGCGGAGGATACGGCGCTCGACAGCCGCATCGCCGGGGACCGGAATGTGGCGGCTCACCAGACCCATGGCGCGATCGACGAGAATGCCGGTGGGGCGTCCCTCGCCATCGCGAAGAATTCTGCCGCCGGCCGGATCGGCGGTGGCCGCGTTGATATCGGCCAACTCCAACGCCTTTCGATTCACCCACGCGGCATGGCCATCCACCCGCGCCAGATACACAGGATGATCGGGCGCTGCTTTTGTCAGATCGCCGGCGGTGGGAAACCGGCCGCCAGGCCAACGCGTCTGATCCCAGGCGCGTCCGCGGATCCACTCGGTTTTAGGACGCCGCGCCGCTTCCGCCGCCACGATCCGTTGCACGTCGGCGACCGAGGCCGCCGCGCGGAAATCCAGATTCTCGAGGCTTTCGCCCAGGCCCGCCATATGCCCGTGCGAGTCGATAAATCCCGGCAGCACGGTGGCGCCCGCCAGGTCGACGATCCGTGTCGATGGGCCGGTGTGAGCCTTCAGATCCTCGCCCACAGCCAGAATCCGGTTCCCTTTGATGGCGATCGCCGAGGCCACCGGCCGCGCCGCGTCCATCGTATAAATGCGGCCCTTTACAGCGATCCAATCGGCAATGCCGGCCCCCGCCGCCCCCGTGAGCAGGGCTAGAATAAGGAGCATGGATGACAGTATTGCACAGCCTCATCTGGGCTCCGGCGTGGATTTGCCCGCCTGGAAAAGCGTGGTTGTGATCGTCTCCGCCTGCTTTCTGGGCCTGTTGTTTATCGTTTCGGGCGGGTGGAAACTGGCCGATCCTTATATGTGGTCGGTGTTCCTGCATCAGTTCAAAGTTCCGTCCGAACTGGTGATGCCGGGGACGATCGCGCTCGGCATCAGCGAGATGCTGGCGGGCGCGCTGCTGTTCGTGCCGCGGTTCCGCCGCTGGGGCGCGATTCTCACTACCGGCTTGTTGCTGGTCTTCATGGTCTACATCGGCATCCACTACGACGAGCTGCGCGGCAAGGAATGCAGTTGCTTCCCCATGGTGAAGCGCACCGTCGGGCCGGCTTTTTTTATCGTGGATGGCCTTTGGGTGATGATGGCGGTGGCCGTGGCCGCGTGGAGCCGTGTCTCCTCCGGGCTGAAAACGGCCGCTATGATTTTGGGTGCGATCGGCGTCTTCGCCGGCGTCTCCTATGGCGTCGCCTCCATGCAGCAGACGGGCACGAAAGCGCCCGATTCCATTACGGTGGAAGGGCAGCCGTATGCGCTTGGCTCGGGCCGGCACCTGATCTATTTCTACGATCCCGAGTGCATGCACTGCGATGAAGCGGCGCGCCGCATGGCCACGTGGAAATTCCGCGACGTCAAGGTGGTGGGCGTTCCCACTCGCATGCCGCAGTTCGGCGCAGACTTCATGAAGTCCACCAAATTGAACGCGCCAAACTCCCCGGACGCGCAGCCGCTGAAAGCGCTGTTCCCCTTCGTCGATCCGCCGTTCGGCGTCGCTATCGAACATGGCCGCCAGAAGGCCGCGATGCCGATCTTCGACAAGGAACAGCCGGAAAAGCAGCTTCGCGCTCTGGGCTGGCTGGAATAGGCGGTTAGGGCCGCGACGTCCACGGCCGCGAGAAAGACAGCGCTGGCGGTCAGGGCCGCGCGGCGCTTATGATCGCCAGCGCCTGCGCCACGTCCCGATCTTCCGGGCGCAAGCCGCGGGCGATCTCCAGTTCCTTCCGTCCGTTCACCACATCGCCCGAGCGGCAATAGATCAGGCCGAGATTCTTGTGAAGATCGGGCCTGGCGCGGCAGGCGCCGCAAATTCCGATGGCCTCTTTGAGTTGTTCGATCGCGCGCGGCCAGTCGCGTGCGGCCGAGGCGTTCAACGCGAAGTTGCCCAACGTTTCGGCCCGATCGGTGATCTGGCGCTCCTTCTGAATGGCAGCGAAGCGTTGGCGATAGACGGCGGCGGCGGAGGAGTCGGTGGGTTGAAGCGCGCGCGCCAGGTTGTAGAGCGCCTCGGTGTGCGTGGGCGCGGCGGCCACGGTTTGCTTCCACCGCTCAACGGCCGCCGCGATGTCGCCCTTCTGCTGCAGCGCCGAACCAAGCAGGAAAAGCGCCTCCGCGTTGTTGGGGTCGCGAGCCAGCAGCTTCTCGAGAGTCGAGGCCGCCTCCGCCGGATGGCCATCGAGCTTCTCATTGAGCGCCAGCAGATAGAGAGCTTCCGAATGGTTCGGGTCGAGCCTCACGGCGGCCTGCAGTTCACGGCGCGCCGCCGCATGGTCGCGAAGATCGAAACTGACGCGGCCGAGATTGTAGCGGGTGACGGCGGACTCCGGCGCCAGTCGCGCCGCTTCGGTGAACGAAGCGCGAGCGCCCGGCAGATCGAACTGATCGGCGAGGGCGATGCCAAGGTTCAAATGCGCATCGGGAGACTTCGGCGTCACGGCGGTCACGGCGCGGAAGCGCTCCACCGCCTCCGGCCAGCGATTCAAACGCGCGAGCACCATGCCCATGGCCGTCAACGCGCGCGGGTCCGATGGCGTGAGCTTCACGGCCGATTCGATTTCCGGCAGCGCCTGCGCGAACTCACCCCGTCCGGCCAGCATCACGCCGAGATTCAGTCGCGCTTGCGCATAACCGGGGTTCAACTCCACCGCCTGGCGGAACAGCTTCTCGGCTTCGGCCGCGCGCCCGCGCTGTCCAAGCACGACGCCCAGGTTGCTGGCCGCCTCGGCATAGCCCGCGTCGGCGTCGAGGGCGGCGCGCAACTGGCGTTCGGCCGGTTCCAACTGGCCGGCCGAGAGATAGACAAGGCCCAACTGATTGCGCGCGGCGGCGAACTTCGGATCGAGTTCGATGGCGCGTTCCAGGCTTTGGCGTTCCGCCTGCCGGTCGTTCAACCGCGCGTAGGCTAAGGCCAGATTGTAGTGCGTCTTGGCATTGCCCGCGTCGAGCGTGAGCGCCTTCCGATAAAGCTCCACCGCTTTCCGCGCATCGCCGGATTCGAGTTGTTCATTGCCGAGCGCGGCGGTGGTGCCCGCGATCAGCGCATTGGCGCTCGCCTGTTTGCCGCGCTGCATGGCTTCCATCTCGGCTTTGGCGTTGTCTTCCTCGCCGAGCGCGCGCAGCACCTGCGCCAGTTGGAAGCGCGCTTCGGTGGCATTGGGATCGAGATCGCGCGCCGCTTCCAGATGCCGGCGCGCTTCGGCGGGCTTCCGGTTGCGCCAGAGAACGAAACCCAATTGATATTGCGCGTCCTGGTGGTTGGGCGCCAAAGCGGCGGCCTGGCGCAGCGGCGCCTCGGCTTCGTTGTAACGGTTCAACCCGCGCAACGCGACACCGGTGAGGTATTGCCATTCGAATCCGCCATTGGCCTTGATCTGTCCCAGGTGGGTCAATGCTTCCTCAAAACGGCGATTGGCGGAAAGGGCACGTGCCAGCGCGAGGCGCGTATTCTCATTGCCCGGTTCAAGCCGCAGCGCCTCGCTGTAGGAGGCGATGGCCTGTTCGTAACGCTCCTGCTGCGCATGAACCGTCCCCAGGTTGAAGTGGGCGGCCGCCATGCCGGGAGCGATCTTCACCGCCTGTTCCAGAGCCCCGACGGCTTCCGCCGGCTGGCCGCTTTCGGTGTAGGCGACGCCCATCGCCAGGTAGTGCCCGATCTCGCGCGGCTCCACTTCGAGGGCGCGTTTCAGGTATCCGATGGCGGGGTTGAATTTCCGGCCCAGGATCAGGGCACGTGCCATGCCACGCAGAGCCATGGGGTTGCGCGGCTCGCGCGCCAGAGCCGACTGGTAATGCCGCGCGGCATCGTCCAGGCGGTCCGTTTCCACCAGCGCGTTGCCCAGCGCCGTTAATGCCGGCACCGAGCCGGGCCTCAGCTTCACGGCCTGTTGCAATGAGCCGATCGCCTGTGCGGCCTCGCCCTTCTGCATCAGTGCGAGACCCAGGTTGTAATGCGATTCCACGGCCGCGGGCGCGAGCGCGACCGCCTGGCGGAACGCCGCGATGGCGCAATCCAACTGGCCACGCTCCACAAAAAACCCACCGAGCGCCCCGTAGGCCACCGCGGTGGGTTCGTTTCGCAACTTCTGGTTCAGGGCCGCCGGACCCACGCAACCGGTTTGCGCCTGCGCGGATCGGGCGGCCAGCAGAATCAGAAACCAGATCATCAGAACACGATTCTCAGCCCCAATTGTAACTGGCGCGGTTGATTCGCGATGGCAGTGACGCGGCCGAACAGCGCCGCATTCGACAGGTTGGCATTGGGCGGCGAGTAGACCGGGTGGTTGATGACGTTGAATGCCTCGGCGCGGAATTCGGCGCGGAATTGCTCGCTGACGAACCGCATCGGGAACTGACGGAACAGGGACACGTCGAAGTTTTCCCATCCATCCGACCGCATGCGGTTGCGTCCGGAATTGCCGAAGGCGAACACGCCCGGCGCCGCCACCTTGGTGGTGTCGAACCAGCGATTCACCGTCGGATTACTCAGTTCCGGATTGTCGAGGAAGTTCAGGCGCAGGTATGTGCCGGCGTTGCCCGTATTGGCCAGGTCGCCGTTGATCTGCAGGCTGTAGGGCTGGCCGGAGCTCAAACGGACGATCGCGTTGGCCTGCCAGTTCCCCAGAATGTAATCGGCGGCCTTGCTGCCGGTCTGGAACTTGCGTCCGGGTCCGAATGGCAGCTCATACACGAAATTCATTGTGAGGACATGCGTCAGGTCGAAACCGGAAACGCTGCGGTCGTTGTTGAACTTGTAAGGATCCTGGATCGAGCAGCCTTCGACGCCATACCAACCCGAGCAGCCGATGTCGATCGACTTCGAGTAGGTGTAGTTGATCATGTAGGCGAAGTTGTTGCGGTACTTCTTGTCGAGAAGGAACTGGAAGCCCTGGTAGTTGCCGCGGCCCCAACTGCGGTCGTAGTAAGTGGGCCGGATGTAGGGGAAGGGCGAGCGGGCGCGCGAGTCGCCCGGGCCGGGCGTGGTGGCGACGTTGTAGAAGCCGCCGATATCGAGACGGCGCGAACCGGAGCCCACGTAGTTCACCGTCACCACCGTATCGCTCGAGATCTGGTGCTGGACGCCGAGGTTCCACTGCATGGAATAAGGGTTCTTGGCGCGCGGATCCATGTACCACTGCACCTGATTGAACGGCGTCGGTTCGGGCAGCGCGCCCGAAGGGAACGGGTTGATGCCCTGGAACGTCGGAGTGAGTTGCGTAGAGGTAGGATTGTTGAGATTTTCCTGCAACTGCTCGCCGACGCTCGGCCACTGCGCCGAATAGTTCTGCGCGGTCTGCACGACTGCCGCGTAGTTATCGAAGAACATGCCGAACGACGAACGCAGCGCGGTACGCTGGCCCAGCCGATAGGCAAAGCCGATGCGGGGCTGCCAGTTATCGTTCGAGTTGTGATAGAGCTTGCCGCGCGGATCGACTTCGACGTTTGCCGGCAGACGGCCGCCGGGCACGCAAGGCGCTTTCCTCAATTCTTCGCACGAGCCGGGCTGTTTTTGAATCAGGTAGACACCGCGCTGCATGTCATAGCCGCCGGTGAAGATGTTCTCATTGCCTTCCTGGCCGAGCGGCGGAATGAACGTCTTGTCGTAGCGGATGCCGTAGTTGAACGTCAGCTTCTGGTTGACGCGCCACTGATCCTGGAAATAGAAACCCATGTGGCCGCCGCGGCGCACCGTGGTCGAACGGTTGCGGAAGCCGGCGGCGTCGGGAACGTCGAGCAGGAATGACGCCAACTGCGAACCGGTGGTTCCAGGGGTTTGCGGATTGGCGGTCTGCAACGGACGGTACGTGGCGCTGGCGTTGCGCGGGGAACCAAGGAAGTCCATGTTGTTCCACTCGCCGCCGAACTTCAACTGGTGACCGCCCTTGATTTTGGTCATGGCCGACTTGAACTGCCAGATGTCGGAAGGCCGGTTCAGGGAAAGGCCTTCGGCGCCGCCGGTGGACCATCCATCGATGTTCAGCGCCGGGATGAGGGTCTGGCCGTCAAGGAAGGCGCAGCAGAAAGTGTTGACGTAACCCACTTCCTGGATGAAGTTGGCCGAAGGCAGGGAACGGAACCGGGTGCCGCTGTTGTCGGTATTTTCGAGCCGTCCAAACTGCGTCAGCAGGATGGTGGAAGGATCGAAGGTATGCACCCAGGAGGCGCCGATGTTGATCGCTTCGAAGGTACGGAAGCTGGCGAGCAGCGGACGCCCGCCCGAAGCCGTCTGGTCGAGATCGGATTTGCTGAGACGGAAGAATGCATTGTCTTTCGGCGTCAATACGCGGTCGATGCGGACCGACCACTCTTCCTGGTTCTGGCGGAACGGCGAAGGATCGATGGCGTTGCGGTCGCCGGTGATGATGGCACCCGCGGCGGGGAACGTTCTGGCGTAGGCGAGCATGCCGGGGCGGATGCGGCTGGTGGGAATGCGATTGCCGGCGAACGGATCGCGTACGAAGCCGGTGCCGTTGGGATTGGCGCGAGTGGTGAAAGGATCGAAGATCTGGCGCGTTTCGTCGCTCAGGTCGCCAGCGAGGTTGGCGGCGGTGGGAACGCGCAGCAGGGCGTTGTTGGCGCGGCGGAAACGCCAGCCCTGATAGGCGGCATGCCAGAACGTGTTGTTGCGGCCGTTGATCAGTTTTGGGATGACGACCGGTCCGCCGGCGGCGGCGCCGAACTGGTTCTGGCGGAACGGTGTGACCGCGGGCAGGAAGGTGCTGCGCGCATCGAACTCGTTGTTGCGCAGGTATTCCCAGGCCGATCCGTGCAGCCCGTTGGTTCCGCTTTGCGTGGCCACGGTGATGACTCCACCGAGCGCGCCGCCGAACTCCGCCTGGTCGTTATGCGACTGCACCTTGAACTCGGCGATGGCGTCGATGATCGGATTCACGGCGGGCGTCGAAAGCATCAAACCCTGATTGGTGATGCCGTCGAGCGTCCAAAGATTGGAGCGGTTGGTCTGGCCGTTGATCGAGGGGAAGATGAAGGCCCCAATGCCAGGATGGGCGAAGCCCGAGCCGGTATTCTGCGACACGCTCACCGGGGCGACGCCGGGCGTGAGGGAAAGCAACTGGGTGAAGTTGCGGCCATTCAGGGGAAGGTCGACGACCTGTTCGCGCGCCACCACGGCGCCGATCTCGGAGGTCGAGGACTGCACTTCCGCGCCGATCGCCTCCACTTGCACCGACTGCTCGACCGAGCCTACTTCAAGCACCAGGTCGAGTGTGGCGGTCTGGCCGACGGCGAGCGTAAAAGCCTGCAGCCGGTTGGTACGGAAGCCCGTCTTGGTGGCTTCGAGCGTATACTGGCCGGGCAGAATATTCAGAAAGACATAGAGTCCGGTGGCGTTGGTCACCGTTCGCGTCTCTACGGAGGTGGCGGTATTTTTGAGCAGCAGCGCGGCTTCCGGAATGACGCTTCCGGTGCTATCGCGCAAAGTGCCGTTTACCGTGGCATTTGAAATCTGGCCGTAAAGGGCCGAGGACGCGGACAGAAACAGGGCGGCGAGGGCCGCCTTCCTGGCGAGGTTCATACTTTGATCTCCCACTGCAAAGCGCGAAGCAAACTCAACAAGCATATCGTAATCTGAAGGGTGCCGCATGACCGCCGCCCTGCTTGCCATCGCGCTTTCGGCTCAGGATCTTGACGTCGCGCTTACCCATCGCGATCGCGCCGGCACGGCCGTTGTGGATGAGGCCGCCGGCCCGGAGGAGCGCCGTGCTTTTCAAGCGCTGTTGAAGGAAAGCGATCCTTTGCGGCGGCGATCCCTGGCCTCCGGATTTCTAAATCGCTATCCGTCGTCATGGCTGTACGCGCAGGCGCACGAAGCCGCGGCGATGGCTTGTTTCGATCTGGGTGACACGGCGAGCGGGTTGTTTCATGCGCGGCAATCGTTGGCGGTGTACCCGGAGAATGCGGGGCTGTTGGGAACCATGGCCGCCGTGCGTTTCAATCGCGGCGAAGTGGCGGGAGCGAAGGAGAACGCGCGCCGTGTGCTTGAGTTACTCGACCGGTTCCCTCACCCAGGCGATGTTCGGGACCGGCTGCGGGCGGTGGCGTTGAAGATCGATGGCGATGCGCCCGTCGTGACACGGGGCGGGAAGCGCGAGCCTCGCTCGGCCTGGGCGGGTTCGGCCGCCTGCCGCGAATGCCACACACAGCGGTTCGATTCCTGGCGGCAGACCGGCATGGCGAAGATGCTGGCCCCGGTCGATCCTTCGGCGGTGATCGGCGATTTCACCGGCGCCTTTCAGGACCGCTCCGGCGCGGCAGTGCGATTTTCCAGATCCGGGCCGCGATTCTTCTTCGAACTTCGGCGCGCGGGCGGGCAATGGGATCGCTACCCGGTGGACTACACGATCGGTTCGAAATGGCAGCAGGCGTATGCGACACGCTCGCCCGATGGCGGCCTGCACGTGCTTCCGGTACAGTACAGCCGGGTGGAGAAGGCATGGTTGAATTATTGGCGCGTCATCGATCCGGCCGGCTCGGAGCGCGCCGACCCGTCGGGCTTTCACCGGTTCTCTGAAGTCACTTCCTATCAGCGCAACTGCGCGCCCTGCCACACCAGCGTGACCGATGAAAGCGGCTTTGCCGAGGCGGGCGTGAATTGCGAGGCCTGCCACGGTCCATCGGCGGCCCATGCCGCGGGCACTGCCGCCGCGCGAAGCTTCACGAAGATGGACAACCGCCAGGCGGTGGAGGTGTGCGCGCAGTGCCATGCCCAATCGGCGCTGCGGGAACCGATGGCGTTTCCGCCGCGCTACCAGCGGCGCCCTTACGCGGCGTTCTCGCGCAAGGGCTTTTACAAGGACGGGCGCTTTCGTGAGACCACGTTCATCGTGGAAGCTTTTGAGCGCTCCGCCTGCTATCGGGTGGGCCAGGCGCATTGCGGAAGCTGCCATGACCCGCACCCGCGGGATCCGGCGTCGAATCCCAAGTCCTTGAAGTTTGCCATTGATGACGATGGCATGTGTCTGCAATGCCATGCGGCGCAGTATGCCGGTGCCAGGCACGTTCGCCACGACCCGGGCGGCGCAGGTGCGCGGTGCGTCTCCTGCCACATGCCAAAGATCATGAACAGCCTGATGTTTCAGGCGCGGACCCATCAGATCGACGACAAGCCCGATGCGGCGATGACGGCGCGTTTCGGATCCACCGAAAGCCCGAATGCGTGCCTGATGTGCCACGCCGGAAAGGACAGCGCATGGTTGAGCGCGCAATTGCGCTTCTGGCCGCCGCGGCGCTAGCCCAGGCGCAGGAGTACGCGGGATCGAAGGTGTGCTCTGGCTGTCACCCGGCTATTTACCGGCATTGGGTGAAGACGCCGATGGGCCGCGCGATCACGCCGGCGGCGGAGCACGTCGGGCTTGGGCCGGCGCAGGTCCAGATGGAATCTTTGAAGCGCCAGTTCACGGTGACGGTGGAGGAAGGGCGGCTGGTGCAGACGGAGTCGGGCGATGGGTTTCGTACGTCCCATCCACTGGCTTACGCGATCGGCTCCGGTATCAACGGGTTCAGCTTTCTGGTCGCGCGTGGCGATCACCTGTTTCAGGCGCCGCTGTCTTATTACAGCCGCGCCCGGTCGTGGGGGCTTTCGCCGGGTTATGAATTCGCCGATTACGGTTTCGACCGGCCGATCGCCACTGGCTGCATCGCCTGCCACAGCGGGCGTCCGCGTCCGGTGGCGGGTCGCAACGGGCAGTTTTCAGAGCCGCCGTTTGAAGAACTTTCGATCGGCTGCGAGAATTGCCACGGACCGGGGCGGGCGCACGCCGCGCGAAAGGGGCCGATCGTCAATCCGGCGAAGCTGACGAGGGCACTGGCCGACGACGTCTGCATGAATTGCCACCAGGGCGGCGATACTCGCATTCCGTTGCCGGGCAAAACGGAACTCGATTTCCGGCCGGGCCGGCCGCTCGGTGAGACGATGGCGATCTTCAAGATGCCGCGTGTACGCGGCGCGGCGGGATCCGATCTGCTGGAGCATCATGAATCGATGCGGTTGAGCGCGTGCTTCCGGTCAAGCAAGGGAAAGATGGGCTGCGGCACTTGCCACAACCCGCATGCGGAGTCGGCGGACTATCGGGCGAAATGCGTCTCCTGTCACGCCAAGCCTTTCGCCGCGGACCACCCGGACCGTCAAAGCGACTGCGTCTCGTGCCACATGCCGAAGCGCGAGGTTGGTGTGATCGCGCATTCGGCGTTGACCAATCACCGCATCGTGCGTACGGCGTCGCAGCCGCTGCCCGAGGCGGCGTTCGCCGAAACCGATCTCGTTCATTTCAACGGCGGGCCCCTGCCGGTGATTACGCGGATGCGAGCTTACGGGCAGTTGATGGAACAGCAGCCGGCATACCGGGAGCGCTTCGAAGCGCTGCTGGCGGAGTCGGCGCGCGCTTATCCGATGGATCCGCTGGTGCTGGCGGCGTTGGGCCGCTCGGCGTTGAGGGCCCAGAAGAATGAGGCCGCGGTGGCGTATCTGAACAAGGCGCTGGCGGCGGGTTCGGAGGCGGCGAGCACGTTCGAAGACCTGGGCGAAGCGCAATCGCGCCTGGGCGATCTGGAGGCCGCGGTGGCGACTCTGCGGCGCGGCCTGGAGCTTGCGCCTTTTGCCCCCGCCTTGCGCAAATCGCTGGCGCTGCGCTACATCAAGCTGCAGCGCTATGCGGAGGCGCGGCGGGCGCTCGCCGAGTATGTCGAACTGTTTCCGCAGGACGATTTTATTCGCGGACTGTTGAACAAGGTGTCGCCGCCGCGTTAGACGCCGGGTGATTCGAGCACGCAGAGGCGTTCATGGCATCTTTGCGCGATCCGGCTTCGCGGAGTCGCTGCGGTCTCGTGCAACAGGTGTGCTTGCTTATGCATGGATTCTGGGGCGCTCGCTTCGCGCGACTGCGGATTCCGTGCAACAGGTGCGCTCACTCAGGCGTGGATTCTGGGCGCTTCGCGGAGGACTGAACGAGGGTGGTCACTGCACCCAGACGCCGTTGCTTCGCGCGGTCCGCCTGGCCGAGTCCCCGGCGGATTTTCTGCAAGCCTCACGTGCAGGTCAACGCGTTAGACGCCGCTTCGCTTCGCGCGCGATCAGGCTTTGCGGATTGACGACCAAATAACGGTCGAGGGCATTCGATTCCGGGCGGATTTCCTGCAGCAGGTGATAGGCGGACTCGCGGGCAGGCTCGAGGGCTATCGCCTTTTCTAGCGCCGCCGCGGCGTTGGCTTTCGCGCCCTGCGCGCGGAGGACTACGGCCAGTTTTTCGTGTAGCCCGGCATCGCGCGGCGACTGTGCGATCGCCGCTTGAAGAAGCTTTGCAGCGTCGGCGTGCCGGTCCTGGAGAAACAGCACCATGCCGATGGCGGCGAGAACGCTCGAGTCTTTTTCGAAAGCGGGGAAGACCGCACGCAGCTCCTGGTAGCCCTGCTGGATCAGGGCCTGGTTGCGGTCCCGTTCGCCTATGGCGATCAGAGCGAGGCCGCGATTGCGGCGCGCCACCGGTGCCGCCGATGGCTCGCGCCAGGGCTTCAAATTGAGCGTGGTTGGTCCGGGCTTGGGTTCGTTTCGCCAACGGGCGATGCGGTGGTCGGTAAAGGCGGTGTGAGCGCCATCGGAAGCCGGGCGCTTCGGCATATGACACCCGGCGCAACCGGCGCCCTTGGGATGAGACTCAGACCGCGCGCCGGCGTGACAGCTCAGGCATCGGCCGTTCACATCCACCGGACTGCCGTGCGGCGAGTGGCACGTTGTGCACGCGAGTTTGGGGACGCATCGGCTGAGCGCCAATTGCTCGACGTGGCTGATGACGCGCAGATCCGCGCGCGGCCGGTCGTAAATGAAGGTGGCGGCGAAATCCTCAAGCGGCGCGCCGGGCTGAAAATCTTCGAGCGCGCGGCCGGGATTGGGAATGCGCGCCTCACCGGCGAGGTGGCACTGCTCGCATACCGAGTCGCGGGCGATGGCGTTGAGGCGGGCCGGATTGACGATGGTCCCCTTACGCGGCTCGGACAGATGACGAGCGGGGTCGCCGTGGCAGCGCTCGCATCCGATGGCGCTTGGTGCGCCGGCATTGCCGCTGGCATGGCAGAACAGGCATTCGGAAGAGACCGCACGGTTGAAGTCGGGATGCGTCATGGACTCATAGCCCGGCGCCACGTCCCAGCGGCGGGCGCGAGGGTACTCGGCCACGGGCGATTGGAACAGCGCACCGCCGATGCGGATCAGAAATCCACGCGCGTGACTGCCGGAACCGATGGGGTAGGCCACTTCGTGGGACGCGGTGAGCCCGGAGCGTGTAAGTGTCTGCCGCATGCCGCTCACCGAGACATCCGTACCCGAAAGCTCATGACGAAACCGGGCCGCCGGCGGCACAGCCGGCGAGCCGAAAGATCGTCCCATCGGCGAGTCGCGGAAAGCGGCGGTTTGGGAGGGGTGACAGTCCCTGCAGGCATCGCCGGAAGCCGCCAGCGGAATGGCCAGGAGGAGGATGGTGAGCCGGGCGGGATTCGAACCCGCGACCCTATGCTTAAAAGGCATATGCTCTACCAACTGAGCTACCGGCCCCTGGGTCTGAACGAGATCACGTTCTTTGTCAGAATACCACGGCGGATGTTAGAGTCGAGGGACGAATGAACATTGAACTGGCGATCATCAACGTGTGTCTTCTCTGCATTCTGACGGTACCTCATGAGTTTGCGCACGCGTGGATGGCGTCGAAGCTGGGCGACGATACGCCGGAACGCGAAGGGCGGCTGACGTTGTATCCTCCGGCCCATATCGATCCCATCGGTACGGTGCTGCTGCCCGCGATTACATCATTGTTCGGAGGCGGGCTGCTCGGTTGGGGACGGCCTGTGAATACGACTCCGTCGCGGCTGCGATACGGGTTGAATGGGATGGCGCTGGTGGCGATGGCGGGGCCGGCGTCGAACGTGATCATGACGGCGCTGTTCGCGGCGGTGAGCGTTTTCACGGCGAGCTTGTTTACGCCGCTGAGCGAGGTGGCGGAGCGGGCGGCGTCGCTCAGCATGTACCTGGCGGTGTTCAACATGCTTCCGGTCCCGCCGCTCGATGGATCGAAACTGCTGATCGCCGCGCGGTTTCCGTTGGCGATATACGAGGAACTGGGCCGCTTCGGGTTTCTGCTGCTGATGGTGCTGCTGACGGCGACGCCGTTGGGCGTTTGGCTCTACCGTCTAAGTATCGGCTCGACGGATGCCATCTTCCGGATCTTTCAGTGATCGCCGCCTAAAGCACCAGCATGGCGACCACGGGCAAGGTGAATAACGTGCTGTCGAGACGGTCGAGCCAGCCGCCGTGTCCGGGCAGGGAATGGCCGCTGTCTTTGACCCCCGCGCCGCGCTTCAACGCCGACTCGGCGAGATCGCCCAACTGGCCGGCGATGCAGGTGGCGGCCGAAAGCATCGCACCACGCCACAGCGGAATTTGCAGCGGCGCCCAGGCGAGCAGCGCCGCACCCACCACGATGCAGGCCGCCAGCGACCCGAGCGCGCCTTCCCATGTTTTTTTCGGGCTCACCACCGGCGCCAGTTTGTGTTTTCCGAAGGCGCGTCCGCAGACTAGCGCCGCAGTATCGCCGACCCAGTTCAGCGCGACGGCAAACAGAAGCCACCAGGGACTTAACTCACGCAGCGGAATCGCGCAGCGCCAAGCCCCGTAGATATACATCAAGCCGAGCACCAGGGCCGAGGCTTCCGGCAGCGATTGCGTCAGACTATCGGCACGCAGCGCCAGCAGCATGGCCAGCAGGGTAAAGACGACCAGTAGGCGCCAATCGGCCGGCGAGGCCAGCAGGAAAGCGAGTCCCATGGCGTGGCCCGCCCATTTCGGATAGCGCACGCCCTGCGCCGCCACCACCGACGAGTATTCCTCGAAGCAGAGAAAGGCCATCAGGCAGACGACGAACGTAAACAGCAAAGGCGGGCCGGAGAAGATGACGAACAGGACGCTGGGAATGAGAACGAGTGCGGTAAGCACCCTCCTCATGCCGAGGGAACTCCAATGGTCTCGGCGACGTTCTCTTCCTCTTCCGAGGCGGCCTTGGTCAACCCGCCGAAGCGCCGGTCGCGCTTCTGGTACTCAAGCACGGCGTTCAAAAGATCGAGGCGCTTGAAATCGGGCCACAACGTCTCGGTAACGTAAAGCTCGGCGTAGGCGATCTGCCAGAGCAGAAAGTTGCTGATGCGCATCTCGCCGGAGGTGCGAATCAGCAGATCGGGGTCCGGCTGACCGGCGGTGTAGAGATGGGCCGAAACGGATTGTTCGGTGAACTGGAGCTGATCGAGGGTACCGTCCGAGCGCGCGGCGGCAATGGCGCGGTTGACGGCGTCGACGATCTCCGCCCGTCCACCGTAGTTGATGGCGAGGTTGAGGCGCATGCCCTTGTTCCCCGCCGTCTGATCGATGACAAGGGCCAGTTCGCGGCGCGCTTCCGGGGGCAGCGATTCCACGCGGCCAATGGCGCCGAGGCGTATGTTGTGCCGCATCAGCCGGGGCATTTCAAGCTTGAGGTAGATGCGCAGCAGACGCCACAGGGTTTCGACTTCGGCGCGCGGACGCTTCCAGTTCTCGACCGAAAACGCATAGAGCGTCAACGATTCGATGCCCAAGCGCGCGCAGGTTTCCACGGCGACTCGAACGGGTTCGATGCCCGCCTTGTGGCCGGCCACGCGAGGCAGCCCGCGCATGCGCGCCCAGCGGCCGTTGCCGTCCATGATGATTGCAATGTGTGCCGGCAGTCTGGCGGGATCGATGGCTTCGGCGGTACGCCACTCCTGGCCGCCAGGCTTCAGATCCTCTAAGAGATCTCGCATGCGCGTAATTTTATATAGTAACGCTTTAGGCCAGTCGGTGCAGGCGGGCGGCGATGGTGTAGTCTGAAAGAAAACGGTCTTCCATTTCTGTCGCGCTGCCTCTTCAATCGAGACTGAAAACGTTCCGGAGACAGAACCATGAAGACGATCTTTCTGCTGGCCGCCATGAATCTGGCCGCGGAGAATGTTCCGCTGGTCTATTCGGCCGCCGGCGCCAACGCCGAATCGATTACGACGGCCGTGGAAGCTTTTCGCCAGACGATGGGCCCGCTGAACGAGCCCGGAACGGCTGGCGATCCCGCCGGGCGGCGTGAAATCAACTGGGACGGTGTGCCGCCCCAATTCACCACGCCAAACGATCTGCCCGCCGATTTCTTCAACAAAACGTCGCCGCGCGGCGCCGTGCTGAGCAACCCGGACGCTTCAAACATCCGGTTTCAAGTCAGCGCCGGCGAGGGATCGGCGCGGTTTGAGAATCTGGCTTCGGGCTACGGCAACCTGTTTCAGGCCTTCAGCCCGGGCAAGCTGTTCATCAGCCTGGGTACGTGGGCCTACGACGTCGATTTTTACCGTCCCGGCACAGATGAGAAGGCGCTGGTGAAGGGATTCGGCGCCGTGTTTACCAACGTCGCGATTCCGTTCACGTCCACGGTGGAGCTGTTTGGCGCCGAAGGGAACTCGCTCGGAAAGTTCGCCGTGCAGGTATCGCCTCGCGGGCTTTCGTTTCTTGGCGTGATGTTTCAGGAGCGCGTCATCGCCAAGGCCAGGGTCACGCCCGGCAACATCGCCGCCGGTGAGGTTGAAAGCCTGGACGAAGGCCGCAACGTGGTGGCGATGGACGATTTCATTTTCGGCGAGCCGCAATAGCTCAATTGCAGCGGCGAATGGCGCGGCTGGTGCTGGCGCCCACTTTGTTCAAGATCACCACCGTGCCGTCGCCGAGCGACTTGGCGTTGAGAGTCCGCGCACGGTAGGGCGCCCGGATGCGGAAAGCGCCGCCGGTACGCACCGAATCGTCGCCGCCGAAATAATCGAGCGAAGCGCGGGAAAGGCTGACCTGGTAGCGGTTGGACCCGAAGGTCAGATCGGCCTGGGAGAGTTCGCGCGTGGTCGAGAACCCGGTGATGTCGATCTCGAGTCCATCGTCGTTTGCGGTATAGCAAACGCTGGTGACCGAAGGAACGGCGCGTGAGAGAACGCCGGTGGCGGGCGCGGGCTGCTTGGGAAATTCGATGGACGTGCCGGGCACGCGCAGCTTCGACATCGAGACGCGCACCGTGCTCGCCACCGTGCCGGTTCCGGCGATCCGGACCGACGCCGACCGGCTGCCGGGGGCAAAGCTGAGCGGAATCGTTTTTTGCCCGTTGGTTAACAGGACGCTGGGATCGGCGCGATCGACGCCGGCCTGGCCGTTGTTGGTATCGGGCGTCACTTCGAGCGTGGCGTCGGCCTCGAGGTCGAGCGGATAGGCGCGCGAGAGCTGGAACGTCAGCTCCGGTCCGTTCGAGGCCGGCTGCAGGATTCGCGGCATACCCGAGATCTGCACTTCGGGCGGATTGGGGACGCGAACGGTGAGCTTGCAGGAGACGGCGGAACTGCTGCCCGCGGCATCCTTGACCTGATAGGAGACGGGGAATACGCCCGCCCGGCTCGCGGCTCCTTCGAAGGAGCCATCGGGCCGCAACAGCACCCCGGAGGGCAGCGAAACAGCGGTGAAGGTGTAGGGCTCCAGGCCGCCGGCGGCGCTGAGCCG
Organism: uncultured Acidobacteriota bacterium; assembly: GCA_902826685.1. GTDB lineage: Bacteria > Acidobacteriota > Terriglobia > Bryobacterales > Bryobacteraceae > CADEFT01. Next base: position 101,149 of record CADEFT010000022.1, read on the forward strand.
CTGCGTGTAGGGCTCACCGGCGGTCGCCACGGCGAGATCGCAGGGGTTGACAAGACGCAGTGTGCGCGGAAGCACCCGCAGGTCGCAGGTGCGCGACGCCGTCTGTCCGGTGCTGTCGGTCACCTGTACCGACAGCGGATAGGTACCGGCGTTATTGAACGTGCCGCTCAACAGGCCGTCGCGGCCGAAACGCAGCGCGGCCGGCAGCGCCGAAGTGGGAGACCACGAGAAGGGCGCGAGTCCACCGGCGGCGGTCAACTGAGTGGAATACGGCTCTCCGGCGAAAGCGTCGGGCAGCGGGCAGGTGGCGACGGCGTAGGCGCCGCGCTGGGTGATGACACTGCAACTGACCGAACCCGTATTGCCGTCGGTATCGGTGGCGTTCAAGCGGAATTGCGACGAGCCCGCTCCAAGCGGGGTGCCGCTCAGCAGGCCGTCGCGAGTGAGCGAAAGGCCCGAGGGAAGCGTGCCTTCGGCGGTCCAAATATAGCCGCCGGTTCCGCCGGTGGCTTCGAGCCGCTGCGAGTAGGCGATCCCGGTGGAGGCCGCTGGCAGCGGACACGCACTGGCGACATGGACGTCGGGGAAGCGTACCACCAGCCCGCAGCCGCTGCGTGCCGTATTGCCGCGCGCGTCTTCCACAATCACGTCGAAGGGCCACCAGTGAGGAACCGAAGGCTGGCCGGAAAGCTTGCCGGTGGAAGAAAGGAACGTGCCGGTGGGCAGCGTACCCCAATTGGACCAGCGGTAGGGCGGCGCTCCTCCGTCGGCTTCGAACTGATAGGAGTAGGAGGCTCCGCCGGTGCCGGTGGGCAGCGGGCAGGCGGAAAGAATCGAAAGTCCGCCCGGACGCACGGTGAGCACAAAGCGCTTGATCGAAGCCACGGCGCGATCCACGCCCGAGGAGGCCGCGCGTACCTGAATCTGGTAGGTGCCGGGCTCGGGAGACGTTCCGCTGAGCGTACCGTCGGAAGCCAGGGTCAATCCCGGAACCCCGGTCGATTCATACAGGGCGAAGCGGATGGGACTGGTGCTGCCGTCGGCCCGGAGCCGGGTTTCATAGCGCTGTCCGGCGACCGCCTGCGGCAGCGTACCGGCGCTTGAAATGAAGATCGCCGGCGAATCGACGATGACCGAGCAGCGCCTCGAGATCGAGACATCGCCGTCTTCATCGCTAGCCGTCACGCGGACGGTAAACTCATACTCGCCAGGCGCGGGGGGGACACCGGTCAGCAGGCCGCTCGAGTTGAGCTGCAGACCGGGCAGGGAGCCCTGATCGGCCTGAGCGGTCCAGCGGTAGGGAGGCTTGCTGCCGGCGGCTTCGAGCCGGAACGAGTACAGCCGCCCGGCGGTTGCCGTGGGCAGCGGGCATCCGCTGCGAATCTCGATGGGTGGAATCAACTGCCCGTCGCGGGCGCGGAACATCCAGCGTCCCTGCGGGGCATTGGCGCCCGGACTCACGCCCGGTGTGCGGCCGGCCACCAGGCTATAGGCGCCGCTGTCGAGGAAGGAGCCGGGTATCAGCGAGCCGGCCAGTTCGAAAGAAGTGCCGGGGAGACCCGAACCGTTCGACCAGCCAACCGAGGCCGGGACGCCGCCGAAGCCGGCCACGCCGCCCGAGGCGTCGCCGGTTTCCCAGGTAACGCGCTCATAGTTGAACTCGATGTCGAAGTTGCCGTTGCCGGTGTCGGGCCGCTCGATCAAGACCAGTTGGAAGCTGTTGAGCTTGTCGGCGTGAGTGTTGTAATAGCCCACGTTGACGTAGTTGACGCCGAAGGCACGGCGGCCGTTTACGAAGTCCTGGCCGTAGGTGACGAGACTGGAGCCCTCCGGCCTGGTGTCGACATCGGCGAAAAACGGGGCGATGATTTCGCGATCCACGCCGGTGAGTCCGAAAGGCGTGTAGCCAGGCATGGGCGCATCGAACGTGATGTTGCCGTTGTTGTTGACATACACGTTCGAGCGCTGGCGGCCGAAGAAGTTGAGCGTCCAGCCGATCGGCGTCAGCGGAGAAGAGCCGTCGTCGTTGGCGGCGATGGCGTTTCGCCGGAAGCCCTCGTTCTGGCGGATCTGGGCTTGCGCGCCGGTACCGAGGCCGAGAATCACAGTGCCGAGCGAGGCTAGGATGAGTTGGCGCAGTTTCATTACTGGTTCCTCCCGGCGGCCTCAAACAGGCGGGGAGCGCCGGAATCGGCGTCCACCAGCCAAGGCCGGCGCGAAGCGCCGCGATGCATCTGAAATACGGCATTGCCGGCGGCGCGCCATAGACCTTCGGCTTCGAGGCCGTCGACGGCCAGGGTTTCCCTTTTACCCGTCGCGCGATCAAGCAACACGAGCCGCTCCGGGCCGAGGAGGGCGACCGTCGATTCGTCGGCCGAAAGGCTCATCGCGGATGCGCCTTCCAACTGGCCGGCGAGCTCTTCAAACGGATTTCCTTCGCCCGCCTTGGTCCACGAGACCAGGCGGTTGCCGTCGAGGGCCAGCAGGGTGTGAGTATTACGCAGAAAGCCGAGGGCGTGAAAGCCGCCGTCTTCGGAAAGAAGCCTGGGTTCGTTTCCCACCACGGCCACGACCTTGCCGGCGGCGAGGGCCGCCACTACAGCGCCGTCGTCGCTGATCGCCACGCCGGTGGTGCCTTCGGGCGCCGCCACCGTGCGGGCGAGAGCCGGGTCGTCCGGGAGGCCGCGCCAAATCTGGATCGAATCCCCGTGCCCGACCGCCGCCGAGCGGCCATCGGGACTGAATCCGGCATAAGCCGGCGGTTCTTGGGATAGCACACGGGCCGACGCCGCCCCTCCGTCGAGTTTCACCAACAACAGCGCCTCACCGGAAGAAGCGAGCCCGTGGCGGCCGTTCGGGCTCAGCCACAAACCGTCCACCGGAGCATCGAGGTTGACGCGCGAACCGAGCACGGCGGATCCGGGAATGCCCTGGATCGGATACACCTGCCGCGACGCGCCGTCGAGTACGTAGCCCAAAGTGGGCGCGCCCACTTCCACCTCGGCGAATTGGGCGTATGCCAGCATTGGCGCCGCCACTACCCAGGATCGTAAAAGCCTTGTCATAGAGAGGTTTCCAGCACTCAGCACCCATTCCATCGGTGGAACCCGGTACGAAGTTTAGATGCGGACTATTTGACATTTCCGGTACGTTCAGTCATCGTGTCCTATTACAGGAAGAAGCCCCTCAATGAGTGCCCCATCCACAGCCATTCCGCAATCGGTCCGGTTTACCCGCGACCTCCGCGAGTCAGACCGCGAAGTGCTGACGCCGGAGGCGGTTGAGTTCGTCGTATCGCTTTGCCGCCGGTTCGACGCCACCCGCCAGAGCCTGCTGCAAACCAGGGCTCGCCGCTGGGATGAATTGCGCGGCGGCAAGCTGCCGGGCTTCCTCGAAAGCACGCGCGAAATCCGGGAAGCGAAGTGGGCGGTCGCCCCTATTCCCGAAGCTTTGCGCGACCGGCGGGTGGAGATTACGGGCCCGGTCGACCGCAAGATGATCATCAATGCGCTCAACTGCGGCGCCAAGATCTTCATGGCCGACTTCGAGGATTCGAATGCGCCCACCTGGGACAACAATCTCTCCGGCCACATCAACCTGCGGGATGCGATCAACCGCACGATCAGTTTCTCCAATCCCGATGGCAAGCAATACAAACTGAACGATCAGACGGCGGTGCTGCTGGTGCGTCCGCGTGGATGGCATTTGGAAGAAAAGCACATGCTGCTCGACGGGCGGCCGGTTTCCGGCTCGCTGTTCGATTTCGGCCTATACTTCTTCCACAACGCCAAGAATCTGCTGGCGCGCGGGTGGGGTCCCTATTTCTATCTGCCGAAGATGGAGAGCCACCTCGAGGCGCGTTTGTGGAACGACGTGTTCACGTTCAGCGAGGAGTACTGCGGCGTGCCGCGCGGGTCGGTGCGGGCGACGGTGCTGATCGAAACGATCATGGCCGCCTTTGAGATGGATGAAATCCTGTACGAGCTGCGCGAGCATTCCGGCGGCCTGAACTGCGGCCGGTGGGATTACATCTTCAGCTACATCAAAAAGCTGGGCCACCGCGCCGACAAGATTCTGCCCAACCGCGCCCAGGTCACCATGGACAAGGCGTTCCTGAAATCCTATGTCGATCTGCTGATCCATACCTGCCACAAGCGCGAGATTCACGCCATGGGCGGGATGGCGGCGCAGATTCCGATCAAGAACGACGCGGCGGCGAACGAAGCGGCGATCGAGAAGGTGCGCCTCGATAAGCTGCGCGAAGTGAAGGCGGGCCATGACGGGACCTGGGTGGCGCATCCGGGTTTGGTGAAGGTCGCCATGGATGTGTTCAACGAGCACATGCCCACGCCGAACCAGATTCACGTGAAGCGGGAAGAAGTTCGCGTCACCGAGGCGGATCTGCTTGAGCCGACCAAGGGCGAGATTACCGAAGACGGCCTGCGCATGAACGTCGATATCGGCATTCAATATCTGGAGGCGTGGCTGAACGGCAACGGCTGCGTTCCGATCTACAACCTGATGGAGGATGCGGCCACGGCCGAGATATCCCGTTCGCAAGTGTGGCAGTGGGTGCGGCACAAGACGGCGTTCGCCGACGGGCGCGTGGTGACGCCGGACCTGGTGCGGCAGACCATCGCCAAGAATCTCTCCGCCAACCCCGGTACGCCAAACAAGAAGCTGGCGTCGGAGCTGTTTGAGGGAATGATGACGCGCGAGGATTTTCAGGAGTTCCTCACCACCATCGCCTACCGGCACATTGATTGATCGCGCGCGGTTCGGCGACAATTAACACATGGGCAAGAAAATGTTTTGGGCCGCGGTGCCATTGGCGGTGCTGGGCGGCTGCGCGGGTCCGTCCGTGAAGGAGCAGCCGAAGAAGGAAGCGGCGGCTCCGGTCATTGAGGTCGCGCCGCTCCCAGCCAAGACCGGTCAAACGGGCGGCATTAGCGGCAAAGCGACGCTGCAGGGCACGCCGCCGAAGGCTCGCACGCTGAGCATGGACGCGACGCCGGTTTGCGCCAAGATGCACAAGGGCCCGGTGCTTTCCGAAGAAGCCGTGGTGGGTAAGGGCGGCGAGCTCAAGAACGCTTTCGTGTGGATCAAAAGAGGCGTGGCGCCGGCGGAGTACCCCATGCCGCCGGCCGCCAAGCTCGATCAGAACGGCTGTATTTATACGCCCCATGTGCTTGGCGTGATGGTGAACCAGAAGCTGGAAATTTCCAACTCCGACGACACCAACCACAACATTCATCCGATGCCTCGCGTCAACCGCGAGTGGAACGAATCGCAGCCGCCCAAGGGCGACGCGAAGATCAAGAGCTTCGACAAGGAAGAGACGCCTCCCATTCTGTTCAAGTGCAACGTGCACCCGTGGATGCGCGCGTGGGTGGGTGTGGTGTCGCATCCCTATTTCGCGGTCACCGGCGACGACGGGTCGTTCGAGATCAAGGACGTCCCGCCGGGCGAGTACCAGTTGGCGGCCTGGCATGAGCGATTCGGCACGCTGGAGATCAATATGCGGGTGGATGCGAAGCAGACGCCGGCCGTGAACCTCCCGTTCAAGGTGCAATAGAGGATAAGATAAGAAGTACGCCTAATTTCAGGTATGCACTCTAACGCAATCGGCGAGACCTTTATCGCGCCCGCGGAGGGCCGGTGAGGGATTATCTCGAACTAACCAAGCCCAGGGTCACGTGGCTGATTTTATTGAGCACGGCCGTGGGTTATTGGTTCGGCGCGCGGGGTGAGTGGGACTGGATGGTCCTGCTCCACGCCATCATCGGCACCGGGCTTTGTGCTTCCGGTACCTTTACGCTCAACCAACTGATGGAGCGCGAGGCGGACTCGCGTATGCATCGCACGCGGATGCGGCCGCTGCCCACGGGCCGGATCGCTCCTGCGCCTGCGCTGGTTTTCGGACTGGCGCTTTCGGTGGCCGGATTCGCCGAGCTTTACTGGGGCGCGAATCCACTGACGGCGTGGCTGGGGCTGTTTACCGAGGCATCATATCTGGGTTTGTATACGCCATTGAAACAGCGGTCCTGGCATTCGACGACGGTGGGATCGATTCCCGGGGCCATGCCTCCGCTGATCGGCTTTGCGGCCGGAGCGGGAGTTCTGACGGCCGAAGCCTGGGTGCTCTACGCCATTCTCTTTCTCTGGCAGTTCCCGCATTTTTACGCCATCGCGTGGATGTATCGCGACGACTACGCTCGTGCCGGAATCCGTATGCTGCCGGTGGTGGAACCGGATGGAGCGTCGACGGCGCGGCAGATTCTGGTGGCGGCGATCCTGCTGATTCCGGTGAGTCTGCTGCCCGGTTACTTCGGGATGGCGGGTACGCTGTATGTGATCGGAGCCGGCCTGGCTGGGCTCGGATTTTTGTATGCGGCGATCGGCGTGTACCGGGACCGGACGATCCTGAAGGCGCGATCGGTGCTGCTGGCGTCGGTGGTTTATCTTCCGGCGCTTTACGCACTGCTGCTGGTCAGCTAGAAACACAACTGGCGCAAGCTCCCGATGCCCACTTCGGGAACTTGCGCCAGTGCTGCTTCAACGAGGCCGGGTTAGCGGCGGCGGAATCCGCCTCCACGTCCCCCTCCGTAGAAGCGGGGACCGGTGCGGATCACTAAGGATGGGCCGAAGCCATAGCCACCCCATCCGCCGCCCCAACCATTCCCCCATCCCCACCCGAGGGGCGAGTAGGGCCATCCGAACCCGCCGTACATGATGGACGGAGCCGGTTGCATGACCTGCGTGGTGCGGTGCTGCAGTCTCGGCTCGAAGTCGTCCTGCCGCGCCGGGAGATAGGCGTGTTCGCTGCGATCGGTGTTGATCGTGAGCGGCTCGAGTGTGCGGAAGGTCAGAACGGCTTCCGGATAGACGACGGTGGCGCGTCCCCGGGTGAGTAGAACACCGATGGTGGAAGCGACGGCACCGGCGGCGGCGCCGGCTCCCGCGCCGACTCCACCAGCGGCGGCGGCACCGATGGCGGCGCCCGCTCCGGTGGTGGTGGCGACGGCGGTGGCGTCGCGGCGTTTCGATGTGCCTCCGGTATATTCGGCAAGTTGCGACCTCACGGGCATCTGCTGGCCGCTGACCAGGCTCAACTCGGTGAGCTCAATGGCGAGGCGCGAGGTGCCTTTGCCGCGGCCGGCTTTCATCGCCTCGGCGACGCGTCCGGCGACGGTCTGGCCGCGGCGCGCGATCAGGAATCCGTCGGCGACGACGGGCTGAGCGAGCGAGGCGGTGAAGGAATCGCCGGGCAGGTTCTGGTCGCTCGATAGCGGCTGGTTCACGCGAATCGAAATCCAGGTGCCCGCGGGCACGACGATTTGAGAAGGAACGGAAATAGCGGGAGCCGCTGGCGCACTGGCGGTGGCGGCGGGAGCGGAGTTGGGGTCGCGTGCCTCATCGGCGCGGCGCCATCCTCTTGTATCGCGATTGGGCTGATCGTCCGCGGCCGGTTGCTGTGCGAAGCCAGGAACCAGCCATGTGAGCGATGCAGCCATGGTTCCAATCAGGAGTGGTCTCATGCCTGGGATCAATGCAATCGGAATGCCACGCGCAACTGACTGATTCATGGAGGCGGGCGTGTTCCGGCCGTGGTTGCCATCGGCCACGGGCGGTGGTTTTCAGCCAGCACCGATTTTGCTGTAAAGCGATCTTTACTTCGGTCCGGCGGCTTGGGCGCAACGGCTGTCGAGGGGCTGCGTTTACTCAAGCAGGAGGTCATTCACCAAGCGATGACACGTCGATTCACCATGGCCCTGTTGGCCGCGGCCGCCGCGCTTCCGCTGGCCGCTCAAACCGCGGGCGGCGGAAGTTCGAGGAACTTGAATTTTCTGACCGGTTACCTGAGTCTCACCGATGCGCAGAGGACTCAGGCCACCACCATTTTTACCGCGGCCGATACGGCGCGCCAAACCGTCAACGGGCAACTGACCGCCGCGCGCACCGCTCTGAACGCGGCGATCAAAACCAATCCGACCGACGCGCAAGTGGATCAACTGGCGGCGGCCGTTGGCGCCGCTGAAGGTCAACTGGCGGCCATCCAGGTTAAGGCGCAGGCGAAGTTTTACGCGCTTCTGACGCCGGAGCAGAAGACCCGGTACGACCAGTTGCTGGCAAACGGCGGCGGCGGACTGGGAAGACGTGGAAGGGGGGTGGTGCGCGAGTAGAAAGACCTACGTTCTAGAGCACAAAAAACCGAGTCGTGCATAGCCTGGCGCGGAGGGCGGCCTCCGCGCCAATTCGCGTTTATGGGGCCTTGAAAGCTTAACGTCCTTAACACGAGTTTTAACGAACATCGGCCGCGAGTCCGGGTTTATCAGAGTAATGACTCTGATTTTCTGGCTGGGTCTCACGCTGGCCGCTACGGCCAACGCGCAGACCGGCGGGGCGACTTTCGGATCTGTTGTGAGGCTGGGCGGGACGCCGTCGGACGCGGTGATCGATGAATCGCGCGGCCGCATTTACCTGGTGAACCAGAACGCCAACCGCATCGATATCTACAGCTATATAGACAGGCGCGTGACCGGCAACATCGCCGTGGGCGGATCGCCCGTGGCGGCGGCGCTTTCGATGGACAGCCAGGTGCTTTATGTCTCAAACAACGGCAGCTCGTCGCTGAGCGTGATCGATCTGTCGCGCGGGGATTTCGTCGCTCAGACCGTATCGCTGCCGGCGCAGCCGGAAGGCATCGAAGCGGCCGCCGATGGACGCGTCCTTATTACGACGCAGGGAACGAGTACAACCGATCAGATCAACTCGCTGCTGACTTTCGATCGCGCGCAGGCGTCGGCGGCGCAGGTGACTCCGGTTGCGTTTCCTCCCCCTCCTCCAACACCGTCGCCGCTGACGGCGATCGTGATCGGCAGGCCGGCGACGACGTTTCGCGGCAAGCTGATCCGCACGCCGGACGGGCGGTTCGTAATTGGACTGAGCACGGTCAACAACAACGCGCAAACCATCGTGTTCGTTTACGAAGCGTTCTCGGGGACGATTTTGCGCAGCCGCACGGTGACCGGGCAATCGACGGTGCTTTCGGTTTCGCCCGACGGCGACCGGTTCATGGCCGGCTACACGCTCTATGACACGGCGACGCTGAACGTGCTGGGCCAATACAGCACGGCGAACATTCCGTTTCCGTTGAGCGCCACCAATGCGACGTTCAATTCCACGCAGAACATGGGAGGCAGCACGTTTTCGCCCAATGGCGAAACGCTATATAGCGCCTTCAACGTGGCGCCGGTGACCGTGCCGGCGAGCGGCGCGCAAGCTTCCACGCTGCTGATTTCAAATCCGCGCCATCTGGGCGTGAAGCTCGGCATCAAGATTCCGGAAAGCGTGGTGGCGAAGATGCTGATTCGTTCCGATGGCGAGGAGGCCTGGGGGCTTTCGGAATCGGGTCTGATTCATCTGCCGCTGGCGACGCTGTACGACTATCCGATCCTGATGCCCGAAACGACGACGGTCTTTCTGGCCGTCGACGACTGCAGCCGCGGACTGGCCAAGGCGAAGATTAATGTGCAGAATCTGGGCAAGGGACGGCTGACCTACAGCGTGCCGGACGCGACGGCCGCGCTGATCGCGCAGGCCTCGAGCGGCATCGCGCCTTCCTCCATCGAGTTTCTGCTCGAGCCCGGGCGCACCAGCGTGACACGCCAGTACGGAACGAATCTGTATTCGGGCGCGGTGACCAACAACGGCATTCCGGTGAGCCTGAACCTGTCGTCGCCCGAGGCGATCAATATTCCGAACACGATCCGCGTGTATATGAACGTGCGGCAGGCCGATCAGCGCGGCATCGTGTTTCCCGTCTCCACCGGGCCGGCGGCGGCGGAAGGATTGCACGACATTCTGGTGGACGATTCGCGCAACCGCGTTTACCTCACCAACTCGGGCTACAACCGCATTGAAGTGTTCGACCGCGCCAGGATGCGGTTCCTCGAGCCGATCGAGACCGGGCAGCTTCCGCACCAGATGGCGCTGGCCGGAGACAGGCGGCGGTTGTTCGTCGCCAATACGGGCGGTGAGTCGATCAGCGTGATCGATCTGGAAACGCGCAAGATCGTGGATACGGTGCGTTTCCCGGCGCGTCCACGGTCGGGCACGGCGAATCCGGTGTCGCCGCAGGCGATCGCATTCGGGCTGTTCGGATTGCAGGTGGCGATGTCGGACGGGTCGATGTGGAAGGTGGTGGGTATGGACGCCACCACGCGGCCGGCCTCTTCGGTGATTCCGACGCAGATCACGGTCACCGGCAATAACGGACCGGTGCGGATGATGGCCGTGCCTGGCGGGGAATCGATTCTGACGCTGGCGGGCAACGGCACCGCCTACCGTTACGACGGGCTGTCGGACAGCTACACGACCGCCACGCGGCCCTACACCGCGACGGTGATCAACGGCTATTACGGATCGCTGGCGGCGGGACCTGAAGGCAGCTATTTCGGCGCCAATAGTTTTCTTTTCGGTCCGTCGCTTTCGGTGATTGGCGGAAGTGAGAGCCCGACGGCAACGCAGAGTCTGCCGCTTGGAAGCCGGCGCAACGTGGCGGCGCTTGGGGCCATCGACGAGAATCGTTTGCTGCGCCTGACCACGCCGGTGAAGGCGACCGTGGCGGCCACCGCCACCAGCGATGCCCGCACGGTGCTGGAGATGCTCGACCTGCGGGATAACTCCGTGACCGTCATCGGCGCCATCGCCGACAATCCCGTGCAGAGTCTCTTCGGGACCACGCGTATTAACGTGCCCCCCAGGCAGATGGCCGTGGATAAGGACGGCAATGCGTACATCGTGACGCTAGCCGGCATGACGATGGTGCCGCTGACGGCGGCGGGTGCTTCGCGTCCGCAGGTGGCGGGCCCGGCGTCGATCGTGAACGCGGTGGATGGAACGGCCGTCTTCCAGGCGGGCTCGTTCGTGCGGATTGGCGGCACTAACCTGGCGTCGCCGGTGGTGAGCGATCAGATTCCGGCTCCCACGGTATCGGGCGGGTCGTGCGTGACGTTCAGCGATTTCAAGCTGCCTTTGCTTGAAACGTCGGGAACCAGCATTTTGGCGCAGGTGCCGGACGATCTTTATCCCGGCTCCTACGTCATGGTGGTGCGGTCGCTTGCCACCGGGCAGCGCAGCGATCCGGTATTGGTGACGGTGAAGTGACGATGCGACTCCTTCTGCTACTCGCCGCCGCCGGCGCCGCGTTTGGCGCCACCTTCGGCACCGTGGTTGCGATCACCGGCGGCGCGACGGACCTGGTGCTCGATGAAGGGCGCGGGCGCCTCTACGTGGTGAACAACACGCAGAACCGGGTGGATGTGTACAGCACGGCGCAGCGGCGTTTCCTAAATCCGATTGCGGTGGGCAGCCAGCCGCTCTCGGCGGCGCTGGCGCGTTCGGGCAAATATCTTTACGTTACGGCGTATGAGACCGGGTCGCTCGATGTGATCGATCTCGACACTGGCGCGCTGTTCAAGCGTGTGTCGCTACCGGCGGCGCCCGAAGGCGTGGCGGTAGGCGGGGATGAACGCGTGCTGATCACCACCGCCGGCTCGGGAACCAATAACGCCGACAACCGGCTGATGATCTATGACGGAAGCTCGCTGCAAGCGGTGGCCAGTACGCTGCCCGCTCCTTCGGCTCCCGGCACCACGGTTCCGGGCCGGGTGTTTCAAAGCACGCGCAGCAATCTGGCGGCGAGCCAAGACGGGCAATGGATCATCGGCCTCAACAATCCCAACGCGGCTTCGCGGCAACTTTTCGTTTACGAAGTGGCCTCGGGCAGCATCCTGCGCAGCCGCACGGTGGCGAGTATCTCGAATGTGCTGGGCGTGGCGCCCGATGGCAGCCGCTTCATGGCGGGCCTGAGCCTGTTCGAGCGCGACACGCTGGCGATCGTGGCGCAGCAGAATACGGCCAACGCCATTCATCCGATGGCGGCCAACGCGAATTTCAACACGCAGCAGAACCAGGGCGGCAGCGTGTTCTCGCCCGACGGCGGTGTGGTGTATTCGGCGTTCAACATTGCGCCGGTGCAGGTGCCGGCGGCGCGTGCCAATACGACGATGCTGATGCTGAGCGATCCGCGAAATCTGCTGATCCGGCTGACGCTGCAGTTGCCGGAGAATCTTACGGGCAACATCGTATCGTCAAGCGACGGCGCGACGCTCTACGGGCTCTCGCAGTCCGGATTCCTGATCGTGCCGGTGTCGGCGATTTACGACAATCCCATCGCCGTCGTCGACAACCCCACCGTGATGGTGGCCAACGATCAGTGCGGCGTGACCGATGCGATGCGCAAAGTGACGGTGACGGTGAGGAACGCGGGCCGGGGCCGGTTTTCGGCCAGCGCGCAAGTACTGCAAACCGGTCCCACGCAGACGCAGCCGCTGGCGGGGGGCAACGTCAACGCGGGCGGAGGACAGGGTCCGGGCGGCGGCGCGCAGGGCGGTCCGGTGGTAATCGTGCTGCCGGTGGGGCCAGGCGGCGCGGGCGGCGGACAGGTGCAGCTACCGGGCACCAACCCGAATACGGCTACCACGACAACCACGGCGCAGCAGACCGCGATTACGCAGAGCGCTCCTTCGGTGACGACGCGGCGCACCGATACGGAAACGCAGTTCGACTTCACGTTCAACCAGGCGGCGGCGCGTTCGCTTGGAACCATCGCACCCACGGAGTTTTTGATTCAGTCGGCGGAGGCGATCAACGTTCCGGCGCGGGTACGGGTGCTGCAGAACAATCGCAACGCGGAGGCGCGCGGCAATCTGATTCCGGTGCCGGTGAGCATCTCGACGGCCGAGGGGCTGGTGGATATCGTGCACGACGCGCCGCGCGAGCGGCTCTACATGGCCAACAGCGGGCTGAATCGCGTGGAGGTTTTCGACACGCGTGAGAATCGCCTGCTCGATCCGATCCAGGTGGGGCAGTTGCCACGGTCGCTCGCGCTGCATCCCAACGGGCGTCTGCTTTATGTTGCCAACACGGGCGGCGAGAGCATTAGCGTGATCGACCTGGAAGCGGGTGCGGTTACCGGATCGGTTCGCTTCCCGCCGGTACCATATAACGCCAGTTTTGCGTTGATCACGCCGGCGGCGCTGGCGGCGACGCTTAGCGGGGTGCAAATGGTGATGTCGGATGGTTCGCTGTGGAAGGTGGTGAACAACGAAGCAATCCCTCGAGGAACCAGCCGCGTGATCGGGACGGCGACGGTGACCGCGCCGCGCGGCATCGTGGCCACGCCTGGCGGCGAGTACGCCCTGCTGCTGGCGGGGAACGGCAATGCGTATCTTTTCGACGCGATGACGGATGAGTACGTGCTGGGGCAGACGGTGGCAGCCGCGCCGATTCAGGGATACTACGGCACGCTGGCGGCGGGTCCGGGTGGACGTTACTTCGTAGTCAACGGCACCTTGCTCAATTCGTCGCTTACGCCGGTTGGCGGCGCGGCATCCGCCCGGCCGGTGGCGGCGGTCGCGGCGATGAATGCGACTACGGCGGCGGCGTTCACCATTCCCGCCACCGCCAATGCCACCGCGGCGGTGCGCGATACCGCGAGCGTAGTGATGCTCGACGCCAATACCGGGGCCTTGCGCGGCGGATCGTTTCCGGCGCTGGAAGGGCCGCTTTCGGCGCAGACGGGCACGACGCGCGTCAACGTCGGCGCTCGCATGATGGCGCTCAACGCGGCGGGGAACACGGCCTATGTCCTGACGACGACGGGCCTCAGCATCGTGCCGCTGACCGCCGCCGCGACGGGCGGAACGATCCAGGTGAGCCAGAATGGGGTGCTCAATGCCGCCAGTCTGCAATCGGGACTGGCGCCGGGCTCACTGGTCACGGTGGTGGGCCAGAATCTGGCTTCGGCGTCGAACCCGCAAACGGTACCGCTGCCGAAATCGATGGGTGGCTCCTGCGTGACGATCGACGAAGCGCCGGTGCCGATCCAGATGTCGGCGCCGGGGCAGATGCAGATCCAGCTTCCACCCGACTTGAGGACCGGCTCGCACAGCCTGGTGGTGCGGTCGATTGAGCGCAACGTAGCGTCGGCGGCGCGCACGTTCACGGTGGCCAAATACGCGCCCGCCGTGTATGTCAATACCGAAACGGGCGCGGCGGTGTATCGCGAAGACGGCTCGCCGGTGACCAATTCGAAGAGAGCCAAGCGCGACGAACGTCTGGTGCTCTACGCCTCCGGGCTTGGCGTCACCAGCGGCGCGACGATTCAGGCCGGTGCGGCGACGCCTGAAAGTCCCGACGCCGTCACCGACGCGGTGAAGGTTTACTTCGGCGACGTGCGCTATTCGCAGGCCGAAGTCATTGTCGATTGGAGCGGACTGGTGCCGGGTTTCGTGGGCGTATACCAGTTGAACCTGCGGATTCCCGGCAATCACCTGAAGGGCGAGGATCTGCCGGTCACGCTGCGCATGGGCACGGTTTCGAGTCCCACGACGGGCGCCATCGTTCCCACCGTGGACGTGGAATAGTATCATCCTTAGGTGCCTGCTCAAACCTTATCCCGGCGCCACTTCCTGGCGTCGATGCCTCTGGCCGCGGCGGCTCAAACACGCCGTACGCGGCAACCCAATATCCTGCTGGTGATGGCCGACGATTTCGGCTATGAATGTCTCGGCTGCAACGGCGGCACGTCGTATAAGACTCCCAATCTCGACCGGTTGGCGGGCAGCGGCGTTCGCTTCACGCACGCCTACGCGCAGCCGCTTTGCACGCCGACGCGTGTGCAGTTGATGACCGGTCAACTGAACTTCCGCAACTACCGGGGCTTTGGCGTCATCGACCCCGAGGAGAAAACGTTCGGCCACATGATGCAGCGGGCCGGGTATCGCACGGCGATCGCCGGCAAGTGGCAGTTTTACAGCTATGAATCGAAGGAATCGCCGCGCTACAAGGCGGGGATGAAACCGGAGGCGGGCGGCTTTCACGAGTACCTGCTTTGGCACGATCTGCTGACCGAGGACAAGGGGTCGCGGTACGCCGATCCGATCCTGAATGAGAACGGCAAGCTGCGCCGCGACGCCAAGGGCAAGTACGGCCCGGACCTGGAACTCGATTTCCTGACGGGGTTCATGGATCGCAACAGGCAGTCGCCGTTTTTTGTCTACTATCCGATGACGCTGACCCATGGTCCGTTCAACGCCACGCCCAAGAGCGCGGACTGGGCGGCGGGGGACCGGCTGAAGGACGATCCCAAATACTACGCCGACATGGTGGAGTACATGGATTATTCGATGGGGCGCATTCTGAAGTATCTCGATTCGTCGGGACTGGCGGAGAATACGCTGCTGCTGTTCTATGGCGATAACGGTACGCCGCAGGAGATCGTTTCAAAGACGCGCACGCGTACGATTCGGGGCGGTAAAGGCAAGACGACGGACGCCGGGATGCACGTGCCGATGTTGGCGCGCTGGGCCGGCGTGACGGCGGAAGGCAAGACGTGCGCGGACCTGATCGATTCCACCGATTTTCTACCGACGATGATGGAGGCCACTGGCGCCAAATGGTTCGACAAGCGGCCGCTCGATGGGCGAAGCTTTCTGCCGCAGGTAAGAGGGCAGCGCGGGAACCCGCGCGATTGGGCCTTCGCGCACTACGATCCTCACCCTGGCTGCAAGGTGAACTATACGCCGACGCGGCTGGCCTGGGATCACCGGCACAAGCTTTACCTGGATGGCAAGTTCTATGACATCGAGAACGACTACCTTGAGCAGTCGCCCATTCCCACGGAGCGGGCGACGGAGGACCAGCGCGCCGCGCGGCGGAAGCTGCAGGCGGGTCTCGACCGGATGGCGGGCGTGAAGCCGCCGGTCTTCAACAAGTTCGAAACCGACGGGCGTAAGGCGTATTGAGAGGATTCTCGATAAGTTGGGCGCGCGAGAATCTGTACATCCGGTTGCGTTTTTGAACCGTTGTATCCTATAACAGTACTGATTGCTGTTGATTTGGCGATGCGCGCCAGAATTCAAAACGAAGGGATGCTGCTATGAAGAAGGTTGCTGCTCTTGGATTTTTTGCCCTTTCTGCTTTCGCGGCGAGCTGGACCGGATACATCTCCGATGCTGGCTGCGCTGCCAAGCACGCCGATGGTTCGGAAAAATCGATCGGTTGCGTGAAGGCTTGTGTCACGAAGAAGGGCGCCGCTCCGGTGTTCGTCGTTGGCGACAAGGTTTATAAGATCGACGAAGCCAGCAAGGCGAAGGTGATGGACCATCTCGGTCATGAAGTGAAAGTCAGTGGCAAGCTGAAGGACGACACGGTCTCGATCAGCAAGGTCACGATGCCGAAGAAGTAGTCCTGCTTTCGAAATCGAAGGTTCGCTGAAATGGCGCGGGCGGTGTGGAACCGTTCGCGCCATTCGTATTTGAGAGGACGCCCCGGGCTGGGTGTCCGGGGCGTGAGGGGCTATCGGAGCGGCGAGCTGGGACTCGCCGCCTAGGATGCGATAAGCCGGTTCCGGCTTATTTCAGATGACTATATAAGTGCAGTTGCCGGGCCAAACGGGCGGGTCCGTAAAATCAACTTCTTACGGCGTCTTCCGCGGCCAGTTCCTGCGTGCCATGCCCCAGGTGCGCGATCCGCCCCACCCGGCGCGGGCGTGGCCCTCCATCGTTCATAATGAAGGTTTTGGTCTTCAAACTTTCCAGGAGTCTTTTAAGGAAGCAAATGGCAAAAATCAAGGTGAAGAATCCGGTCGTCGAAATGGACGGCGACGAGATGACGCGCATTATCTGGCAATGGATCCGGGAGCGCCTCATCCTTCCCTATCTCGATATCGATCTGAAGTATTACGACCTGTCGGTTCAGAAGCGGGACGAAACCAACGATCAGATTACGATCGATTCGGCCAACGCGGCGAAGCAATACGGAGTCGCGGTGAAGTGCGCCACCATCACCCCCGACGAAGCGCGAGTCAAGGAATTCAGTCTCAAGCAAATGTGGCGGAGCCCCAACGGCACGATTCGCAACATCCTCGACGGCACGATTTTCCGCGAGCCCATCATCTGCCAGAACGTGCCGCGGATCGTGCCTCATTGGGACAAGCCCGTGGTGGTGGCGCGCCACGGTTTCGGCGATCAGTACCGCGCGCAGGATTTTCAGTTTCCCGGCGCCGGCACCTTGAAGATCAGCTTTACGCCGGCCGACGGCGGCCCCGCCATCGAGCGCGAGATTATCAAGACCAACGGACCGGGCATCGCCATGGGCATGTTCAATCTCGACAGCTCCATCGCCGGCTTTGCGCGCGCCTGCTTCAACTATGCGCTGGGGCGGAATTACCCTGTGTACCTGTCGTCGAAAAATACGATTCTGAAGGCGTATGACGGCCGGTTTAAGAACCTGTTCCAGGAGGTCTTCGACGCCGAGTTCAAGGCCGCCTTCGAAGGCAAGGGGCTGACCTATGAGCATCGCCTCATCGACGACATGGTGGCTTCGAATCTCAAGTGGAACGGCGGCTACCTGTGGGCGTGCAAGAATTACGACGGCGACGTGCAGTCCGACACGGTGGCGCAGGGCTATGGGTCGCTGGGCCTGATGACGTCGGTTCTGATGTCGCCCGACGGCAAGACGATCGAGGCGGAGGCGGCCCACGGCACGGTGACGCGCCATTACCGGATGCATCAGCAGGGCAAGCCGACTTCCACCAATCCCATCGCGTCGATTTACGCCTGGACGCGCGGACTGCAATATCGCGGCCGCATGGACGGCACGCCGGAGGTGGTGGGCTTTGCCGATACGCTCGAAAAGGTGTGCGTCGACGTGGTTGAGTCGGGCCGCATGACCAAGGATCTGGCGGTGCTGATCCGGCCCGATCATCCGTACCTCGGGACCGAGGAGTTCATGGGCGCCATCGACGCGGAATTGCGTAAACGAATCGGGTAGGGAAGTGCTCTCGACCGAGCTTGCCTCGTTTCGCAATCCGGACCGGGCACTGGCGAACTCCGTTTCCCTTGCGCGTGGCATGCCGGAGGAACTTTCCTCGCGGCTCCTTTCCCTGGCAGCCTCGTCGGCCGATCCCGACGGGGCTCTGCAGGCGGTGGTGCGGTTGCGCTCCGACAAGGCTTTGGCTTTCCGGCGCATCAGCTCAAACCCGGCGCTGCTTTCGCCGCTGGTCACCGTGTTCGCGCACAGCCGGTTTCTGACGCAGGAGATTCTGCAGGAGCCGGAATGGATCGAAGACGTGGTGCTGGGCGGCGACCTGCATACCCAGTTGAGCGTGGAGCAACTGGAGCGGCGGCTGCGTTCGTTCGTCGATGAGCGCGGCGAAGGGGAGCCGGCGGCGCTGCCGGTGGCGCAGTTCCGGCGGCGGCAGACGATGAGGATCCTGCTGCGCGACGTTTCGGGCTTCGCCACGCTGGCCGAAACGACGGGCGAGCTATCGAATCTCGCCGACGCCATCCTCAACGTGACCTATGAGCATATCCGCGCGGAGCTGGTGAACAAGCACGGCACGCCGCAGTATGAAGACGAGGGCGGCCGCCTTTGCGAGTGCGAGCTGAGTGTGATCGCGCTCGGCAAGCTTGGCGGCCGGGAGCTGAACTATTCTTCCGATATCGACCTGATGTTCGTCTATTCGGCGAACGGGGAAACGAGCGGTCCGCGCAGGATCAGCAACAAGGAATTCTTCATTCGCCTCGCGCACCTCTTTACGGGACGGCTATCGACCTACACGGCCGAAGGCGCCTGCTATCGCGTGGATCTTCGCCTGCGGCCCGAAGGCACGCATGGCGAAATGTGCCTGCCGGTGGAGGGCGCGCGGCAGTATTACCGCACACGCGGGCGCGACTGGGAACTGCAGATGCTCATCAAGGCGCGCGTGGCGGCGGGCGGCGCCGGGCCGGGCCGCGAACTGCTGGAATTCGTCGAGCCCCTGATCTATTCCACTTCACTCGATTTTTCGGCGATCGAGGCGGTCTCGGAATCGCGGGAGCGGATTCAGGAAAAGCTGCAGCAGAGGCGGGGCGAGACCGGCGAGGTGGACGTCAAGCTGACGCGCGGCGGCATTCGCGATATCGAGTTTCTGGCGCAGTGTCTGCAGCGGATGCACGGCGGGCGCGAGCCCTGGGTACGGCACGGCGGTACGTTGTTGGCGTTATCGCGGCTGCGCGACAAGAGCCTGCTGTCGAGCCTGGAATACTCGCGGCTCGCTTCGGCATATGAGTTCCTGAGAAACGTCGAACACCGGCTGCAGATCGAGGACGACCGGCAGACGCACGTGCTGCCGCAGGAGTCTGAAAGACTGGGTCTGCTGGCGCGGCGGATGCCGGCCGAGCCGGGCGGCGGCGCTTCCCATGAGCGATTGACGGCGCGGCTGAAGGGACACTTTGAGAACGTGCGCGAGATTTACGATCGCGTCGTTTATCAGGGCCGGCCCGGAGCGGAGGCACGTACGCGGGAGGCCGCCACGGCAACGCCGGGCTATCTGGAACAGAAGGCGCCGCGCCTGGCCGCCGCGATGGACCGGGCGCGGCCGGCTCGCGTGTTCAAAACGATCGAGCGGTTCCTGGAACGGCTGACGCCGCGGGAGGAGTGGCTGCGCAGGCTCGACGGCGACGAAGAACTGGCAGGCCACCTGGTGGATGTCTTCGAGCACAGCCCCTACCTGGCCGATCAATTGACGCGCTTCCCGGAACTGCTGGAGGAACTGCCGCCGCCGGGCGAGGTGGCGTTTGGCGCGATCGAGGATGCCAACGAACTGCGGCGGCTTTACCGGCGGCAGATGTTCCTCATCC
Source organism: uncultured Acidobacteriota bacterium (assembly GCA_902826685.1). Lineage (GTDB taxonomy): Bacteria > Acidobacteriota > Terriglobia > Bryobacterales > Bryobacteraceae > CADEFT01. The sequence goes on from CADEFT010000022.1 coordinate 120,900, forward strand.
AATGGGAAAGCGTCTGCCAGCCGGCGCCCGTGTTCAGGACTCTGGAGCGGACGTCGGCGCTGGCGGAGACGGCGATTCAGGCGGCCTATGCAATCGCCGTGAACGAAGTAATGGGTTCGCATCCGCCGGAGACGCCCGGCTACGCGCCCGGGGAACAGATGATGGTGGTGGCGCTTGGGCGGCTGGGCATGCGGGAGTTCGATCTGTCTTCCGACGCCGACCTAATCTTTGTATTGCCGGATGCCGATGCCGCCGAGAGCCAGTTTTGGACGCGTGTGGCGACCAAGCTGATCGAGCGGCTGACGGCGCACACGCGCGAGGGCTCGCTGTTCGCCGTCGATACGCGGTTGCGTCCCAACGGACGGGCCGGGCAACTGGTGCAACTGGAGAGCGCCTACAAGGATTACTTCTCGTCCCGCGCCGAAGCATGGGAAGGCATCACGTACATGAAGGCGCGCGCGGTGGCCGGCAATCTGGAGCACTGCACGCGGTTTCTGAATAAGCTGCAGGATCTGGACTGGAGGCGCTACGGCCAAAGCGCCCGCTCTCAACAGCAACTGCGCCAGATGCGGCTGCGGATCGAGAAGGAGCAGGGCGGGGAACAGTCGTTGAAGGAAGGGCGCGGCGGTTACTACGACATCGACTTTTCGCTGATGTATCTTCGTCTCAAGGGGGCCGGGATTTTTTTCAAGGCGCTCAATACGCCGGAGCGGATCGACGTCATCGAGCAGATGGGACACCTCGAGCGGGCCGATGCCGATTTTCTCAGGGACGCGGCTGTGTTCTATCGCGCGCTCGATCACGGATTGCGGCTGCTCACCGGTCACGCGGAAGGCCATTTGCCGAAAGCGCCGGCTCAGTTGGAAATGCTCGAATCGCTGGTGTCGCGGTGGACTCCGGAGCGGCTGCACGATCAACCGCTCGAGACCGAGTTGGCACAGATTCAGAAGCGCACCCGGGAATACTTCGACCGGTTATTCGCCGAATGACCGCGTTTTTGAGTCTTCTGGCGCTGACGGCCGCCGCGATGACGCCGCTCGAGGAAACGTTCGACCGGATGTATCGCCACGATTTCCCGGGCGCGTTGACCGTGGTGCAAGGCTACATCGCCAGGCAGCCCTCCGACCCGCTGGGGCATACCGTGAAAGCGTCGGCGCACCTGTTCGCCGAACTGGCCCGCCTGCGGATTCTCGAAAGCGAGTTCTTCAAGAGCGACGAGAAAATTGCGAGCCAGGCGAAGGCGGTTCCCGACGCGGCGGTGCGAGGCCTGTTGTTTGAATCGCTCGAATCGGCTCGCGCCATCGCGCGCAAGCAGTTGGAGTCGAAACCGTCGGACACCAATGCCCTGTTCGCGCTGTGCCTGTCGGCGGGCATTGAAACCGACTACCTGGCGTTGATCGAAAAGAAGCAGATCCGCAGCCTGCGGCACGCCCGGGAATCGCAGACCTGGGCGGTGAAGCTGCTGGCGGTGGATCCGGCGTTTCACGACGCCTATCTCACCACGGGCCTGAGCGAATACCTGCTTGGCAGCGTGCCGTTTTTTGTGCGCTGGTTTCTCAAATTCGAGCAGACCGAGGGCAGCAAGGAAGCGGCGGTGCGGAACCTGGAGAAAGTGGCGGCATCGGGCCGCTACCTGAAGCCATTCGCCCAGGTGCTGCTGGCGATCGTGCACCTGAGGGAGAAGCGGCCGGCGGAGGCGCAGAAGCTGCTGGCCGGCCTGGCGGCGGCTTACCCGGAGAATCCATTGTTTCGCCGTGAGCTTGAAAAGCTCAAGCGCGCCTACCAGTAGATCTTCGCCGCCACCTGCATGCGCCGCGGATCGTTGAGGATGTCCTGGTTTCCGGTCAGCCGGCCGAAGTTCGGATTGGTGAGGCCGTTGGGGCCGGTGCCGAAGCGCACGCGATTAAACAGGTTGAACGCTTCCCAGCGGAAGTTCAGCCGCACCTTCTCGGTGATGGGGAAGGTCTTGGCGAAAGAGAAGTTTTCGGTGTAGCTGGGGAACAGGCGCAGCCTGGGGTTGAAACGCGTGGCATTGCCCAGCCGGTCCTGCGGCTGAGTGCCGAAGAACGAGGCGGGCTGGAAGAACCGGTCGTTCTGCGGATCGAAGGTATTGGCGGGCGCGCCGCCCCATCCGTCGTAGCCGGCGACCGTGGCGCGGTTGCTGCCATTGAAAATCGGGAAGCCGACGGCCGCGCCAAGACCGACGGGCAGACCGTTGGAATAGAGATGGATGGCGCCGATCCGCCAGTCGCCCACCAGGTAGTTGAGCAGGCCGCTGCGGCTTGCATACCGTTTGCCTTTGCCGAAAGGCAGCTCATAGAGATAGCTGAGCTTGAAGTTGTGGGTGACATCGAACTGGCCGATCGACTTTTCGAGCCGGCGGTTGTAGTGATCGAGCGAGGACGCGCCGGGCCAGTAGGAATCGGAATCGGTCAGAAGCTTCGAAAGAACATAAGAGGTCTGGAAGGTGAGCCCGCCCGAGGTGCGCTTGTCGAGGCGCAGCATCATGGCGTGATAGCTGGAGTGGCCCGAGTGATCGCCGCCGCCTGAAGCCGTGTCGATATTCTGATACTGCGGAAATGGGCGCAGCGACTGGGCCACGGTACTGTTGAAGCTGGAAAACGGCCTGCCGAGCCCCGCCGACACCGCCGCCGCGCTGTTGATGTTGCTGTTCATCAGCTCGCGGCCGTAGCGCTGGAAGAAGCTGAACGGTACCTGGTTGTACTGCAAATTCTGGCTTTGGAGCGCCGAACCGGCCAGCCCGTTGTACGCCGCCTCCACCAGGAAGTTCTTCGGCATCTGGCGCTGGATGGAGAGCGTCCAGGTGTCGTTGACGGGCGGCTTGGTCGCCTCGCTGCCCTGCCACCACGGGATGTTGTTGCCGTTGGCGAAAGAAGGATTGATAAAGGGCGGCACCGGATAGGCCGGGAAGCCCGCGCTGAACTGGTAAGCGGGTTCGATGCCGGAGCTGAAGTTCACCGCATCGAAGATCTGCACGTGGCCCAGGAAGTGCGTGGAGCCGGTCACGGTGGTGATGGCGCCATAGGATCGCGAGTAAGCCGAGCGGACCACCGTCTTGTCGTTCAGGCTGAGCGCCAGGCCGATGTGCGGGCCGAAGTTGCGGTAGTTGGCTCCGGCGAGCGAGCGCGACCCTTCGGCACCGGGGTAGCCGCCGGCGAAGATCAAGGCTCCGGGCCGGTTGTCGGCGGCCGGGTTGGGGCGCGTGGGCGAGAAATCGCTCCAGCGGTCTTTCGATTCCACCGGCGGAAGGGTAGTCTCCCAGCGCAGACCGAGGTTCAAGGTCAGACGGCGCGACAAACGGAAATCGTCCTGTGCGAACCCGGCGAAATACGGCCATTGCTGGCTGATGAAGCGCACGGTGTGGATTTGCCCGTTGTTGGCTTGCCCAAGAAGAAAACTGGCAAAGCTGCTGCCGCCCGCCAGGTTGAAATTGGTTTCGCCGGGAATGCCCGTGCCGGCGAAGCTGAAATTGGAAAAGCCGGCGTCCCACTGCTGGCCGAAGCCGTTGTAGTGATTGCGTTGAAACATGCCGCCGAACTTGAAAGTGTGTTTGCCCTTGATCCAGGTGAGGTCGTTGTGGAAGGCGTAGACCGTGTTTTCCGAACCGTTGTTGGACGTACCGCCCCACTGCGTGTATTCGCTGAAGCCGACCGACGACAGGTTGTTATCGCAGATAGGCACGTTCTGCAGGCAGAACTTATTCTGCCAGCCGCCGATCAGCTCGTTGGGCGAGTAATGCGATTCGCGCCAGTTGTTGCCGCCGGCATAGAACCGGTTGAGCAGCGTGGGGCGAATGGTCCAGTCCCAGCTCAGGCGGTAAATGTCGGAAAGATTCCGCGAGTCGTTGTAACCGGTGTAAAAACCCGGAAGCTGGTTGGGCGCACCGAAGGCGCCGGGGTTCTTATAGATGCGGTGATAGCCGAAGAATCCCGAGAGGCGGTGCTTTTCGTTGAAGATGTGGTCGCCTTTAATATCGAACTTGGTCCACGGGTTCAGCTCCACGCCTTGGGTGATGAGGAAGTTCGACCGCACGTAATCGCTGGTGCCGGGGCGGGCGCCGTTATTGGGCTTCAGCACGCCGCCGGGTCCGGACTGATAGACGTTCATCAGTTTGACGGCATTCGAATCGAAGCGCGCCGAAGGAACCTGATTGTTGGCGAACGGCTGGCGCGTCCGGCGGTCGGCGCTGAGGGTGGCCGGATCATAGATGGTAATGCGGTTTCCGCCGGCATTGACCCAGTTGGAAAAGTCGCCGCGGTACATTTCTTCGGTGGGCACGCTGGCCGACGTGGTGGCCGAGCCTACGCGATTGCGGAAGCCTTCATAGGCGGCGAAGAAGAACGTCTTGTTGCGGCCGTTAAAGACTTTCGGGATATAAACGGGACCGCCCGCCGAGGCGCCGAAGTTGTGCTGTTTGTAGACGCCGCGCTGGCGTTCGAAGAAGCGGCGCGCATCGAGTTTATCGTTGCGCAGAAACTCGTAAGCCGAGCCGTGAAAATCGTTGGTGCCGCTCTTGGTGACGAAGCTCATCAAACCGCCGGCGGCATGGCCGTACTCGGCCTTAAAGCCGTTGGAATCGACGGTGAACTCGGTGATCATCTCAAGCGAGGGCGCATTATAGGAAATCCACGACGTCTGCAGGGCGCGTGTGGTCGCCGCCGATACGCCGTCGAGGGTGATGCCGTAACCCGCCGCCTGTCCGCCACCGATTGAGAAATTGTTGTCGCCGTAGTTTTTGCTCTCGGGCGTCAGGGTGGCCAGATCGAAGGGGGAGCGCATGGCGCCGCCCACCACCAGCGGCAACTCGTCCACCATCTTGTTTGAGACGTTGACGGAGGTCTTAGCGTTCTCCGTCATCAACTGCTCGACGTCGGCCGTTACTTCCACCGTCTGCTGCGCCGTGCCGACTTCCATCTGGAAATCGACGCGGATGGTGGCCGCGGCGGCGAGCGTGACGCCATTGCGCACCGACGGCTTGAACCCTTCCTTTTCGACGCGGATCTGATAGACGCCCACCGGCAGGTTGACGGCCGAGAAATCACCCGACTCGGCGCTGGTGTGATTGGTGGCCACGTTGGTGGCGGACTGTGTGACGGTTACGCGAGCGCCCGGCACGATCGCTCCCGTGGCGTCGCTTATGGTTCCGACGATAGCGCCGCGATCGGCTTGCGCCCAAGCGGCTACGATACCGAGTAACCCGAGAAGGCAAAATTTCATGGAAAGAGACTACCACAGCCTGCCGAGCGGTGATACCTGAATTTTGAGATAATCTAGAGGAGCCGTTGCTCATCCGAAGGGGGTGAATCGAATTTGGCTGAAGTATTAATCCAGGACGGCGAAACCCTGGAAAGCGCTCTACGAAGGTTTAAGCGCAAGGTGCAGCAGGAAGATATTATCAAGGAGATCAAGCGTCACTCCTTTTACCTGAAGCCCGGCGAAAAGCGCCGCGTGAAAGAGGCGCTAGCCCGCAAGCGCAACCGTAAGCGCAGAACCCGCGACATCGAGTAGATTCGCGGGCGCAACCGTCAACCAAGGCGCATCCACCGTTACCGGTCTGGATGCGCCTTTCGTTCTTGAAGAGAGAGGACCCCGCCCATGATCCGTCACGCCATCGCTTCCACGCTGAGCGTCTTGATTTTCGCCGCCGGCCCCGTTCGCGGCCAGGACAAACCCGCGTCGAAGGCCGAGATCGAACAGATGATCCGGCAGTACATCATGGATCATCCGGAGATCCTGATCGAGTCGGTGCGGCAGTATCAGGTCAAACAGCAGGCCGAAGCGCAGCAGAAGGCGAAGCAAGCGGTGGCGGCTCGCGCGGCCGAATTGACCAACGACCCCTCGTCTCCGTCCTTCGGTTCCAAGGACGCGGACGCCGTGGCCGTGGTGCAGTTCTTCGACTATCGCTGCGGCTACTGCAAAACCTCTGTACCGACGGTGAACAAGCTGATGGCTGACAATCCCAAAGTCCGCGTGGTCTACAAAGAGTTCCCGATTCTGGGACCGGATTCCATGGTGGCCGCACGCGCCGCTCTGGCGGCACACAAGCAAGGCGCGGAGGCCTACCGCAAGATGCACCTGGCGCTGATGGGGGCAAGCGGCGGGTTCACGCCCGAGGCGATTGAAAAGCTGGCCACCGGCGCCGGCCTCGACGCGGCGCGGCTGAAGACGGATATGGCCGGCCCGGAGATCGCCGCCATCATTCGCAAGAACCATGAACTGGCGGAGGCGCTCGGCGTGGAGTCGACCCCCACCTTCATCGTTGGCGGCGAACTGATGCCGGGGGCGCGCGACCTGGCCGCCTTCCAGGCCGCGATCGCCAAGGCACGGGGCGAAAAACCCGTCGCCAAGCCCTAACAGGCTGCTGAAAAAGTAGGCTGAAGTATCCCAAAGCATGTGACGTTGGAAATGT
>CADEFT010000023.1 GCA_902826685.1 uncultured Acidobacteriota bacterium
GGATACCGCCGGTAGCGGGAAGGCGACCTGCCGCGCCGCGAGCCTCGCGCGGCCGATGAGCGCTTGCGTCTGCGCATCGCCGCCGCCGCGGCCGCCGATCGCCTGATCGTTTCCTACCCGCGCATGGACGTTGCGCAGGGCCGCCCTCGCGTGCCTTCCTTCTATGCGATGGAGACCGTGCGCGCGGTGGAAGGGGCGCTACCGGAATTGCGCCAGTTCGAGCGGCGCGCCGAGCGCGGAGCCATGACCCGGCTCGGCTGGCCCGCCCCCAAGGACAAGGCGCTTTCCATCGACGCGTTTGAGTTCGATCTCGCTTCCATCCACGCCGCGCTTTCCACTCCGCGCGGCGAGGCGCGCGGACACGGGCGCTACCTCATGGAACTCAACCGGCACGCGGGCCGCTCCTTGCGCCAGCGGCGTCAGAGATGGGAGCGGCGATGGTCGGTTTCCGATGGATTGATGGGGCAGGACGAAGAATCGCGCGCGATCCTCGCCAGGTTCGGCCTTCAGGTGCGCGCCTACTCGCCTTCCACGCTGCAGCACTTCGCCGCGTGTCCCTATCGCTTCGCGCTGCACGGCATTCAACAACTTCGGCCGCGCGAGTCGCCGGTTCCGCTCGATGAGATGGACCCGTTGACGCGCGGCGCGCTCTTCCACACCGTGCTGTTCCGGCTGTTTCCGCTCTTGCGCGATGGCGGCGCTTCGATCGCCGATGCGGACCGGATCCTGGACGAAACCGCGGCGCAATACGAAGACGATCTCGCTCCGGCGATTCCGCGTGTGTGGCGCGGCGAGGTGGAAGATCTGCGCGCCGATCTGCACGGATGGCTGCGCCGCCAGGGCGCCGGCAACGCATGGGAGCCGATTCACGCCGAACTCGCCTTCGGCCTGCGCGATCGCTCCGAACGCGATCCGTCAAGCGCCGCCGAACCCGTCGCGCTGCTCGACGGGGTTTTGCTCAAAGGCTCCATGGATTGGGTCGAGCGTCACAAACATTCGGGCGACCTGCGCGTTACCGATCACAAGACCGGCCGGGCCCCGGGCAAAGTTCCCCTTCGCGTGGGCGGAGGCGCCGCCCTGCAGCCCCTGCTCTACGCGCTCGCCTGCCAGTCTTTGCTGGGCCAGCCCGTGAAGTTCAGCCGTCTGTACTACGCCACGCAGCGCGGCGGCTTCACTTCCGCCGATATCCCGGTGACCGAAGAAGCGAGCGAGGCGCTGGCCGAGGCGCTGCGGATTATTGGCGATTCCATCCGCCGCTCGCTTCTGCCCGCGGCGCCACAGACCGGCGCCTGTCAATACTGCGACTACCGCATGGTGTGCGGTCCGCGGGAAGAAGAGCGGACCCGCCGCAAGCCGCCGCTTCCGGAGTTGGACAGACTGAGAGCGATGCTGTGATTCCCGCCGCCGCCTCGGCCGATCAGCACGCCCGTGACCGAATCCGCAACTCTTTGTCGGAAAGCCTGGTCGTCGAAGCGTCGGCGGGTACCGGCAAGACCACCGAACTGGTGGCGCGTATCGTCAATACGCTCAAAACCGGCGTCACCGGCATCGAACGGATCGTGGCGGTCACCTTCACCAACAAGGCCGCCGGCGAGTTGAAGCTGCGCATCCGCCAGGGACTCGACCGCGCGCGATCGGCCGCCAACTCCGAAGAACGCCGCCACCTCGAAGAGGCGCTCGCGCAGCTTGAGGAAGCTTCCATCGGTACCATCCATTCCTTTTGCGCGCAGATTCTGCGCGAACGGCCGGTGGAAGCCGGCGTCGATCCCGCCTTTCAGGAACTCACCGACCCCGAGGCGAAGCGGCTGTTCGCGCAGGTCTTCCAACGCTGGCTCGAAGCGAAACTGAACGCCGATTCCCCCGGTCTGCGCCGCGCCATGGCCCGTCTGGCGGTCGAACGCGACCGCGCTTTCACGCCGCTGGAGCAACTGCGGTTCGCGGCTTGGCAACTGATCGAATGGCGCGATTTCCCCGCGCCCTGGCAGCGCATGCCGATGCCCCCGCACGAAGTCGTCGACGCGCTTTGCGACGCCATCGGCAAGCTCGACCTGAAGCGATTCAAATCCGAACTCACCGAGCCGGTGCGCGATATGCTGCCCTGGATCGAGCGCGAGCCGCGCGATCGCGACATGCTCGAAGCGCTGCTGCTGCGCTTGCACAAGCAATGGAAGCGCGTGGCGGGCAAAGGCCGCGTGCCCGACGAAGCGATCTTCCGCTGCATCGGCGATTTCCGCCACGCCGCCGAAGCCGATCTCGCCGCGCAGCTTCGCGAGGAGTTGTGGGAACTGGTGCCCCTTTACGACGACGCCAAACGCCGCGCCGGCAAGCTCGATTTCCTCGACCTGCTGCTGCTGGTGCGCAATCTCGTAAGAGATAACCACGAGGTCCGCCGCTATCTGCAGCGGCGCTACACGCACCTGCTCATCGACGAGTTTCAGGATACCGATCCGCTGCAGGCCGAGATTCTGCTGCTGCTGTCCTCGGCCGATCCGGCCGCCTCCGATTGGCTCGCCGTCACGCCCGCGCCCGGCAAGCTCTTCCTGGTCGGCGACCCCAAGCAGTCCATTTACAAATTCCGCCGCGCCGATTTGCGGCTCTATCAATCGCTGCTCGAAAGGCTGGAGTCGCGGGGTGTCTCCATCCTTCGCCTTTCGAAGAGCTTTCGCGCCGTGCGTACGATTCAGGATTGCGTCAACGCCGCTTTCGCCGAAGAGCTGAACGGCGATGCCGAGTCGGCGCAGGCTCATTCGGTGGAGCTCGAAGAGCATCGCCCCGATATCGAGGGGCAGCCCGCCGTCGTCGCCCTGCCGGCGCCGGAACCGTACGGTTCCCGCAACATCACCAAGAAAGCCATCGAGGAATGCCTGCCGGGCGCCGTCACCGCTTTCATCGACTGGACGCTCACCTCCAGCAAGTGGCGCATCGAAGATCCGGAGACACGTGAATTGATTCCCGTGCGCGCCCGCGACATTTGCGTGCTGTTCCGCCGCTTCACCAACTTCGGACAGGATCTGACGCGAGGCTATGTGCGGTCGCTCGAAGATCGCGGTATCCCGCACCTGCTGGTGGGTTCGAAATCGTTTCACTGGCGCGAGGAGATCGAAACGCTGCGCGCCGCCCTGACCGCCGTCGAATGGCCCGAAGATGAGCTGGCCGTCTATGCCACGCTGCGCGGAGCCCTCTTCGCCATACAGGACTCCACGCTGCTGCGCTGGCGCCAGGAAATCGGACCTCTGCATCCGTTTCGGGCGCTGCCGGAAAGTCCCGCCGCGCCGCTGCAGCCGGTGGCCGAAGCGCTCACGATCCTGCGCGACTTGCACCTTCATCGAAATCGCCGCCCCATCGCCCAAACGGTGTATCTGCTTGGGGAATCCACTCGCGCCTGGGCCGCGTTCGCGCTGCGTCCGGCCGGCCATCAGGCCTTGGCGAATGTGCGCCGCGTGGTGGATCTGGCGCGCCAGTTTGAAACCGGCGGCGGGCTGTCGTTCCGCGGCTTCATCGACGAACTGAACGCCCATGCCGAAAGGGCCGAATCCGCCGAAGCCCCCGTTCTTGAGGAAGGGGCCGACGGCGTGCGGCTCATGACCGTTCACACCGCCAAGGGACTCGAGTTTCCGGTGGTCATTCTCGCCGACATGACGGCCAACATCGCGCACGAGAATCCCGATCGCTACGTCGAGGCGCAGACAGGTATCAGCGCCGCCCGATTGCTTGGCTGCCTGCCCAAGGATCTGCTCGATCATGAGGCGAGCGAGCGGCGCCGCGAGCGCGCCGAAGGCGTTCGCGTGGCTTATGTGGCCGCCACTCGCGCGCGGGACATTCTGGTGGTGCCGGTCGTTGGCGACGAGGAACGCCAAGGGTGGCTCGAACCGCTGAATAAGGCGGTCTATCCACCCTTGACTCATTCCCGGCAAGCGCGGCAGCCGCCCGGCTGCCCGGAGTTCGGCCGTGTGTCGGTGCTCAACCGGCCGCCGGAATACCGCGACGAGTCCAGCGTCGAGCCCGGTCTGCATCAGGCGCGCAAAGGCGGCCATCCGGTTGTGTGGTGGGACCCGGCTGCTCTTCCTCCCAGCCAGGAGGAACGTTTCGGCGAGCGGCAGGAAGAAATTCTGGCCGAAGATGCGCCGGCGCTTGAGCGATCGCTCGCCGCCTACGACGCGTGGCTGGCAAGCCGTTCCCGCATCATTGAAGAGGGTTCGCGCGCCACGCTGGCCATCGCCACGGCGGCTGAATCCACCGCGCCTCCGGAAGGTTATACCGGATTCGTACTGGTGGAATCGGCGGCGCGCGCGGCGCACCGGCCCGCCGGCAAGCGTTTCGGGATGCTGGTGCATGCCGTGCTCCGCGACGTTTCCCTCACCGCCGGAAGCGCCGAGCTGGAAGCGGTGGCGAAGATGCACGGGCGGCTGCTGGCCGCGCCGAAATCGGAGGCCGATGCCGCCGCTCGCGCCGCCGGGGCCGCTTTGCGCCATCCTTTGCTTGAACGCGCGCGCGCCGCGGCACGCTGCTATCGCGAATATCCGGTGCTGCTGCGGCTTGAAGACAACAAAGCCGTCGAAGGCGTCATCGACCTGGCGTTTGAGGAAGACGGCCGTTGGGTGGTGGTCGATTTCAAAACCGATGCCGATGGGACCGCGCGTCTCGACGCCTACCGGGCGCAGGCCGCCTGGTACGGCTTCGCGCTCGAGCGCATTACCGGCAAGCAGGCCGAGTGTTTCCTGCTGCGCGTCTGACGGGTTACTTGAACAGCGAATACCGCGCCGGTAGAACGGAGAAATACTCCACCATGCGCCGCTTCGGCGTGGGATCCTTGGCGTTGCGCGCTTCCGCCAGCCGCAGCGCCAGGCCGGCCAGTTCGCGGCCGAGATCGGTAGCCGCTTCCACCGGCGCGCCGTTGAGCATCGCGCGGTAGACCGCCGCCGGCGCATCGGCGATGGTGTGTTCCACCGGCAATCCCAGCGCGCTTTCGATGTCGGCAATGGTCAGGCAGGCTTCGCGGCGCCAGCGGTTCAGCACCACGCTCACGCGATCTTCCAGATCCATGTTGCGCAGGAAGTGCAGTTTTTCCCGCGCCAGGTAAACCGAAGGCAGATCCGGCTCCACCACCAGCAGGATCTTCCGGCACTCCGGCAGCAGCTCGATCGAGAAATCCTCGAAGGCGCCCGAAAGATCGAAACAAACCGCTTTGTAGCGCTTGCTTGCGAATTCGATCAGGTGCCGGATGGCGCCTTCCATGAAGTGATACGGCTTTTGAATGCCGCCCGAGGCCAGAACGTCAAGGCCGGCCGAATGGCAGACCAGGTCGGTCCAGAAGCTGTCGTCCAGGTCGCCGGCCCGTTCGAGCGCGTCGCGAGCCGAAAACGGCCCGGTCAGTTTCAGAAGGAACCGCGAAAGGCCGCAGTTCAGATCGAGATCCACCAGCAGCACCTTGCCGCTGAGCGTTTTGGCCAGCGCGCCGGCCGTGTTGGTGGCCACCATCGAACATCCGCTGCCTGCCTTGGCTGGAATGAAACCGAAGATCAGATCGGTATTCTCGCGGTGCTGCGGCGTCTCCCGCACCGTGCTGACCAGCCGGTCCATCGCTTCCAGATAGAGATGCGCCGGAAACGGCAGGAACAGCATCTCGCGGATACCGGCCTGCATCAGCCGCATCAGCCGGGCCGGATCGGGTTCGTGATCGAGCGCCACCGGATGCGTTCCCGGAAACAGCCGCTGAATCTGCACCGCCAGAGACATCTTCTCAGGATTGGTTACCAGGTCGAGAAAGACCGCGTGCGGCGCGTGCGCACGGCATACGCCTTCCAGCTCATCGGCGCGCAGATAGTGATCGAACGACTTCACCAATACGATCTGTCCGCTTTCGGCGATGCGCTTTTCCAGACCCTCCCGCAACTGGCGGTCCGGCGAAATGATGACTCCTCTTAGCATTCTTTCGTTCTCGTTTCTCTATCGCGAAGCGGCCGATTCGAGGGAAGCTGCTTCCAGGCGGGCCATCAATTGATCCACGGTTTCGCCGCGAAAAGGCTGCACGGCCGTGGCAAGACAAGCGATCGAAACACCGCGATAAGTGGCGGTCAGTTTCTGTTCGGTTTCCGAAAGCTTGCCTGCGACTTCCGGCAGGTGGCAATCGAATACGGCCGCGAACTCCGATTCGCTCCACCGGCAAAGCGCCACCGCGCTCTGGAGCTCTTCCTTGATGTTGGCGGCGAACTCCGCCATGGCCAGGTTGACCTCGGCGGGCTTGTGACGCTCGGCCAGTCCGGCGTATTGGCGCACCGCCAGCCGTGCAATCGAAAAGGACGTGCCCGCCCGTTGGCGTGTCTCGATCGCATCGCGGCCCACCGGCCGGCCCGGAATCTGCGTCACCGCGTCCGGCTCGCGCTCCAGCCACGGCGTGGGATTCTGCCGCTCGCGCAGCGCCGCCAGGTTTGTGCTCACCCGCTCAAGCGCCACACGTGTATCGCGCGTCATGTCCTCGGAATACTTCTCAAGCTGGGTGACTTCTTCGGTCAGCCGCTGGCGGATCTCCGCCATATCCTGCGCTGTCGTCAGCAGACGCAGCTTTTTGGCGATACCCTTGAACCGCACGTTGTATTGCTTTTCCTGCGACGCGATGGACTCCGCCATCGACGCCATCAGCGACATCACTTCGCGCGCGTCCTTTTCGCGCTGTTGGATGTGCCGGTCCACGCCTTTGCCGTAGCCTTTCAATTGCGCCTGCGCCCGCTTGTCGCTGTCCTGAAACAACCGCGCCGTGGGCGTCGACCCGTTCACCTCGTCGCGGATTTTCCGCAGATGGTGGCCGTAGTCTTCCTTCAGTTGCTTCAGCGTATCGGGGGCGTGTTCCACGATTCCCGTCAGCAAGGCAACGTAACAACGAACCGCCTCGCGCAACGTCACGGCAGGGTCTTCCACCGGCGCGCCGGTAATGGCCGGCTTGCGTCCTCCCAAGTATTGTTTCCAGTCCAGCATGGCTCCCCGTATGCCATATCGGAGGCCCGCTGGGATCTTTTGAACTAATCTATGACCAGGGCGTTGGATACCACCGTTCCGGCACGGATATCCACCGTCGCGCCGGAGGGAACGCCTTCGATTTCGATGCGCCACACTCCCGGCAGAATTATGCCGCTCCGCCTCACTCGCACGGCTTGGCCGTTCACCCGCGCCACTGGCGCCTGCGCCGCCAATCCGGTTGCGTAGAGCGCCGTCGCGGTACCCTCTTGACGCACGGCCATCAGAGCGGGCGCGGTCTCGACGATCGTCAAAGACACCGGCTCGCTGATGGCCCCCACGCGCGCCACGCGCAGTTCCGCCGCCGCGCCTGGCGCCAGACCGGCCGGCAGCCGCGCCGTTACCAGATCCGGAGAAACCGAGAACAGCGGCAGTGGCGCTCCGTTCAGTTCCACGCGAGTGCCCGCCAGCTTCAACCTCGGATCCGATTCCCGTGCCGCCAGCGTGGACCCGCTGGTGAGCCGCTCGCCCACGATCGAGATCACGCTGCCCGGGGCGAACGATTCCGCCTTGCCCGTGGGCGTCTGAACCGCCGCGATGGCCGGCGCGTCGATCACGGGACGCGGACGCCCCTCGCCTTCCGCCTCGCCGATCAGCCAAAGCAGCGCCCCCTCCAACTGCTTCTGAAAACGCTCATCGAGCCAGGTTTCGTCGAAATGGCCAAGCGCCGTGTAGAACACGCGTCCTTCGCCGTAGCGCCGCACCCAGGAAAGCGCGAAATCGCCATCGGTACGCCGCACGTTCGGCAGCGTCAGATCGACCGTCGACGTATCGAGCGTCGTCAACACCCGCACCCGCTCTCGCGAGAAGGCGCGAAACTGGTAGATCTCCTCGACCACTCGAAAGCTCGGTCCGGCGTCCTTCAACCCCGGAAAATCAGGATCTTCGACATCGATGCTCACTTCCTTCGCCCATGGATGATCGTCGAAGTATCCGCCGATCAGATCGCCATACTCCGGCCAGAGATACAGAGTATCGGTGGCGCTGTGCGCCCCGCCGAATCCTTTCCCCGATTGCACGAATTCCAGCAGATCCCGTTTCTGATCGTCCCGCAGCGCCAGTTCGCCGCTGGTAAAGAAGAACACCGCATCGAACGCCGAGAGCCGCGACGCCGTGATGTAAGACAGATCTTCGGTGGCGGTGACTTGAAACTTGCCTGTGCGCTCGCCGATGTTTTGCAGAACCCGGGCGCTTGTGACGACGCTATCGTGCCGGAAGCCGGCGGAATGGCCGACATGCAGAATGTGTTTCTGTGCCGCCGCCGGCGCCAGCATCAACAACCAAAGGGCGAAGGCAGGCAATCGCATCATGTTGTTAGGAACTCCGCCGGCCGGGTCAAGTTTCGGGCGAAATTAAGACGAAGGGTTCGTTCGGAGCCCGTTGTCGGCCCCGAACGAACCCGATTTGGGGAGGAAGGCAAGATGGAACGCACGTACCGAACGGCGCCCCAGTATAACAAGTTTGCCTGCATCCCATCGATTCCACGCCGCATCTCAACACGAGAGAAGAGGCGAGTGCGATTGGACGCTGATAAACTGGAAGCCCGAGGTGAACCTCTGATCCCTCCCATCGAAGCATCGGCGAGCGAACCTGCCTTCGACGAATCCGAACTGGTGGCGAAAGCCAGAACCGGCGACGCCCGCGCGTTTTCGGAGCTGGTTCATAAGTACGAGCGGAAAATCTACCGGCTGGCCAGGCACATCACCAACTCTGACGAGGACGCCGAAGACGTGTTGCAGGAAGCGTTCCTCAAGGCCTATGAGCATCTGGACCGTTTCCAGGGCAATTCCAAGTTCTACACCTGGATCGTCCGCATCGCGGTGAATGAAGCGTTGATGAAACTGCGGAAGCGCAAGAGCGACCGTACGGTATCGCTCGACGAGCCGCCAACCGAGGGGGTGGAAGATCCGGTCGTGCGCGAAATCGCCGTCTGGGAAGGGAACCCGGAGCAGCGATATTCGCAGGACGAGCTGCGGACCATACTCGATAGCGCCATTCAGAATCTGAAGCCCGCGTTCCGGACGGTTTTTCTGTTGCGCGATGTGGACGAGCTCTCTACCGAAGAGACCGCGGAAGCATTAGGACTGTCGATCCCCGCCGTAAAAAGCCGGCTGCTGCGGGCGCGTCTGGAGTTGCGGGAACGGCTCACCCGCCTGTTCAAGAAGAAGGGGGACGACGTCTTTGCTTACTTGTAAGGATTTCCTGCGCGAACTGAACGACTACCTCGACTCGACCACCGACGTCGAGCTGCGCAAGCAACTGGAGCACCACGTCAATGAGTGCCCCAACTGCTGGGTGATCTTCGACACGAGTAAGAAGACCATCAACGTTTACCAGGGCATGGAACCGAAGGCGATCCCGCAGCCGGTGCATGACCGCTTGATGGCCGCGCTTGAGCGCCGTATGGCGTCGAAGAGTGGCTGAGGGTGGCGTTTGCCCATGTGCTCTCAAGCCTGGAATATGCTTCGAAGCACTAAATAAAGGCCTGAATCTGAAAGTTCGAAATATTGATCCAGCTGAAATTTTTCGGGTAATTCTCCAATGGGACCGCGCTTATTCCGGATGAGATCCAGGTCTCTCAGATGGCGCAGTTCCTTTAGCAGGGAGCCTGCGCGCTCGTAGGTTAAACTTGGCTGCCGCTTCAAGTTCATGAGATGAAGCATCTCGCCCGGCGAGATGTTCGGAGATTGCCTCGCGGATAGTAGCTCGACCTTGTGAAGAATCGCATCGAGCACTTCGCGATTCGACCGTGTGACGGTTCCTGCCGTGTTCGTGCTGGTCAGCGCCGCCAATGTTCGAGCGAAGTCGATCCACCACCTGCCATACGACTTCTCCAGTCGCTGATCGCTCAGTGGTGGTGTGCGAATTTCATTGATAGCTTTGATCAGCCGCCGCGTTCCATCCTCAGTAGCTGTCACATGCTGAAAGTGAGACAGGGGCGAATGGTCGGCAACGGCCGGAAGCTGGTCGATGTGGTACGGCACCAGGCGCTTTGATCCCAGTTGCTTGGCGATTGCGCCAGCTTCGAAAAGCAACCAGGGAGCATCAAAATTCTCTTGCGTGAGGCAAATAATCCCGAACTTGGAACGCTCGATCTCGTCATTCAGCCGCCCTGCCCATGATTCCCCTGGCTTGATGTCCTCGGATAGGAAGACTTCTATGCCATCGGTGAACAGGTCCTCCAGTAGTGACTTGAGCCCTAAGCTAACACGCCTGCTACGCTCGCCGGACCAACTGATGAAGATGCGCATCGACTTCGTATTCTAGTGCAGAATGCTCCAGTAGCCTCCAGCTACCCCTTGCGCATCCAACCCCAAGTGCGTTGTCATAGGTGACGATGCGCCTCACCCGACGTTCCCTCCTCGCCATGGCCGGCACGCTGCCGCTGGCCGCCCAGAAAAGCGGCAACTACCTGGTCTACTTCGGTACCTACACCCGCAAGGCTTCCAAAGGAATCTACGTCAGCCGCTTCAACGCCAGAGACGGCTCGCTGAGCGAACCGGAACTCGCCGCCGAAATCGGCAATCCCTCCTTCGTTGCCATCCACCCTGGCGGAAAAAATCTCTACGCGGTCAGCGAACTCGATGGCGGCGGCGGAGCGGTCACCGCGTTTTCCATCGATTCCAAGAGCGGGAAGCTGGCGCAACTGAATCGCGTCTCGTCGAAAGGCGGCGGCCCCTGCCACCTCAATGTCGATCGCACCGGCAAGGCGCTGATTGTGGTGAACTACGGCACAGGCTCCACGGCCGCCATCGCCGTGAAGGCCGATGGCAGCATGGTTGAATCGGCCTCTTTCGTCCAACACAAAGGCTCCAGCGTGAACCCGCAGCGGCAGGAAGGTCCCCACGCGCATTCGGTGAACATTTCGGCCGATAATCGCTTCGCGGTGGTCGCCGACCTCGGCCTTGATCGCGTGCTGGTGTACAAGTTCGATGCCGCCAACGCCACCATCGCACCGAACGACCCGCCGTTCACCGCCGTGAAGGCGGGCTCCGGTCCGCGCCATTTCACGTTCCACCCCAAGGGCAGGTACGCCTACGTCATCAATGAGATCGCCTGCACCGTGACGGCCTTCCAATACGATGCCGCCGGCGGCCGGCTCACCGAGATCGAAACCGTATCCACGCTGCCCGCCGGTGTGGCTGTGGCCAAGGGATACTCCACCGCCGAAGTGCGGGCGCATCCCGGCGGCAAGTTTCTCTACGGATCGAATCGCGGACACAACACCATCGCGGTTTTCCAGATCGATCAGAAGACGGGCAAGCTCACACTGGTTGAGAACGCTTCCACCCAAGGCGAGATTCCGCGCAATTTCAATCTCGATCCCACCGGCAAGTGGCTTCTGGCGGCCAATCAGAACTCCGATAGCGTCGTCGAATTTTCCGTCGATCAGGCCAGCGGAAAACTCACGCCCTCGGGTAAGAAACTGACCGTCGGCACGCCCGTCTGCATCCGCTTCGTGGCGGTGTAATCCGGGCGCTTCTACTGTCCTTTCAGGCCGCTAATACTCCCGCCACGGGATACCCGCCGTCGGCCCTCCGCTCTACTCTGGAGCGAAGGAGAAACCATGGCCGACTTCTACCAAACCGGAGTTGTCCCCACGCTTCACCGGCTCAAACCGAACCATGTGGAGCGCCTGGAAGCCGACCTCGAAAAATTCTCGCGCACGCGCCCAATCGGCCTCGTCCTGCCGGCGCTCTATACAGAATTTGAATCGCTCGCCATGCAGCGTATCGTGGCCGAGCTCAAGCAGGTGCGATACCTGCAGCGCATCGTCGTCGCCGTGGGCCGCGCCACCCAGGAACAGGCCATGCGCGCGGCCCGCTTTTTCGAAGGCTTCTATACCCCGGTCACCATTCTGTGGATCGAAAGCCCGCGCGTTCAGAACCTCATTCGCACGCTGGACGAGAAAGGATTATCGGCCGGCCAGGACGGCAAGGGCCGCACCTGCTGGCTCTCCTATGGCCTGCTGCTCGCGCTTGGCGATTGCGACATCATCGCCCTGCACGATTGCGACATCGTCAATTATGAGCGCCAGTTGCTCGCGCGCCTGTGCTATCCGGTGGCGCATCCCAATCTCGGGTTCGAATTCTGCAAAGGCTACTACGCCCGCGTAACCGACCGCATGCATGGCCGCGTGACCCGGCTGTTCATGTCGCCCCTGGTGCGCTCGCTCGAAGGAATGGTGCAGGGCGCCGGATTGCTCAAGTTCCTCGATAGCTTCCGCTATCCGCTGGCGGGCGAGTTCGCCATGAATATCAACCTGGCGCGCGTCAACCGCATCCCGAGCGACTGGGGTCTCGAAGTGGGTGTGCTGGCCGAAGTCTTCCGCAACTGCGCGGTGTCGCAAACCTGCCAGGTCGATCTCGCCGATAACTATGAGCACAAACACCAGGTGCTCTCGCAGGACGATCCCAATAAGGGTCTCAGCCGCATGACCAACGATATCGCGAAGTCGCTGTTCAGCAACCTTGCCGCCGAAGGAATCACCTTCACCGCCGATCAGTTCCGCAGCCTCGAAGTCCGCTACGTGCGCCTGGCGCAGGACACCATTTCCCGCTATTACGCCGATGCCGTGCTCAACGGGCTCAAGTTCGATCGCCATGCCGAAGAAGTGGCCGTCAGCACTTTCGCCAAGAGCCTGCGCACGGCGGCGAGCCAGTTCCTTGAAGATCCGCTCGGCCTGCCGTTGATTCCCAACTGGAACCGCGTGGCCGCCGCCATCCCAGAGTTCTACGAAATGATGCTCGACGCCGTCGAACGCGACCGCAAGGAAGTCTTGGAGAAAGCCGCGTGACGGCGGCCATGCCGGCCGAAGCCCAGCGCGCGGTCGAAACCATCGGCGGCGCGGACCTGGTCGTCGGGATTCCCAGTTTCAACAACGGGCGCACCATCGGCCGCGTCGCCACCGCCGTCAGCGCGGGCCTGGCGAAATATTTCCCCCAGCTCCGGGCCGTCGTCGTCAATTCCGACGGCGGCTCGGGCGACGGCACGCAGCAGGCGGTCATGCAGGCGCATCATGAAGACGCGAGCCTGCTGCTGCTCGAAACACCGCTTTCCGCCACGCATCTGCTCTCGTTTCCTTACCACGGCGTGCCGGGCAAAGGCAGCGCGTTCCGCATGATCTTCGAGATGGCGCACCGGCTTGGCGCCAAAGCCTGCGCCGTCGTCGATTCCGACCTGCGCTCCATCACGCCCGAATGGATCGACCTGTTGATCCGCCCCATCGTGGTCGGCGGCTACGATTTCGTGGCGCCCAGCTACCAGCGCCATAAGTACGACGGCACCATCACCAACAGCATCGTGTACCCGATGACGCGCATGCTCTACGGCCATCGCGTGCGCCAGCCCATCGGCGGTGAATTCGGAATCTCCGGCCGCCTGGTGGAGCGCTACCTCCGGCACACGGAATGGGAAACCGACATCGCCCGCTTCGGCATCGACATCTGGCTCACTACCGTGGCGCTCGCCGAAGGCTATCGCGTTTGTCAAAGCTATCTGGGCGCGAAACTTCACGACGCCAAGGATCCTGCTTCCGATCTCAGCTCCATGCTCGAACAGGTGGTGGGCTCCGTGTTCACGCTGATGCGCGATTACGAAGATCGCTGGCAGGCCATCGAAGGCAGCCGTCCCATTGAGACCTTCGGATTCCGCTTCGACGTCGGTCTCGATCCGGTGCCGGTCAATGTCGCGCGCATGATCGGCGTGTTCGAGCGCGGGTTCCGCGACCTGGAGGAGATCTGGAAGCTTGTCCTGCGCCAGGAGACCTACGCGGGCATCCGGACCTTGGCGGAAAGTGCGTCTTCGGGCGGCGTCTTTCACCTGCCCGACGATCTCTGGGTGCGTACCGTTTTCGACTTTGCCTGCGCCTTTCAACAGCCGCCGGTGGCGCGCGGTGTGCTGCTGCGCTCGCTCACTCCTCTCTATATCGCGCGCGTCGCTTCCTTCGTCGTCGAAACCGAATACATGGTGGCTGACGAAGTGGAGCAGCGGATCGAACTGCTCTGCCGCGCGTTTGAACGAAATAAACCCTTGCTTGCCGCCCAATGGCGCGGCGAACCGGTGAAGGAGGTCGCTCATGCCTAACGGATTCGGACAGATTTTTCAAGGAGTGCTCGACAGGCTTCACAATCAGGCCACCACGGTGCTGCCGGGTCTGCTGGCCGCCGCCATCATAGTGCTGACGTCTTTCCTCATCGCCCTGGCGGCGCGCGCTCTGCTCTATCGCATCTTCAAAGGCCTCGCCATCGACCGGTTTCTGCGCCGCTCGGGCGTGGCCTACATCATGGACAAGCAGGGCAGCTTCCGCGCCACGCGGCTGGTCGCCGAAGGCGCCTACGCGGCGATCCTCATTACCGGCTTCCTCACCGGACTCAGCGCCTTCAACAGCCAACTCGCCGATCACATTATTCAAGGCTTCGTTCTGCTCATGCCGAAGCTGGTGGTGGCGGCCCTCATCATCGTGGGCGGCGTTTGGGCCAGCCAATACTTTGGCCGCGGATTGCTCGTGTGGGCCGTGAACGAAGGGCTGCCCGCGCCGCGCCGGCTCGCCGCCATCTGCCGCGTCATGATCGTGTTCATCTCCATCGTTGTCGCCGCCGACCAGATGGATTTCGCCCCCCGCGTCTTCCTCGCCGCCTTCATCATCCTGATCGGCGGATTCGTTCTGTTGTCCGCCATTGCCCTGGGCTCGACCGCCTCGGCTGAATTCAAGCGGTTCTTCCAGGGCGCCGGCCACGAGCCCGAACGCATCGCCGAAAAGTCGCTCTGGAATCAGCTATGACAACAGGTCGAGCACAAACCGGTTCCACCCGGCCGGCCCTTCCTGGCTGAAATGCGGACGGTCCACCACCTTCAGAAACTCGATGTCGTTGGGCGCGTCGCCGAGCCCCGCGCTTGTCACCTCCCCGTGCAGCCCGCGGTAGTGATCGAGCAGCGCCCGCACCGCAACGGCCTTGTCGTTGTTCCCATGAATGTGGTGGAACCGCCCGCCCTCGGTGTGCCGCAAGCCCGCCTGGGCGATGGCGTCCAGCAGCGCGGCGCGGCTGCCGCTCTCGATGAGGAATGGTTCGTCGTACTCCCTTCCGGCCGCCAGGGCGGCCTCCTCCGCAGACAGCCCCGTGACGGCCGCGATCTCGCGCACATCCATTTGGTGGAACCCGCGCACGCGGCACCCGCTCCTCCGCGCGGCCTCGCGCAACGCCTCGCACAGCCGCGAATACGAAGTACCCCAAACCATCGGTTCCGAGCCGGGGATGACGGCCGCTCCGCCGTTCTCCACCACGTAAGGATCGGTATTGTGAAGCGCCCGGCGCCATTGCTCCACTTCCCGCCGCGTCTTGCTGGTAACGATGATCAACGGTACGCTCAACTTCGCGATTCGTTCCAGCGCGGGCCGCGCCGCCTCCCAACTGTAGGACTCTTTATCGAGCAGCGTTCCATCCAGGTCGGTGAAAATGATCGTCATTCGTAAATCCAGCATCGTGCCTCCCGAAGAACCCTCGCATCCCCAAATCGCACCAGAAACGCGAAACAATGGCAGTATGGTGCCTCGCCTGTCCTGGGTCATGTTGTTGGGATTCGGCGCGCTCATCGCTCTGGCCGGATTGCTCGGCTTCAGCGCCATTCATCGCGGCGGCAGGCTGTATGAAGAAACGCTGGCCACGCATAATACCTATCTGCAGACCGAATCGCTGCTGCGCGGCATTACGGCGGATTTGCATATATCCGGGGTGCACATCCGCGACTATCTGCTCGATCCTTCCGGCATCGCGGCGGGACTCTACCGCGAACAGCTTCTGAACGTACGCCATTCCATCGACGCTCGCCTGGACCGCGTCGAGCATGAACTCGACAGCGAGTCCGCCGCCGCGCTGGGCGACCTCAAGCGCGAAGTGGAGGCTTACTGGGACAGCCTGGAACCGGTTTTCGACTGGACGCCACAGCAGCGGCTGACTTATTCCCATGCTTTTCTGCGCAACCACGTCCTGCCCAGGCGCATCGCCGTGCTCAATCTGGCCGAACAGGTGGGCGCGGTGCATGCCATTAATCTGCGGCGCGAGCAGGAGCGGCTTCGCGAAAGCCGGCGCGAATTCCGCCGCGTCTTTACGCGCCTCACCATCGGCGCCATGGCGCTCGGCCTGGCCGTTACCATCGTCACGATGTACCGCGTCTTCGCGCTCGAAAGGAAAAACCAGCGCGAGATGCGGCGCGCCGAATCGGCCGAGGATGAACTGCGCCGCCTCTCCCAGCGGCTGGTCAAGGCGCAGGAGCAGGAGCGCAAGGAGCTTTCCCGCGAGTTGCATGACGAAATCGGCCAATTGCTGACCGGCATGCGCATGGAGCTCAACAGCCTGGGCGCGTTGCGTACCGCCCCTCGCGAGCGCTTCGAGCAGCGCATGAGCGAGACGCGCGATCTGATCGAACAGACCATCCGCACCGTTCGCGACCTGGCCATGGGCCTGCGTCCCTCGATGCTCGACGACATCGGTCTCGGCCCCGCGCTCGAATGGCTCGGACGCGATTTCTCGCGCCGCTCGGGCATCCCCGCCGAAGTGCGCCTCGACGGCTCCCTGGACGGTCTGCCGGAAGAGTATCGCACCTGTGTGTTCCGCGTCGTGCAGGAAGCGGTGACCAATTGCGCCCGCCACGCCCAGGCGCGCCACGTGCGCATCCTGGTGCATGGATCGGAAGATCGCGTCGCAGTCAGCGTGCAGGACGACGGCTTGGGCCTTCCCGCGGGCGGCCCCACGCATCGCGGCCTTGGATTGCTCGGCATCGAAGAACGCGCGCGCGAACTCGGTGGAACTTTCCACATCTCGTCCCAGCCCGGCCGTGGCACGATGCTTTCGGTAGAATTACCAGTTTCCCCTGCGTTGCATGGAGCCAGTGAAAGTACTTATCGCGGATGACCACGGCGTGGTGCGCCGGGGCCTGCGCCTGCAGTTGGAGCAGGAGCCGTCCTTCGCCGTCGCCGGGGAAGCTTCCGACGGGCGCGAAGCCGTGCGCCTGGCCGAGGAGTTGAAGCCCGACGTCGTCATCATGGATATCGCCATGCCGAACCTCAACGGCATCGATGCCGCCGGGCAGATTTTGAAGAAGAACCCGCGCTGCGGCGTGATCATCCTCAGCATGCACTCCGACGAGTCTTACCTGGTGCGCGCCCTGTCGGCGGGCGCCAAGGGATACCTGCTCAAGGACACCGCCGACGTCTACCTGGTCCACGCCGTTCGCGCGGTTTCCTCCGGCAAGCCGTTCTTCAGTCCGGAAATCGCGCAGACTCTGCTCGACGATTACATGGTCACCCTCAAGCAGCGCGGGCTCGAAGATTCCTACGAATTGCTCACCGATCGCGAAAAGGAAGTGCTGCAACTGCTCGCTTCCGGAAAGAGCAATAAGGATGTGGCGGCGGTGCTCGGACTCAGCCCTTACACGGTGGAAACGCATCGCAACCACCTCATGCAAAAATTGAACCTGCATAGTGCCACCGATATCGTGCTCTACGCGGTGCGCAAGAAACTAATCAGCTAATGCTCAATTTCCAGTTACTCGCGTTCTTAAATCGGCCTACCGCGCCCTCATGGCCGGAGGCAGTTCGGGCTTTGAGGCCGTATTAGCGGAGGCCGTTCCGAAGACGGCAAATACGGCAGACTCGAAGCACACGGCTTCTACTGGACCGCATCCGAGAGCCCCTACTACAACTTCGGTAAGGGCGGGCAGGCGCTCCATCGCCAGGCGGAAGGCGGCAAGGAATGGGCCTTCGCCGTTCGCTGCGTCAGGCCGTAATCATCAGCTAATCGCGGCCGAACAGATCGGCGATATCGAGGCGGAATTGCGGAACGGGAATTTCGCCGGAAAGAATGCCGCCGCGAAGGTGACGGGTGGGCTGGCCGGGCTGATGGATATCCATCCGGCGCGCGCGCGGCCAGACGACCCAGACGGCTTGCGCGCCGTTGTTCAGATAGAGTTCGATGCGACCGTCCAGATACTCCGCGGTGTCGGAATCCGAAACGATCTCGATCGCCAGTTCCGGCGCGCCCTGAACCTTGCGTCCTTCCTGCATGCGGCGGGGTTTCAGTAAAACGGCGACGTCGGGGTGGCGGACGTGCGCCGGCGTCACGTCAAAGGCCATTTCATTTACGACCAATGCTGTTTCCGGCAACCCGCGCGCTAACAATGTCGCCAGCCGGCCCTTCAAGATGTCGTGCACGGAATCGTTATTGGGCATTGCCTCCACAATTCCATCCGAATATTCCACGCGTTCCCCGGCCGCGGCACGAGCTTCATATTCGGCCTTGGATACCAGAACCGGAACGGTCGCCATATTCCGATCATAACGCCGTCAGCCTCAAACCTGGGACGGCACCGCGTAAGCCTCGCGGTAATCCCGCGTCAGCATCGAATTGGCTTCGTCGTCGCCCACGAACCGGCCCGTCGATTGCGCCATGCGCAGCGTCCGCCCCACGCGGTAGGCGATATTGCCCAGATGGCAATAGGATGCCGCGCGCACGCCGATGGCGACTTCCGCATTCAGCTTGCGGTGATCGCGCGACCGGATGGCTTCGAAGAAATTCTTCACATGCGGCTGCGTCTGCCAGGCCTGCTGTTCCTCGGCCTTCTTCTCCATCGTCTTTTCGAACTTCTCGAGCCGCCCTCCGCCCGCGCCTAACGACTGTTCGCGCGTCACGGTGCCCGCCAGGCTCTTGTAAAGCTCGAACCCGGTCGAATCGACAATCAGGAACCCCAGGCTTCCGAAGAAGATATTGCCCGTGTAATTGGGCCCCTTCATTCCGAACAGCCCTTCCGGAGGCGTCGGCAGATTTCTTGTATCGAAGCTCAGATACGCATCGCCGAAATCGAACGTGGCGCTGTTGGTATTGGGCGTCTCCTGATCGTCCTGCCACACATACTTGCCGCCGGTCGAGGAAACCGAAACCGGCCAACCCGTCCGCCCCAGCCCCCACAGCGCGATATCCATTTCATGCACGCCCTGGTTGCCGATATCGCCGTTGCCGGTATCCCAGAACCAGTGCCAGTTGTACGCGAATTTGTTCTTGCTGTAAGGCTTCATCTGCGCCGGACCGAGGAACAGATCCCAATCGAGCCCGGCGGGCACCGGCTCATCCGGCGTATGTCCAATCGAAAAGCGGCGCCGGAAACACAGCCCGCGGGCGTGATAGATCTGCCCGATCGCGCCGTCGTTCAACAGCTTCATCGCCTGCTGCCTATGTGCGATCGACCGGCTCTGCGATCCGATCTGCACCATGCGTTTGTACTTCCGTGCCGCGGCGATCATCTGCCGGCCTTCATACACGTTGTGGCAGGCCGGCTTCTCGCAGTAAACGTCCTTACCCGCCTGGCAGGCCCAGATCGTGGCGAGCGCGTGCCAGTGATTGGGCGTGGTGATCGACACCGCATCCACTTCCTTCGATTCGAACATCGCCCGCATGTCCGAAAATTCCTTGGGAGCGAAGCTCTTCTCCTTCTGAATCTTCGCCACGGCCCGCTCGCGCGCCGCCTGGTTCACATCGCAAACCGCCGCGATGCGCGACTCGCCGTCGAGCGAGGAATAGAAATTGATGTGGTCGGTGCCGCGGCCGCCAAGCCCGACAATGCCCACCTGGATACGGTCATTCGCCCCGAGAATGGGATAACGGGCGGTGGCTATGGCCGCCGCGGCGGTTTGCACGAACTGCCTTCTGCGTGTGAGGGACATCGGCGTTATTGTAACGCCGCGGGCTCATCCCCACCAGGTCTCGCCCGGTGCCAGGTGAGCCTTCACCACCTCCGGATTCAACTCGATCCCGATGCCCGGCTTGTCGGTCATCTGAATGTAGCCCCCGCGAATCGGCGGCTGATCGGAGACGATCACCTTGTCCATCCAGTCGCCCTTGCCCGTTACCGTCTCGCACATCAGGAAGTCCCGAATCGACGCCGCCCACTGCGTCGTGCCCATCGTATTCACGATGCAGCCGGTGTTGTGCGTCGCCATCGGCAATCCCCAGACGTCGGCCAGGTCGGCGATGCGCTTGGTTTCAAGGAATCCGCCCGTGTTGCGGAGGTCAGGATGCAGAATGTCGATGGCCGCATTGACCACGAAATCCTTAAAGCCCTGGCGCCGTGTCAGATTCTCACCCGTGCACAGCGGCACATCCACCGATTCGGCCAGCCGCTTCCAGCTCTCCGAATAGTCCACGATCAGCGGATCTTCGAGCCAGTACGGCTTGATCGGTTCCACCGCCTTGGCGATCTGAATCGAAGTGCGCAGATCGTACTCCCAGTGGCAGTGCACCAGGATGTCGTGATCGAAACCAATCGCCTCGCGGCAATTCTCGAATCCCTTACGCGCGTTGTCGAGTTCCTTCTGCGTCAGGATTCGATTGGAGCGGTCCTTGGCGCGATCCTCGGATTCCTTGGTTCGCTGGAAGCTGAACTTGTGCGCCGTAAAGCCGGCCGGATCGTTGCGGCACTTGTCGGCCCATTCGCGGCACGACGCCTTATCGAGCATGTTCGAAGGCGCGCGATGATCGTACACGCGCACCTTGTCGCGGAACCGGCCTCCCAATAGCTTTGCCGTGGGCTGATTCAGAATGTGCCCGGCCAGATCCCAAAGGGCCATCTCGATGCCGCTCACCGCGCGCATCAGCATGTGGGCCGATCCGTCGGTGCGCCGCTCCATCATCGTATAAAGCACGTCGATCTCAAGCGGATCCTTGCCCACGAATGCGTGCTTCAGCGCCATCACCTGTTCCTTCACGCCCACGCCCGGCGATCCATAGGCCTCGCCCACGCCGAAGTGGCCGGAATCGGTTTCCACGCGTACCAGCGTGTAAGTGCGGGGCCCCTGCAGCATCATGACCTTGATGTCGCGAATCTTGGTCTGGCCCTTGGCCGGCGCCGCCAGCGCATGATACTTGGGCAGGAACGCGGCCGTGGCGAATCCTGCGCACGTCTTCAGGAACTGTCTCCGTTGCATGGGGTCGATTATATACCTCAAGGGATAAATTCGGCGGGCGCAGCCGGTCCAGCCTTCACCACGCGATCCTGGCCCGCGTAGCGCACCGTCCATTGACCGGTTCGAGTGGGACGCAGCTTGGCGGCGATCAGCCGGCCTTCACGCCACTCGATGTCCACTTCCACGCCGCCGCGCGCGCGCAGCCCCGTTACACGCCCGCCGGGCAGTTCGGGCGGCAGCGCGGGCAGCAGGTGGATCGCGCCGTCGTGACTTTGCAGCAGCATCTCCGCGATGCCCGCCGTCACGCCGAAGTTCCCGTCGATCTGAAAAGGGGGATGCGCGTCGAACAGGTTGGGATAAAGCCCCGCCTTCTTCTCGTCCGCCGGCTGAATCAGGTTCGAAAGAATCCGGTAGGCGCGCGCGCCATCGAGGAACCTCGCCCATAAATTGATCTTCCATCCCATCGACCAGCCGGTCGCTTCATCGCCGCGAAACTCCAGCGACTTGCGCGCGGCCGCGAAAAGCTCCGGCGTCCGCGGTGTAATCTCACGGCCCGGATACACACCCCACAGGTGCGACACGTGACGGTGCTTGTTGGCCGGATCGTCTCTGTCCTCCAGCCATTCCTGCAACTGTCCATGACGCCCGATTTGGTTCGGCGCGATCCGTGCCCGCATCTTTTCCAGTTGCTCCCGCAACGGGCCGTCGGTATCCAGCACGCGGCTCGCCTCCACCACGGCGTCAAACAGCGCCCGCACGATCTGGTGATCTATCGTAGGGCCCATCACCAGCCCGCCCTGTTCGGGCGAGTTTGAAGGACCCGTAATCAGCCACTTCTTTTCCGGATGCTCCACCAGCGTATCGGCGAAGAAGAGCGCCGCGCCGCGCATCATCGGATAGTGCGTGCGCAGCGTCTCCGCATTGCCGTCGAACAGGTAGCGTTCCCAGGCGTGCAGCGCGAGCCATGCGCCGCCCGTGGGCCAAATGCCGTGATTGGCATGATTGATGGGCGCCGTGCCGCGCCATAGATCGAAGTTGTGGTGCAGCACCCAGCCGCGCGCATTGTAGTGTTCCTTCGCCGTGCGCGCGCCCGATTCGGCCAACTCGCCGAGCGCGGCGAACAACGGCTCCTGGCACTCCGGCAGGTTCGACACTTCGGCCGGCCAATAGTTCATCTCAGTGTTGATATTCACCGTGTACTTGCTGTCCCACGAAGGCCGTAACTGGTCGTTCCACAACCCTTGCAGCGTCGCGGGCTGCCCGCCCGGACGGCTGGAGGCGATCAGCAGATAGCGCCCGTACTGAAAGAGAATCGCCACCAGTTGTGGATCCGGCTGACCGGCAAACGCCCGCACACGGTCGCCCGTGAAATGGCCCTCGCGCGACACGTCGCCGAATTCGATCGACACCCGGCGGTAAAGCCTCTGGTAGTCGTTCAAATGCATGGCGCGAAGCTGATCGTAACTGGCCGTGGCCAACCGGTCGAGCACCGCGCGGTTGCGGCTGGCAGGGTCCGCCGTCAGTTCCCGGTAGTTCGCCACGTTGGTGGCGCCGGTGAGAATCAATAGCGCCGAACGCGCGCGGCGGACTCGAATCCGGTTGCCTTCTTGGGTTCGTTTCCCACCTTCCGGCCGGACCACCAGGCGGGCCTCGAACCGCACCGCCGAACCGGCGGGCTGGCCGGTGAGCACGGCTTCCGGGCCGCGGATCTCCGAAACCGATTTCTCATGAGGACTGGTCAGCCAGGCGTCGAAGTTCAGCCCCGCCGGGCCCTCGGCGATCAGCCGGACAATGATCGCCTGGGCCGGCCGGCTGGCGATCACTTCGCGCCGGTGCACCGCCGCCTCCTGCTGGAACGCCGAGGTAGCCGTCGCTGTCCCCAGGCTCAAACGGCGGCGGTAGTTGCGAATGCCGCCGTCGTGGACATCGGGAAAACTCAGGTGCAGATCGCCGAACGGTTGATACGCCTTCTGGCGCAGCGGGACGCTCATGAACTCGCGCATCGCCAACGCTTCGGCCTCGGCCTGCTTGCCCGCAAACAGCAGGCGTCGAATCTCGCCCAAATGCGCATGGGCGCCGGGATGTGCGTAGTCGCGCGGCTCGCCGGTCCAAATCGTGCTCTCGTTGAATTGGATGCGCTCTTCCGACGCCCCGCCAAACACCATGGCGCCCAGCCGGCCGTTGCCCACAGGCAATGCTTCCACCCAACGCCGCGCCGGCTCGCCGTAGGCAAGCGAATAGGATTGCGCCGCCGCCTTTAGCGCGAACGCCAGCCATGCCGCCGCTGCCAGACGGGGGCGCATACTGACAGAATAGTAGAATTTTCCCCGGAACCGATGCCCAGGTTCGTTCGTAACAGGAGTATCGTGCACCTCGTCATCCGCCGTCTCAGCCAGAGTCCGATGTTCACCCTGGCAATCGTCACCGTTCTGGCCCTGGGCATCGGCGCCAATACCGCCATTTTCAGCGTGATCCATGGCGTGCTGCTGAAGCCGCTGCCCTTTGCCGCTCCGGAGCGGCTCATCGCCGTCTGGCAAACCGCGCCGGGCGTCAATATCAAGGACCTCAACGCCTCCATCGCCGACTACGTGACTTACCGCGAAGACTCCCGCACGTTCGCCGATGTCGCGATCTGGAACGGGCGTTCGGTCGCCGTAACCGGATTCGACCAGCCCGAGCGCGTCGACGGCATCGGCGCCACCTTCCGCCTGCTGCCCATGCTGGGCGTCGAGCCCGTGCTCGGCCGCGGCTTGACCGAACAGGACAGCCAGTCCGGCAGTCCCGAAGTGGTTCTGTTGAGCTATGGCTACTGGCAGCGGCGCTTCGGCGGCGACCCCAAGGCGATCGGCAAGCGCATCATGGCCGACAGCACCTCCCGCGAGATTGTGGGCGTATTGCCAAAGGGATTCTGGTTCCTCGACATAGGGCACGACATGGTGCTGCCGATACGCTACAACCGCGCCGAAGTGCGGCTGGCGAGCTATAACTTCCAGGCCATCGCGCGTCTTCGCGACGGCGTGAGCCTCGACCAGGCCGGCGCCGATGTGGCGCGCATGATCGCCATCGAACTGGGAAAGTTTCCTCCGCCCAAAGGAATGAGTATCGAAATGATGCGAAGCGCGGGACTTGGCCCGAACCTTCGCCCCCTGCGCAAGGATTTCATTGGAGATATCGGCGGGACGCTGTGGGTCATCATGGCCACCATCGGCATCGTGCTCTTTATCGCCTGCGCCAACGTGGCCAACCTCATGCTGGTGCGCACCGAAGGCCGGGCGCAGGAACTGGCCGTGCGCGCGGCGCTTGGAGCGGGCCGCGGCCGCATCGCGCGCGACTTGCTGCTCGAAAGTCTTCTGCTCGCCCTTCTGGGCGGCGCGGCGGGTCTCGGCGTGGCCGTAGCCGCGCTGAACCTGGTGCTCAAGAGGAGTCCAGTGAAGCTGCCGCGATTTGAACAGATCTCCCTCGATTTCACGGCGCTGCTGTTCGCGCTCGCCGTCTCGATTCTCGCGGGCCTGATCTTCGGCGCGGTTCCGGTGTTGCGTCAGGGCAGAGCCGGGCTTTCCATGGCGCTGCGTTCGGGCGGCCGCAACGCGAGCTCCGGCCGGGAGCGGAACCTGACCCGCAACGCCCTCACCGTGCTGCAAGTGGCCCTGGCGCTCGTTCTCCTGGTCGGCGCCGGGCTGATGATCCGCACGTTCCAGTCGATGCGCCGCGTGCAGCCCGGCTTTCGCGAAGCCGAATCGCTGCAGACGCTGCGCATCTCGATTCCGCGCGACGCCGCGCCCAAGGATCCCGAGATGCGGCAGATGTACAACCGGTTGGCCGAGCGCCTGGGCGCCATCCCGGGCGTTACCGCCGTTGGCGTTTCGAATGGCCCTCCCATGACCAATGTCCGGTCGCAGGATCCGATCGTAGCGCGGGATCATACCTACGCCGATAACGCCATTCCCCCGTTGCGCCGCTTCATGACGGCCGGGCCGGATGCTTTTCGGAGCCTGGGGACACCGCTCGCCGCGGGCCGGGAATATACCTGGGCCGACGTTCATGAGGAGCGCAAGGTGGTCCTGATCGCCGAGAACTTCGCCAAGGAGTACTGGGGGTCGGCGCAAGCCGCCGTCGGCAAGCAGATTCGTTCCAACCCCAACGACGCCTGGAGTGAAATCGTCGGCGTGGTGACCGACGTGCGCCACGACGGCGTGGACAAACCCGCTCCGTCCGTCGTCTATTGGCCGCTGCGCGGGCAGGGAGGATCCATGTCCTACGCTGTTCGGTCGCCGCGCGCCGGTAACGAAGCGTTCACCAACGAAATCCGCCAGGTGGTGGCCGCCGCCGCGCCCAGCGCCCCCGTCACCGATATGCGCACCATGAAGGAGATTTACGACAAGTCGATGGCGCGGACCGCCTTCACCTTGACGCTGCTCGGAATTAGCGGTGGCATGGCGCTGCTGCTCGCGTCGGTGGGCATTTACGCGGTGATCTCTTACAGCGTCGCCCAACGCACCCGCGAGATCGGCATCCGGCTGGCGCTAGGCGCCCGCCAGGGCGGCTTGAAACTGATGTTCGTGCGCCACGGCCTGCTTTGGTGCGGCCTGGGCGCGGTGACCGGTCTTGTCGCGGCGGCCGCGCTCTCGCGCCTCATGAGCGCGCTGCTCTTCGAAGTGAAGGCCGTCGATCCGCTCACCTACGTGGCCGTTGCCCTCGCTCTGCTGGCTGTAGCGGCGCTCGCCAGTTATCTGCCCGCCCGCCGCGTGACGCGCGTGGATCCGATGACCGCGCTGCGCTCGGAATAGGGTTACGGCATGACGATCCCCGGTGCGGATGGCTCACCTGGGGCTCGCTTGATCAGCGTACAGGCTGAAGCCGCATCGTGATGGTCGCGCCCGGTGCAGCGGCGATCTGGCCGTATGCTTCGGTCAGCCGATCCCGGCGGGCCCGGTGCAGGCGGCTCACTTGGTACTAGCTCGATCAGCGTACAGGCTGAAGCCCGCATCGTGATGGTCGGTGCCGCAGCGATCTGGCCGTGTGCTTCGGTCAGCCGATCCCCGCAGGCCGGTGCGGGTGGCTCACCTGGGGCTCGCTTGATCGGCGTACAGGCTGAAGCCGCATCGTGATGGTCGCGCCCGGTGCCTCGCTACGCGAGAATCGCCTTGACGATCTGGCCGTGCACCTCGGTCAACCGCTCCCGGCGGCCCTGGTGCAGGTAGCTCAACTGGTCCTGGCTCAGGCCCATCTGGTGCAGCACGGTGGCGTGCAGGTCGCGGAAGTGCATGGTGTCCTGAACGGCTTTCAGTCCGATATCGTCGGTGGCCCCATAGGCCATGCCGCCCTTGAAGCCGCCTCCGGCCACCCACATGCTGAAGCCCGTGTTGTGATGGTCGCGTCCGCTGCCGCGCTCGGATTCCGGCGACCGGCCAAACTCGCCGCCCCACAGTACGATCGTCGAATCGAGCAAGCCGCGCCTCTTCAAATCCATCACCAGCGCCGCCGTGGGCCGATCGGTCAGCGAGGCCATCCGCGCATGATTTTTCTCCACGTCGGAATGGGCGTCCCACTCCGTTTCGGCTCCGCCGCCACCCGCCACCACGCAAACGAAACGGACTCCCTTTTCCACCAGCCGGCGCGCCAGCAGGCATCGGCGCCCGTAGTCGTCGGTGTCCGGCTTGCCCACACCGTAAAGATCGCGGGTTTCCTGGGGCTCGCTCGCGAGATCGAAAACCTCCGGCGCTTCGGTCTGCATCTTGAACGCCGTGTCGTAGGCCGACATGCGAGCCGCAAACTCGGTGTCCTCGCCGTTATTGGTTTCGTTGATGGCGCGCAGCAGTTCCATCGTCTTGCGCCGCCGCTCGAGCGTGACGCCATCGGGCAGCTCCAGGTTTAGCACCGGCCGCTTGCCCGCGCGGAACATCGCCGGCTGATAGACGGCCGGCAGAAAGCCGTTGGTGTACATCGGCTGGCCCGCTTCCGGAGCGCCGTGCGGATCGGGCATGACCACGTAAGCCGGAAGATTATCCGCCCGGCTGCCAAGTCCATAGGCGATCCAGCTCCCCATCGCCGGAAAGCCCGGAATCACGCGTCCCGACATCAACTGATACTGCGCCGCCGAATGAACCACCATGTCGCCGTACATGCCGCGCAGCACGCAGATGTCGTCGGCGATCTTCTGCTGATGGGGCAGCAGATCGGAAATCTCGATGCCGCCCTGGCCGTAGCGGGCGAAGGTGCGCTTGGTGCCCAGCAGCCGCGAATTCGCGTTGACGTTTTGATACTCGACGTCGCCGAATTCCGCCGGACGCTTCTGCCCGCTCAGCTTGTTCAGCAGCGGCTTGGGATCGAACGTTTCGACATGCGAAGGACCACCCGCCTGGAACAGGAAGATGAACGACTTGGCCTTGGCTTCAAAGTGCGGCGGCTTGGGCGCCAGCGGATTGTACCGTTCCGCCTTCGCCATCATCGACGCGAACGCCAATGAGCCGGTGCCACAGAAACAATCGGTGAGAAACTCGCGCCGGTTCCGGTTATATCGAATATGTTCTGCCATGGTTAGTTCACGTAAAGAAACGGATTCATGTTGAACAGGGTGAGGGCGAATTCCTTCCAGACTTCACGGTCTTCCGGTGCCTCGCCGAGATACTTGAGCGCCAGCGCGGTTTCTTTGATCGAAGGGGCGCGGCCCGCTGTGAGCCGCCAGGCCAGATCGATGCGCGACGGCGTGGTCTTGCGCTCCTCAAACAGCCGTCCGGCGAGCGACCGCGCCAGATCGTTGGAAACCTTGCCGTTCAGCAGTTCGAGTGCCTGCGGCGCGTGCGTCGACTGGTCGCGCCGCGCGCAGGAAAGCAGCGTATCCGGCGAATCGAACACCTGCATGAAGGGCAGAATCAGGTTCCGCTTGTAGATGAGGTAGATGGTGCGCCGGTCGTGTTCGGTCTTGTCTTTGGTGGGCTGCCAGTACTGAGGCCGCTTCAGATCCTTAATCAATTCCGGGTCGATGCTGACCATCACGCTGCGGCCACCGGCTTTCTCGTTCAGACGGCCCGACACGGCGAGCATCGCATCGCGGATCTCTTCGGCCGACAGGCGCCGTTTGTTGAACTTCCACAGCAGCTTGTTATCCGGATCCTTTTCGGCCGCCACTTTTTCCAGAGGGGAACGGCCGGCCTGGCGATACGCGCTCGATAGGAGAATCATGCGATGCATCGGCTTCAGCTTCCAGCCGCCTTCGACGAAACGGTTGGCGAGAAAATCGAGCAGTTCGGGATGCGTGGGCTTCGTACCCATGCGTCCGAAATCGTTGGGCGTGGTCACAATGCCTTGGCCGAAATGGTTCTGCCACAACCGGTTCACGTACACGCGCGCGGTTAGGGGATTGGCCGGATCGATGACCCACTCGGCGAGCTTGGTACGCGGCTTTGCGGAGTCGGCCGGCATCTCCGGGGTTCCGTCTTCCAGCAGCACGCCAGGCGGCCGCATACCCACGCGCTCGCCCTTGTTGCGATAGTCGCCGCGCCCCAGGATGTGGATCGGCGTCATGTCCTTGGGTTCGTTTCGCACCGCGTACATGGCCGTCAGAGGCAGGGGCATCTTCTCATCAAGCGCTTCGAGTTTGGTGAGAATCTCACCCTTTTTCTCTTCCGTGGCGCGCCGCATCTGGCGGCGCAGATCGGTCATTTCCTTTTCGAGCGGATCGACCGTCGCCTTCCAGGCCGCGCGTTCCTCGGGCGTCGCCACCACGATGTCGTGAGCCTGCGTCTGGGCGAAGTAGCCCTGCATGCGGTAGTAGTCGGATTGGCGGATGGGGTCGAATTTATGATCGTGGCAGCGCGCGCAGCCGAGCGTGACGCCAAGCAGCGCGCCGCCGACGATGTTGGTCATTTCCGTGAGCACTTCGGTACGCGAGCTGGCCACCTCCTGGTTGCCGGCGTTTTTGCGCAGCGGGCCCAGCCGGTTGAAGCCGCTGGCCACGGTGAGCGTCTCATTGTCCGGATTGATCTCGTCTCCGGCCAGTTGCTCCTTCAGAAATTCGTTGTAGGGCTTATCGCTGTTCAGGCTGTGAATCACGTAGTCGCGATAGCGCCAGGCGTCGGGCCGGTGCGTGTCGTATTCATACCCGTCGGATTCGGCGAAACGTACCACATCGAGCCAGTGGCTGGCCCAGCGTTCGCCGTAACGGGGCGACGCCAGCAGGCGCTCCACCAGGTTTTCGTAAGCTTTGGGCGAACGGTCGTTGACGAACGCGGCAACCTCTTGCGGCGTGGCGGGCAGGCCATGCAGGTCCTGCGTGAGGCGGCGGATCAGGGTGATGCGATCGGCGGCGGGCGCGGGGGCGAGGCCGTTTTTGCGCAGGGCATCGAGGACGAACGCGTCGACTGGCGTGCGGACCCAGGGGTCGCGCAACGCGGGCGGCTTCACCGCGCCGCGAGGCTGAAACGCCCAGTGTTTGCGTTCCGCGGGTTTATAGGTTGGCAGCGGAGCGAATCCGTCGACGCTCTCCCATGCCAATGCGATTCCGGTGAAGACGGCGATAGCGGCGATAAAGCGCATAGGGAAGTGGCTTCGACAGTGAGTCTATCATGCTTCAGAGCCATGTCAGGCGCGCACGGGAGCGCCATCAGCCTAAGAGTGAAAAGTAGCGCTCGCGGGAGATTCCTGCCAGACCAAGATTGTTCTTGATGATGAACACCGGCACCGAAGAATATTTGGGGATTACGATCGGCCGGACTACGCCCGGTTTGGTAAAGACCATGTGGTCACCCTCTGTTCGCACGTGTCTGAAGCCACTGGCCTCGAATACTCTGACCAAGGCTTTATAAGAGACCGGACTAAGCTTTGGCATCAAGCTGAGGAATCGTAAGGGAAACCCTTTCTACGCTGACCATTTTGGGGCCTTCCAGCTTGGACCGCCGTGTTACGTAACCAGCTTCCTGAAGAATTCGCTCAAGGGTGCCAATGCGATCCGCCTCCTCAAGAAACAGTCTCACGGCCGTCTTCAGATTCTCAACGGCCCTTGGCTTGGTGCTTCCGCAGGAAGACACGTCCAACTCCAGGGCGTGGGCGACGAAAGTTCGCCCCTCTTTGAAGATTCGCGTGTTGAAATGGATTTGCACTGACGGCCTACCTGCTTCATCGTATCAAGCGTTTCTCTGCCTCCTCTATAGTGAAGAAGGAAGCATGAGCAAAGAAATCGGAAAAGTGCTCGGCACCGCCGACGCGCAGCCGCTCGATTTCTGGATCGCCGTTCCGTCCGAAGAAAAGCTGCAACTGGACGACATCGTTTTGGCGCGGCGCGAATTGGCGGGCGGCGAGACGGTAACGCTGTACGGCATCGTCGATATCCTGGCCGCGCGCCACGAAGGGGCCAGGCTTGAGACCGACGTTTTTCTTTCCGTGGAAGGCGTGATCCCGTTGACGCATTCGGTGCGGGCTCATGTCACCGTAACGCGCGTCGAGCCCGAGATCTTCGTGCCGCCGCTGCCCGGTGCCCCGGTTCTGCGCGCCGAAGGCGCTGACCGCGAACTGGCGCTCTTCTTCGAAAACATGCGGCCGTTCCCGCTCGGTCTGGCGCGCGATGGGGAGCCGGTCTACGGGAACTTCGAGTTTCTCGACGGCTCGCGCGGCGCCCACATCAATATCTCGGGTATCTCGGGCGTGGCCACTAAGACGACTTACGCCACGTTTTTGCTCTACGGCATCTTTCAGTCGGGTCTATTGGCCGGCGCGGGCACTAACACCCACGCGTTGATTTTCAATGCCAAAGGAGAAGATCTGTTGTGGCTCGATAAGCCGAACGCCAAATTGCGGCTCGAGGATGAAGCGCGATACCGCAAACTGGGTCTGAAGCCGGGAGCCTTTCCCGACGTGGCGATCTACGCGCCGGTCCAGAAGAATTCCCAGGCGCTGGTGCCCGACGTCGGCCAGCGGCTCGATGCCACCGGCTACTGCTGGTCGATTGAAGAGTTCTGCCGGCAGCGCTACCTGCGGTTCCTGTTTGCCGAAGGCGACGATGAGTCGAGCCAGATTGCGGCCGTCATCGAACGGGTGGAATCGCGCCTGGCGCAAAGCGACGTACGCGCCCTCGACGATTTCAACCAACTGGTGGAGT
This sequence comes from uncultured Acidobacteriota bacterium, assembly GCA_902826685.1. Lineage (GTDB taxonomy): Bacteria > Acidobacteriota > Terriglobia > Bryobacterales > Bryobacteraceae > CADEFT01. The sequence continues at coordinate 31,059 of CADEFT010000023.1, forward strand.
TCATTCGAACCAACCTCGACGATTGGGCGGGCGGCTACGCGACGGGCACCCGCGCGGCGTTTGAGCGGCGGCTGGACGCTTCGGCGCCCCGCGTGGGCCACATGATTCGCGGAGCGATGGAGGATCCCGATCGCCATCGCTTGAACTGGAAGCGGGCGCAGGTCACCGTCATCGACATCCATAACCTGCACGACCGCGCCAAGCGCTTCGTGATCGGCGTGGTGCTGAAGCGCATGTTCGAGGATAAGGAACAATCGGGCACGCGGGTGCCACTCGCTTTCGTGGTGCTCGATGAGTTGAATAAGTACGCGCCGCGCGAAGGATGGAGCCCGATTAAGGACGTGATTCTCGACATGGCCGAGCGGGGCCGCAGCCTGGGTGTGATTCTCATCGGCGCCGAACAGACGGCGAGCCAGATTGAACGGCGCGTGGTGGCCAACTCGGCGTTTCGCGTGGTGGGCCGCCTCGATCTGGCCGAGGCGCAGCAGCACGAGTATGCGTTTCTGCCCGCCGCCAGCCGCGCCCGCGCGGGCATTTTGAAGCCCGGCACGGTCATCGTCAGCCAGCCCGAAATTCCCGTGCCGCTGCTGGTGCAGTTTCCGTTCCCCGCCTGGGCCACCCGGCACAGCGAAGTGGAAGCCGCCGTGGCCGCCGGTGCCGGAGATCCGTTCCCCGATTGATATGCGGTTTCTGCATACCGGCGACTGGCACATCGGCAAGAGCCTCTACGGACATTCGAGACTCGACGAACAGCGGAAGCTCTCCGAGGAAATCGTCGGGATCGCGGTGCGCGAGAAGATCGGCTGCCTGTTGTTTGCCGGCGACCTGTACGATTCCCTCGCCCCCACGGCCGAGGCCGAGCAACTGGTCTATCACTTCTTCGGGGAACTGGCCGAACGGCGCATCCGGTCCGTGGTGATTGGCGGCAATCACGATCATCCGCGCCGGCTGCAGGCGGTGCGGCCCGTGCTCGATCGTCTGCAGATACACGTTTGCGCCGAAGTGCAGCGTCCCGCCGATGGAGGTGTCATCGAGTTCGATGCGGGCGGCGAGAAGGTGCGCATCGCCCAACTGCCATGGGTATGGGCGGCAAAACTCACCCCCGCCGAAGACGCGTTGGGACCGCAGGACAAGCTTGCCTTGAAGTATCTGGAACGGATACAGGGCATGATCGCGCAGTTGACGGCGGGCTTCACGCCCGACGCGGTGAACGTGCTGCTGGGTCATTTGTATGTCGCCAATGCTGAGGTCAGCCCGGGCGCCGAACGCGTGCTCTGTACGGCGCAGGGCTACGCCGTCCCGGCGCCCATGTTTCCTCCAACCGCCTCTTATCTCGCGCTTGGCCATTTGCATCGCCCGCAGGAGATGGCCGCCCCTAGCCCGTTGTATTACTGCGGTTCGCCGATGCAACTCGACTTCGGGGAACAGGGCCAGTCCAAGCGCGTCGTCATCGTGGATGCCAAGGCCGGGCGGAAGGCGAAGATCGAAAGCATCCCGCTGCGCGGCTCCCGCGGTCTGCGGGACGTGCGCGGCACGCTGGCGGAACTGACCGCGCGCGCCGCCGAGTTCGGTTCCGATTTCCTGCGCGTGGCCGTGGAGGTGGAGCAGCCGCAGTTGGGATTGGCCGAAAAGATTCGCGAGATTCTGCCCCATGCGGTGCAGGTGATTCCGGAACTGCCGGCTTCAAGCCGGAACCGCCCGGCCGAATCCACCGTGGAAGCTCTGAGCCCCGCTGAGTTGTTTGCGCGCTACTACGCGCGGGAACGGGGCGGGGAAGCGCCTTCGGGCCTGATCGAAGCTTTCACGGAACTTTACGAGGAGGCATCCGGTGCGTCCCGTTAAGCTCGTGCTCGAAGGATTCACCAGTTTCGCCGCCCGCGCCGAGATCGATTTCGAAGGGTTGGACTTGTTCGCGATCACCGGGCCCACCGGTGCCGGGAAAAGTTCGATTCTCGATGGCATCCTGTTCGCGCTGTTCGGCGAAACGTCGCGCCGCGTTTCGGTGGCGGAACTACGGACGCAGGCGGCGCCGGCGATGAAAGTGCAACTCGAATTCGCGTGCGGGGAGCGCGGGTTTCTGGTGAGCCGCGTCTATCGCGGTAAGTCGGCCGTGGAGTTTCAACTGCACGAGCGCGAGGGAGAGAAATGGAAGCTGCTCACGGCGCAGGCCAAGCAGGGCGGGGAAGAGATTGAGCGCGCCGTGGGTTTGGACTTCGATGGGTTCACCCGCGCCGTGATTCTGCCGCAGGGCGCGTTTGACGAATTCCTGCGCGGCAACCCGGAGCGGCGGACCAAGATCCTGATGGACCTGTTGAACCTGCATCTTTACCAGTCGATGATGCAGAGCGCCAACGCCCGAGCGGCGCGGCTGCGCGATGAGACCGGATCGCTCGAACGGCAGTTGGAAACCGACTATGCCGGCGCCACGCCAGAGTCGCGAGCGAGGATCGAGGAGGCCGTCGCCCGCCTGAGGCGCGAGTTGGAGAGCAATCGCGCACGTCAGGAGGAACTGGCGCCAGTCCGGCAGCGGCTGATCGAGCTTGTGAGTGCGCGCGAGCAATGGCAGCGGATGCGGGCTGAGCTCGAAGCGGCACGACGGACCGAGCGCGATCGCGCCGGGCAAGAGCGGGAGACTTCCCTCCGCATGGAAGAAGCGGTGCGGCGCAAAGCCGATGCCGATGCCGCCATGGAGCGGACCGGGTTTCAGCCGCCGGTTTATGAACAGTTGATGGAGGCGACGCCGCTCGCCCGGCAGATTGAGACCTTGAAGTCCGATTTGATGGAGCGCCGGGCGCGCCGGAAACAAGCCGCGGCCGCGCAGACGGCGTCTGAAACCGCCGCGCTGGCAGCGATGGCGTCGCTGAATGCGGCGCGCCAAGCGTTGCAGGTCGGCTCTCATGCCGAAGCGCGGCGCCGCTATGGATCGAGCGACATGGCGGCGGGGCTGGCCGCCGGCCTCATCGCCTCAAGCGTCGACACGACGATCGAACCCACGTTGAAACAGGCCCTGGAACAGGCTGAGAGGGACCTGGATCATCTGCGCGCGGCGGATCTGAGACAGCACTTGAAAACGGGTGAGCCTTGCCCGGTGTGTGACCAGATTGTGAAGAAGCTGCCGAGCGGCGCGGACGCGAACACGGCGGAGGCGGCACGGAAACACCTGGAAGATACGCGCCGCCAGTGGAACGATTACCAACTGCGGCTGGCCGGATGGAGCGAGAAAAACCGGCAGGCGTTCGCGCTGGTAGGCGAGGTGCTGGACCCGGCGGGCGCGCTCGAGGTGCTGGCGTCGCGACTGGAGCAATTGGAGGACGCCGAGCGCAAAGGCGACGCCGCGCGGCGCGATCTCGACGCGCGGGCCGCCGAATCGGAGCGGCTCGAAGGAGAAATTCAAACGGCCACGGACCGGCTGCGCGCGGCGAGCGCGGAACTCGTCCGTTATCCCGATTGGAACGCCCTGCCGGTGGAGGAACTGGAAGAGAATCTCAAGCGGCAGCGTACGGCCAAGACGCGCCTCGACGAGTTGAGACGCGACGGGGAGGAGGCGGCCAAGGCGCACGTGCGGGCGTTGGAGGCTTCGGCTCAGGTGCGTGCCGATTTGCTGTTTCTGGCCAAAAGCATCGAAGAGAAGGCGGTGCAGACGGAGGCGGCGGCGCGGCGTGTAAAAGAGATCGAAGGGCAATTGGGCTCCTGGTTGACGAAGGAAAGGGAAGTGGAACCGGCGGCGCGCGCTCTGATGGAAGAGGCCAACACACTGCGCCACGCGCTGGGGCAGTCCGAAACACAACTTGAGATTCTGATCGCTAAGCTCGGGCGCGCGGCGGCGATCCGCTCGGAGATCGAAGCCAAGAGCGCGGCGGAGCGCCGGTATCGCGAGTTGGGAACGCTGCTCAACGCGCGCAACTTCATTGCATATGTGCAGCGCCAGATGCTCGACCGGCTGGCGCAACTCGCCTCGAGCCAGTTGTGGACGCTTTCGAACAATCGCTACACGCTGACGCTGAGCCATGAGTCGAACGATTTCTTCGTTGAAGATCATTGGAACGCCGGAGCCATGCGTTCGGCGCGAACGCTGAGCGGGGGCGAGTCGTTCCTGGCGTCGCTTTCCCTGGCGCTGGCGCTATCGGGCAGCGTGACAGGGATGGCGCAGCAGGCGCGTCTGGAATCGCTGTTCCTCGACGAAGGCTTCGCCACCCTCGATGCCGGGAGCCTGCAAACCGCGATGGAAGCCATTCAACTGCTGGCGTCGGACCGGCGGATGGTGGGTGTGATCTCGCATCTGCCGCAACTGGCCGAGCAGTTGCCAGCGCGTCTGGAAGTGGAGCGATCGGCCACCGGCAGCGTCGTGCGCCGTCACTCCCATTCGATGGTGGCCGGCGGTTTATGAGTGAGGTCGTAGAAAACGGCGGCGATTCCGGGAACGGCCATCACGCTCGCGGCGATGCCCGCCAGTAATCCGGCGGGCATACGGACGGCCTGGGCCGTCATGCCGTCCACCGAATCGATGGGCCGCAGCACCACGCTGTCGGGCCGGTCCGCGGTTCCAAGCGGCAGCAGTACGACTGGAAACTGCCAGATGGCGCGATCGAAGCCGGAAGCGTGGGAATGCTCTCGCACAATGGCGTCGGCACGCCGCAGCCGTTCCAGCCGCTCTTCGGTAAGCCCGGCGGGATGGCCGCTCATCGCCGCGATCGGACCGTGCGATGCCACCAGCGCCACCACGCGATTGATGCCGTCCAGTTGATTGATCAACTCGCCCGGCAGATGCTCATCGGCGGGCAGAGTTTCGAGAGCAAGCGCGGGCCGGTAGGTTCGCGAATCGCCCTGCACGCCCACTGAGCGCACCGGAAGCAGCCAGCCTTGGTCCCATTTCTCGACCCGCCCGGTTTCATCCGAACAAAGGCAGCGGATGGCGAGCGCCGGGCCGGGGAAGGGATGCCGGTCGAGCAGACCGGCGGAGAGGCCGAGTTCGCGGCCGATCTCGCGGACTTCATCTTTGTAGAAGGAACTGAGTGGCTCCACGATGCGGCCTGCGTCGATGAGCTTCTGAATACCCTCCACGCGATTGTGATGCGTCTTGATCTTGTCGGCTCGCGCGGTGCCACCCGATTCGATGGTGTCGGGGTAAATCGTGCCCTGGCCAAGCACCCATTCCTGGCCGGTATAGTGGCCCGATTGCAGGATGCGCTCCTGCACGGCGACGAATTGCTCGCCGATGATCTTGCGCTTGTGCTCGGGTTCGGTGGCGCCCTCTAGCGGCGGCAGGAATTCCTTCCGCGCATCGACGACGGTGAAGTGCGTCGCGCCCAGCTTCTGGAAGTTTTCCCTTACGAACGCGGTCTCGCCTTCGCGCATCAGGCCGGTGTCGACGTAGGCGCCGTGAACCCGCTCCGGCCCAAGCGCGCGCAGGCATAATGTGTAGGCGACGGTAGAATCCACTCCGCCGCTCACGAAGAAAAATACCTTGCGGCCGTTGGCCGTCTGGCGGATCTGCTCCTCTACGATCGGGATGCGCCGGCTCGGGTCCCAATCGGGCTGGCAGCCGCAGATCTGAAACAGGAAGTTCGAGAGGACGCGTTTGCCGGGATGGGTATGCACCACTTCAGGATGAAACTGCACCGCGTAGAGCCCGCGTACCGGATCGCCGATGGCGGCAATGGCGCATGTGTTGGTGCTGCCGAGCACGGCAAAGCCCGGCGGGACGGCGTGCACCGTATCACGATGGCTCATCCAGACCTGCTGGCGTCCGGTCACGCCTTCCAGCAGTTGGCTTGGGTTTTCGACGCTCAGAAACGCAAGTCCGTATTCGCCTTTCACGCCGCGTTCGACTTGGCCGCCCAGCAGATGCGCCATCAACTGCTGGCCGTAGCAAATGCCGAGCGTGGGCGCCCGCAGGGCGAAGATGGCCGGATCGACCGTGGGGCTGCCGGGTTCATAGACACTGGCGGGCCCGCCCGAGATAATGAGGCCGCGCACGCCCTCGAGCTGCGAGGCGGGCGTTTCACTCGGGCGCACTTCGGCGTAGATGTGGAATTCGCGAACTTTGCGCGCAATGAGGTGGCAATATTGTCCTCCGGTGTCGAGGACCACGATTTGCGGGTTGATCAAATCTCAGTGTAATGGAATGAGAGAATGGGCAGTCATGCTTCGATTCCTTCTATTGGCCGCGGGCACGCTGAACGGAGCCGATTTTCCGTCCGCCGGGATTTCGAGCCCGCACATCACCGCCAAACTCTACCTGCCCGATGCGCAACGGGGCTATTACCGCGGGACGCGCTTTGACTGGTCCGGCGTGACCTATAGCCTGCGCACGAAGAATCATGAATATTTCGGCCAGTGGTTCCCCAAGTACGATCCGAAACTGCACGACGCCATCATGGGTCCGGTGGAGGAATTCCGCAGCGGCAACGTGGCCCTGGGCTACGACGAAGCCAAGCCCGGCGGTACGTTTATCCGCATCGGCATCGGCGTGTTACGCAAGCCCGACGAGCCGAAGTTCGAAGGGTTCAAGTATTACGAGATCGCCGATCCCGGCAAGTGGAAAGTGAAGAAGGGCAAGGACTGGATTTCCTTCACGCACGATCTGAAGGATGGCGGCGGCTATGCGTATCGCTATACCAAGACGATGCGGCTGGCGCCCGATAAACCGGTGCTGACGATCGAGCACACGCTGCGCAACAAAGGCACCAAGCGCATTCAGACTTCGCAGTACAACCACAATTTCTTTGTGATCGACGGGCAGCCCACCGGGCCGGAGACTCGAGTGAAGGTGCCGTTTGAACTGCGGCCGGTGCGCGCTTTCGCCGACAGCACGGCCGAGGCGCGCGGCAACGAGATCGTCTACACCAAAGAGCTTGGGGAAAACGATCGCGTATTTGGCGAGTTCGCCGGATTCGGCAAGACCGCTTCCGATTACGACATTCGGATGGAGAATCGCAAGGCGCGCGCGGGCGTCCACATTACGGGCGACGTTCCGCTGGCGCGGCTGGTGTATTGGTCGATCCGCACGGTGTTCTCGGCCGAGCCGTATGTCGATTTCGATATCGCGCCGGGAGCGGAATCGAAGTGGACTTACCGTTACGAGTTTTACGATCTGCCCTAACCGGCCAGCGCCGCCTTCAGATCCTCACCGAACCGGCGCACGGCTTCCACCTGGTCGCCCGTGGCAGGCTGCTCGAACCCCTTGGCGACGAAAGCGTGGCCCTCGCCGCGCCGCACCAGAACCGCCATGCCCGATCCGGTCAGCAGGCCCGGCGAGCCGATGTTGCCGAAGCCGCCGTCCCGCGTCCGCTCGACCAGTGTGATGAAGCCGCCGCGTTCGAACACCCAGTGCCGCTCCACCTGCGTGAGCGGCAGCAACTGGATGTCGAACGCGACCAGCCGTTCCAGAATCGCCTGCATGGACCCTACATCTTGTAGCGGCCCAGATCCTCGTCGTTGAGGTTCTCAAGCCATCGCTTCAACTCGTCGTTGTTCACGCGATCGCTGATCGCGCTCGCCATCTTCGACGACTTGAGCACGGCTTCTTCGACGTAGATGGGGCAATCGAGACGCAGGGCCAGGGCGAGCGCGTCGGAAGGACGCGAATCCACCGTAATCACTTCGCCATCGCGCTCAAGCCAGATCAGCGCGTAGAACGTGTCGTCCTTCAATTCGCTGACCACCACTTTATGCACCTGCGTTTCGAGCCCATGCAGCAGGGTCTTGATGAGATCGTGCGTCATCGGGCGCGGCGTCGATACTTTTTCGATTTCGAGCGCGATGGCATTGGCCTCATAGATTCCCACCCAGATCGGCAGCACGGCATTGCCGTTGACGTCCTTCAGGATGACGATGGGCGTCTGCATTACCGGGTCCATCATCAGCCCGCGGATTTTCATTTCGACTTCCATCTGGATACCTCCATTCGGCCCTATTTTCAGTTTACGCCCTCGCCAACAAGCGAGTTCGGTCCGGCGCGGAGCACTCTCACGGGCAAGTACTGCCCGGCCCCGATCCCGCCGGCGGCATGATTGAAATTCAAGGTCTTGTTCTGCGACGTCCGGCCGATCCACTGCGCGGTGGCTTTGTTGAAGCCTTCCACCATCACTTCTTCGATCGTGCCGATATAGCCCGCGTTCCGGCGCATCTGAATGCCGCGCTGGCGCTCCTGCAGAATCATGATGCGGCGCGTTTTCTCCTCTTCGGAAATCTGGTCGTCAAGGGCGAGCGCGGGCGTGTTCGGCCGGCGCGAATATTTAAAGCTGAACACCGAATCGTACTCCACCTGATCGATGAGATCGAGGGTCTGCTCGAAATCGCTTTCGGTTTCGCCCGGGAAGCCGACGATGATGTCGGTGGTGATGGCGATCGAGCGCGGACTGCGCTTCATCCATTCGATGCGGCGCATGTAGTCGTCGCGCGTGTAGAGCCGCTGCATGGCCTTCAGCACGCTGGTGCTGCCCGATTGCACCGGCAGATGCACGTGATTGCACAGCACCGGGTTCTCGTCGATCGCGTCGACGATCTCCTTGACGAAATCGCGCGGGTGGGATGTGGTGAAACGCACGCGCTTCAATCCCGGCACTTCGCCCATTTGCCGTATCAGGCGCGCGAAGTCCGGGCCGCCTGGCGTGGGGTCGCGATAGCTGTTGACGTTCTGGCCGAGCAGTTGAATTTCGGTGTAGCCCATGCGGGCAAGCTCGCCCGCTTCTTCGAGAATGCTCGTGCCCGTGCGGCTGCGCTCCGGCCCGCGTGTGAAGGGCACCACGCAATAGGCGCACGATTTGTCGCAGCCTTCGATGATGGTGATGTAGGCGCGATGCGGATTGTCGCGGCGCGTCAGCGGCGTCTCAAACGTGTCTTCGGTATCCAGGCTCAGACCGGTGACCCGCTTCTGGCCCGATTCGATCTGCACCAGCAGCTCCGGCAGGCGGTTATAGCTGGCCGAGCCGCACACCAGGCTCACATGCGGCGCGCGCTCGAAAATCTTTTCGCCCTCCTGCTGCGCCACGCAGCCGAGCACGCCAAACACACGGCCCTTGGAATGGCGTTTGAACTCCTGCAGGCGGCTGAACACTTTCTGTTCGGCCTTATCGCGGATGCTGCAGGTGTTGTAAAGAACCAGATCGGCGTCGCCGGGCTCCTCCACCTGCTCATAGCCGCGCGACATCAGCGTGCCGACGACCTTCTCCGAGTCGTGCGCGTTCATCTGGCAGCCGAAGGTTTCGATGTAGAACTTCTTCATGGGGCCGGTAATTACATTATAGAGTCGCAGGGTCCGCACGGCGTCCTTTATTACTGTTGTGGGCATCCATCCTCAACGGGGGGCATGAAAAACACCTGACGCGGCGCTTCGCTATGTGGTGCAATTTCCTGAAGCGCATTTCCGCGCGGCCAAAGGAGTAGTTACAAATGGACTGGAAGCTTTTGCAGCAGTCGATCCTCGCGACTGCGTTCAGCTTGGGAACGAAAGTGCTTGGCGCCATCGCTCTCTATATCGTGGGCCGCTGGCTCATCGGTATGGCGATGCGTCTGGTGAGCCGCCTGTTAAGGGGCTACAAGCTGGACGAAACCGTGATGGCATACCTCACCTCGATCATCAGCGTCCTGCTGAATATCGTTCTCGTTCTGGCATTGCTCGGTTTCTTCGGAGTGGAGACCACGTCGTTCGCCGCGCTGCTGGCCGGCGCCGGTCTGGCTATCGGCACCGCCTGGGGCGGCTTGCTCTCACACTTCGCGGCGGGCATCTTCATGGTGATTCTGCGGCCGTTCAAGGTCGGCGACTTCATCTCGGCCGGCGGCGTGACGGGCACGGTCCATGAGATCGGCCTGTTCAGCACGACCATCATCGCGCCGGACAACGTCGTCAATTTCGTCGGCAACGGGAAGATTTTCTCCGACAACATTCAGAACTACACGACGAATCCTTACCGGCGCGTGGAATTGACGGCGCAACTGGCGCACTCGGTCGATCCCAAGGATGCCATCGCGCGGCTGCGCGCCGCCGTCAAGGCGATTCCCAACGTGGTCTCGCAGCCGGCGCCCGACATCGAGATCGGAACCTTCAATGAGCGCGGCGCCGTGCTCGTCGTTCGTCCCTACACCTCCAACGATACCTATTGGCAGGTTTACTTCGATACCAACCGCGTGATCCGGGAAGTGTGCGCGGAGGCGGGCTACCCCGTCCCTGAGCTGCACTACAAATTCGCGCAGGCCGCGGCCGCCGCCGGCCAATAGCCGCTACTTCCGCAGCGCGTTCAGAATCAGGGGAAACGTGCCGAAGGTCTGTCCGCGGAACTGCGGCCGGAAGCCGTACAAATAGACCCGGCCCCGGCCGTGGCGGGCTTCGATGAGAATCGGCTTGCCCGCCACGGTGCGCTCCCCCGAAAGCCAGCCCGAGGCCAGCACCTTTGAGGCGGCGTACCGCGCGGCCACCTTCACCTCGCGATCGCCCTTGTTGAATTCCGGCAGCAGGTTCACGTCCCAGGCCTGGCCGCCGCTCGAAAACACGTATGCCTCCTTGGGCATGCCGGCGGCCAGCGGATGGTCCGTTTCCACCGCCACGCGCAGAATAGAACCGGGGCAGTCGAAGCCCGCGGTAGCGCCGCCCTCGCCACCATCCGGCCGCTGGCGAATCCGCGGCGTCAACGGCAGAGGGAAAAATCGAACGGGCAGTTCCGTGGCTGCGTCGAACGCCAGCAGCCGGCCGCCCGCGCGCACGAATTCGTCGAGCGCCGCCAGTCCACCTAGGCCGATGCCGCCCGAAAACTCGGGCCGCTGGACGACATCCTTCGGGCTGCCCGCGCGCGTGCCGCCGATGCGTTCTCCTTCGCGCGTGCCATGCAGGATCGACTCGGCGCTCTGCGAGGCCAGAATCAAGGCGTCGAAGCGGTCCCGCAATCCGCCCTTGCGCAGGTCCTCGTTGTGCAGCACGGTGAAGGGCACGTGGGAATTCTCAAGCATCCATTGCGTCCAGCCGGTGTCCATATTCGCCGTGTAGGGCTCATACAGCGCCACTCGAAGCGCCGGCCCGCCGTCTGGCGGCGATATCGGATCGAGATCCGCGGCCACTTCGCGCTCGGCCTGAAATACGTCTTCGGCGCGATCCACTTCCACGCCCATCAGCATGCGAAGCGTCCAACCGGCCACGTCGTAAGGACGTTTGATGGGCCCGTTTTGGCTGGAGCGAATCTCGGGATACTTCTGCGGCTCCATCAGATCCATCAGGTAGGCGCGGAAGGGTTGGCCGGCGGGCAGAATCCACGTACCGGCCGGATACTGTTTCCCGTTTACTTCGAAGCCCGCCTTGGAGCGCTCTACCTTTACGCCCGACATCTGCAGCCGCCGCAGCATCTCCACCGTGGCATAGCGATGGCGCTGGCCGGCCGGCACGATATACGCGTAAGGTTTACCGGCCTGGCCGAGTTCGATATTCCGCCGCGCCGTCTCCCACGCCTTGAGCGGAAAGTGAGCGGACTGGCCGGCGGCGAGATTGAGAATCGCGAAATCGGCGGTCAACATGTAATCGACGGCGTCGCGCAGCCGCCAGGTGCCGCCCTGCCACGGGCGCTGATAAAAAATGGAAGCCTCGCGTGTGGGCAGCCCGTTGCCGAACCGTTCCGGAAAATCGTCCTTGTCGTGCTCGCGAGGAGTGGCGTAGGAATCGCCCGCCGTTTCCGTCAGAATACCGTGCATGTTGTGAAACGCCGGCACCGACCGCAGCCCGCCGTTCCACCAGCCGTCGTATCCAAAGTAGGAAAGCACGCCGGGCTTGGCCTCCGACGCAAAGCGTTCCTTCATCGCCGAACCGAGCAGGTGAATTCCTTCCATCACCGTGGCCGGGATGTTGGGGTTGAGAGGCTCGGCGTAGGGCGGAATGAAGATACGCGCCGGATACGCCGGCTGCTGGTGCTGGTTGTAGACGATGTGCGGATACCATTCGCGAAACAGCACGCGGGAAACGTGCCGCGTCTCGGCGAGGTTCAACATGAAGTAGTCGCGATTGTTGTCGTGTCCGGCGTACTTCTGGTAAAGATGCGGCAGCGGCGCCAGCTCATACGGCGTCTTCAGATTGCGGCGATACCATTGCGCGATCCAGTCGAGCCCATCGGGATTGATTACCGGCACCTGCATCAGGATCACGTTGTCACGGATACGGCGCACTTCTTCCGATTCATCGGTAACCATGCGATAGGCCAGGTGCGGAGCCTGCTGCGCGGGCGCGACTTCGCTGGCATGCAGACCGGAATCGATCCATACGACCGCCTTACCCTCGCGGCTGAGGCGGCGCGCTTCTTCCGGTGTCGCTTCGCCCAGCGCCAAACGCCGGTTGATCTCGCGGTAACGATCGAGCCGGGCCAGATTTTCGGGCGAGGACAGAAACGCGATGTACATCGGCTTGCCGTTTGAGGAGCGGCCGAACTCGCGCAGCTTGATGCGGCGGGATGCTTTTTCGAGCTTCTGAAAATACGAGACGATTTCTTCGTAGTCCGCGAGCTTGTAGTCGTCGCCTGGGGTATAGCCGAAATGCTCGGTCAAGGTGGGCGGCTGGCTCGCGAGCAGAGCCGGGAAAAACAGCATCAGAAGCAGCATTCCGTGCATATTGCCCGTCATGATAACAGGCGAAGGTGTGAGACACTTCCCGTTATGCTACTCGCGTTCGCTCTCTTTGCGTGGGCCGCCGCATGGGCTCAAGTGGAGATCAAAGATCAATCCGAATACATCAAGGCACACTACACCAAGTACGAGTACCGCATTCCGATGCGCGACGGAAAGAAGCTGTTCACCGCCGTTTATGCGCCCAAGGACAGCTCCCACGAATATCCGTTTCTGATCACGCGCACGCCCTACAACGTGGGGCCTTACGGCGCCGACAATTACAAGAAGGATTTCGGCAAGTCCGACAAGTTCCTGAAGGAAGGCTTCATTTTCGTCTTTCAGGACGTGCGCGGTCGCTACATGTCTGAAGGCGAGTACGTCAACATCCGCCCCCATATCCCGAACAAACGCGGTCCGCAGGACGTGGATGAGAGCAGCGATACCTACGACACCGTGGACTGGCTGGTGAAGAACGTCGCCAATAACAACGGGCGCGCCGGCATCTGGGGCATCTCCTACCCGGGCTTCTACGCGGCGATGGGCGCCGTGGATGCGCATCCGGCGATGAAAGCGTCCTCTCCGCAGGCGCCCGTCACCGAGTGGTTCATCGGCGACGACTTCCGTCACAACGGCGCGTTCTACCTGCCGCACTTCTTCCGCTTCTATTCTTCGTTCGGCGTGGCGCGGCCCGAACCCACCACCAAGAATGCCGATTCCATCGCGCCCGATTATGTCAACGGGTACGAATTCTTTCTGAATGTGGGCCCGCTGGTCAATTTGAACGAGAAGTATTTCAAGAACCGCGTGGCCTATTGGAATGAGTTCACGCAGCATGCCACATACGACGAGTATTGGAAGGCGCGCGACCTGCGCCGTTCGGCCCCGCGGATGAAACCCGCCATGATGACCGTGGGCGGCTGGTACGACGCCGAGGATCTGTTCGGCCCGCTGCGGCTTTACGACGCCATCGAGAAGGGAAAGAGCGCGCCCAACAACATGCTGGTGATGGGGCCCTGGTATCACGGCCAGTGGGGCAAGGACAAGGGCACGCTGCTCGGCCACGTCAAGTTCAACGCCAACACCGGCGAATATTACCGCGACGAAATCGAGTTTCCTTTCTTTCTTTATCACCTCAAGAGCAGGGGCGACGGAAAACTGGCCAAGGCCCACGTCTTTGAAACGGGCTCGAACCAGTGGCGGAAATACGAGGCCTGGCCACCGGCCAACGCCGCCGCGCGCACGCTGTATTTTCACGGCGACGGCAAGCTTTCTTTTGAAGCGCCCACGACCGCCGGCGAAGCCTATGAAGAATACGTCAGCGATCCGGCCAAGCCCGTGCCCTTCACTCCCGGCATCGTGAAGAACATGACCCGCGAGCACATGGTGGACGATCAGCGCTTCGCGGCGATGCGGCCCGACGTGCTGGTGTTTCAGACCGAGCCGCTCGAAGACGACCTCATCCTCGCGGGCCCGCTAACGGCGTCCCTGCACATTTCCACCACCGGCACCGACGCCGACTTCGTGGTGAAGCTCATCGACGTCTATCCCGACGACTATCCGAATCCGGACCCGAACCCGAACGAACTGGTGATGGGCGGCTACCAGCAACTGGTCCGGGGTGAGCTATTCCGCGGGCGCTTCCGCAAGGGCTTCGAAAAGCCGGAACCGTTCGCCGCCGGCCGCATGGAGAAAGTGGAGTTCGAACTGCCGGATGCGTATCACAACTTCCGCCGCGGTCACAAGGTGATGGTGCAGGTGCAGAGCAGTTGGTTCCCGCTGGTGGACCGCAATCCGCAGAAATACGTCGAGAACATCTTCAACGCCAAGCGCGAGGATTTCCAGAAAGCGACGCAGCGCGTGTACCGCTCCGCCGCGCATCCTTCGAGCGTGCGTGTGTTGACGCTTAAGTAACCTGGTAGTCCGCCAGCGGCTGCATGCCCATCCCTTCGGCCGCCTTGGCGATGGCGCGGGCGGCTCCCGTCAGCACGGCCGCGGGCAGCAGCGCCGCCATCACCGTGCCTGAATGCGACACCGATACGCCATAGCCTTGATGGGCGTGCACCAGATCGAGGAAGGGCAGGAAGTTGGGCTTTGGTAGAAACCGCTGGCTGATGCGCGCCGATGCGGTGGCGACGCGGCCCACCGCCGCCGGATCGCTTCGTTCAAACGCCTTCTTGAGGTTCGAAATCAATAGAGAGAAGGCGGCCATTTCCTGTGCCGAATAACGCGCGCGTGGCAGCGAGACCGTATCCACGGTATGAGTGGGCTCGGCGTCCACCACAAGGACGCGCATCGGCGGATAGGGTCCGCCGAGGTAGTCCTCCACTTCCCCTTCGCGATGCCGGAACACCGCCGGACGGGAGAGCACGGAACTGTCGGCGGCCTGTTCGACGCCGACGATCAGGCGTGCCAATTCGCGCTCGGGCAGCGGGCGATTGAACCGGGCGGTCAGCGCGCGCAACACCGCCAGCACATCGGCGGTGGACGACCCGCATCCCTTCGCCACCGGGATATTGGTTTGAAGCTCGATCTTCAACTCGGGCGGCTCCATGCCCCAGCGCGCAAAAAGCTGAAGCGCCGCGTCACGCGCTTTCGACGCCCACGCCGGTTCGATCGAAAACGCCTCCCCAGGCGTGGATCGCAGGATTGCCTTGGTCCACAGCACCGGCGCCGGCAGGGAGAGCAGCACGCGGTGTGTCCGGTCGTCGTCCGTGCGAATCGCGCCTTGCAGGATCTCGCCGGCATGGCCCGCCGCTACGCCAACGGTCAATGGAGCGGGCCGCGGCGGCTGCCAGGCGCGTCGCGGAGGGGCGGGCAATTCCCGCCGCAGAGCCGAAACGAGGGACTCCACCGCTTCCGGATGATGCACCGCGATGCGCAGATAACGTTCCGAAGAGCCGAGCTTGTTGCTGGTCTCGCGCACCAGAAGGCCATGCCGTTCGAGCAGCCGGTCGCGCAGACCGCGGCCCGAGCAGTGGGCGGGCAATTCCACGAAGACGAAGTTCGCCCGCGAAGGGAATGTCACCAGATCCTGAATCTCCCCGAGCCGCCTGATCATGTACTCCCGGTCTCTCGCCACCATGGTAAAACTTTCGCGAAGCTGCGCCTCAAATCGAGGGAGCTGCGCGAGCACGAACGCCGCCAGTCCATTCACGTTCCAATAAGGCAGGCGCGCTCTCAACGAAGCCGCCCGCTCGGGCGCCGCCACCGCATATCCGAGGCGAATGCCATGCCAGCCAAGCGACTTGCCCATGCTCTTCACCACGATCAGGTTCGGGAACCGGCTCACCAGCGATTCCGCGCTTGCGTATCCCGAAAAATCGAGAAACGACTCGTCTATGATCACCGAGTGCAGGTCTTCGAGTTCCGCGGCGATGCGTCGAATGTCGTCGAGCGGCAGCGCCGCGCCGGTGGGGTTGTTGGGATTTGACAGCACCAGCGTCCGGCCGCGCGCCTTGCGCACTTCCGAAGCAACTGCTTCGGCGGTCAGGGCGAATTGCCGGTCGCGCCGCCGCTCGATCAGATGCAGGGGAACGTTCCACTCGACGGGCAGATCGGTCCAGCGGCCGAAGGTCGGCACCGAAGTCACCAGCGGCCCGTCCGCTTCCTGGCACAGGCGTGTGATGATCTCGGTGGAGCCGTTGGCCGGAACGATCGATTCCGGCGCAAGGTGGCGCAGAGCGCCGATGTGGACCTGATGCGCTTCGGCGTAATCGGGGTAATGACGCAACACTTCGCCGAGGTTTTCGAGGATCGTGTTCACCAGTTCCCGGGGCGGAAAATGCAGGTTGACGGGTACGCAGAAATCGATCACGTCGCCGCCGAAGCAACCGCTCTGTTTCACGGAACGAAAGGATGGGTTATGCGAACTAACGGCGAAGAGTTTATCGGCCGTATTTGGGTTTAATGTTTCGATCAAGCCGGCCTCCTTGGTACGATTGACGCCTCAAGGCCGCCTCCCCAATAGTAAAAACCCCTTGATGAAAATCGCCTAACCGGACCGGCGCGGGGCCGCGTCGATCGCCGCCATCAACTCCGCGACGCCCGAGTCCCAATCCGGAAACAGATCCACATACTGCACGGACCTGGCGATGGTGCGCGGCACGCCGCACTCGTCCACCCGCACCGGCATCATGAACGGCTGGTCGAGCGGCTGGCGGTTGGCGCATTCGAGCGCATAGCGCAGCTCGCTGTGAAACTGGCTGCGCTTGACCGTGCTGCGCCGTGAGAACAGAGGGACGAAGAAGTCGGAAACTTCGATGGCCGCTTCGATCGCGCGCGGCCAGTTCTGACCGGGCACCAGCCTCTGGCGATCGAGCCACGGGTCCGCCCCCAGCCGCTTCAGGTCGTCGTAAAGCCGCTGCGCCTTTTCGAAATCTTCGGCCACGTAGGCCAGAAACACGCGTGGGGCGTTTTGCGGCGTGAAGCGAAGCTCGCCGTCGCTTTCACGATGAAACTCGCCGAGCCCCTCGATGGCGACCCTGCCCTGATTCTCCAGAAACACCTCGATCACCTGCGTCAGTTGCCGCATCGAAGAACGGATGGAGTGGCGGTGCCTCACTCCACGTCCTTTGCCGAAGCGGGAAAGAAACGGACGCCGGCTTCGGCCGAGGGACGCAGCACACCGATGCCGGGCAGGGAAACGGAATGGCCGCGGCGCAGGTTGCGCAGGATGCGGTTCACCACCCGGTCCAGTTCATCGGCGGCGTCGGCCGGCGGCACGTTGTTCTTCGACGCCAGCATCCTCACGAGATCGCTCTTATCCATACCGGGGGCAGGATACACCGCCGCGGTGCCGGTCCAAGTCCGGCCGCCGGGCCGTCATCCGGCGGCAGACGATTGAAACGGCGGCAGTTCGCCGGGTCGAAAGGCATATGAAAACGTTCGTGACGCGCGGCCAGTGCTATCATGCCGTTTCGACCTGCCATGAACCGCCGTCAATTGCTGGCATCGACGTTCGCGGCCACTCCGTTTTTCGCTCAAACGCGGCGGCCAAAGAATGTTCTATTGCTGATTGCCGACGACCTGGGTCTGCATACGGGAGCCTATGGTGACCGGACGGCGAGGACCCCGAATCTCGACCGCCTGTCGAACGAAGGCGTCACCTTCAACAACGCCTTCTGCACCACCGCTTCCTGCAGCGCCAGCCGGTCGGTGATCCTCAGTGGATTGCAGAATCATTCGAACGGCCAGTATGGCCACGCGCACGCCGAGCACCACATGGCCTACCTGCCGCCGGTGCAGCCGTTTCCGGCATTGCTGAAGCAATCGGGCTACAGGACGGGATTTATCGGCAAGCTGCATGTCGAGCCGGTAGAGCGCTTCGGGTGGGATATGCCAAAGCCGCACGGCGGCCGTGCGGTGACCGAGATGGCGGAGATCGGGCGCGACTTCATCCGCGGCGCGGGCGATAAAAGCTGGTACCTGCATGTCGGCTTCACCGATCCGCATCGCGCCGGCCGCGGCTTCGCCAATCAGCAGTATCGCGGCGTGAAGTGGACTCCGTTCGACCCGGCCAAGGTCCGCGTGCCGTCGTATCTGCCCGATCTTCCAGGCGTGAGGGAAGAAGTGGCCGAGTATTATCAGGCCGCCAACCGGCTGGATCAGGGCGTTGGGATGTTTCTTGACGTGCTCAAGGAAACCGGCCAGCTCGACAACACGCTGGTTATTTTCATGAGCGACAACGGCATGCCGTTCGCCAATGCCAAGACCAACTGCTATGACGCCGGTCTCCACCTTCCGCTGATCGTGCGCGCGCCCGGTGCGAAACCGGGGCTTCGGAATAACGCCATGGTCAACTGGACTTCCATCGCGCCCACCATCCTCGACTACGCCGGTGCCGCGCCGCCCGGCTATCCGCTGCACGGCCGCAGCTTCCTTCCGATCCTCGAACAGGAAAATGCCGCCGGCTGGGACGAGGTCCACTTCTCGCACACCTTCCACGAGATCACCATGTACTATCCGGTGCGCGGCATCCGCACGCGGCGTTACAAGTACATGCGCAATCTTTTCCCCGAACTCGAGTTTCCGCACGCCAGCGATTTGTGGGAATCGAAGACGTGGCAGGGGATTCTGCAGGGCGGTGACAATGCGACGGTGGGGCGCCGTCCCGTGGGTCAATATCTGCACCGCGCGGGCGAAGAGCTTTACGACATCACCGCCGATCCGGATGAAGTCCGGAACCTGGCGGGCGTACCGGCGCATCAGGCCACGCTCATGGAACTGCGTCAGAAGGTGCATGCCTTCCGGCGGGAAACGCGCGACCCGTGGCTGGTGCTGAGCCAGTATAAAGGCGAGCCCGGCAGCAAGCCGGCGCCTCTGCCCAAGAAAAAGGCTTCGGAGTAGGTAACACGATGTTCTGTGCCCTTCTCGTCTCAGCCGTGTTCGCTCAATCGCCGGTGCCCGTGGTGTATGCCACCTACGGCACGCGCCAGATGCAGGCCGATCTGTTCCTGCTGCCGTCTGGCGGGTCCGCGCATCCCGCCGTCGTGTATGTCCATGGTGGCGGATGGTCGGGCGGTAACAGGAAGCAGTTTCATCCGCAGGCGGCGGACATGGCGGCGAAGGGCTTCGTGGGCCTCGCCATCGAATACCGGCTTTCCGGAGAAGCGAAGTATCCCGCGGCTCTTGAGGATGTGCGGGCGGCGATCCGGTGGCTGCGTGCCAACGCCAAGCGATACGGGGCCGACCCCCGGCGAATCGGCCTGGCCGGTGGATCGGCGGGCGGCCACCTGGTTGCTCTTGCCGGGCTGACCGGCAAAGGTCCCGATGCCGTGCAGGCCGTGGCCGCTTTCAACCCGGTGCTGGATCTGGTTGGGTTCGGCCGCCGCGATCCCGCCAATCTCACCGGTCCCGTTGCGAAGTTCCTCGGCAAGACCTACGCCGAAGACCCCGCCCTTTACGAGTCGGCCAGTCCGCTCTCGTTGGTGCACGCCGGCGCGCCGCCGTTTCTGTTACTGCATGGCGACGCCGATACAACGGTGCCCTACCGGCAATCGGCGGAAATGAAGGCCGCGCTTGAAAAGGCGCAAGTGCGCGTGGAGCTGTTGACCGCCGAAGGCGCGGCCCACGGCTTCTTCAACCGGCCTCCGTGGTTCGAACCCACGCGGAAGCGCATGGAAGAGTTTTTCGTGTCCACACTGAATAAGGAGAAACACGAGTGAAGTGGTTTGACTACGCGGCCCCGAAAACGATGGCCGAAGCAACGGGCCTGCTGGCGGGCGGCGGATCGGCGCACCTGCTGGCGGGCGGAACGGACTTGATCGTGCAGCTTCGCACCGGCCGCAAACTGGCCGATGTCGTCGTCGACGTCAAGAAGATTCCCGAACTGAATGAGATTCGTCTAAACAGCGGCGGGTTGACGCTAGGTGCGTCGGTACCGTGCTATCGAATCTATGGCGACAAAGATGTCCGCCGGGCGTATCCGGCGCTGGCGGAGGTGGCGAATCTGATCGGCGGCACCCAGATTCAGGGCCGCGCGTCGATCGGCGGCAACCTTTGCAACGCCGCGCCCAGTGCCGACGCGATTCCGCTATTGATCGCCATGAGTGCCAGGTGCCGCGTCGCCGGTCCCGGCGGCACACGTGAAATCGCCGTCGAGGATTTTTGCGTCGCGCCCGGCAAGAACTGCCTGGCGCCCGGTGAACTGCTGGTTTCGATTTCCATTCCGGCGCCGAAGCCGGGAAGCGGCGCGCACTACCTGCGCTTCATCCCGCGCAATGAAATGGATATCGCCGTGGCGGGCGTGGGCGCATGGGTGGAGATGTCGAATGGAACCATCCGTTCGGCCCGGGTGGCGCTGGCCTCCGTCGCGCCTACACCGTTATTCGTGCGCGAAGCCGGAGAGTTCCTGGCGGGCCGCGAAGCGAACGAAGACAACCTGCGGCAGGCCGGTGAAATGGCGCGCGTGCTGGCCAAGCCCATCACCGATATGCGCGGACCCGCCGAATACCGCCGCCAGCTTTGCGCCGTGTTGACGCGAAGGGCACTCGAAGCCGCCGTCGCCCAAGCGAAAGGGACCAACTGATGCCGGGCAAAGTTCATATCCACACGCTGATCAACAATCAGCCCACCGATTTTCTGTGCGAGCCGCGCCAAAGCCTGCTCGAATGTCTGCGCGACACACTGAATCTCACAGGCACCAAGGAAGGCTGCAACGACGGCAACTGCGGCGCCTGTACGGTTCTGATGGACGGGCGGCCGGTCACATCGTGTCTGGTGCTGGGCGTGGAGGCGCAGGACGCCGCCATCACCACCATCGAAGGCGTCGCCAAGGGCAACACGTTGCATCCGCTGCAGCAGTCGTTCCTTGAAAACGCCGCGCTGCAATGCGGCATCTGCACGCCGGGCTTCATCCTGGCGGCCAAGGCGCTGCTCGATCAGGAACCCGATCCATCGGAAGAGCGAATCCGCTTCTACCTGGCCAACAACCTGTGCCGCTGCACGGGCTACGACAAGATTATCCGCGCGGTGCAGGACGCCGCCGCCAGAATGCGCGAGGAGGCAAGAGCATGAGCACGCAATATTCCGTGATCGGGACGCGGCCCGTTCGCCACGACGGCGCCGACAAGGTCACCGGGCGCGCCATTTACGGCGCCGATTTCCAAATGGCCGGCCTGCTGCATGGCGTCATTCTGCGCAGCCCGCATGCGCATGCGCGCATCCTGAGCATCGATACAAGCAAAGCCAAGGCGTATCCCGGCGTGCAGGCGGTGGTGACGGCGGACGATTTCCCCGAAGCGCCGGACAAGATGGTGGACCTTGGCGAAGGCGAAACGCCGCTCTCTCACATTCGCGGCAACGTTCTGGCCAAGGGCAAGGCGCTCTATCGCGGCCATGCGGTGGCGGCGGTCGCCGCGGCCAGTCTGCACGACGCCGAAGAGGCGGTCAAGCTCATCGACGTCCAATATGAAGTGCTGCCCTGCGCCCTTACCGCGCCCGACGCCATGAAGGACGGCGCGCCGATTCTGCACGAATCGATGCGCACCAAGGAACTGGGGCAAAAAACGGATCGTGTGAGTAATGTTGCGGAGCATTTCCGCCACGTGCTGGGCGATATCGGCGCGGGCTTCGCCGAAGCTGAAGCGGTGGTCGAGCGTGAATTCAACACCTCCACCGTGCATCAGGGCTACATTGAGCCGCATGCCGCCACCGCGCTTTGGAACAACGATGGCCGCGTGCTGGTGTGGTGCAGCACGCAAGGCTCGTTCGTGGTGCGCGACGCGACGGCGTGCGTGCTCGATATCCCCGTTTCGCAGGTCAAAGTGACGCCCACCGAAATCGGCGGCGGCTTTGGTGGCAAGATTCCGGTTTACCTCGAACCGGTGGCGGCGATCCTTTCCAAGCAAACCGGCCGCCCGGTGAAGATCGTGATGACGCGGCGCGATGTTTTCGAGGGCACCGGCCCCACGCCCGGCTGCTATATGAAGGTGAAGATCGGCGCCCGCAAGGACGGCACCATCACCGCGGCACAGGCTTACCTGGCGTTTGAAGCGGGCGCCTATCCGGGCGCCATGGTGGGACCGGCGGGCATGACGGTTTTCGCCGCCTACGATATCCCCAACGTCACCATCGACGGTTACGACGTGGTGGTCAACAAGCCGAGCACGGCCGCCTACCGCGCTCCCGGCGCGCCCAATGCCGCCTTCGCCACCGAAACGCTGATCGACGAGCTGGCGGAAAAGCTGGGCATGGATCCCATCGATTTCCGTTTGAAGAATGCCGCGAAGGAAGGCACGCGCCGCGCCGACGGTCCGAAGTTCCGCAAGATCGGCTGCGTGGAAGTGCTTCAGGCGATGAAGGCGCATCCGCACTATTCCGCGCCGCTCGGCGGTCCCAATCGCGGACGCGGGGTTGCCATCGGGTTCTGGTTCAATGTCGGGCTGCAGTCAAGCTGCACCATCGCCGTCAACACCGATGGACACGTGAATCTGGTGGAAGGCTCCACCGATATCGGCGGCACGCGCACGTCGATTGCGATGCAGGCGGCCGAGGTGCTTGGCATTCCCGTCGAACAGGTCCAGCCGGTGGTCGAAGATACCGACGCCGTGGGCTACACCGCCGTCACTGGTGGATCGCGTACCACCTTTGCCACCGGATGGGCGGCCTACGAAGCCGCGCAGGACGTGGTTCGCCAGATGAAAGAGCGCGCCGCCAAGCTGTGGGCCATCGAACCCGCCGCCGTGCAGGCCGAGCGGGGCGTGTTTTCTTCGAACGGACACTCCATCACTTTCAAGGATCTGGCCACCAAGCTGGCAACTACCGGCGGTCCGGTGGTCGGCCGCGCCACGGTGAATCCGCGCGGTGTCGGCGGCTCCTTCGCCGGCTGCATCGCCGACGTGGAAGTGGATCCGGAGACCGGTAAGACGACGGTGCTGCGCTTCACTTCGGTGCAGGATGCGGGCCGCGCCATCCATCCCAGCTACGTCGAAGGACAGATGCAGGGCGGAAGCGTGCAGGGCATCGGCTGGGCTCTGAACGAAGAATATTGGATGAACCCGCAGGGCACCATGGTCAATTCGAGCCTGCTCGATTACCGCATGCCGACGGCGCTCGATCTGCCGATGATCGAGACCAAGATCGTCGAGGTGCCGAATCCCGGCCATCCCTTTGGCGTGCGCGGCGTCGGTGAGGCGAACATTGTGCCGCCGCTCGCCGGATTGGCCAACGCCATTTACCATGCCATCGGCGTGCGCATGAACCGTCTGCCGATGAATCCGCCGGCGATCCTGCAGGCGCTTTGGGATAAGAAGTAGGCCGCATGGCCACGGTCTTTATCCCGGCGCTATTGCAGGGGCTCACCGGCGGCCGGTCGAAACTGGAAGTGGCGGGCGCCACGGTGGGCGAAGTTGTCGAGAACCTCGATCGCGCCTGGCCCGGTATCGCCGACCGTCTGGTGGAGGATGGCCGGCTGCGCACGAACATCTCGGTGGCCGTCGATGGCGAGGTAAGTCCCATGGGGTTGCTCGAGCCGGTGGCGGCCGGTTCGGAGGTTCACTTCGTGGCGGCGATCAGCGGCGGCTGATCAGAGATCTTCGAGCCGTGTAGTCCGCCCGGCCTGGATGCTGGCGCGGGCTTGCTCGATGCGGCGGAGAAAGCGGGGGGCGTTCTCCAACTGGTCGTCGAACCGCCCCTGTTCCTTTGCCGCGAGCTTCACGTACTTTGAAAGATCATCCTTGGCTTCTGATAGAGCGACCCGTTTCATTCCGCCTCCCCGTATCGGCCTTTTCACGATGGTCAGAACTTCAACTGGGCGAAGTATTCAATCGCCTCTGAAGCCAGAATGCCAGATTCATTCGGCTCCGCCAGCCAGCCGGTCTGACCTGACCGCGCATCGTGATAGCATCGTCAGCCTATGGGGCGCTTTCTCGCATTGGCCTTTGTCACACTTTCCCTGCAGGCGCAGACCGTCTCCACGCAGATCCTGGGCCTGGTCACCGACTCCACCGGCGCCGCCATCGGTGCCGCCACCATCACCGCCCGCCGCGCCGAGACCGGAGACTCGCGTACCACCACTTCCAACGAAACCGGTAACTACATCTTCCCGCTGCTCGACTCGGGCACCTATGAAGTCACCTGTGCCGCTCCTGGATTCAAAACCGAAGTGCGCCGCGGCGTCACGCTTGAACTGCAGCAGAAAGCCCGGCTCGATTTTCAGATGCAGGTCGGCCAGCAGACCGAACGCGTCGAGATCACGTCCGCGCTGCCGCTGCTCAAAACCGAGGATGCGACGCTCGGTTCGGTGATCGAGCACCGCCGCATCGTGGAACTGCCGCTCAATGGCCGCAACTTCGCGCAAGCCGCGACGCTGATGCCCGGCGTCGTCTACGGATCGTCGCGCATGGGCGTGGATGGCGGCCAGACCATCGGCACGCGCGCCATGCCCGGCCAGATCGTCGGGCTTTCCGCCAACGGCCAGCGCGACCTGAACCAGAACATCACGCTTGACGGTGTCGCCGCGGTCGACGGGTTCAAATCGGCAATGCTTTTCGTCCCCTCCATCGAGGCCGTGGAGGAGTTCAAGATCCAATCCGCCGTTTACTCGGCCGAATACGGCATGAACTCGGGAGCGCAGGCCAACGTGGCCGTGCGCAGCGGTACGAATCAATTGCACGGCGCGCTGTTCGAATTTCTGCGTAACGATACGCTCGATGCGCGCGGATTTTTCCTCGCCCCCGGCGCCACCAAGAACAAGCTGCGGCGCAATCAGTTCGGCGGCGTTCTTTCCGGACCCCTGAAGCGCGACCGCACGTTCTGGCTGGTCAACTACGAGGGCCGGCGGGAGACGCGCGGCACTCCGGCGCGCCAGGCCGTGCCGACCGCCGCCATGCGCAACGGCGATTTTTCAGAGCTCCTGATTCCCGGCAACCGCTGGTATCCGCGCGACGCCAACCCCGTGGCCGCGCGGTCCATCCGTCTTCCCACCGACACGGCGCCGTTTCCCGGCAATATCATTCCGCGCAGCCTGCTCAATCCCGTTTCGCTCAACATCCTCACCTTCAAGAAAACCAGTCCGTTCGCCGACGGCGGATTTCTGCCCCCCGCCAACTTCGACGATCAGGCGCGCGCGGCCGGCTCGACGCTCAACCGCACCGGCACCAATGACCAGGTATTGAACTCCGATCAGGAACTGGGCCGCCTCGATCATCGCCTGAACGACAACCACCGGCTCTTTGCCCGTTATGTGATCGTGCAATCGCGGTGGCTCAACGATCCGCTGCAGCGCACCACGCAGTTCACCACGCGATTCCGCGCGCAGAATCTGGGCGTCGGGCACACCTGGGTGATCGGCTCGCGCGCCGTCAACGATCTGCGCGTGGGCTATAACCGCATCCGCGCCAACCAGCTTGCCCTGCAGACCAATACCGATTTTTCGCATCGCGAACTCGGTCTCGACTTTCGCGTCGCAGGCGACAGCAACCGCACGCTCCACCCGCGCGAAGAAGGGCTTCCCAACATCACCATCACCAACTTCGCCGGCACGGGTTCGGGAAACGTGACCTTCAACGTGAATGAAACTTCCGAAGTCGCCGATTCCATCTCCATCAATCGCGGCAAGCACAACTTCAAGTTCGGCGGCCAGTGGCGCAATTCCCCCGTGGTCAACGAAGCGTCAAACCTGCCGCGCGGCCAGATCACCTTCACCGGCGACATCGCGGGCGTACCCGATCCGTTCGCCGCCTTCATGCTCGGCATTCCGCTGAACGCCAACTCGGCCGAAGGTGTGCCCACCAACGACATGCATCAACAGAAGGTGGGACTCTATTGGCTTGACGATTGGAAGGCGACCTCGAAGCTGACGGTGAACTTCGGTGTCCGTTGGGATTGGTACGGGCACGTGGTGGACGCGGGCGGACGCGGCCGCAATCTTTCGCTGGCCGCCGGCGACGTGCAAACCATCAATGGACGCGTCACGCCCAAGCTGGTGCCGGACCCGCTGGTGGTGCAGAAGCTCTACGACATCAATAACCGCCAGTTCATGCCGCGCCTGGGCATCGTCTACCGCCTCTCCGACCGCATGGTCCTGCGCACCGGCTCCGGCCTGTTCTATTCGCCGCAACAATCGAACAATTTCAACATTCTCGGATTGAACCCGCCGTTCTCCGGCTCCACCGTTTTCCAGAACGACCGCACGCGGCCCACCGCCACCATTCAGAATCCGTTCGCCGGTTCTCCGGCCGCCGGCGGCCCGGCCGCGCTGGTGATGCTCGGTTGGCTGCAGGCGGGCAACGGCAACCGTTCGATGTATCTGAACAACAACATCTGGCAGTGGACGGCCGAACTGGAACGTAGCCTCGGCCAGAACTTCGTTACCGGCATCGCCTACGTCGGCAGCTCGTCGTCGCATCTCGACATGCCCGTGTATAACTTCAACAACCCCGATCCGGGCCTTGGCAATGTACAGGATCGCCGCCCGTATCCCTTCTATGTGGATTCGCGAAATGCCTCCTCGCTTCTGCCGCTCGGCACCGTGCGCAAGCTTGAATCGTGGAGCTCGGCCAACTACAACGCCCTGCAGCTCCGCGCCGAAAAGCGCTATTCCCACGGGCTCACCTTCAACGCTTCGTTCAATTATCAGAAGGCGATGTCGGTGGGCTATGGCATCAACGAGAGCGGACCGTTCGGCGCCAACGGCGTGCAGGATCCCAACGACCGCCGCTCCGATCGCGGCCGGTCGCAGATCGACCAGCGTTTCCGGTTCGTCTTTTCGCACATCTGGGAGCTTCCGTGGCTGCGGAAGGCGTCTGGCCCGAAGGGCTGGTTCCTCGGCGGATGGGCGATCAACGGCATCGTGCAGCTCACCTCCGGCCTGCCCGTCACCATTAGCCAAACCGGCGATTCGCAGAACACGGGTCCTGGAAGCCAGCCCCGCCCGCACATCGCCGCCGGCCAAAGCGTGAGCCGCGTCTTCGAGGGCCGTTCGATCGACCGCTGGTTCAACACCGCCGCCTTCGTGCGGTCGAAATGCGATGGCTGCGCCGGTGAAGGTTTCTTTCAAGGAGCGAAGGGCTACGGCAACGCCGGCGTCTCGTCGTTCGACGCGCCCGCCAACAAGACCTGGGACTTTGCCTGCTTCAAGGAGTTCCGCGTGCGCGAGGGACACCGCCTGCAATTCCGCTATGAGGCGTTCAACTTCCTGAATACGCCGCAGTTCAGCGCGCCTTCGCGCGCGTTGGGAGCCGCCGATTTCGGCCGCATCAGCGCCACCGTGATCAACAATCGCGAGATGCAGTTCGGGCTGAAGTACATCTTTTGAGTACTTTGGTCCTGCCTCCCTTGGGCTCGGGCTAGGTAAACTCCACCCTCGCAGAGGGTATTCCTTCGAATTGGATTGTCTACCGCCC
This sequence comes from uncultured Acidobacteriota bacterium, assembly GCA_902826685.1. Classification (GTDB taxonomy): domain Bacteria; phylum Acidobacteriota; class Terriglobia; order Bryobacterales; family Bryobacteraceae; genus CADEFT01. The sequence goes on from CADEFT010000023.1 coordinate 58,481, forward strand.
GGCCGCACTATGGGTGCATGCGAAGGTTCGGAGCAACACTTGTGTGCGCCAGTGTCCTTATTCTCACGCCCCTGGCCCGGGGGACGACTTTGACCACCAGCCTCGGTCAGTCGGGCAGTACCTACACCGAAGGCCTGACGGCTTGGATCAACGCCAACGGATCGGACGTGCAGGATTATATGGGAATCATTCGTGTCTCCGTCAATGGCAGCCCGGTCCGGAACGCTTTCTGCATCGACCTGTTTACCAATATCAGCATCGCCACCTACAACACGACCATGGCCATGCCCGTCGACTTTCAACGCCGGGCCGCATGGCTGCTGCAAAACACGCTTCCGTCGCTGGCAAGCACGACGCAGTGGGCGGGGCTGCAACTGGCGATCTGGGATATCGTGCATGACGGCGGCGACGGCTTCTCGGCCGGGCGCATCCGGTCCGCTACGTCGCACACAACGCCGGCGGCGGTGCTATCGAACGCTCAGTCGTACCTCACTCTCAGCGCCGGTCAATCCTATAACATCGGCATCGTGTACTTCCCCACCGCCATCAGCGGAGGAACGCCGCAGCAGTGGCTGATGTCGCGCATGTACACCGACGGCTATCCGGTTCCGAGCCCCGAGCCGGCGTCACTCGCCCTCATTGGCCTCGGCCTCGGCGCGGTTGCCGTTTGCCGCCGGCTCTCTCACTGAGCCGAGCCCGTGGGAAACAGAAAGTTGCTTTCCACCAGGTCGGGAATCCGCTTTTGAGCGGCGATGCGCCGCTCGAGCATTCGCCGGTAGAGCCTGCGGATCTCCGCCGCGCGCGCGACGCCTTCAAGGCTTGTGGTCTGCCGTGCGAGATAGGCGGCGACCGCCTCGCGCACCCTCTGCACCGGCTGTGGATCCTCGAGCAGCTTCACAAAGGTTTCCCTGGCGCTGCCCGCGGGCACGCCGGAAGCGCGTACGGCCTGTATCACCGCCGTGGTCAGTTCATCGGGATGCGCCGGAGGCACGTCCTCGGCGTTTCGCGGCTTGAAACGGAATCGAGCCGGAACGAACTGCAACAGCGACTCGCGATCCTGCGAGAAAACCGGATTCTCCAGATCCACCGCCAGAACCGCGGCGGCGAATTCAGCCGTCACGATGCCGCGACGCACCAGGATGTCCGCCATCTGATTGTCGGCGTGGCTTGCCTCGGGCACCAGCCATGCAAAGTTGGCATCGAATTCCCTTCCGCCGATGCGGGTCTGAAAGGCCTTCACCGTGTCGCGGTATTCGGCGGGCGTCAACTTCAGAACGTCCGCGAACTGGCGCGCCTCGGCGATGCCCAACCCCTGATACCGTGTGAAGCCGCCGCCCGCCAGCAGATTCGCATTGAGGAAGAACGTGTCCGGCACCTGGATATCGACCACGGGCCCGTCGCCCCGCGTGGGGAACGGATGCAATCCCGAAGGCTGGTCCGCGCTGGTCAGGTTGTATTCCAAAGTTTCAAACAGCGGCCTCAGCAGCCGCCGCCCATCGGTCGCTTCGCGACGCCCGCCGGGTACGGCCCTTGTCAGCGCATCCACGCGCCGCCCGTCGAACTGCTTGATGGAAGGCAGGACGAACGAGGTTTCGAAATCCTGCGCGCCCGCCAGGTCGAGGAACCGCGGCGACTTCGCGATCGCCCAGGCGTTGGGGCTGTCGGGCGAGAGATAGCCCACCAGGGAGCGGAATGAATGCCAGTTGTTCCATGGAATCGGCAGTTCCTTCATCACCGGCCCGCCGGTGATGTGGCAGCGCAGGCACGTTCCAGCGCGCTGTTCGGGCGTCAGTTTGTCCGCATCCACCGAGGAGCCGCGAAACTTCCAGGTGAGCGCGCCGCCCTGCCGGTCGAGCTTGTAGTAGTTGTACCGGTTGCGCGCATCGTCCCAGCCCATCGCTTCGAGGTCGTCGAGGCGGAAGGCCTGATCGGTGAAGAAGACCGAGAGCGATACGTTCGGGTCCAGTTGCATACCCTGATTGACGCCCGTATAGCCGGTCACGGTGCGGCGCGAATGCCCGGTGCCCGCGGCGGCATCCATCACTTCTTCGCTCACCACGAACAAACGCCGCTTGCCCGACCGGCCCACGATCAGCTTTTCGATCTCATCGAGGCGCGTTTCGTTGGGCTTCGGCTTCAGCACCAGAAGAAAGAACGGATCGCCCAGTTGCGTGCGCTCGGCCGCCGTCATGTTCCGCACTGGGGCGCCTTCCCGCTCCTGTTTCCGCAACTGAGCGGTTGCCGGCCATACCATCAGCGCTAGCACCACTAAACGCATTAGCGGCCACCCCCGGCGCCACCCGCTACTTCGAGCAGCCGCCGCGAACTCTCCTGTCCCGTTCGCGACCACTCGGGCATGTCCGCCTCCGCCGCCGAAAGCACCGCCGCCTGCACCGTCAGTACGCCCGCCACCTGCGCCCCCGTCGTGATGGCCTCTTCATCCAGAGTGAGCTTTGGCACGATCTTCAAGACCCCACGCCTGCCGCGCCGGGCGATCTTCCAGACTCCTTCATTGGTGGCCGGATTGTTGATGTCGAGCACCTTTGAGCCAATCCGCCAGATGCCTCCGAGGCGGACAATCTCGATGCCGACGGGATCGGCCAGGCACAGCCCGCGCCCCGCCTGCGCCAGCGTTTGAATCGCCGCGGCGATCGACGGATCGGAGTTGCGCTCCGGCACGCAGTTTCCGCCCATCGTCGCGCACACGCTGCCCGCCGGCACGCCGCGATTCGGCACCGCCGCCGCACCCGCCAGCGCAAATAGCGCGCCCAGCGTATTGGCGGGCTGGCCCAGGCACAGGATTCCTTTCTTCCCGCTATTCCAGGGATTCTCGCGCGAAAAATTCGCGAAGGTCCGGCCGCGCGCTTCCGGCTGTGCGCCCGCCGCGTCGAAACCCGGACCGAACAGCTCCGCCGCGGAGGGCCTGGCGCCTGGAATCACCGCGCGGATCGCCGCGGTCAACTCCGCCACGCCCACCATCGCCAGCGATTGGTAGTATTCCAGAAACTCGGTGGTGAACGTCACCTGCTTGACCTTGCCGGCCGGGGTCTTTTCGACGCGCCATTCGACATACTCATCCTGGGCGCGGAACCGGCGCTCATCGATCTCCGCGTTTGAGACCCGCGCGGTTTTGGGAAACGCGATCCACTCCACCGCGGCTGTTTTCTTGCGCGACGCGGGCACTCCGGCGAACGCCTCCAGCAGCGTGAACGCCGATCCGGCCAGACCCGCTTCGTTGCGGTACTGCGCCTGAAGGAATTCCCGGTAGTTGGCCAGCGCTTTCGCTGGCTTCAGAGTTTTTCCTGGGTCTAGGTAGGCGAACATGAATCCTCTTGGGGAACTGGTGAAGCGAAATGTGGCGGCGTTTCAGCGGTTTTCATAGCGGGCGATAAAGTCCGCCATCGATACCCGCGAAACCGCCTCCCCGATAATGTCGAGCGGCACGTCGTCGATCTTGCGGAACCGGATGCACGACTTGCCCATATCGAGTTTCCGGCCCGCTGCCTGAAACCGCTCGCGCAGCCAATCGGCGGTGCCCGGTTTCTGATAGAGCGTCATCAGGTAAAACGCCAGATGGTTCTTCTGCGAAGCCAGCGCCGCGAATGGCAGCGGGTCTTTCGGATTGACGTGATAGCCGGCCGGATACTGCTTGTGCGGCACCACGTAGCCGATCATCCCGTAATTCATACACTCCACGAAACCCTTGGGAAGATTCTTTCGAATGGCGGCCCGGATTCTGGAAATCGCCGGCCGCCGCTCGTCCGGTAATTCCTCCAAATATTCCGCCACGGTTTTCGCTTTGCTCTGCATCGCAACAGGATAGTACGAAATTTTTCGTCCGCCGTGGCCGCTTCCAGCCCGCCTTCCCGCTAACAGGGCAAGGAGAGATCGAGTCAATGGAAAATCGAATGACCTTCACGCTGGCCGGAACGCCCGAACTCAAGGACGACGTGTACCGCCTGCGTCACGACTGCTACCTGCGCCGCGCCGCCATCGAGCCGCGCCCGGACGGGCGGTTTTCCGATTCCTACGATTCGCTGGCCAATCATTTCAGCTTTCTGCTGCGCACGCCCGGCGAGGCGGCGCACGCCACTGTCCGTATCAGCGTCGTGCGGCCGGATCTCGACTGGCGGACCGCGCCCGTCCACAAGGTCTTCGGCGATCACCCGGCGTTTGCCGCTATCGCGAAGGCGAGTTTCGTCGAAGCCAGCCGCCTGTGTTTCCACCGCCAGGCGCGCCGCGAGATTCTCTTCGAACTGGTGGCCCACATGGCCGCCCTGGCCGATTTCTACGAAGTGGACTGGCTGGTGGCCTGCCCGCGCGAGGAACACACGCCGATCTACGAACGCCTGTTCGGATTCCGCAAGCTGGCCGAGCCGCGCCAGTACTTCGGAGTCAACTTCCGTACCGCGCTGCTCGCCATTGAACGCCACCAATTGCGGCAAAACGCGCGGCAGGTGAAGTGGATGAACGATGCCTGGATCCACGCCTCCGAACGGGTGCGTTCGGGACACTCGATCGCTGTACCATAGGTACCGATATGGAAGGCAATTCCACCGGCATTCCGTTTGAACGGATTCAAGAAAATGAAGAGCGGATTCTGCGGGAGCGCAAGGCGTCCTCGGAACCCACCGTCGGAATCGCGCTCTCGGGCGGCGGCATCCGGAGTGCGTCGTTCAATCTCGGCATCCTGCAGGTGCTCGAACGCGCGGGCATTCTGCCGCTGGCCGATTATCTCTCCACCGTTTCCGGCGGCGGCTACACGGGCGCCCACTTTCTCGCCCAGCGCTTCCAGGGCCGGAAGCTTTCCACCGGCAAGGACGACCCGTCGCTCCAACATCTGCGCCGCTTTTCCAACTATCTGACGCCTTCGATGGGTCTGTTCAGCAAAGACACCTGGACGCTGGTGATGATCTGGCTGCGCAATACGGCCCTTTTGCAAGCTTTCCTGATCTGCGTGTTTACCTGCGTGCTGCTGCTGCCGCGCTTTCATGGCTGGGCGCTGTGGACCTTTGGCCTCGCCGATGCGGACAATTCTCCCTGGCTCACCACGGGCGGCGTCATTTCGGTCTACGTGCTCGAAGCGATCATGCTGTTCATCTGCCACGGGCTCATCGTTTCCTGGCAGTCCTTCGAAGGCGGCACGGAAAAGGCCAAGGGAGAATATGCCAAGCCCACCGCCCTGGTGTTGGGCTCCATCCTGGGATCGGCTCTGCTGACTCCGTCCCTCTATGTGTCGATCGGGAAAGCCGCGTCCGAGCAGTCGCTGGCGATTCTGTTCGCGCTTACCATGGCCACTACGGCCTTTCCACTCGCGTTGTTTTCGCTTGGCTATGCGCGCGGTTTCAAGCGATCGCAATTCTGGGCGGCGCTTACCGGCGTGGCGATCCTCGCGCTGAACCCCGCCTTATGGGTCAACCTGACCTCCACCCCTCCGGAGTCGTTGTGGAACTTCGCTCTGCCGCCTGCGATCTTGCGGATGGTGATTTTCGCCTTCGCTCCCTTCTGGCTCTGCCACATCGAAGAGAAGGAAAAGCGCAAGGATCTGGGACGCAGCGCGCTGGCGGCGGTGGTCTGCGGCGCCGTCGCCTTCGGCGTGATTCATCTGGCCTATGCCACGCTCTCCGATTCGGTGCTTCACATGAAGGCGCACCCCGCCGCCGGCCCGGTGTCGGAATTCTTCTGGAACTACACGCTTCTCGCCGCTCCCGGCGTCATGGTGGCCATCGCCGTTTGCCTCACCGTCATGATCGGCATCGTAGGACGCGCCATGCCCGACCTGGTGCGCGAAGCCTGGAGCCGCCTGGCCGCCATGCTGCTGCTTACCAGCGGCATGATCCTGGCCGTCGGCGCCATTGGCATTTACGCGCCCTTCGGAATGCTGCGCGGCTGGTACGCGCTTAGCGACTACGTGGCCGGCGCCGGCGGGTTAGCCGCCGCTGCGTTCGGAGCGCTCAGCCTGTTCTCGGCCACCGGCAGCGGAACCAGTGGCAAGAAGGAAGACATGGAAAAGGCGGGTCCCATGGAGAAGGCCAAAGCCCTGCTGGCCTCCTTCGCGCCCGGCCTCTTTGTCGCGCTGCTGGTTTTCACGGTGTCCCTGGGGGCGCATCTGCTCCTGGTGCAGGCGGCTCCCGAGCCGGCCGATCATTGGAAGCTGCTCGGCGATTCCATCACCGGCGACGGGTGGGCCTGGAAGCTGTTTGCCGCCTGCCTCGGCGTGGCGCTGCTGCTTGGCTGGCGCGTCGATGTCAATGAGTTCTCCCTCAACCGCTTCTACCGCAACCGCCTGGTGCGCTGCTTCCTGGGCGCCGCTCGCGCCGGCCGGCGCTCCCCCAATTCCCTTACCGGCTTCGACTTCGACGACGATCTGCAGATGTGCCAGATCCGCGAGTTTCTCGAAAAGCGCGAGGGTCTTGCCGCCGAAACTCCGATTCCGATCGTCAATACCGCGCTCAATGCCGTGGGCGGCGAGGACGCGGTGCTCAGCGAACGCCGCGCGCATTCGCTGTTCTTCACACCCTTCCATGTTTTCTCCAATCGCACCCAAGGCATGGACGCAAGCAAAGTCTCCACCGGCCGCCTGGAAGACGATGTCTCCCTCGGCAGCCTGATCTCCATTTCCGGCGCGGCGGCCAATCCCAACAGCGGATTCCACAGCTCCCCTCCCATCGCTTTCCTGCTTACGTTCTTCAACGTCCGATTGGGGTGGTGGCTGCGCAACGTGAACGCCGACGCGACCTGGTTCGGCAAGACGTTTTCCCTCGCGCACAGCTTCTCGGAGTTGTTCGGCACCGCCAAGGACAACGACGCCTACGTCAATATCTCGGACGGCGGCCACTTCGAAAACCTCGGGCTGTATGAATTGATCCGGCGCCAGTGCGGGCTCATCGTCGTTGGCGACGGTGAACAGGATGGCACGTTCAGCTTCGGCGCGCTGGGCATGGCCGTGCGCCGCTGCCGCGTCGATTTCGAAGCCGAGATCGACATCCGCGTCGACGACATCCGGCCGCCCCAGCCGCTCGCCAACTCCCGGCATCACTTCGTCACCGGCACCATCCGCTACCGCGGCGGCAAGACCGGCGTGCTGCTCTATTTCAAGTCCTCGTTCACCGGCCGCGAAGCCTACGACGTCGAGCAGTACAAGCTCGAAAATCCTCAGTTCCCGCACCAGCCGACATCGGATCAGTTCTTCTCGGAGTCGCAGTTTGAGAGCTATCGCCAGGTGGGCATGCATGCGGCATCGGAGTTTCTCGCTGAAGTGAAACCGAAGTACGCCAACCGTACCGAATTGCGCGATTCGATCCGCGATTTCAAGCGGGCACCCCAGGTCAAGGCAGCCGCCGCTACAGGGCTTTGATCAGCGCCGCGTGACACTGCCGCGCCGCCGCCACCGGATCGTAACCGGGGCGCTGGAAAATCTGCGCGCTCACCTCCACGATCACCGGACCCCGGTAGCCCGCCGCGCGCAGCCGCCGGAAGTAGTCCACATAGTCGATGGTGCCTTCGCCGGCCAGCAGAAATCGCGGTTGCCGCGCATCGCCGCGTCCATCCTTCACATGCACGAACACCGCGTCCTGAATGATCGGATCGAGCGATTCGGCCAGCCCCAACCCCACCAGTTGGAAGTGGCTGTAGTCGTAGGTGAGCTTGATGCGCTCGCTGGCCGCCTGCTTCCATAGCCAGCGCAGTTGATCGGGACGTTCCACCGCCGCGCCCACATGCGCCTTGATGGCAACCGTGATTGCCGCGCGTTCGGCCGCCCGCGCCCACTCCCGCAGCCGCTCCGCCATCTTTTGCTTCAGCGGTTCCCACTGTTCGGGCTTGCCGCCCACCACGGTCTCAAGTACGGGCTTCGAACCGAGCACGCGCGCATACTCGCCGGCCGCCGCGATGCGCTCGCACTGCCTGCTTTGCTCGGCATCGTCCACCACCAGCGAGAATTTTTCCATCATGGCGGGAATGGTCAGCCGGGAAGCCCGCGCCGCCTCGCGCGCCTGCTTCGCTTCGAGGCGCGGCCAGCCATCGAGCAGGCACAGTTCCACCGCGTCATAGCCGATTCCGGCGCACACGCGCATCGCTTCCGCCACCGGCAGCGTCTTCATGCTGTAGAGCGTGAAGCCGAAGGGAAACGGCCGCCGCGGCACCAGCGCCGCCAGCAGAGTCCGCCGTGTCATTGCGCCTTCAGCATACGCATGAACTCGGCCATGAACAAGTGGTTGTCGTGCCAGGTGCGGCCGCTCACCATGTTGCCGTCGCGCACGCAGCCTTCGTTGACGAACGTGGCGCCGCAGACCTCGACATCGAATTTGCACTTGGGCACGGTGGCGATCCGGCGCCCGCGGATCACGTCGGCCGTCGCCACGATCTCGGCTCCGTGGCATACCACGGCCACCGGTTTGTTCTCCGCGAAGAAGTGGCGCACGATGCCCATCAGGCCGGCGTCATAGCGCAAATATTCCGGAGCGCGTCCACCGGTGATGAACATCCCCGCGTACTCCTCGGGCTTTACGTCGCGGAAGGCGATATTCGACGCCAGATGATAGCTTGGACCTTCGCGCGTCACGTCCCACCCTGGCGGGATCTCATGCATCACCAGGTGGTAGACACGCTTTTCCGGTCCCGCCACCACCGCCTCATATCCGTCCTCGCGCACGCGGAACAACGGATACATCGTGTCCAGCGCTTCGGCGGCGTCGCCAATGACGATTAGCACTTTAGGCATGGAGTCTAGATCTACCACAAGAGCGCCGCCCCGCGGGTGGTTCTGATACTCTTTGACCTATGAGCAACGGGTCCAGACGACAGTTTTTCCGCGGGATGGCCGCCAGCCTTCCCGCCAGTTGGGCCGCCTTTCAATCGAAACTTGCCGCCGCGCCGCCGGCTACTTCCGAAGAGTATTGGCTGATGGTGAAACGCCAGTTTCCCTTGGCCGAAAATCTTCTTTATCTCAATGCCGCCAACGTCTGCCCCTCGTCGCGCCCGGTGCTCGACCGGCACCTGGAATTCCTCACCGACTTCCATCGCAACCCGTCTTTTCAGAATCGCGAAAAGTACGATGGCCGCAAGGAAAGCCTCCGTTCGAAGCTCGCCAAAATGATGAATGCCGGGGCCGGCGAAATCGCCATCGCGCGCAATACGTCGGAAGGCAGCAATATCGTCGTCAACGGCATCGATCTGAAGGAAGGCGACGAAATCGTCATCACTTCGCACAACCATCCTTCGAGTAACGACAGTTGGAAAGTGCGCGCCAAACGCCACAAGCTGGTGATCCGCGAGGCCCAGGTGCCGGTTCCCGCCTCGAGCCCCCAGCAGTTGTTCGATACCGTGGCCCGCGAGATCACGTCCAGAACGCGCGTGCTCGCCATCACGCATTGCACCAGCACCACCGGCAATCGCTATCCGGTGGCTGAGCTGGCCAATCTGGCGCGCCAGCATAAGCTCTGGTATCACGTCGATGGCGCGCAAACCTTCGGCGCCTTCCACATCGACCTGAAGGCCATGGATTGCGATTCATTCGCCGGCAGCGCCCACAAATGGTTCATGGGACCGCTCGAAGCCGGGATGCTCTACGTGCGCCAGGATCGCATCGCCGAACTGTGGCCTTCGGTGGTAACCGCGGGCTGGTCCGATAAAGTCGAGGGCGCGCGCAAGTTCGAAGTCTACGGCCAGCGCGACGATCCGAGACTGGTGGCGTTTGAAGCCGCCGTCGATTTTCTGGACCTCATCGGCATGCCCGCCGTGGAAGCGCGCCTGGAACAACTGGTCACCCGGTTGAAGCAGCGGCTTTCCGATAACGCGGCCGTGCATTTGAAAACGCCGCGCGAGTGGACCGTCAGCGGCGGCGTGGTCAAATTCATGGTGCGCGGCAAGTCCACCCGGCAGCTTTACGACAAACTCTACTCCGGCCATCGCGTCGCGCTTGCCAGCACCCCCGCCGGCGAGTCCGAGGGGCTCCGCTTCTCACCGCACATCTATAACTCGATGGAAGAAATGGACCGGGCGGCGGCCATCGTCAAGAGCCTTTCCTGACCGATGGAGCCGGCACCTGATAGAGATAGATCGAACCGGCCCGCTCCACTGGAGCCATCTGCCGGAACACTTCGAAATAGTCCTTGTAGCGCGGGCTGAACAACTGGCCGGAAAGGAACGCCGCGCTCACGGCGTAATATCCGGGCGTGGGCCGGAAGCGCTCCCCTTGCGCCAACTCCGGCGCCCATGGAGGAGCCATGAACTGGAACCGGCCATCTTTCAGAAAGCGGTAAGGCGTATCGCCGCCGAAGTAGAACAGTTTCACATCGGTCCAGTTCAACCGCTCGATGGCTGCCGATAGCGTGGCCAGCGACCCTCCCCAGCCCAGATTGCTGTCGGAAAGGTAGTGCGGCCCCCGCGCCGTGCCTCCCGCCAGGAAGTTGAAGAAGCCGATTCCGTGCGGATACGCCGACATCGACTCGGCCGAGAGCAGAAGCAAGCACGCCGCCGTCAGGTAGCGAAGCCCGGTCAGGCTCGCCTGATGGATGGCGATGCCGCAAACCAGAATGGCGAACGGCAGGCACGGCAGAATCAGCCGCAGGCCGAGTTGGAAACCGCTCAACGTCGCCAGAACGGCGTATAGCAGCATCGGCCCCACGCACCACAGCGCGCGGAGCCCGAATCCCCACATCAGCATCAGGCCCGCGACAAAGAGGATCAGGATGCCGGCGGCGCCTTTCACCGCCGCGGCCAGGCCGAAGTAAAGCCAATGCCCGCCCTCGCGCAACGTGCCGAGCACGTGGATGTACTTGGGAAGCGAGGCGTCCACGCTCAGCGTCATCACGCCGCGCCACATGTTGTTCGCCACCGGTACGAACTGGAATACACGCGCCGCCGTCTTCACCGCAACCGGCGCCGAGGTCCGGTCAAGCGCGGCCAGATCCGATTCCGCCAGTTGCCGTACGTCGAACAGGTAGATGGTGACGATGATCGCGTAGGAGGCCGCCAGAGCGAGGGCAGCGGCCGGTATCGCGGTCCGGATGCGGCGGGATTGGAAAGTCACAAGCACGATCGCGACCGGAATCAGGACTAGAAGCGACAGTTTGCTCACCGCGCCCAGTCCGGCGGCCAGTCCCAACAGCGCGGCAAACCTGGGCCACGGGCGGTTCCACTGGCTCCAGGCCGTATACCAGAACAGCAGATAAGTGAACGCGGCGGCGTGATCGTTCTTGAATAGGGCACCGTGGCCCAGCGCCGTCGGCTCCAGCGCAAATAGCGCGGCAAGAGTCAAGCCCGTCGCCGGGCTGAACAGCGCGCGTCCCCAGCGCCAGAGCAGAAACATGGTCGCCAGGGGAAACACGATCAACGGCAGGCGCGCGCGAAACGTCGCATCCGCCAACGCCTTATGGCTGCTGCGGGCGATCATACCGGCGGCCTCCGGCCACTCCTTGCGTGTGTCACCCGGATAGCCCAGATCCGGCGCCACCGAAAGCGTCGAGTTTCGAATTGCCCAGCCGCCCGCCAGCTTTACCAGCGGTGGAAAATCCCCCGGCTCCAGCCGGTCGCGCCCGTTCCAGTAGAGGTACGCCGACAGAAGATGTACCGGTTCATCCACGGTCAGGGACAGCGTCCTGGCCTGGAAACCCAACAGGGCCCCGGTCATGGCGAGCAGCACGCACAGCGCGATCCGTTCGCGCCGGGCGGCATAGATTAATGGCAAGCGATAATTTTAGGGCAAGCCCGAATCGCTTGGCCATACCACCGATATTGTATTTTCTACGCTCTCGCCTTGGCCCGTAGTTCCTGGCTAGACGAGAGAATGTGTGCCGCCGTGGCCCGTCGCGCCGCGTCGCCATCCCGCTTTCTTAGCGCGGTCAAGATGCGCTTGTGCTCGGCGATGGAAAGCCGCGCGCGCCGCCCCGCGCCGCGCCTGTTGAGCGCCTCGCGAATCCACGCCTGAAGATACGCCCGCATCGTGCCCAATAAGTTTTCGAGCATCGGATTGCGCGCCGCGCGCCCCAGCGTCAGGTGAAAGCGCAGATCGTGCTCCAGATACCGCTCCGGCTCGTCGAGCGAATGCTGCATCCCTCGCACCGCCGCCGTCAGTTCCGCCAGGTCGGCGGCCCGGGCGTGTTCCGCCGCCAGCGCCGCCGTCCCCGATTCAAGCAGCAGCCGCGTCTCGACCAGATTCTCGAGGCTGGCTGAAACGAACGTGCCGTCTCCCTGATGCGGCTGCACCACGCCCATCGCCGAAAGCGACCGTAGCGCTTCGCGCACCGAAGTCCGGCCCACGCCGAATTGAACGCAAAGTTGATGTTCGGAAGGGATGCGATCGCCTGGCTTCAGCACGCCGCGCGCGATCAGGTCGGCGATCTGCTCGACGATATTGTCGCTCAGCGACGAGCGGGCGGCGGGTTTCAGTCCGGCGAGCACTTATGTTATTGTCAGCTTGTCAGACAAGTTGGCGAGGCGTCAAGCGAAAAACATGCTCACCGCGGATATCGGCTCCCGCATCGAACTGGTCCCCATGGACCCGCACTGCGGCGACATCACCATCGGTCTTTACCGCCAGCCCGGCGCGCGATACCTGGTTCACACCTATAGCCGCCACCCGGATGCCGCCGCCCGCGTGGAGTTCATCCGCCATGCGATGGCGGGACTGGGAGCCATGGCCGGGGACGGCGGCCTTCTCCGCCACGCCTGCGGCCACGCGCATCACGCCGCCACGCGCCGCCTCTTTCTCGAAGCCTGCAAGCTGCCTAACGGCGGTTCCACCACGCCGCGGCCGCTCACCATTTTCGATAAGAAGTCCGGCAAGACGATCGCGGTGACCGCTTCCGGCGTCGATGCCGAAGGCGACACCGCGCGCGCCGAAGCCATCGCCGGTGGCTTGAAGAAGCTCGCCGAACTCAACGAGTCGCTCGCCTATCCCTGCGGCCTGCCGCATCCCGAACTCACCGGCCTGCTGCTGCCTCGCGCTCTCAACGTTCGCGCCATACTCAGAGAGGAAGAGGCTGCCGCCACGCGCGGCGTCCTGGTGGCGCCCAGCGCGCAGAAATGAGGCTCCCATGAATTCCCGGCAACGCGTGCTGGCCGCGCTCAACCGCCAGCCGGTCGACCGTACTCCGGTCTGCAATCCCACTTCGGTGGCCACCGTCGAACTCATGGATCTGGTGGACGCGCCGTTTCCCGACGCCAACCGCAAGCCCGAACTCATGGCGCGGCTGGCCGCCACCAGCTACACCGAACTCGGCTTTGACACCATCATGCCGGTGTTTTCCATCATTCAGGAATCCTCCGCGCTCGGCTGCAAGATTCAATGGGAGCAGAAGGACAACTGGCCCACCGTGCGCATGCGCGAGCCGGTGTATGAAACGCACGAAGACATCCGCATTCCGCCGGATTTCCTCACCCATCCGGACACCCATTGCGTTCTCGAAGCCATTCGAATCTTGAAGAAGGAATATGGCAACGAAGCGGCCATCATCGGCAAGACCATGGGGCCGTGGTCGCTCGGCTATCACTGCTTCGGTGTGGAGCCGTTCCTGCTGCTCTCGCTCGACGATCCGGGCCAGACCAAGCTCTGCCTCGACAAGCTCAAGGAAGCCACCATCCAATTCGGGCTCGCGCAGATCGAAGCCGGCGCCGACGCGCTTACCCTGCCCGATCACGCCACCGGCGATCTGGTGAGCGGCGAATACTACGCGCGTTACCTCCGCGATCTGCACATCGAATTCGCGGAGCGATTGAAGGTCCCCATCATCCTGCACATCTGCGGCAAAACCGTCGACCGCATGGAATACATCGCGCAAACCGGCATGGCGGCTTTCCACTACGATTCGAAAAACGAACCCGAAGAATCCATGGCCATCATGAAAGGCCGCTGCGCGCTGGTGGGCAACATCAACAATCCCGAAACGCTGTTTTCCAAGGGGCCGGAGGTGGTGCGCGCCGAAGTGCGCCGCAATCTGAACGCGGGCGTCAACCTGGTGGGACCGGAGTGCGCCATCCCGCTGCAGACCGCCATCGAAAATTTGAAGGAAATCCCCAGGGCCGTACGCGAATGGCACAACTGAACGACATTTCAAACGAGACGATCCGCCGCGAAATCGCCGATTACCTGGAGCGGGAAGACGAGCGCCAGCGCAACATCGACCTCTTTGCGCCCACCCAGCCCGCGATGCAGGAGATCGCCGCCGCGCTGCTCGAAGGCGATCACAAGACCGTCGACCGTCTCACGCGCGCCGCGCTCGATTCCGGCACGCCGGCGCTTCAGGTGATGGATGACGGGCTCATCGCCGGCATGGGTATCGTCGGCATCAAGTTTCGCGAGAATTTCATTTTCGTTCCCGAAGTGCTGGCCTGCGCGCGCGCGATGAAGGCCGGCATGGCCCACATCGAACCGATTCTGTCCGCTTCCGGTATCGAGAAGCTGGCCAAAGTGATCATGGGCACCGTCAAGGGCGATTTGCACGATATCGGCAAGAATCTGTGCATCATGATGCTGCGCGGCTCCGGGTTCGAAGTGATCGATCTGGGCGTCGACACTTCGGCCGATAAGTTTATGACCGCCGTCGAAGAGCACAGCGCTTCCATCGTCGGCATGTCCGCGCTGCTGACCACCACGATGCCCAACATGGGCCGCACCATTGAAGCCTTCATCGACGCCGATCTGCGCGACCAGGTGAAGTTCATGGTGGGTGGTGCGCCCGTCACTCAGGAGTTCGCCGACGAAATGGGCGCCGACGGCTACGGTAAGGATGCGCTCGCCTGCGTGGCCATGGCCAAGCGGCTGGCGGGCGTGGCGGCCTGACATGGAAAAGATCGATCCCAAGGAATTTCAAAAGCGGATGGACCGCCTCAACGAAATCCTCTCCGGGATCGCCGCGCATGCCAATGTGCAGGCGCTCACTCGCTGCCCCTACAAGAACCGCTTCAGCCAATGCACCGCGACGTTCGGCTGCCGCAACAAGCGCAAGCCGAAGGCGGAAGGCGAACTGCCGGTTTGCATGGGTGACGACAAGATCGACTACCGCCCTGCCTGGGAAAGCCGCGAGAACCCGTGACGCTGTTCGACCTTGCCGACCGGCGCGGCGTTCGCGTTCCCACTTCCTGCGACCGCAAAGGTACCTGCCATGAATGCGTCGTGGAAGTTCAGGAAGGCTCCGGCGATCTGACGCCGCGCACCCCGGCCGAAAGCTTCCTGCGCGACCCCTATCGCCTCGCCTGCCAGGCGCGGGCGGCAGCCGGGGAAGTCCGCTTCGCTCCGCTCTCTCGCAAGCCGCGCATCCTCACCGGCTCCACCATCGCCGAAACCGGGCCCGATCCGCCGCGCCCCGGCTACGGAGCCGCCATGGATCTCGGCACCACCACCGTGGTCCTCGAAGTCGTGGCTCTCGAATCGGGCCGCGCCGTCTACCAGGCTTCGTTTGAAAACCCGCAGCGCTTCGGCGGCAGCGACATCATGAACCGCATTTCCTACGATGGCAAGTGCCCGGGCGAACTGCACAAGGCGGCCATCGGCGCCGTGAATCGCGAGTTGAAGCAGGCCTGCGCCGCGCTCTCCATCGACCGGCATGAGATCGGGGAAATGGTGGTCGCCGGCAACTCCACCATGCGCGATCTGTTCTTCGGGCTCGATGTCCAGCCGATCGGCCAGCGCCCCTATAAATCGGTTGTCGAAGAGGAATATCGCGCCGGCAAACGCGCCACCACGGCGCTGCTTGAGCCCGCGCACCGGCTCGGCTTGTGGATGCATCCGAAAGCCGAAGTCTACGGAGCCCCGCTGATCGCCAGTCACGTCGGCGCCGATACCACCGCCTGCCTGGCGGCCATCGGCATGGAGTCGCTCGCGGGCACCGTCATGCTGGTCGACGTGGGCACCAACACCGAAGTCGTCTTGAAGCACGAAGGGCGCCTTTACGCCGCGTCCTGCCCCGCCGGCCCGGCCTTTGAAGGGGGCCACGTGAAATACGGCATGCCCGGTGTCGAAGGCGCCATCGAGTCGCTGCGCTGGAACGGCGCGGGCTGGGACTTCACGGTCATCGGTGGCGCCGCGCCCGAAGGCATCTGCGGCTCCGGCCTCATCGACCTGCTGGCGGAACTCCGCCGCCACAATCTCATGACGCCGATGGGAGTCTTCGGTGGACGCGCCCGCGAAGTGACCATCGTGCCGGACCGCGGCATCACTCTTTCACGCGAAGACGCCAGCAATCTCGCGCAAGCCAAAGCCGCTAACGTCTGCGGCCAGCAGATCGTAATGCGCCACGCCGGCGTCGCCGCTTCCGGTATTGGCCGGCTCTACCTCGCCGGCGCCTTCGCCAACTACATCGGCGTGCGCAACGCCATCGAGATCGGCTTCCTGGCGCCGGTGCCCGAAGAGCGCATCGTCAAGGTGGGCAATGCCGCGGTGGCCGGGGCGCGCCGCCTGCTCTGCTCGCGCCCGAATCGCGCCGCCCTGGAACAACTGGTGAAAAAGGTGGAACACATCGAACTCGAAACCACCCCCGATTTCTTCGATGTGTTCGTCGAAGGCTGCCAATTCAAACCAATGACGGAGTAAGATCATGGCGCACTATCAAATCCTCGCCTGGCGCGGCATTCCCGCTCAGATCAAGGTGTTCGAACAAGGGAAGCGTCCCGTCACGCTCCAGTTGCCGGAACGCTTCCAAATCGAGATCGACCGCATCGCCATGGCCGAAGGACTTTCGGGTTCCGATGCCTATCTCGAACAATGGCAGTGGTCGGAGAAAGTGGAACGGGAGGGCCCGGCGGAAGAGGTCGCCGAGGCCCTCCTGGCGGAACTTACGGGTTCCCCTGGCCCGAAAGCAGTCTGAAGAAGTAACCCACCGGAGTGCCTGGCTCGCGGCGGAACCGCAGCGTCTGCTCGATCGTCTGGCCGGGCATCAGCACGCCTCCAGGCACGAACACCCGTATATAGGGCTCGCCTGTGGCGGTGACGCCGCTCGCGTTTTCAAGCTGTACCTGGTCGGCGAGTCCTCTTACGACGACGATCAGATGCGTGTCCACCATCGACGAACTGTTGTTGGTGAACCGTACGGCATCCTGCTGCCGGTCGATGCCGCGGCTGGCGGTGGAGATGGCGTAGCCGACATGCCCCGTCACATCCTGAAACTCGATCCCCATGTCGCGCCGCGACAACGCGTCGTTGTTGGACCGCGGCAGCCCGCTTGGCATGCGCCCATCCACCGTGCCCAAAGCCGCCAGATCGGGCCGGTACGCCGAATACGTCAGGTCTTGCACCGTTGGCTCGAACGTGCGGGTGGGCGAGTTCGGATCGAAGCGCACGAAGGCCGGATCGTAGAGCGCGTTCTCAAGGAAGTCGGCAACGTCGTCGACCTGAGCGGCCGAAAGCCCCAGGCCGCGCGGCATGCCGGACCCTCGCGGGTAAGAGAATCGCGCGGTGAAGGTGGACGCCGCGGCGGCTTCCTCATCCTGCGCCACGCCGGCGTTGAAGTATTGCACGACGTCGCGCACTTTGCTGAAAGAGCCGTTGTGCAGGAAGACGCCGCCGTCTTTGAGCTGGCGCAGAGTCAGAGTGCGGAACTCGAAAGCGTCATCGTCGCGGAAGGTCACTTCCCGCCTGCCGTCGTCGCGGAACCTGGGATCCTTGCGTACAGCGGCGTTCAACGCCTGCAGCGGATGGTCGCGCAGCCCGAGGTTGAAGAAGTTCTCTTCCACGAACTGGCCCACGCCCGTGACATCGGAATCGTTGTACTGCTTGTTCAGCATCGGCCCGCTGTGGCAGGAATAGCAGCCCGCGCCGCCCGCACCATTGGCCGCCGGCGTGAAGAACAGCCTGGCGCCTCGTTGCTGCGCCGGCGTGAGCGCGTTGTTGTCGCCCGCCAGAAACCGGTCCCAAGGCGTATTTCGCGTCACCACGGTGCGCATGAACGCGGCCGTGGCGCGCAGCACCGTGTCGTCGTTGATCAGAACGTTGACGTCGCCCGCCGAGTCCGACTGCGCCGCCTCTTCCGGAAACGCATCGCGGAACAGCTTGCGGTACGCCGGCACCTTCTGCAGCTCCGCCGATTGCGCCTCCAGCATGCGGTGCGCATCGAGCAGCAATAGCGCCACGTTGTCGCCCGCCGTCGTGTCGAATGGATTCAGCCCACCCGGCGAGGAATCGGGCTCGCCCGCGAAACCGCCCTGCAACAGCCGGTTGTTGAAGGCGAATCCGATTACGCTGGGCGCATTGCGCGCCACGCTGTCAACCGCATCCAGCCGCCCGGTTCGCAACAGGTTGCCCGGCGGCGGCAGCTTGCGGCCTCGCGCGGGAGTGCCCTTGGCCAGCTCGAAAATATCGGTGAGCGTAGGCAGCTCATCCACCATCGTGTCCCCCGGGAAAAGTGGCATGGAGCGGATTACGGGCAGATCGCTGCGCGTCCGCCGCCGTGGGACAAACGTGCCCGCGGCATCGGTATACCCGCGCCCTTCGCCGCCCGCCGCGAAGTTGAGAAGCGTACCGGCGCGCGACGCCGCCTCGCCCAGGTGGCAACTGCCGCACGATGCCGTTTGTCTGGTGGCGGGCACGCCGCCGAATTCCGGACGGATGCGCGCCGTCCGGATGGGATCGAAGAACAGCATCTTGCCCAAAAAACGCCGCGCCTCGGTGATCCGGAACCGCGGATCCACGTTGCCGTTCGTCAGCCGCGGTACCGGAAGCGCACTTTCCGCGGGCACCATCAGTTTGTTAAGCCCACCCGCTTGTTGATCCAGAAACTGGCGCAGTTGGACGGAATTGTTTTCCTGGGCGAAGGCCGCCGCGGCGGACATGAGCGAAGCCGCAAGGACACGCAGGGTGCTTGAGTTGGGATTCATATTCATCTACCTCTGAACGATCGCGGCCGGCTGCTGTTCAGGAGATGCCGCCGGAGCCCGATCCTATTCCCCGAAAAATGCGGGGAGATCAGGACCGCGCGTCGTGGCAGCGAACGGGGTAGCTCAGGTTGTTCGAATCGGAAGTGAAAAAGACGCGGTCTTCGGAGGCGGCTTGTGCGAGGAGCATGCGGTCGAACGGATCGCGATGAATCAATGGTAGGCCGCGAATAGCAAGGACGTGTCTCAGGCTCAGATCGAGAATCTGAAATCGGGAGCTCTCGATCTGCTGCATTAGCGTACGATCCCAAGGTTCGGGTAGCAGCACCTGCCCCGATGAAGCCTTGACGCCGATTTCCCACACCGATACGACGCTGAAGACGACGTCGGTTTGAGGTGTCGCAAGGATCGCCCGTGTGCGACGCCCAAGGGATCGGTCACCAGATAGATACCAGAGTAGAACGTGTGTGTCGAGCAGGGCTCTCAAGGTTCAAGACCAAAGGCCTCGGCGATCTCAGGGGGAAGTTCGTCGAAATTGTCGTGAATGACGATCTTGCCTTTCAGCGCTCCAGGCTTGCGCCGCTTCAGCCCACCCTTGATGGCGACCAGTTTCACCACCGGCGTACCAGCCCGCGCCAGTATGATCTCTTCCCCACTCTCGGCATCGGCGACCAGCCGGGAAAGCTGAGTCTTGGCGGCGTGAAGGTTGACGACTTTCACCTCTTTAGCTTAGCTAACCGCGGCTGCTTCGTCCACCTCGCCGCAATGCTCAAATAGAGAGTATGCGTGTCTGCATCCTAGGAACAGGTTATGTAGGTCTCACCACCGGTGTCTGCCTCGCCTACACCGGCCATCAGGTCACCTGCATAGACCCGGTCGCGGAAAAGATCGAACTGCTTCGCGGAGGCGGCATTCCCATCTATGAGCCCCACCTGGAAGACCTCGCCGCCCGCGCCCGCGGCAATCTCTCTTTCTCGACCAACTACGAAGACGGCGTTCCGCTCGCCGATGTCATCTTCATCGCCGTTGGTACGCCGCCGCTGCCCGATGGCTCGCCCGACCTGCGCTATCTGCGCGCGGCGGCCCAGGGCGTCGGCGCGCATTACAAGGGCGAGTTCGTCGTCATCGTCAACAAGTCCACCGTGCCCATCGGCTCCGGCAACTGGACCGGCTCTTTGCTGCGGGAACACTTGCCCGAATCGAATTTCGCCGTCGCTTCGAACCCCGAGTTTCTGCGCGAAGGCTCGGCCGTCTTCGACTCGCTTTATCCCGACCGCATCGTGGTCGGATCGGACAAAGCCCGCGGGCTTGAAACGCTCTACTCGCTCTACCGCCCGATCCTCGATCAGACGTTCCCCGCGCCCACTTTCCTGCCGCGTCCCGACGGCCTTGGCGCCGTGCCGCTCGTCTCCACCGATCTCGCCTCCGCCGAACTCATCAAATATGCCGCCAATGCTTTCCTATCGCTGAAAATCTCGTTCATCAATGAAATCGGACGCCTCGCCGAAAACGTGGGAGCCGACATCCGCCAGGTGGCCAAGGGCATCGGACTCGACTCGCGCATCGGCGGCAAGTTCCTGCAGGCCGGCCTCGGCTGGGGCGGGTCGTGCTTCGGCAAAGACACCTCCGCCCTCATCTCCACCGCGCGCGAGTACAACCTCGCCATGAGCATCGTGGAGGCGGCGCGCGAAGTGAATCAGCGCCAGCGCGACCGCGTCGTCGAGAAGCTGCAGGCCGAATTCAAGATTCTCAAGGGCCGCACCATCGGGCTGCTGGGTCTCGCCTTCAAACCTCATACCGACGACCTGCGCGAAGCGCCCGCCATCGACATCGCCCGCCGCCTCATCGAGCGAGGCTGCAAAGTCAAAGCGCACGACCCGGTTTCGATGCCGCGCTTCCGCAAGGAACATCCCGATAGCGGAGTCCTGCTGGCGTCCGATCCGGGCGAACTGGCCGCCGATTGCGACGCGCTGGTGCTGGTCACCGAATGGCCCGAATACCGTGACCTCGATTGGGACTCGATCGGCGCGCGCATGCGCAGCCGCACGGTTCTAGACGGGCGCCTGGTGCTCGATGCCGCCCATCTGACTAGCCGCGGGTTCCGCTGTCTGGGCGTGTGCGGCTGATGCTGGTCAACAGCCGCTCCGCCGCCGCCGTTACGTCGTCCACCGCTTTTTGAAACTCCGCTTCGTTCGCTTTCGACGGCTTGCGGAATCCGCTCACTTTGCGGATGAACTGCAGGGCGGCGGCCTGCATATCGCCGCGCGTCGCCGGCGGTTCCATTCCGCGCAGTACTTTAATGCTGCGGCACATTTCTGCGATTTTAGCGCCTCGCTGATCTATCATACGAACAGGTGTCTACCTCCGTAACGCTGTTGCTTGAACGCATGCGGGAAGGCGATGGCGAGGCCCTCAACGAACTGGTGTCGGTGCTGCACGAGGACTTGAGACGCCTGGCGGCGCGGCATCTTCGATCCGAACGCCGCGAGCACACCCTCCAAGCCACCGCGCTGGTCAACGAAGTCTATCTGAAGCTGTGCGGAGATGCGCAGGCCCAGTTCACAGGTCGCAGCCATTTCTTCGCCGTCGCCTCGCGCGTCATGCGCCAGGTGCTGGTCGATTACGCCCGCGCCCGCGCCACCAAGAAACGCAGCGGCGAAGCGCCGCCCAGTCTCGAAGCCGGACCGGAGACTCTGGATCTGCTGGAACTCAATCGCGCCCTCGACGCTCTGGCGCTCGAAGAGGAATCATTGGTGCGGCTGATCGAGATGCGTTATTTCGGCGGCATGACGGCGGAGGAATCCGCGGAAGCCTTGCAGGTGTCGGTCCACAAGGTGCGTCACGATCTGCGGTTGGCGCAAGCCTGGCTGCGCCGTCACCTGCACGCCCAAACGCAGTGAATCTGGCGGAGGCGGAGGGATTCGAACCCCCGGACAAGTTTCCCCGTCAACGGTTTTCAAGACCGCCGCCTTAAACCACTCGGCCACGCCTCCGTCCTCTATCGTAGCGAATTCATCACCTCATCCACCTTGGCCGTGACAATCGAATCCACGCTCTCGCGAAAACGGCCCGGGAAGCTCGTGAACTGGAACGCGCCGCCGCCCTCGTAGCCGCCTTCCTTCCAAACGCGCAGCGACGGAACATAGCCGAATACATCGTTTGAGTAACCCGCGACCCAAAGCTTGTCCCAGCCGTATTTCTCCTTGAACCGCAGCGAGTAATCCACCACCAGTTCTCCGCCAAGCGCCAGCAGAGTCATCTCACTGCCGAAACGCCAGGCCTGCACGGGATAAGGATAAGTATCGGGAATCCGCCCGTCGCGCTTCTTCAGAAACAGCATGCGCTGCGCGTGCTGCCTTACATACTCGTCCTTATCGCTCAGTTGTTTTTCCAATTCGCTTTCCGGCGGCGCGGATTCGAACTTCACCTCCACCGTTTCGTACACCGCCCTAAGCCCGTCGCCCACCGGCTTCATCTTCGCTTTCAACACTTCATCCACCGCATCGGCGAGCGTGGCGCCGTAGCGCGCGGCCAACTCCACCGACCGCCGGGGCAGGGGATTGGAATCCGCCCCCGCGCCCTCGACAAACAGCGCCACCGCGCCCGGATGCCGCGCCTCCAGCGCCGCCTGCGCATAGCCCGCGTAATCGCCGTTCACTTCGTAATCGCCCAACACCGTGTTATGGCAGGCGTATCCGAAAAGCACCGCGCGCAAATCGCCGCTTGGCGCCCGCACCGCCAGCACCGGCACGTCATGATCCACCGGACCCGGCAGTTCGCGCCTTCCCACGCGCCGCCGGTTCACCGCGAATCCCGCGAAGCCTTGCTCGAAGTGCAGCGTGGCGGGCTCGAGCGCCGCGATCGCCTGGTCGACAGCGGCGTTGATCTTGCCGGGCAGCGCCGCCGTATAACGTGCGATCACTTCGCGCTGCTTGTCGAAGTAAGAACCCATGCGCGACTGGTAACTCGATACGTCGCCCACAATCGGCGCGCTATGGGTGTGCGACACGTTGAACAGAATCCGCTCCCGCGCGATGCCATGCTTTTCCCGCACATGCCTGGCCACGACATCGGCCGTCAGCGGACGGATGCTCACCAGGTCGAGCGTCACCACCACCGACTTGCGCCCGGCCGCGTCCTCGAAGGCGAGCGCCTTGGCATAGATCGCCTGCCGCACGCCCTCCGACGGCTTGGTTCGCGCCGCGTACCCGGCGAGCCATATGCTTTCGTCAGGCGTAATGGGCACCTTCGCCGCCCCTGCCTTCCATTCCGCCCGCATCGCGCAGGCAAACAGCACCACCATTGCCAGGAGTTTCATGAGAAATTCAAGTGTATGCGAATCGCCGCTTTGCTGCTGGTTGCGGGCGTTCTAATGGCAGGCCCCGCCGATGAGAGAGTGAAGGATCTGGCCGGGCGCCTGGCCGCGCCGGGCGTG
Organism: uncultured Acidobacteriota bacterium; assembly: GCA_902826685.1. GTDB lineage: Bacteria > Acidobacteriota > Terriglobia > Bryobacterales > Bryobacteraceae > CADEFT01. Next base: position 81,723 of record CADEFT010000023.1, read on the forward strand.
TTATGGTCCTCGGCCGGGGTCACGCGGAATGGCACACCCATTCCCGCCCTCATCACCGCCGATGATCTCGATTTCCACACGCGCAAGACGCGTGTGCTGCTGGTGGGCGGAATCGATGGCGGGCAGGCTTCCACCGATGCCGTCGCCGATGCCATCCGCTGGTTCTACAACGATCCGGCCGCCGCCAGGCTGCGCGCCCGCTACGCTGTCTCCGCTCTGCCGCTCGCCAATCCCGATGGTAAGCCGCTGCCCGCCTTTCCACCCCCCGGCGACGCTTACAACGTCCCCGCCACCGCCGAGGCGCTCTATGTCTGGCGCTGGATCGGAATGCAGGCCCCGGACTATGTGATCGTGGCCGGCGACGCCGCCGCCAAAGACGACGCCTGTGCACGCCTCGCCTGCGCTCTCGGTAAGGCGTCCATTCCCGCCGCCGAAGTCCCCGCGCAAACCGGATTCCTCAAATCCGCTTTGGACAAGGCGCCGAAACAACCATCGGGCGCGAGGATTGAAATGCAGCGACGCCTCAAACGCACCCCGCTTGAAGTCTCAAAGCAACTCGGCGAACGATACGGCAAGGAACTACCCGAGGCCGTCTACATCCCCGCCGTGGCGCTCATTGCCCGCCTGCGCCTGGGCGACGCCACCAACGACCCCGCGCAACTGGCCATGGTCGAAAAAATCGTCGCCCCCTACTTCGACGGCACTCGCGATTCCCTCGCCAAGGCCACCGGCAGCCATCTTTCCGGCCACCTTCTGTTCGGCGAACTTTACGCCCGCACCAGGAAGCCGCGTTATCTCGAACTGGTGCGTGCCGCCGCCGGCATGGGCTTCGACAACGGTGGGATGAAGGAATCCATGCCGCTGCATAACGAGATGAGCGATGCGGTTTTCATGGGAACGCCGATCCTGGCGCAGGCGGGCCGGCTGACCGGCGAAGCCCGTTATTACGATATGGCGCTGCGCCACATGCGCTTCATGCTCAAACTCAACCGGCGCGAGGATGGGCTCCATCGCCACTCCCCGCTGGACGAAACCGCCTGGGGCCGCGGCAACGGCTTCCCCGCGCTCGGCCTCGCCTTGAGCTTGAGCGAGTGGCCCGAAAACCACCCCGCCCGTCCCGAGATGCTGAAAGTATTCCGTGAGCACATGGAAGCCATGCTCCGCCATCAGGACTTCGACGGCACCTGGCATCAGGTGGTGGATCACCCCGAAAGCTACCGCGAACTCACGGTTACCTCCATGACCGCCTTCGCCATGGAGCGCGGGATGCGGCGCGGCTGGCTCGATCCCGCCTATTTCCGCAAAGCGGTCGATAAGGCTTGGTATGCGGTTAAAACGCGAACGGCGCCCGATGGCGCGCTGGTGGACGTTTGCACCGGCACGGGCAAAATGAAAAGTCTGCGCGAATATTACGATCGCACCGCCATTTTCGGACCCGACCCGCGCGGCGGCGCCATGGCGTGGCTGCTGGCAAGTGAGTTGGCATCGCCGGCCAACTAAGGTGGAGGACATCTTCACAATCGCAGTCTCTTTGTAAGGAAAACGTTTGTAAGACAGCCTTTCGCGGTCTCTCCCGGCGTCTTCGGCGATAGCTGTTTTGCATGCATTCGTTTTACAGCTAAGTGCCTTTCATCACTTATCGCTACACTCACCCTCCAACCTTCACGACCATCCGGGTTTCTCCGTATTCAGCCTGGGCCTACCACCGCCGATGACTTAGCTGTGAGCCAGGAGTTAGCCGCATGAGCCAGACCGCCACCCGCCAGACGCGTGGGGATGAACCGGCATGGAGACAGATGCTGGTAGGCCGCAGCCCCGCCATGGAGAGGCTGTCGGAAAAGATCGAGTTGATCGGCCCGAAACGCGCCACCATTCTCATCACCGGCGAGACGGGGACCGGCAAGGAAGTAACGGCCCGCTCCATTCATGCCGCCGGACCGCGCGGCGCGCTGCCTCTGGTCGCCGTCAATTGCACGGCGCTGCCCGAAGCCTTGCTTGAAGCCGAGTTGTTCGGCCACGTGCGCGGAGCCTTCACCGGCGCCGTGAACAATCGCACGGGGCGGTTCGAACAGGCGCACAACAGCACGCTGTTTCTGGACGAAATCGGCGACATGCCGATGGAAACGCAAGGCAAGCTGCTGAGGGTCCTGCAGGAGCGGGAGTTTCAACGGATCGGCAGCTCCGCCACCGTCACCGTCGATGTGCGGATCGTCGCCGCCACTAACGCCAATCTGGAAGAACGCATCCGCCAGGGTAAGTTTCGCGAAGACCTTTATTACCGGCTCAGCGTGGTGCCGCTGGCGCTGCCCGCGCTCCGCGACCGTCCCGAGGATATCGCTCTCCTCGCCGCCCATTTTCTCGACCGCGTCTGCTTGCAGGAAGGGCTCGAGCCCCGCCGCTTCGCCGCCGAGACTCTGGAACTCCTGCGCACCTTCTCCTGGCCGGGCAACGTGCGCCAACTGGAAAACTCCATCGAACAGGCCGTGGCGCTCTCCGGCGATCGTTCCGCCCTTCTGCCAACGGATTTCCAACTGCCCTTCAGCCTCACCGGTCCGGTTCCCGCGGCCGGCACTTCCTCCGGCGGGCTGATTCCCCTGCCTGACGACGGCATCGATTTCGAGCAAACCGTGGGACGCATCGAGTTGCACCTGCTCGAACAGGCACTGCGCCGCACCGGCGGCAACAAGACGCTGGCGGCCGAGATGCTGCGGCTCAAGCGCACCACGCTTACCGCGAAACTCAAGAGCCTGGCCAAGACCGTTGGATCGGCCGCTTAGCCGGCTTTCGGTTTCGGAATCCGCGCGTCTTTCAAATCCTTCAACCGTTCGAGAAACGCCCGGCGGTCCACGACGTAATGGAACTTCATGCCGCCTTCGCCGCCCAGCAACTCGATTAACTGCTCCAGCGCGTCCGAGGGATTGCCGGCCGTCACGCCCATCGCCCGCAGATAGCCGCCGCCCCTGAGCCGGAAGTATAGATCCTGCAGCGTCAGGCGTCCCTCGAACGTCAATCCGCCCGCCTTGTGCGACCGGCTCAGCAAATATTGCGCCAGCAGAATCTCATCGAAGATTCGCGGCGCCAGGAACAGCCGGTCATACTCCGCCTCGAACCCTTCTTCGATGCGCCGGGACCGCCTCACCGCCCTCACGCGCTGAAAGATCGTATCCCAATCTTCCTTCGGCATACGCCGCCCCAGCCAATGGCGCGCGGCTTCGAGCAGCCATCCTTCCGAATCCGGATCGAGCGTCGCGCCCGTTTTGGCCAGCCAGTCGTAGAGCGCCTCGCGCTGTGTGGCCTTCTCTTCGACGACGTAAAACTCGCCTTCCGGCAATTGCTTCAGCAGGCTGCGCCGCGGCGCATCGCTGGCCTTGCCGCCCTCGATTCGCACCACGCCGATCGGCGCCTGCCACTTGGCCGGCGCGCCGCAGTAAGGACAGCCTGCCTCTTCGCCCGGCTCGAAATACGGCCGGGCCCGTGTGGCCGACGATAGCTCCTCCACCGCCGGCTGATAGCGTTTGATCTCGGTCTGCGCCTTGGCCGCCGTCAATCCCAGGTGGCGCGTAAACAGATCGAGAATGCAGGCCAGGCATAACCAGCGCTGTTCGCGCGAAATGGATTCGTGCGGAAAGCCTGAAAGGTCCAGCGGGTCGCGTGGCGCGGCTTTCTTGGCAGCCTTCTTTACCGCTTTCTTCGCCGGAGCTTTCTTCTTTACCGCCATCGCTCTGAAATTGAACCAGCTTGCCGCGCCAGCCGTCAAGCCCGGCAGGCCAAGCCTGGTAGGCCAAGGCCGGAAGGATTGACACCCCCCATCGCCCCCGTTTAACTTGGTTCTTGTGCCCGAACCCGTTGTCGACTTTCAGGGCGTCTCCAAGAGCTATCCCATTTACGACTCTCCCGGCGACCGTCTGAAGGAACTCGTTTCCTTCAACCGCGTGACGCGCCACCGCGACTTCTGGGCTTTGCACGATGTTACTTTCCAGATCCATCGCGGCGAGACGTTCTGCATCGTGGGGGAAAATGGATCCGGCAAGTCGACCCTGCTGCAAATTGTTGCCGGCATCCTGGCGCCCACTTCGGGTTCCGCGCAGGTGCGGGGCCGCGTGGCCGCACTGCTCGAACTAGGCTCCGGCTTCAATCCCGAGTTTTCCGGCCGCGACAACGTCTATCTGAACGCCGCCATCCTCGGCCTGTCTTCGGCGGAAATCGACCGCCGCTACCCTGGCATCGAAGCCTTCGCCGAAATCGGCGATTTTATCGACCAGCCCGTGAAGACTTACTCAAGCGGCATGGCCGTGCGACTGGCTTTCGCCGTCGCCATCCACGTCGATCCGGAAATCCTGCTGGTGGATGAGGCGCTCGCCGTGGGCGACATTTATTTCCGCCAGCGCTGCATGCGCAAGGTGCACGAACTGCGCCAGCGCGGCGTCACCATCCTTTTTGTGTCGCACGCCATCGGCGACGTGAAGGCGATCGGCGACCGCACCATGTGGCTCGAAAAGGGCCGCATGCGCGACCTTGGCGTCACCGACCAGGTGGTGGCGAAATACCTGGGCGCGATGACCGAGAAAGACGCGGCTTACCTGGAACTGAAAAAGCGCGTGCCGCGTGAGCGCTCCGGCGGCAAAGCGTCCATCGCCGCCGAAGTCATCGACACCATTCCCAACGTCGATCACCGTCATGGCGATGGACGCGGCGAAGTGATCGGCATCGCCATCACCGACCAATTCGGGCAGCCCGTCGCGCTTCTCGATCCGCAAACGCGCGTGGTGGTACGCATCAGCGCCCGTGCCAAGGAAGAAATCGACATGCCCATCGTCGGCTTCATGATGCGCAATCACCTGGGCATGGATTTCGCCGGCACCAATTCCGCCCGCGAAGGTCATGAGCTTCCGCCCATGGCGCCCGGCGATATCGTCACCGTCGATTTTCACGTCGATCTGCCGGAGCTCTATCCCTCTTCGTTTTCCTTCTCGCCCGCCCTCGCCGACGGCACGCTGCATCACTACCAGATGTGCGATTGGATCGACAACGCCATCACGCTGCAGATGGGCCATTCCGAGGCGCAGATCTACGGCTACATGCACCTGCCCTGCAAAGTGGAGATCAACGCCAGGCTGCGCCAGGTGAAACAGGAGCCGAACGTTGCCTGAGTTCACCGGAGAGCGCGTTCTTCCAGGCCACGTCAACGCCGATCTTTGGAACGAACACTTCGCCCGCTATGCTTTCGCCTCGCGCCTGGCACGCAACCGCCGAGTTCTCGAAGCCGCCTGCGGCACCGGCTACGGTTCGGCCGAACTGGCGCAAGTGGCGCGCAGCGTCGTCGCCACCGACATTTCCGAAGAAGCCGTGCAATTCGCGCGCGAGCGTTACCAGCAGCCAAACCTGCGCTTTGAAACCGCTTCCGCCACCGCGCTGCCATACCCCGATGGCGGGTTCGATCTGGTGGTCGCCTTCGAGGTAATCGAACATCTCGAAGACTGGAAAGCGCTGCTGTCCGAAGCGCGCCGCCTGCTCGCCCCCGGCGGCCAGTTCGTCGTCTCCACTCCCAACCGCCTCTACTATGAGGAGACGCGCCGCCAGTCCGGGCCGAATCCGTTTCACGTCCACGAATTCACTTACGAGGAATTCCGCGCCGAACTCGCCGCCTTCTTCCCGCACGTGTCGCTCTTTGAACAAAACCACGCCGAGGCGATCGTATTCGAGCCGGTCGAGCAGGCAACCGCCAGCGAAGTGCGCGCCGGAAAGTCCGCCGGCGATCCCTCTTCGGCTCACTTCTTCCTGGCCGTTTGCGCCGCCTCGCCGCAGACCGGCGCGCCGCGCTACGTCTTTCTGCCGTCCACCTCCAACGTGCTGCGCGAGCGCGAACAACATATCGGCAAGCTCGAAGGCGAAGTGACCACCAAGAGCCAATGGCTCGAGAAATCGCTCACCGATCACCAGGAGCTTCTCACCCACCACCGCGCCTTGAAGCAGGAGCTTGAGACGCGCAACGAATGGGCTCGCAAGCTCAACACCGAACTCGACGCCGCCAACCAGCGCGTCGCCGTCGTGCAGCGGGAACTGGCCGCCGAGCAGGCCGCCGCGCGCGAAACCGTCTCCGCCTACGAAGCCAAACTGGCGGAGCTGCACACCGAACTCGCGGATCGCACCAAGTGGGCGCGCGATACCGAAACGCGGCTCACCGCCGAACTCGACGCGCGCGCGCAGGAACTCGGTGCCTGCGTCGAGGCGCTGCATGCCGCCGAAGCGGAACTGGAAAAGCGCACGGGCTGGGCACAGTCGCTCGACGCGCGGAATCATCAGCTCACCGCGCGCGTTCACACCATCGCCGCCTCGCGCTGGTATCGCCTGGGAAGGACTCTAGGGCTCGGCCCGGAGATTCGAGATTCCTAGCATGAGCGCCCTCTGGCGCATTCTGAAGCAGCTTCCGCTTCTGTTGCTCTCCCCGCTGCTGGCGCTGGTTCCGCTGGCGCTGCTGTGGCTCACCGATCTGCTTCACCGGCTCTTCGGCCGCGGTGCCGAAGCCGTTGCGCCGCGTCCGCGCCCCATCCCCGAATCGGCCAGCGTCGTCATCCCCAACTGGAACGGACGCGACCTGCTGGAAAAATACATCCCGTCGATTCTCACCGCGCTCGAAGGCAACTCCGCCAACGAGCTGATCGTCGTCGACAACGCCAGCGAAGACGGCTCGGCCGAATTTCTCAGGCGCCAATTTCCGCAAGTGCGGGTCATTGCGCTTGATCGCAACCACGGCTTTGGCGCAGGGTCCAATCGCGGCTTCGCCGCCGCCCGCAACGACATCGTCGTTCTGCTCAATTCCGATATGCGCGTGGCGCCCGATTTTCTGGCGCCGCTGCTCAAGGGCTTCCACGACGACCAGGTCTTTGCCGTCTCCTGCCAGATCTTTTTTTCCGATCCACTGAAGAAGCGCGAAGAAACCGGATTGACGCAGGGCTGGTGGGACAACGGCCGGCTCGGCGTGCGCCACCGCATCGACGACCGGATCGCCGATCTCTATCCCTGCTTCTACGGCGGCGGCGGATCGTGCGCCTTTGACCGTCACAAGTTTCTCGAACTCGGCGGCTTCGACCATCTGCTGGCTCCCTTTTACCTCGAAGACACGGACCTCGGCTACATGGCCTGGAAGCGCGGCTGGAAGGTCTATTACCAGCCCCTGAGCCACGTCTGGCATGAGCATCGCGGCACCATCGGAAAGAAGTTCTCTCAAGACTACATCCAGGCCGTGCTGCACAAAAACTTTCTCTTATTCGCGTGGAAGAACATCCACCGGCCCGCCTGGTTGCTGCGCCATTTCCTGCAAGCCTGGGCGGGTGGGGTGTTCAGTTGCTTTGCCGGCGCGTCGATGGAGCGTGCCACGCTGCCGGGAATGTTCCGCGCCAGTCTGCAGCTTCCCGGCGCGCTGGCGTCGCGCTGGCGCGCACGCTCCCTCGCCGCGGTTGACGATATCGAAGCCTTCCGCCGTCCATTGGGCGGCTATTTCCACGACCGTTTCGGCGATACGCGGCCGATTGCCGGCCCGCCGCGCATCCTCTTCGTCGCGCCCTATCCGGTCTATCCGCCCACCCATGGCGGCGGCGTCTTCATGAACGGCACGGCCATGGCCCTGGCCACCCGCGCGAAGCTGCATCTGATCGTGGTCATCGACGAGGAACGGCAGCGCGAACAACATGAGCCGCTCACCAGGCTCTGCGCCTCGGCCGATTTTTTCAAGCGCCCCGATCACACGCCACCCGCACCCTGGTCCATCGTGCCGCACGCGGTGCGCGAGCTCGCTCTGCCCGATCTCGAATGGCTGATCCACAGGGCGATCTATCTCCATTCCATCGACGTCCTGCAGCTTGAATACACCAACCTCGGCCAATATGCCTTCGAGTTCCACCGCATCGCGACGGCGGTGTTTGAGCACGACGTCTATTTCCAATCCATCGGCCGCCTGCTGGAGCGGCCCGGCCCGGCGGTGCGCAAGATCGGTCCCGCGCTCGAATATCTGCGCGCCATCCGCTATGAACTGCGCATGCTGCGGCGCGCGCATCACATTCAGGTCTGCAGCCGCGAGAATCGCGACTATCTGCTCGGGTTCCTGCCCGGCCTGGAGAACCGCATCGATGAAACTCTGCGCGCCGGAATAGACACCGCGCAGTACAGCCTGCACGCCGGTCCGCGCGAGCCGTACACCATGCTGTTCCTTGGCAGCTTCAGCCATCTGCCGAATCAGGAAGCGCTCGACTGGTTCGCCAAGCAGGTGCTGCCGCGCGTCGTCGAACGCTGCCCGCCGGCGCGCCTGGTGATCGTCGGATCGAATCCGCCGCCGCGCCATTCCCTGCCCGTGGCCGATGCGCACGTCGAAATGCGCGGCTTCGTCGAGGACCTGCAGGAACCGCTGCGCCGCTATTCCGTCTTCGTCTGCCCCATCCTCACCGGCTCCGGCGTGCGCGTGAAATTGCTCGAAGCCTTCGCCGCGGGCATTCCCGTCGTCTCCACTACGATTGGGGCCGAAGGACTGACGGCGAGCGACGGCGAGATCTGCGCCATCGCCGATTCGCCCGAAGCCTTTGCCCAGCGCATCGTGGAGCTTTTCGAAAAGCCCGACGACGCCGCCGGCAGCCAGCGCCGCGCCCGCGACTACGTCATCACCGAGCGCGATATCACGCGCATGACCGGACGTCTGCTCGACGTGTATCACCGCCTGCTTTCCAGCCTGCGTAAGTAGTCCCGCCGCCCAATCTAAGGTGTTTCTCCGGCCTGAGCGCTTCTTCCGCCGCCGATGGACACTTTAGGATGAACCCGCCGAATTTCGATACGGCAACCGCCGGTGGGGTGCCGATTCCCGCGGCCCCCAAAGTCTGCCAACGGTGCAACATGATGCTCGATGAGCAGTTTCTGCTGGTTCATGGAAAACCGGCCTGCGAATACTGCGCGCCGAAATTGCGAAACGAACCCAAGCCCGCCGCTTCCGAAGGCGGTTCCGAAGAGGTGAAGCCGGTCCGTGAGACCACCTACGCCGGCGGCACTCCGCTCGCTCTCGCGTATGGATTTGCCGCGTCTCTGGCGGCGGCCACCGCTTACGCCGCCATCGTACTGGGAACCGGCTACGAATTCGGCTTCATGGCGATCGGTGTGGGCTGGCTCATTGGCACCGCGGTCCACAAGGGCAACGGCCGCGGCGCCGGCACCGGGCTTCGAGTCGCCGCCATCGCCTTCGTCTACCTCGCCATGGTGCTGGCCTATTCGGCCATTGGCGTCTACTCGGTCTACAACTCCGGCGACGAGACCTCCACCGCCTACAGACAAATGCTCGACGAATCGCTATCGGCGCTCAAGCAGGCCGGCGCCGGCACCACGGCTGGAGTGATGCTGATCTCGGTGCTGAGCATGGCCGTCGTCTTCCCCGTGGTGGGCGGACTGTTCGGCCTGCTCTTCCTCGCCATCGGCATGCACCAGGCCTGGTCCACCAGCGGAGCCAAGGGCGAACTCGAAGAGGAAGATGCCGGTCCCGTGCGCGTGCGCGTCGGGGATTCGGAATAGCGCATGACGAGCGTGGAGTGCGCTCGTTGCCATACCGTTCTCGAAGGCCGGATCCTCGCCTGTCCGGTCTGTTCGGGACTGCTGTTTTCCGATCGATTGAAGGCGCTCGCGGCTTCGGCGGAACAATCGGCCACTTCGGGCGACCTGGCCGGCGCCCTCGGTTCCTGGCGCGACGCGCTCGAACTGGTCCCGCGCGGCACCGAACAGCATGAATACATCACGGCGCAGATTGCCGCGCTCGGCCAGCGAGTGGAACAGGCCGGGCAACGCAAGCCCGCCTGGGCCAAAGCCATGGGACCGGTGGGCGGCGTCGTGGTGCTTCTTCTCACCAAGGGGAAGCTCCTGTTGCTCGGTCTGAGCAAGCTCCCCACGCTTGGCAGCATGCTGCTTTCCTTCGGCGGCTACGCCTATGAGTTCGGCTGGCCTTTCGGACTGGGCCTCGTTCTGTCCATTTATATCCACGAAATCGGCCACGTTCATGCGGCCCACCGCTACGGCATGAAAGTGTCCGCGCCGATGTTCATCCCGTTCGTCGGGGCGTTCGTCTCCCTCAAGCAACAGCCCGTGGCTCCGCGCGAGAACGCCGTCATCAGCGTGGCCGGACCCATCTGGGGCGCCGCCGGAGCCGCTCTCACGTTCCTTGCCTGGTGGATCACCGGGCAACCGGCCCTGCTCGCGATCGCCGAAACGGCCGCTGTGATGAATCTCTTCAATCTCCTGCCCGTGCCGCCGCTCGATGGCGCGGGAATCTTCCGTGCCCTGCACCGGCCCTATCGCATACTGGCTGCCGTTGCGATCCTCGCTCTCTGGGCACTGACGCGCAAACACATGCTGCTATTGCTCGCCGCCGGCGCCGTCTGGCAATGCTTTCGCCGAGAGCGCGCGGCCGAAGGCTGTCCCCGCAGCCTGCTGGAATACGCGGCCGTCGCCACCGCCCTCGCCGCCATGCTTTGGTGCGTACCCGCTCCTTCGTCAGTAAACAAACTTGAGGGCGAGCTGAATGTTGCGCGGCGTATTCCCCTGGCTGCTGATGACGCCGAACTGCGGGCTGCCAAACGACATCCCGGCATAACCGAAGCGCACGTGGTTGGCCATGTTGAATAGCTCGGCCCGGAACTGCAGGTTGAATCGCCCATCCGTGCCGAACCGGTTGTTCTTGAACACGCCCAGATCCAGGTTGTTGATGCCGTGATGGCGCGTATCGGGCAGCGCGCGGCCCGTGGTTCCATAGGTGAACGCAGGCGGCTGGCTGAATACGCCCGTGTCGAACCAGCGCCCGATGCGGTCCACCGCACGCCCCGTCAGCCGGGCGCTGGTGCCGTTATTGTTCGGCCGCGACCCGCCGCCGAACGAACCCGTCAGATTCGTAATCGCGTCCAGGCCCAGCGGCGTGCCGCTCTGCACCGTGTAGACGCCCGAGACCTGCCAGCCGGAAACCACGCGGCCAAGCGGCCCGATATCCTTCCAGAATCGCTGCCCCGGCCCGAACGGCAAATCGAGCGAATAGCTGACCACCAGCCGCTGCGGGCTATCGAACAGGTTCAACGAACGGTCAAGCGAACGGTTGTTGTTGTTGAGGAACCGCATGCTGGCGTTCTGGGCTCCCCCTTCGAGCCAATCGCTGCGGCTCTCCGTATTCCCGATGCCTTTGCTCAGCGTGTACGCCACGCCGATCAGCGAGGTGGAGAACCGCTTGTTGAACTGCATCTGAAACGAGTGATAGATCGAGTGGCCGATCGGATAGCCTTCCAAAGTCAGGCTGGTGAACTGCGGATAGGGCCGCAGCAATTGGCCGCGCTGCACCGTCGGCTGCGCCAGCGTCCCGGTCGGCACGAAGCCGAAGAACGGATTGGGAACCAGTTCCTGCAGCCGCGTCCCCATGGACAGCAGCGCGTCCGGAAGCTGGTTCAACTGCGATCCATATTGCGCCGGAAGCCCAGTGCCCTTGCTGCCCGCATAGGCCACTTCGAGAATCATATTGCGCCCCAGCTCGCGCTGGATATCGAAATTCCACTGCTGCATGTAGCCGGTGCGGAACTGGCGCAGGTTCGCCGCGCCGCCCTGGCCCACCAGCGTATCGAGCCCTTGCGACCCTCCCGGCGGCGTCAGGATTCCATTGGGGAACGGATTGTCGAGCGTGTGATACGGCGTCAACCCGCCGTCGATCGACCCCAGCATGCCGGTGCTGATCGCCCATGCCGGCGCACGCACGTCGCCGGTCACTTCCGTGATCGCCGCCGGCAGCCAGAAGATGCCGTAGCCGCCGCGCACCACCGTGCGCGCCATCGCCTGATAGGCGAAGCCAAAGCGCGGCGAAACCTGCTTGCGGAACAGATCGTAAGGCGACCGCGTATTGGCGTCGGCGAAGCGATAGCCGCCGTTCAACGGCAGGCCGATCCGCGCTCCCACCGGCAGCGACGCCGCCGGGTCGAACCACATCTTGCGGTTGTAGCGCTCATTGATCGGAAACTCGAGCCCATATTCAACGCCCAGGTTCAATGTCAGTTTGCGGCTCACCTTCCAATCGTCCTGCGCGAAGAACGAAAGGTAGTTACGCTGGTTGGCCAGCCGCTCACTCTTGGCGACGGTTCCGCCGGCGGGGTTGCCCAACAGGAAGGAAGCCATCCCGATCCCGCTATTGGCGTCCAGCCGCTGCGGGTTGATCGCCGTCATCTGATTGTTGAAACTGAACTGGCCGCCGAAGAAATTGGACTGGAATTGATTGAGCTGCTGAATACGATAGTCGGATCCGAACTTCAGACTGTGCGACCCGCGGATCCACGTCACCGATCCGCGCTGGCTCCAACTGTTGAACGTCGCCAGAATCAGGCTGTGCGACGCCTGGCTGCCCACGCTCGCCATGCCGGTGATGTCCATGCCCGGGAACCCCTTGTATTGCACCGCATCGTAATAGGCTCTGGGGAAACCGAGCGTGGTCATGTCGAAACCCTGGCTCACGGCGTAGGGAACGCTGTCGGAAACGCTGCGCGCGAACCCGGAGTGAAATTCGGCCACCAGCGTCGGGCTGAACACGGCGTTGGCCGCCACCGTCGCGTTATAGAGGTGGTTCTGATTGGGTCGAGTGAGGTTGACTTTGTAGCGGAACGGATCGGCGCTGAAGCTCTCCCCCTTGATATGCGCCCAGGTGCCGTAAAACTTCCACTTCGAATTCAGGTTGTGATCGAATTTGGTGACGTACTGATGCTCGTTGTTGCCGCCGCTGCCGAACGTGGAGAAATTATTCAGGTTGGTGAAGGCGGCTCCCGGCGCGTTGGCCACCGGCCACACCGGAAGGTAGTTGGTGGCGATCCGGCTGAAGCGAGAGGCGGGCACGAGGTTGCCCGGAAACAGATCGCGCGCGTAGGTGGTGCCATCCGGCCGCGTGGTGAGCGGATCGGCGATGGCGATCACGCGCCCCGCTGAATTGCGCGATTCCGAAAAATTACCCGCCCGCTCGAGCGCCGTCGGCACGGTAGTGATGCTCGGCGAGCCCGCCCGCCGCCGGTAGCCCTCATAGTTGCCGAAAAAGAAAGTGCGGTCCTTGCGAATCGGTCCGCCGGCCGAGGCGCCGAACTGATTGTAGGTGAGCGCCGGCCGCCTGTTGCCGGCCCGGTTCTGGAAGAAATTGTTCGCATCGAGCGACTTGTTGCGCAGGAACTCATAAACCGTTCCATGCAGTTGATTGGTGCCGGATTTGATGCTGAAATTCACCACCGCGCCCGCGCTGCGCCCATACTCGGCGGCGAAGTTATTGGTCTGGATGCGGAATTCCTGCGTCGCGTCCACCGGCGGCACGTAAGCGGGCGAGTTCATCTGCGCATAGTCGAGCGCCAGTCCTTCCACCAGCACCGTGTTGGCATTCGCCAGGCCGCCGTTTACCGAAAAGTTCGACCATTGGCCCTTGCCGCCGAAGCCGCCTTGAATCCGCACGCCAGGCGTCAGCGCCACCAGGGCGATCGGATTGCGGCCGCTCAGCGGCAACTCGGTGACCTGGCGGTTTTCGACCACCGTTCCGATCGTGCTGGTGGCGGCGTCCAGCAGAATGCCCGACGCTTCGACGCTGATGGCTTCCACCACGCCACCCACTTCCATGGCGAAATCCACCCGCGCGATCTGGTCGATGGCCAGCGTCACCGGACCTCGCTTCATCTGCTTGAACCCGGCCGCTTCGGCCGAAACCTGATACCGGCCCGGCAGCAGGGCCGTCACCAGGTAGTTGCCGCGGTCGTTGGTGAGCGATTCCCGCGCAACGCCGGTATCGAGGTTGGTCACCAGAACCTTGGCTTGCGTCACGACGGATCCGGTGGGATCGGAGACGGTTCCGGTGACTTGCGCGGTTTGCGCGAACGCCGGCATGGCGAGCGACGCGGTTAGCAGAATCCGGTACAACATGGGCAGAGTAGCTCCTTCGTTTCGGAGTCGAGGTTTCCTATACTATGTTTTGTTGTGTTGCGGTGCAACGTCCTCTGGAGCGCTCTCAGCCGTGCGGTTATACTGGGGCCATGAGCGATATCCTGCCTCCCGCGCGCCGCGGCTTCCTCAAAGCCTCGCTGGCCGCGGGCTTCCCCGCGGTTCTGTCCGCCATGCAAGCCACCAAGGCTCTCAAGGTCGGTCTGGTCGGTTGCGGGGGGCGTGGAACGGGTGCCGCCGCGCAGGCCATGAAGGCCGACGACTACGCCGAACTCACCGCCGTCGCCGATGTCTCCCAGGAACGCGTGGATCTATGCCTATCCAAGCTCCGCGAAGTGGCCGGGCCGAAGGTCAAAGTCGAGCCGCAGAACGTCTTTCTCGGCCTTGACGCCTTCGAGAAGCTGATCGCCAGCGGCGTGGACGTGGTACTGCTGGCCACCCCGCCCGGCTTCCGGCCGCAGCACTTGCGCGCCTGCATCGAAGCCAATAAACATGTCTTCTGCGAGAAGCCGGTGGCCGTCGATGCACCCGGCATCCGCCACGTGCTCGAAACGGCGAAGCTCGCCAGCGAGAAGAATCTTTCGATCGTCGCCGGCTTCTGCTGGCGCTACAACAACATGATCAAGGCGGCGTTCGAGCAGGTGCACGGAGGCGCCATCGGCGACCTGGTGGCTTACTACGCCACTTACTACACCAACCCCGTCAAGCCGATGCCCGCCGCCAACACGCGGCCCGATGGCATCACCGACGTCGAGTGGATGATCGCCAACTGGTATAACTTCACCTGGCTTTGCGGCGACGGACTGGTGGAGCAGGCCGTCCACTCGGTGGACAAGATCGCCTGGGCCATGCAGGATAAGCCTCCCGTAAGCTGCGTCGCCGTTGGCGGCCGTCAGATTCCAGCCGAAGGCGGCAACATCTTCGACCACTTCGAAGTGAACTATCTCTATCCGAAGAATGTGCGCGCGTTTCTCGGCTGCCGCCAGATCGAAGGCTGCCACAACGAAAATTCGGACTACCTTATGGGCACCAAGGGCATCTGCACCATCGGCCGCGGGCCCGGCCCGCGCATCGAAGGTGAAACCAAGTGGACCTACACCGGCCAGCGCAACGACATGTATCAGGCCGAGCACGACGCGCTGTTCGCTTCCATCCGCCGCAACCAGCCCATCGCCGATACCGAGCGCATGACCACCTCCACGCTGCTCGCCATCATGGGCCGCATGGCCGCCTACACCGGCCAGCAGATTACCTGGGAGCAGGCCTTGAACTCGCAGGAAGAACTGTTCCCCGCCAAGCTCGATCTGAACACCGCCGTGGTTGTGCCGCCCCTGGCCCGCCCCGGCCTGACACGGTTCGTCTAACATGATCGCGCTATGGCTGGCCGCCCTGTTACAGGGTCAGGAGTTTCAGCAGGTACGGCCAATCCTCGAAGCGAGTTGCCTGGGCTGTCACGGCCCGCAGAAGGCACTGGGAAACTTACGTTTCGACACCGCGGCGGGCGTTGCGAAAGCGATTGTGCCGGGGGCACCCGATAAGAGCCGTTTGCTGCTTTCCGCCGAGCGTGGCACCATGCCGCCCGGCGGTCCGCCATTGACGGCCGCCCAGCGGGGCTCGCTGCGGACCTGGATCGCGGCCGGAGCCAAATGGCCCGAAGGCGTCGCCCTTGGCGTCAAAACCGCCGGTAAGCCGGATGAGCGGGCCACCGTCGAACAGCTCCATCACCGCATCGCGGCATCGCCCAACGACCCGTTCCAACCCTACAAAACCACCATTCCAGGCACCGTCGTCAGCTTTGAAATGGTGCCCATCCCCGGCGGTGAGTTTACGATGGGTTCGGCCGAAGAACCGCCCCAGCGGAAAGTGAAGCTCGATCCGTTCTGGATGGCCAGCCGCGAAGTCACCTGGGATGAGTACCGGTTGTTCATGTTTGCCAATTTGAGCGGGGAAAAGGAGCGCGCCGACGCCGCGGTGGACGCCATCAGCCGCCCCACGCGGCCTTACGTCGAGATGAGCTTCGGTATGGGCCTCAATGGCTATCCCGCGATTTCGATGACGCAGCATGCGGCCAACAAATACGCCGAGTGGCTGAGCGCCCGCACCGGCCGGTTCTACCGCCTGCCCACCGAAGCCGAATGGGAGTACGCGTGCCGCGCCGGCACCGGCGCCGTTTACAGCTTCGGCGGCGATGCTTCTAAGTTGGGCGACTACGCCTGGTTTTCCGCTAACTCAAACAGTAAGTATGAGAAGGTGGGAACGAAGAAGCCGAATCCCTGGGGCCTTTACGACATGCACGGCAACGTGATGGAGTGGACCCTCGATCAATACGCGCCCTACGCCGCCGGTCCCGCCGTCATGCCCTGGGTCAAGGCCACCAGGCCTTATCCGCATGTGGCGCGCGGCGGCTCCTGGAACGACGAGCCGGAGGCGCTGCGCTGCAGCGCGCGTATGGCGTCGGACCCGAGTTGGAAAATGCAGGATCCCCAACTGCCGAAAAGCATCTGGTATCTCACCGACGCGCAATGGCTCGGGTTCCGCCTCGTGCGTCCGGTCAAGGTTCCCTCGGCCGCCGGGATGTACGGCTACTGGAACAGCGGCGTTGAAAAGGAGTGAGTTTCTCTCACTGCTCGGCGCCGCCGCTTCGAGGCCGCTCGACCGTTTCGAAGCCGTCGAGCCACACATGGGCACGCTCGCGCGCCTGGTCGTCTATGCGGCCGGCGCCAGTGAAGCGCGTGCCGCCTTCGAACGCGGCTTCGACCGCATCCGCCAACTAGACGAATTGCTATCGGACTACAAACCGGAGAGCGAAGTCTCCCGCCTTTCCACCACGCCCACGCGTGTCAGCCCGGAGTTGTGGACCGTCCTCACGCACGCGCAATCGGTCGCCGCCCGCTCGCAAGGCGCATTCGATGTCACCGCCGGTCCTGTGACATTGCTTTGGCGCCAGGCACGCCGCGAGCGCCGTCTGCCGGACCCTTCTTCCGCTCTCGCCCGCACCGGTTACCGGAAGCTGCGCCTGAAGGACGGGAAGGTGTGGTTCGCCGAACCGGGTATGCGCGTCGACTTGGGCGGCATCGCCAAAGGGTATGCCGCCGATGAAGCGTTGAAAGCCTGCGGCCTCCGCCGCGCGATGGCCGCTCTCAGCGGTGATATCGCCCTCGGCGCCGCGCCTCCCGGCGCCAAGGGTTGGAAAGTCGAATTCGCCGGTGTTACTCGCGAACTGGCAAACGCCGGCGTTTCGACGTCCGGCGATAGCGAGCAGTTTCTCGAACTCAACGGCGTACGCTACTCCCATATCGTCGATCCGCGCACCGGCTGGCCGGTCGCCCGTCGCGGCACGGTCAGCGTGGTCGCACGCAGCGCCATGGAAGCCGACGCGGCGGCGACCGCGGTATCCGTTCTTGGCGTGGATCGCTTCCGCGGGGTGAGCGTATACTGGCATCGGCATGGGACTCGAAGCGGAATGTAGAGCCTGGTTGAACAACACTTCCTCCATCGGCAAGGCGCACCTGGAATCTACCGAACTGCGGTTTCGCGGATCGGTACCATTCCGTATTCCCTTGCAACAGGTCACTGCCATCGAAGTTCAGCAAGGCCAGCTTCGAGTCGCCTGGCCGGAAGGCAAGGCCGTGTTCGATCTCGGCGCGGCGGCGGAGAAGTGGGCGTTGAAGATCCGCCATCCGCGCAGCCTGCTCGACAAACTGGGCGTCAAGCCAGGCCAGCGCATCGCCGTACTGGGCATCGAAGACGAGTCCTTTCTGGCCGACCTTGCAACCCGCATTCCGGACGCCTCCATCGGACGCGCCGCCAAAAATTGCGACCTGATCTTCTGCGGCCTCGACTCGCTCGATCGATGCGCCCGCGCGATCGGCCTGGTCGCCCACCTCAAACCCGGCGCCGCGCTCTGGACCGTCTTTCCCAAAGGCCGCAAGGATTTCGGCGAAACGCAGGTCCGCGCCATCCTGCGCGGGGCCGGCCTGATCGACACAAAGGTGGCCGCCTTCTCCGCCACCCATTCTTCCCTCAAATGGACCGTGGCGCGTTAGACTGAATTCCATCATGCTGCCGCTGCTGGCCTTTTCCGCCCTGATGGCGTTTGCCGCCGACGATCCCAACCGCAAGGAATGGACCCAGCTTTTCAACGGCAAAGACCTGCAAGGCTGGACGCCGAAGATCGCCGGCTACGCGGCGGGTGAGAATTTTGGCGATACCTTCCGCGTCGAGAACGGCCTGCTGAAGGTGGCCTACGACAAATACACCGGCTTCGACAACCGCTTCGGCCATCTCTTTTACAACCGCAAATTCTCTCATTACATCGTCGCCGTCGAATACCGCTTCACCGGCCCGCAGGCGGCCGGCGGACCCAACTGGGCGATTCGCAACAGCGGCATCATGCTGCATTCGCCTTCGCTTGAAACCATGGGCAAGGATCAGGACTTCCCCATTTCAATTGAAGTCCAACTGCTGGGCGGGACCGGCGCGGGCACACGCACCACGGCCAACCTGTGCACGCCCGGCACCAACGTCGAAATCGACGGCAAGCTCTTCACGCGGCACTGCCTGAACTCCACTTCGAAGACCTACGACGGCGACCAGTGGGTGCGCGTCGAGGTCGAGGTGCTGGGCGGCGAACGAATCCGCCATATCGTCGAAGGACAGACCGTGCTGAGCTACGACAAGCCGCAAATGGGCGGCGGTAACGTCAGCAATCACGATCCCTCGGTGAAGAAGGACGGCATGCTGCTCGAAGAGGGCTACCTCTCGCTGCAAAGTGAGAGCCATCCGGTGGAGTTCCGCAAAGTGGAACTGCTCAACCTTTCCGGTTGTATGGACAAGAAAGCGTCCAACTACAAAGCGTATTTCGTCAAGGCGGACGACTCGCAATGCGTCTACGCTTCGAACTGGCCGCGGTTCCGCGGACCCAACGGATCGGGCGTCGCCGAAGGCATGCCTCTGCCGCGCGAGATCGGCCCGGCCACAAACGTTGTATGGAAGACGGCCGTGCCGAGCGGCAAATCGTCGCCGGTTCTGGCGGGCGATCGCCTCTATCTCACCGGCCACGCCGACCGGCGGCTGTTCACCCTCGCCTATGACCGCCGGACGGGCAAGGAACTGTGGCGGCGCGAGGCGCCCGGCCATCGCGACGAGAAGCGCCACACTCTGAACGATCCGGCGTCGCCGAGCGTGGTCACCGACGGCTCCAACGCCTACGCGTTTTTTGCCGGATACGGCCTCATTTCCTACACCGCCGAAGGCAAGGAGCGATGGCGCGTGCCGCTCGGTCCGTTCACCAACTTCCACGGCATGGGCGCTTCCCCCGTCCTGGCCTCCGGCAAGTTGTTGATGATTTGCGATCAGGATCAGCAGGCGTTCCTTATCGCGCTCGATCAGAACACAGGCAAGACCCTGTGGCGTGCCGAGCGTCCAGAGATGGTGCACAGCTTTTCCACGCCCATCCTCTATGGCAATGAGGTGATCGTGCCGGGGTCTTACCAGATCACCAGCTACGAGATCGAGACGGGCCAACTGGTGTGGAAAGTTGGCGGCCTGACCTACCAGGTGAAGTCGGTGCCCGTCATCGGCGGTGACGTGCTTTACTTCAATGGCTGGGCTCCGGGCGGCGAGCCTTCCGAACGTATCGAACTGCCGGCCTTCGACCGGATGATTCGCGACCACGACCGCAACGGCGATGGCAAGCTGGCCAAGACCGAGGTTCCCAAAGACTGGCTGCCCGGCAACTGGGATATGCAGGACCTCGACAAAGACGGCTTGCTCAATGCCAAGGACTGGCAGTATTACTGCATGCGCCGCACCTCCACCAACGCGACCATGGCCATTCGCCTGGGTGGCAAGGGTGACGTGACCGGGAGCCATGTGCTGTGGCGCTACCAGAAGTCGCTGCCCGACGTGCCGGCCGTGCTGCTCTATCGCGGCGCGCTTTACCTGGTGCGCAACGGAGGCATCCTGCAAACGCTCGACCCGGCGTCGGGCGCGCTGATCAAGCAGGGCCGCCTGCCGCATGCGCTTGACGAATACTATGCGTCGCCGGTGGCGGGCGACGGCAAGGTGTATTTGATTAGCCGCAACGGGAACGTAACGGTGCTCGAAGCCGGAGGCGAATGGGGCATCGCCGCCACCGCCGATCTGGGGGAAGAAGTCTTCGCTACGCCGGCGATCGCAGGCGGGCACATGTGGGTGCGCACCGCGACATCGTTGTACGATTTCGCCGTTAAGGAGTGACCGGAACTTTCACCGCGCCGAAGTTGGTTGGGCGTCGACGATTGAGGCCAGCCACGCCTCACACGGTATGCCTCGCCGCGTCGCCGATGGGCCATTTCTGGCAGCTTCGTTACCTTCAACGCGCGAAGTTGGTCAGCCGTTGACGATTGAAGCCAGCCACACCGGCCACAGGCGGCATGCCTCGTCCGCGTTGCCGTTGGGCCACATGAGTGATCATCGCACCGCCGCTCTCAAGGCGTAAACTTCAACGCGCCGTAGTGGATCGGTGCCCATTGACGATTGAAGCCAGCCACACTGGCCACGCACTATATGCCTCGCCCGCGTTGCCGTTGGGCCATATCTGAGTGATCATCACGCCGCCGCTCTCAAAGGAGTCGTTGCCCTTTGAAGCCACCCTGGGTGCGATACGATTTCGCCGCGGCCCGCGAAGCCATCGCCCAGCCGAGCTTGGTCAGCGCGCCGGCCACACCGCGCGCGTTTCCCGCCATATCTGTGTAGTCAACGCGCCGCGACGACTCACACCACCCCGGGCGCTATACGATGTCGCCGAGGCCGCTAAGGAGTAAGCGTAACCTTCGCCGCGCCATCCTCGCCCGCCAGCAGCATATCGAACGCCGCGCCGATGTCCGTCAGCGCCCTTTGGTGCGTGACAATCGGAGCCAGCCGCGCCATCTCGCTTCCCATCATCTGAAGCGCCATCGCCGTTTCGTGATTCGACCGGCGCACGTTGAAAATCGCCAACTCCTTGCGGCGCATTTCGTGGAAATCGAGCGGAATGCTGATCTCGGAAGGAATCCCCGTGTAGATCACACGGCCCGTACTGGCCGCCGCATGCAGACATTGATTGAGCGTGCCGTCCTTGGCCGCGCAATCGAACGTCATGTCCACGCCGCGCCCGCCGGTGTCGCGCTTGATCTGGGCCACCGCGTCCGGCTTGGAATCGAGCGTGGCGTCGGCTCCCATCGAACGCGCCAGCACCCTGCGTTCGGCCACCGGTTCCACCGACCAGATGCGTCCCGCGCCGGCCATCCGCAGCACCGCGATGGTCAACAGGCCGATCGGCCCGGCTCCAAACACCACCGCCGTCTCGCCAGGCCGCGGCTGAGCGAATTTCATCGAATGCAGTACGATGGCCAGCGGTTCAAACAGCGTTCCCTCGGCGTAGCCTACGCCCTTGGGCAGAGCGATGACGTTGGCCGCGGGCAGGTTCACGTACTGCCGGAAGAAGCCAGGCTCGGCGGGTGTACTGAGGAAGCGGATATTCGAGCAGACGTTATGCCGCCCGGTCATGCAGAACTCGCAGTGATAGCAGTAAATGGCGGGTTCGAGCACGGCGGCGTCACCAGGCGACCAGCCGCTCACCTGGGAGCCCGTCTTGAGAACGCGGCCCGTGGGCTCATGGCCCAGCACCATGGGATAGACGCACGGCGTATCGCCGATGCCGCCATCGGCATAGTAGTGCAGGTCGGAGCCGCAGATCCCGATGGATTTCACTTCCACCTGGATTTCGCCGGGCGCCGGGTCTCTGATCGGCCGTTCAATAAAACGGAACTGGCGAAGCGCGGAAAGTTCGGCAACCAGCATTCGTTATTTCTTGAACAGATTGTCAAAAGCGGCGCGAGCGTCCGATGGGCTGCGCGGCTCCACGATGCGGGGCGTCATGCGGTTCATGCCGGGCGCTCCTCCCGGTGAGGCTCCGGCCGAGTCCCGGGCCACCGTCACTCTGGGCGAAAACAGCATACACTCGTTGGCCTGGTCTTTATAAGCGATTCTCACCGGTACCGGTTTCAAACATTGAAAGCGTGTGGAGGGTTCAAAATGAGCGCACTGTTTGCAGCAATGCAGGGCACTGCCGCACTTGGGGCAACTCGCTTTGAAATCCATGTCCGGCAGAAGCGTGGTGGAACAGTTCCAGCATCGGGATGCCGTCACTGCCTGCACCATGCGGGGAAGCCGCGGTCCCGTCACGTCGAGCGGCAGGCGAGGGCCTTTCGGCTTTTGCTGCTCGCGTGGGGCATGGTCCCGGTCCGAGTCCATGTATCCGCGGGATTTGTATTTGCGTTCACCTTCCATGGCCGTAAAGGCCTCCTTCAGAAAGAACAATGGGCGGTGGTAGTACGGACTATGTTTGGGAGACTTCCGGCTCGAACCTCCGGCAGACACGGATGATGGGGTTGGTCTGCCTCAGCCAGTCAAGCGCCACAATCGCTCTCGAGACATCGTTCCCAATTCGAGATCTGTTCGAGAATTGCGTCGCGGGTCGCGCCTCCTCCTTCCCTTATACCTAACTACGGCTCATCGGGAAACTGGGTTCCAAAGATCCGTTGCTGGGCTTGCCGGGGTTTTTCAGACGACCCACTACCTAATTACCACAGAAGAAGCCAAATGCCAACTGCTATGAGAAGACTATCTCACGCTTTTCTGTACTGCCGCCGCTTTTATCCCCATCGCAACAGCGAATAGCAGGGTCTGGTCAGCGGATCCTCATAATGATTCGGGCTGATCCGCATTGCATAACCCAACCTCCCCGTCTGATGGGGTACGAACTGCGCCGAGAACACCCAACTGGTGTCATGCTCGCTCGCCGGAGCGAGCGTCATGACCTGAGTCTCTTCGAGCGATCCCTCGGCGCCAACCTTGCCGACCACGGCCTCCACCTTCACATCCGAAGGCCGCAGCCCGGCCAAATCCACAACCGCGCGCAACGTGACCGGATTTCCACTCAGCACCCGGATCTCACTGCCGGTGCCCATTTCAACAAACCGAACCCGGCTCCAGGCCTGAACCACGCCTTCGTTCCAGCGCACCTTGCGTCTCACGCCGTCGTAGCCGTCGCGGCGCACTTCCTGGCCTCCGCGATTGGCCGGCTCATACATCTGCGTATCGTACTCGTCCACCATCCGCTTGGCGGCGAACCGCGGACTCATATTCCCCAGGCTCTGTTTGATCCGGCGCAGCCACTCTTCCGGAAAACCTTCGTCTTTCCTCTCGTAATACATCGGCACAATCTCGGTTTCCAGTAGGGAATAGATCGAGGAAGCGTGCAAATCGTCCTGATCTTCGGTGTAAGGATCGCGGTCTCCGATCGCCCAGCCGCCCGAGGATTCGTAGGCCTCATCATACCAGCCGTCGAGGATGCTCAGGTTCAGCACGCCGTTCAAAGCGGCTTTCATTCCGCTGGTGCCGCAGGCCTCTTCCCCGCGGCGCGGATTGTTGAGCCACAAGTCGACGCCCTGCACCAGCTCGCGCGCCACCTCAATCCCATAGTCCTCGATGAACACCAGGCGGCGGGCGATCTCCGGGTCGCGCGTCAACTGGAAAATCTCCCGGATCAGCGACTTGCCCGGATGATCCTTCGGATGCGCCTTGCCGGCATAAATAATCTGCACCGGCATGCGCGGATTGAACAGGATCTTCTTCAACCGGTTGGTGTCGCGGAACAGCAGCGTCGCTCTTTTATAAGTGGCGAAGCGCCGCGCAAAGCCGATGGTGAACGTATCGGGATCGAGCATCTCCTGCATGCGCCGCTGCTCGGAAGCCGACGCCTTGCGCGCCACCGACTGCGCCACCAGCCGCTCCCGCGCAAACGTCACCAGCAGCCGCTTTCGATGCCGCCGCGCTTCCCACAATTCGGAATTGGGCAGCTCCTTCACCAGGTCCCAGGTCCTGACTTCGCTTGCGCGGTCGCGCCAGTCCGGCTGCAGATAGTTGTCATAGAGCGTCGCCAGATCGCCGTTCAGCCACGTAGGCAGATGAACCCCGTTTGTGACGTGCATGATGGGCACTTCCCAGGTGGGCAGCTCCGGCCACAATTCCTGCCACATCTGCTGCGAGACGCGCCCATGCAGCGCACTTACCGCGTTGCGGTAGGAAGACGCCTGCAGCGCGCAGACGGCCATTGAGAACGGTTCCTGCGGGTTTGACGGGTTGCGTTTGCCGAGCGACAGCAGTTCCT
Organism: uncultured Acidobacteriota bacterium; assembly: GCA_902826685.1. GTDB lineage: Bacteria > Acidobacteriota > Terriglobia > Bryobacterales > Bryobacteraceae > CADEFT01. The sequence continues at coordinate 105,874 of CADEFT010000023.1, forward strand.
CGAACGAAATGCCCGTATCGGTGCAGAACTCGCGGAAGTATTCATACATCAGCCCGGTGTCGAACAGGTCGATGCCCGCCGGCACCGGCGTGTGCGTGGTAAATACGTTGCTGCGCCGCGCCGCCTCCAGCGCCTCCTGGAAGTTCAGCCCGTTTTCGTGCATCAACGTGCGGATCCGCTCGATCGCCAGGAACGCCGAATGACCCTCGTTCATGTGAAACACGGTGGGATCGAGCCCCAGCGCCTTCAACGCCCGGATGCCGCCAATGCCAAGCACGATCTCCTGCCGGATGCGCGTGTGCAGATCGCCGCCATACAGCATGTCGGTGATGTCGCGGTTCACTTCCAGCTCGTTTTCGGGCACGTTCGTATCGAGCAGGTACAGCTTCACCCGTCCCACGTTCATGTGCCACACCTTGATGTGCACCACGCCGGTCGGCAGCTTTACCGTAACCTTCAACTCGCGCCCTTCGGCATCGGTGGTGGGAATCACCGGCAGCGTGTAGAAATCGTTGACCGGGTTGCGCTCCGATTGCCACCCGTCCGGGTTCAGCCGCTGCGTCAGATAGCCGCGCTGATAGAGCAGGCCGATGCCCACCAGGGGCAGATTCAAATCGGAGGCGGATTTCAAATGATCGCCGCTTAAAACGCCCAGGCCGCCCGAATAAATGGGCATGCATTCCAGCAGCCCGTATTCCATCGAAAAATACGCGATGGATTTGGTTTTATCCACTGGCTGCTGCAGGTAGTCGTCAAGGGCCGCGCACGCTTTCCGGTACACCGACAGGTAGCGCTGATCTGCGGCCGCTTTCTCGAGCGCGGCCTGCGAAACGTGGCCCAGCAACAGCACCGGGTTGTGGCCGCTTTGGCGCCAGAGGACGGGATCGAGGCGGCGGAATACCGCCCGGATGTTGTGGTCCCAGCTCCAGATCAGGTTATAAGCGAGTTCGGAAAGCCGTGACAGAGCTTCCGGAAGGGCCGGCAAAACAAGGAATTCCTTGACCGGTTGAATTTGAAACGGCATGGATTCCATTCAAAGATAGCACCCACCCCGTGTGGGCCGCTTTCTAAGGAGCGAGAAGAGACTCTCCACACGCGCGACGAAGACAGTATACTCATTGTAGATACATGCCAACATCAACTCAAATCGCCCGCTGGGGCAACAGTCTCGGTTTGCGGTTGCCAAAATCAGTCGCAGCGGAAGCCCGGATCGGCGAGGGTGACACGGTGGAAGTGTCGGTCAAGGATGGTGCGATCGTCGTACGGCCAGCACAGGCAACCTTCTCGCTCCACGAACTTGTGAGCAAGATCACGCAGCGTAATCGGCATGGTGAGACGGACTGGGGAAAGCCCAAGGGACGCGAACAATGGTAGGCAGGCCGTACGTTCCCGACGCGGGTGATCTGGTTTGGCTCACGTTCGATCCACAGGCCGGTCGCGAGCAGGGTGGCCGCCGCCCCGCACTGATTCTATCCCCGCGAGAGTACAACAACAGGGCACGGCTGGCGTTGGCCTGTCCCATAACCAGTCAGAAGAAGGGCTATCCGTTCGAGGTGGCCATTCCAGCGGGCCACGGTATCGCGGGCGTTGTGCTCGCCGATCACATTAAGAACCTCGATTGGCAAGCGCGCAACGTAGCCTTCGAGTCCAAAGCTCCGGCCGCCGTCGTCGCCGAGGTCCGTGCGCGTTTGAGGCCGCTGTTGGGGCTCTGACCCCCAAGTCGTGCACTTTCTAGGGAGCGAACACGCCAACCACGTCCAGGATTAGATGGGTTGTATCGTTGCGGAACCGATCACCACCGCGAAAAGCAGGACGAGCCGCTGCATGCGTCCAACTATAAACGATTCATCTGCCGAACTCCATCAGGAACCCCCGGTGAAACTCCGCCGCCCTCACCACCTGATCGCAATCCACCCACTCCACGGCCGCATGCGCCTGGTCGATCGATCCCGGACCAAAAATAATAGTCGGCACCCCCGCCCGCGATAACTTACTCGCGTCGCTGCCATAGGGCACGCCCGCCGGCGTTCCATTCAACCCCATGCCTTCAAGCACGCGCGCCGCCGTTACCGCCACCGCCGCATCCGCCGCCGTTTCGAGTGCCTCATCGGCCAGCATCGGCGGAGTCTCCTGCACCGCATCAAAGCCCGGTATGCGCGCCCGCAGCTCATCGAGCATCCGTTCATGGTGCGCCAGCACATCGGCCACGCGCTCACCCGGCAGCAGCCGCCGGTCGATCTCGATCGCGCATGCATCCGGTACGAAATTCACCTGCACGCCGCCCGAGATGACGCCGACGTTCAGCGTCCCCGGCCCCAGCAGGGGATGCGTCCCGGCGGCCAGCTTCTCGTTCTCCCCGCCAATCGCCAGCACCACGTGCGCCATGTTCTCGATGGCGTTCACGCCGAGGTGGGGCTTGGAGCTATGCGCCGCCTTGCCTCTTACACGAATCCGCCACCGCAGCACGCCTTTACTCGCAATCACGTTGCGCATCTCGGTCGGCTCGGCGACGATCGCCGCATCGGCTTCGATTCCTTCACACAGCCGGCTTACGCCCGTGAACGCGAACTCCTCATCGGCCGCCGCCGCCAGCCATACCTCGCAGGGCGGTATCCGCTTCTGTTCCCGCAGCGTGGCGACGGCATCCATCATCGCCGCCAGACCCGCCTTGGTGTCGCACGAGCCCCGGCCATACAGCTTCCCGCCGCGGATCTCGGGCTCAAAAGGCGGAATCGTCATGCCGTTGATCGACGCGGTATCCATGTGCGCTTCAAGCACCACGCGACCGCGACCGCTTCCCGGCAGCTTCACCAGTTGATTAAAACGCCCCGGGGAAACCTCCTGCCGCCATGTCTCAAGCTCCAGCCGTTCGAAGAACGCCCGAACATAATCGGCTATCTCCGTTTCGGGACGGCCGTTGTCGTAGGCCGGGTTGATGCTGTTGATGCGCACCAGATCCGCCAGGATCGAGAGCACGCGGGGTTGACTCATTTCTTTCTCCACTCGAGGGGTTTCACTTCGGCGAGCAATACGGCGTAGCATACCGCGCCCGCCGCCAGCACCACAATCGCCGCGAAGAAAGCGTGCAGGAACGATCCGTTACGCGCCACGATCCAGCCCGTCAGCCATGGCGACACCACGCCGCCCATGTTGCCGATGGCGTTCTGGATGCCGGTCCATTTACCGGCCGCCAGCGGCCCGGCGAGCGTCTGCGTGATCGCCCAGACGTTCGACGTATAGAACCCCATGCCAAAGCAGGCGAGGGTGATTAACCCGATGGAAACCGACGGATCGCTTACCAGCACGGCGGGCAGCATCGCCAGTCCGCAGCTCACCAGCCCGCCGGCGGCGAAAGTCTTCCTCACCCGCGAAGCGCTTTCCCCGGCGCGAATCCAGCGGTCCGAAAGCCACCCGCCCAGCGTGGTCGAGGCCGCCATCACGAAGAACGGAACCGAGCCGAATACCGCCATCGCGTTCATCGACAGGCCGCGTTCCTTCACCAGGTAGGTCGGCAGCCACGACAGCAGGAAATACCAGACGTAGCCCAGGCAGAACATGCCGGCCGAAGTGACCCACACCTCGCGCCGCGTCAACAGTTCGCCAAAACCGATGGAGCCTGTTTCCGCGGGCCCATCCGTTTTCTGCGCGGGCACGCTGGCAATCCATGGAATCAGCCACAGAATACTCGCCGCGCCTAACGCGAGAAACAGAGGCCGCCATCCGAACGCGCTCACCGCCAAGCCGCCGAACAGCGTGCTGAAGCCGGGTCCAAGCTTCGACCCGGCGTCCACCAGCGCGTTCACGAACCCGCGGCGCTCTTCGGGAAAATTGCGCACGATCAGGCGCGAACAGGCTGGATAGGCGACGCTTTCCCCCACGCCCAAAGCCAGGCGTGCGGCGATCAGCGTACCGAATCCGCTCACCGCGCCCGTCAGCGCCGTCGCCGCCGACCACAACGCGAACCCGCCCGCATAGACCCACTTCACGTCATAGCGATCTACCAGCCAGCCCGCCACCAGTTGAAACAGCGCGTAGCTCCAGAAGAACGCCGAAAAAAGCATCCCCATCTGGCTGGGGTCGAGCGAGAGCTCTTTTGCAAGCAAGGGAGCGGAAACCGAAAGCGCCCCGCGGTCGATGTAATTGATCGCCACCGAGAGGGCGAGCAGCAGCAACAGCATCCACCGATTATTTCATTGGACCCGCCAGGCTCATCGAACCGGCGCGCTCCTTGACCGCGCGAAGCTCCTCCGGCGTCAACTTGCATACGATCGCGCGGAACTTGCTGTTGGCCCCTCGCGGTATCGACGGCACCTTTTCAAGCACGATCTTCATACCGCCGATAAATTCGAGCATCCGCTTGTATACCGCCGCTTCATCCACGCCCGCGCGAAATTGTGGTCCGGGCACGTATTTGAGCGTCACCTGTTGCGGCGAGTCCTGAATGACCTGCGCTTCGTCCACCGGCAGATAGCGCTTGAAGATCGCATCCAGCCGCCCGATCCGCCGTCCATTCGGGAGCCAGATGGCATCGTCGTTGCGTCCGTCGATCGACAACACCGCCGGCAGCGTGCGCCCGCACGAACACTGCCTCTCATGTTTGGGGAACGTCGCCCGGTCGCCCACGCGATAGCGCACCAGCGGCATGTCCGCATTCAACAGGCCGGTGCAGATCAGCTCACCCGACTGCGCGGGCTGGCCGTTCTCAAGCACCTCCATCCAGCCGGCTTCCGGCCACATGTGGAGCGTGCCGGCTTCGCACTCGCTCGCCGCCGCGACGATCTCCGACATGCCGTAGGTTTCCCGCACCGGGCATTGGAACGCCTTCTCGATGATCTCGCGCTGATAGGCTTCAAGCGGCTCCGCGTTCACGATCAGCGCCTTGAACTTCAGCCCCGAATCGCCGTTCTGCAGAATCCACCGCCCGATGGTTTCGAGATTCGACGGATACGAAATCACGTACTCGATGCGGTAATCCTTCCACGCCTGCACGTAATGTGGAATCAGCTCCGGCGACAAATGGAACGACGACATGTAGAGCTGCTTCAGCGGCCGGTTGAACACCCAGAACGGAGGCTTGGTCTGCGCCGCGGGCGCCACCAGGCGGCCGCCCATGATGGCCCACCGGTCGTCGCGCGAAACGCCATACCACTTGCGCGCCCGCGCCTCGAAAATCGAGTACCACATGCGCACCGTCTCTTCCGAACGCCACAGCCGCAGATACGACCCCGTGCTGCCGCTGGTGTGCTCGGCCACCATCTTGCCGATGTTGCAGTCATCGGCGACGAAGGCGCGCGAATCGTGCCGCAGAGGCTGCTTTTCGAGTACCGGCCAGTTCTCCAGGTATTCCCAGGATGCTCGGTCGCCCGCGGCGCGCCGCTTCGCCCATTGCTCGCGGTAAAACGGAACCCGCGTCGCGGCGCGATGCAGAACTCGCGCCAAACGCTCTTCCTTCCACTTTTTCCATTGGCCCTCGGACCATGTCTCCCGCTCGACTGCCTCCGCCACCAGCCGCTCCGTTTCCGGACCGTAACGCCCGCGGCGGAACATCCACCCCTGCAGATTCACCGCCATCGTCCGGCCCACATGGGGCAGCATGTGGTAGACGCTCAGCGAAAGACTCATGTACTCCTCCGCTTCCAGTCAAACATGGAAACCCGTTTCTGAACATATGTCCGCGCCAAGGCGGCGGGAGTGAAAAAATGCCGCTTTTGTGGGGAAATGCAAGGATTCTGGCGCCGCGGATACCTACGTCCGATGGGCCAGTACGGGAGATTGGCGCGTTCCGTTACTTCCGCTTGGTCACGGCGAACAAATCGCTATCCCCGGCCTTCAGCGCCTGCGCGAAAGTCCACCGCCGCGGCAGGATGCCGTACTCCACTCGCCCGTGGAATCGCACACGGCCGCTTGCGCCAAACGTCATCCCGGAAGCGAGCGTCGCGCGCGTCGCGCCCATCAGCGCATCGCAAAGCGCGGGGCGGTTCAACGGCGCCTCGATCGACCATTTCACCGGCTCCCGCCAACCGAGCACTTCACTCCGGTAATGCTCAAGCACGCGGATCGCGATCGCCACATCGGCATGCCGCGCCGTTTGATGCTGCAGCGTCTGAATCGTAAGCGACTCGCGCAGCGCCTCACGAGTACGCGGCCGTCCCACCGGTTTGTTACGCGCTGAAAAGATCAGGTCTCGCGACGGGAAATAAGGCTTCAGATCGAGCACCGGCGTGCCATCCAGAAAGTCGAGGCGCTCGAACTGCAAAGTGAGGCCCTCGCGCTTCACCAGCCGCGCGGCCGTCAATCCGATCGGGTTCGGACGAGCCGGGCTGCGCACCGCGAACACGCCGTGCATCGGATCGGGCGCGTCCGCGTCTACCCCTCGCGGTATCACTTGCAGAACGTCGCGCTCCGGCCGCGCCATCAGCCACGCCATCACCCAGAAATGCGAATGCTTCTCGATCTTCAACAGTCCTTGTGCGAACTCCGGCAGCAGTTCCACCGCCGCTGGGGCGCCAAACGCGGGCATCGCCTTCCGCTCCTTTACTGCGGAGCGAACGTGGCCGATCGGCTTTAAAGTGTAGTCCACTTACTTCCCCCTTCGTTTCAGGCCCGAACCGGAACGGCCATCGCCCGTCCTGCGCCGCCATACTTCGATCTGCGCGCGCAGCTCATCCTTGCGCAACTGCCCCGTTCGCGCCGCGGCCTCGTTGACCGACTCTTCGGGGTCTTCAGCCAGGTTGTAAAGATGCGTCACTTCGCCCGCCCGGTTGATGACGATTTTGTCGAAGCCGCGAATCATGAGGCGCCATTCGTCGTCCTGCCCGAACCTGCCTTCGGCGAAAACGGAAGCCGCGCGCTCTCGCGTCAGACTCACTCCATCGAGGCCCTCGGGCACGGTCAGGCCGCTCAATTCGAGCACGGTGGGCAGAATATCCACCGTCGAGGCCAGCCGGTCGTCGCGCGTCCCGGCCGCCAGACGCTTCGGTCCGCGAATGACAAGCGGCACATGGATGCATTCTTCATAAGGCTGATCGAAGCCGTCGAGCCCATGCGCGCCGCGCATCTCGCCATAACCAGACGTGAACACCACCACGGCTTCCGCCGCCGCGCGATCGAGCACGCCGCCCAATTCGCGATCAAACGAAGCGCGGTTCAAGCGCTGTACTTCAAGTAACGCCGGGTTCGAGCGATTATGAGGAAACCGTCCGGTGAGCAGCGCCGCTCGCGAGCCTTCCGGAGCCGGACACGCCGCGTAGGCGCGCTCGAACCAAACTCCCTGCGAGGCGAGCCGCGCCAGGTTTGGTCCCGGTGTCTTGACGTCGGAGGCGCGCAATCCATCGCACACCGCCAGGACCACCTGCCGGGAACGCGCCAGCGCGGCGATCTGCATCAGAAAGTCGCGCCGGCCCGTCGGTGTCACACAGATTCTCCGCGAATCAGATCGTCGAGCGTTTCCCGCGTCCGCACCACGCGCCACGACGCGCCTTCCACCAGCACCTCAACCGCCCGCGGACGGGAGTTGTAGTTCGACGCCATCACGAAGCCGTAGGCGCCGGCCGTTGCCAGCGCCATCAGGTCGCCTGGCAGAAGATTCGCCACCTCGCGATCCAGCGCCAGGAAGTCGCCCGACTCGCACACCGGCCCCACCACGTCCACCTTGGCGGTGCCGCGCCGCGGGTCGCGCTTCACAGGCAGGATCTCGTGATACGCCTCGTAAAGCGACGGCCGCACCAGGTCGTTCATCGCCGCATCCACGATGATGAATTCTTTTGTCCCGTTGCTTTTGCGATAGAGCACGCGCGTCACCAGCAGGCCGGACTCGGCCACCAGCGAACGCCCAGGCTCCACCATCAGCTCCAGACCGCGGTCCTTCACGCGCTCGCAAATCCGCTCGATATAGGCGCCGATCGAAGGCGCCTCATCGCCAGGTTCATACGGCACACCCAGTCCGCCGCCGAGGTCCAGGTGCCCGATCGCCGTGCCCGCCGCGCGCAGCCGCTCCACCAGTTCGAGCACACGGTCGAGCGCTTCCACCAGCGGCGAGGAATTGAGCAACTGCGACCCGATGTGGCAGCTCACGCCATCGAGAATCAGATTCTGAAATCGGCGCGCACGGCCATAGACCGCCTCCACTTCCTCCATGGCGATGCCGAACTTGTTCTCGCGCAGCCCGGTCGAGATATAAGGATGCGTCTCGGCGTCGACATCCGGATTCACCCGCAGCGCCGCGCGCGCCTTCTTCCCCTGCCGCGCCGCCAGCGAGTCGATCAACGAAAGCTCGGCCTCGGATTCGCAGTTGAATCCACGGATGCCGCTTTCGAGCGCATACTCCACTTCCGGCGCGGTCTTGCCGACGCCCGAAAAAACCACCTTGGCCGGATCGCCGCCCGCCTTGAGCACGCGAAACAATTCACCGCCCGAGACGATGTCGAAGCCCGCGCCGGCCTTGGCCAGCAGCGCCAGCACGGCCAGGTTGCTGTTCGCCTTCACCGCGAAGAACACCTGGTGCGGCGCCGCTCCGAACGCTTCGTCGTAGGCGCGGTAGCGGCTCAAAATGCCCGCGGCCGAATAGATATAACAGGGCGTGCCCGCGCGGCGCGCGATCGCGTCCACAGGCACCTCCCCCGCATGAAGCGCGTTATCCCGGTAATCGAATGGTCTTTCCATCTATTGAATCTTCAGAACCACCACGCTCTGGTCGTCAGTAATCGGCACGCCGCCGGCGAACGAATCCAGATCCTGAAACAGGCCGGAAACCATTTCCTTGGCCGGCTGGGCGCGCAGTTTCTTCACCAGCTTCAGTAAACGCTTTTCGCCATAATCCACCGCTTCAGCGTTGTTCTCACCGCCGCCCCGCTGCTGGTCGGTGACGCCGTCGGAATAGAGCACAACGATGTCGCCGGGCTGCGTTTGAAAAACCAACTCGTCGTAAGTCTGATTCTCCAGGAGCCCGATGGGCACGCCTTCCACATGCGCCGTCACCGTATCCTCGCCGCGCAGCACCAGGGGTGGGGAAGAGCCCGCGTTGGCAAGCGTCAGCGTCAGCTTCACCGGATCCCACAGCGCCAGCAGCAGCGTGGCGTACTTGGCTTCCACTTTCCGCTCGAGCAGGGTTTCGTTCAGCTCGCTCATCAACTCGCTGGGCCGCCGTTGTTCGGGCGCCGCCAGCCGCAGCACGCCGCTTACCAGCGCGCCATAGAGCGCCGCCGCCGCCCCCTTGCCGCTCGAATCGCCGAACACCATCAGCATCTGCCCGTTGTCGTGTTGGAAGAAATCGTAAACGTCGCCTGAGATCTCGCGCGCCGGCCGCGCCCCCAGCGCCACGTCGAGACCCTTCACCTTCGGCGCCTGCGGCTGCAGAACGCGCTGCAGGCGGCGGGCGGCTTTCAAATCCTGCTCCATGCGCTGTTCCCGCTCGGCCAGTTCCTGGTAGAGCCGGGCGTTTTCGATCGCACTCGCGATATGAGGCGCCAGCAGCGACAGGATGCGTACGTGATCGTCGGTGAAAAAGGCGAGCCGTGAGCTCTGCACATCCAGCACGCCGATGATGCGATTCTGCAGGATCAGCGGCACCGCCACTTCGCTCAGAATGCCGGGGTGCGAAGCGATGTAGCGTGGATCGGTGGCGGTGTCGTTCACCTTCACCGGCTTGCGCGATTCGACCGCGGCTCCCGTGATGCCGGAACCGAGCGGCACGTTGTCGATATTCACCATCTGGTCGTAGCGGAGGCTGAACAGGTCCCGCAGCACGCGGCCCTGCTGATCCACCCGCATAATCAGGAAGGCGTCGTAGTTGATCAACTGCCGCACCACCGCCGCGATCCTTCTGAGCAGTTCCTCGAGCGCCAGCGTCGAACTGATCTCCTGCGTCATGTGCGAAAGCGTGCGCAGCAGCTTGTTCTGCCGCTCCACGCGCCGGTAAAGCTTGGCGTTCTCGATGGCGGCCGCCACGCGCGAGGCGATCAACTGCAGCACGGAGCGGTCATAGGGCGTATAGGCGTTGAGCGTAGTCGATTGCACGTCGATCACACCCACCAGCTTGCCCCGCGCCGCCATCGGCACGGCCAGCTCGCTGCGCACCGCATCCACCGCAGGAATGTAGCGCGCGTCGCCGCGGACGTCGCCCACCAGAACCGGCTGCAATGTCTGCGCCGCCGCGCCCGTGATGCCTTCGCCGAGCGGCAGCACCAGGTTGTCGGTCAACTCCTGCCGGTGTCCGATCGAATAGCGGATGCGCAATCCCTTCATGCGGTCCGAGTACAACAGGATGGCGAACAACTCGGTAGGCAGCACGCGCTTCACCAGGTCGGCGACGTTTTCGAGCAGCCGGTCGAGATCCAGCGTCTCCGCGGTGGCCTGCGCGGCTTCGAGTAGAAAATCGAGCAGCTCGGCCCGCTCCCGGAACCGGATTTGCGCGCGTTTGCCCGGCATTGTCTAGTACCCGCCGCCCGCTGGCGCGGCGCTTCCACCCGCCGCTTCCTCCACGATCTTCACGCTGGCCGAGGCGCCGATGCGGCTGGCGCCCGCCGCCGTCATCGCTTTCAAATCGGCCAGCGACCGGATGCCGCCGCTCGCCTTCACTCCCATCCCGGGACCCACCACCGAGCGCATCAGCGCCACGTCGTGCGCCGTCGCGCCCGACTTGGCGAATCCGGTCGATGTTTTCACGAAATCGGCGCCCGCCATTTTCGCCAGCGCGCAGGCGACGGCTTTCTGCGCGTCGTCGAGCAGCGCGGTCTCAAGAATGACTTTCAGAATCGCCCCGCCTGAGTGGCAGATTTTCGCCACGCTCTGAATATCCGCCTTCACCGCTTCCGGATCGCCTGAACGCAGCGCGCCCACGTTCATCACCATATCCACCTCCAGCGCGCCGGCGCGGATGGCGGCCTCGGCTTCGGCCATCTTGATCGCGGTGGGCGTGGCCCCCAGCGGAAATCCCACCACCGTGCAGACCTTCACGATCGAGCCGGCCAGTTGCGCGGCGGCCAGCGGCACCCAATACGGATTCACGCACACGCTGGCGAAGCCATGCTGCCGGGCTTCCCGGCACAACTCGACGATTTCGCCGTGCTGCGCGTCCGGGCGCAGCAGGGTATGGTCGATAAGGCCGGCGATCGAGGGCTGCGGCTGCCTGGGCGCGCCGCCGGAGAGGCGCGCCAGGATCTCGTCGCCGATTTGAGCGGCCAGTCGTTCTAGCTGCGCGGCGTCCACTGGGCGAATCTCTTCTCGATTCCGGCGATCTTGTCCACCCGCGCCGCGTGCCGGCCGCCGCCAAACGGAGTCTCAAGCCAGGTCCGCAACACTTCTTCGGCCTGGGAATGGGTCAGCAACCGGCCGCCCAGCGTGAGGATATTGGCGTTGTTATGCTCCCGGCTGTTGCGCGCGGAAGCCCTATCGTAACACAGGGCCGCGCGAATGCCGGGCACCTTGTTGGCGGCCATCGCCGACCCGATGCCGGCCCCATCGACGATCACTCCGCGCCCCGCTTCGCCCTGTGCCACAAGCTCGGCCACCGCCAGCGCGATGTCGGGGTAATCGGCCGGCGCGGCGTTCTTCACGCCCACGTCGCGCACCGTAAATCCCAACTCCGCGAGCAACGGCTTCAGCGCTTCCTTCATCGCATAACCACCATGGTCGGACCCGATGGCGACGGTACGCGCGGGCGGCGCGGGCGCGCCTAACTCCCCGGCGCTCACTTCCACAATCGCGACGCCGCGTTCGCGGGCCAGATCGCGCGCCGATGGCGTTACAATAGTGCCGGCCGCCACCTTCAACTCGCCCGAGAGGGGAACGTCCTGTGCCGTTATCGACTGTCGCATACATCCGGCCATTGGCCGCTTTCGTATCCTTCATTGTAATGAAGCGACGGATCGCGATCGTTTGGCTCGTTTGCGCGCTGGGCGCCGCCGCCCATCCGATGGGCAATTTTTCCATTAGTCACTATTCGAAACTCGAAGCGCGTCCGGCCGGGATCCAATTGACGTATGCACTCGACCTGGCCGAGATCCCGGCGTTCGAGCTTCTTCGCGATTGGGGACTCGACCGTTCGAGCCCCCGCGCCGCCCTCGAAGCCCGCGCCACCCGCCAGGCCGCCGAATGGCTTTCGAAATTGCGCATTACCTCGAACGGCGCGGCCGTCACTGCCAGGCTTGAATCGGCCAGCCTGGTGATCGCCGACGGCGCCGGCAATCTGCCCGTCCTGCGCGTCACCGCCCGCGCCACGGTCCCCGCTAAGCCAGGCAAACTCGAATTCGAAGACACCAATTACCCCGACCGCGCCGGCTGGAAAGAGATCGTCATCACGGGAAGCGATATCGAAAAAGCGAGTCACGGCGGGAAGGAGATCAGCCAGGCGCTCACCGGCTATCCCGAAGACGCCACCGTGGCCCCGCCTCAGGACCTGCGCGCCGCCCTGGAGTGGAAGCCCGTGGCCGTCCCCGCGCCGATTTCGCGAAACGAACCCAAGGTGGTGGAGCCGATCGCGCAGCCCAAGCCCACTTTGACCGCGCCGGCGCCTTCGACCTCCCCCGCCGCGCAACCCGCCGCCCCCGGCGCCGTCGAAAAGGGCGACTATCTTTCGCAACTGCTCGGCAAGAAGGAATTGTCGCTGACCATGATTCTGATGGGCCTGGCCGCGGCCTTCGGCCTGGGGTCGGTACACGCGCTTTCGCCCGGCCACGGCAAGACTATCGTCGCCGCCTACCTGGTGGGCTCGCGCGGCACTTTCAAGCACGCCATGTTCCTCGGCGCCATGGTCACCTTCGCCCACACCGTCAGCGTGTTCCTGCTCGGCATCGGCACTCTTTTTCTTTCGCGCTACATCGTGCCGGATAAGATCATTCCCGTGCTGAGCGTTATTTCCGGATTGATGATTGTTTGGATCGGCGGCACGCTCTTCTTCCAGCGATTGAACCGCCTGGCCCAGGACACTCAAATCCATGCGCATGAGCACGTCCATGAAATGGCTCACGCCCATGCCCATGGACACGATCACCACCACCATCATCACCGCGATCACGACCATCACCACGGACCCGGCGGACACACCCACGTCATCGAAGGCGAAGTGACCACCGGAAGCCTCATCGGTCTGGCCGTTTCCGGCGGCCTGGTGCCATGTCCATCCGCGCTCGTGCTGCTGCTCAGCGCCATGGCCACGGGCCGCATCGCGTTCGGACTGGCGCTTCTCACCGCCTTCAGCCTGGGTCTGGCCATGGTATTGATCGCTATCGGCTGCGCCGTGCTCTATGCACGCCACCTGCTGCCCGATTCGCCGCGCCTCGGCGAGCATGCCTTCTTCAAGGTCGTTCCGGTTCTTTCCGCCGGCGTCATTACCATCGTCGGCCTCATGATGACCGCCGTCGCCGCCGGTCTCGTCAAGCCGGTCTGGAACTGAATGCCGCCCGAACCTTTTCGATGGGAAAGCCGCATTCGCTTCGTCGATACCGACGCCTCCGGCCGCATCCATTACACGGCAATGTTTCGCCACTACGAGGCGGCCGAAATGGAATTCATGCGTGCCCTCGGCTGTGAATACGCCGCTATGACGGAGGTCGCTTTCCCGCGCGTCCACGTCGAATGCGATTTCTCCGCCGCCATCCGTTTCGACGATGCGGTCACCATCGTCACCACTGTCGAACGCACCGGCACGTCCTCGTTTACGCTGGCCTTTGAAACGCTGCTCGATTCCCGGTCCGCGGCCAAGGGCCGTGTGACGATCGTTTGCATGGACCGGAAAACGGGGAAAGCGTGCCCCATCCCGGCGAAATTGGCCGCGCAGCTTCAACTTCGCCGCCCATAAGATGCCGTCGCCTCACATTCCGCGCCTGATTGACGATTTGACATCAGGTGACACTGGATGCGTGTATGGGAAAACGCGGCCCTGCCATTTGACGATGCACCGTTCGGGTTTCTGATCGTCGAACCCGGCGGCACCGTGGTTACGGTCAATCGGCTCCTTTGCGACCGGTTGGGCCGCGAACGGGACGGCATTCTCGGCACGCCGGTGTGGAACCTGGCGGTGCCGGGGGGCATTGCCGGGACCGAGGGCTGGTTCCGGTGCCATCTCGCCGGCCGCCAAGCCGAGCCGCGCCACATCATCGAAATGCGCGCCCTTTCGGGCGCCGTCTGCCAGTTCGAGGCGCAGGCCTCTCCGCTGCCTGTCGAATCGGGCGGCGGACTCCGCTGCTACCTCGTCGACGTGACGGGCCGCGAACGGCTCGAGCATCGTCTGAAGCGGCGCGAGCGCCTGCTGTCAGAAGCCGAGCAGATCGCCCGGTTCGGCTCCATCGAATGGGATATTGAGAACGGATCCGAGGAGTGGTCGCCGGAGTGTTACCGCATCGCAGGCATACCGCCGGGTTCCACCCTCCACTCGGAAATCTTCATCGAGCGCATCGATCCGGCAGACCGCGGTGAATATCGCGCGCGTCTGCGCCAGTCCCTGGCCGGCGGTTCTCCGCACGATTTCGAGTTCCGGCTCCGCCATGAGGACGGCACGATTCGCCATTGCCGCGAGAGAGCCAGAGTGCTGACCGACCCGGCGGGCAAACCGGTTACGCTGCTGGCGACCATCCAGGACGTCACGGCCCAGAAGACGGTGGCGCAGGATCTGCTACGCACCACGCAGTCGCTCTGCGGCGAACGGGAGATTCTCAGCCTGCTCGCGCAGCGCGCCTCGCTCGATCACGTGCTCTCCACGGTCTGCCACATGGTGGATTCGGCCCTGCCCTCGGCGGTGTCGTCCATCGAACTGGTGAGACCCGGGGATACGACGCTCGACAACGCCGCTTCTCCCAACGCGAGCGACAGGCTGCGGCTGGTGCTCGCCGATCAGGCGATGGGACTCGGTCTGGCCGCCGCCGCCATCGAGCGCAATCGGCCCGTGCTACAACTGGATGCCCAGGACGATATTTCGACGCACCAGCGCCGTCATCTAATTGATGCAGGCGTGCGCGCCACCTGCTCGGTTCCCATCGACAGCCGCCAGGGCCGCGCACTCGGCGCGCTCACCGTCTATCTGGGCGATCGTGCCGCGCCCAATCCCGAGCAGATGCGCACGCTCGAAGCCGCCGCCGGCCTGGCCGCGCTGGCCATCGAGCGCCGCCGCGAAGAGTCGACGCTGCGTGAGACGGTACAGCGCTTTGAAGCCCTGGTGAAGCACGCCCCGGCCGGCATCTTCCTTACCTCGGCCTCGGGAAGGTTGCTGTTCCGCAATCAAAGGCTGCAGGACTGGACCGGCGCCGGCCCGGAGGAATCGGGCGAGTGGTATAGCGGGGTCCACCCGGAACATTCGGCCAGACTCGCTCGCGCCTGGGCCGAGGCGGTCGAAAACGAACGCGAGTTCACCTGCGAGTTCGACATTGCCGTATCCGGCGATCATGCGTTGCGTAGCGTCGTCAGCCGCGCGGTGCCGCTGCGCGGCGAATCGGACGAAGTGACCGGATACCTGGGAACCGTCACCGATATCTCGCCCCGCATCCGCATGGAAAAGGCCGTCGACGAGCAGCGCCTGCGCTTTGAGCTCGCCGTGCGCGGAGCCAACGACGGCATCTGGGATTGGGACATCGACCGCGGCAGCTTCTATTTCTCGCCGCGCTTCCTCGAACTGCTGGGCATCGCCGGGCACGATATCCCGGCCGACCGGCGCGCGGGCTCCATCGACTTCTTTCTGGACCGGCTTCACCCGGCCGACGACAACTTCGTCCGCGAGTCGCTCGACGGCCACCTGGCCGGACGCACCGGCTTCGACATCGAGTGCCGGGCGCGGGTCCATTCCGGCGCCTACCGCTGGTTCCGCCTGAAAGGCGTCGCCATCTTCGATGAGGTGGGACGTCCCACGCGCATGGCCGGCTCCATCGCCGACGTCACTGCTGCGAAAGTGGCCGACCAGGAACTGCGCCAGATGGTGGAGGAACTGAAACTCGCGCGTCAAAAGGCCGAGCAGGCGGCGCGCGTCAAATCGGAGTTCCTCGCGCACATGAGCCACGAAATCCGCACTCCCATGCACGGCGTGCTGGGCATGACCGGATTGCTGCTTGAAACCTCGCTCAGCACCGAGCAGCGCGAGTACGCCGAGACCGTGCGCCACTCGGCCGAGGCTTTACTCACCGTGCTCAACGACATCCTGGACATGTCGAAGATCGAGGCCGGTAAGCTGCTGGTCGAGCGCATTCCGTTCGAGATCGAGTCGGTGGTGAGTGAAGTCATCGGCCTGCTCGGTCCGAAGGCGCGGGAAAAGTCGCTGGAGCTGATCACTCATTTCGTCAAGGGTGTCCCGGCCGTGGTGGTGACCGATCCAGCCCGCCTGCGCCAGATTCTGCTGAACCTCGCCGGAAACGCGGTGAAGTTCACTGAAAAGGGCTATGTCCGCCTGGCCGTCGATATAACCGATACGGGCTATGACCGTCCCATGTTGCGCCTGCGCGTGCGCGATACCGGCATCGGCGTTTCCAAGGATCGCCAGGACGCGTTGTTCCAGGAGTTCACACAGGCCGACGCTTCCACCACGCGCCGCTATGGAGGAACGGGACTGGGTCTCAGCATCTGCCAGCGCCTGGCCGCGCTCATGGGCGGAACCATCGAGGTCGAGAGCGAGCCTGGTTGGGGCTCGATTTTTACCGCCCTGCTTCCGCTTGAAACCGCCGCCGGTAAGGGCCCAACGGTCGCCGACACCCTGTTTTCACCGCCTTTGCAAGGGCGCCGTGCGCTGGTGGTAAGCTCCCTGCCGGAGCAGCGCCGCGCCATTGCCCAGTGCCTCAGCTACGCCGGTATGGCGGTGGCCAGCCTCGGGTCGCTCACCAACCTTTGCGAAGTTGCCGGTCCGTTCGACGTGGTTCTGATCGACCAGAGACCCGGCCTCGATCCCTTCGACGTGGCCCACCGGCTGCGCCGGGAAGGGCTGCTCGACGGCGCGCGGCTCGCCGTCCTGAGCCATCTGCGCCGCCGGGCCGACCAGCAGGCCTTCAGCGCCGCGGGCTTCGCCCTGACCGTGGCCAAGCCCGCCCGTCCAAGGGAACTGGTGGCCCAGTTCACCTCGCTGTTCTCCCAGCAAGGCAGCCTCCCCGAGCCTGGAACCGTGCTGCCGGCGCCCGTCTTCGATCTGCGCATTCTCGTTGCCGAGGACAATCTGGTCAATCAGAAACTGGCCCGCCGCGTCCTCGAGAAGCTCGGCTGCCACGTCGATATGGCGATCAACGGCCACCAGGCGATCGAGTACTGGCGGCGCAATCGCTACGACCTGATTCTCATGGATTGCCAGATGCCCGAACTCGACGGCTATCAAGCCACCACCGAGATCCGCCGCCACGAGCAGAGCGCCGCACGCCCCCGCACACCGATTGTCGCCATGACCGCCAGCGCTCTCGATTCCGACCGCGAGCGGTGTCTCGCCAACGGCATGGACGATTTCCTTTCCAAACCCGTACAGATCGAGCAACTGCGTGCCGCCCTCGATCGCTACTCCGCTAACCCGTCCCGCGTGCCTCACTCCCCCGCCGCCTGTTAAACTGTGGTTCGACCACATGGCTTCGCCTGGCAATGCGCGGCGGCGCTTCCTTCAATCGGCACTGACAGCCGCCTCCGCCGCACCGGCGCTGCTTTCGGCCATTCGCGGCCGGCCGAATTTCCTGTTCCTGTTTCCCGACCAGCATCGCCACGATTGGATCCCGGGCTCGAAGAAGGTAGCATTGGCCGCGTCCAATCTCGATTGGCTGGCGCGGAACGGCGTCACGTTTACCCGCGCCTTCACCGCATCCCCTCTGTGCGCCCCCGCGCGAGCCTGTCTCGCCTCCGGCCGTGAGTACGGAAGGTGTGGCGTGCGCGGCAACAATCAGGACTTCCCGCTCGATATGCCGACGTTCTACCAGGCCCTGCGCGAGGCCGGCTATTGGGTCGCCGGCTGCGGGAAATTCGATCTCCACAAAGCGACGCTTGACTGGGGCATCGACGGCAAGCGCTTCCTGCCCGAATGGGGCTTTCAGGACGGGATCGACAACGCGGGGAAGCTCGATGCCGTGCGCAGCGGCGCCGCCGAGCCGCGCGACCCCTACATGGCCCACCTGCACCGGCGCGGACTGGCGGCGCTGCACGTCGAGGATTTCCGCCGCCGCGCCCAGCAGGCGAGCTATCTCTATACGGCTCCCTCGCCGCTGCCGGAGGATTGCTATTGCGACAACTGGATCGGGTCGAACGCCCTCGAACTGATGCGCACGTTTCCTTCGGCGCGGCCCTGGTTTCTTCAGGTGAACTTCACCGGGCCGCACAACCCCATCGATATCACCCGCCGCATGGAGCGCCAGGCGCGCGGCCGCGAATTTCCGCAGCCCGCCCGATCGAGCCAATACACGCCCTTCCGCCACACCGCCATCCGCCAGAACTACGCCGCCATGATCGAAAACATCGACCGGCTGTGCGGCCAGTTGATCGAGGAAGTGCGCCGCCGTGGCGAACTCGCCAACACCTTCATCGTCTATTCGAGCGATCACGGCGAAATGCTGGGCGATCATGAGCGCTGGGGCAAAAGCGTGCCCTATCAGCCCGCCGTGGGCGTTCCCCTCATCGTCAAGGGACCCGGCATTCCGCGCGGCGTCACCACCGACGCTTTGACCAGCCTGATCGACCTGACGGCCACCTTCGCCGATTACGCCGGCGCGCGGATGCGCGATATCGACGGCATATCGCTCCGCGGCGTGTTGAACGGCAGCGTCAGGAATCACCGCGAGCAGGTACGGTCCGGACTCGGACCCTGGCGCATGGTCTTCGACGGACGTTATAAGCTGATTCGGGGCTTCGACCTGCCCACTCCACGCGGGGCCACCAAGGGTCCGCCACCAACTGAGCCGCGTCCCCTGCTGTTCGATCTGAAACTCGATCCCGACGAGTCTTCCAATCTGGCGCGGCAGGCGCCGCTGCAAGTGGAGCGGCTCGGCAAGCTACTTTGAGCCACACGGTTTCGGCGTATCTGCTCGGGACATCGCTCGAGAGGTGCCGGACGCAGCGACATTACGTTGATCGTGGCGGTACCGGTTCGCGGAAACAAGCGCGACACATCGTTCTTTACCATGGCCGCCGCATTGGCAGTCGAAAGAAAGGCGTTGAGCGCGGCCCTATCCATCCACCTGCCTTGGGAAAACACCCCACTGATGCGCGACAGGCTACGAATGTCCCCATGCCGCCCGATCGTCGAAGGAACTCCGTCCGCGTAAAATTTTGAGTGTAAATTAAGGGCTTGACAAGGCCAAAGGAGCAAACCACGGATGGCCAAAGACTGGATAGATCGAGACGAACTGGCAGGCAAGCTGATGGAGAAGGCCAGCAGCGCCGAAGACCCCCTGCGGGCAATGCGGAGTTGCTGACCGGCTTCGTGATGGAGGCCGAGGTGGCGGCGAAAGTGGGAGCCGAGGCCTACGAGCGCAAGCGATCAGCGCAGCACGCAACGAAACGGCCATCGCCAACGGCGATGGGACACGCGGCTGGGGACACTGAACCTGCAGATTCCCAAGGTGCGCGAGGGCGGCTATGTGCCGAGCTTCATCGAGCACCGCAAGCGCAGCGAACAGGCGTTGATCAGCGTGATCCAGGAAGCGGTGGTCAAGGGCGTATCGGCACTGGAACAGTTGGGGATCGCCGGGGTGCCGGCCAGCCAGGTGAGCCAGTTGTGTTCGACGCTGGACGAGAGGGTGAGCAAGTTCCGGGAGGGCCCGCTAGACGCTCTGTATGAGAAGGTGCGGGTGGATGAGCGAAGTGGAGTCGATGGCGGTGGTAATTGCCGTTGGGGGGAATGCCGAAGGGCGGCGCCAGGTGCTGGGCTTCGACGTGATCGCGGCGGAAACCGAAGAAGGCTGGACGGATCTTTTGAAAGGCTTGAAGGAGCGCGGATTGTGCGGCGTCAAGCTGGTAATCAGCGACCGCACATGGGTTTGAAGAACGCGATCCGCAAGGTGCTGAAGGCGGAATGGCAGCGCTGCAAGGTGCACTCTTACCGCAATGTGCCGGCGCATGTTCCACGGCGCAGCCAGCCGGAAGTGAGCGAAGCGATGAAGGCGGTTTTCGTACAGCGCGACGAAAACAGCGCCAAGCTGAAGGCGGCGGATTTGATACGCCAATTCCAGCCACGGTTCGCCAAGGCGATGGAGAACTTCGAGGCCGGCGTGGACGACGCGCTGAGCTATCTGCACTACCCGGCGGCGCACCGCGCCCGGATCAGCTCGACCAATCCGCTGGAGCGGTTGAACCTCGAGCTTCGGCGGACGCGGGTGGTCGGCATCTTCCCGAACGCCAAGGCCTGCATTCGGATGATCGGCATGCAGTTGGTGGAGAAGAACGAAGATTGGCTGACGGACGAAAAGGCCTATCTCGGATTCGACGAAGCTCCGCCCGAGGAGCTTGTGGCGAAGGTTGTCCCAATGGCGGCGGGCCAATAAGGAAAGGAGTCTATGTTCCAATGCGAGGGCGCTACCCTCGCGCTCCCTGGATTTATCGCTTTGCGGTAATGTGCTGGAACGTCAAACGAGTCCCTCTTGAACGCTCCGTTCAATCCGACGGCCGCTGGGTCATGCGCTCCCTCCCCAAGAAATCGTCCGGAGAATGGGACTGGCGAGCACTGCCCGAAGGTCGTTACTACATCGAGTGGTACGAAGAGGGTGCCCGGCGACGCGAGGCTGCTGGCACCACGGCCGCCCAGGCGCTTGAGGTTCACCGCCGGAAGCGGCATCAGATCGATGGGCTGGCGTTGGGCCTGGTTTCCACGCGCAGACCCGCGGCCGAAACGGTGGCGATCGATTCAGGAAGGTCGTTGCGCAAACTGATCGATTCGAACGGAGGTGTTTCGTTCGCGGGCCAAATGGACCAGCGTGCGCACAGCCAGGATTGTGGTCTTGTTAATCATCTATCTCAGACAACCGTTGTCCGCTTTCTCTG
>CADEFT010000024.1:0-122788 GCA_902826685.1 uncultured Acidobacteriota bacterium
AGAATGGCTCCCCGGCATGGATTCGAACCACGATTCACGGCTCCAAAGGCCGCTGTCCTACCGTTAGACGACCGGGGATTGCGACGCGACATCCCTCAGTTTATCAAACCCGCGCCGAGCGTTCCGGTTCTGCCGATCCGGCCGCTACTCGCGTCAGATCCTCGCCGAGAATCGAAGCGCACCACATCGTCTCGATGTGCTCCACCACCAGTTCCGTCCCTCGTGTATGGCTGACAAACGGCCGCGTCCGTGGATCGTACATCGCGTCGGTCAGATCCCGCGCCAGAACGACGTCGAATCCCAGCCGCGTCATCTGCCGCGCCCCAAAGCCGCGATTCAGGATGCAAATGTTGGTGTGCACGCCCATCAGCACGATCTTGTCGATGCCTTCCTGCTTGCAGAAATTGTAAATCTCCTGCCCGCTCTCGCTCACGCCATCGAAGCCCACGATGTCGATCGCCGGATGCTCGCGTGTCCACGGCCACGGCGGCCCAGTTTCCTTTTTCACGACCGGATCGTCGCAGCCACCGGCCGAATCGTCGATCGGAAAATTGCGCTCCTCTTCGGGAATGCGCGGGCAGCGCTTGACGATGGGAAACGGCGACTCCACCTGCGGCGCTCCGCGCATCCGTTCCCGCCACGGAGTGCCTTCATAAAAATTCATCGTGTCGCTCGGCGAGTGGATGATCATCACCCCGTGGCTGCGCGCCGCGCTCACCACCTGATTCATCCGTGGAGCCATCGCCGCCACACGCTGCGCCGAAAGACTGCACGTATGCGCGTCCCACATGTCGCAGATGACGATGGCCGTGCGCGCCACAGGCCATTGCAGCGTCTTCTCCGCCGCCATGCCAGCCTTGTTACGGCGGCGCGTACGAAGGTTCAACACACCGGGAACCTTCGGCCGGTTGGGAATCCGCGGTTGCGCCATCGCCGCCGCGGGCAACGCCAAAAACGATCTGCGCTTCATCCGGGGCCTCTCTTTCTAGTTCTTCTTCGCAAAGCAGTACAACGCGCCGCGCGTCCGCAAATAGATCTTGCCATCGGCGATGGCGGGAGTGGCGTAAATCATGTCGTCCATATCGTTGACCTGCAAAATTTCCCACTCCTTGCCGGCCTTCAACACCACCACGTTCCCCGCCTCCGATGAAACGTACACCTTGCCGTCCGCCGCCACCGGCGACGAAAAATACTGGCTGAGCGCACCCGTCATCCGGCCCTGTTTCAACACGGCGCCGTCGTCGGGATTGAGCGTGGTCAGAATGCCGCCTTCCTTCATCAGATACAACACGCCCTCATAGAGCAGCGGCGAGGGCACATTGGGCAGCGACTTGGTATAGCTCCACAACTTGCCCGAATCGGAAACGTCACCCTTCGGCCCCAGCTTGATCGCCTGAAACGCATTCTGTACGTTGCGCCGCGAGCGGTACAGTTTCCAGTCGCGATCGCCCAGTTCCCCGTTGTCGTCCAGATCCGTGGAGCGCCAGTCCTTGGTGATCTTCTCATCCGGCACTTCGGCTTTCTGCAATTTCCCGTCGCCGTTCTTATCCCACGTCTTCAGCACGTCTTCAAATGCAGGAATGATTTCCTGCTGCCCGGTATCGGCGCCGCCCGCCCACCCGAGCACATAAATCGCGTCCTTGCCCAACACCGGAGTCGGCTTCAGTTGCCACGTCAACCCGCGATACCACCACACTTCCTTCCCGGTCTCCACATCGAACGATGTCAATTGATAGGACCCCGCGAGAATCGCCTGCACCGGCCCGCCCGCCGGACGGTAGATCACGGGTGTCGAAAATCCGCGGCTGTAGTCGGGCCGCTCCACGCGCCACTTCTCCTTGCCCGTATCTTTGTTGACGGCGATAAAGTAGGATCCGCTTTCGGAATCGCAAGCCTGCAGCAGCGTATCGCCCACCAGCACCGGCGACGCGCCCATTCCAAACGGATTGTTGAACGGACCCATCGCCGCCTTCCACCGCTCGTTGCCGTCCAGCCCGTACGAGATCAGGCCGAAATCGGTGAAGAATACGTAGACATTTTTCCCGTCGCTCACCGGACTCGGCGAGGCCGGCGAATTCGACTTGTGCAGTTCCTGTTGGCGCGCCCGCGGTGAGTCCCGGCGCCACATCACCTTGCCCGTCTTGCGATCCAGGCAAATCGTTTGCAGCACGTCGCCGTCGAAAGCGGTGACGAAAATTCGCTCCCCCACCAGCACCGGCGAGGAGTGGCCGGGCGGCAGCGCCGTCTTCCATTCCACGTTTTTGGATGGCCCGAACTCCACCGGAAGGTTCGTGTTCATCGACACGCCGCTCGCGTTCGGACCACGAAACTGCAGCCAATCTTCGGCAATCAACAGGGCCGTTCCCAACACCGCAACGAAACAGATTCTGTACACCAAGCCGCCTCCTTAGCGCATCCATAGTCTCGACGAAGATCTTCATTGTATTGCAGTACACTGGTTGCTTACACATGAGCCGAACCGCCTCCAAAGACATCGCGACACGCCAAAAAGACGTACTTAAGAAGCTCGACGCCCACACCGTTGAGATCGTGAAATGGCACTTCGATCCCAAGACCGGCAGCCCCTTCTGGCTCGATTGGGCCAAGAAGGCGGGCTGGGATCCGCGCAAGCAAGTCAAATGCTACGCCGATCTCGACAAGTTTGGCAATTTCCAGGATGAGTGGCTGCGCGGCGGCCCGGTTCGCAAGTGGGTTCCCAAGGGACTCGCCAAAGAGCCCGTTTATGTTTTTGAAACCGGCGGCAGCACCGGCGTGCCGAAGTCGCGGATCCAGATCAACGACTTTCGCATCGACTATGAGATGTTCAGCGAGACGCTACCCGATAAGCATTTCCCCAAGGGCGCCGATTGGATTTCCATCGGCCCTTCCGGTCCGCGGCGTCTGCGCCTGGCCGTCGAGCACCTGGCCCAACACCGCGGCGGCATCTGCTTTATGGTCGATCTCGATCCGCGCTGGGTCATCAAGCTGATCAAGTGGGGCGAGATGGCGATGATGGAACGCTACAAGACCCATGTCATCGACCAGGCCCTGACGCTGCTCAAGGCGCACCCCAACATCCAGTGCATCTTCACCACGCCGAAGCTGCTGGAAGCGCTGTGTGAAAAGGTGTCGCTCAAAAAGCTGGGGATCAAAGGCATTTTCTGCGGCGGCACGGAAATGACACCGCAATTCTGCCGCTTCGCCGTGGAAGAGCTGCTCGACGGCGTCTACTTCGCGCCCACCTATGGCAACACGCTGATGGGCCTCGCCGTCCACAAGCCGCTTTCGGCCAGCGACGGCTACGCCATTGTGTACTATCCGCCCACGCCGCGCGCCATGATCGAAGTGGTCGATCCGGATAATCCTTCCCGAATCGTCGATTACGGCCAGACCGGCCGTGTGCGCCTGACAACGTTGACCAGGGAAACGTTCATTCCGCGGTTCCTTGAACGCGATGAATGCGAGCGCGAAAAGCCGCACGCCCTTTACCCGTGGGATGGAGTGCGCAACGTGCGTCCCTTCAACCGCTTCTCCACCAGCGTCGTGGAAGGGGTGTATTGAGATGCTGCATCTTCCGGTTCTGCGGCGTGGCCAGCCGTATCGCAGCCTCACCGTTTCCCGCACCCTCGATTTCCGCACCAAGGAACCGTTCGTCGAGATCTCGCAGGCCAACTCCGGCCTGATCCGGCGCGATCTGCTCGATCAGGAAACCGCATGGCGTACATTGCAAGGCTTCCGCACCGAAGAGCTCATTGCGATGTCCAAGCGCGCCGCCGGCCACTATCTCAACGACACGCTGCCGCTCGGTGACGATGCGCAAACGCCCGAAGACTACGTGCGTCAGATCTCCGCCACCACCGGCCTGCCTCATGTCATGGTGCGCCGCAACATGATGAAGATCTACGGCGTCATGGCGGAAATCGACTCCGTGCTGAGCGGCCTCACCCGCGGCATGGACATGCGCATTCTCGACGATGGCTTCGGCATGGCGGGCGGCCATGCGGTCAGCTTTTACCCGCGCGGTTTTTCGCTTGGCGTGGTGCTGCCATCGAATTCGCCCGGCGTGCATTCGCTGTGGATTCCGGCCATCGCCATGAAAATTCCGCTGGTGCTCAAGCCCGGCAGCTCCGAACCGTGGTCGCCTTATCGCGTGATCCAGGCGTTCATTAAGGCCGGCTGCCCGCCTGAAGTTTTCGGCTGTTACCCCACCGATCATGGCGGCTCGAACACCGTGTTGCAAGCCTGCGGCCGATGCATGCTGTTCGGCGACGTCGGCGCCGTGAAGGCGTGGCGTACCGATCCGCGCATCGAGTTGCATGGACCCGGCTACAGCAAAGTGGTGCTCGGCGAAGATTGCGTCGACGACTATGAGAAGTATCTCGACGTGATGGCGGCGTCGATCGGCGAGAATTCGGGCCGCAGTTGCATCAACGCCTCGGGCATCTGGGTGCCGCGCCGCGGACGCGAGATCGCCGAAGCGCTCAGCGAACGGCTGGCCAAAATCGCGCCAAAATCCGCCGACGATCCCACCGCGCAGATCGCTCCCTTCGCCAATGCGCAGGTCGCGCAGAGGCTGAACAACATCATCGACGCCGGCCTTTACGAAGCTGGAGCCGAAGACGTTACCAAGCGCCATCGCGGCGCCGGGCGTCTGGCCGAATTCGACGGCGGCACGTATCTGCTGCCCACCATCGTGCGCTGCGACTCTCCCGAACACACGCTCGCCAACCGCGAATTTCTGTTTCCCTTCGCCAGCGTCGTGGAGGTGCCGCAGGCCCACATCGCCGAGGCCATCGGACCCAGCCTGGTGGTCACCGCCATCACCGCCGATGAGAAGCTCAAGGCCAGCCTGCTCACTTCGCACGATGTCGGCCGTCTCAACGTCGGCCCGATTCCCACCATGAAAATCGGATGGGACCAGCCGCACGAAGGTAACCTGTTCGAGCATCTCTACGCGCGCCGCGCGTTCCAGCAGTCGGCCTGAGCCATGCGTGTCTACGCCTTCACCGCCGGCGCTGCCAGCATGTATTGCGGAAGCTGCCTGCGCGACAATGCGCTGGCCGCCGCGATGAAGGCAAACGGGCACGACGTGGTGCTCATGCCCGTTTACACGCCGACCCTGGTCGACGAAGACAACGTATCGTCGGAGCATGTTTTCTTCGGCGGCATCAGCGTCTACCTGCAGCAGTATTCCAGCCTCTTCCGCAAGACGCCCTGGTTCGTCGACAAGCTCTGGGATTCGAAGTTCGCGCTGAAGGCCGCCTCCAGACGCTCCATTGCGGTCAATCCGAAATTC
This sequence comes from uncultured Acidobacteriota bacterium, assembly GCA_902826685.1. Classification (GTDB taxonomy): domain Bacteria; phylum Acidobacteriota; class Terriglobia; order Bryobacterales; family Bryobacteraceae; genus CADEFT01. The sequence continues at coordinate 5,297 of CADEFT010000024.1, forward strand.
CTCGGCGAGATGACCATCGCCATGCTGGAAGGCGTGGCCGGCCCGCACCGCAAGGAATTCGAGAAGATGGCGCACCACCTGTCGCAACTGCCGAAGCCCGATGTCGTGGTGCTGCCGAACTCGCTGCTCATCGCCATGGCGGGGCCGCTGCGCCAGGCGCTTGGCTGCCCCGTCTATTGCACTCTGCAAGGCGAAGATCTGTTTCTCGAAGGGCTGCAGGAGCCGTTCCGTTCGCGCTCCCTTTCAATGATCCGGAACCTGGTGCCCACCGCCGATGGGTTCGTTTCGGTCAGCGAGTTCGGTGCGCGGCTCATGTCGGCCTATCTCGCCATCCCGTCCGATCGCATCCACGTCGTGCCGCTCGGCGTGAATCCCGCCGATCTGGCCATGCGTGACAAGCCCGAGGGCGGCCCCTTCACCATCGGCTTCTTCGCCCGCGTCTGCCCGGAGAAAAGTCTGCACCAGCTTTGCGAGGCTTACCGCTGGATGCGCCACGAAGGCGGCCTGCCCCCCAGCCGTCTGGAAGCCGCGGGCTATCTCGCTCCGGAGCACAAGGAGTATTTGCGGATCGTCGAGAAGCAGATGAACGAGTGGGGCCTGGCCGATGAGTTCCGCTATCATGGCTCGCCCGATCGCGAAGAGAAAGTGCGGTTCCTGCGCGGCCTCGACGTTCTTTCGGTTCCCAGCATTTATGCCGAACCCAAAGGGTTGTACGCGCTGGAGGCGATGGCGTGCGGCGTCCCCATCGTGCAGCCGCGCCACGGCGCCTTCCCCGAAATGATCGAACGCACCGGCGGCGGCCTGCTCGCCGAACCGGACAATCCCGTGAGTTTCGGCCAGGCCATTCTACGGCTCTACCAGGAACCCCAGCTGCGCGAGCAACTGGGCCGCGGTGGGTACGAAGGCGTGCGCCGCCACTACACCACCGCACGCATGGCCGAACGCGCCGCCGAGGTTTACGGTCAGGCGCGGCACTTGCGCACCGCCGACCTCCAACCTTCCCACAACCGCTGACGTTCCGATTCTTTCATCGAGGGCTCGAACACCCGCTCCACGCGCCAGAACTTTTCGAGCTCGGCGGTGCTCTTCCAAACTCCAGCCGCCAGGCCCGCCAGATAGGCCGCGCCCAGCGCCGTGGTTTCCTTGTCGGCCGGCCGCGCGATGCGAGTGTCCAGAATGTCGGCCTGGAACTGCATCAGGAAGTTGTTGGCGGTGGCGCCGCCATCCACGCGCAATTCGGCCAGCTTGTCGCCGCTATCGGCTTCCATCGCCTCAATCAGCTCGCGTGTCTGAAACGCCATGCTTTCGAGCGCGGCCCGCACCACTTGCGCTTTCGTGGTTCCGCCCGTGATTCCTGTCATCGTGCCGCGCGCCGACGAATCCCAGTGCGGCGCACCCAGGCCGACGAACGCCGGAACCAGATAGACGCCGCCGTTGTTGGGCGCCGATAGAGCGACGGCCTCGCTTTCCGCCGCCGATTGGATCAGGCCCATTTGATCGCGCAGCCATTGCACCGCCGCGCCCGCGATGAAGATGGCGCCTTCCACTGCAAATTGCGGGGCGTCGATAGTCGCCGCACGCGTCTCCAGCAGGCGGTTGCGCGAAACCGGCCTCTTGCCGCCGGTATGCATCAACGCGAAACATCCCGTGCCATAAGTGTTTTTGGAAAGCCCGGCGCGGAAACAGGCCTGGCCGAACAGCGCCGCCTGCTGATCGCCCGCGATGCCGGCGATCGGAATGGCCGCGCCCAGCGCCGCGGTCTCACCCACCACGCCGCTTGACGGAACGATGCGCGGCAGCATCGCGCGGGGCACCTCCAGCATGCTCAGCAACTCGTCGTCCCAGGCGCCTGTTTCCAGATCCATCAGCATCGTGCGCGACGCGTTCGAAGAGTCGGTCACATGCACCGCGCCACCGGTCAGCTTCCAGATCAGCCACGTATCTACGTTGCCGAACAGCAAATCGCCCGCCTCGGCCTTCGGCCGCGCGCCCGGCACGTTCTCCAGAATCCAGCGAATCTTGCTGCCCGAAAAGTAGGCGTCCACCACCAGCCCGGTTTTCGCCGTAATCTTCGATCCATGCGCCGCGGCCAATTGACCGCAATACCCGGCGGTCCGCCGGCATTGCCACACAATCGCTTCTGATACCGGCTTCCCAGTCCTGCGATCCCACACGATGGTGGTCTCGCGCTGATTGGTGATGCCGATGGCGGCCACCTGCGCCGCCGTAATGCCGGCTTTCGCCAGTACCCGCCGCGCCGTCTCAATCTGCGCGGACCAGATCTGCTCGGGATCCTGTTCCACCCAGCCCGGCCGCGGATAGCGGCTATCGACCGGGATCGCCTCCATCGCAAGCGCCTCGCCGCGCTCGTTGTAAAGGATGGCGCGGGCGCTCGTGGTCCCTTCATCCAGGGCTAAGAGATATGGCACCCCAGTATCTTAACGCGCCGCTATTCGGCGGGAACCAGCCGCAGCATGCTGAGATTCACGGTAAAGGAACGCTCATCGCCGGCCGCCTGCCACACCGGTGACGACAGGATCTCCACCCGATATTCTTGCGCCGCCGGCAGGTCCGCCTCCAGAATGAAGAGCCCGGAGCGGTCGAGCGGCCAATGGCCCGCGCGTTGCCCGTTGACGTGGATCGTCACCTGCGGCGAGCCCTTGCCGAAAGCCTGCTCATTGGCATGACCGCGCACACGCAGCCGCACCGGACGCCCGTCCACCGGTTTGAGCAGCGCCGTCGCGCGTCCGCCGATCCAGCGGTACTTGTTGCCGAACACGCCTTCGATCTCATGCCAGCCTTCAAAGAGTTTCTTCTCATGGCCCGGCAGGCTGAAGTCGATCACATCGTCGCGATCGCCGGGATAGAGTTCTTTCTTTTCCTTCGACGGCAGCAGGTTGTAGACGCCGCCTTCGAGCGGTGCCGAATAGTCGCATCGCGCGCAGCTTAGCGTTTCACTCGCCGGGTCGCGCCGCAAACCGTCGTGGCAATCCGGACAGCGCAGGTAGCTTTCAAACGCAGCCATCGGAGCCGCTGGCGCTTCGCCCGCCTTGCGGCACATTGCCGCCAGCGTGCCGCCCAACAGGCGCGCCGCCCGCCACTCGCTGCCGTGAGGGTCCATCTTCACCGCCGCCCGCTTCATCACCCGCTCACCCCAGCCGCGCTCGGGCACGAACATCTGATAGCGGTAGTCGGCGAAGTGCTTCCGTACCAGCGCATGCCATTCCTTCAGGCCCATGGTGTGGTTCTGCCGGATGCCGAAGCTTTCTTCCTGATGCGCGCCAATCACGTCGCGCACCAGATAGCCGAGCAAGCCCCAGTCGGAAAGCTTGCGCTCCCATGGCTTCATCGTGTCGTAGTAAGGGCAGCGGTAAAGGCGCAACGTCAGCATCCGCCGCAGCGGTTCTTCGGCAAAAAAGAAAATACCGCCCGGCGCGAGCACGCGCTTCACCTCCACGAACACGCTTTCGATGTTCATGAACTGGCTCAGCATCTGGAACGCCATCACCACACGCAGGCTGTTATCGCGGAAGGGCAGATTGAGGGCGTCCCCCGCCACCCGGTAGGGCGCCCGGTCGAGCTTCCAGGCGTCTTTCAAATGCCGTCCATGGCGCAACGCGTCGGCGGAAATATCCAGGGCGAAACCGTCGGCGCCAAACTCGTTGCACATCATGTAGCTCGAATGGCCCGCCGAGGAGCCGATCTCAAGAAATGGCGTCATCGGACCGAAAAAATCCGCGTGCGCGCGAATCACCGCGCCGCGCCGCTGGTTCTGCTCCACGTAGGCGCGCAGCGCGCGTTCGGGCTCACCAAGCGATGCGAAATTATGAAACTCGACTTCGGCGCGCTTGACGGATAGAGACTGTGCTTCCATTCAGTTGACGAATGGGCTCAACGTAGTGGCCCAGTTCCCGTTGACCATAACACGATCGATCTTGCGCAGGTTGGCGCTGTCCTGAATCGGATCGGCGTTCAGCAGCAGCAGCGACGCCCGTTTGCCCGAAAGAATCAGGCCGTAGTCGTCGTCATTGACCGCGAGCGCGGCATTCAACGTGGCGGCGTTCAGAATCTGTGCCGGAGTCATGCCCGCTTTCGCCATCGCCTCAAATTCGCGGAAGATCGACTCGGGATCGCCGCGCGGCGCAAGCGCCGCAATAGCCACATCCGATTGCGCCATCTTCAACAGGTTGTGCGAGGCGATCCGAAAGCCTTCCGAGGCCGGCTGCAGACGCGACATGCGCGGCACGAACACCACCGACTTCTGGCGCATCAGCGAAAACCACCGGTCTTCGCCGACACGCTGATCTTCGGCAATCCCGAACACCACTTTCATCCCCTCCACGTTGACGCGCGTTTCGATGTCTTCCAGCTTTGTCAGCGGCGTCTCCGGCCAGTCGGCGGGCTCGCGCAAAAAGCCTGGCACCACGAACTTGTTCCGCCCATCGGTTTTCTTACACCGGTCCGGCGGAACGAAGCTCGCCTTGAGACTGGTTTCGGCAATGCGCCCGTCGTGGATCACCAGCACCGAATGAGGCACGACCGCCTTGGCATCGATGGAGGTGGCGTCGACGATCGCCTCCTTCGACACCCCGCCGCGCGTGCAACCGAGCAGCGCGGCCGTCAACAGCAATACCCAACAGTGGCACTTCATTGCGGCAGCAAAACTTCCATTCGTAGCGATCGCAGGTCTTCCAGAAGCACATCCGGCCGGTGGCCCGCCAGTTCCTCCATCGGAACCACGCCCGTGGCCACGGCGATCGAACGCACCCGGTTCTCCTTGGCGGCGCGAATATCGTTGGGGTGATCGCCAATCAGGGATACGGATGTACCCCTCTCAAGCCACCCCCTCCTCCGAGCCTCCCGTAACGCTATTCGTACCAAGCCGGACCGGGTGGCCGCAAGTTCGGCGAACGCTCCAAACCGGAAATGCTTCTTCAGTCCCGCCCGGTCCAGCTTCTTCCAGCCGATGCGCGTGAGGTTGCCGGTCACCAGGCCGCGCACCACGCCGTGTTGTCCCAGTGTCTCAAGCAGCGCCGCCGCGCCCGGGCAAACCTTGTCGGACAAATCAGCCGGACAGCTTCTCGAATAGATCCATTGCGCGCGCCTGACCAGCTCGGGCATTAATTTACGGATCGCCCCGCCGCCCATGCCCGCGTCGCGCAGCATCCAGGCGAGAATGTCGGGGTCGAGCATGCCCTGCACGGGAATCCGCTCGGTGGTGGTGTCGAGTCCTGCGACCCGCCGCACCGCCTCCACCAGCGCCTCCCGATGATGGGGACCCGCGCGCCTTACCAGCGTTCCATCGATGTCGAAAAGAACTAAAGCGGACGCCTTCCTGCGACGCGGCATTTCTCCCCTATCGTTCCAGGGTAACAAAGCCGGCTAGGGTTGGCCGTGACACTGCTTGCAGGCGATTTCTTTAGGAACTTTCAGCAGCTTCGCCGCCGTCGCCCCATGCGGCGAATGGCAGTTCTGGCAATCGGCCAGCAGATCGGTATTGTGTGTGTGGATGAGCGGAAACCGCGCTTGCGGATGGCAACTGGCGCAGATCGGCGCGGGCGAGGCGCGGCGCAGCGCCCACGCCCCCTGTTTGACCGCGTGGCAAGTCTCGCACGTGGCGACAGGAGGATGCAGCTTGAAAGCCGGCCAATCGCCGTGCTGCTTGCCCGCGAACACGCGAACCTTCGTCTCACCGGCTTCGTTCCGCGCCACGATCTCGTGAGCGCCGGCCGCCAGCGCCTGCTCGACGTAGACGACGCCCGGCGCGGGTGAAACGCCGGCCTGAGCCTTGCCATCCACCAGCACTTCCGTCTTGCCGGCCGATTTCAACACGATGCGAAGCGACCCCGGCGGCACCGTCGATTGATCGGTGGGAGAAAGCACCACGGGAGCTTCCTGCCCCGACAAAATCAACGCCAGTAGCGACAGAACTACCATTGGGTCTCGTTGCGAAACCGCACCAGGCTGCGGTCGATGGAGGCGATGTTCGGCGTCCCCGCCAATCCCATGTTCAGCGCCAGTTCGGTTTTGAGCAGCTCAATCACGCGTTCCACGCCGCGCTGGCCGAACGTCGCCAATCCGTAAAGATAGGGCCGCGCCACCGCCACCGCCGCCGCGCCCAACGCGAGCGCCTTCAGAACGTCGGTGCCGCGCCGGAATCCGCCGTCGATCATCACCGGAATCCGCCCGCCCGCCGCCCGCACGCACTCCGGCAGCGCTTCGAGCGTCGACCCCACGTGATCCATCTGCCGCGCCCCATGGTTCGACACAATGACGCCGTTGCCGCCCACATCGATCACCCGCTGCGTATCCTCGCCCGTCAGAATGCCCTTGATCACGATGGGCAGCTTCGTCATCTGCCGCAGGTCGCGCACGGTGTTCCAGGTCGGGGTAGGGAAGGGACGCGAAGGATAGAGCCCCGCCCGCCAGGGATTCTTCGCCTCCGGCATCCGCCCCTGCGCGTCGCGCTTCGGCAATCCGGTCTCGCACCACGAACGTTCCAGCTTGTTGTGCATATCGCGCTCGCGATGCGAGACGTGCATGATGTCGATGGTGAAGCAGATGCCCGAACAGCCCTGCGCTTCCAGCCGCTTGACGAATGACCGCATGCTTTGCGCGTTGGTCAGTTGGCCGCCGGTGGTGAGCTGCCACCACACTTCCGGCCCTTTGCCCGATTCGAGAAAATCGTCGATGCCGCCGTTGGTGATGTGCAGCGCCTTTTGCGCGGCCGCGCCTTTGGAAACTTCCAGCTCCCCGCCCGGGAAGAAGCAGTTCTTGCCGCCCGACGGGTCGAGCAGGATCGGAAACTCGATCTTCTTCCCGAACAGCTCCGTGGTCATGTCGATCTTATGGACATCCACCAAAGCCTTCGGACGAATGATCAGCTTGCTGAAAATATCGCGGTTGTCGCGCAGCGACTGCTCGTCTTCCGATCCGCCGTCCAGGTAGTCCCACGCCATCGGATCGAGCTTCTTCTTGGCCAGGGCGGCAAAATCGAATATGTTGATGGGACCGTAGAGCGGGTCCTTGTAATCGATGACTTTTTTCTCGTCAGCGGCGAAGCTGAGCGGCGAGGCGGCGGCCCATGAGAGCAGACCGCGCATCGCGTCGCGGCGCGATAATTTCATACGCCTGCCATTGCATCATAGAGAACCGTGGATTTCAATCGCCGCGAGCCGCGCTACAGTAGAAGCACGGACATGCATGCGGCCCTCACCGACGGTTTCGGCCGGCTTCACGACAGCCTTCGTATCAGCGTGACCGACCGCTGCAACATCCGCTGCTTCTATTGCATGCCCGAAGACGCCGGCAACTTCCAGCCGCGCGAGGAGATTCTGACGTTCGAAGAGATCGAGCGCGTGGTGCGCGTGGCCGCCGGCCTCGGTGTCAACAAGCTCCGCATTACGGGCGGCGAACCGCTGCTGCGCCGCGATCTGCCGGTCCTGATCGCCAAACTCGCCGCCGTGCCCGGCATCGCCGACCTCGCGCTCACCACCAACGGTGTGCTGCTCGAAAAGTTGGCCGCGCCCCTGCGCCAGGCCGGCCTGAGCCGCCTCAACATCCACCTCGATACGCTCGATCGCGAGCGCTTCCGCCAGATCACCCGCCGCGACGATTTCGAGAAGGTCATGCGCGGCATCGATGCCGCGTGCGCCGCCGGGTTCCGCTCCGTGAAGATCAACGCGGTCGCCGTCAAGAATCTGGTGGAGCCAGACATCGTGCCGCTCGCCCGCTTCGGCCGCGAGCGCGGCATCGAGATCCGTTACATCGAGTTCATGCCGCTCGACAGCCAAAGCCTGTGGGACCGCTCGAAGGTGCTGCTGATGGACACCATGCTGGCCATGCTCACCCGTGAGATCGGACCGCTCACCGCCGTGCCCGATCAGGATCCGCGCGCCCCCGCCACCGAGTTCCGGTTCAACGACGGCAACGGACGCGTGGGCTTCGTCGCCAGTGTCAGCAAGCCGTTTTGCCTGAACTGCAACCGGCTGCGCCTCACCGCCGACGGCCATCTGCGCAATTGCCTGTTCGCCATCGGCGAGACTCCGGTGAAGCATCTATTGCGCGACGGCTCGCCCGATGAAGCCATCGCCATCGCCATCCGCGCCAACGTGCGCGAGAAGTGGATCGGGCATCAGATCAACACAGCCGGCTTCGTGCCTCCGCCCCGGCCCATGTACTCCATCGGCGGGTGAGCCCGGGCGATGAACTACGCCGTCTGGCTGTTCGCGATTTCGCTCGTCTCCCTGCTCGGCGAACGCCTTTGGCCCTGGCGCCGCCAATCCATCCTGCGCACCGGCTTCTTCTCCGATCTGGCCTACATCGTCTTTAACAGCCACTACCTGGGCATGCTGCTCGCCCTGGCGGCCCAACAATTGTTCCGCCTGTACGACCCCACCGGCCGCCTCTCGCTCGGCCTGATGCGCGGCGTTCCGGCCTGGATCCAATTCCCGGCCGTGCTCCTGATATTCGATCTCTTTCAGTGGTGCATCCACAATTTGTTGCACCGCGTTCCCGTTCTTTGGCGGTTCCACAAGGTGCACCACAGCGTCACGGAAATGGACTGGCTTGGCGATTGGCGGTTTCACTGGGGCGAAGTCGTGGTCTACCGGACTTTGCTCTACGTGCCTACCGCCGTTCTGGGATTCGACCTCGCCGTGCTTTTCTACTACGGAATTCTCGCTACCGTGGCCGGCCACTACGCCCACGCCAACACCCGCCTGAGTATCGGCTACGCCAGGTATCTCTTCAACTCGCCCCAGATGCACATCTGGCACCACTGCCACCCCGATTCGGGCCCGGTCAACCGGAATTTCGGGATTACGCTAAGTGTTTGGGACTGGATCTTCGGCACAGCCTACCTGCCCCAGGCCGGCCAGCCGCGGAAGCTGGGATTTGAAGACATCGAAGCTTATCCCACCGCATTGCCGGGCCAATGGCTGGAGCCGTTCAAGCGCCGCTGATCGACTGTGCTATTCTCGGACCCGAGGGCGGAAGTTTTGATGTACTGCAAGCGTTGTGGCGGCTCCAAGCTCCAGCGGTCCCGGAAACGGACCGGCTGGGAGGAGTTTCTCGGCGTCGCCGGCTTCGTTCCCGTCCGATGCACCGAGTGCCTCGACAGGAAGCTTCGGTTTATCCTCTTCAATCAAAGAATCAAGGCCGAAATCGTCAGCGCGAAACCGCCGCAATAGTTCAAGCCTGCTTCTTGCGCCCCTTCAGATATTCCAGAATCACCGGCGCCACCGACACCAGCACGATGAGAATCACGACCTTCTCGAAGTGTCTTCGCACCAGCGGAATGTTTCCCAGCAGATAACCTAGCGAAGTCATGCTCAGAATCCAGGCGATGCTGCCCAGAACACTGAAGGGCAGAAACTTGCCGTAAGGCATCCGCCCCACGCCCGCCATGAACGGAGCAAAGCTCCGCACGATGGGCACGAAGCGCGCGTAGATGATGGTTTTGCCACCGTGCTTGGAGTAAAACTCTTCGGTCCGGCGCACGTACTCCTGCTTGAACAGCTTCGAATCCTTGCGCTTGAAGATCGAAGGTCCGGCGCGGTATCCCAAGAAGTATCCCGTGCTGTCGCCGATGATCGCCGCCGCGATCAGCAACCCATTGATGAGCGCGAAATTCAGATGGCCCGCGCCCACCACCACGCCCACCGTGAACAGCAGCGAGTCGCCCGGGAGAAAGAACCCCATCAGCAGGCCGGTCTCGGCGAAGACGATGCCGACCAGCATCAGGTATCCCGCCGGTCCGCCCAGCACGGTCGTGAGAAGCTGAATCAGCCTCTCCGGAGTCGTCAGTATTTTTAAGAAATCGAGAAGGCTCTGAATCATCCCTCGGTCTGCCGATCAGCCATTGCGGAACGAATCCGTGATGCGCTTGATGGCATCCTGATTGATCTTGATCTTCCCCTTGCCCTGCAGGTATTGCACGATGCCGTCTTCAAACAGGTCTTTCCGCTCCTGCGTCTTGCGCTGCTTGACACGCTGCAAAACCTCCTGCCGCTGATCGGCGAACTTCACCATATCGGCCGGCACCTTGGCGGTCACCTTGCAGATGTACTTGTTGTTGTTCGAGCTCACAGGCCCGAACACCGCGCCTACATCGCGCCGGAACGCCTCCTCCACGTACTGCGCGGCTCCGATGCCTTCGGCGGCGCCGTCGCGGCCGAACTCCGGCACCTTCTTGAACTCATAGCCGCCCGCCGCGGCCACCTTGGCCAGATCGCCGCCGGCCGCCTTCACCTGCTCGAACACCTGCTGCGCGCGCTGGTCGATCAGCTTCTGGCCGCGTTCCATCACGAGCGACGACCGGATCTGCGCCTTTACTTCCTCGAACGTGGCGGGCCGTTCCGGCATGACCGACGTCAGCGACGCCACGGCCAGCTTGTTGCCGGGCACCTGAATCACGTCCGACACCGCGCCCGGTCCCTTCAAATCGAAGACGGCGCCGGAGAGTTCGGGCGATGTCCCAATGAGCGGCAGCGCCGATCCGCGGTTCGCCCCATCGACTTTCACGTAGTTCATGCCAAGCCGCTGAGCGATCTGCGCGCCGTCGCCCGGATTCTTCACCAGCGCCGCCCGCGATTCGTCCGCCAGCCGGGTCATCTGATCGTAGACCTTCTCCTTCAGACGGTCCTTCATGATCTGGTCTTTGACTTCTTCAAACGGTCTCAGCCGGGCCGCTTCCTTCCCCTGCAATTGAATGATGTGGAAGCCGTAGGTCGTCTTGATGATGTCGCTGATCTGGTTGGGCTGCAGCTCGAAAGCCGCCTTTTCAAATTCCGGCACGAATTGCCCGCGGCCCACCCAATCGAGGTCGCCGCCGCGCACGGCTGAACCGGTGTCGTCAGAGTTCTTCTTCGCCAGGTCCGCGAAATCGCCGCCCGCTTTCAACTGTTTCAGCAAATCCTCGGCCTTCTTGCGCAGCGCCGCTACCTCGGCTTCCGATTTCTGATCGGTCTTCACAAGGATGTGCCGCGCCTTGATCCGCTCCTGCGAGCGGAACTGGTCCAGGTTCTGGTCGTAGTAGCGCTTCAATTCCTCGTCAGGCGCTTTCAGCGATTCGCCCGCCTTCTGCTCGTCGATCGTCAACAGGTGGAACGACCGCGTTTCCGGACTCTTGAAAGTGGTCTTCTTTTTCTCGTACTCGGCGGCGACTTCCTCATCGGTGACCTTAACCTCGCTTTGCAGCTTGGCGGGCGTGATTACCAGCACGTCCATGGTCACTTTTTCGTTGCGCGTCTGGTATTCCTGCTCCACTTCTTTCGGCGTCACCACCATCCCGTCGAGCACGGCGCCCTGCAGCCGCTGCAGCGTGGTGGCCGCGCGGATGCGCCGTTCAAACTCCGGAATGGTCATATTGTTGGAAGAAAGAAACTGCGCATAGGCTTCTTTTCCCACGAACTTGCCGCCTTCAAACAGCGACGGCACCATGCGTTGAATCGACTGCGCCACGTCTTCGTCGGTGACCGAAATGCCGTTCTCTTTCGCATAGCACGACATGGCCCGCTCCGAGACCATCTGGTTGATGATCTGTGGCGCGTAAATCGAAACCAGGTCGCCTGGAATGTTGCCTTTGCGCAGCGTTTCCTGCAGATTCACCTGCACTTCGCGCATGGTCACCGGCTCCCCGCAGATATCGGCCACCTTCTGGTCGGAACCCGATTGCGTGGTGTCGCCAAACCCGGGGATCAGGGTGACCACCATCGATATCGCCACCAGCGACAGCAGCGTACCCAACAGGTAACGCATGCCCTTTTCCCGGCTTCGGAACAAGTCAAACATGGGACTCAAATCTCCTGCAAAAAGCTAATCCTTCAGTATATCAGGGCATTCCGCCGCCGGGTCTTTCTTCCCTTCCAACCCTCGCCCCGCCAGCGGCAACCGGATCAGGAACCGCGCGCCGCCACCCTCTTCCGGAGCCGCCCACAGATCGCCCCCGTGATCGAGTACCGTTTGCCGCGCCAGCGCCAATCCGAGCCCCAATCCCTGTTTTTTCCCGTGGCTGGTAAACGGCTGAAACAACTGGCCGCGGATCTCGCGCGGAATTCCAGGACCGGTGTCGGATACTTCCACCATCGCCCAACGGCCCTCGGCGGACGCTTGAAACCGCACGTGGCCGCCTTCCGGCATCGCTTCCAACGCGTTCTGGGTAAGGTTCTGGAACACGCGCCCCAGCCGCGACGGATCCGCCTCCACCGTCAGACCTTCGAACTGGCCGATCTCAAACCGTACCCGCTGCGCCGCCGCCGCCGCTTCGAGCGGCTGTACCGCCGATTTCACCAGCGCCGCCAACTCCACCGGCGCCGTGGCCGCGGCCGATCCCCGCGAGACCCTCGTCAGATCGTCCATCAACTCCTGAATCCGCCGCGACGACCGGTGGATGTTGCCGGCGATGCGTTTGGTCTGCTCGGTGTTCGGCTGCGTATCCACCAGTATCTCCGCGCTGCCGTGGATGGCGGCCAGTGGATTGCGCAGATCGTGGACGATGGAACTCGCCAGCCGCGCAATGGCGCCGATGCGTTCGCGGCGAATCAGCTCCTGCCGCGCCCCGCGCAGCGATTCGCACATCTTGTTGAAGGTTGCCGCCAGCCGCCCCAGTTCATCGTCGCTATCCACAGCCACGCGGATGTCGTAGTTCTGCCGCGACACCTGCGCCGCCGCTTCATCCAGATCCTGAATCGGACGGACCATGCGGCGCGCCGCCAGGTAGCTGAGCGCCAGCCCCGCAATCACCGCGCCCGCCCAGAACGCCGCCACCCGCCGCCGCAACTCCGCGATCCGTCCCGCGGCTTCCTCAAACGGACGCAGCACGTAAAGCTGGCCCACCGGCGTGCCATCGATCGCTACTAGCGGACGGCTGATGGGCACGTACTCGCGCGTTCCGTCGCTGGCAAATCCCGGCATTCGTTCCAGCACGATGCTGCGAATGGCGGTGCCGGTTCTACTGTCGTCGAGCGTCGAGGCATAAATCTGGCCGCGCGCCGCCAGGATGAACTCGCTGTTGCCCGCCACGCGCTTCAGCCGCTCGGCGAAGCGGTGATTCAACACGAACCCCGCCACCAGCACGCCTTCCTCCATCGGCGTCACCGCCACCTGATAGAGCACACCCTGGTGGACGTAGAAGCCGTTCGAAGGTTTAGGAAACGCCGCCCGCGCCGATTCGACGATGGGCGCCGTGGCCGGTGCCGCTTCCTCGTCGCCCGCCAGCAGCATCTGGCGCACTCCATCGGACGAAGCCATTTCGACGAACGTGCCCGGCTCGAGCGTGGCCGCCGCCCGCCGCATCGAGGCCGCGTCGCGCGGCATCGCCGACAACACGCCCGCCACCGATTGCAGCATACCCGCCCGCGCGTCGAGCATCGCGTCGTAGGCCTGCGCGCTCGCCCGCGCTTCATCCCGCAGGCTGCGCGCCGCCGCCTCCTGCAATGTGCGATGCAGATAGATGCCGGTGGCGAGAAACAACGCCGTCAACGCCACCGACGTCGATAGCCAGATCTTCCACAGCAGCGAGAGCCGGCTGAAGTTCACCGGAACTCCTTGCGAAAGCTTTCCGCCAGCGCCGCGCTCGCCGAAGCTTCCACCGCCCGCTCCACTCGCGCCCGCAATTCTTCGTTCCCGCGCATCGGCGACAGGGCGGCGATCGCCTCCTGCCCATTCTGTCTTTGCCGGATCAACTCGATCAGGAAATCGACCGCCGCCGGCTGGCGCGAAGCGCCCATTGAACGTAGCGCCGCTGAACGCAATTCCCGGTCGATGGCGCCGCCGTAGACGTGCTTCAACCGCTCGAGCGCTTGCGGTTCCTTCGATTCCCCCAGCGCCGCCACGGCCTCGAAAGCCAGATCGTGCGCGCCGTCGAGAAACCGGCTCACCAGCGCCACGCCTTCCTCCGGCGCCACCCGCAGCAGAGCCGAGAAGCATTCGCCCATCACTTCCGGCGCTTCGTCTCCATTCAGAATCTTCAACCGCAGCAGCAGCGCCGTCTCTTCCCGCGGAACCTGCCCCATGGCCTGCGCGGCATTGGTGCGCACCAGCTTTTCCGTGTCGGCCAGCGCATCCACCAGCACCCGCAGCAATTCCATGTCGCGCAGCCCGCGGCAGCTTACCAGAGCGTGCGCGCAAATGGAGCGCAACTCGGCGGCCGTATCCTGCTGCCCGCCCCATACCGGCTCCATCTGGATATGCTTCACCGCCGCCAGGAAAACTGCCGGATCGTCGTGGTTTAACTCCCGCAGCGCCCGCGCGATGCCGTTCTTACCCCAGCATTGCGGATCCACCTTGGCGGCGTCCGTGCCCAACCGCTTTCGCATCGCCGAAACCAGATCCGGAATGAGATTGCTGTAGCCGCCCGCGCCGATCGCCGCCGCCGCTTTGCCCACCACCGCCGCCGATTTGTCGCCTAAGGCGCGCTTCAGCTTCTCCGCACTCGCCTCCGACGGAGGTTCCGAACGTAGCGCCGCAATCTCTTCCACCTTCCGTCCCGCCGGATCCTTCGATGCCATTCGCCACCATTGTCCTTCAACGCGGCTTCCGGTTCTGGCATCGTATAAAGGATGCGCCTCTCCGTTTTCTTCCTTGCCGCCTCGCTTGCCGCCCAAACGCCCGAGCAGCCCGCCCGCGCCGTCACCGATCCCGGCATCGTCACCACGCGCCAGGCCATTACCCCCGCCGGCATCCCCGCCATCTTTCAAGGCCGGGTCTACGGGCTCGACTTCGGCGCCGTGGAAAGCGAAATCTGGGTGCAAACCGCCACGCACGTCTGGCGGCTCGATTGGCGCCAGAACAAAGTACTCGACCGGTTTCCGCACGAAGGCCGCGCCGGCATTGCGAGTCTCAAATTTCATGCCGCCTCCGGACGCGCGCTGGCCGCCAGCGTTACAAAGGATAATGAGGTCAGATTATCCGTTTCACTCCCCGGCCGTCACGAAGTCACACAAACCGAAGCCGGAAAGTTCATCTCCGGCGCCATGGCTCTGGCCGGCAACACCGCCGCCCTGCCGCTGATCTACGACAACAAGCTGGCGATCTTCGACGCCGCCACTGGAAAACTCACGGCTTCCATCAAGACCGAAATCGCACCTTTTGGCGTTGCCCTCGCTGCCGATGGAAAAACCGCCTGGGTTTCCAATTGGGGCGGAAGGGTACCGAAAGCCAACGATCTCACCGCCGCCACCGGCTACAAGCCCGGCGCCGACCATGTAGTGGTCAACGCCAAGGGTTCCGCCGCTTCCGGAACGCTGGTCCGTATCGATCTCGAAAACAAGACCGTCACCGATTCGATCGCCGTCACGCCGCACCCGATGGCGATCGTCTGGGACCGGGCCCGCCACCGCCTTTACGTCGCCAGCGGCAATGAAGACACCGTGCAGGTGGTCGACACCGCGACACGCCGCCTCCTCGCCACGCATCGTCTGCGCCCGTTCGCCCGCCAGGTGCGCGGCATCTCGCCGACCGCGCTCGCTCTCAGCCAGGATGGCTCGCGCCTCTACATCGCCTGCGGCGGCATCAACGCCATCGCCATTCTGAACACAGCCACGGGAGCGCTTACGGGCTCCATCCCAACCGCCTGGTATCCCAGTTCGCTCGCCCTCAGCGCCGATGGCAAACGCCTCGCCGTGGGGTCGCTTTTGGGCGCCGGCTCCGGGTGGCGGAACGAACCCAAGCAACGCTACGTGCATTCCTATCGCGGCGCCGTTCATATCGTCGAAATTCCAGACGCGGCGCAGCTTGCCGCCCATACTTCCGCCGTCGCCGAGAACAACCGGATGACCGCCGCCACCGTCGAGCCGCCCAATCCCGCGGCGCCGCCCAAAGCCATCCCCGCGCGCCCCGGAGAGCGTTCCCTCATTGACCACGTGGTCTACATCATCAAAGAGAACCGCACCTATGACCAGGTGTTCGGCGACATGCCGCAAGGCAACAGCGATCCGTCGATGGTCATGTTCGGCCGCGACGTGACGCCGAATCAGCACCGGCTCGCCGAACAGTTCGTGCTCTTCGACAATTTCTACGCCACCGGAGGCAACAGCGCCGATGGCCATCAGTGGGTCACCCAAGCCAATCAGAACGCCTACACGCTGCTGCCCGGCTACCTGGGCCGCAGCTATCCCTTCGACGGATCCGATCCGCTCGCCATCTCCTCGGGCGGTCTGCTGTGGGACGCGGCGCTCGCCAAGGGCCAGACCGTGCGCATCTACGGCGAGTACGCCGGGCTGCTCGGCGACCGCTACGACAAGCGGAACGAACTGCTGGAGCGCTGGAAGAATGGCGGCACCTTCCTCACCGAGTGGAACATCACCGCTCCCATCGCCAATCTGAACAAGGTGCTCGCCAGGAACTTCCCTCCGTATTCGCTCGGTGTGCCCGATGTCGTTCGTTCGGGCATCTTTCTGGCCGACCTTGCCAAATGGGAAAAGGAAGGCGGGATGCCGAACCTGATCGTCATGCTGCTGCCTTCCGATCACACTCTCGGCGCGGTTCCGGACGCGTCCACGCCGAAGGCTATGGTGGCCGATAACGACCTGGCGCTCGGTCAGGTGGTGGAAGGACTGACGAAGTCGAAGTTCTGGAAGTCGATGGCTGTTTTCGTTGTGGAAGACGATGCGCAGAACGGCGTCGACCATGTGGACGGTCACCGCACGGTGGCCCTGGTCGCCAGTCCCTACGCTCGCCGGGGAGCGGTCGACTCCACTTTCTACTCCCACCAGAGCATGGTCAAAACCATCGGCCACATTCTCGGCCTGCCGCCGCTGTCGTTATTCGATCTGATCGCAAGCGACATGCGCGCCGCCTTCACCGACGTACCCGATCTGAAGGGATTCGAAAGCCAGCAGCCCGTCCAATCGCTATTCGAGCGGAACCCCAAAACACAAGCTTTGAAAGGCGCGGCCCGTAAGGCGGCCCGCGATTCGGTGCGCATGAAATGGGATGCGCCCGACGCGGCGCCCACGGGCCGCCTCAATGAGATTCTCTGGGGGTTGGTGCGCGGCTGGGACACTCCCTATCCGCGCGTCCGCCAGGCCGTCTTCGCTCCGCTCTCGCTCGAGACCGACGACGACGACCGGGAATAATATCCCGTCAGGCTTTCGGAGCGAACAAGCCAAGCTTGCCGAATTTTTCCGCCAGCAGGTAGCAGACGGTGACGCGGCTCTTTTCGCGTTCGCCCTTCATCTTGGTCATGACGTCTTTGATCGCCGCGTCGAGTTCGGCGTCGCTCTGCGTGAGGGCGAGTTTCTTCTTGAGGAACCCGTCGCGGACGCGGGCGAGCTCTTCGGGATCGCTGCCGACTACCAGCGACGAATCCTTGCTGCGCAGCGCGATGCCGAGATGCTTCACGATTCCCGCAACCGCTCCGGCATCCACGGATTGCGTATATTTCTTCACATCGTCGGCGTAGTTGACTTGGCTGTCGGCCATAAAAGGGACACCACCTTTTCCAATATTTTCATCCCGGACTGCGAGGGACATCGAATTGTACCTCAGCTTCTTTTCCGGATCGATCCCCTCGGGAAGGGGGTAATCTAACAGGATGGGTCTCCCCCGGTTCCGCCCGGCATGGTTCGCGCTGGCTTTCGCCTGCGCCGCGTTGGCACAATCCAGCGCCGAACTCGATTTCGTCTCCACTCATACCGATTTCCGCCACATTCGCACCGAATGGACGGACAAGATTCGCAACGAAGCGCTGCGCCTGCTCGAGGAACGCAGGCGCAAAGTAGAAGCGCTACGAACCCCGGAAGAAATCACCGCCCGCCGCAGGTACGTGCGCGAAAAGCTCACCGCCGCGCTGGGCGGCTTTCCCGAGCGCACTCCGCTCAATGCGCGCACCGTGGGCGTGATCGATGGCGACGGCTACCGCGTAGAGCGCGTGATCTTTGAAAGCCAGCCGAAGTTCTACGTCACCGCCAACCTCTATCTGCCCAAGGGCGGCACGGCGCCCTATCCGGCCGTCCTGTTTCCTCTGGGCCACGAAACGCCGGGAGCCAAGGCGTACGATGCCTGGCAGCGCGTGCTGATCTCGATGGCCAAGAAAGGCTTCGTCGGTCTGGCCTGGGATACGCTCGGCCAGGGCGAACGCCTGCAGGTGTTCGATGAGGACTTCGGCGTGTCAAAGCTGCGCAGCTCAACCACCGAACATACGGTGATGGGAACGCAAACGCTGCTGGTGGGCGAATCGCTGGCGCGATACACCATCTGGGACGGCATGCGCGCTCTCGACTATCTGATCTCGCGAAAAGAAGTGGACCCGGCCCGCATCGGCCTGACCGGAAATTCAGGCGGCGGCACACACACCGCCTATCTGGCCGCACTCGACGACCGTATCGCCGCCGCCGCGCCATCCTGTTTCATCACTTCCTGGAAGCGCCTGCTCGAAACCATCGGCCCCCAGGACGCCGAACAGTGCATTCCGCCCAGCATCGCCGACGGTCTCGACCATGGCGACTTCATTCTCTCTTTCGCGCCCAAGCCTTACATGATGCTCACCGCCGTCCGCGATTTCTTTTCCATCACCGGCGCGCGGGAAACTTACAACGAAGCCAAGGGCGTCTACCGGGCACTCGATCGCGAACCGCTGGTGGGAATGATGGACGCCGACGATGGCCACGGCTACTCGCAGCCGCGCCGCCTGGCCGCTTACCGCTTTTTCACCCGCGCCCTGCAAGGGAAAGAAGACGAGAGCGGAGAGTCCGAATTGCGTGTCGAAAACGAAGAGGATCTCTGGTGTACGCCCACCGGCCAGGTCGCTACTTCCCTTGGCGGTGAGACCGTCTTCACGCTCAACCGGAAACGCGCCCAGGCCATTATCGCCGCCCGTCCCGCCGTCAACCTCGATAGCGTGCGGAAGCTGATCGCCTATCAGAAACCGCAAGGACCGCGGCAGATGTATTCTTTCGGTAAACTGGACCGCGCCGGCTATCAGATCGAGAAACTAACTTACGAGAGCGAGCCTGGCATTCGTATTCCGGCGCTACTCTATCTGCCCGTGGCGGCGCGCGGCCAGGGCATCGTGTTCGCGCACGGCCAGGGTAAGTCGGCCGCTCATCCGGAAGCGGAATCGCTCGCCAGGGCCGGCCACACGGTTCTTTCCATCGACCTGCGCGGCTACGGCGAAACGCGCCCGCCCGGCGAGCGCAACGGCTCCGACTGGGCGCGCTACTTCGGCAATTACGACGCGGCGATGACCGCCATGCTGAGCGGTAAATCGCTGGTGGCGATGCGCGCCGCCGATATCGCCGCCGCCGTGGATGTGCTCGAACCGCGCGTCGCTTCGGTGGCGGGCTACGGCCGCGAAGGCGGGGCCATCGCCATGCTGCACGCCGCCGCGCTCGACGCAAGGATCAAACGGCTTGCCCTCGAGGGCATGCTCGCTTCCTACGAGTCCGTCGTGAACCAGCGGATCAACCGGCTCGTGTTCGAGCAAATCGTGCGCGGAGCCCTGCGCACCTACGACCTGCCGGACCTTGCCGCCGCCATCGCTCCGCGGCCGGTGTGGATTTCCGGCGGTGTGGACGCCAACGGCAACCCAGTGCCATCGAGCCAGTTAGAAAAAATCTATCGAGGAGGCGTGAAGGTTGTGCGGCGCCACTCCGCCGATACGGCCGCTACACTCTTCAGCGGGTTGTTCTAAGCCTGGTTCTGGAACTCTCAACTCGCGAAACGTTGAACTTCAGTACTGCGTTCGATAAGCACCTGCCGTTACAATCGGAAGTGGATGACCTCGCCGCCGCTCAAAGTCGCCGTCGTAGGTTGTGGCAAAATTGCCGATGGTCACGTCGAAGAAATACAGAAACTCACGTCGCGGGCGCGCATGGTGGCCGCTTGTGACCGTGAGCCGTTGATCGCCGAGCAACTTTGCACACGTTACGGCATTCCTGGCTGCTACTCGGATTTCGAAGAATTGCTCGAAAAAGAGAAACCCGACGTGGTGCACATCACCACGCCCCCGCAATCGCACATGATGCTCTCCCGGCTAGCGGCGGAAGCCGGTTGCCATCTATACGTTGAGAAGCCATTCGCGATGAACGCGAATGAGACCCGGGCGATTCTCGCGCACGCGCAATCGCTCGGACGAAAAGTTACTCTGGGTTATCGAACTTACTTCGATCCACCGGCCGTCGCCATGCGCCAACTGGTGGCCGAAGGCATCATCGGCGATGTCGTGCACGCGGAAAGCTACTACGGATATAACCTCGCCGGCCAGTTTGGAAGCGCGCTGCTTTCCGACCCCACTCACTGGGTTCACCGTCTGCCCGGTAAGCTGTTCCACAATATCATCGATCACCTGTTGAACAAGATCGCCGAGTTCGTGCCCGACGACGATCCGCACGTTCTCGTGCATGCTTCGTCGCTGCGGCCGCAGCGCTTCGGCGATCACCGCGATCTGTTGAAGGACGAACTACGGCTGATGATCTACGGCGAGCGCGTCACCGCCTTTGGCACCTTCTCTTCCCACATACGCCCGGTGCGGGAATCGCTGCGCCTTTATGGCACCCGCAACACGGCTCACATCGATTGGGACATGCGCACCGTGACCCTTGAGGCCGCGGGCTCATTGCCAAGCGCCATCGGGCGCCTGGTGCCGGCCTTTTCGATGGCGCGCAGCTACCTCCGCGAAGGGATGCGCAACGTCTGGAGTTTCGCCCGCAACGATTTTCACTACTTCATCGGCTTGAAAACCCAATTGACCGCCTTCTACGACTGCATTTTGCGCGATACCGATCCGCCGTATCCCTATCGCAATATCATTCGAGTGTCGGCGATGCTCGATGAGATCTTCGCGCAAGCCGATCAGGGGCAAAGCCTCGAGAAGCTAACCATGGAGCGGACCGCCCGATGAAAATTCTGGTGACCGGAGCCGCCGGGTTTCTCGGCAGCGTCACGGTGGAACGGCTGCTTGAGCGCGGCGAGACGGACATCCGCCTTTTCATCCGGCCGGGACCCAAGCGCGGCAAACTGGATCAACTGATTGCGAAGTATCCGCGGGCGCAGGTGGAGTTCGTCACCGGCAACCTGGCCTCCGCCGCCGATTGCGCCAAAGCCGTCGATGGCGCCGATCTCATCTATCACCTCGCGGCCGGCATGAGCGGCGCCGCCGCCGATCTCTTTCTGCATACCGTGGTGACGTCAAAATACCTGCTCGATGCCATCGTCGCGGAAAAGCGTCCCATCCGGACCGTGCTGGTTAGTTCCTTCAGCGTGTATGGCGTGGCGGATCTTGGGCGCGGCGGGCGATTGGATGAATCGGTGGCGCTTGAATCGCACCCGGAGCGCCGCGATCTCTATGCGCAGGCGAAACTCCGGCAGGAAAAGCTGTTCTGGGAATATCGTGAGAAACATGGGCTGCCGCTAACCGTGCTGCGTCCCGGAGTCATCTACGGCCCTGGCGCGAAGCCCTTTTCGAACCGTGTGGGTCTGAAACTGTTCGGCATTTTTCTACACCTGGGAGGCAGTAACCCGCTGCCGCTCACTTATGTCGACAATTGCGCCGATGCCATCCTCGCCGCGGGGGCCACACCCGAAGCCGAAGGCCAGGTCTTTAACGTTGTGGACGACAACCTGCCCACGTGCTCGCGCTTTCTGAAGGATTACCGCAAGGAAGTGGAGCCGCTGCGGGTCGTTCGCGTGCCGTATTTCGCCACCATGTGGATGTCGCGCGCCGTCGAACGCTATCACCACTGGTCCCAGGGCCAGTTGCCCGCCGTGTTCACGCCTTACAAGACGGCGTCGATGTGGGCGGGCAATCGTTTCTCGAACGCGAAAATGAAATCGATCGGCTGGACGCCCCTGGTGCCCACCGAAGAAGGAATGCGCCGCGCCTTCGCCAGTGCGAAGATGCAGCAGGCCGCTTCGTGACGGCTATCCTTCCGCCAGCATCTCTTTCCAGGTCACCTCTCTCTTGCGGTCGATCGCCATCCGCCCCAGAATGCAGGTAAGCGTCGATTCGGCCGCGCGCGCGGCCGTGTTCTCCGGCTTGTTTTCCAGAATCCGCTGAACGAACTGCTCCACGGCGCTCTCGGTGATGCTCTTGTCGATCTTCTTCACCATTCGCTCTTTCGGGTTGCGATACACCGTCAGGGATTGGCGCTCGGTCTCAATCACGCCCTCCACCCCGATGAAAGTTTCCGAAACCACGCGGTAGCCGTTCGGTCCGAACTGCGTGGCGGTCAGAATGGCCTGCACGCCGGAAGGATACGTATAAGTCACGTTCAGGTTGTCGTAAGTATCGCCATAAGTGCGCAGGATACGCCCGCCGGACCCAGCGGCCTTGAGCGGCGCTCCGCCCAGAAACCAGTTGAGGACATCCACGCCGTGACAATCCTGCTCCACGATCATGTCGCCCGAATATTCGCGCCAATCCACCCAATAGATCCGCTTTTCCTGTTCCGGCGGCACCGGCGCGCGCTTCACCTTGCCGATGCCGGTCGAAGCGATCCAGTTGCTTCGCGCCATTTTGATGGGTCCGATCGCGTTGGCGCGGATCAGGCTCTCCGCTTCCAGGTATCCCGGTCCATAGCGATTCTGGAAGCCCACCGTCACGCATTGCGACGGCGACGCCTTTTCCGCCGCGCGGATCACGCGCAGACAGCCGGCCACATCCACTCCCATCGGCTTTTCGCAATAGACGTGCTTGCCCGCCAGGATCGCCGACTCCAGATGCAGCGGATGCAGATAGACCGGCGTCGCGATATACACCGCGTCCACCGGCGATTGCAGTAACTCGCGGTAATCCTGAAAGCGCTTCGCACCGGAGGCTTTCAAAACAGCGGCGGCTTTGTCCATCTGGCTCGAGCGCACGTCGCAAAGCGCGGTAAACCGGACCCTGTCGTCGCGGGCAAACAGCGCGCCTACGCCCGTGCCGCGGTCGCCGCAGCCGATCAGTCCGATCGTCACGGCGCCTTTGCTTTGCGGCGGCATCGCCATGGCCGCCCCCGATACTTGCGCGAAGCCGCGACGGGTCATCCCGCACCTCCTCTATTGGAATCGTTTCAGATACTCGGCACTGCGGCGCACGGCCTCATCGGCCGGCATGATGCCCGCGAACGCCTGGTGTACGGTGACGAAGCCGTCATAGCCGATCTGTTGAAACTTCGTCATCACGGCATCGAAATCGACGCCGCCTTTTTCCCAGATGCCGATGTGATCGACGCCCACCAGTCCCTTGCCCCAGGTGACGAGGTTCGACGCTCCCTTGGGATTCAACCGGTGGTTCTGCACATAGACGTTAAACAAATGGGGGCGCATGCGTTCGATGGTCGCGGGGCCGTATTCCTGGCCGGCGACAAACCAGTTGGCCGGCTCGTAAATGATGCCGAAGTTCGGCCTTCCGATCGCTTTCAAAAACTTCAGCGCGTTTTCCGGCGACTCAAAAGGACTGTTGGTGTGCGACTGGTGCGCCAGCCGGATGCCGCGCTCCGCCGCTTCATCGGAGGCGCGCCGGGCCCAATAAATGTCCTCTTCGCGCTTCATGCAGATGCGGATCAGCGGTGCGTGGAACTCCGATGCCAGGTCGAGATAAGGCTTGATGTAGCGCAGCCCGTCGGGCCCATAGTCGGTGTTTTGCGGGACCGCGAAGTCGCCGGTCACCATGCTGCATTGCAGCTTGGCCCGGTCCAACTGCGCCCGCAAGTCGCGAACGACCTCGACAGGCGTATGAATCCCAGCCACCGAGGCGCGCATGCACATCGCCTGATAGCCGTAGCGGCCCGCCATGGCGAGCATGGCGCCAAACGGAATCGTGGAGCGTTCCTTGTTATCGAACGCCTCCGCGATGCGGACCGACAGGGAAAGTTTCATGGCTTGGCCGGCGGCTTCGTTAGAGCGGCGATCACGGCTTTCTGCACGTCGGCGCACTTGTGCGTGCCGCCGATGTCGGGCGTCTTCGGCCCGCCCTCGGACAACACCGTGCGAATCGCGGCTTCAATCGCGGCGCCCGCCTTCGCCTCTCCCAGATGATCGAGCATCATGCCGGCCGAAATCATGGTCGCCAGCGGATTGGCGATGCCCTTGCCTGCAATGTCGGGCGCCGATCCATGCACCGGCTCGAACAGGGAAGGAAAGCGCCGCGTCGGATCGATGTTGGCGCTGGCGGCGAGCCCAATGGAGCCTGTGACAATCGCCGAAAGATCGCTCAAGATGTCGCCGAATAGATTCGACGCCACCACCACATCGAACGTATGCGGGCGCCGGACGAAGTTCATCGCCGCCGCATCCACCAGCAGCGACTCGGTGGCGATATCGGGATATTCGGCGGCCACCATCTGGAACACGCGATCCCACAGCACCATGGAATACGCCTGCGCGTTCGACTTGGTGATCGACGCCACACGCATTTTATTCTTGCGCTTCCGCGCCAGTTCGAAGGCAAAGCGGATGACGCGCTCGCACCCATGCCTCGTGAATACGGCGGTCTGAACGGCGACTTCCGCGGGATGCCCCTGGTGAACGAACCCGCCGATCGGCGCATATTCGCCTTCGGTGTTCTCCCGCACCACCACCATGTCGATGTCGCGCGGCGGGAAGCCGCGCAGAGGAGAATCGACGCCGGGATAGAGCCGCGCCGGACGCACGTTGGCGAACTGATCGAACGCGCGGCGGATCGGCAGCAGCAGCCCATGCAGGGTAATGTGATCGGCGATCTTCGGATGTCCTACCGCGCCCAGCAGAATCGCATCCGAAGCGGCCAGTTTCCCGATCGCATTGGCCGGCATCATGTGGCCGTTCTGGAAGTAGTACTCAGATCCCCAGTCATACCCGGTGAACTTCAATCCGAATCCAAACTTCTTGGCGGCGCTCTTCAATACGGCGATGGTGGCGTCCACCACTTCAACGCCGATGCCGTCCCCGGCGATGACTGCAATGCGGTAACTCTTCATAGTGAATAGGGCATTGTACCTCGATAGAATTGAAAAGACTCATGAATGCATCGAACCCGTTCACACTGGAAGGAAAGACGGCGCTGATTAACGGCGCCAGCCGGGGCATAGGACTCGCCATCGCGCGCGGCATGGCCGCCGCCGGGGCGCACGTCATCCTCGGGTCGCGATCCCTGCCCACGCTGGAAACGCTGGCCGCCGAATTGCGCGAGCAGGGCCATCGGGCGAGCGCCGTGAAACTCGACATGACCGATACGGCCGGCATTGAAGCCGCTGTGAAGACGCTGCCTGAGATCGACATATTGGTGAACGTGGCCGGCACCAACGTCCGCAAGCGCTTCACCGACTATACGGCCCAGGAATATGAACATCTGCTGCAAACCAACCTGCATGGCATCGTCCGCACCACGCAGCTTGTGGGCGGCCGCATGGTGGCGCGCGGCAGCGGCGGCAAGGTGATTCACATCGGCAGCCTGATGTCGCTGCTCGGTCTGCCTTACCTCACCATCTACGCGATCACCAAGGGCGCGCTGGCCGGCTTCACTCGCACGCTCGCCGCCGAATGGGGCCGCCACGGCGTTCAAGTGAACTGCATCGCGCCCGGCTTCATCGTGACCGACTTGAATCGCGAGATGTGGAAGGCGCAGCATATGAAGGATTGGCTTGCCGCCTCCCAGGCCAACCCGGATTTGGGGAAGCCCGAAGACATTGCACCTCTGGCCGTATTCCTGGCCGCTCCGGGCTCCAATTACATCACCGGGCAGGTGATCGCCGTCGACGGCGGTTACACCACCACCGCCTTCTGGCCGCATCAGCCGGCATCATGAAGCGCCTGCTGCTGCTGGCGGCGCTGGCCATGGCGCAGGAGGCGCCGGTGGATTTCGTCTGTCCCATGGATCCGAACGTCCGCAACAAGGAGCCCGGCAAGTGCCCCCGCTGCGGCATGAAACTGGTGGCGGGCATCCCGGATCTGAGCGAATACCCGGTGGATCTCACGCTCGCGCCGCTGCGTCCGCTTCCTGGCAAGCCCGTCGAGATGACGTTTCAGGTGGAAGATCCGAAGACGCACAAACTCGTCACCAGTTTTGAGGAGGTGCATGAAAAGCTGCTCCATCTGTTCCTGGTGAGTGAAGATCTGCGCTTCTTCGCGCATGAGCATCCTCAATACGACGGCAAGGGCTCCTTCCGCTATCGCGCGACGCTGCCTTTTGCCGGAGCCTACCGCATCGCCACGGACTTTTATCCCACCGGCGCCACGCCGCAAATGAACCTGTCCACCGTCGTGGTGCCGGGTCCCGCCGCGAAGCCACTTCCTTTAAAGGCCGACCTGGCACCCCAAACCGGAGCCAACCTGAAAGTGGAACTGGTGACCGAGCCCGCGCAGCCATTGGCCGGCTTCAAGACCTTGTGCTTCGTGAAGCTCGCTCCGATGAGCGGTGAGTTCCAACTCGAACCCTACCTCGGCGCCTGGGGGCACATGCTGGCGGCGAGTGAAGACCTGATCGACGTCGTGCACACTCATCCCTTCCTGGGCGATGGCGGCCCCGGTGTGCAGTTCAACATCATCTTCCCGCGCGAAGGCACGCATCGCGTCTGGATGCAGTTTCAAAGCAAGGGTGTGTTGAATACGGTGGCGTTCAATGTGCCGGTGAAGCAACTGCGGTAAGGCTCAACCGCGGAATGGATTGCGCACCCGCAGCGATCCGAATTTCTGGCCGTCGGTGAAGTCTTCGCTCCAAAGCACGGCGCTATCGAGTTCCTGGGCGCTGTTGACGATCAGAGCGTCCCACCACGAGATTTGAAACCGGCGCTGCAACTCGGCGGCGCGCAGCAGGTCGGCATGGCCGGGGCGGTGGAGAGTCCAACCCGCGAGATCGCGCAACACCGCTTCCGCCTCCGCGCTCGTCATCCCGAGGTTTCTCGTTGCCGCCGCATAGAACTCCGATAGAACCTGGACGCTCAAGGCTCCCGTGCGTTCCTCGAACAGCCGGCCCAACAGACTCACCGACGCCTCATGTTTCGCGCCCGCGCCTCCGTCGTGCGCGTAGACAAGGATGTTCGTATCCACGAACTCAGCGCTCATGCAACTCTTCCCGCGTCCAGGAAACTTTGCCCTTGGTGCCGCGGTCCGGTGCGTTTTGAATGCGGCTCAGGACTGCCGGTGCTCCACATTGCGAACCACGATGGTAAGCTTGTGGCATGCGCAAGATTCTCTTCTCCACTTTCTTGCTGGGCTCTCTGGCCAGCGCCGAGGACCTGACCGGCTGGATCAGCGATGCTTCCTGCGGCGCCTCGAACGCCAATGCCACTTCGGCCTCGAGGGAATGCGCGGCCAGTTGCATCAAGGGCGGCAGCAAGGCTGTCTTCGTGTCCGATAAAGACCAGAAGGTGTATCAGATCTCCGATGCCGCCAAGGCTGCCAAGTTCCTGGATAAGAAGGTGAAGGTGGCTGGCACCGTCAAGGGCGATACCATCCAGTTGTCCTCGATCGCCTACACGGACTGATCAGGCGCGGCCGGCGAACAGGAAGATCACGCCGGAAAGAATCATGGCGAGTCCGATGAACTTCTGCCTGGTGAAGGGCTCGCCGAAAAACATCCGCGACCACAATAGCGTCCAAACGTAGCTGAGCGAAACCATCGGATAGAGAATCGTGAGTTCGCCTCTCTGAATGCCCTTCAGGAAGAACAGCGACGACAGCAGGTAGAGCGCGACGCCCGCAAACAGGTAGGGATTCTGCAGTACCGAGGCGAACTTGCGGTGCAGCTTGCCGGCGCCGGTTTTCAGAAACACCGCGCCGACGGAGCCGATAAACGAGGCCAGCAGTACATAGCCGACCGAAGAAATAGGCGTCGCAGTCACTTGTCGTTGCTTGCCCTTCCTAATACGGCTACGCCGGCGATGATTACCGAAATCCCCATGATTTTGTGAATGCTGACGGTCTCCTTAAAAACGAAGGCGGAAAGAATGGTCACCCAGACGTAGGTGAGGGAGATGACCGGGTAAAGCATCGATAATTCGCCGTCGCGCAGCGCCAGCGTCAGCAGGACGGTGCTCAGCCCATACAGGCTGTACCCGGCCAGCAGATGCAGATTGTCGAGCGGTGCCGTGGTGAGTGCGATCACCAGGCCCATGATTCCGCCCTGCACCTGATTCGCTCCCGTCTTCATGAGAATCTGTGCGGCGGCTCCGAAAATGGTGCATCCGAACACCAGGGCAATCGACTGATTTCGCGAAAAGCGGAACGATGGGCGCGAGGGCGCAGCTAGAGATGGCGATGTCTCCAATAGATCTCCGGTATCTCCCATCATAGCGAATCATCGGCGGAAGACGCCGAGGGCTGTACGTTCACGTGGACCGGGCTACACTAGGCTCTAAGCTCTTATGCAGGATTTCGAAAAGCTCGGCGTATTCTATTTGGGCAGGGAATATGACATTCAGAACCGCAAAAGCGGCGACGATCTGCTGCTCTACGATTCCAAGGATCTGGTGACCCATGCGGTCTGCGTAGGCATGACCGGTAGCGGCAAGACCGGCCTGTGCCTGTCGCTGCTCGAAGAAGCGGCCATGGACGGCATTCCAGCCCTGATCATCGATCCCAAGGGCGATTTGGGCAATCTTCTGCTGACCTTCCCCGGACTCCAGCCCGAGGATTTCAGTCCCTGGATCAATGAGGACGACGCGCGGCGCAAAGGAGTCTCCCCCGAGGAATTCGCCCGCCAGCAGGCCGAGATGTGGACCAAGGGGCTAGCCGCCTGGGGCCAGGATGGCAAGCGAATCGGGACCATGCGAGCCAACTGCGACCTTACGATCTATACGCCCGGCAGCGACGCCGGCGTTCCGGTTTCCGTTCTTCGCTCGTTCGGGGCTCCTTCGCAGGAACTGATCGACGACCGCGAGATGTTTCGCGAGCGGGTCGGCGCCACCGCTACGGCACTGCTGGGCTTGCTGGGCATCGATGCCGACCCGATTCAGAGCCGCGAACATATTCTGCTTTCAAACATCCTCGACAACGCATGGCGCAAGGGCGAGGATCTCGACCTGGCGGCCCTGATCCACCGCATTCAGAAGCCGCCGCTCAGCCGCATCGGGGTGCTCGATCTGGAGGCGTTCTATCCGGAAAAGGAACGCTTCGAACTGGCCATGTCGCTCAACAACCTGCTGGCATCGCCTGGGTTCGAATTGTGGCTGGAAGGCGAGCCGCTCGACATTCAATCGCTGTTGTTCACCGCCCAGGGCAAACCGCGCCTGTCGATTTTCTCCATCGCCCATCTCAACGACACCGAGCGGATCTTCTTCGTATCGCTGCTGCTCAACCAGACTTTGAGCTGGATGCGCCAGCAATCGGGCACCTCCAGCCTGCGCGCCATTCTCTACATGGACGAGATCTTCGGCTACTTCCCGCCGAACGGCCAGCCGCCCACCAAGAAGCCGCTGCTGACCATGCTCAAGCAGGCGCGCGCTTATGGGCTGGGCGTGGTGCTTGCCACGCAGAATCCGGTGGATCTGGACTACAAGGGACTCTCCAACGCCGGCACCTGGTTCATCGGCCGTCTGCAAACCGAACGCGACAAGATGCGCGTGCTCGACGGCCTGGAAGGCGCTCTCACCACCAGCGGTTCCACCTTCGATCGCGGCCTGGTGGACAAGCTTCTTTCCGGGCTTGGCAATCGCGTCTTCCTCATGAACAACGTGCATCGCGGCGCCCCGGAAGTATTCGAGACGCGGTGGGCGATGTCCTATCTGCGCGGGCCGCTGACGCGTACTCAAATCCGGTCGTTGATGAAAGACCGCAAAGCGGCCGTGCCCGCCGCGACGGCCGAAGGAGCGAAGCCGAAATCCGCCGCCGCCGCGATTCTCGGGTCGGCGGCTTCCGCCAAGCCTGTTTTGCCGCCCGACATCCAGCAATACTTCGTTCCGGCGCGAGCCACCTCCGGCGTCATTTACCGGCCCGTGCTGTTCGGCTCGGCCGACGTGCAGTTTGTCGATCCCAAGCGCGGGGTCGACGAGGCGCGCAAAGTCAGCGTGGTGGCGCCGATGGACGACGGTCCCTCCGCGATCAATTGGGATGAAGCGGCCTCCGCCGATTTTGGCATCGACGAACTGGAAGCCGACCCGGTGTCCGGCTCCAGCTTCGGCGGTCTGCCGGCCGCTGCCTCCAAGGCCAAGAGCTATTCGGCGTGGAGTAGAGACCTGGCCAACTGGATCTTCGCCAACCAGACCTACGACCTGCTCTACTGCTCCCATCAGGACGCGATGTCTCACGCCGGCGAATCGGAGCGCGACTTCCGCGCCCGCCTGCAACTGCTCGCGCGGGAACGACGCGATGCCGATATCGATGCCATCCGCGACCAGGCGGCCTCGAAGCTCGCCGCGCTCGGCGAGAAGATTCGCAAAGGGGAACAGTCGCTCGCCAAGCAGCAGGAGCAGGCCTCCAGCGCCAAGTGGCAGACCGTGCTGTCGGTAGGCAGCGGTGTTCTGGGGGCGATTTTCGGGTCCCGGCGCGGTGGAATGATCTCCAATGTCGGCAAAGCGGCTTCGGCCGCTGGACGCGTGGGTCGCATGCGTTCGGAGTCGCAGGACG
The DNA here is from genome assembly GCA_902826685.1 of uncultured Acidobacteriota bacterium. Taxonomy (GTDB): domain Bacteria; phylum Acidobacteriota; class Terriglobia; order Bryobacterales; family Bryobacteraceae; genus CADEFT01. Next base: position 35,759 of record CADEFT010000024.1, read on the forward strand.
TTGGCTTCGCCGAAGAGAATCTCGAGACTTTGCGCGCCCAGCACGCCGAACTCGAACAGGAGATCCAGAAGCAGGTGGACGAGCTTTCGCAAGCCGTCGATATGTCCAAGGTGGAACTGGAAACGGTGTCGGTAAAGCCGAAGAAAACCAACATCGCCATTCGTGTCTGCGCGCTCGCCTGGCAGGGCGAGGGGTAAGCGTTGGCGGCCCCGCGCCTTACGCGATATGAGCGCCGGCCGTCTGCACGTGTACGGCGTAAAGCGACTGGCTAGCCGTCATGAACAGCCGGTTGCGGCGTGGCCCGCCAAAGCAGACGTTGGCGCAATTTTCCGGCAGCCGGATCATGCCGATCCGCTCGCCCGAGGGAGCGACGATCTGCACGCCGGGACGCGCGCCCGCCCAGACGTTGCCATCCACGTCGCAGCGGATGCCGTCGGCGGCCGAGGGGGCTCCTGTGCCAGGGACATCGAGCAGGATGAAGCGGCGGCCCGCGCGCACGGTGTTGCCGTCGATATCCCAGACCTTCATGTCGCGGCCATTGGCTCCCGTATCGGCGATGTAGAGCTTTTTGTAGTCGGGTGAGAAGCAGATGCCGTTCGGAGCGCTGACTTCATCGGTCAGTTTGGCCACCTGGCCGGTTTTGGGGTCGGCCCGGTACACGGCTTCCTTGAGTTCCTTGGGCGCCTGATAGCCTTCGTAGTTGCCGTTGATGCCGTAGGGCGGATCGGTAAACCAGACGCTGCCATCCGGATGCACAACGATGTCGTTGGGGCTGTTGAGCCGCTTGCCCTCGAACCGCTCGGCGACGACGGTCACGCTGCCGTTGGATTCATAGCGCACCACGCGCCGGCCGCCGTGTTCACAGGAAAGCTGGCGGCCTTCATAGTCGAAGGTGTTGCCGTTGCTGTAGCCCGCGGGATTGCGAAAGAGGGTGATGCGGGCGTCGTCCTCGATCCAGCGCAGTTGGACATTGTTGGGGATATCGCTCCAGACCAGATACTTGCCGACGCCGTTCCAGGCCGGTCCTTCGGCCCACTGCGTGCCGATGTGCAGGCGCTTGATGCTGGTGTTGCCGATCATATATCTGCGGAACCGCGGATCGAGGGCGACAATATCCGGATCGGGATATTGAATGGGATGCTGGTTGCTCCAGTCGCGCGGTGTGGGCACCGGCGACACGGGAGTCTGCGTTTGCGCGGCGGCCGTCACGGCGGCGCCCACGGACGTGAGAAACGTTCTTCGGGTAGTCATATGCGTTCAGGCCCAATGCGGGAAGAATGCCTTCCAGTTTTCGTAGAGAATCATGTCCTGCACTTCGGTGGGGATCTTGGGAAGCCCGGTGCCTTCCACCGGTTTGTTGACGGCCCGCAGCCCGGCAATGATGTTGGTCATGGTGCCGCTCGGAAAATCGGACCCGGGTAGAATCTTGTGCTCCACGCCATATTCCATGGCGCTCACCATCGCCTGCCAATAGCGCCAGGGCCGGTAATGGACCGCGCTGATGTCGGTGTACATGTTGGGGCACTTGCGGATGAGCACCATCGTGTCCACCTCCCAGGGGTGGCCCAGGTGGGCGATGATCATTTTCAGATCGGGGAAATCCATGGCGATGTCTTCGAGCTGCAGCGGCAGGCCCCACTTGAGCTTGGCGGCGCTCGGAAACGTGGTGCCCTGGTGCCACATGACGGGCAGCCCCAGCTTCTGCGCCTTCTCAAAGAACGGCCAGTGCTTGCGATCCTGCGGATCGAAGTGCTGATAGACCGGCCCGAGCTTCAGCCCCTTGAGCTTCAGCACGTTGACGCAATGTTCCAGTTGTTCGATGCAGTCCGGCTCGTTGGGATCGACCGACGCCCAGCCCTCCACCTTTTCCGGATGCCCGGCGGCATAGTTGGCGATCAGTTCGTTTGGCACCCATAGGCCGCTCGCCCTGGCCTGCAGGCCGAAGACGACTACGCGATCGACGGATTCGGAAGCCTTCCAATGGTCTTCGGGCTTCGAGTCATAGCAATGCTTATCGAGGTGGGCCGAATAGGCGAGACCGCCTGAGCGTTTCAGTTTGACCAGCTTGGAAGCCAACGCTTCGCCGGCGTACTGCTCGCTCAGATGATCGGGGTACCACATGACATGCGTGTGGCAATCGATGATTCGTGGCATGATGCTTGCCATGAGGATACTACTGCTGGCCGTCGCGGCGTGCGCGCTTCCGGCGGCCGACCGGCAGGTGGCGCTGATTGCCGGTCCCCCCAGCCATGGCCCGCTCGCGCATGAACAGAACGCCGCGGCGCTGTTGTTTGAGAAACTGCTGAACAAGGTGCCGGGCATTCAGGCCAAGGCTTATCGCAATGGCTGGCCCGAGGATGCTTCGGCGATCGAGAACGCCGCGGCGATTTTCGTTTTCTGCGATGGCGCCGAGCGCCACCTGATCTTCCAGGGCGACCGTGCGGAGGCAGTAAAGAAAGCCGCCGCGCGCGGGGCCGGCATCGTGCTGTATCACTACGGCACCGAACCCCCGGCCAAGCGCGGCCACCAGGAAATGCTTGATTGGACCGGCGGCTTTTTTGAGTTGAATTATTCGGTGAATCCCATCTGGGAAGCGGATCTAAAGCCCAACGCCAGGCATCCCGCGGCGCGCGGCGTGAAGCCGTTCCGCCTCAAGGACGAGTGGTATTTCAACATCCGATTCCGCGACGGGATGCGCGGCGTCACACCCGTGCTGACGGCTCTGCCGCCGGCGGAAAAATTTCAAGGACCCGACGGTCCGCGCAGCGGCAACGCGGATGTTCGCGCCAAGGTGGGTCAACCGCAGGTGGTGGCCTGGGCCGTGGAGAGGTCCGATGGAGGCCGCGGATTCGGATTCACCGGAGGCCACTATCATCTAAACCTGGGCGACGCTAATTTCCGCAAAACGATTCTGAATGCCATCGTGTGGGCGGCCAAAGGGAAGGTGCCGCGCGATGGGGTAACGTCGAACGTCACCGAAGCCGAGTTGATGCAGAACCTCGATCCCAAGCCCGCACGGAAATAGCGTTCAAAGCCGCTGGATGCGGATGGAGCCGTTTGAGCTTTGCAGATCGACCAGGGGGCCGCCGGAACCGATGGTGCCCTCCAGGCGATTCTTCGAGATGGACCCGCGCGTGGAAACATCGAATTCGGAATCGATGCTGGAATTGGACGTGCTCGCCCGGACCCGCGCATTGGCCGACGCCGGAAGCTTCACGGTAACCGAGGAGTTGCTGGTGCTGGCGCGAACATCGGAATCCTTGAGCGATTCCACGGCCAGTACAACGCGCCCGTTCGAGCTTTGCACGCGGATGGGACGGCCGCCGGCCGTTTCAATCACACGCGCATCGATGCTGGCGTTGGACGTAGTGGCCTCGAGGAATCCACGAACGCCTTCGGCGCGGATGGAGCCGTTCGAGGTATGAAGCGTGGCGCCACCGCTGAACTCGCTGAGCTCGACGCCGGAGTTGGAAGTGACGGCATCGAGGTCGCCCTTGAAGCTCGAAACCTTGATAGAGCCATTGGAACTGCGCAGACGTGCGTTGCCTTCCACGCCGCTGACGCGAATGCCGCCATTCGAGCTCTGGATACGCTCGAGCAGCACTTTGCGCGGGACGCTGAGTACAAAACTCACTCCCATGCTGCCGCGGCGGACCTGCGGCCGGATGGCGCGGATGCGGACGGAGTCGTCCGAATTCGCGATATCGATCTTGATCTCCTGCAGTAGGGTGTCGCTCGATGCGGTTTTGGTGCCGTCGATCTCCACGGTTTCCCGGTCCCAACCGCGAATCTCCACCGAGCCGTTGAATCCTTCGAGTTCCACCCGGCCGCCTTGCTTGAGCGTGTAGGAATGGTGGAAATCCTCTTTGACGCGGTGCCCGGAATCGAATTCGTCGAAATCGCACCCCGCTAGGAAGATCGAAGCGAACAACCAAGCCGTACCCAAGAGCCGCATCGGCAGGATACTCCTTTCTTTCCCGCAACTACGCAGAAGGCGGGCTGAAAGTTCCATGCTACGCTCAAAAATTCGGAAGCGCTTTCCGGATCCCCATTTTCATGAAGAAACTGCTGGCATTGAACCGCGGTGAAATCGCGATCCGAATCTTTCGGGCAGCCAATGAATTAGGCATTCGAACCGTCGCCGTTTATTCCAAGGAAGACCGCCTGAGCCTGCATCGGTTTAAGGCCGACGAAGCCTATCTGACCGGCGAAGGCAAGGGCCCGGTGCAGGCCTACCTGGACGTGGATGGCATTGTCGCGTTGGCGGTGGAAAAGGGCGTGGATGCGATCCATCCCGGCTACGGGTTCCTTTCCGAGAATCCGGCGCTGCCGCGCGCCTGCGAGAAAGCGGGCGTGACGTTCATTGGGCCAAGCCCGGAACTGCTCGATCTTCTGGGCGACAAACGCGCGGCCCGAGAGATGGCGGCGCGTGCCGGGATTCCGTGCGTGCCCGGTACCGAGCAGCCCATTGCCAAACTCGACACGGCGCGCGAGATGGCTTCGAAGATCGGGTTCCCACTCATCATCAAGGCGGCGTTCGGCGGCGGCGGACGCGGCATGCGCGTCGTCCAGAAGGCGGCCGATTTCGCGGGCAAATTCGAAGAAGCGCGGCAGGAGGCGGGCAACGCCTTCGGCAACGACGCCGTGTTTCTGGAGCGCTACATCCGGCGCGCCAAACACATCGAGGTGCAGATTCTGGGCGACCGGCACGGCAACCTGATGCACCTCTATGAACGCGACTGTTCGGTACAGCGCCGCCATCAGAAAGTGGTCGAAGTAGCGCCCGCCGTCAACCTGCCCGCCCGCATTCGCAAGGAATTGGCCGATGCCGCGGTGACGCTGACGCGCACGGTGAATTACTACAGCGCGGGCACCGTGGAATTTCTGGTGGATGCCGACAGCGGCGAGTGGTACTTCATCGAAGTGAATCCGCGTGTGCAGGTGGAGCACACGGTTACCGAGATGATCACTGGCATCGACGTGGTGCGGAGCCAGATCCAGATCGCGCAGGGATTGAGCCTGCATGGTCCGGAAATCGGATTGCCGCCGCAGGATCAGGTGCCGGTGCACGGCTTCGCGCTGCAGTGCCGCGTGACCACGGAGGATTCGGCGAACAACTTCATTCCCGATTACGGCAAGATTCATACCTACCGCTCGCCGGCCGGATTCGGCATTCGTCTGGACGGCGCATCGGCGTACGGCGGCGCGGTCATCACGCCTTATTACGATTCGCTGCTGGTGAAGGTGACCGCTTGGGGCCGCGAGTTTTCGCACGCCTGCCAGCGTATGGATCGAGCGCTGCGCGAGTTTCGCATTCGCGGCGTGAAGACCAACATCCCGTTTCTCGAAAACGTCATCAACCACGAAAAATTCCAGCGTGGCGACGTGACCACCGGGTTCCTGGACGAGCACAAGGAGCTGTTCCATTTCACGGCGCGCAAGGATCGCGCTACGCGGCTGTTGAGCTATTTGAGCGACGTCATCGTCAACGGCAACGCCGAGGTGGCGAAAAAGCCCAGGCCGGCGGCGTTCCGCGAGCCGCCGGTGCCGGCGCATGAGACCGCCACGGCGCCGGAGGGCACGCGCCAGTTGCTGGACAAACTGGGTGCCGAGGGATTCGCCCAATGGACGCGGAAACAGAAGCGGCTGCTGTTGACCGATACGACCTTCCGCGACGCGCACCAATCGTTGATGGCGACCCGCATGCGCACCTTCGACATGATGCGTATAGCGAACTTCGTCTCGCACCGGCTGGCCGGTCTCTACAGTCTCGAAATGTGGGGCGGCGCGACGTTCGACGTGGCGCTGCGGTTCCTGCATGAAGATCCGTGGGTGCGCCTGCGGCGCCTGCGCGAAGCGATTCCCAATATCTGCTTCCAGATGCTGCTGCGGGCTTCCAACGCCGTAGGGTACACGGCGTATCCGGATAACGTGGTGCGCGAATTCATCCGCCGGGCGGCCCTCGAAGGCATCGACATCTTTCGCGTCTTCGACTCCTTGAACTGGCTGCCCAACATGAAAGTTCCGATGGAGGCGGTACGCAAGACCGGGCGCATCTGTGAGGCCGCGGTGTGCTACACGGGCGATATCCTCGACCCAAAACGCGATAAGTATCCCTTGAAATATTACGTGGCCATGGCGCGGGAGCTTGAGAAGATGGGCGCGCATGTGCTCGCCATCAAGGATATGGCCGGCCTGTGCAAGCCTTACGCGGTCGAAAGGCTGGTGAAGACGCTGCGCGAGGAAACCGGATTACCGGTCCATTTCCACACACATGACACCAGCGGGATCAATGCGGCGTCGATTTTGAAGGCGGCCGACGCCGGCGTGGACGTGGCCGATGCCGCACTTGCGTCGATGAGCGGAACAACCAGTCAGCCGAATCTGAACTCCGTTGTGGCCGCGCTGCGCCATACCAGACGCGACACGGAACTCGATCTCGACGCTCTGAACGCCAGTTCCGATTACTGGGAGACGGTGCGGTCGCACTATTTGCCTTTCGATAGCGCGCCGAAGTCCGGCACGGCCGAAGTTTACCTGCACGAGATGCCGGGCGGGCAATACACGAATCTGAAAGAGCAGGCCGAATCGATGGGTCTGGGCGCGAAGTGGAACCAGATCGCGCATACTTATGCCGATGTGAATATGGCGCTGGGCGACATTGTCAAGGTGACGCCTTCGAGCAAAGTGGTGGGCGATCTCGCGATCTTCCTGGTAAGCCACGGCATGACCGTGAAGCAACTGATGGCTCTTGGCGCCGATCATGCCTTGACGCTGCCCAATTCCGTTGTGGAGATGATTTCGGGCGACCTCGGCGAACCCGATGGTGGCTGGCCGAAGGATATCGTGCGGGTGGTGCTCAAGGGAGGCAGGCCGCGCAAGGGCCGTCCCGGCGCGCACCTGAAGCCGGTGGATCTCAAGGCGGCGGCGGCCGAGTTGCAGACCAAAACCGGCGGCGAACCTTCCGATACGGACCTGATGAGCTACCTGATGTATCCGGACGTGTTCCTGAAGTTCGCGCGCAACCGGGCCGCCTGGGGCGATCTGGACGTGCTGCCTACGCCGCAGTTCTTCTTCGGCATGGAGAGAGGCTCTGAGATTACGGTGGAGATCGAGCCCGGCAAGACTCTGATCGTCAAGTTCCTCGCCGTCAGCGACGCGCACGAAGGCGGCCATCGCACGGTGTTCTATGAACTGAACGGGCAGCCGCGCGAAGTGACCGTGCGCGACCGCTCGCTGCAGGTGACGGCGTCGGCGCGCGAAAAAGCGGATGCGTCGAAGCCCGGCCACGTGGGCGCGCCGATTCCTGGCGTGGTATCGAGCATCGCCGTCGAACCGGCACAGAAGGTCGCGAAAGGCGATCGCCTGCTGGTCATGGATGCCATGAAGATGCAGACGACCGTCTACGCGCCTGTCGCCGGCACGGTCAAGCGCCTCGCCGTGCAGGTGGGCGTCAGCGTGGAGCCGAAGGACCTGCTGGTCGAGATCGGCTAAAAATAAAACTTGATGGCAACCTGGAGCTCACGCGGTCCGCGGCCGCCGGCGTAGGCGTCGATGACACCGAAGTTCGAAGCCCCATAGGTCATGTGGGGCGTGGCGAAGGTGGCGGTGTTGGTTACGTTGAACGCTTCCAGCCGCAACTGGATGTAGCGGGACTCGCTGAAAGACAGGTTCTTGAACATCGCCACGTCGCCGTTGCGGGTACCAGGGCTGCGGTAGTTGGGCAGCGTGCGCGGCATGGAGCCGAAGGTATCGGGGGCGGGCCGCGAAAACGCCGCTTCATTGAAATAACGGTTGAGCCGGTCTTTGACCGAGCCGGTCAAACGCGGATCGCCGATGAGGTTCGGTCTCTGAACCCCGTTCCATAAGGTTGGGCCCTGCAGCGGCGCTTCCCGGAACTGCGATCCGCTGTTCAAGGGGAAGCCGGAACCGAAGGTCATGAGGCCGTTGACTTCCCATCCGCCCAGCGCCCAATTGAGCGGCTTGTTCCACCCGGCACCGAATGCTTTGCCTTTGCCGAACGGCAGTTGGTAGGAGAACGTCAGCACCAGGCGTTGCGGCATGTCCTGCGCCGATACGGCGCGTTCGGCGCGCAGGTCGAATGGATTCTGCACGTCGGTGACGCCGCCCAGCCACCCGACGTTGCCGTCGGAGAAGGACGAATCGTCGATCAGCTTCGAAATGGTGTAGTGGCCGAGGAACGACATGCCGCGCGAGAAGCGCTTTTCGAACTGGAACTGCACGCCGTGATAGATGGAGTTGGCCACGTTGCGCGCCGATCCGCTGACGCCGCCGCTGTACTGCGGGAAGGGCCGCAGCAGGGTGTTGCGGGTGACCGTGGGAGCGCTCAGCGCTGAGAGCGGATTCGTGATGACGCCGGCAAACGGGTTCGTGACCAGTGCGTTCAATTGCGTGCGGCCCATCGCCCAATGTTCGGTCGCCAGCAGGTTGCGATTCTGCACGCCGCCGCCGAAGTAAAGATGCGTGCCCTTGCTGCCGGTGTAGTTGACCTGGAATACCGAGTTGCTGGGCATGGCGCGCTGAATCGACAGATTCCAGTTTTGATATTGCGGATTGGAATTCTCGCGGCTCTCGGTACCGATGCCGAGGCCGAGAAACGTCGCGGCACCGAGCGCGCTTCCGGGCGGTACGTTCAAGCCGTTGGGGTAAGGATTGTCGAGCGAAGAGAATTGCGTGATGCCGCCGTCGCGGCTTACTTCAATATTCGAGGTGGTTTGGAAGCCGGAGCCGTTGTGGCCTTTCACGGTGGCGCGCGAGAGGGTATAGAAAATGCCGTAACCGCCCCGGATGGCCGTCTTGTCGTTCAACGCGTAGGCGAAGCCGAACCTGGGCTGCAGGTTGTTGAAGTCGGCGTTGATGGGGCTGCGCGTTTTGTCGTCGACGAAACGGAACTGGCCCTTGAGATCGGGATAGCCAGGCACGCGTCCGGCGATGGGAGACGGGGCACCGAAATCGAACCAGCTTAGGCGGTTGTAGCGCTCGGTTCTGGGTAGGTCGAAGTCGTAGCGCAGGCCCAGGTTGAGAGTCAGCTTGCGCGTGATCTTCCAGTCGTCCTGAACGTAGAAGCCGTAATACTGCGACGCCGACGCCGACCACGGGTCCAGAGAATACTGCCCGCCGCTGACCCAGCCGATCAGCATCGACGCGATGGCATTGCCCTGGAACGTATCGCCGCGGTTGGGGTCCTCGCTCGTCGACTGGCGATTGAAATTGAACAGACCCTGGGGATAGCCGGGCTGCAGGTAGTTCAAACGCATCAGCCGGGCCTCGGCGCCGGTCTTCAGTGTGTGGCCGCCGAAGATCTTGGTGACCGAGCCGGTGAGGCTGTTCACGTCGTCTCCGCGGCCGATCAATCCGAAGCCAACCTGCCCGGTGAACTGGTAGCCTTCGGGCGTGAAGTTCGGGAACATCTTGATGCCGGAAGAAAGATAGAGGCTCGGCAATCCCAAGGAGGTTTGATCGAAGCCGAGCGATTTCGGATCGGTATTGGCGCGCTGGCGCAGCACGCCGTAGCGCAGCGTGATCAGGGTGCTGGCGCTATGGGTGCGCGTGAAATCGAAAACGAAATTCTGCGTGCGGCTGGTGGAATCGCCGTTGGAAAATGGATCGGCCAGGCTGCCCCACAGCACGGCCGGCACGTTCGAGCCCCAGTTAAGGGAATAGCGCGACATGATGCGCTGTTTGTCGCTCAGGTTGTGATCGATCTTGAAATCCATCTGCTGGCCCTTGCCGCGGTTGACGCCCTGGGCGAAGAAGTTGTTGGCGCGCGTAAAAGCGACGCCATCGGCATTGGGCTGTGGATAGGTTTCCAGCGCTTTCAGGGCGATGGGGCGGAACATCGAGCGTGGCACGATGTTGTCGGGGAAGGGCACTCGCAAAGTACTGCCATTGGCGGCGCGCACGGTGTCGTAAGGGTTATAGATGGCGATCAGGCGGCCATTGGCGGCACGTGTGTCGGTGAAATCGCCCACGCGTTCCTTGAGGCTGGGAACCGATACATTGCGCGTAGTGGCCGAGTTGGTGCGGTTGCCTTCAAAGTCGTAAAAGAAAAATGTCCGGTCCTTGCCGTTATAGAGCTTCGGAAGGCGCACCGGCCCGCCGATGGTGCCGCCGTAGACGTTGCGCGAAAAATCGGGAATGGCCCGTCCGGCGCGGTTTGAGAACCAGTTGTTGGCGTTCATCGCCGCGTTGCGGTGGAACTCGTAAATGTTTCCGTGCAGCGCGTTGGTGCCGCTTTTGGTGACGACGTTGATGATAGCCCCGCCGGTGTTGCCAAATTCGGAACTGAAGAAATTCGTCTGGACTTTGAACTCCTGCACGACGTCGACCGAGGGCTGATACTCCAGGTTCGTAATGCCGCTGTTCTGCTCGACGTTGGTGACGCTCATGCCGTCCAGCAGCACGTCGGAGGTCGAGTTGCGGCTGCCATTGGCAATGAAGTTGGTGTTCGACTGGCCGCCGGGATTGAGGTTCGATGGCGTGATGCCCGGAGAAAGCGCTACCAGCGCGAGCGGCGCGCGGCCCGCCAGCGGCAGCGACAGGATATACTTGTTCTCCACCACCTGGCCCAGCGTCGCGCTGGTGGTGTTTAGCAGAGGAGCGCTGCTTTCGATCGTGACCGCCGTCGATAGCGACCCCACGGCCAGTTCGATGTCGAGCGTCGCCTGTTGCTGCACTTGGAGAGCGAAGGCGGAGTGGGAGTATTTGTTGAAGCCCGTCGCTTCTACCCCCAGCGTATAGCGGCCCGGCGGAAGCGCCGCGAAGACGTAGCGGCCCGAAGAGTCCGTGACGGCGCTGCGTGAAGTGTTGCGCTCGCTATCGGTAATGGTTACCTTGGCGGCGGGAACGGCGGCCTGCGAAGCGTCGGAAACGACGCCGCGCAGCGAGGCCGTGAACGATTGAGAGAAAGCCGCGAACGGCAGGATCGCGAAGACCGCGAATTTCAGAATCAACATGGAGACTCCCTTCCCCTATGGAGAGAGATACTAGCACCGATTCTTGGCCGCCGCGAGGGAGTCGCTGAGTTTCACCGGAAGTCAGTACAATATGGGATCGCCCATTTCAACGTCAGGCGCCGCCGATGAAGGATTTTCCAAACGCCGGGTCCGGCGTTCCAGATGAGACACCGTTCTGGACGGGCAAGACGCTTGGCCGCTATGCGGTGGGTGAGCGGCTTGGCCGGGGCGGCATGGGCGAGGTCTATGAGGCCCGGGACCCCGACCTGAACCGGGCCGTGGCGATCAAGACGCTGGCTCCCGACTATGCCCATCGCCAATCCGTGGAGGCGCTGGTACGGGAAGCGAAAGCGGCGTCCGCGCTGAATCATCCCAATATCCTCACGGTCTACGAGGTGGTGCGCGAGGGCCCCACCGTCGCTATCGTCATGGAAAAAATCGAAGGCGAGCCGCTGTCGGCGCGGCGCGGAAGCCCGGTTCCCGTGGCGGCGGCGGTGCGGATTGCCCGGCAGGCGGCGGAGGCGCTGACTTCGGCGCACGCGGCGGGACTGGTGCATCGCGACATCAAGCCGGAAAACATCATGGTGCGCAAGGATGGCATCGTGAAGGTGGTGGATTTCGGCCTGGCGCGGCAGCACGGAACCGGATCGAGCCTGTCGCCGGGCACCGCCGCTGGAACGCTGCGTTACATGTCGCCGGAGCAGGCGTTAGGCGAAGACGCGGTAGCGGCGAGCGACACGTTCTCGCTGGGCATGGTGATGCATGAGATCATCGGCGGGCGCCACCCTTTTGAAGCGGATTCGACCTTCGACGTGCTGCATGGAATCGGGACGCAGCATGCCGCCAAACTCGGCGCGCGAATCAAAGGCTTTCCGCCCGAACTGGACCAACTGCTGGCCCGGATGATGGACAAGGAGCCGCAAGCGCGGCCTAAGATGCAGGCGGTGGCGGCGGAGCTGGCGCGCATCGAAGGGCGCATGACGCTGGGCCATGAGGGGCCTCCGGCGTGGCTATGGCCCGCCGCGGCGGTCCTTGTGGCGGTCGGGGCGCTCGGCCTCTGGGTCAACCGGCCCAAGGAAGCCGTGAGTCGCGAGTACCGGCAGCTCACGACCACCGATGCCGAGAATCGTGTCACGGCCGCGGCGATCTCCGGCGACGGCAAACAACTTGTTTTCGCCGATATCACGGGAGTACTGCAGGTGCGCACGTTTGAGACGAATGTGACGCGCCCGCTTCTGGCACCGGCGAAACTGACGGTGGAGCGCATCTCCTGGTTCCCCGACCGGTCGCGGCTTTTGGTCAGCGCGCATCCGCTCGAAGGCGGAGTGTCGAGCTTGTGGATCGTCTCCCTGGACGGCGGCGAACCGAGCTTGCTCCAGGACCGGGCGCAGGACGGATCGGTCTCCCCCGATGGTTCGAAGTATGTCTTCACCTCTACCGACGGGCATGAGATTTGGATCGGGGAGATGCGAAGCGGCGCCGAGCCGCGCCGGCTGTTGAAGGGTGAAGGGACCATGACCTTTCCACTGGCCATCTGGTCGGCGGATGGGAAGAGAATCATCTGCCAGCGGCTGCGCTACGCTCCTCGCGCCGAACCCCTATCGGCGGAACCGGCCTTGACGCTGGATAAGGATTACCGCCGCGTCTATGAGTCAATCGACGCGGCGACGGGCAAGGTTACCGCCACCGGCGAGGTGGCGATGACTTCGGCCTCGGCGTTGGCCGACGGGCGCATCGTTTTTCTTTGGATCGACGCTTCCGGCCCGTTTTCGCTGAACTTGTGGGAGGTGGAGACGGATCGGGCCACCGGCGCGCTGCGCGGGCCGCCGCGCCAGCTTACCCACTACACCGAGCGCGCGCTCGATAACCTCTCCGCCACCACCGACGGCCGCAAGATCTGCGCCGTGCACTCCGTTAGCCAACCCGACATCTACGTTGCCGAAATGGCCGCCGCGCCGCCGCGCCTGATCCACAAGCGCCGTCTCACGCTCGACCAGAAAGCCGATTATCCGCACGGCTGGAGCGCCGACGGAAAGACCGTGTTCTTCGAGTCGAGCCGCAACGGCTCCTGGGATATTTTCCGCCAGCGCATCGGGGAACGAAACGCGGAATTGGTCGCCGGCACGCCCCGCGAAGAATTCAATTCCGTGCTGTCGCCGGACGGAAAGTGGCTCCTGTTTTTTTCCGGTGCTCCGGGCGCCAGCGGCTCGGATTGGCGGCTGCAGCGCGTTCCGGCGAACGGCGGACCGCCCGAGACGATCGAGATCGCCGGTCCGCCTATCGACTATTTCGATTGCACTCCGCCCGATGGCGGCCGTTGCATCGTTCGAACGACGGAGAATCGCGAATACGTGTTCTATGAACTCGATCCGGTAAAGGGCAGGGGGCGTAAGCTGGCACGCATGCCGTGGATGCCAGGCGCGATGGGCGATTGGGCGCTTTCGGCCGACGGCACCCAAGTCGCGGTGCCCAACCACGAGTCCATCGAACGGCTGGTGAAAGTGGTGTCGCTCGAAGGCGGCGGGATTTACACGATTCGCATCGATCCGCGTCTGCCGGGGATCATCGGCGGCGTCCACACCGCCGGAGACGGCAAAGGATGGCTGGTCAGTTTGCGGCGGGAGATCGAATTCTACCGGTCGGTGGCGCGTCTGCGCGTGGATATCGTTTATCTGAATCGCGACGGCAGCGGTGTAGTGCTGCACGAGAGTCCGATTACGACATGGGCAGTCGCCTCGCCGGGCGGGGAGCGAGTGGCTTTCGTCGATGGCACGATGACGGGCAATGTCGTGTTGTGGGAACGGTAGGCCGCCCGGCCCTTAAGAGAACTTCAGCCGCGATCCGCCATCCCACACCACTTCATCCGGCACGCCCTTGGCGGTCTGCACGAACGCGCAGTAGTCCGCCGTCACCGTCTTGCCCGCCGGAATCCATCGATACCCCGGCACACCCCACAGCGATCCCCGTTCGATCATTTGCTTCCGTGTTTCGGGCATCGGCGAGGCGCCAAACTCCATGCCGCGCGTCATCGTACGGCCGTTCCACGGCGCCTGCTTCCGGGCGTGGTTTTCCTCCCAAATGCCGATCCACGGGAAATCGGAGCGGCTCCAGACATAGCCGCAGAGTAGGCTCGACGAGGGCGACCAGGCGGCGAAGAACGCCTGCTCCCGGTGCGGATCGAGCAGGTGGGCCGTGTAGCCGCCCGAGGCTTCGGCGGAAGGATAGACGCGCAGATCGAGCGTGCCGCCGCGCTTTAGCGGAGCGTTGGGCCAATCGAAATCCGCACCGGTCTTGTAGGGTCCGAACTCGCCGGCGAAATCCGTTTCAAAAACGCGCGAGCGGGTCGCGGGCATTCGAAATAAGGTCCGCCCGCGTTCGAGAAACGGCGGTCCGAGCGTAGCGTGCTGCGTCCACGCCGAAGGATAGTCGTGCGCGGAGCGATTGGTCACGCTCTCGGTGATCAGCGCGATCGAATCCCGCAGGCGGATGCGCCTTTCGAAATCGAGCCGGGCCAGGGGGAAAGAAGCTTTGGCGATCAGCTCGCCGCCGGAGACGGTGATGGCATAAGGGGCGACGGAAGACTCGCCATGCACGGTCAATCCCGCCGCCGCTTCGGTGGCCGACGGTCCGCCGAACACATCCAGGCAAAGGTTGTGGCCCATGATGCCCGCCAGAAGCTTCGCTTCCGAATCGTCGCCGTACTGCTTGTTGGTGGCGCGATCGAATCGCGAAGGCTCGATGGAGGGCCAGGGCGGGTTCCACATCGGGTTGACCTTCGACGCCTTGTGCGTGAGCTCGGCGATGTGTCCGCCCTCCACCAGCATGGTGACGCGGAGCAAGTCGTTTTCAATCGCCACGGCGCGGCGGTTGCGATACTGGAATTCGGCCATCTCGTCAGCCAATATAATTCGAACAGGAGCCCCGATGCACCTGGCCCTGCTGGCATTGCTCGCGTTCGCGCAGAATTTTTGGGAGACCAAGCCGGTCCGGCAATGGTCCGATGAGCAGTTGCTCGACATGCTCACCGAGTCGCCGTGGGCGCAGACGACCACGCTGCGCGAGGGCTCGCCGCTGCCGGTCTACCTGGCCACCGCCAAGCCCGTGCGCGACGCCGAAGGCGAGTGGATGCGGCGGTACACGGCGAAGCTCCAGCAGAAGAAAATTCCGTTGGGCAGCGACAATTCGAAGCTCGAATACGAAGCGTTCCTCAAAGAGAACGAGGGAAAAGTGGTCGTGCTTGGCATTCGCAATCCCGATCTGAAGGCGCTCGCGCAGGCCGAAGAATCGAAGTCGATGGAAGAGGAATCGTTCCTCAAGGTGGGACGCAAGAAGATCAAGATGACAGGCCACTTTCCGCCCGGCGAATCGGACCCGGTGCTGCGGCTGGTGTTCCCGCGTCCGCCGGAAACGGTGAAGGAAATCACCTTCGAACTCTACCTTCCGGGCGTCACAGGACCTTACCGAGCCGTGACGTTCCGGCTCAAGGATCTGGTGTTCGAAGGCAAGACGGAGATGTGATAAGCTTTGCGGAATCGTGCCAGCCCCCGACCGTCTGAAGCGCGCGCTGTGGGTTCTTTTCGCCGTCAACGTCCTCAACTTCTATGACCGCCATATTTCGGGCGCCCTGGCCGAACCCATCCGCAGGGAATTTCAGCTAAGCGATACCGAACTCGGCCTGCTGGGCAGCGCCTTCATCTGGCTGTACGCGCTGGTGGGCGTTCCGCTTGGGCGCATGGCCGATACGATGAGCCGCAAGAAACTGCTTGCGGGCGGCATCGCCGTCTGGAGCGCGCTTACCGCCTTCAACGGCGCGGCGCGAAGCTTTTCGATGCTGATGGTCTCGCGCCTGGGCGTGGCGGTGGGTGAAGCGGCGTGCGCGCCCGCGGCCACCAGTTGGCTGGGCGATCTGTTCCCGGCCTCGCAGCGTTCGAAGGCGCTTTCGACCTTCATGCTGGGCGTGCCGGTGGGCGGCGCGTTGAGCTATTTTCTCAGCGGCCCATTGGCGCAGTATTTCGGATGGCGCACGGCGATGGTGATGGCCGCCGCTCCCGCCCTGCTGCTGATTCCGCTCCTGCTTTCGCTGCCCGAACCCGAGCGGGGCGCGGCCGAAAGTTCACCGCAAGCGGCCGGCTCCGGCTCGATGTGGAGCGTCCTGCGCATTCCCACGCTGTGGTGGATCATCTTCTCCGGCGCGCTGCTGAATTTCAATATGTATGCCTTCGGGCATTTCCTTCCCGCGTTTTTCAGCCGCGTGCATGGTTTGACGCTCGCGCAATCGGGCGTGGCGACTGGCTTCGTTTACGCGATCGGCGGCGTGGGCGGCGGATTGCTGGCGGGCAGGCTCGGCGACGCCATCATCGGCAGGAGGCGCGATGGCCGCTTGTACCTCGGCGCGCTGTTCGCGCTGGCCACGGCGCCCGTAGCCTTTCTGGGCATCCGGCAGGAGAGTGGATTCTTCTGGGTGGCGCTGGTGCTGCTCGGTCTCGCCTACGCGGGCTGCAACACCTACTATGGTTTCGTCTACCCGTCGATTCAGGACATCGTGCCGCCCGCGCAGCGCGGCACGACGATGGCGGTCTATTTCATGGCGATGTATCTGTTGGGCGCCAGCTTCGGACCGCTGCTCACAGGCCGGCTCAGCGACTGGCGGGCGCGCGTGGCCGCCGACGCCGCCGGGTCGGCCGCGATCGAGGAGAAGTTCCGCGCCATCGGATTGCAGGAAGCGATGCTCATCATCCCTGTGCTGGCCATCGGGCTGGCGTTCGTGCTTTGGGCCGGCTCGCGCACCATCCGCCGCGACATCGCCCGGCGTGAAACGGGGACGAAGCCGGAAACGGTGCTAGCGTAGCGGAATGCGCCTGTTCGCATGGCTGCTGCTGGCGGCGCCCGGGTTCGGCCAGCGGATCGATGTATACTCCGAGTTCCGGCGGCTGAACGCCAAGGGCGCGATGCTCGATGCCGACCAGGGCGGCAAACCACGTGAAATTCTTTCACCGGCGCTGATCCGCAACGGATGGCATTCCTATCACGTGGTGGTGACGGTGCAAACGGGCCGCGATTACGCCGTCCACGTCGTGCAGAACCCGGAGCGGCTGAGAATGCGCTTGTTCCGGGAACTGCCCGATTCTTCCGGAGCACTCGAATATCTGGAGCCGGCCAAGCTGTCCGAGCAAGGCAAGGCGGCGCGTACGCCCGACGTTTACTTGCTCGAAGTGTTCGTGCCGGCCGCCGCACCCGCGGGCCGCGTGCGGATTGAGATTCAGGTTCACGATGGGTATACCTGGGCGACCTACCCGATGGAGGCGCGCGTGTTTGCCGGGATCGTCCCCGCCCATCAGGCCACCGGGGGACGGCTGGCGGCGGTGAGGGAACCGTCGTCGGAAACGGCGCGGCTCGCCTTCCGGGAGTACGCCTGCGGCGAGGCCGCTCCATCGGCGCCGGTGCCGAGGGGCATCCGGGAGGCGATCCGCCGCAACGCGCTGCAGGATGCGGCTCTCGCCCGAATGTTGGAGTCAAAGGCAGGCGGGCGTGAAGCCTTGTTAGCGAAACTGGCCGAGCGCGCCGGGAGCCCGCTCTGTGGCGCGGCACGGCCGCCGGCGGACCTGGGTCCGGAATGGTACCTCAGGATTCGCGACTACCTGTTCCGCGAGACTTCGCATTGAACCACGCATAGACCGGCAGGCCGAGCAGCACGATCGCCAGACCGGGCCACGTGGTCGCGGGCCGGTACACGAACAGCACGCCCAGGATGCAGGTGGCGCCCAGAATGTAGAGCGCGGGTACGGCGGGATAGCCGAAGGCTTTGTACGGCCGTTCGGCGCTGGGCCGCCTGCGGCGCAGGCGAAAAATCCCGGCGATCGTGAGGATGTAAAAGATGAGCGCCGCCGAAATCACATAATCGAGCAGGTTGCCGTAGAGACTGCCATACCTGGTTCCATCGAAGGTGCGCGGCAGCACGAGAAACGCCGCCCATAGGCCTTGCAGAATCAGAGCCCATCCGGGAACGCTGGCGCCATTCAATTCCGCCGCGCGCGGGAAGAAAACGCCATCGCGCGCCATCGCGAAGTAGGCGCGCGGTCCGGAAAGAATCAAGCCGTTGATGCAGCCGAAGGTCGAGACGATGATGGCGGCGGTCATCAGGATGGTGCCGGTTCCGGGCAGAATGCGCTCCAGCGTGGCGGTGGCCACGCGATCGGACGGCGCATGCTGGATCGCTTCAAACGGCAGCACCGCCAGATAGGCGGCGTTGGCCAGCAGGTAGAGCGTGATGACCGTGCCGGTACCTAGGGCGAGCGACATCGGGATGTTGCGCTTCGGGTTCATCACTTCGCCCGCGGTGAACGTGATGTTGTTCCAGGCGTCGGCTGAAAACAGCGATCCGGTTTGCGAGAGGCAGACGGCCACGAACAGACCATACGTAGTCGCCGCGGTGAGCCCCGGCGCGACGGGATCCATGGCCCGCTGCGCCCACGGATCTGAGAAATTGCCCGCGCCTGTGCCGAGTGCGATTCCGAGGACGATCAGACCCAGCAGACCGCCGGTCTTGGCCACCGTGAACACGTTCTGAATCATCTTCCCGTACTGAAGTCCGCGGCAATTGGTGAAGGTGAGCACCGCGATGACGGCGATGCCCAGCAGTTGCGCCGTGCTGAGCGACACCGCGTAGCCAGTGGAAAGGTGCAACGGTGGAACGATGTAGTTGGTTTCGGAGATCGACGGGACGAAAAGGCCGGTGAAGCGCGCGAACGCAACCGCCACGGCGGCGATGGTGCCGGTCTGGATCACCAGAAAAAGCGTCCAGCCGTAGAGGAAGCCCCACAAGGGCGAGAAGGCTTCGCGGAGGTAAAGGTATTGCCCGCCGGCCCGCGGCATCATCGATGCCAGCTCGCCGTAGCTGAGCGCTCCGGTGACGGTTAGAATTCCGGTGACCAGCCACACGCCCAGCAGCCATCCGGGGCTGCCCACCTGGCGCGAAATCTCGGCCGGCACGATGAAAATGCCGGAGCCGATCATCGATCCGATGACCAGCATGGTGGAATCGAGCAGGCCGAGTTGCCGCTGAAATCCGGGTTCGGGAGCCGCCATCAGGCAATTGTACAGTGATAAAATGACGCGGCTATGTCCAGATTCCTTGTTGCTCTCTGGGCCCTGGCGCTGGCGGCTCAGACCGATGAGGTCCGCAACCCGCGCACATCGCCCGCCGACGTGGCGCAAGGCGAGAAGACGTTCCGCTCGCATTGCTCGCCCTGCCACGGATTCAAGGGCGATGGCGGCCGCGGACCCAATCTCGCCAACGGTGTCTTCTATCACGGCTCCTCCGATGCCGACCTGCTGCGCAATATTTCCGATGGCATCGCGGGCACCGAAATGCCGGGCCTGTTCTACTCGCCCGACCGCGTGTGGCAGGTGGTCGCCTACCTGCGATCGCTGAATGCGGCTTCCCGCCCGGCCTCGGCTGAAGGCGCGGCGCAGGGCATGGCGCTGTTCAAGTCCAAGGGTTGCGTAAACTGCCATCGCATCGCGGGGGAGGGCGGGCGCATGGGTCCCGACCTTTCCGAGATCGGGAAGACCCGGTCGGTTGAGCACTTGCGCCAGGCGATCGTCGATCCCAATGCCGACGTCCGCCAGCGTTATTGGTTCATCTCCGCCACCGACGCTTCGGGCAAAGCGGTCGAAGGCTATCTGATGAACGAAGACACCTACACCGTGCAGTTCCTCGACATGGGGCAGCGGTTGCAGTCCTTACCGAAGGCGGGGCTGCGCGGCTACAAGGTGGATAAGGCGTCGAAGATGCCTTCTTTCCGCGACAAGCTCACGGGCGGGGAGGTTACGCAACTGGCCGGTTATCTTTCGACATTGAGGCCGGCGGGAGGCGCACGATGAAACTCGTATTCTGCATTCTGGCCGCGCTGCCTCTTCCGGCGCAGGTGACCTATGAGCGGTTGTTGAACGCGCCGAAAGAGCCCGGCAACTGGCTGATGTACTCCGGCCGCTATTCCGGCTGGCGCTACAGCGACCTGACCCAGATCAATCAGACCAACGTTTCGCGCCTGAAAACGAAGTGGGTTTATCAGATGCCCACCACGCATTTGGTGGAGACGACTCCGCTGGTGGCCGATGGCGTGATGTACTTCACGGAGCCGCCTTCGAACGTGGTGGCCGTCGATGCGGAGACCGGCAAGCAGTTCTGGCGCTACCGCCGGGCCACTCCGCAAAAGGTGAACGTTTGTTGCGGGCAGGTGAATCGCGGGGTCGCGCTGGCCGAGGACCGCGTGTTCGTGGGCACCGTGGATGCGCACCTGGTGGCGCTCGACGCCAAGACGGGCGCGGTGCTGTGGGACGTGGAGGTGGCCGATTACACCAAGGGCTACTCGGTTACCGTCGCGCCGCTGGTGGTGAAGGACATGGTGATCTGCGGCATCGCGGGCGGAGAATACGGCATTCGCGGATTCCTCGACGCTTACGACCTCAAGACGGGGAAGCGGCGCTGGCGGTTCTATACCATTCCCGCGCCCGGCGACAAAGGCAGCGAAACGTGGTCGGGCGATGCGTGGAAGACCGGCGGCGGCTCCACGTGGGTGACCGGCGCCTTCGACCCGGAACAGAACCTCATCATCTGGGGGACCGGTAACCCGTCGCCCGATTGGAACGGCGATGTACGGCCCGGGGACAATCTTTATTCAGATTCCGCCATCGCGCTCGACGCCGACACCGGCGCGCTCAAATGGTATTACCAGCACGTGCCGCACGATGTTCACGATTGGGATTCGGTGCAGGTGCCCGTGCTGGTGGACGAAGAGATGCAAGGCCAGAAGCGCAAGCTGGTCTATTGGGCGCATCGCAATGCCTTCTATTACGTGCTGGACCGCACCAACGGGAAGTTCGTTCTCGGGAAACAGTTCGCGACGCAAACCTGGGCCAAGGGCCTCGACCCCGCCACGGGCCGGCCCGTGAGGCTTCCCAATGTCGATCCCTCCCCCGAAGGCACGTACGTGTGGCCGGGCGTGCAAGGTGCCACCAACTGGTATTCGCCCAGCTACAACCCGCTGACGAAGTACTTCTATCTGGCGGTCTGGGAAAACCGCAGCGTGTATCGAAAAGGAGACCAGGAGTATTCGCCCGGCAACCGCTACATCGGCAGCGTGCCGTTGATCGACCTGCCGGATGAGCCGGGCCATGGAGCGATCCGCGCGCTCAATCCAAAAACCGGCGAGCGGATGTGGGAGTACAAGCTTCACACCAAGCCCTGGGCCGGGCTGCTCTCCACGGCCGGTCGCGTGGTGTTCGGCGGCAGCGACGAAGGATACATCTTCGCGCTCGATGCGGGCACCGGCAAGGAGCTGTGGCGTCAGAATACGGGCGGCATGATCCGCGCCAATCCCATCACGTTTACCTCAAAAGGGAAACAGGTGGTGGCGATCGCCGCGGGGAATGCGATTTTCGCGTTCGACCTGATTCCTTAGGGCTGCTTTCTTTTCACGCCCACGCGAGCCAGTACCTTCCGGATCGCCTGCGTCACCGTCTCTTCGACAGCCTCGGTATAAGGCCCAGGCATGCCGTAATAGATCATGCTGCTATCGGCTTCATAGCCGCCTTCGCGCAAAATGCGGACGGTCGGGATGTAGCTCATGACGTCGTGCGTGTAGCCGGCCACGATGACGTCATGCCCGGCGAAATCGCGCTTGGTCTGCAGGCCGTAATCGACCACCACTTCGCCGCCCAGCGCCACCACGGTCAACTCGCGGCCGAGGCGGATGGCCTGCACCGGGTACGGTACGCGGCGCATCGGACGTCTCTCGTCGTAGGCACGCAGCATCTCGCGGGCGCGGCTTTTCTGGTAGACGTCGCCGGTCTGGGCTTCTTTCTCAAACTGCTCCCGCGAATGAGGCGCCACCTCCAACTCAGCGGTTACGTAGGCGGCGCGCAGATCGGGAACCACCGGCTTCATCGTGCCTTTCAGGACCTGGCCGGCCGCGGCGGCCAGTTCCTTGCCGTACCGGTCGACATGATCCACGGTGCCGCGCGGCGTGGGATTCTGATCGGCCCCGGTCAGCATCAGGAACATCGCCTGCACGCCGGGCTGCATGGCCTCGAAAGCGATCTGCGCGGCGCCGGCGTAATCGCCGCTGATCTCATAGTTGGTACCGCCGAGCGTCGTGTTATGACAGGCGTAGCCGAACAGCGCCGCGCGCAGCTTGCCGTCGGGGCCGCGCACGGCGATCACCGGCACATCGTGATCGATAGGTTTGACGGGCGCCTGTCCCGGCGGCAGCTTCGGATTACGGCGGTTGGCGGCAAAGCCCGCGCTGCCATGGCCGATCGAAAGGCGCGCGGGCTTCAAATCGCCGAGCGACGCGCCAATCACGGCCACCAGATCGTTTGTGAGTTTCACCGCGTAATCCTCCACAGCCTGGCGCTGCGGCTCATCGAGGAAATACATGGTCATCAGGTTGGGCCGGACGGCCGGTCCGGCGTGGGTGTGCGAGGAATTCATCAGCAGCCGCGACCGCTCGATGCCGTATTCCTTCAACACGCGCCCGGCCACCAGGTCGGAGATCTGCCGGGGAAGGCCGATCAGGTCGGTGGTGACGATCACCGCCTTGCCGCGGCGGCCATCCTCGATGGCGATGGCTTTTGCCCAAAGCCGCTGCGCCACCGCCTGCGAAGGCTTGGTGCGCCCCGCGTATCCGGAAAGCCATGTCGGCTGGCGGGGCGTGATGTCGAGCCTGGCCAGCCCCACGTTCAGATCGCGCGCCGATGCCGTACCCGCGAACGAGGAAAGGAGGAATATCGAAATTAGCGTCATAATGAGATAACGTTCTTCAAAGGTAAGGACTCTTCAATCTTATGGCCACCAAGTATGCTTTGGCCCGCACTCTGGCGCTGGCGCTGGGCGTAACGGAACTCGGATGGACACAGGCCCAGAGCACGTCGGGCGATATTCGCGGTACGGTTACCGATCCATCGGGCGCCGTAGTTTCCAAAGCCCAGGTGAACCTGACCGATCCCGACCGCGGACTCAATCGCAACGTGGAGAGCAATGCCGAAGGGCAGTTCGTGCTCGCGCTGCTGCCTCCCGGCAAGTACAAGATGCGGGTGGAGGCGCCCGGGTTCGCGCCGCGATCGATCGACGGCATCGAAGTGCGCGTGGGGGACACGGTTTCGCTGAATGTACCACTGTCGGTCAGCGCGGTCGATACGGCGGTGGAGATTCAGGCGGGCGTCGAAGTGGTGGAAGTGGAAAGAGTGCAGCAGGCCAATACGATCGATCAGGCGCGCATCCGGAACCTGCCGATCAACCGGCGCAATTATCTCGATTTCGCTCTGCTCGCGCCTGGCGTCGTCGAGACCACCTCGCTGGTGGACGACACCAGTTTCCGCCCGATTCAAACTCCCAACTCCGGCTTGAGCTTTGGCGGATCCAACGGCCGCGGCAACGGGTTCTATATCGATGGCGTGGAGAACTACCTGAGTTCGGGCGGCGTACGGCCGTCGGTAACGCAGGAAATGGCGCAGGAGTTTCAAATCAATCGCAACAGCTTTTCGGCGGAGTTTGGGAACGCTTCGGGCGGCGTCATTAATATCATTACCAAGTCCGGTATCAATGAACTGCGCGGCAATGTGTTCGGGTTTCTGCGCCATCGCGACATCCAGGCGCGCAATTACTTCGATCCCGGCAAGAGCGCCTTTACCCGCGTCCAGGCCGGTGCCACGCTGGGCGGTGCGATCCGCAAGGACAAGACGTTTTTCTTTGCCGGCGTCGAGCGTCTGGACCGCCACGAAACCAACTTCGTGCCGATTCTGCAGGACCGGTCGGTCTTCAACCGGCTCACCGCCTCGCAACAGCAACTGGTGGATTTCTTCAATGCGACGGGCAATCCGCTGCTGGTGGGGCTGGCGCGCCAGGCTTCGCAGCTTCTGGTTCCCGGCAACAATCCGGCGCTGGTGAAGTTGTTCAACGACAACAGCGGCGTCTTTCCCTTCTCGGAGGATCTGACCACCTTCGGTCTGAAGCTCGATCATCGCTTTTCCGACAGGCACAGCGCGTTCTTCCGCGGCAACGTGACCTCGAACTTTCAGGAGAATTCGAACTTCGGCGCCCTGGACGGGTACAACCGCGGCCGCGCCATCGGCACCAAGGACGCCACGGCCATGGTTAGCGATACGTTCCTGTTCAATCCGCGCTGGCTCATGGAAACGCGCCTGATGTTCAACTACAACACGCTTGAAGTGATTCCGACCGACAAGCTGGGGCCGGAGATCAACATCGCGGGCTTCGGCCTGTTCGGGCGTCAGATTTTCGTGCCTTTCCTCAACCATGAGCGCCACTACCAGGTGATTCAAAACTTCAGTTACCTGAGCGGCCGCCACAGCGTGAAGTTCGGCTACGATCTGAACCCGATGCGCAACACGCAGCAATCGGCCACCTTCTTCGGCGGACGGTTCAGCTTCGGCGAGGCCGTTCCGCTCGCCAATGCGCTCGCGGCGGTGACCGGCGATGCCACGCTTCCTCAAACCATCGCCGCCGTGTTGCAGCAGGCGGGCCGGCCTCAACTGGTGGCCAATCTCAGCCAGCCTTTATCCGCGCTGCAAGCTTATAGTCTCGGCCTGCCCAGTTTCTATCAGCAGGGGTTCGGCGATCCTTCCTACATCAATTTCATCAAGCGGTTTCACAACTACGTGCAGGATATGTGGAAGGTGACCAACAACCTGACGCTGAACCTGGGCGCGCGATATGAGCTCGAGGTCCACAACCCCATCGTTCCCGCCGACCGCAACAATATCAGCCCGCGCTTCGGCTTTGCCTGGAGTCCCGGCAAGGGCGGGAATCTGGCCATCCGCGGCGGCTACGGCCTTTACTATTCGCAGATCAATTCCACCGTGGCGGGCACGGCCGATCCGCTCTCGGGCCGCTACATCAATCAGGTATTCGTACCGCTCACCGGCATTCCGGGATTCAACAACGCCCTCACCGGACGGCCGCTCACCTCGGCCGATATCTACCAGACGCTGCAGCGGCAGGGCGTGCTCGGAAGCCGCTCCATCGCGCAATCCGACCTCTCGCAGTTTGGCGTTCGCGTGGGGCCTGGACTGCCGCTGTCGGTGATCTTCGGCGTGGACAAGGATTTCGTCAATCCCTGGGCGCATCAGGCGAGCTTTGAAATCGAGCGCGGCTTTGGAAACTGGGCCGTATCGGTGGCCTACAATTTCAATCGCGCCGCGCACCTGGCGCGTATTCTGGGCAAGAACGTCGCCTACACCGGGCAGCGCCTGCCCGACGGAAGGCCGACGTTCACCCGCATTGAGCCGCTGGTTCTGCAGCGCAATATCTTTGAGTCGAGCGCAAACTCGTTCTACCACGCCGGCATTCTGCAGTTGACGCGCCGCTTCTCGCGCGGCGTCGCGGTAAACGCGCACTACACCCTCAGCAAGGCGATGGATGAATCGACCGATTTCAACTCCGACTACTCCGCCAACGACCAGCTCAACGCCCGCGCCGAACGCTCGCTGTCGGCGTTTCATCAGGCGCACCGCTTCGTGCTGAACGCGGTTCTGGAATCCCAGTTCAAGAGCACGGCACTGAAATCCTGGAACTTCGCGCCGATCGTCAGCGCCAACTCGTGGCGGCCGTTCAATGTCTTAACGGGCGTGGATCTGCCCACCGGTGGCGACGGTTACGTCAATACCAAGCGGCCCGCGCACCTGGGGCGCAATGCCGGCCGCGGTCCGAATTTCTTCACATTCGACACCAGGCTTTCGCGCCGCTTCCACTTTTCGAGTAAAGAACACCGCAACGTGGAGTTCATCGCCGAAGGGTTCAATCTGTTCAACCGGACCAACTTCCGCTCGGTGAACAATACGGTGGGGGACGTGCCGATTTCGGCCTTACCGAATCCGATCGTGCCCAACCGGTTGAGCGCGACCACGCCGCTCGCTTACACGTCCACTCTCAACCCCAGGCAGTTTCAGCTTGGCCTGAAGATCAATTTTTAGAGACCGGGCATTGGGCGCTGGCCGCAGATCCGTTCGATCCCGGGCCAGCGGTCGAAATCGCGATCGAAGCTGAAGATGGACCGGATGCCGTACCTTTCCATTACGGCGAGGTGAAGCGCATCCCGGGCCCCTGGCTTGGTCTTTCCGGAGACGATCGCCGCCGCACGCAGGACATCCTGGCGCTCAATCGGAATCACATCGTCCACCAGCCCCAGAAGTACGTTCAGAGCCGGCTGAATCGCCTCGCGCCTGCCGATCGCCGTGTAGCGATGCAAGATCTCCTGCAAGACCTCGGCATCGCAAACAAGCCGGTATTGCGCCGCAATGAGGCTCCGCAGTATCGCTTGCGATTCGGACTTGTGCTCATGGGCGACTCCCACCAGGTACATGGGAATATTCGAATCGATGAAGATCAACCCAGATAGCCCCGCGCGATCTCCCGATTCATCTCTTCCACATCGGCGGTAGGGTAGGAATACTTGGCTGCTTCGGCCATGACGGCGAGCTTGGCCGGAACGGAGCGAGTGGGGCGGCGGGATTCCGCTTCCCGAAGAGCCCGGCGTACATACGCGCCCACGGACAACCGCTCGTTTTCGGCCTGCCGTTGAATGGCCTCCATCTCCTCGTCGGGGACCAGAACCTGGAGGCGCTTACTCATGCTTTGAGTATATCATGCTCGCCGTGTGAGTATACTCACGCGGCGGCTTGGAACCGCGCAATCTCGGCCACCTCATCGGCGGAAAGCCGGAACTCCAAAGCGCCAATCACTCCATCCACCTGCGCCGCATTTCTCAACCCCACGATGGCGCCCGTGACCGCCCGATTGGACAGCGTCCAGGCGATAGCGGCCTCCCCGGTGGTGCGGCCGTGCCGCGCGGCCATCTCGCGCAGTTTCCCGGCAAGGCCGAGATTCCGCGTCAGGTGCGGATCCTGAAACGCGGGATTGCGGCGGCGCCAGTCGTCTTCCGGCAGGCCGAGCGCGCGTTCCCGCGTCATGGCTCCCGAAAGCAGGCCGGCTTTCATCGGCGAATAGACGATCACGCCCGTTCCGGTGGCCAGGGCGTGCGGCAGGATTTCCTTTTCGACGTCTGGTGTCACCAGCGAGTAGGGAGGCTGCAGCGAAGTCACCGGCGCGATGGCTTGCGCGCGCTTCATCTGCGCCACGCTGAAATTGGAAACGCCGATCCACCGCACCTTGCCTTCCTGGCGCAGCCGCTCCATTTCCGTCCAGCCCTCCTCCACGTCCTCGTCGGGTTCGGGCCAGTGCATCTGATAAAGGTCGATCGTATCCACCTGCAGGCGGCGCAGACTGTTCTCGCACTCGCGCCGGACCGAATCCTTCTTCAGGCACTTCAGGATCTCGCGATTGTCGTTCCAGGCGCGGGCGCACTTGGTGAAGATGTAGGGCCGGTTGGCGAGACCCTTGACAGCCTCTCCCACTACCTCCTCGGAGTGCCCAAGCCCATAGACAGCCGCGGTGTCGATCCAGTTAACGCCCAGATCCACGGCCTTGCGAATCGCGGCCACCGAGTCGGCATCGTCCTGCGAACCCCAACTGAACGCCCAACCGGTCCCGCCCATGGCCCACGCGCCGACTCCGATCGGAGTCAGCATCAGATCGCTATTTCCCAGCCTGCGCTTTTCGATCGCCATGCTTTACGCCTTCCACTTGTAGAAGAAAAATAGCAGCGGAGTCTTACCCGTGTTGTTGATCCAGTGCGATTTGTTGGCCGCGCAGTACATCATGTGGCCCGGGCCGACCTTGGTGGTCTTGCCGTCCACCATGATTTCCCCGGTGCCTTCGGTGACCAGCAGGAATTCCTCCTCCGGATGCTGATGCGGAGGATGAGGATTCATGCCCGCCTTCAACCGCAGGCTGCCGGCCGTCATGGATTGGAGCTGATCGGTGCGGCCGTCGAAGTAGATGCGCAGTTCACCAAACGGCTCCTGCGTCACCTTGGCGGCCTGCGCCGGCAGGGTGACGTTGGGGATGGATTTCGGCGCGTCGGCCGCCATGAGCATCGCCGCGGGCGGCATGGCGGCGAGGGATTGAAGGAAGCTGCGTCTGCGAGGCATAACTTCGCATTGTAGCGTTCCGGCGCGGGTCGATTGCTCCGATGTCTATTGTTCCTGGAGCGCCGGCGGCTGCAGCGCCTTGGGCGCCGCCGGAGGTACGGGAGGGGCCGCCGGCGCACTCGGGATGGCGGCAGTCCGCGAATCGGTCCGCCGCACCGTGATCGAGCCGCGATCCACGTTGATGGCAATCCCGGGCCCCTGCCCGTTGGATCCCTTCAACGTCGCTCCCCGCTCGTGCGATTCCTGTACCAGCGGCGCGCCGAATTCATTCGAGATGCCGCCCTTGTTGGTCTTGGCGGAAAGATCGAAACGAGCGGCCGGCGGAAGGATCAGGTCCACGTTGCCGTTGTTGGTCCGCGCCTCGAGCTTCCCCATCTGCGCCGACGGGCGCAGTTCAATATCGCCGCGCTCCACCTCCAGATCGAGGCCGTCGGTGAAATCGCGAATCTGCACATCGCGCGACTTGGTGCGCAGCCGGATGGGACCCTGCACCTTCTCCGCCGTGATGTTACCGAGCGCCATGCGCACCGATCCCGGCGTCTTCTCGACGCGCAGTTCCGTGCGGGAACTCTCGTAGCGGACCGGCTTGGCGACGTTGCGGAAAGAGACTTCGCCGGAATAGTCGCCGGTCACCGTGGCCTGGCCTTCGATGCCTTCCAGCTCCAGGTCCTGTCCGCGGCCCTTCACCTCGACGGCGCCCTTGACGTTGACGGCGCGCACCACGTCGCTGCGCCGGAGATCGACGCTCAGCGATCCGCCGATGTCGCGCACGCGCACGCCGGCGTTGTCGCTTGAGACCGAGACGTTGCCCGCCACATCGGTAATGTCGAAGTCGCCGTAGCGGCCGCGGCACTCCACCGTGGCGCCCTTGGGCACGGCGATTTGCAAATCGGCGGTCGAGCGCTGCGAGTTGTCCAGGCGGTCCAGATTGGTCTTGACCACCGTCCGGTCGCCGGCAAAAGTGATCTCAAGCGGCGTGCGCTTGTCGTCCCGGTCGGCGTCTCTTTGCTCGAAGGCGCGAATCGTCTTGCGGCCGGTGATCTCGATCTGCTCGGTGTCTTTGCCCACGATACGCGCATTGCCGCGCCCCATTTCGAGCACGATCCGCGGCGTCTTGCCAACGGTCTTGGCGGCGGTAACCGGGAAGTCAAACGCTTCGCCGAACATCTCCAGGCCCTTGACCGTAATCGCTCCGCTCGGCCAGCGTGAGGCGTAGCGGGTGCCCCAGAAGATGCCCGATCCGAGCAGACTGATGAGCACCACGGCCGTCCACTCTCCGCCCGAGACGCCGGAGACCGGCAGCGGCTTCCCGCGTGTGTGCCACAGGAGCACTTCGGCCAGCCGCACCGTTCCCCAGATGATCAGCAGAATCGGCCAATACTTGGCCGCCACTTCGTAGAACGCCACTTCCGGCCAGAGATTATGCAGTAGAAAAAGAACGCCCACGGCGATCAACAACAGGGGCGCGACGATGGATTTGGGACGCATGCTCGGTTCTCCTTATTAACGCCAGACAGTGGGAGTCTGCGGACGCGTCCGGCTGCCCTCGAGCAGCTTCATCACACCCACGATGATGAGAATGGCCGGCCAGGTGCGGCTGAAGCTGATGCCCGCGAAATGATCGAGCGTGAACAACACGCCGATGGTGATCAGCATCACCGGGCCGCGGGTGGCCTGCATCAAGCTGACGTTAGCTCCGTCCATGGAACATCCCCTCCGAGGCCGCGTCGCCCGATGGGCGCGCCGTGCCGTTGTTCTTCAATCGCCCATACAAAAGGAAGAGGCCGGAAGCGATCAGCACCGTTGGCGCCACGTAGCGGCGGATGCGGTAGAGATCGATCAGGTCGAGCTGATGCAGCAGCAGAATGACTCCCAGGCCGATCAGCAGCAGCGGGCCGATGGGCGCCGCCGGCGTTCCATCCTGCCGCGGCAGAATGGAGGAGAACTCATCCACCGGCTCGCCGAGGATTCTCCGCCGCGCCGTGTGATAAGCCTCAAACGCCATGTAGAAGAACCACGCGAAGACCAGGATGGGGCCGAACATCTCAAGGCCCGCGCCCTTGTCGGCCAGGCTGAAGACCACACCGGTGGCCAGCACATGCACGAAGCCCTTGGCATACTGCCCGTTATAGATGGCGCCCACGCCCGGAATCAGGCCCAGCACGAAGGCCAACCCGGGCGACACCGCGGCGGAAACATAAGGCGGCGCCGTGTACGGATTGTTCGGCGCCGCTTCGGCCGTCCGTGGAGCATGGTCGGCGCAATAGACCGTGCCCGAGTAATTGACGATTTGATCGGAGGCCAATCCCTTGCCGCACGCGCGGCAATAGGCCACCACCGGTTTGGGGCGCGGTGCTTCCGGTCCGGTTTCGGGCGTGAGTGGATCGAGGCTCATCGGCTCTGTGCTCCTTGCGAGTTCTTCTCCGGCGCGTTGTCATTCGTCTGTTGCTGTTTTTCGGCTTCCTCTTCGTTGGCCGTCAATTCCCGCAGGCGGGATTGAATCTCATAGACGAACCTCAGGTTCTCGTAATATTTCACCGCACGCACCCACGTGCGATGCAGGCGGTCTTCGGTGGCCGCCATCACCTTGGACGGATTGAGATCGGCCGCGCTGATCTGACGCGCTTCCACGCCGGCAAAGCGGCCGAGCATAGCGAACGAAAGGATGGTCATGGCCATTCCCATCACCATGCGCGGCTGGCGCACCGGAGCGAACCACCGGCCAAGCCATCCCGCCAGGGCGCCGCGCGCACGAGCCGCCGCGGGCTGGCGCGCCGGAATCTGCTGCAGGATGCGCGTCACGGCGGCCGGAGGGGGGGCTACCTCCGGCAGATGCGCCAGAAAATCCGCCGCCGCGCCGCACTCGGCGGCCAGTTGCGCGCACGCGGCGCACTTTTCGAGATGGAGATCCACCTGCCCGCGCGCCTCGGCCTCAAGCGTCCCGTCGATATGGTCGCAGAGAATGACTTCGAATTCCGCGCAAGTCATACCGCTACCTTATACCTTTTGAGCAGCCGCGCCAGTTCGGCGCGCCCGCGGTTCAATCTCGATTTCACAGTCCCCTCGGGTACCCCCAGCACATCCGCGATTTCACGATACTCCAGCTCTTCGAGGTCCCGCAGGATCAGTGTCTCGCGCAGCTCCGGCGAAAGTTTCGCCAGTGCGCCTTGCAGCAATTCTCCCGCTTCTCTGCCGGCCAGCAACCCATCCGGACGGGCCGCCATCGCGGCCCTCTCTTCGAGCACCGGCAGTTGATCTTCGATCGAATCGGTGGCCCGCTGCAGCCGGCCCCGTCGATAATTGTCGATCAGCAGGTTTCGCGTGAGCCGCATCAACCACACCGGAAAGGTGCCCTCCCCGGCGCGAAAGCTTTTCAGCGTCTTGAACACCCGCAGGAATACATCCTGCATCAGGTCCTGCGCTTCGTGATCCGAACCGGTGAACCGGTAACAGACCGAATAGACGCGGCGTGAGTTGGTACGCACAAGATCTTCCCAGGCGGCGTCGTCGCCGCTGAGGCATCGTTCCACCAGACTCGAATCGTCGTCCAAGCCTTTTGCCCACTTCACGCAGCCGTCACGGCCGGCTCCGGCCAGGCTCCATCGCGAAGCTTCGGCCATCGTCGTCGTGTGTGCTACCGCGGCTGCCATGAAATTCCTTCCAGTCCGGAAACCGGCGGTTTTCCTGGCGATTCGCCCTTTTCTGTCTGAGCGGCCGGCCCCGTCCCGCGCTTCCGTCTATAGAAACGATGAAAAATCGTGGGAAGTTCACACGAAATCATTTAAGCTATGGACTTGCCTGCCACGCCGAGCTTTGAAGCTCTTATTGTAGACCCTGATCCGGGTTCGCTACGTCTTTAGTCATTGCGATGCCGGGAGGAGTGGATATTTCGACGGAACAGAAAACCGTGGCTGGCGGTGGTTGGAAGCGTAGGTTACCCCTTTTCTTTGCCCTGGCCGTTGTCGCCGCCTTGGCCTATCTCTGGAGCCAGCGCGACAAAGCCTTTCAATGGTCCTTATTCCTGAAGACCCTGGCGGCGGTGGACTGGCTTTGGTTGTCGGTGGCGGCGGTTCTGATCGCTGTCACCTATATCGGCAGGGTCATTCGTTGGCGGCTGATGATGCGGCCGGTTTGCCCACATCCCCATTTCGGCAATCTGCTCGAAGCGACGATTATTGGATTTACGGCCATCGTACTGTTCGGCAGAGCGGGCGAACTGGTGCGTCCTTACCTGATCGCGCAACGGGAAAAGGTTTCGTTCAGCAGCCAACTGGCTGCCTGGCTGCTCGAACGCATCTACGACCTTCTGTCGGTTCTAGTACTGTTCGGCTTCGCGCTGTCACGGATCTCTTCGTCGTCCACGAAGGTGGGTCCCACGGTTCAGATGATTTTACAAGTGGGAGGCCACATGGTGGGGGTCCTATGCGCCCTTTGCCTGGCCGTGCTGGCTGTTTTCGGGCTATTTCCGGAATTCGCCGAGAACCGGATTCTGGCGGTGATTCAAGTCCTGCCGGCGCGAGTGGCGGGCCGGCTCACCAATTTCGCCCGTGCTTTCGTGGCGGGAACCGGTTCCACCCGGCGCTTCTCGTTCGTTTTCCTGCTCGTGCTGTACACTTTTGCCGAATGGCTGCTGATCACGTTTTGCTTTCTCAGCCTGTTCCGCGCCTTTCCGGCAACGGCCGGCCTTGGGTTCACTGATACTCTTATTGTTGTAGGATTTGTGGCGTTCGGTTCCGCCATTCAGATTCCCGGCGTGGGCGGGGGCATGCAGGTGGCCACCATCCTCATCCTCACGGAACTATTCGGGATTCCGCTCGAAGTGGCGACTGGAGTGGCCATCCTGATCTGGATTCTTACATTTGTAATGGTCGTGCCGTTTGGCCTTGTCCTGGTGGTGCGGGGCGGGCTCGAATGGCGGAAACTGATGGACAACAAGAGCCTCGAAGCAGAATGAAGTGCCCGTTTTGCAGCCATATAGAAGATAAGGTGATCGACTCGCGCGAGAGCAAAGACGCCGACGTTATCCGCCGCCGCCGGGAATGCCTGAAGTGTCAGCGAAGATTCACCACCTATGAACGGGTGGAAGATGTCCCCTACCTGGTCGCCAAAAAGGATGGCCGCCGTGAAAAGTTCGACCGGCAAAAAGTACTGGCGGGGTTACTCCGCGCCTGCGAGAAGCGTCCAATCAGTATGGGAAAGCTGGCGGAGCTGGTCGACGAAGTCGAGCAGCGATTGTCGGAATCGGTTGATCGAGAGATTGCTACTGCAGAAATAGGAGAACTGCTGATCAGCCGGCTAAGAGAAATCGATAAAGTGGCCTACGTGCGTTTTGCCTCCGTCTACAGGGACTTCCAGGATGCCGAGGCCTTCTTTGACGAGTTGAAAGACCTGATGCAGCGCAAAAGGCCTTGAGAAGTTTCGACGCCTGCGGTCACTTTATGTATGGAAGGCACCGGGCCCAACCGCCGCTGTGAGCGTGCGCCCGCAATCGGGTGAACCCAAAAGGGATGGAACCAAAACGGAAATGCAACATCTGATAAATTGGGGCTTACCATTCAGTGAATCTTGGTGTTATGATATCCGGGGTGTCGGTGTGTACGCTCACACTGACCTCAAGTCAGCAGCTTTCAGAAATGGCAAGCCGGATCTTCGGCAAGACACCCCGTTGCGTTTTCAACGATGGTATTCCGTGGCGCCAGCGGGGGAGGTGACTCTTCGTGGATCACTTTGACGATCAATTTTTAGCGGACGCAGACCAACCGTTAGGGCTACCTTTCGACGAGGAATCGGGATTTTTCCATCCTGAAGAAGTAAGCGAAGCCGACGAGTTCCAAGCGTCACAACAAGTAGAAGAATCCATCTACACGGATGACCCGGTACGCGTGTATCTCCGCGAAATGGGCGCCGTGCCGCTGTTGACTCGCGAAGGCGAGGTAGATCTGGCGCGCAAGATGGAGCGCGGTAAGCTGAAGATGCAGAAGGCTTTAAGCCGGTCTGCCCGCGTCCAGATGGTCATCGTCGATTGGGCCGAGCAGATTCGCAAAGGCGAGGAAGAACTCGACAACCTGGTGGACCTGGGCGATCTCGAAGAAGGCACTCCCGCCGACCTCAAGCGCCGGCAGGAGGTGCGCAACCAGTTCGGCGAAATCCTGGTCACCTATCGCAAGCAGCAGCAACTCGAAGAAAAAGTCAACGAAATCGCCGCCTCCAACAAAAAGCTGCGGCGCAAGTGGCTCGGCAAATGGAGCCGGTCGCGCGTCGAGACCTCCCGGCAGATCCGCGCGATTCCGTGGCAGCTTTCCAAGTGGAAGGAATTTACCAAGGAGATCGAGCGCGCCGTCGACGAGTTGTCCCACATGGACGCCGAATTGCGCCGCTTGGAAGAACGGCCGGCCGCGACCGTGCAGGGGCGCATCCGCGAGATCAAGCGCGAAATCAAGAAGCGCGAACAGATCGCCGGTGCCGCGCTGAACGATCTCAAGCACAGCATTCAGGTCATCCGGCAGGGCGAGGCGGAAGCCGAGCGTGCCAAGAAGGATCTGGTCGAGGCCAACCTGCGCCTGGTCGTTTCAGTAGCGAAAAAATATGTGAATCGCGGCCTGCATCTGCTGGACCTCATCCAGGAAGGCAATATCGGCCTCATGCGCGCCGCCGACAAGTTCGAATACCGCCGCGGCTACAAGTTCTCGACCTACGCCACCTGGTGGATCCGCCAGGCGATTACGCGCGCCATCGCCGACCAGTCCCGCACCATCCGCATCCCGGTGCACATGAACGAGTCGATGAACAAGTTCCTGCGCGCCACGCGTGAGCTTGAAAAGGAACTGGGCCGCGCGCCGTCGAACGAAGAGATCAGCCGCCGCATGGACATTCCGGTGGAGAAGGTCCAGAAGCTGAAGACGATTTCGCGCGATCCGGTGTCGCTCGAAACTCCGGTTGGCCGCGACGGCGAATCGGCTTTGGGCGACCTCATCGAAGACCGCTGGGTTGGCTCTCCGGTGGACGCGGTGATCGATTCCAACGTACGCGACGAAACCGCCAACATCCTCAAGACCCTTTCTCCCAAGGAGGAGAAGGTGATCCGCCTGCGCTTCGGCATCGGCTGCGAGCGCGAGCACACGCTTGAGGAAATCGGCCAGGAGTTCGACGTCACGCGAGAGCGCATCCGGCAGATCGAAGCCAAGGCGCTCCGCCAGCTTCGCTCCCCCGAACGCGCCCGCCACTTGCGTGCCCTGCTCGCCGCCCGCTAAATCAAAACATCAGTTTCAGCGCGAATTGCACTTCGCGCGCGTTCGACGCGGCCGTAACTTGCCCGAACGTGCTGCTGGTGAGCGTCACCCCTGGATTGCTGAAGTTCGGCCGGTTGAAAAGATTGAACATCTCACCACGGAACTGCAGCCGTGCGCGCTCGTTGATCGCAATATTCTTAAACACCGAAAAATCGAAATTGAACGAACCGGGCCCGCTCAGCGGGAACGCGCCCAGGTTCCCATAGAGGCCGCAGGGGCGGCGCAGGCTGCGCGCATCGCACGGATCGGTGAACGCGGCGCGATTCAGAAAGGCGTGGGTGTTCGACGTCCGGTAGTCGCCGGCGAAGACGGGCACACCGCCAGCCAGATCCGGCCGCTGGCCTTGTGTGGTGCCGGTGCCGTAGTTGTCGCGTCCGCTCAGAATCAGCAGAGGCGTACCGCTGCGCATCGACCAGATGCCGAACAACTGCCATCCACCGGCGATTTGGCGCATGGCGCCCGAATTGGCGTGGAACCAGCGGTCGAAGGCCGGCTCCCAACTGTAGTCCGCCACGAAGTTGTGATTGATGTCGGCCAGATTGCGGCTGCGCGAGGCGCGGATATTGGAGTGATCCTGCACGCCCTGTACGGTGGCGGCCGTCATGTTGTCGACGCCGCCCAACTGAATCCCTTTGCCGTAGGTGTAGTGCGCGTTGAACGTCACGCCGCGGCTGAAGCGCTTTTTGAGCGAAGTCTGCAAGCCGTGATACGTGCTCATGCCGGAATGTTCCTGATAGCTGATGCGGGCGATGGTGGGGACGGGCCGGCGGCCGGTCTGGATGTCGATGTCGTTGAGCCAATGCAGGGTGAGCAGCTTCAGCCCGCGATTGCCGACGTAGCCCACCGTCGCCACCAGGTCGCGCGAAAGCTCGCGCTGGTAATCGAGCGTCCATTGGGTGCTGTAAGTGGTGCGCTGGAACGGATCGAATACGTTGCGTGACGTGCCGCCAGGAAACTGCGAAAGATCGATCGTGCGGATATCGACCGGATAACGCAGGTTCGGGAAATCGGTGGCCGAAAGCTGGACCGAGTAAGGCGCCGAAGGCGGATTCACGAAAGCCGTCACTTCGCGGTACGTGTTGGGCGAGTAGAACACGCCGGCTCCTCCGCGGATCACGTTGCGGCTGTCGCCCCCGATATCCCAGGCCAATCCGAATCGCGGACCGAAGTTGTTGCGGTCCGGCTCCCAGATCCGTTCACCTTGCCGCCGGAACGGCCCGTAGGGGCTGTCCACGACGTTGAACAGCAATCCGTCGCGTTCGGTCACCGGGGTGAAGTACTCATAGCGCAACCCAAGATTGAGCGTGAGGCGGGCGCTGACGCGGAAGTCGTCCTGAAGATACAAACCCCACTGCTTTTCCTTCATGCGCCGCAGGTTGTTGCCGATGGTGACGTAGGCATTGGTGAAGCGGCTGGCCAGAAGGTCGGCGAGGGTGGGAATTTCATAAGCCGGCGCCTCATGATTGGCCCGGCCGTAGTGGAAGGCGCGCAGTTCAAAGCCGGCCTTCAGCGAATGGCGGCCGGCGTTGAGATTGAAGTTGTCGATGAGCGTCCAACTGCCGCCGTTGGCCCGCAGCAATTCCTGATTGGGGGTGCTCAGGAACCCAGTCAGATTGCCGATCTGCTGCGGGATGAAGGCTTGCGTGGCGCGCGGTATGTCCTGTTTGTTCACGCCCACGCGCAGTTCGTTGATGGTGCGCGGCGAAAGAATGCGGTTCCAGGAAAGTGTGCCGGAGCGATCCTGCGCCGGGTACTCGGTTCCATTCACCGGAGAGAGGCTGGGGACCACCGTGTAGGATTGCAGGATGTTGTAGCGCACGAAAACGCTGTCCTTGGTGGTGGGATTGAAATCGAGCCGCGCCATCGCCGCGTTCTCCGAATTGGTGCGCACGTCGCTGCGCCGGTGGAATCCGCGATCCGGATTGCCGCGGTCTTCGGTGGAAGGCGGCAACAACGCAAGCAGCGGCGCATAGAGCGGATTGGCGGCGAGCATGCGCTGGCGCAGCGAATCGGTCGGCACTTCTCCTGAGATCTGGCGCCCGCGCCGTTCGCGCACCCCTTCCCAACCGGCGAAGAAGAAAAGCCGGTTCTTGAGAACCGGTCCGCCCAGGGTGGCGCCGAACTGGTTGAGCCGCAGCTTGTCTTTCCTGGCGGCGAAAAAGTTGCGCGCGTCCATCGCGTCGTTGCGCAGGAACTCATAGACGCTGCCGTGAAATTCGTTGGTGCCGGACTTGGTGATGACGTTGACTCCGCCCGATGCGGCGCGGCCGAGTTCGGCCGAGAAGACTCCCTTGGTGGTCTTGAACTCCTGGATGAATTCCACGCTCAGTACGTTTTGCTGCGTCTGGC
The DNA here is from genome assembly GCA_902826685.1 of uncultured Acidobacteriota bacterium. Classification (GTDB taxonomy): domain Bacteria; phylum Acidobacteriota; class Terriglobia; order Bryobacterales; family Bryobacteraceae; genus CADEFT01. The sequence continues at coordinate 73,443 of CADEFT010000024.1, forward strand.
CGCCGAAGCCTGAGGTGGCGGGACGGTCGGGGTTTGAGGCGTCGGTACCATCGACGGTGATGTTCACGCCATCGCGCGTGAGCCCGTTGAAGTAGACGGCGCCGCCGGTGACGACGGCTCCGGGTTCGAGCGCGATCAGTTGCGCGAAATTGCGGCCATTCAACGGCAGATTGCGCACCTGCTCTTCGCCGATGACCACTCCCATCTCCGTGTTCTGCGTGCTCACCAGGGGAGCGCCGCCCTGCACCGTGACGCTTTCCCCGACCGAGCCCACTTCCACGGCGAAATCGATCTTGATGCGCTGCGTCGCATCCAGCCGGATCCCGGTGCGCTCGGACGACTTGAAACCATTGGCGCGCACCACCACCCGATACTCGCCGATGGGCAGCCGCTCAAACACATAATTGCCCGAGCTATCGGTCTCGGCGTTGTAAGCCGCCTGCGTACCGGCGTGGGTGACGGTGAGCGGCGCACCGGTCACCACCGCGCCCGAGGCGTCGGTGACCGAGCCGAGAATCGTGCCCGTGTTGACCTGCGCCGATGCAGGGAACGCTGCCAACAGAAGGGCGGCGGCGATGGAACGGCAATTCATGGAACCTCCCGAAAGTTCAGCCACAAACTATATGACAAAATAGCGGGCGATGCTACTTCTATTGCTGTCGACGCTGCTGGCCGAAGACAGCATCGAGACCGCCGCCACTCGCATTCTGGAGAAGAATTGCCTGCAATGCCACGGGGCGCAATCGAAGATGGGCGGGCTGATTCTGGAGTCGCGCGAGGCGGCGTTGAAGGGTGGCGTGGGCGGTCCGGCTCTGGTGCCGGGCAACGCCGCCCAAAGCCTGCTGGCGCGTAAGGTGAACGAGGGAAAGATGCCGGTTGGCACTCCGCTGCCAGCCGCGGACCGGCAGTTGATCGCCCGTTGGATCGATCAGGGAGCCCCGTGGACCAACAAGCTTGCCGTGGCCGAGCGCAAGCGCGCGGGCAAAGACTGGTGGTCGCTGCAGCCGTTGAAGCCGCCGCCGAATGCCAGCATCGACTCGGTTTTGAACGCGGCGCTCACCGCGAAAGGTCTGCGTATGTCCGCCGAAGCGGATCGCCGTACGCTGATCCGCCGCGCCACGTTCGATCTCACCGGGTTGCCGCCCACGCCCGAAGCGGTGGCGGCGTTCGTGGCCGACCCGGCCTCCAATGCCTATGAAAAGCTGATCGACGAACTGCTGGCTTCGCCCGGATACGGGGAGCGCTGGGGCCGTCACTGGATGGATGTCATCCGCTTCGGCGAAAGCCACGGCTATGAACAGAATCATCTGCGCCCGAATGCCTGGCACTTTCGCGACTACATCATCCGGTCCTTCAACGACGGCAAACCGTTCGATCGTTTCCTGCAGGAGCATTTGGCCGCCGACGTTTTGAGCGCCGATCCCAAAGAGGCTGTGGGCACCGGGTTCCTGGTGGCGGGTCCGCATGACACGGTGGGCAATGCGGCCGAGGCTCCCAAACGGCAGCAGCGCGCCGACGACCTGGACGACATGATCAACGCTACCGCCTCGGCGTTTCTCGGCCTCACGGTGAGTTGCGCCCGCTGCCACGATCATAAGTTCGATCCGATTCTGCAGGCCGATTATTACCGCATGGCGGCTATCTTCGGCGGCGTCATTCATGCGGAGCGGGAACTGGCTACGCCCGCCGGACTCGCGGCCCATCGCGCCAGGACGGCGCCGCTGGAAACCGAAATTCGGGAAATTACGGAAAAGCTGGCGGCGGCCCGCGAGACGGCAAAACCGCGCGTCGAGTCCCGCCGGGAGGCGATCCTGGCGCAATACCGGGCGGCTCCCGAGTCGCGCTTGACCGAGGAATCGTGGCCGGCGGCCCCGGCTCGTTTCGTGCGCCTGCGGATTCAGGCCACCAGCACCGGTGGCGCGACATCGCTTGAGGAGTTCGAAGTCTGGTCCGGCGGCCGTAACGTGGCGCTTGCGTCGGATGGCGCGCGCATCACGGCAACATCGGTGCGCAAGGAAGACGGTTCCACCGATCCCTATTCGGAGAAGCACCTCATCGACGGAAGATTCGATCAGCGCTGGATCCCGGCCGATTCGAAGCCCGTGACGTTGACCGTCGAACTGCCGCGCGCCATCGAGGTGACCCGCGCCGCCTGGTCGCGCGACCGCGCCGGTGGATTTCAAGGCCGCTTCTCCGGTCCGATTCCGAGCGAGTACATCGTCGAGATTTCCCTCGACGGTTCGGCCTGGCGGCAGGTGGCGAGTTCCGAAGGCAGGCTCCCGGTCACCGATGCGCAGCGCGAAGAACTGGTGCTGATGGCTGTGTTCTCCGAGCGGGAAAAGCAAACTTATCGGGAGGCTCAGCAGCGCTTGGCGGCGGCCCGCCGCGCCTTGAACGAACTGCCGAAGCTGACGATGGCCTACGCCGGAAAGTTCGAGCAGCCCACCGAACCGGTCTATCTGTTGAAGCGCGGCAACGTGATGGATCGCGGCGATGTGGCGGCGGCGGCGAGCCTGACCACGCTCGATCGGGTTCTGCCCGCCTTCGACGTTCCGGCGAACGAACCGGAGTCGAAGCGCCGTCTCGCCCTGGCCCAGTGGATCACGGATCCGAAGAATCCGCTGACGCCGCGCGTGCTCGCCAATCGTGTCTGGCACTATCACTTTGGGCGCGGCATCGTGGGCACTCCCTCCGATTTCGGGTTCAGCGGCGAGCGGCCCAGCCATCCGGAACTGCTCGATCATCTGGCCGCGCGGCTGCTCGCCCACGGCTGGCGGCTGAAGCCGCTGCACAAGGAGATCATGCTTTCAAAGGCCTACCGTCAATCGAGCGCGAACAATGAGGCAGCCGCGAAAGCCGATGGCGAAGCTCGCCTGCTGTGGCGATTTCCCCCGCAGCGGCTCGAGGCTGAAGCGATTCGGGATACGATTCTCGCGGTCTCGGGCACGCTCGACCGCACGATGGGCGGGCCGGGCTTTCACCTGTTCCGCTACACCGTCGATAATGTGGCCACTTATTATCCACTGGAAACATTCGGACCGGAAACGTACCGGCGCGCCGTGTACCAGCAGGCGGCGCGTTCGGTGCGCAGCGAAATGTTGGGCCAGTACGATTGCCCGGATTCCTCTCTGCCCGAGCCGAAACGTGTCGTCACCACGTCGCCGCTGCAGGCATTGGCGCTGCTGAACAACAGCTTCCTGCTCGATCAGTCGGCGTTCTTCGCCGGGCGTTTGGAACGCGAGGCCGGCGACCCGGTAAGGCGCGCGTTTCAATTGGCTTTCAGCCGCGATCCGGAGCCGGCCGAGCAAACGGCGGCGCGAAACCTCATTGCCAGGCATGGTCTGAAAGCCTTTGCGCGCGCCATTCTGAATGCCAACGAGTTGATCTATGTCCAGTAGACGAACCTTTCTGGGCGACATCGCGATGGGCTTGCCCGCCATTGCGCTGCATCAATTGACGGCCGCCACGCGCGCGCCGCACTTTCCGGCGAAGGCGAAGCGCGTTCTGCAGATCATGTGTCCGGGGGCCTGTTCGCACATCGACACCTTCGACTACAAACCGGAACTCGAAAAGCGGCACGGCCAGCCGATGCCGGGGGCGGAGAAAGAAGTATCGTTCCAGGGCGCCAACGGCAACCTGATGCGCAGCCCCTGGCCGTTCGTGCCGCGCGGCCAGAGCGGCAAGCGCATCACCGCAATGCTGCCTCACCTCGGCGCACTGGCCGACGAGATGGCGTTTCTGCATGCCATGACCACCCGCACCAATACACACGGGCCGGGCTGCGTCATGATGAACACCGGCTACGTCTTTGAAGGCTTTCCTTCGGCCGGTGCGTGGGTGAGCTACGCCCTCGGCTCGGAAAACGACAACCTGCCCGCCTACGTATCCATTCCCGACATCCGCGGCATTCCGCCCGCTGGGCCCGCCAACTGGACGGCGGGTTTCCTGCCCGCCGAGCATCAGGGCGTATCGTTCAACGCCTCCGAGCCGATCCGGAACCTGGAGCGGCCCGGCCTGATCTCGGAAGCCGAGGAGCGGGCGACGCTTGAATTCCTGGACGTGCTGAACCGGGGGCACATGGCGCGCCATCCCGGTCATTCCGATTTGCAGGCGCGCATCGCCGCTTACGCCCTGGCCGGCCGTATGCAGCTTTCGGCGCCCGAAGTGTCCGATTTGACGCGCGAATCGAAGGCGACGCACGAGCTCTACGGCACAGCCGATTCGAATCCCTTGAAAGCCGCCTATGCGAAAAATTGCCTGCTGGCGCGGCGCTTGCTTGAGCGCAACGTCCGCTACGTGCAGCTTTACTGCGCTTCCCGCGCCTCGGGTGTCGACGGGCTGCTTAACTGGGATGCGCATAAGACGCTGCAAGCCGACTACGAACGGCACTGCCCCATCCTCGATCAGCCGACCGCAGGGCTGCTAAAGGATCTGAAGAGCCGCGGCATGCTGAGCGACACGCTGGTGATTTGGACCACCGAGTTCGGGCGCATGCCGACGCATCAGGAAGGCACGCTCGGCCGCGATCATAATCCCGATGCGTTCACGGTTTGGATGGCGGGCGCGGGTGTGAAGGGCGGCACATCCCACGGTGGCACGGACGATTTCGGCCGCCGCGCCGTCGAGGATATCACCACGGTCCACGCCTTCTGGGCGACCGTGCTGCACCTGATCGGGCTCGATTACAACAAGCTTTCCTGGTATCACAACGGCATCGACCGGCGCCTCACCGATGTTCACGGCCACGTGATTCGTGAGATCCTTGCCTAGTGTTCTTCCTGCTTTTCTTCATGTCTCTACAAGCTCAAACGTTTCGCGTCGCCATCGGCGGCTTCATGCACGAGTCGAACTCGTTCAATCCGGCCAAAACGCTGCTTTCCGACTACCGCATTCAGGAGGCGGGTAAGGGCGCCCCGCTCGGCGAGTGGCGGAGGTCGAACTCCGAGCTCACCGGCTACGTGGAGGGGTTGGAGAAAGAGGGCATCGCGCCGGTGCCCACGCTGCATGCCAACGCGACGCCGAAAGGGCCGCTCGCGCGCCAGACCTACGAGACCATCTATGGCCGGCTGATCGCACAGATCAAGGCCGCCGGTAAAATCGATGGGTTGCTGCTCGCCCTGCACGGCGCGATGGTGGTGGAGCATCATCCGCACGGCGATGAAGAAACGGTGCGGCGGCTGCGGAAGGAACTGGGTCCCGATTTTCCCATCGTGGTCACGCACGATTTTCATGCCAACGTGTCGCCTGAGATTGTGAAGCTTTCCACGGTGCTGTTGACCTACAAGCAGAACCCGCATCTCGACACCAGGGAGCGAGGGCAGCAGGCGGCTTCGATCATGGCGCGGATTGTACGCAAGCAGGTGAAGCCGGTGCAGGCCGTGGTCAAGCCGGACATGGTGTACAACATCATTTTCCAGAACACGTACGCCGACCCGCTAAAGCCCATCGCCGATGCCAGCATTGCGCTTGAGAAGCGCAATCCGAAAGTGCTGGCGGCCAGCGTTTCGGGCGGCTATCAATATGCCGACGTCCCCCACATGGGGCCCACGGTGATCGTCACCACCGATGGCGACGCGGCGCTGGCGCAGAAGGAAGCGCAGCGCCTGGCGGACCGGTTATGGAATACGCGCGAGCAGATCGCGTTGAAACTTCCCAACCCCGCCGAGGCCGTTCGCCTGGCGCTCAGCGAGCCGAAGTTTCCCGTTACGTTGATGGATACGGGCGACAACATCGGCGGTGGCTCGGCCGGCGATTCGACGTTTCTGCTCGAGGAACTGGTGAAGCAGAAAGCCACCGGATGGGTGATGACGATTTGCGATGCGGAGGCGGTGCAGGCGGCGGTGAAAGCCGGCGTCGGCGCCCGGTTCGATCTGGCGGTGGGCGGCAAGACCGACAACATGCACGGCAAGCCGGTGCGCGTGCGGGGGCGTGTGAAAACGCTCACCGACGGCAAATACATCGAAAGCGAGACGCGCCACGGCGGCGGCCGCTACTTCGATCAGGGGCTGACGGCGGTGATCGAAGCCGAAGGCTCGACGCCCGATGAGTTGAACCTGCTGGTGCTGAATTCGCGCCGCATCGTGCCGTTCAGCATTCAACAGTTGGTGAGTCTGGGTGTCTATCCACACCGGCAGAAGATTCTGGTGGCGAAGGGAACCATCGCGCCGCGAGCGGCGTATGAACCGGTCTCGGCGAAAATCATCACGGTGGATTCGCCGGGGTCCACCGCCGTTAACCCGGCGCGGTTCCAGTTCTCGAAAGTGCGTGCGAAGCTTTGGGGGATGTGATTCCAGCCTGACCGTCGCGCTTCAGCCTCGCGCAAAGCGCGAGCGGCGGATCGCCGCCAGCATGAGGCCAATGGTCCCGCCGCCGAAGCCGCCGATAGCGGCAATTACCAGCCGGTTCGGGTAAATCGGAACGCCAGGTTGATGGGGCATGTCGAGAACCTCCAGCGCGCCGCTGCTGGAGTTCTCCGTCAAGAGGCGCAATACTTCACGCGTGGCTTCCAAGGCTTTCTCACGATCATCGTAGAGGAACGCCACGCGAACCAATCCATCCTGACCTCCTTTGCTAATAAGAATGCTGCGCTTCATGCGACCGACCAGGACGCTTTCGCTCATATGATGGCGATCTTGCTCGAAAAGCCGCAGCCGGTCCGCAATCGCTTTCAGATTCTCTTGGCTGAGTGCCGCTACTACGTTTCGCCCGATTGCTTCGCCGGGAACGGCAACGCGCACCGTTGCCTCCGATAGGTATTGGTCGCGAATCCTGAACGCGATCCCACTCGCCATCAACAAGCCCAACAAGGCAGCAACACTTGCCACGCGCAGGAATCCCCAAGGTTCGTGGAGCCTCACGGCGAGTCCCGCTTTCACCACATCCAGCATCACGGCAACTCCAGGCTTGCAGTCTTCCAGAACTGCGTCGAACTCCCTGGAGTAGCGTGCTCTCCAGGCGGATGGATAGACGATCCGTGCGATGGCCTGAACGAGGCGTATCCTCCTGCTCATGCGTGTTTCAACCTCCGTTGTCCCGCGGCGACAATCCGTTGCAGACGGCCCAATTCTTCCGCCAGATGCGCGCGTCCGGCGGGGGTGAGCGCGTAGGGCTGCCGTCTATCGTCTTGAGCCTTCACGGGCCGGATCCAGCCGCTTTGCTCGAGACGGCTGATGGCGCCGTACAAAGTGCCGGGGCCCAGGCGTGCGCCCGAAAGATGTTCGATATCTACCATCATGGCGTAGCCATGCTTCTCACCGCCGGCCAGGCTGGAAAGGATTAGAAGAGTTGGATCTGCCATTAATACGTCTCACGATATATCGTATAACGTAGTAAAAGGCCCGTCAAGAGGCACGAGTCGATTCCTGGCGTTAGTTTACGCCAGGACTTCTTCGATCACGCGGCCGCCGGTATCGGTGAGCTTCTTGTAGCGGCCCGCGTGCAGCACGGTGAGCCGGTCCTGGCTGAGGCCCATCTGGCGCAGGATAGTGGCGTGCACGTCGCGCATGGGGATCTCATCCTCGGCGGCGCGCACGCTGAACTCGTCGGTGCCGCCGAAAGCCGCTCCGCCGCGCGTGTTGCCGCCCGCCATCCACACAACGAGGCCATATTGGTTGTGATCGCGCCCCGGCTTGTCGGTGACCAGGTTGTTGTCAAACGGCGTGCGGCCCATTTCCGACGCCCACACCACCAGCGTTTCCTCCAGCAGGCCGCGGGCTTCGAGATCGGTGAGCAATCCGCCGATACCCTGATCCACTTCCTTGCAATGTTTGGGAATGCGTCCGGCGACGTCGCCATGATCGTCCCAGCGGTCGCCTCCGGCGCCGTGCAGCAGCATGACGTACCGCACGCCGCGCTCCACCATGCGGCGTGCCATCAGGCACTGGCGGCCAAAGGGCTCCGCGATGGGATCGTCGAGTCCGTAGAGTTTGCGCGTGGCTTCGGATTCGGTGTTGAGATCCACCAATTCGGGCGCCTTCGACTGCATGCGGAAGGCAAGCTCATAGGCGGCGATACGCGCCTCCAGTTCGCTTGTGTTGGTGCGGGCCGCGCTGTGCTTCTCGTTCAGCCATTTGAGCAGATCGAGATCGGCGCGCTGCTGCTCATCGCTCATCGAAGCCTGCCGGTGCAGGTCGACGATCGGGGTGCTGCCGTGGCGGAACAGAGTGCCCTGATAGGCGGCGGGCAGGAAGCCGTTGCCCCAAACGCCCGCGCCGCCGATGGTGGCGCCGCGCCGGTCGCCAAGCACGACAAAGCCCGGCAGATCCTGATTCTCACTGCCCAGGCCGTAGGTGATCCAGCCGCCGATGGAAGCGCTGCCCGGGAACTGATTGCCGGTGAGCACGTGATAGACGGCGGGGCCATGGTTGTTGTTGTCCACCTTCACGCCGTGGATGAACGCCATCCGGTCGGCGTGTTTGGACATGTGCGGCAGCAGATCGCTCATCCATCGGCCGGACTGGCCATGCTGGCGGAAGGGCGCGACCGGAGGAATAATGCGATTCGGCGCCGCGGAAAACGTGGCGATCTCGCCCACCGTGCGGCCCGCCGTGGGCATCTGCTGCCCGGCGCGCTTGACCAGTTCCGGCTTATGTTCGAACAGGTCCATCTGCGAAACGCCGCCTTCCATGAAGACGAAGATGCAGCGCTTGGCTTTCACGGGCATATGAGCGGGCTTCACTTCGAGCGGATTCTTCACGCCCGCCATTAAATCGGTCAAAGCCAGGCCGCCCAGGCCGAGATAGGAGTTGAACAAAAATTGACGGCGATTCATGAGTGCGTCCTTATTTTCTTCGATCCGGCCGGCGGTTGCTCCGGCTTCCGGCGGTATCCCAGCGCTTCGAGCGCTTTCTCCAAATCAAGCTTCAACTGGCGATCGGCGCCGGCGATCTTTTTCTTCACCTCGTCCATCACGGGGCGCGAAATGAAGGATTCGTCGGCGCGCTCGCAGCGCAGACCGAAGGCTTCGGTCGTTTCCTTGATAACGCCATATACGAACCTCAATTCCGAGTCAAACGGCATCACCACGAACACCTTCGGTTGCGCCTGCTCAAGCTGAATGTTTTCAAATCGAGCTTTGCATTTCCAGGAAGCGAGTCCCCATTGGCCGCGTTGATAAGTTTCGTCGAAAACGACGAACTGTTGAACGCCGTTTTCGAAGAACCGGATCTGGCTGTCGGAAAACTCGACCCTCAGGCGGTACTTCTTGCCGGGTTTGATGGACTCCGAGGATCCGGTCCATTGGCTGAGCATGTAAGTCGGACCGGTGAACGCCTTGTCCTGGCCGCCATACCGGAAGAGGATGCAGCCTTCCATGCTTTTCTCACCGGCCTGTCGAGGCAGGCCTTCCATGGGCGTGATATCCGCGCTGATCGCGCCGCTTTTGACCATTTCCGGAAAGATGATCATCTGGCCCGGTTGATGAGGGTTGAGCGGAGAAACAAAGCTGTTGTCCGGGGTCACTTCCCAGTCGTCGTTCAACATTGAGTAGCGGGATAAATCCAAGCAATCAATCCAGGTAGAGAAATTCGTTCGAGTTCAGCAGCACCCGGCACAAGCCGTCGAGCGATCCCCGATGGCTGGCGAAACGCGCGGCTTCCTCGGCGGCCGGCTTGCGATTCAACACCAGCTCAAACAGCGCTTCCACTTGTTTGGCGCGATCGGCTCCACCGCGTTCGGTGGCGAGCCGCGCCAGTTGCGCCGCTTCCTGATGAATCATGTCGCCGTTCATCATGTTGAGCGCCTGCAGCGGCGTTACCGTGGACGATCGCCGCTCACAGGATTCACTGAACACCGGCGCGTCGAAAGAGGCCATCATCGGCAGCGGCATCGAGCGCCGCTGGAACGTATACACCGAACGCCGGCGGGCATCGGCTTCTTTCTCATTGGTCTCCCACATGGCGGCGCCGCCGCGGCCATAGCGCGCAAAGTCGGCGAGATCGGCGGGCAGCGGCGGGAAGACGCTGGGACCTCCCTTTTCGGGATTGAGACGGCCGCTGACATGAAGGATGCCGTCGCGCAGTTCTTCCGCTTCCAGCCGGCGCCGGTTGAAGTGCGAAAGCAGCGTGTTGTCCGGATCGGCGGAGCGATCGGCGGCAGGATTATCGGCGGCCTGGCGGTAGGTGGCCGAGGTCAGCATCAGCCGGTGCATGGACTTGATGCTCCAGCCGTCTTCGACGAATTTATGCGCCAGCCAATCGACCAGTTCCGGGTGCGTGGGGCGGGCGCCGTTCACGCCGAAGTCCGACGTGGTGGCGACAATGCCCGCGCCGAAGTGATATTGCCAGAGGCGATTCACCATCACGCGCGCGGTGAGCGGATTTTCAGGGCTGGCGATCCATTTGGCCAGCGTCGAGCGCCAGCCGCGCGTCGGGAACTGGCGGTAGCGATCCTGCTCGATGGCGGGCGTTTCCACCTTCCCGGCGATGGCGGTGGGGAAGCCCGCTTCGACGGCGTCGCCCGGTTGGCGGTAGTCGCCACGGACCAGTACGCGCGTGGGCGGCAGATTTGGGCCGGAGGGCGGGCCCGGGACGTTGCGCACGGTGAGCGCCACGGGCCGCCAGCGTCCGATGCGGCGGCGGTAGGTGTCGAGGACTTCGGAAAGCCCGGCGTGCCGTTCGCGCTCCGCTTCGGTGAAGACGGACGACCTGCGATTTCCGGCTTCCGCCTTCACGTCTTCGGCGGTAAGCGCCAGGAAGCGTCCGTCGCCGGGAGGGGCCACCTTCATCTTGGCGAGCAGCTTCGCTTCATACGCATCGAGGGCCTTGCGCTCTTCCGGATCCTGGGTGCGGTTGGCATCTTCCAGCAGGTCCCCGTGGGTTCGTTTCTCCACTTCCGTGAAGGTCTTCTGATCCTTCCAGCGCAGCTCCAGGCGCAGGTCCGCGACGGTTAGCTCCTTGCCTTTGGCCTTTTCGCGGCGCGCGGCGATGAGCTTTTCGAGCAATCCGGCTTCGTACTTGTCGAGCTCGATTTTTTCCGGTCCGTCCTTCAGCAGGGACTCGTAGCGTTTGATCTTCGCCTTGGCTTTTTCGGCCAACCCGGGATCCTTGTAAGGAACCTCCACGTTTTCCACTTGAATGGCATTGAAGAACGCCTGGAAGCGGTAGAAATCGGTGGTGGGAATGGGGTCGTATTTGTGATCGTGGCAGCGCGCGCAGCCGAGCGTGAGGCCGAGGAACACCGACGAAGTCGTGGTGGTGACCTCATTCAAATAGTTCTGCCGCACTTCATCGGCGACGAGGTTCGAACGGTCCCAGGGGGCGACGCGGAGGAAACCGAGCGGAACGTGTCCCTGCACATCGGGCTGGTAGTTGTTGCGGGTCTTGGAATGCTCGTCGGCGCCCGCCAGTTGCTGGACGATGAACCGGTCGTAGGGCAGATCGTTGTTAAAAGCTTCGATGACCCAATCGCGGTAGCGCCAGGCATTGCCGATGGCGCCGTCGCCTTCCAGGCCGCTGGTTTCGCCATAACGCACCAGGTCGAGCCAGTGGCGGGCCCAACGCTCGCCGTAACGCTGATCGGCGAGAAGACGCTCGATCAGCCTCTCATACGCTTCGGGCGAGCCGTCGGAAAGGAAGCGGTCCATTTCGGCGGGCGTGGGCGGCAGACCGACGAGATCGAAATAAACACGCCGCGCAAGCGCCGTCTTGGACGCCGCGGGCGCGGTTTTCATTGCCTTGGCTTCCAGCTTCTCGAGGATGAACGCATCGATGGCGTTAATGCCCCACGATGCATTCTTCACCGCGGGAGGCGTGGGTTTAACCGGCTTTTCATAGGGCCAGCGGTAGCTCTGTTTGGCGATGTCGCGATCTTCGGGAAGCGCCCGGATCCAGGCCTCGAGGCGCGCCACCTCGGCCTTGGGCAGATCCTTGCCGACGGGCATCTTCGGCGCCATCTCACCCTTCACCATTTGGATCAAAGGGCTTTGTTCGGGATGGCCGCCGATAACCGCTTTACCGTGCTTCTTGCCGCCGGCGAGAACCGCTGGCAGCGACTCCACCGAGAAGTCGCTGGTTTTGGCATCCTTCGAGTGGCACGCGGCGCAATGGGCCTGGAGGATCGGTGCGATGTCGCGCTTGAAATCCGGCGCTTCGGCCAAGGCTGCCAGAACGAGGGCGAGGAACAGACAAATAAGTCTCATGAACCTTTCCTCATGCTATCAGTTGGCTTCAATGGTAATGATGGCGCTCGAAGAAATCAGGTCCAGCTCAAGGCCCGTGCCTTCGCCCTCTTCCGCCTCATAGGGTTCGATGGCTTTGCGGGTGCCGTCCGGAAGTTCAATCCACGCCTTCTTGTATCGCCCCAGCACGTGCGCGGCGACATTCTCCACCGGATAGCCGGAGTAATTCACCAGGTGCAGCACGGCGCGTTTGCCATCGGGCGAAGATTGCAGGTAGGAAAGCATGCTCGACACGTTGAACAGCCGCACTCCCATGTTGCGGCGATTGATCATGGTGTTGGTTTCTTTCCAGATCCGGTCGAGCTTCTCGACGTCGGCTTCATCGACGGTAAGCCGGTTCTTGCTGGCCGCCGGCATTCTCCATCCCGGCGGGCCGTTGAGGACCGTGCCGCCGGCGCGTTGAAAGGCTCTGAGCGTTTCCTTCTGCGCGGCGCTGAGGCCTTCCGGATCGAGATTCACGGCCATGGTTGCCTTGCCGAGAGCGCTTTGGCTCAGCAGTGTCACCGGCACGGGCCGGACGGGCGTGTGCTTGACGCCGATCATGTCGAGCACGCTGCCCGACAGCAGGGCGCCCGAAGCGGCATCCTGCAGAACGGCGAGTTGCGCATAGGGCGGCCAGGATCGCGAACCGGAATGGTTCTCATAGAAGGCGGCGTGCGCGAGGATCTTCTTCCAATCGGCGGCGGCCGCGGCTTCGCCGGCGAATAGGCGCTTGGCGAACGGCGGGTCGAGCGCGATCACCCAGCGCGCGCCGGTCATGGCGGCATCGCCGATGGCTTGCAGGTAGCGGTCCGCGGGAATGGCCTGGCCTTCAGGCGGAGTGTGCGCAATCCAGAACGGGCCCGCATGGAGGGCGCGCGCGAACCGGAGAAAGCCGCTATTGGTTTCGATCCACGGGCCGCCACTCGGCGCGGCGTGCGATTTGTCGTTCTCATCCACAGGGCGGATGCCCGCCCAGAGTCCCTGGTTGGTGCCGAGAATCGCGCCGGGGCGCCCAAAGCGGATGCCGGTGCGGGAAGGGAGTTCAATCAGCGGCAAGTCCAAAGCTCCGGCGGTCTGGCGCGCGGCTTCGGCTTCCGGGGCGGGGAAATCGCCTTCCAGTACCGCCGCGGCGAGGTGCCGCTCCTTGGCGGTGCGCAGAGATTCGGCGGTATCGCCTCCGGGGCGCAGGATGCCAAGGATCGAAATGCGCATGGCCGCGGCTTTCGCCACAAACGGCGCCGACCAGTTGGGTTTCTCGAGCAACAGGCAGTTGATTTTGGAGCCGGTGAGGTGAGTCAACGTGGCCGGGTCGCCGGATGGCCAGCGCGCGGGAATCCAGTCTGCCGCCTGGGAAAGGGAGGCCAGTAGCAGGATCGCGGCGGGCATGTTCCGATCATGGCATGAGTTGCTAGACTTCGGGCAACATGACATTCGCCTCCACGATGCTGGCTCTCGCGCTGGCCGATTGCGATGACATCGTGGCGGCGCGTTCGGGCGATCTATACCTGGCGTGCCATTCGCCGTCCGATAAGTTCACGGTACCCGTGAATGGCCGCAAGAGCGACGACGAGATGGATGGCTATGTCATCCGGCTCAAGCGGGACTCGCATGAAATCGTGTACGTGACGCGCATGGGCGGCGGCGCCTACGATTCGGCGTCACGCGTGGCGATCGACGAGGAAGGCAACGCCTGGGTAGCGGGTTTTACCAAGTCGGCCGATTTTCCGGTGACGGCGGATGCCTGGCAAAAGGCCTACGGCGGCGAGGGAGACGCGTTCCTGATGAAGCTTTCCCCAACCGGCCAGGTGCTGTTTTCGACTTTCGCGGGTGGGCCGAAGTCCGACTTCGGAAACGCGATTGTGCTGGTGGACGGCCAACCGGTGATGGGCGGTACCACCAACGGCGATGGCTTCGTGCAAAGCGGACCGTCGCGGCGTGTGACGTTCGGCGGATCGGGAGAAGAGAAACTGACCGGGCTCGCGCATCACAAGGGGCGGCTGTATGCGACGGGCTACACGAAGTCCCGCGACTGGAAGACGCTGCGCGGCCCAAGCGATGCGTTCGTTGTCGAGATGAATGCTCAAACGCTGGCGGTGGAGAAGGCAGGGTACTTCGGCGGCAGCGGCGACGATTCGGCCTGGGGTATCGCGGTGGACAAGCGTGGCCGTGTGTTCCTGGCGGGGCAAACCAACTCCACCGATCTTCCCGGCGCCGGGCGCGGGTATCAGAGTACGAATCGCGGCGGAGCCGATGCGTTTGTGGCGCGCATGGGCGGCCCGGCGACCTACTTTGGCGGTTCCCAGAAAGACGAGGCCGGATACGATGGCGGCAACATCGCAATCGACCCGGACGGCGGCGTCTGGATCGCGGGGATGACTCACTCCAGCGATCTGCCGGCCCGGGGCTCTTATGGCGGTGGCGATGGCGACGGGTTCATCGTCAAGTTCACGCCGGCGCTGAACAAGGTGCGCTTTGCGTCGTATGTGGGCGGCCCGGGGAGAGAACTCGGAGAAGGGATCGCGGTAATTGCCGGCGGTGCGGCGATGACGATGGTTCAATTCGGCAGCAGCGAAGGGATCTCCGTTGGTCCTTTTCGCGCGCGGTCGGCGATTTTGTTCTGGCGCCGCTCACGGTAGCCGGTCTTGACCAGCATCAGTTGGACATCGCTAATGCGGCGCTCCCGAAACGCGGCTTCACAGTAGGCGAAGTAGTAGTCCCACATGCGGTAAAAGCGCTCGTCGAAACCGAGCGTGCGAATTTCAAGCTTCGACTGGTGGAACCGGGCGCGCCACTCCGCCAGTGTGCAGGCGTAGTCGATTCCGATATCTTCGAGGTCATACAGGCCAAGACGCGTGGACCGCACCAGCGACTTCTGAATCTCCAGGAGTGAGGCCAACTGCGCGCCAGGGAAGATGCGGCGTTGGATCCAGTCGCTTTGCCTGCGGTAGGCGTCGAAGCGGTGCTCGTTCATGGTGATTGCCTGCATCACCATCGCCCCGTCGGGCGCGAGCAGGCGGTCGCACGCCGAAAAGAACGCGTCATAGTATTCGAGACCCACGGCTTCAAACATCTCGATGCTGACCAGCTTGTTGAACGTGCCGCGAAGATTGCGGTAATCCTCCATCAGCAGGGTGATGCGCCGCCCGGCTTCCCCGGCGCTCGCGAACGACTGCCGCGCCTGGCCGTGCTGTTCACGGCTGATGGTTGTCGTGGTCACGCGGCACCCATAATGGCGCGAGGCATGCAACGCGAACGCTCCCCAGCCCGTTCCGATTTCGAGCACATGATCCGATGGTTGTAACTGCAATTTCCGGCAGATCCGGTCCAGCTTCTCCACTTGAGCCTCTTCGAGCGAATCGGTTTCGCGGCGGTAGACGGCGCTCGAGTAGACCATCTGGCGATCGAGGAAAAGCCGGAAGAAGTCGTTGCTCAAATCGTAGTGCGCCTCAATGTTGCGGCGGCTGCCGGCGATGGTGTTGCGTTTCATCCAATGGCGCAGCCGGTGGAACAGGCGGCTCGCTATGGTGAACGGCGCATTGGCGCTCTCCAGTTGATCCACGTTGCGGGCCATCAGGCGCACGACGGCCACCAGGCCGGGCGACGACCAATCGCCATCCACGTAGGCGTCGCCGGCGGCGTCGTCACCGCCGAGGATTACCCGCGCGAAGAAGCGCTCGTGGTGAACGACGATGGTCGCCCTCGCGCCGGAGTCCGCTTCGCCGAACAGGTAGGTTCGCTCCGGACACACAAGTTCCAGCGTGCCGTGGCGGAGCTTCTCGAGCATCCGGAATATCGCTCTGCGAGCCATCGTTGTAGTCATGATTTGCGATCCAGCCGCGCCGGGTGAGTGAATACGGGAACGCCCTTGGCGAACAGGCGAAGCGCTTCCCAGTGAATGGCGCCGATAACTTTCGCCGTCATCCACGGATGCCGGAGCAAGGCGCCTGGCAGAGCGGTCCACGGCCGATGTTGGAGAGTGAGAGTCGCATCGAAGAGGCGAGCCGTAGTGTTCCGGCCTATCGTGTTCATGTGGACGGCCAAGGTTTGAGAGGGCCGCGTCAGGATGAATTCGTAATCGAGGTCCATGCCCAGGAAGGGAGAGACATGCATGGCCTTGGGAGCGCGATAGCGTAGACCGTTTGCCGGCTCCTGCCGGTTGGCCGCCGATAGCCAGTAGTTACACGACTCGCCGAAGGTGTTGTTGACCTCCGCCAGTACGGTATGCAGATCGCCGCGGCCGTCGTAGCAGAAAAACAGCGAGATGGGATTGAAGCAATAACCCAGGTATCGCAAGTTTGTCAGCAGGAAGATCGGACCTTCAGGAAGGTTCACGCCATGGGCCTGAGCGTCCCTTTGAAGCCGGTCGCGGAGTGCCAGCACCGGATCGCCGAAGTGATCCCGGTCATAGTAGCTGGCCCAATTGAACCGGTTGTAACCGGTCCAGCGCGATTTCTCCATTTGGGCGGGGATGCGATCCACGTCGAGCCACGCCAGAAACAGCCGGTAGGTAAACTCGTGCCGTCGCGGCTCAAAGCGCCGGTGCCGCAGCGTTCCTGTGTAAATGCCGCTTTCCGGAATCATTGCCCGCCGGCCCCCAAAGCCCCGGCCACGCGCAGACCGCTTCTCACTCCATCCTCGTGGAAGCCATAGAACCAGTACGCTCCGCAAAAATGCGTATGATGCTTACCGCTGATCTCCTGCCATTGTTGCTGGGCGCGGATGGCCGCCCGGTTGAACAGTGGATGTTCGTAGGCGATCCGGCGCAGGGCGTGCGCGGGATTCACCGCGCCGTTGGCGTTCAGCGACACGCAGTAGTCCTCGGGAGTTCCCAGCGACTGCAGACGGTTCATGTGATAGGTGACGGTGACCCGGCCTGAGTCCCCCAGCAGATAATTCCACGACGCCCGCGCGGCGGAACGCTTCGGGAGTAGAGCGGCATCGGTATGCAGGCACGCCTCGTTGCGCGTGGTGGTGAAGCTGCCCAGGATTTTGCGTTCCGCTTCCGTTGGCTCGGCCAGCAGTGGCAGCACCTGATCGCCATGACAGGCGAAGACGACCTCATCGAAGGTGGCATTGGCAAGGCCGTGAAATGAAATGGTCACGCCATGTTCGGAGCGTGCGACCGACCGGATCTCGACGCCCGATGCAATCCGCTCACGGAACGGAGCGGTCAGGGGCGCGAGGTACGCCTGGCTTCCCCCGCGAATCGTCTTCCACTTCGGATGCGTGTGGATCCCCAGCATCCCATGGTTCTGCATGAAGCGAACGAGCGTCGCCATGGGAAACGCCGGCATTGCATCGGGGGCCATCGACCACACGGCGCCGGCCATTGGAATCAAATAGCGATCGGCGAACACGGCCGAATAGGCGCCGGCGTCGAGAAACGAACCCAACGTCATGCCCTCCGCATCCGGATGGGCGAGCATCTTCGGAGCCTCGCGATTGAATCGCAGAATGTCGCGAAAGAGCCGGTAGTGCGCCGGCGAGATCAGGTTCCGCTTGCGGGCGAAAAATCCGCTCAGACCCCGGCTTGAGTATTCAAAGGCACCGCCCGGTTCGGTCACCGCAAAGGACATGTCGCTTGGCTGCGTCTGAACTCCCAATTCGGCCATGAGCCGGCAGAACCGTGGATACGTCCGGTCGTTGTGGACGATGAACCCAGTGTCTACGGGAATCTTGCCACGGCTTGAGTCGACCATCGCCGTGTGGGTATGGCCACCCAGGCGATTGTCGCGTTCATAGACATGGACCTCGTACTTGCGGCTGAGGTAGTAAGCGGCGGTTAGTCCGGAGATGCCGGAGCCAATGACGGCGATGCGCTTCACGACGGCAGCCCCGCGATTGACCGGAACGGCCGCAGGTCCCGTACGATGCCAAACCAGCTAAGAGCTTTGAGAACGAGGTAGGTGACATCCAGTTCCCACCAGCGGAATCCCTGGCGGCAGCTTCCAGGCGAATAGTGGTGATTGTTGTGCCAACCCTCGCCCAGTGTGATCAGAGCCAGCCACCAGTTGTTGCGGCTTTCATCGCGGGTTTCAAAGCGCCGTGTGCCCCACAGATGCGCCATGGAATTGATGGCGAAGGTGCAGTGATAGAGGGCAACGGTGGAAACCACGTAGCCCCAAACGAATCCAGACCATCCGCCGAGCAGTGCCACCGCGCCTCCGAACAGCACCGTCGGCACCCAGTGATGCCGGTTCAACCACGCCAGTTCCGGATATCGCGCAAACTCGGAAACCGCGCGCGGGTCGTAATGGTCGAAGTCGTTGGAAAGCACCCAGCCAACATGCGCCCATAGAAACCCGTGGCGGGAGGGCGAGTGCACATCGCCTTCCCGATCCGACTCGCGGTGATGCACGCGGTGATGGGCGGCCCACCACAGCGCCCCTTTTTGCGCCGAGGTCTGGGCCAGAAACGCCATGGCGAACTGCGCGGCCCGGTCCAGTTTGTAGCTGCGATGCCCGAAGTAGCGGTGATAGCCCGCCGTGACGCCGAACATACGGATCAGATAAGTAGCGCCAAGCCACGCGAGCGCACTGGCCGATGGGGGAATCCACCACGCAGCGGCGACTCCCGCGTGCAGTAGCAGGAAGAAGCCAACGGCTCCGAATCGATATCGGGGTTGTTGCAGATGACGCTCCCACCATCATTGAACCAACGGGCCGCCCTAGTTGTCAAGCATTTGTCCATGACAAACGATTGACATTCGGTGAGGCTTCTTCTATGCTTCGGAAAGGTGCCCGACTATCCGATTCGCGCGGTTGCCAAAATCACCGGCCTGAGCCTGGATACGCTACGGGCGTGGGAGCGGCGGTATAAGGCGGTGGTACCCGAGCGTTCGCATCGCGGACGCCTGTACGGGACGGCGCACGTCGAGCGGCTGCTTCTTCTAAACGGGCTGGTTCAGAAGGGCCACGCCATTGGCGGCATCGCGTCGCTCAGCGATGAAGATCTTCAAGGGTTACTGAACGAGCCGGCTGCTGTTGCTGCTCCACAGGAAGACATCCTCGCGCCGATTCTCTCCGCCGTGGAGCGATTCGATGCGGCGGGAGCTGGCGCCGAAGTGGGCCGTCTGGCGGCCATGCTCACGCCTCGCGATCTGGTCTACCGGGTGATGGTTCCACTCATGTACGAGGTAGGGGTCCGCTGGCACGGCGGCACTTTGGCCATCGCGCAGGAACACATGGTTTCGCAGATGCTGCGCGACGTGCTGGGGAGCCTGATTCGTCTGTTCCGCCCCACGCGGCCCGCG
This sequence comes from uncultured Acidobacteriota bacterium, assembly GCA_902826685.1. Taxonomy (GTDB): domain Bacteria; phylum Acidobacteriota; class Terriglobia; order Bryobacterales; family Bryobacteraceae; genus CADEFT01. The sequence goes on from CADEFT010000024.1 coordinate 92,852, forward strand.
ATCCGGATGGTTTTCGCCACGCCCGCCGGGGAGTCGCACGAGTTCGGGATTCAGGCGGCCGCGATGCTCGCGTCGATGGCAGGCATTGAGCCGGTGTACCTTGGCGCGAACTTGCCAGGCAAGGAAATCGCGGACACCGCGCGGAAGACCGCCGCTCAGGTGGTCGTGCTGGGCATCACGCTTCCTTCGATGGCGGTCCACGCGGAGGTGAGCGCGATCGCGGCTTCCATGCCGAAGGCGGCGGCGCTATGGCTGGGAGGAGCGGGCAGCCAGGGTCTCGAGCTTTCGGGCATTGGACGGCCGGTGATGCGGCTGGAGAATCTGCCAGCCTTTGAAGCGCAATGCCAGCGGCAGGGGGCATGCTTATGAAAACCGCGCTCAAGTTCCTGTTTGGCGGCATCTTCGTGTGGATGACGGTCCTCACGATCCGCACGAGTCTAGCGATCAGCCTGTGGGATGCGTGGGATTCCTACGCGGCCAATCCATGGGCGGTGGCGACGCTCTATGATGCGTACTTCGGATTTCTCACGTTCTGGGTGTGGGTGGCGTTCAAGGAAACGCGCCTGTGGACGCGAATCGTTTGGCTGGTGCTGATTGCCGCGCTGGGCAACATCGCCACATCGCTTTACGTGCTCATTCAACTGTTTCGCCTGAAACCGCACGAACCGGCCGAGGCGCTGCTCAGGCGGCCGGCATGACAGAGTTGCTGATGGTGGGCGCGGCGAGCGTGGCCGCTCTAATGCTGGCGCTCTGGCTGATTCATCTTCGCACCGGGAACGCGGCGATCGTCGATGCCGGCTGGGCTGGCGGCCTCGCTATGCTTGGCGTCCTCTACGCGACTTTCGGGGGCGGATACTGGCTTCGGTCTGCCTTGTTGGGAACCATGGCGGGCCTCTGGGGCTGGCGTCTGGCCATCTACCTTCTATTCACGCGAATCATCGGACACCCGGAGGAAGGCCGCTATCAGGAGCTGCGCCGCCAATGGAAAACCAACATCACGTTCAAGTTCCTCTTGTTTTTCGAGTTTCAGGCACTGTTGTGTGTCGTACTTTCGGTGGCGTTTCTGCCGGCCGCGCTCAATTCCCATCCCACGATGTCCGCCCTCGAGTGGGCCGCCGTCGCGCTGTGGGCGATCGCCATGACGGGGGAGGCGGTGGCGGATGCCCAATTGAATGCCTTCAAAGCCAACCCCTTGAATAAAGGACGTACCTGCCAGGTGGGTCTGTGGCGCTATTCGCGGCATCCCAACTATTTCTTCGAATGGCTGATCTGGGTGGCGTTCGCGATGTTTTCGGCGTCCTCACCAGGCGGACTTTGGGGTATCGTCTCGCCCGTTCTGATGTTGTATTTCGTCCTGCGCGTAACCGGCATTCCCGCCACCGAAGCGCAGGCCATCCGCACGCGAGGCGACGAATACCGCCGCTACCAGCAAACCACCAGCGCCTTCGTGCCGTGGTTTCCGAGGAGCGCTTGATGGAATCCGCCGCCCCCGTCGTTGCCCGGGTGGAGCCCGCCTGGTATGAAGCTCCGATCGAACGGGATCTGATGCCGGACTGGGTACTGCGCGCCGGAATCCGCCGGCTGATCCGCCAACGGCTCGGCGAGGAAACAATCGCCGATCCGGAACTGGCACAGGCTCACCGGATGCGCTACATCGAGCAATTGAAGGCGAGCCCCATCGCGATTCACGCCTCGGAAGCCAACCGGCAGCATTACGAGGTTCCGGCCGCTTTCTTCGAGCATGTGTTGGGCGTCCACGGGAAATATAGCTGCTGCTACTGGGCGCCTGGCGATACGCTCGATACGGCCGAGCGCCGCATGCTGGATCTCACCGCCGATCGCGCTCAAATCGCCGGCGGCCATTCCATTCTCGACCTCGGCTGCGGTTGGGGTGCGTTCTCTCTCTACGCCGCGGCGCGATTTCCAGGCAGCCGCGTGTTGGGCGTGTCCAATTCCCGTTCCCAGCGCGAATTCATTCAAGGGCACGCGGCTCGCCGCGGTCTGAAGAATCTCGAAATCGTTACCTGCGACATCAACCGGTTCGAGGCCCGGGAGCGTTTCGACCGGGTGGTTTCGGTGGAGATGTTCGAGCACGCGCGCAATTATAGGCGGCTGATGGGTAACGTCGCGTCGTGGATGAATCCCGGTGGAATGCTATTCGTCCACATCTTCAGTCACCACCGCTTTGCCTATCCCTTCGAAGTTCGCGATTCCACCGACTGGATGGCCCAGCATTTTTTCACCGGCGGCCAAATGCCCAGCGATAGCCTGCTGCTTTATTTTCAGGAAGACTTGCATGTGCGCGGCCATTGGAACGTCAACGGCCGGCATTACACCAGGACCGCGGAAGCGTGGCTGGCGAACATGGACCGCCAGCGGCCCGAACTGTTGAGTTTGTTTTCCACGGTCTATGGGGCGGGCGAAGCGCTGAAATGGTTCGTGCGGTGGCGGCTGTTCTTCATGGCGTGCGCGGAACTATGGGGATACCGCTCCGGGAGCGAGTGGATCGTTTCGCACTACCTGTTTGAGAGAAAGTGATGGTGGGCGGTCGCGGGCTCGAACCGCGGACCCCCTGCTTGTAAGGCAGGTGCTCTAACCAACTGAGCTAACCGCCCGGACCGGTCGTCACCAGCGTAGCACGGGCGATACTAAACAGATGGATCTCGGTATCAAAGACAAACTGGCGCTGGTGACCGGCTCTTCGAAAGGAATCGGATTTTCGACGGCGGCGGTGCTGGCGGCCGAAGGAGCGCGCGTCGTCCTGAACGCCCGTGCCGAGCGTACGCTCGAACAGGCGCGGGCGCAAATTGTCGAAATGGCGCCCGGCGCCCGGGTCGAAACTTTCGCCGGAGACCTGTCCACCGCCGCCGGGGCCGATGCGCTGCTGGCGCGCTACCCGTCGGTGGACATTCTCATCAACAACCTCGGCATCTTCGAGCCCAAGCCGTTCGAGGAAATTCCGGATGACGACTGGCGGCGTTTCTTCGAAGTCAATGTCCTGAGCGGTGTGCGGCTGAGCCGCGCCTACGTTGGCGGGATGAAGCGGCGCAACTGGGGCCGCATCGTTTTCATCAGCAGCGAAAGCGGTATCCAGATTCCGGTGGAGATGATTCATTACGGCATGACGAAGACGGCGCAGTTGGCGGTGTCGCGCGGATTGGCGGAATCGTGCGCCGGGACCGGAGTCACGGTGAATTCGGTGCTGCCGGGCCCCACCCGGTCGGCGGGCGTCGAGGAGTTCGTGGGCCAGATTAGCGGCGGCCGCCAGTTCGAGGAATTCGAGAAGGAATTTTTCGTGAAGGTCCGGCCGAGCTCGCTGTTGAAGCGGTTTCAGCAGCCGGAAGAGATCGCGCACGTGGTGGCTTTTCTTTGCAGTCCGCTCGCCTCCGGCATCACAGGGGCGGCGGTGCGGGCCGATGGGGGCGTCGTCCGCTCCTGCATCTAACTTTACGGAACCTTCTTCCCTGCTATAACGTAATTTGGTGCGAAATGCCTTATTGCACACAGTGCGGAAAAATGATCGGCGGGCAGGATGCCTTCTGCGGTTCTTGCGGGGCGCGGCAGGGTGCGGGCGGCGGAGCGGCTCCCGCCTGGACGCTGCCCGACTTCGGCCACGGCATGCCACCGCAGCGTGCCGCTCTGCTGTGCTACATCCCGTGGATTGGCTGGATCGGATCGTTGATCGTGCTCGCTTCCTCGCGCTTCCACGCCGACAAGGTCACGCGGTTCCACGCGTTTCAAGGACTCTACCTCTTCGTGGCGTGGCTGCTGGTGGAACTCGCGCTCGAACCGATGTTCCGCCACGCGCATTTTCCGTTCCTTCCTTTCGGTTCGCTGGCCGGGACTTTGCAACTGGCTCTGATCGGCGCCTCCGTTTTCATGCTGATCAAGGTCGCGCACAACGAAATGTTCCGCCTGCCGTTTATCGGCGACCTGGCCGACAAGTCGGTGGCGGAACAGCGGTAACACCCGGCCGGCCGCGCTAGAATAAATATTCACGGGATTGAATAATTATCCAATGACGATTCGGGTTGGCATTGTCGGATTCCGCGGCTACAGCGGAATGGAGTTGCAGCGTCTGCTGAAGGGACACGGCCGGGTGGAGCCGGTGCTGATGGAACATCGCGCCGATTCGGCGGATCGCGCCCTGCCGCGCGGCCACAAGGGTCCGGCGCGCATCGCCTGTACGGCGGAGGGTGCGAAAGCGGCGGGACTCGATGCGGCGTTCCTGGCGACGCCACCGGAAGTTTCGATGGAGATCACACCCTGGCTGCTCGAAGCGGGGATCCGGGTGGTGGACCTGAGCGGCGCCTTCCGTTTGCGGACGGTGGAGAATTACAAGCGCTGGTATAAGGAAGAGCACACGCAGGCGGCGCTGCTTGAGGAGGCCGCCTACGGCCTGCCGGAATTTTACCGGGAGAAAGCGAAGACGGCGCGCCTGGTGTCCAATCCCGGCTGCTACCCGACGGCCGCCAACCTGGCGTTGCGGCCGCTGCTCGAATCGGGCATTGTGGATCGCGAGGCCGGTGTCATTTGCGACGCCAAGTCCGGCGTCAGCGGCGCGGGCCGCAAGCCAAGCCTCAAGACCAGCTTTTGCGAAGTGACGGAGAACTTCTCGGCTTATTCGATTCTGGATCACCGTCACGTGGCCGAAGTGCTGCAGAATTCCGGGCTGGAAGAGAGGGAATTCAGTTTCACGGCGCAGTTGCTGCCGCTTGACCGCGGGATCCACGAAACCATCTATTTCCGTACTACCGGCGCCCAGAAGGCCGAGGATATCGTGGCCATCTATGAACGCCAGTATAAGGATGAGCCGTTCGTGCGAATTTACGAACCGGGACAGGTGCCCGATCTGCGTGCCGTGCAGTTCACCAATTTCTGCGATATCGGGGTGAAGTGCGACGCCGCTACGGGCCGCGCGGTGGTGGTGGCCGCCATCGACAACCTGGGCAAGGGCGCGGCGGGACAGGCGATTCAGAACTTGAACCTGCAGTTTGGCTTCGCCGAGACCGAGGGGTTGCTTTGAGAATCCTGGTCAAACTGGGCGGCAGCCTTCTCGATACGCCAAGCGAGCGGCAGCGGCTGGCGGGGGACCTGGCGGCATTACCCGCGCGCGTGCAGACGGTGATCGTACATGGCGGCGGCAAGCAGATGACGCGCTTTCTCGCCGAACGCGGCGTGGAGAGCAAGTTCGTCGATGGGCTGCGCGTGACCACTCCGGAGGTGGTGGATGCCATCTTGAAGGTATTCGCTGGTTCGGTGAATCATGAACTGGTGGCGTCCCTGGTGGCGGCCGGTGCCAGGGCGGTGGGGCTTTCGGGTATCGACGCGATGATCGCCGAAGCCGAGCAACTGCGCGAGGACCTGGGCGCGGTGGGGCGAATTGTCCGCGGCGATGGGGCTCTGCTTGAGCTGCTCACGTCGAACGGGTACCTGCCGGTGGTGGCTTGTGTGGCCGGCGACCGTCAGGGGCGGTTTTTCAATGTCAATGCCGATCAGATGGCCGTTGCGTGCGCGGCGGGGTTCCACGCCGACAAGCTTTTCTTCCTGACCGATGTGGAAGGGGTGAAGCAGGACGGTCGAATCCTGCCGGTGCTCACGCCGGCCGCGTGCCAGCAGTTGATCGATGCGGGTGTCGCCACCGGCGGCATGCAAGCCAAACTCAATGCCGCCTGCGATGGGCTGGCGCGAGGAGTGGGCGAAGTGGTGATCGTGCCGGGCGGGCGTCCGGGTGTGGTGAATTCTTTGTTGGCGGGCGAACACATTGGCACGCGTTTGGCTGTTCATACTTAAAATCGGACAGAATTGTTTCAAAATTACACACGACTTTCCTGCAGAGGGGAAGATGGGTAGGAAATCCGGATCGGAACGTTTCGATTCGGCCCTTGAGGGGCGGACGCGAAAGCCGGAATTTTCCGAAACCGCCGGCGGCGCCGGTCCGGCGTGCCAAGGCTTCTCCGGATTCACCTGTTTTGCAAGGGCTTAAAGCAAAGCGATGAGGTCGGTTGCGGTCCTGTTTTGCCCGTGTAAGCGGCGAGATCCGGTCGCCGGTGGGCGTCTTTGGATCCCCGCAAGTGAGGGAACCGCTCCCCGCCATCTCGGTTATCCATCTCCCCACTCCGCGTAATTTTTGCATGCCCGCTAAAAATGCCAGTAATTTATTCCTCCGCTCTAAGATTAGTATGAGAGAATCTCTCTCATACTTGCACTATAAAAGAGTGCGGATGCCTCACCTGACCAGGAGGTGAACTGCTCTCCGAGAAGACTGGTGATGCCCGGCAATGGAGCCGCGGCGCGATGGCGTACCAGAATTCCGGAGTGCGGCGATGGTCTGGTTTCGAACGAGGCGCCCGCGCTTTCTGAGAGGGAGAAAAGTAACAATGAAAGCGCTTACCGTAGATGTGAAAGCATCGACCGGCCGTATTTTGTGCTGCACCATCTTTCGTCAGGGGGGGAAGAAACTCCTGTCGAAGGGCCATGTGTTGAGCGAAGACGATGTCCGGCTGCTGGAAAACGAAGGCATGCAGGAAGTGTGGGTAACCGAACTCGAAGACGGAGAGATCAGCGAAGACGACGCGGTAATGCAGGTCTCCCGGGAGATGGGTTGTGGCTGCCTCGAAATCCGGTTGGCGGCGGGTGGCCGGGCGAACCTGGTGGCCACTGAAGATTGCTGCCTGCTGGTGGACGATGAGTTGTTGAAACAGATCAATTGCACTTCAAGTGTGGTGATCAGCACCTTGCTTAACTTCAGCCACGCCAAGGCCGGCCAGCGGATCGCCACGGTCAAAAGCGCTCCGTTCGCCATTGCCCAGTCGCAGTTGGAAGCGGTGATCTCGATTCTCAGGGAGCGCGGCCCGATCATGCAGGCGCGACCGATCCGGCAGCCGAACCTGGCCATCCTTTACACCGATCCGATGAGCGGTTCGCGCGCCCAGCAATTGTTTGAAAGCATCATGCGTCAGCGTCTGGAACGTTTCGGCATCATTCCCTCGTTCGTGTTGACTTCGGTGGAAGAGGAAAACAGCGTCGTGCGATGCCTGCAGCACCTGTTGCGGGCCAAGCCGACCGGTGTACTGATCGCATCCACGACGGCTCCAGCCGGTCCAGAAGATGTAGTAGGCCGGGCCATGGCGAAGATCGGGTGCCATCTGGAGCGGTTCCTGGCCCCGGTGGAGCCTGGGAATCTGTTTCTGCTAGGATATAAGGACGACGTACCGGTAGTATCCGCTCCGGGATGTTATCGTTCGGCGAAACCGAACGTGGTAGATATGGTACTTCCTCCGATTCTGGCTCGATATCGCGTATCTGGGTGGGAGATCGCGTGCCTGGGCCACGGAGGCCTTTTGGCATAATTGTTCTCCTCCACTACCACAAGCCGTTACCTCCGAGCGGCTTGTGGGTGCTCCTCAGCCGGGCGCCCGACCAGCGCCCGGCTTTTTTTGAAGCGCCCCAAGCCGCCTGATCGCTTATACTGAACCTTCGCTATGCGAATCCGTTCCGTCCAGGCCTTCCTGCTTTCGTACCCCATACCGAATCCCGCCAAGCTCCGGTACTATGGCGGGGAGCGGATCATCCTCAAGCGGGATGCGATGCTCATCCGTGTCGATAGCGATCTGGGCCTGATCGGCTACGCCCCCGGGGCGGCCAGCGAAATCTGGAAACAAAGGATCGAGAAGGAAATCGCCCCGTTTCTGCGCGATCGTCCGCTGGTGGAGCCGGATGCGCTGCGGGTGCAGTTTCTCGAACGCACCGGAGCCGGTGCGGAACTGGCCAAGATCTACTGCGCCGTGGAAGTGGCGCTCTACGATCTGCTGGGCAAGCATCTGGGCGCGCCGGTATCGGAACTGCTGGGCGGCCGCGTGCGCGACCGCATCCTTCTCTATGGCAGTGCCGGAATGTATATGGCCCCCGAGGGCTATGCCGCCGAAGCGGCGCTGGCCAAACAGATGGGCTTTCGCGCCTACAAGATGAGGCCGGGCGCCGGGCCGGATGCCGACGTGGAGACCGTGAGCCGAATGCGCGCCGCTACCGGCATCGGGTTCGAACTGATGGTGGACGCGCACACCTGGTGGCGCATGGGCGATAAAAGCTATGCGCCGGAAACCGTCGCGCAGGTGGCGCGCGGCATGGCCGAATCCGACATCACGTGGCTTGAAGAGCCTCTGCCGCCCGCCGATCACCAGGCGTACCGCGATCTCCATGCCCTCGACATCGTTCCGCTCGCCGGTGGCGAGCATGAGCAGAACGAAGACGGCTTCCTCGACCTGTTGAACGGCCCATGTGTCGATTACGTGCAGACCGACGTGGTTTGCCAGGGTGGCTTCGCGATGGGGCGCCGGTTGTTCACGGCCATCGCCCATGAAGGACTGAAGTTCGCGTTTCATAGCTGGGGCACGGCACTCGAAGTTTTGGCGGCCGCGCATTTAGGCGTCTGCTGGCCGGAGACGGTGGTGGAATGGCTCGAATATCCCTGCTACTCGACCGAAGGCCATGAGTTCATGTACCCATGGCCGCTCGCCGCGGAGATTCTGAAGGAACCGCTGCGGATCGAAGCGGGCGCCCTGGTGGTTCCGCAAAGCCCGGGGCTCGGCGTCGAGGTCGACGAGTCCGTCATCGAGCGCTATCCCTGGATTCCCGGGCCGTGGTCCCTCTTCACGCTCGATTCCCCGCGCGAGACGTTCGCCGTGGTGGCCGATCACTCCATCCGCTGGTCCGGCTCGGCGCCATGATGGCGGAGGCCGCGGTGCTGGGCGCCGCCGGCTCCGCAATGGGTCTGATGGCGTGGGGGGTGCGGGGCCGCTCGGCGCAGTTGTTCGCGCCCTCCCGGTGGCGCGGCCCGTCCGATCGTAAACGGATCGCCATCACCTTCGACGACGGCCCCAGCGAATCGACTCCGGCGTTGCTTGAAATCCTGGCCAAACAAAACGCCCGGTGCACGTTTTTTCAGTGCGGGGCAAACGCCCAGCGTCTGCCGGCCGTCTCGCGCGAGGTGCTGAGCGCGGGCCATGAGATCGGGAACCATTCCTTCACGCACGCTCCCCTGTATTGGCGCGCGCCTCAATTCGTCGCCGATGAATTGTTCCTGGCGCAGGAGGCGATTCGGGCGGCGGCGGGCGTGACTCCGGCGTGGTTTCGGGCTCCCTTTGGATGCCGTTGGTTCGGGTTGCGCGAGGCGCAGCGGCGGCTGAGCCTCACTGGCGTCATGTGGAGCGCGATCGGGCTCGACTGGAAGCTCGACGCGCCGGCCGTGGTCGAGCGGCTGCGGCGCGGGGCGCGCAACGGCGCCATCTTCTGTCTGCACGACGGCCGGCAATTGACCGTAAAGCCCGACGTCGGCGCGACCGTTGAAGCCGTGGGGCGATTGCTCCCTTTACTCCGCCAGCAAGGCTATGAGATGGTGACAGTGAGCGAACTGCTATGCAGCCAGACATCGTCACCCGCGTGATTGGGGTGATCGCCAAAACGCAGCACATTCCGGTGGAAGCCATCAAGCCCGAAAGCCTGTTTCAGGAGTTGAACATCGACTCGATGGACGGCATCAACATCGTCTTCGCGCTCGAAAACGAATTTGGCGTTCAGATCTCCGACGAAGACGCCAAGTCGATTCGTGGTGTGCCCGACGTGGTCGAGGGAATCGAAAAGCTGCTGCGGCAGAAGGCGGAATGACCCCGCGCCGGGTGGCGGTGACGGGCATGGGAGTGTTCAGCGCCTGCGGCCGCAATGCGCGCGAGTTCTGGGAGGCGATGAAGGCGGGCCGGTCCGGTATCGGGCCGCTGGAGGGCTTTGCCGGATTCCGTATTACCACCGGAGCCCAGATCTCAGGCTATGACGCCGCCGCCCATCTCGACCCGAAAGACGCCGATCTGATCGACCGCTTTGCGCAATACGGGCTCATCGCCGCGCGGGAGGCCGTGGCCGCGGCCGGGATCGAGTTCACGCCGGAGTCGCGGCTGTCGACGGGCGTCATCACCGGGTCGTGCCTGGGCGGAAAGGTGGCCGAAGACGAAGCCTTCCGCCAGTTGTACGCCGACGGCAATCCTCGCGTGCATCCGATGACGATTCCGAGAATCATGGCGAACGCGGCGGCGAGCCGCATCGGGCTTGAATGGGGACTGACCGGTGCGTCCTTCACGCTGGCGACGGCGTGCTCATCGGCCAATCACGCCCTGGCGCATGCGTTCTGGATGGTGCGGCAGGGCTCGCTTGAGATGGCGATCGCCGGCGGCAGCGAGGCTCCCTTCAGCGTGGCGCATCTGCGGGCGTGGGAAGCGATTCGCGTGGTCTCGCCCGACACGTGCCGGCCGTTCTCGCTGGGCCGGCGCGGACTGTCGTTGGGGGAAGGGGCGGCGATGCTGATACTGGAGCCGCTCGACCGCGCGCGCGCCCGTGGCGCCGAAGTGTTGGGTGAGATCGTGGGAGCGGGTATGTCGGCCGATGCGCACCACATCACGCAGCCTTCGGCCGAAGGTGCGGCGCGCGCGATGCGGCTGGCTCTCGAAGACGCCGGTCTGGCGCCCGCACAGATCGGCTATATCAACGCGCACGGCACCGGCACGCAGGCCAACGACGCGACCGAAGCTCGGGCGATCCACGCGGTCTTCGGCGGTCACGCTTCGCGCCTGGTGGTGAGCTCGACGAAATCGATGCATGGGCACGCGCTTGGCGCGGCGGGTGCGCTCGAAGCGGCGGCCACGGTGATGGCGCTGCGCTCGGGCATCCTTCCACCGACGGCGAACTTTGTCGAAGCGGATCCGGCATGCGATCTCGACGTGGCGCCGAACCAGGCGCGTCACACCGGGACCGGATATGCGTTGTCGAACTCATTCGCTTTCGGCGGGCTGAACGCGGTGCTGGCTTTCGCGCGGGCATGAAGTTCGCGGGCGAAGTCGGGAACTCGTGAAAAGCGGAGCTGCGGCGTGTAGCGCGAGGGAATTCCTCAAAGCTCGCACAGGCGCTGCGGCCTCCGTCGAAGCGGGGCTCGCAAAAGCAGGTAGCCCCGGCGCATCGTGCGAACGACTTTCGAAAGCTCGTACAGGTGGGGGCGGCCTCCGTCGAAATCGGGGTTGGTAAACGCAAGTAGCCCGGGGGCGTCGTGCGACTCGGCCCAGACCGGGGCGGCCTTCCACGAAGTTCGGAACTGGTGGAAAGTTAGCCCCGGCGCGCCGTGCAAGAGCCCCTAAAAGTTAAAGCGCAGCGCCAACTGCATCACGCGTGGACGATTGGCCGATTGCAGCGTGCCGAAGTTCGGGCTGGCGACGTTCAAATCGGGCGGGAAAAACTGTACGTTGTTGAACCCGTTGAACGCCTCGGCGCGGAACTGGATATAGGTGGTCTCGGTAATGTGGAAATTCTTAAACGCCGAAAGATCGAAGTTCCACCAGGCCGGCGCCTGTATCAGGTTGCGGCCCGAAGTGCCGAACTTGAGCGGAGCCGTCGCCGAGAACGCGCCGGGGTTCAGCCAGTAGCGGCCCTTGTTGGCGCCGCCAAAATCCTCGCGCGGCGTGACGTTATTGAACGCCGAATAGATGCCGGTGCCCGTTGCATCGGCGCGCTGGGAAACGAAGGCGAGAGTGGTGCCGTTGGGGGAACTGACGATGCGCGGCACACCGCTCATCCAACTGGCGATGGTGTTCACCTGCCAGCCGCCCGCGATCAGGTTCGCCGCCCGGCCGGCATCGCCGAGGAAGCGCTTGCCTTTGCCGAAGGGAAGCTCATAGACAACGCTCGCCACGGTGCGATGAGGAATGTTGAAGTCGGACGGGCCATGGTCGAGCTGGAAGTTGGCCGGGTTCAGATTGGGCGTGCCCCAACTGCCGGCCGAATCGGTGTCGATCGACTTCATCCAGGTGTGCGCCATCAACAGTTGGAAGCCGCTCTGGAAGCGCCGTTCGATTTTGAGATTCAGCCCGTGCATTTGCGACATCCCGGCTTGCGAGGAATACAGCATGCCGATCAGGCGCGGATATTGGGTGGCGACGCCCGGCGTGACGTCATACAGAATGCCCGGCGTGACGTTGGCGTAGGAGTTATAGCGCTTGGACAGGCGCCGTCCCTGCGACCCGACGTAGGCGGCCTCCGCCACCCAATTGGTGCCAAGCGATTTCTGCAGCGACAACGTCCACATGTACATGCGCGGCTTGCGCCCGTCGAGCTCGGCGGCGAACAAATTGGTGCCGAGCGGCGTGATGTAGTTGGCATCGACCGGCGGCACAACGACGTTCGGCAGCGTGTTGCGGCCGAATTCGAATTCGGGCAGGCCGCGGCCGGTGGCGTTCAGATTCTGCTGCGTGTAGGCGGGCGGGCCGTTGACGATGAACTGAATCTCGTTCATTTGGGTCTGGTCCCAATAGAAACCGGCGCCGGCGCGGATGGCGACCGAAGGCGCCCACTTGGGGTTGTAGGCCAACCCGAAACGCGGCGCGAAGTTTTTGTAATCGGGACTGATAACCGATTTCCGGATCTGGCCGAGCGTGGGGAACAACTGCCTGCCGGTGCGGAAATCGAACCCGTAGACGTTGCCTTGTTCCTCCGCCTCCGGCGGCCCCAGGAATTCCCAGCGCATGCCGAAGTTCAGGGTCAGTTGCCGGTTCACTTTCCAGTCGTCCTGCACGAACGTGTTAACGGTGTGGTTCTGGAAGTGAGTGACGGAAGTGCCCACGGCGCCGTTCATGTTGGTGGGGTAGCCGAGCAGGAAGTCCGCCACCGGATCGCCGGTGCGCACAACGGGGTTGCCGGTGACCGGGTCCGGCTGCGAGGCGTAGTTGCCGCTGAAGGTAAAGCTTCCGCGCGGGCTGTTATCGCCATCGACGAAGAACCGCGATTGACGGACTTCGAATCCGAACTTCAGCGTGTGGCTGCCCTTGATCCAGGTGGCGGCGTCGCTCAACTGGTAGTTGTGGACTTTGTTGCCCTGCGTCAGGCCGTCGCTGCCGATGCCGCTATAGCCCTGCCAACCGACGTTGGGCACGCCCCAATTGAGCCTGGAACTGGAGATGCCGGTGATGCCGATATCGGCGGCGATGTTTTTATCCACCGTCACCTGCTTGCCGAACAACTCCATGTAGCTATAGGCGCCGCGAAATACGTTGACGACGGTCGGGGAAAGCGACGAGGTTACCTGTACGACGCCAGAGCGTCCGGCCGAATCGACCTGCCGTCCGCCGAGCGGCACCAGAGCCGCGGGCGACAGCGGAGCGTTCTGCCAACTGTAGCGTCCGAACACGGCGTGCTTGTTGCTGACGATGTAATCGGCGCGCACGTTTAGCTGATCGTCATCCAAACTCTGCACGGGCGTCCCTTCGAGGTTGGCGCCGCCCACCGGCAGCGTATTGACCACCGGGATGTAAGGGAAGAAATTGCGCGAGATGCGGTTGATGCGGGTGTCGGGAATCTGATTGCCGGCAAAGGGCTGCTTGGTGTTGTTGGCGAACGACAGCGGATCGAAAATCGGATTGTTGGCGCTGAAGTCGCCGCGAAGCTGTGCCTGGCGGGGATAGATGCCGCGCTGGATGACGCCCAGCCGCTGTTTGAACCCTTCGAAATTTCCGAACACAAACAGCTTGTCCTTCTTGATCGGGCCGCCGCCGGCGACTCCGTATTGGTTGCGCTTGAACGGCTCCACTCTCGGGGCGAAGAAATTGCGCGCGTCCATGGCGTTGTTGCGCAGGAACCAGAACACCGAGCCGTGGTACTCATTGCTGCCGCCGCGGCTGGCGACGTTGATGATCCCCGGCGTGTTGCCGAATTCGGCCTGGAAGAAATTGCGTTGAATCTTGAATTCCTGCACCGCGTCGAGCGAGGGCGTGATGGAGGAATCGCCGATGCGCGGATTGCGCATTTCGACGCCGTCATAAAGGTAGCTGGTGGAGCTTTCGCGATTCCCGCCGACAAGCAGCGAACGGTCGCTGCGCTGCGTGGTGGCGCCGATGAAGCTGGCGGGCCCGGCGGCGGTGGGCACCTGCGGCATCACGCCCGGTGAGAGTGCGCCGAGTGTAATGTAGTTGCGGCCGTTCAAGGGAAGATCGTTGATCGCCTTGCGCGTGATGACCTGGCCAAGCGAGGCGGTTTCCTGTTCAAGCAGAGGCGTGGCGGCGGCGCTGATGGTGACGTTTTCCGTCACCGCTCCAAGCTTGAGCGACACGTTGATCACGGCGCGCTCGGCGATGGTGAGGTTGATGTTTTCAATGACGGCCGTCTGGAAGCCCGTCGATTGCACGGTGAGCTTCCAGCTTCCGGGCGAAATCTGGGCCACCACGAATTCGCCGCCGGCGTTGGTGTTGACTTCGCGCTGCAGACCGGTGCTGGCGAGCGAGGCGGTTACCTTGGCGTTCGGCACCACCGAGCCCGAATCGTCGGTGACGACGCCGGCGATGGTGGAGGTGCTGACCTGAGCGGACAGGGACGCCGTTAAAAGCAGGAATGGCAATAGGGATCGTGACATATGGATCCTCGCGAATGAGTCTGAGCAGAACTACGACACGGGAACGCGAGTGGTATGGCGTTCCACCATCTGCCAGGTCTTGCCGTTCTTGACCCAAACCTGAAGCATGGTGAGCGGGATATCCCCATTGGCGCCGTGGGCGGTGATGCGCGCACGGACGGTGGCCGACTTGCCGTAAACGTGAATCGTCTGGGAGTGGACTTCGAAGTTCCCCTTCGATTTCACCAGGGCGGCAATGGCTTCCTTCTTGGTTTCGAGTTTACCGTTGGAATGGCTGTATTGCAGGCCTTCGGCCAGCACTTTCTCCAATCCGGCGGCGTCGCCGGCCTTGGCTGCGGTGAGGAAAGCTTCGTGAGCGGCGCGGACGGACGCTTCGTCGGCGGACTGAGCGTATCCGGTGATCGAAAACCCCAGGAGCAATGTGGAAAACAACAGAGTTCGCATGGTTTCCGATGATACCTGATTCGGCGCCCGGGAGGTACCGTCCGGCGGCGGATGGTGACAGAATGGGCGGTAACGAAATCCGATGAAACATTTTCTGACGATCCTGATTTTGGCGGCCACGGCCGCCGCGCAAGTGGATACAGGCAACATCAGCGGCACCATTCACGACGCCGGGGGAGCGGTGGTACCGAACGCCAAGGTTCTGCTGCGCAACGCAAGCTCCGGCCTGAGTTTGGAGATCGCGTCCAATTCCGAAGGCATTTACGTATCGCCGCCGCTGCGGCCGGGCAGCTACATCGTGGATGTGGAGGCGGCCGGTTTCGAGCGTGCCGCGCAGCGCGTGCAACTGGCGGTGAGCCAGCGCGTGAGCGTCGATTTCGAATTGAAAGTGGGCGCGGTCAGCACGGCTGTGGACGTGAAGGACGCCATCGCCACCTTGCAGACCGAATCGGCCACGCTTTCCAACCTGCGCGGCGAAAAGCAGATCAAGGACCTTCCTTTGAACGGGCGCAATTTCGCCGGTCTCATCGGACTGGCGGCGGGCGCGATGCCCGCGCAGACTCAGACACTCGGTTCGCCGATCACGATGAAGCGCGGCGTCACCGGCTTCGCCCTCAACGGGCAGCGGCTGCAGGACAATAATTTCCTGCTCGACGGCATCAACAACAACGAGAATCACAACGGCCTGGGCGTGCTCATCTTTCCCCCCATCGAGGCGGTGGAGGAGTTTCGCATTGAGAGTTCGGTGGCCAACGCGCAGTTTGGCCGCGGTGGCGGCGGCACGATCAACCTGACGTACAAGTCCGGCGGCCGTGATTATCACGGCGGTCTGTTCCACTTCCTGCGCAACTCGGCCGTCGATGCGCGGAATTTTTTCGATCCGGCCAGTTCGGCCAAGCCTCCATTTAAGCTGAACCAGTTTGGCGCCTTCGCCGGCGGCCGTCTGAATCCGAAATCGAAGAACCCGCGGACGTTCTTCTTCGCGGACTACCAGGGGGGCAAAATCCGGCAGGCTCAGACGTATGTGAGCACGGTACCGATAGCCGAGTTTCGCGGGGGCGATTTTTCGCGCGCGGCCCAGCGCATCTACGATCCGCTGACGCAACGCCGCAACGCGCAGGGCGCTTTTGAGCGCGATCAGTTTCCAGGCAACCGCATACCCGCCGCGCGCATCGACCGCGTGGGGCAGAACGTCATCAACCTGTACCCGGCAGCCAATCTCGGCGCCGGCATGGCGAACAACTACATCTTCAATCCCGTGCGCACCACCGACGACAACGCCGTGGACGTGAAACTGGACCGCCAGGTGACCGAGCGCGATCTGGCCTGGTTCCGGCTCAGTTGGGCGAGCAACGACCTGTTCGAGCCGAGCTTTCTGCCCGCCCCCGCCATCGGCAACGGTCCAGGGGTTCCAGGGTTGAACACGCAGCCCGTCTGGCAGGCCGTGGTGTCGGAAACGCACACGTTCACGCCAAGCGCCTTCAACGAAGCCCGGTTTGGATTCACGCGCCTGAACCTGCGCTCCTTCAATGCGAATTTCGGGCGTAATGTTTCCGAGGAAATCGGCGTGCGTGGGGCCAACGTGGCGAGCGATCCGCTGACTTCCGGCCTCACCATCTTCAGCATCGGCGGCCTTCAGGCGCTGGGCGACAACGGATTCTCGCCGGCGGTGATCGTCAGCGAGAACTTCCAGGTGAACGACAACATAACGCTGGTGCGCGGAAAGCATACTGTCAAGTTTGGCGGGGAATGGCAGCGGCGGCGCTATAACGCGTTTCAATCGAACGTGCTTCGCGGCACGATCGCCTTTGGCACCAACTACACCTCGAATCCGGCGGCGCCCGCGGGTACGGGACTGGGCGCCGCCGAAACGTTGCTCGGCCGGCCGGCAAGCGGCTCCATTCGTTTTCTCACCGGAACGCGCGGGTTCCGCCGCTCCGAGGTTTCCCTCTACGCGCAGGACGATTACAAAGTCACGGACCGGCTGACGTTGAACTTCGGTTTGCGCTGGGAAGATTACCTCGGCTGGCCGTGGAAGGAAGTGAACAACCGTCAGTATCAGTTCGTGGCGGCGGCGCAGGATGTGGCGCGCGTGGGATCGAACGGACTTTCCGCCACGGGCGTCAACGGCGACCACAACAATTTCGGACCGCGCTTCGGCTTTGCCTACCGCCTGGGCGGCAGGACGGTGGTGCGCGGCGGCTATGGACTCTACTATTCCGCGCCGCAACTCGACATCACGCGCAACCTTTCGGCGAATCCGCCGGAGTTCGTGGTATTCGAGTTTCTCAACAACCAGTTCGACTACGAAGGTGCGCGTACCGTGGCGCAGGGGTTTGACCGGCCGGCCGCCGGACAGCTTAACGGCGCGACCTTGAACGCGGTGCAGCCTGGCATCCGCATACCGTACACGCAGCAGTGGAACTTCTCCCTGCAACGCCAATTGCCGCAGAACTGGAACCTCACGATGGCGTATGTCGGCACCAAGGGCACCAAGCTCAACGCCCAGCCCGATATCAACCGTCCCGTGCCCGGCACCACGCCGATCGCGCAGCGGCGTCCGTTTCCGCGGTTCACTTCGATTCAGGAAGTGCAGCACCGGCAGAGCTCGATCTATCACGGCTTGCAGGTCACGGCGGAACGGCGGCTGGCGCGGGGAATGAATCTTCTGGCGGCCTATACCTACTCGCATACGATCGACGAAAACTCGGGTCCCTATAACATCCCGATGGATGTGCGGAACTTCCGGCTCGATCGCGGGAATGCCGACTTCGACGTACGCCAGCGGCTGGCGATGAGCTGGACGTGGGAACTGCCGGTGAAGATCGATGGACCCGCGCGGTACGTGCTTGGCGGGTGGCAGACCAACGGCATTCTGAGTCTCTACGACGGCCTGCCCTTCTCAGTGGCATCGGCCACCAATTCGTTGAACATCGGTTCGGGCACGCGCGCCGACCGTTTGCGCGAGGGCAGTCTTCCCGGGGGCGAACGGAACATCGACCGCTGGTTCGACGTGACCGCCTTCGCACCGCCCGGCCCGCAGCTTTTCGGAAACGGTGGACGCAACATCCTGCGCGGTCCCGGTACCAAGCAACTCGACTTTTCGCTGTTCAAGGATTTCCCGTTCTCTCAGGACTTGGCGCGCCGGGTGCAGTTCCGGGCGGAGTTCTTCAACCTTTCCAACACGCCGCAGTTCAACAACCCCAATGCGACGGTGGGGGCGCCGGGCGCGGGCACGATCCGGTCGGCGGGGGCGCCGCTGACGTTTCAGCGGACATCGCGGCAGATCCAGTTCGCGCTGAAGCTCTATTTCTGATTACGATACAAAGCATGATCTCTCGCCGCAGGGCGCTTTCCGCGATGGCCGGTGCCTCCTCCTTCGCTCAGGCGCAGCCGCCGAAGAAGCGCAACGTCGTGTTCATTCTGAGTGACGATCATCGCTATGACGCGATGAGTTTCCTGAAAGGACAGGCGTGGCTGGAAACGCCGAATCTGGATGCGATGGCGCGCGACGGCGCGCACTTGAGAAACGCTTTCGTGACCACGGCGCTGTGTTCGCCCAGCCGCGCGTCGATTCTCACCGGCACCTATGCGCATCGCCACAAGATCGTCGACAACAACACGGCGATTCCCAAAGGCACGCGGTTTTTCCCGGAGTTGTTGCAGAAGGCCGGCTATCAGACCGGTTTCTTCGGCAAGTGGCACATGGGCGGAGCCGACGACGCGCCGCAACCCGGCTTTCACAAATGGGTCAGCTTTCGCGGGCAGGGAACCTACAGCCCCTCCCGCAACGGATTGAACGTCGATGGAAAGAGAGTGCCGCAGAAGGGCTACATCACCGACGAAATGACGGACTATGCACTCGATTGGGCGCGCGGCTTGAAGGAAGATCAGCCGTTCTTTGTGTACCTGAGCCACAAAGCCGTCCACGCGCAGTTTGAGCCCGCGGCGCGCCACAAAGACAAGTTCAAGGGGAAGAAGTTCGAACCGCCGAAGACGATGGCTCCGGGGTCGGTGAAGAATGCGCCGATGTGGGTGCAGAACCAGCGCAACTCCTGGCACGGCGTCGATTATCCGTATCATTCCGTGCTGGATATTCAGGAATACTACCAGCGCTACGCGGAGACGCTTTGCGCGGTAGACGACAGCGTGGGGCGCGTGATGAATTTTCTGCGCGAGCGCGATCTGTTCGACTCCACGCTGGTAATTTACATGGGCGACAACGGCTTTGCGTTTGGCGAACATGGGCTGATCGACAAGCGCACGGCGTATGAGGAATCGATGCGCGTGCCGATGCTGGCGCACTGTCCGGAGTTGTTTTCCGGTTCGCAGCGGGTGTCTCAAGTGGTGGCGAATCTCGACATCATGCCGACGGTGCTCGATGCGGCCGGGGTGCCCGCTCCGCAGGGTCTGGATGGAGCGAGCTTCCTGCCGCTGCTGCAGAAGAAGCTCACTCCCTGGCGGACCGAACTTCTGTATGAGTATTACTGGGAGCGGAACTTTCCGCAGACGCCGACGATTCACGCCCTGCGCGGCGACCGGTTCAAGTACATCCATTGCCACGGCATCTGGGACATCGACGAATTGTACGATCTGCGCGAGGATCCGCTCGAAGCCAACAATCTGGTGTTCGCGCCCGAGCATCAGAAAACGCTGCGCGAGATGAATAAGCGACTGTTTGAAATTATGGAATCGACTGGCGGGATGCAGATTCCGCTGTATCCCGATAGCGGCGCACAAATGAACCTGCGGAATCCGGACCGGCCGGGAGTGGCTCCGTTTCCGCCGCCTCTGGTTCGCAAGAAGTAGCGTGGGTTGATGAATCACATCTTGATTTGCAGTGTCTGGCTGAGCTACGCCTGTCTATCGGCTTCCAGTGTATGGACATCGATGCCCATCGAAGGCGCGGAAGGTGGGGAACGGCTTTTCCCCCTCTCAGACAACGAGTGGTGGCTCGCTTCAGGCACGGACGTGTTACTTCGCACGCAAAACGGCGGCATCTCGTGGCGAACAGTCAAAATCCATCCCGGCGGAATCGAGATTGTGGCAATGCACTTCGTGGATAGTAGGACCGGGTGGGCGGCTGGAGCCGACAAAGGCGCTGCCGTGATCATGCGAACGGATGATGGAGGGTCTTCCTGGAAAGAGAGCTACCGAGAGCCAAGAGCAAAAAGCGTTTTCATCGACATTCGTTTTTCGGAAGACGTTGGTCTGGCTGTCGGGCGGGTCGAGATTGAAGGTAAGTCTGTCGCGTTGGCGCTTATCAGCCGCGATCGAGGCCGGAACTGGACGGTTACCGGCATCGATCAGCCACAGGATATCTGTTTCAGGCGGGTCCGGTTTGACAGGCATGGGGACGGTTGGGCGGTTGGAGGGCGACGTGTGTACTCGATGCGCCGGGACTCGGGCGACTGGAAAGTTTCGTACGAGGCCGCCAACGGCGCCGCGGAACTGAACGGTCTTGCGACCGTTGGTGATCGCCTCTTCGTTTCGGGAGGGTGGGGATTGGTCTTGCGGTCGGAGAACCACGGCAAGTCTTGGCAACAGGTAGGACCTGCCGCTGCAAGGGAGGTTTACCTCTGGTCCGTTGCATTTCAGGATGAGCGGCGGGGTTGGGTGTGCGGTGACCACGGACAGGTGTACGGCACCATCGATGCTGGCAACACGTGGGTCGAAGAACGCCGAGGCGGTCCGTTCCTTCGCGACGTGGAGGTATCGAAGCAGCGTGCGATCGTAACTGGTGACAGAGGGGTGGTCGCGGTACGGTCGCTAAACCAGAAGTAACTATTCGACGTGAAGCCGTGCTTGCCGCGCGGCGGCGCCGGCGAATAGAATCTCGACGCGCGCGACCGCCTGGCGGGGCCAGCGTGTCCCGGCCACCACCGGCCATCGTGCTTCACCGGGCTCGCGTAGCGCGGTCTCTTCGCGATGCAGCATCTCACCGTTTTTTCCCGAGACGATCAGGCGCAGGTAGGCGCGGGCGGGAACGCGGCAGACGACGGTGAAGGCGGCCTTGGTCTGGAACGCAACCGACAACAGATGCCTGGGAACGGCCTCTTCGCGCGCGCCTGCGTCGATCCATCGGGCGATGGCGGCAATCTCCTCCCCCTTCAAGGGCGGCGCGTCGAGCGGCATTCGTTTGGCGCGCCGGCCGTCGAGGAATTCCATCAGCAGGCTCCTCGAAGCGTCGCCCGGCAGGATGATTCGCCCCATTCCACCCCCAGCCATAAGCCCCTGGTGGCTCGACGTATCGAGTCCGCCGGCGGAAGTGCCCGGCGGCGCGGCGTGGCAATGGTTGCAGTGGAAGGCGAAGATGAGGGCAATCGCGTCGAACATCGCTAGCCGATGGTATATTTGTGCCGATGAAACGCGCAAGCCTTTTTCTGCTGATCGCCGCTGCCGCATCGGCGGCCGAGCGGGGCAAGCCGGTGGGAGGCGTGGAGCGCCTGCTCTACGTCACCGACAAAGAGAACATCAGCGTCTACGACATCAACGACGGCCACAAGTTCGTTCGCAAGCTGATCGTTCCGGAAACGGGCGGGTATAAGGGAATCTCGGCCAGCCCGCAGCTTGGCATGCTGTACGTCACGTCGAATCTGAAAGACGACCTGGTGGCGATCGATCTCAAAACCGAACAAGTCGTATGGCGCAAGAAGCACGGCAAGTATCCCGATTCGATGGCCATCACGCCCGACGGCTTGCGCCTCTACGTGCCTTACCGCGACGAGAATTACTGGCTGGTGGTGGATGCCAAGACGGGCGATGCGATCCGCAAGATCACCATCACCAACGGCGCTAACTATACCGATGGATGGCCGATCGGCAGCACGGGCCCGCACAACACCTGGTGCAATCCGGACGGCTCCCGCATGTACATGGAAGTGCTCACCATGCCGTACGTCTATATCGTCGATACCAAGACGGATCAGGTCATCGGACGTAGCGGACCGTACTCGAAGGGCATTCGTCCGTTCGCCGTCAGCGACGATGAGAAGTACATTTACGCCAACGTGGACCGTCTGCTTGGTTTCGAGATCGGACTCGGGAAAACCGAGAAGGGCTGGGGCGGTCCGATGATCGAACGGGTGGAGGCGAGCGTTCCACCGGAGCGGCTGGCGCAGATGCCGAATCCACCCAGGCGCAAGCCGCATTCCACGCCAAGCCATGGCGTGAACATACGGCCCGATCAGAAAGAAGTCTGGGTGGTGGACGGCGTGTACGGATACGTCTACGCCTACGACGTGACCAAGCGGCCCGCGCGGCTGGTGGCCAATATCCCGCTGTTCAAGGAGCCTTCCGAGCATCCGCATCCGGGCTGGGTTTCGTTTAGCGTGGACGGAAAGTACGCCTATCCGGACGGCGGCGCGGTGGTGGACGCGATGACCCACAAGATCGTAGCGCGCATTCCGACGAGTGAAAAGTTGCTCGAAATCCAGTTCAAGGATGGTGTGGCGGTGAAGGCTGGCCACCGGTAGCCTCTGATAGAATGGCCGCCATGTCGATTCGCTTTGGCTTCGTTGCCGCTATCGTTCCGTTTTTACTATCCGCACAAGATTTCCGGTCCACTCTCGAAGGAACCATCTCCGATCCCACTCAGGCCGCCGTCGCCGGAGCCGCTGTCACGCTTCGAAACACCGAGACCGGGCAGGAACGCTCGGCCGTCAGCGGATCCGACGGTGGGTATCTGTTTCAGTTTCTCGCTCCCGGCAAATATGCCCTCACCGTGAAGGCGCCGGGCTTTCGCACCAACGTGCGGCAGGGTTTGGAACTGGCGGTGACGCAGACGCGGCGCGAAGACGTGGCGATGCAATTGGGCGATACGGCGGAAACGGTCAACGTGGTGGCGGATGTGGCGGTTGTCGAGACCGATTCGACCGCGCTCGGCACGGCCATCCGGCAGGAGATTCGCGACAACCTGCCGCTGAAGGGCCGGAGTTCGCTCTTCATGTTCACGCTCACGCCCGGCGTGGTGAACAACCGCTACGGCGAGGATACGCGTCCCAACGACACGATCACCAATATTTTCTTTTCCGCCAATGGCGCGCCGGTGGCCGCCACCGACGTATTCGTCGATGGCGCGGCGAACACGGTGAACGTCAATCGCGGCGTGAACATCTCGCAGTGGGTGCCTTCGGTGGACTCGATCTCGGAGTTCAAGCTGGAGATGGGTACGCTCTCGGCTGAGTATGGGCGCAGCGGCGGCAGCATCACCAATATCGTGATTCGCAGCGGAACCAACGCCCTGCATGGCACCGCCTATGAGTTTTTCCGCAATTCGGCGCTCGATGCCAACCTGTATTTCGCGCGCGGCCAGGGCCGCAAGCTGGCGGCATTCGGCGCCAATACTTTCGGTTTCTCGCTGGGCGGGCCGGTGCTGATTCCCAAGCTTTACGACGGGCGGAATAAGACGTTCTGGTTCACCAGCTATGAAGGCGCTCGCGAGGGCAACGGGCAGGACAACACGCTGACAGTGCCGAGCGCGCGCATGCGCACCGGCGATTTCTCGGAAGTGCAGCAGGCGATCTACGATCCTTTTTCGGTGGCCGCGGTCAACGGCACTCCCACGCGCACGCCTTTTGCCGGCAACCAGGTGCCCGCCAACCGGCAGGATCCGGTGGCGTTGAAGATCATGTCTTTTTGGCCAACGCCCAACCGCCCGGGCGCAAGCGCCGCTCAGCCCTGGGTCAATAACTACGGTTTCTCCGGCAAGTGGCCGCGGAACTATGACATGTTCGTCGCCAAGGTGGATCACCGCTTCTCGGAGGCCTGGTCCACCTTCTTTCGCATGAACAAGGGTAAAGGGAAGCTGATCTTCCCCAACGATTTCGATGGTGTCGCCACGCAGGGGCGGAACCTGGTGAACCGTCCGCACGTGGGATTTTCCGTGGGTAACACGGTGCTGCTCAATCCGCGCACCACGCTTGATTTGAGGCTGGGCTATGCCTACGGCAAAGAAGACAATGCGCCGTGGTCGGAAGGATTCGACTTAGCTTCCCTGGGCTTTGCGCCGCAGTTTGTGAACCTGGTGCAGTCGGCGGCGTTTCCCACCATCGGCATTACCGGATTCAACGGCTTGGCCAACAGCCCGCTCATCCAAGACGTAGGCCACACCTATTTTCTGCAGTCGAACGTGGCGCATCAGGCCGGTAAACACCTGCTGAAGATCGGCGCCGATATCCGTATGCTCTATGGGAACTTTTTCCGCAACACGAATCCCAGCGGATCGTTCTCCTTCTCGAATGCCTGGACCAACGGGCCGTCGGCGCTCACTCCCACCGCCGGCACCGGCTTCCCGATGGCTTCGTTCCTCACCGGCATGGGCGGCGGGTCGCTGGCCAACAATACCGGCGTCTCGATCATCAACAAATACTACGGCTTCTTCCTGCAGGACGACTATCGGGTCAATTCAAAGCTGACTTTGAACATGGGCCTGCGCTATGAGTACGAAGTGCCGCGCACCGAACGCTACAATCGCGCCACGCGCGGCTTTGACCGCACGGCGGCGAATCCGCTTCGGGTGCCCGGTTTGAACCTGACGGGCGGCCTGGTTTACGCGGGAGTCGAAGGACGTCCGCGCGAGATCTATAACCTGGACCGGAACAACTTCGCGCCGCGAATCGGATTCGCCTATACGCTGGCGCAGAAGACGGTGGTGCGTGGCGGCTACGCGCTTCACTACATCCCGGTGGTCGGGTCGGTGGATCCGGTCGGCTACTCCACCACCACCAGCCTGGTGGCTTCTCAGGATGGCTTCACACCGCGAGACCGGCTGAGCAATCCGTTTCCCAATGGACTGGCGGCGCGGACGGGCAACTCGCTGGGCCTGGCGACGCTGGTGGGACAAGGGATTTCCTTCGTCGACCCCAGCGACGTCACGCCGCTGCTGCACACCTGGAACTTCAATATCCAGCGCGAAGTGTTCTCGAAATCGCTGCTGCAGGTGGGCTACGTGGGCAGCCGCGGAATTCACATTACTTCCGATCCGCAGGTGGGGATCTCGGAAAACATCAACCAGGTGCCGTCGCAATTTCTTTCGATGGGCCGCGCGCTGCTCGATCCGGTGGCGAACCCGTTTCAGGGTCTCATCACGGTGGGCCAGTTGGCGGGAGCCACGGTGCAGCGGCAGCAATTGCTGCGTCCATTTCCTCAGTTTCTCGACATCACGCGCAACGTGCCGGCCTTCGGCAACACGGTGTATCACTCGCTGCAGACCAAGTTCGAACAGCGGATGTGGCACGGCCTGACGACCATCGTGTCGCACACCTTCAGCAAGAACATCGGCGATATCGGCCCCTATCAGAATCACAACAACCGCCGGATCGAACGTTCCGTGACGGCCTTCGACGTGCCGCACCGGCTGACGGTGACCACCAGTTGGGATGTGCCGGTGGGGCGCGGCCGCAAGTATCTGGGCAGTAGTTCGAAGGCAATCGACCTGATGTTCGGGCAGTGGAATCTCGCTACGTTCAGCACGTTCCAATCCGGTTTCGCGATGAGCTTCGGCCTCAATCAGAACACGTTGTTCCTGGCGGGCGCCGGCGGACAGCGGCCGAATGCGGTTGGCGATCCGAAGGCGGGCATCAGCGGCGCAATTGTCGACCGGCTGGGCGCTTACTTCAATACGGCCGCCTTTGCGCAGCCCGCCGATTTCACGTTCGGCAACACGGGCCAGCGGACGCCGTGGCTGCGCGTGCCGGGCATGAATAACATCAACCTGACGCTGACCAAGCAATTCGCCGTGACCGAGCGGGTGAAAGTAAACCTGCGCGCGTCCTCGTTCAACCTGGCCAATCATCCGGTGTTTGCCGGACCGAACACGACGTTCGGCGCGCTGGGCCAGTTCGGGCGGATTTCCGGCCAGGCCAACCTCAGCCGCCAAACCGAACTGGTGCTGCGCGTGATTTTTTAATCCGCCTGCTGCCCCATCGACTTGATAAAGGCGTCGGACTCGGCGATTGACGCTTCGATGTCCTTGACCAGGGCCGTCACTTCGCCGTCGATCTTAAGCACGTTGTTCTTCAGCGACGAGATGGCCTTGGCATTCAGGTTGTGCTTGAGAAACAGCACCTGATCGCGGAAGGCGCCGAGCACCGGATCCATCTTCGATTCCGATTCATGCATCTTGCGGACCAGGGCGGCATAGCGGCGCTCGGTTTCGGAGCGGATTTCCTGGCTGCGGCTGCGCAAGTCGCGGCTGCCGATGGCGGCGATCTCTTTGTCCCATTCCTTGAACAGATCGCCGGCCACCTTCTCGATGGAGCGGATGCCTTCATTCACATCCTTGGCTCGGCCTTCGGAGCGCTCCAGTTCCTTGTTGAGCTTGTTGTAAACGTCCTCGAGTTTGCCGCCTTTGAAGCCTGAAACCGATTGGAAGGCTTCGAGGGCGCTCTGAAACTGCTCCTTGGCTTCGTTCTGATCCTTGCGCGCGGCTTCGACGCGGCGCACCAGAATGTCGCGCTTCTCGCGGCCGATTTTTTCGTTGGCGGCATAGTACAGACGCGTGCAGGCGAAGTTGGCAATCAGCAGGAGGGCGCAGAGCAGGAGGCGCATTTCCTCATGATACTCCGAGCTTCCTTTCTAGCCTTTCTTTGACGCCCGGCCATTCGTCGTCGATCACGGCGAACCAGACGGTATCGCGGTTGCGGCCGGTGGCGGTGATCATGTGCTTGCGGAAGATGCCTTCCTGCCGTGCCCCGATGCGCAGAATGGCGGCGCGGGAACGCTCGTTGAGCACGTCGGTCTTGAGTTCGACGCGCAGGCAGCCCAGAGTCTCGAAGGCGTGGCGCAGCATGAGGTATTTCGCTTCGGTGTTCAGGGCGGTGCGCTGCCAGGGGGCGGCAAGCCATGTGGAGCCGATCTCCAGCCGCTTGTGCGCCATGTCGACGTTCATGTAGCGGGTGCTGCCGGCGACACGGCCCGAGGCGCGGTCGATGGTGGCAAAGGGCAGCTCGGTTCCAGCCTCGCGGGCCCGCAGCGCCGATTCGACATACGCGCGCATGGACGCCTCATCGAGGCAGGCTGTGTTGGTCCAGCGCCACAACTCGGGATCGAGGCCTACTTCGCACAAGGCGGGGAGATGGTCCAGGCTCAGCGGCTCGAGCCGTACGCTTGCGCCTTTGAGCGTGACAGAAGAAATCTGCATGGTTCTCCGATGATGGCACGTACGATATGATGTCCTTCGATGTTGCTACGTGCCGCCGTCACCACCGCCGCGATGCTGATGCTTTCCGCCTGCTCCGGCCCCGTTGAAACGAAGAAGGAAGCCGCCGCGCCGCCCCCACCGCCGGCCGGCACGGTCGCGAGAATGGACCCGGCGTTCGATGCGCTGGTTCCCGCCGATGCCAAGATCGAGAAGCTGGCCGGCGACATGAAGTTCATCGAAGGGCCGCTCTGGATGCCCGCCGGACATCTCCTGTTTAGCGACGTGCAGGGCAATCGCATCTACCGCTGGAATCCCGGCGACAAAGCCGCTTCGGTGTTCCTCGAAAACAGCGGCGCCGATGAGTGCGCGCCCGGGACCTACTGCGGGTCGAACGGTCTAAATCTCGACAAGAAAGGCCGCGTGCTGATCTGTCAGCATGGGCGGGGGCGGATTGCGGCGCTTGAGGCCGACGGCAAACAGACGGTGGTGGTGGACAAGTTCGAAGGCAAGCGGCTGAACAGCCCCAACGACACGGCCTGGAAATCCGATGGATCGTTGTATTTCACCGATCCGCCGTACGGGTTCGCCAAGCAGGACGACGATCCGGCCAAGCAGCTCAAGTACAACGGCGTATTCCGTCTGAATCCCGATGGCAAGCTGAAGCTTCTATATAGAGGGATGACGCGTCCGAACGGGATCGGCTTCTCGCCCGATGAGAAGACGCTGTATGTGGCCAATTCCGATCCGGCGAAGAAGCTGTGGATGAAGTTCACCGTAGCGGCCGATGGGTCGCTGAAAGACCCAAAAGTTTTCTACGACGTGACGGCGGAGACGGCCGATGGATTGCCCGACGGTTTGAAGCTCGATAAGAAGGGCAACGTGTTCGCGACGGGCCCCGGCGGCGTGTGGGTCTTTTCCCCCGAAGGTAAGGTACTAGGCAAGATCATGCCCACCGAAGGGCCGGCGAACGTGGGCTGGGGCGACGACGGCAAGACGCTCTACATGACGGCACGCACGGGTCTTTACCGCATCCGGTTGGCCGCCGAAGGCACGCTGCCCGGGATGTAGCCCAAGTTCCCGGTACGGTCCTTTTGGCCGTACCAAGATGGAAACGGACGGGTGCCATTGCCAGCGGGCCTCTCCCACAGCGATAATGGAGGCAGCCACCGATGTTTTCTAGCCGCGGACGCTGGGCTGCCCAGCCAGGGAGATAATCTGTGAAACGTTCTGGGTCTGACGACACACTGCGCTGTTCGTTTTGCCATAAGAGTCAGGATGTCGTCGGGAAATTGATCTCCTCGCCGAGCGACTATCCGCGCGCCTACATCTGCGACGAATGCATTGCCGTCTGCAATTCGATTCTCGAAGACGACCGGCAGGAGCATTCCTATGGCGGTCCGCACAAGCTCCCGAAACCGCTCGAACTCAAGGAATACCTGGATCAGTATGTAGTGGGACAGGAGGCGACGAAGAAAAAACTCGCCGTCGCCGTATACAACCATTACAAGCGCATCCACATGAACAAGCAGCGTTCGGCGGATGTGGAACTGCAGAAGTCGAACATTCTGCTGATGGGGCCGACGGGCACCGGCAAGACGTATCTGGCGCAGACGCTGGCGCGAATTTTGGACGTGCCGTTTGCGATCGTCGATGCCACAACTCTCACCGAAGCGGGTTATGTCGGCGAGGATGTGGAAAACATCATCCTGCGGCTGCTGCAGAATTCCGATTGGGACGTGCAACGCTGCCAGCAGGGCATCATCTATATAGATGAGATCGACAAGATCGGCCGTAAGGACGAGAATCCGTCGATCACGCGCGACGTTTCGGGCGAAGGTGTGCAGCAGGCGCTGCTCAAAATCCTCGAAGGCACGGTGGCGAACGTTCCGCCGCAGGGCGGCCGCAAGCATCCGCACCAGGAGTTCACTCCCGTCGATACCACCAATATCCTCTTCATCTGCGGCGGGGCTTTTGTCGGAATGGAGAAGATTATCGGCCGTAGGGTGGGACGCAAGTCGATCGGCTTCCGGGGCGGGGAAGAAGAAACCGGACGCCGCCCGAGTTCGGCCTCGGGCCGCCGCGACCTGAATTTGCTCGATCAGATTCAGCCCATCGATCTGATCAAGTTCGGATTCATTCCGGAGTTCATCGGACGTCTGCCGGTGGTCGGCATCCTCGAAGATCTGAGCAAGGAAGCCCTGATGCAGATTTTGACGAAGCCGAAGAACGCCATCACGCGTCAGTATCAGAAGCTGTTCGAATACGAAAATGTTAGACTGAAGTTTACAGACGACGCTCTCGACGTGGTGGCCGCTCTCGCTTTGGAGCGGAAAGTGGGGGCGCGCGGGCTGCGCATGATCCTCGAAGAACTCATGCTCGACCTGATGTATTACGTGCCTTCTTACAAGAAGGTCCGGGAATTCGTAGTCACCAAGGAAATGGTGCTCTCGCAGAAAATCAACCTGGCTTTACTCGAAAAAGCCGGTTGACGTCAAAAGTTCGCGGTTTCTTTCCGGCCGGCCGCATGCCGGGCGCTAGCGAAGGCTTTTCATGCTCACCTCAAAAGAAAAATCCGACACAAAACGTTTGCCGATGATGCCCATCCGGGACGTGGTCATTTTTCCGTACATGATGACTCCGTTCGTGGTTGGGCGCGAATCGAGCGTGCGCGCCCTCGAAGAGGCTCTCTCGGGCGACAAGAAGATTTTTCTGGCAACCCAGCACGACGCATCGGTGGATGAGCCGAGGCCGGATGAGATTTTCGGCGTCGGCACGGTAGCCAACATCGTTCAAAGCCTGAAGTTGCCCGACGGCAACATCAAGGTGCTGGTGGAGGGTGTGGAGCGGGCCAAGATCGTCACAGTGAGCGAGGACGAGGGGTTTTTCCGCGGCGCGCTGAAGACCTGCAATT